>CAVWMM010000001.1:0-439152 GCA_963756105.1 uncultured Solirubrobacterales bacterium
GTGGTGCGTCTCGGTTTTAAGTTGGCGATTGCCTGTAGGGTGACGCGGCCGCGGCGGACTTTGTCGAGGATTTGGTCGGCGGTGGCGGTCCATTGGAACGGTTCGGGGCGCTCGTTGTGGTTGGCGAGGTAGGTGTCGATCGCGTCGATCAGGGCGGGGACGCTGTGGAAGATCCCGCGGCGGATGGCTTTGTCGGTGAGCTGTAGAAGAAGATCTCGACCATGTTCAGCCAGGGAGGCTCGAGGTCGGCGTGAAGTGGCAACTCGAACCGAGGGTGCTTGGGACAAGCCAGGCCTTGACGTTGGGGTGGTTGGGGGAAGCGTAGTTATCGAGAATCAGATGGACCCGCAGGCGTTTGGGGACCTCGCGATCGACCGTCCGAGGAGGAACTTGGAGGAACTCGATGTGGCGGTGACGGAGGAGGAGGCACTGGCCGATCACCGAGCCGGTCAGGACGTCCAGCGCCGCGAACAGGCGTCGTGGTGCCGTGGCGCTTGTAGTCGTGGGTCATCGTCTCCCGCCCGCCCGGGCTTGATCGGCAGCGACGGCTGCGTCCGGTCCAAGGCTTGGATCTGGCTTCTTCTCGACTACCTGAACGCAGTAGATAACCGGGGGGTTGATCGCCGGTGGGGATCGGGATGGAGTGGCGAACCGTGATGTCGTCTTCGCCGATCAGGACCTCGCAGCACAACGAGCCGGATGAGGTGTTGGCGCTGTTCAAACGGTCAGGTTCTCGGCGTTCGCGGCGAGCCGTGCGCGGAAGCCCTTCGAGCGTTTCGGTGAGCTTCGAGGTAGGTCTCGGCGTCCTGCAGCTCGGCGTCGAGCGCGTCCAGCTGGGCCTGCACCGTGGCCTGGCGCTTGCGCAGCTCGGGCGTGCGAGCGCGCAGTTCCTAGAAATCATCGAGTTGCTCCTGGTAGCCGTCAAGCAGCCGACGCAGCGCGGTCTGGGCGCGGGTCGAGGTCGCGCTGCAGTGCGTCTCGGCGGCCGGTGGCGGGGTGCGTCGCACGCATCGTCTGTAGCCGACGATGAATCTCGGCCTGGATCAGTGTCGGGTCCTCGAGGAGTCCGAGCAGTCGGTCCGGCGAGCTCGTCGACCTCTGTGAGGCGGACCGGTCCGTTGCCGCAGACGCGCCCTTCGGGGCGGCGGTGCCCGTCGGTGCCCGAGCAGCGGTAGTACTCGCGCAGCTTCCCGTTCTTGCTGCGCGTCGAGCAGCGGTAGTACGCATAGCCGCAGTCGCGGCAGACGAGGATCCCCTGCAGCAGCGACGGGCGCTTGGTGTTGCGCGGCGAGATGACCCGGCTGCGCTCCCAGTCGTTGCCCGAGCCAGCTCGAACTGCTCGGCGGTCACGAGCGCCGGTACCGCGATCACCTTCCACTGCTCGGGCGCCGGCCTGCTCGCGCGAGACCCGGGTCGAGCGCTGCCCTCGCTGGCGCGCTTGACGCGTCGCGCGGACAATCGCGCCGGTCGCGTGCGTCTTGCCGTAAGCAGCCTGCCCGGCGTATGCCGGGTTGCGGAGCATACCCAAATCGTCGCGTTGTTCCAGCCCACCTTGCCGGTCCTGGTCGGCACGCGCTGCGCTGGGAGCCAGCGCGCGATCTTCCGCGATCGACTCGCCGTCCTCGATGTAGCGACAAAGAGTTCGCGCACGACCGGCGCCTCGGTCTCGTAAATCTCAAAGCACGCGTCCGCGTGCTCGGAGCGCTTCACGTACCGGTAGCCGTAGGGCGCGCGAAGCCATCACCGACACCGCGCCGGCGCGAGCGCGATGGAGCTTCCCGCGCCGGCAGCGCTCGGCGATGTAATCCGCTCGTACTCGGCGATCATCCCCTGGAACTGGCGCAGCAGCTCATCCTCCGGGGTGCCGGACCGCTCGGGCTCCTTCGCAAAAATCACCATTAAACGCCAGCCGCTGGAACTCCTCAAGTAGCAACACTTGGTAGGCGTAGCGGCGTGCGAGCCGGTCCGGCGCATGACACAGCACTACCTCGAACCGGCCGTCGGCGGCCATGTTCGCGAAGCCGTTCGAGCTCCGGGCGGCGCAGCACCGCGCCCGAGACGCCCTCGTCTTCGAACACCAGATCGTCGTGGACGAGCAACCCTCGCGCGCTGCAGCAAGCTCACGCAACGCGACGGTCTGGCTCTGAATCGTCTGCTCGCGACGCTGACGATCCGGAGGGCATCCGCGCGTGCATCGCCGCCACCCGGCCCCTCCCGATCTATCGACTGCCGCTTCCACGGGTGCTGCTCTCGCTCATCATCCCTCCGCTCGTTGCCGGTCACACGGCGCCGCTCCGGCGCCAACAGCACATACGCCTGCGCTAGCCGCGCGTCGGCGAGCCGGTCACCCACGAACTCGATCTCAACGCGCCTGGCCACCGGGCCGCTCGCCCGCCTGATCGAGATACCCGGCCACCGCTGCGGCCGTCGCCGCGCTCAACGACAGACCATCGGTCCGCGCGCGGTCGCGCAGCCCAGCGATCAACGAGAGCGACAAGCGCACTGTGAACACCGCCGTGCGCTCCGGCACGAGCACGCCGTCCGGGGCGCGCGAGCGCCTCGTTCACGTACCGACGCGCCTGCCGCTCGGACAGGCCTGAACTCGGCCTGCAACCCGCGGACCGCGTCCGCCAGCGGAGCGATCGGCAAGCAACTCCACCGCCCGGTCGCCCAAAACCGCATACTCGTCCGCGTAGGCGCGACGCGAGGCCATCAGCCACTTGAATACAACGAATCACGGCAGACTCCTTCCCACCGGACGTGCCACCAGCAAACAAAATCGAAGTTACCTACTGCGTTCGCGTCTCCTCGTCCATGCACAAGACGATCGCGTTCTCCGGCGGGTTCAAATACAGACCCACCACGTCGACGAGCTTCTCCTCGAACCGCGGGTCGTTTGACAGCTTGAACGTCTCGACGCGATGCGGCTGCAAACCCCGCGCCGACCAAATCCGCTGCACCGTCGCCGCCGACACACCAGCCCGAGCGGCCATCGACCGGCAGCTCCAGTGGGTCTCGCCGCCGGCGTCTCATGCAACGTCAAACGGACGATCTCCTCAACCTTCGCGGCCGGGATCGACGGCTTGCGTCCACGGCCCGCCGCACGCTCGAGAAGTCCTTCAGCCCATCCTCTGCGAACCGCTCCCGCCACGCCTTCACCGTCATCGGAGCGACCCCCACCTCGCTCGCGATCCGCGTGTTCGCGAACCCGTCGCACGCCATCAACAAAGCCATCGCACGCTGCACATCACGGTGCGGCGCGGTGTGCGACCGGATCAACCGCTCGAGCACCGAGCGTTGCTCGTCGGTGACGGGGAGCGGGACGGTAGCAGCGCGGATTCCCCATCCTACCGCAATCCCTAGCTAATTGCGAGACACACCACTAGAAAGTCCGGCCGGAGATGATGCGCCGCAGGCCCCATAGTGAGGATTCGCGCCACGTCCTGGTGCGTCAGTCGCAGGATCCAACTGACGCGCTGGACGCGATCAGCGCTCGGCCATCCGGTGAACAGATGCTGCAGGCGCATCGCCTTGGTCCGGTGCACACTGATCGCGTGGAGAGTCGCGAGTTCTTGCAGATCGTTCCGGGGCAGGCGTGGCCACGACGACCGCTCCGCCTGGTCGCAGGACACGGGCAAGCTCGTCCGGGTTGCGTGGCGCGAACACGCTGATGGCCAGATCAACGGTCGCATCGCACAGCGGGATCTCCTCCAGATATCGCTGCGCACTCGGGCGATTCTGTGGTGCGCTCGTGCGGCTCTACGCGAGGCGGCACGCGAAACGTCCACCGCTACGCCGACTGCTCCCTGCAACTCAGCGAGACACCGACGAGATGGTGTCCGGTTCCGGCACCGGCGTCCAAAACGACAGACGAATCGGGTCGTGCAAGCGAACGGCCCTCTCGGCTAGAGCGGTTGTCAGCGGCTCGAAGTGGCCAGCGTCCATAATCGCTGCACGCGCATTGATCATGCCCGCATCGTCACCGATCGGGCAGCGGCGGCGAGCACTTGGCAGCAGCGTCACATAGCCATGCCGCGCAACATCGTAGGCATGGCGACACGCGCATATCAGTGAGCCCTGCGCCGCCGCAAGCGGGCTAAGGCAAGCGGGACAACGCAGCAGCTCGGCGATGCACGCCAGCGACGCCGGGACAGCAGAAGACATAAACACTCCTCTCGACAGGTATGACAGCGCCGACGGCCGTCACTGGCCGTCAGCAGGATCGATCGCCTGCCGATTAGATGTACGAGTGCTGATGTGCCCGCATCCACACAAATGATACATCCGGGCGCCTGCACATCGACGCCTCACAAGCGGATACCAGGCTAGGTCGACCCGACTCTCGGTGACCGTCTCGCCGCTGACAGAGTCGAGCACGCTTTCCAGCTGAACGCGCTCGCCCCTGCGACCCTCGCCACAAGGGGGAGCCGCCGACGCTCCCTTTTGACTGTCGCCACGGGCTAGCAGCAGACGGCCGGCGATACCAGCACTGGCACGAATGCGAACGTCGACCCCGCGTCGCGACGCACCTGCTCGTCGCCACGAGCACGACCGGCGCCATCGCTAGTGCAGTACGGGCCGACGAGCCCCTGCTCGCCGCGCAACGGAGGGGAGTGGCCGGTGCTGTCGACATTACCCGCGGCACTCGCAGAGCAGGTCTCGGCGGAGCCCGACGGCGCTGCCGGTTCAAGCGGTCACTGCCTCCGCGTGGCCGCTATGGCGATGGGGCAGGAGCGCGCTAGAGGTTCCGGTAGCAACCGCGCGGTTACTACCGGAACCTCGGGCCATGATCGCGGGGCGTAGCGGGGGTTTTCGACGTGCGCTGCTACTACAGGAAGCTCGCTAGGAAGCGCGACCTGCCATCTGCATGACGGTGAACGCTGCCCCCTGCGGATCGACGAACCGGCGAACCGCCCGATCGGCATGTCCATGGCGGGGGCGACGACCTGAGCGCCGAGCTCGGTCGCCCGGGAGACGATCGCGTCGCAGTCAGCGACCGCGAAGCACACGCTCCAGTGCGGCGGAATCTCGGCCGGGAAGAAATCCGCGGTCATCGCCATCATGCCGCCGACGGTCTGGCCGTCGAGGTCCCAGGTCGTGTAGCCCGGCCCCTCAAACGGGGGTGGGCCGGCCGTCCAGCCGAACACGTCGGTGTAGAACGACGTGACGCGCTCGGGGTCACGCGTGCGGATCTCGTTCCAGCACAGGGAGTTGGGCGCGTTGACCAGGCCGGCGCCGGGGAACGACTTGGCCTGCCAGATCCCGAAGACCGCCCCCGTCGGATCGCTAAACACGGCCACCCGCCCGTGGTCGGTCCGGTCCATCGGCGGTAGAAGGGTCGTCCCGCCGGCCGCCGCGACCTTGGCGGCGGTCTGATCGGCGTCGACGACCGACACGTAGGTCGCCCATGCCGTCGGCTGACCGGGCTGCATCTGGGGCATCACGCCCGCGATGTCGGCCGCGCCCTGCTGAAAGCGGCGATAGCCGCCAGCCTCGAGGCTCGGCTCGGTCGTCGTCCAGCCCATCAGCTTGCCGTAGAAGTCGACGGAGGCGTCGACATCGGGCGACGCCAGATCGACCCAACACGGGGTTCCGGGGGCGTACTTGGACATGTGTGTGTCTCCTTTTGTATGGGTGTGTGGTGGTTTGGTTTGGTCAGTTCGCGCCGGCCAGCGCGGGCTGCGGCTCGCGGATCGTGGTCTTGGCAACCGCGTCGGACAGCTCGTCGCGGCGGACGAGCGCGAAGATCGCCGGGACGGCGAGCAGCGCGATCGCGCCGAGCACCCAGAGCGCCTGCTGGAAGCCGCCGGTGAGGGCCGCGGGTGCGGCGTTGCCGGCGTGCAGCAGCGTCTGGGTATGGCTCGCCGCCACGCTTGAGGCGATCGCGATCCCGAGCGCTCCGCCGAGCTGCTGCGAGGTGTTCAGGAGCCCGGACGCGAGCCCGGCCTGGTGCTCTGAGACGCCCGCGAGCGCGGCGATCGAGATCGGGATGAACGCGAACGCGGTCCCGGCGCCGGCAACAACGAACGGGCCGGCGAGGTTGGCGAGGAAGTGTCCGTGGACGGGCACCTGGGTCGCCCACAGCACGCCCGCGCCGATCAGCGTCATCCCGATCGCCATCACGACCTTGGCGCCGCCACGGGTGACCAACGCCTGCGAGACGCCAGCGAGCGCGACCGAGGTCAGCGACGCGGCCAGCCACGCGAGACCGGTCTGCAGGGCGCTGTAGTGCAGCACCTGCTGCATGTACAGGGTGCCGACGAAGATGAACGCGAAGAAGCTGCCGCCCAACAGCAGCCCCGCCGCGTTCGCGCCGGCGAGCGTGCGCAGGCGAAAGATCGACAGCGGCATCACGGGCTCCTTCACCCGGTTCTCGATCACGAGGAACGCGGCCAGCAGCGCCGCCGATGCCGCGAGCAGCGCGATCGTTCTCGTCGCGCCCCAGCCGTACTGAGGCGCCTGGGCGATCGCGTCGACCAGCAGCACCAGCCCGCCCGTGCCCGCGATTGCACCGAGTGCGTCAAACCGCCGGCGCGTGGTGGCGAGTCGGCTGTCGGGCACGATCCTGGGTGCGAGCGCCAGCGCGGCGGCCCCGATCGGGACGTTCAGATAGAAGATGTACTGCCACCCGGCGTAGCGAGTGAGAAGCCCGCCGGCGATCACCCCAACGGTCGCGCCGCCGGCACCGAGCCCGCCCCAGATCCCGAGCGCCTTGTTGCGCTCGGCGCCCTCGGCGAACATGTTCATCACGATCGACAGGGCGGCGGGCAGCATGATCGCCGCGCCGAGCCCCTGAACGGCCCTCGCTGCGATAAGCGACACCTCCCCGGTCGACAGCGCGGCTCCCAGCGACGCCGCCGTGAACAACGAAAGCCCGACCATCAGGATCCGGCGGCGGCCGAGCAGGTCCGCCGCACGACCGCCGAGCAGCATGAAGCCGCCGAACGTGAGCGCGTACGCGGTCACCACCCACTGCAGGCTGGTCGCGCTGAAGTGCAGATCGCGACCGATCGTCGGCAGCGAGACGTTGACGATCGTCAGATCGATGACCGTCATGAAGAACGACACCGCCAACAGCGCGAACGCGCGCCAGCGATTGATATTCGGGGGTGAGGACGTCATCGGACCTCCAGCGGTCGGGACAGGGACAGAAGGTTGGGTGTTGGTGTGGTGGTGCATCGCTGCCTCCTCTTGGGGTTGTTGTCGCTACGACGAATGGGAGGCAGTGATCGGGACACGCCGTTGCTGCGGTCGCGCCGCGTACGCGTAGGGGTGATGGAACACCTCGAGCGCGCGCTCGCCCTCGCGTACCGGAAGGTCGAACGCCTCACCGGTCTTGGCGTCGGTGACCGTCACCGTCACGTGGCCGTCGTTCTGAGACCACAGCAGCCGGACCTCGATCCCGTCGCTCATGCGGCCGTCGAGCTCGCGTGTGATGCGGGTGCGTGGCTGGGTCATCTCGCTGTCCTCCCGGGTCGTGTGATCGCTGCGCACTGACGACGAACGGGCGGGCACCGAGGGGACAGCCACAGTGCGTCGGCCGGCTGTTCGCCGGACGGTCTACAGTTCGGCGATCCGGCGCGCGAGGAAGCGACGCTCGGGCTCTGAGCTGGCGAACTCCAGCGCGTGCTCGTAGGCCGCGCGGGCTTCGACCGTCCGGCCGAGGCGGCGCAACAACTCGCCGCGAGTGGAGTGCAGGTACTGGTAGTCGTCGAGGTCGAGGCCGTCGACGATCTCAAGCGCGTGCTCGGTTGACCCGGCCTGGGCGACCGCGACCGCGCGGTTCAGCTCGACCACTGGCGAGTGCGTGATCTGCGCGAGCCGGCCGTACAGCGCGGCCACCTCGTTCCAGTCGATCCGTTCCTCGGCCTGGAGAGAGGCGATCGCGGCTTGGAGCACGTACGGCCCGCGGCCGCGCAGGGCGAGCGCGCGCTCGAGCGCGGTGCGTCCAGCACCGATCTCCTCCGCGTCCCACAGCGACCGATCCTGGTCCTCGAGCAACACCAACTCGTCGCCAGAGAACCGTGCCCTGCGCCGCGCGTGATGGATCAGCATCAGCGCCAGCAGTCCGAGCACCTCCGGCTCGTCAGGCATCAGCACGGCGAGCACGCGGCCCAGCCTGATCGCCTCGCCGGCCAGGTCGATACGACCTGAGTAGCCCTCGTTGTAGATCAGGTATACGACCGCCAGCGCCGCGTCCAGGCGGTCGGGCAACTGATGCTCGGCCGGGACGGCGAACGGGATCCCGGTGGCTTTGATCTTCGCCTTCGCGCGCGATAGGCGCCGCTTCATCGTCTCCTCGGAGACCAAGAACGCGCGCGCGATCTCCTCGGTCGTCAGCCCACCGAGCGCCCGCAGCGTGAGCGCAACCTGCGCCTCGAGGGCCAGCGCGGGATGGCAGCAGGTGAAGACCAGCTCAAGCCGCTCGTCCTCGATCACGATGTCGTCGAGCTCGTCCATCTTCGCCTCGGGCACCTCCAGCTGCCGGACCTTGGTGGCGAGCGTGCGCTCACGGCGGATGCGGTCGATCGCCCGGTTGCGCGCGGTGACCGTCAGCCAAGCCCCAGGGTTAGCCGGGACGCCGTCACGCGGCCAGAGCTCGGCAGCCACCGCGAACGCCTCCTGGGCGGCCTCCTCCGCGAGATCGAAATCGCCGAGGAAACCGACCAGCGAGGCAAGCACACGCCCCCACTCGTCCCGGAAGACGTCCGCCAGCAGCGCTAGCGCTCCACCAACGGACGGACCTCGATCGCGCCGCCGAGACGGGCCGCCGGGATCCGCGTCGCCAGCTCGATCGCCTCGTCGAGGCTGTCCGCCTCGAACACGTAGTAGCCGCCGAACGCCTCCTTGGTGTCGGCGTACGGGCCGTCGGTGGTCAGCGTCTGGCCGTCTTGCACGCGCACCGTCGTGGCGGTCTCGATCGGCTGCAGCTGCGCGCTGCCCCGGGCGCGCGGGTCCTGCGCCAGCGCTACGTACTCGGCGAACACGGCCTTCTGCTCGTCCTCGGTGAGTGCCTCGACGTAGCCGGGCTTTTCGTGGATCAACATGGCGTACTGCATCTGAAACCTCCTATGGAGGAGAGTGGATTGTCGCCCTAACGACGAACGGGCACCCAGTGAGGGGACAGCTTTCATGCGAACCGGAAATGCGCGAACCTCCGTCAGGCCCGGGCGACGGAGGAAACCCGGTCAGTCGGCCACGTCGCGCGGCCCAGGCGCCTCCCGCCGACCCTACCGCCACCGATCACCGGTGGCACTGCCGGTTCGGAACGCACTCAGCGATCTCGTGGGCCCGACCGGTCGCTACCGCCTCCGACAGCAAAGCCGCCACGGCGCGGGCGTGGCCCCTCCAGGTGTGGGGCAGCCGCGCTCGCGCCGGCGCACGACGACCAGCCCCAGACCTGCGTTCGTGGTCGGACACACATCTCGCCGGACCTGCAGGCGTAGCCGCGGAAGTTCTGTCCCCTGCGGCGGTGTCTGTTCGTCGTACGGTTGATAACGATCTTCAAGGAGGGCGTATGCAATTCGCGGTATTGGTCTATGAGAAGCCAGGTACCTATGAGGCGCTGAGCGCTGCGGAGCTGGAGCAGATGACTCGCGAGTATCTCGAGATCGCGCAGCTCCCGGGTTACATCGGGGGTGCTCAGCTGCAGTCGACTGAGACAGCGAGCGCGGTGCGAGTCGAGGGCGGCGAGACGTTGATCACAGACGGCCCGTTTGCGAATACCAAGGAGGTCTTTGGCGGCTTCTACCTCTTTGAGGCGGAGAGTCTCGATCCGGTGCTCGAGATCGCGGCTCTTTGCCCCGCGGCTCGGCTCGGCGGGGTGGTAGAAGTCCGTCCGTTGGTCCACCTTCACGGCATGCAAGCCACCGGTTGATCGAGCGCGTCTTTCGCGAGCTGGCCAGCATGGTCGGTTACGTCGACGATTTCGATCTCGCGGAGGAGGCCGCCCAGGAGGCGTTCGCGATCGTGATGTCGAGGACTCTCTGAGCGCGTATATCGCACGCGGAAACCAAGATGTGGCGCAAGTCCTTTAGCCCGGCAGCGGCGCCTGCTTTGATCGACCAGCAGCGGTATCGGCTGACCGTTGTTCCCTGATAGCACCAGCGCCCGGCCAGACGGGGTGGGGGAAAACCGCTTCGCTCGCGGCGCGGTACTTCGGCTCGATCGGTCCGAAGACCTGAGTTGCGCGGGTGGGCGCATCTCGCCGGCGATCGCTTTGAGTTTGGGGCCGCCCCGAAGCGCACGACCGCAAAGGCGACCCGGCGATCGCGCGGGTTCAGCGCGCTCGGCGCCGTACCGGACGATCGGAATCGCCACTGGTCGCTCGCGGCGGCGTCATCGCTGTCGAGCGCCCTGGCGACCGCTGCGAGGCCAGAGCAGCCACGCCGGGTAGCGCGGGCCGTGCGATCCCTGTTGTTCCGGATGGGGTAGTCCGACGCAGACTGTTCTGTGGGCGACGAAGCAGCGGTCTCGGATCGCGAGTCAGGGAGGGCTCGGGGCGGACCGACTCGGCACAGTGGGCGGGGGTGTGCGGTTTCGGTGATGTTGACGGGTTGACCCCTCTCTCGAGGCTGCCCGAGCCGGTCGTGTTCGACGTGGAGCGCGATCGGGCATGACGGGCGTGCGTAGCATCTTGAGGCATCGACGCAAGGGTGCGCACGTGGTCGAGCCGCCGCCGGGTGGCGCGGACAGGTTTTGCGAAGGGGTCGATGTGACAGCTCGCGGCGGATCCGGCAACTAGAGGCATGAGCACCGCGATAGCCACGGAGGTGAGCGTGCGGCAGAACCTGGGCGGCGGCGTGGTTGCAGAGTTCGAGGAGATCTACCGCAGCAACGTCGGCGTGGTGGCGGCGTATTTCGCGCGCCGCTGCCGGGAGCCGCAAGAGGTGGCGGATCTGACCTCCGAGACGATCGTGAGGGCGGCGGGCTCGTTCGACTCGTTTGATCCCCGTCGCGGCAGCGCTCGTGCGTGGCTGTTTGGGATCGCGGCTCATGTCTGGGCCGCCTATTGCGCGCAGGCGGTCAACAGCCGGGACGCCATCGTTCGGCTTGCGGGCTACCGGGCGCTCCAGGTCAGTGAGATCGATGAGTTGGCCGCCAAGATCGACGCGCAGCAGGAAGGCCGGGAGCTGCTGAAGCGCTGCGCTGTGCTGAGTGCGAACGAGCGAGCGGCGATCGAGTTGGTTGATCTCGCGGAGCTGACGCCCAAGGAGGCCGCGGTTGCGCTTGGCGTGCCCCGCGGCGTGTTGCGGATGCGGCTCTCGCGGGGTCGGGCGAGATTGAGAAAGGAGTACGGCGTTAATGAGTGAGTTCGAAGACAACTTGTGGCTCGAGGTCGTGCGCGAGCACGGGCACGAGCTGGCCCGTGCGAGGCGACCGGTCCGCAAGCACAGACGCGCGACCCGCTCTCAACTGCTCGGGGGTACTACCGTCGGTCTGGCCGGAGTGGCGACCGCGGCCGCATTGCTGTTCGGCGCGTCGACCAGCCCTCCGGCGTTCGCGGTCACCCGCAACCGGACGGGACGGTCACGGTCAACCTGATGCAGCGATCGGGGATCGCCGGTGCGAACGAAAAGCTTGCCGCGATGGGGGTGCGGGCGCAGATCGCGGTGCATACAAAGACCCCGCCGAAGCTTGTTTGCCCGGGCGGAACGGTGCCGACGATCACGTTTGACCCGGCCAGCATCCCCAGGCGCGAAGAAGTGGTGATCGCCCCGGGCGCCGGCAACGCCGCGGCGCCCAAGGGGTACAAGGCTGGCAGCAACGGTGGCGGCAACACAAGCGCCGGCGCTACGGGTGGCGGCAACCACGTTGTTCGGCTGCAATCCGGTGGCAGCAAGATCCGGACCCAATCGGGTGCCGACAACCACGCGGTTCGAATGTATTGCCCGTGATCCGGATATACGCCCGCGGACGTTCGGCCGCCGGAGCAGCAGCAGCCTCGGGGAACCACTCCCGCAGGCGGCACCCTCTCCTCTCAGGCGGCCGCCAAGGCAGGGCTGCACCCCCCACATTGGATGCCTCCTGCCCGTCGCGCTAAAGCGCAACGCTGAGCCCCACAGGATCCCCAAGCCGATCTGCCTAGCTAGGTAGAGCCCGCAACTCGAGGGCAAAGACACGCTGGCCCGGCCCGCGCTCCGCGTCAGAAGTGATAGTCCGGCATCAAGCCGCTCAATGCCCTTTCCACGAAGCAGAAGCAGTCTCACGGACGAGCGTCGCGGCGCTCGAGACTTCCGCTCCTGGACATAACCGGTCACGCATCACGAGGCTTCCGGAGTGGCCGCTCGGTCGCACATCTTTGACGCGCGATTCCGGACGAGGTGCAGCGCAGCAGGAACGATCCTGAGATCGCCGGTGGCTGAAGACTGGGCCTGTTCTTGGCGCTCACGTGCCGGTGCATGTCCAGCGGCGGGCGCACGATGCCTTTATCGACGAGGTGATCCCTCCGATCGGCGAGATCGAGCACCTCGGCCTGCGGGGCCCGCATGGGACTATCCCGGTTCGGGTCTATCACCCGTCCACGCCGGGGCGTGCCGATGGCGGCGCGCTGATCTACCTTCACGGTGGTGGCTTCATCGTCGGCTCGTTGGATCAGTTCGAGACAGCGATGCGACTGTTCGCGGAGAGCAGCGGCGCTCAGGTCTACTGCGTGGATTACAAGCTCGCGCCCGAGTATCAGTGGCCGGTCCAGGTCCAGGAAGGCGAGTTCGTCGTCCGCTGGCTGTTCGAGCACGCGGGCGAGCGTGGGATCGACCCAGAGCGGATCGCGCTCGGCGGCGACTCCGCTGGCGGGAACCTGACCTGCACGATCTCGCTCAAGCTGCGCGACGAGGACGGCCCCAAGCTCGCGCTGCAGATGCCCATCTATCCCGAAGCCAAGATGCCGTTCGAGACTCGCGCGGGCGTCGAGAACGTGTCCGGAGGCTATGTCGACACGGCCGGGGTGCTGCTGTTCGTCTGGTGCCTAGTCCCGCAGGGGGTGGACTACTCGCAGCCGTACATCACGCCTCTAAACGCGCCGAGCCACGCAAACCTCCCGAAGGCGCTGTTGGTGACGTGCGGCTTTGACATGCTGCGCGACGTCGCGCACGCGTACGCGAAGAAGCTCGCAGCCGACGGCAACGACATCACCTACGTGCATTACCCCGACCTGCCGCACGGGTTCATCCAGATGACGGCGCATTCGGAGCGTTGTCTGCAAGCCACGCAGGAACTCGCGGGCTTGCTCGGTGACGCGCTGGCGAAAGCGAGGCGCGGAGCTGATCGCGCAACTGAGCTGTGTCGGGCCGTGACGTAGGTCTCGGCGGTGAGCGTCGGGTGCACCCCCGGCGTTTCCCGCCTCAGGTGCTGGTGGCTCGAGCGGCTTGCATGATCAAGTCCGTGACCTCTTGCGGATGGGTAAGTATTGAGAGGTGGCCGGAGTCGATCTCGATCGTTGTTGCATTCATGCGATCGGCCAGGAAGCGCTCGAGCTCGGGCGAGGTGGTGCGGTCTTGCCGCGACACGGCGTACCAGCACGGCTTTGATCGCCACGCCGCCTCTGTGACTCTCTCCGTGAACAGGGTTTCCGAGACGCGCCCCTGCACTGCGTAGAGCGCACGAGCCTTGACTGGGTCGACGCCATTTGCAAAGTCATTGAGAAACGCGTGCTCTGTCAGTCCGCCAAATCCTTGCTCGTATGCGAGCCCAGAGTTGGCTGGGGGCGTCGGGAACCTCTTCGTAAGCGCGGCGTAGTCCTCGCCCGCGTCCGGTGCTCGAGCGGCGATGTACACCAGACCGACGACGCCTGGATCGGTCCCGGCTTCGGTGACAACGGTCCCAGCGAATGAGTGGCCGACCAGTATCGTCGGGCCGTCCTGCATCGCCAAGATGCGGCGAGTATGTGCGACGTCATCGGCCAGCGAGTCCAGCGGGTTCTGCACAGCGGCCACGGTGAGGCCGGCAGCTTGCAAGCGTTCGATCACCTCAGACCAGGATGAGCCGTCGGCGTATGCGCCGTGGACCAGCACGACGTTGCGCACCTGTCCACCGGCTGACGCGTGCATCTCGATCGATCGTAAGCCGCGAGCCCGCGCGTGTCTAGCCAGG
The DNA here is from genome assembly GCA_963756105.1 of uncultured Solirubrobacterales bacterium. GTDB lineage: Bacteria > Actinomycetota > Thermoleophilia > Solirubrobacterales > Solirubrobacteraceae > Palsa-465. Next base: position 14,092 of record CAVWMM010000001.1, read on the forward strand.
ACCACCGCCTCGGGCTGATCGGCATGGGTCTCGGCCAGGTGGATGCCCCGATTCGTCTCTGACCAGATCAGCGCGGGCACGGCGATCAGCGCACCGGCGGGTAGCCAGCTCGCCTCCGCGCCCATGTGCCGAGTAGCGAGCGCGCCGAGCGCCGCTCCGGCGACAAACGCGGCAATGACGCCGCCCAGGCGCAGCGTGTCACGGCCTGCTGCGCTCCTGTGCCTGGCGAGCCCGACGTTCAGCTCGAGCACGTAGCCCGCGCGAAGCGACGGCCTCGACAAGCGCGAGGTAACCCGTGCTCCGTCTGGCCGAGTGCCGCCGGCGAGCGCGCTGGCCACGGCGGCGACACGTCCCGCAGGATGTCAGTCGCGGCGGTCGGTCAGCTAGCGACTCGATCGGCTGCGTGACGCCGGGCGATGATCGCGTCAGCCGCCTCGATCACCATCGAATGCTCGCCAGCGACGACCGCGCGTAGTTCACCGTTGCTCATCGCATCGACTGATGCTGCCCGGGACGGCCACGATGAGCAGCGGATGGTCGTCTCGGCGGCCCAGGTCCCGATCTGCGCGTCTAACGCCCGCTCCGGCAGGGATGCCGGCACCAACATGCCGACCCATCGCGTGCCCGCCGAGCGCGAGTTGCGATACTCATCGCATCGGTTCGCTCGAGAGCCTCCGCGACGCGGGGACCCGGATCGATCAGCTCCAGAAGTCGGCCCACGAGTGAGCGCTCATAGGCCAACCTTACCCCTGCACGATCACGCTTGCCGAGACCAGGTAGAGGCACTCTCGCGAACACGCGGCTCGCGCCAACCCTGCCTGAGACGAGCGGCTCATCCACGGCGAGCACGACATCAGCGCGGCTCCGGCTACTCCCTGCTGGTGTGTCTGAACAGCAGGCTCGCCGCGCCGACGATCCATCGCGAGGTGGACGTCTCCCCCTGCGCGGCCGTCTAGATCCCTTCTCGTGTCACCGACCCGTTGAATGGCGTGCCAAACGCGTAGACGCCTCCGAACGCGTCGGTGAGCAGGTAGCCGCCAGGCGTTGAGGTGATCCCGATGATCGGCTTGGCGATCTGTCGCCGCAGCGATCCGAGGTTCGGCGCGTGGAGGTTGTACACATCGCCCTTCGCGTCGACGAGCAGATACCCCGATTTGAACGCCGTGATCCCGACGATCGGGGCCGCCGGCGTCACGCTTCTACTGTACTTCGGCGCGTTGAAGTTGTACACATCGCCCTTCGCGTCGACGAGCAGGTACCCCGATTTGAACGCCGTGATCCCGACGATCGGGGCCGCCGGCGTCACGCTCGTGCCGTACTTCGGGGCGTTGAAGTTGTACACATCGCCTTTGGCGTCGACGAGCAGATACCCCGATTTGAACGCGGTGATCCCGACGATCGGGGCGGGCAGGTGCACGCCGTTCATCCCGCCGTAGTCGGGAGCATTGACCGGATACACGTCGCCCTGGTCGTCAGCCATCCAGTATCCGCCAGTGGCCGGATCGCCGGCAACCGCAACGATCTGTCCAGCGCCGGCGACCTGGGGCGGGGGCGGACTCGGTGGACGCGCCCAGGGATTGCTGCCCAGCGGGAACGGATAGGCCGCCGTGTTCGTGCCAACCACCGTGTACCCGCCGTTCCCTGTCGACACCGTACCGGCCATCGGTTTGCACCCGCCTGGCCCGCCAAGCCGCTGCAGTTGCGCCGGAGTAGCGCTGTTCCAAGCAGCTGGATCGGTGGGGTAATACGGCACCAGGCGAGGAGTTGCACTCGCCCCAAACAGACTGAAGCCGCCCACCTTGGCAGCACCACTCTGCGTACCGAACAGACCGGTGCCCATCTGAGAGCACCCCGGCCTGACCCCCGCTCCGGCGATCTCCCCGTACACCTCGACGTCGGACGCGCGGTTAAACGTGCCCTTATAAGCCGACTCGGGTATGTAGCCGAACTTGATGCCGTCAAAGAAGAACGTCCAATTTCCGCGTATCTCGCGGACCGTCCAAGTGACATCGGTGCCAGGCCTCAGCGCCATCCCCGGCTTGATCTTTTGCGACGTGCTCACAAACCCACAATCGTTGTAACACGTCCCCTCGGTGTTGACGAAGTGATAGATGAACAAGTGGGGTACTGGCGGTTTCCCCGGCTTAGACGGGGTGATTATCCACCCTATCTCGGCAGTGTCCTCATCAATGCCTGCAGGCGTTCGGTTAAAGACCGCCATCTCCATCAAGGTGTGATAGCCATTCCAGGCGAGCGTCGGCCTCTCCACCGGAAACGACACCGTGCCCCCCAGATTACTTGTGTGCACGGAGGCACCGGCGTAGTCATAACAGGCGCCGTAGCGCTGATAAGCGACGTCACACTGTTGGCGCGCGCGTGCCACCCGACTCGCCTCAGTGCCCCTGAACACCGGAGGAGGAGCCTTCGGCCCGTACCGCACCGCGCGGCCCTGGACTCCCGCAGATGCAGTCACCGCCCCAAGTCCCGCCAAGACCGCGCAAACAGGGAGCACAACGGCAATCAGCCGCTTCAACACGCCTGCAGCCTACCAGCCAGAGGGCAGCCCGAGGACGCGACGACATAAGTGTGCCTGCATGTCGCTCGATCGCGGCGCTTGGCCCGGTTCAAGGAGCCTTGAGTCGCCGGCGCCGCGCCAGCTGAAGCCAGGGAGCCCCCTCCCTCCCGCGCGCCCAATAAGATGCCCACCACTTCGAACCGCAGTGCTGGCGCCTACCCAAAGCTGACGATCGCCTCCCAGCCCGACCGTCCGCTCGACCCGATCCGCACGATCGTATTCGTCGCTTCGGCGCGAGACATCGCGCCATTGCATTGGCGACATACGAGCCGTCCGCTGTCGCGAGGGTGAAACCCGGCGAGCTGGCAGACTTTGGGGGTCTGAGCCGGTCAGCGGGAGACGATCGTCATGCGGGTCTGTGTCACTGGAGCGAGCGGGAAGGTCGGACGGGCAACGGTGGAGGCGCACTCACGGCCACGAGGTGACCGCAGTCGATCTGGTGACCGTGCGCGAGCACAGCGGTCCGGTCGTCGTCGGAGCCGACTTGACCGATGCCACGCAGGCCGCCGAGGTGCTCGGAGGGATGGACGCGGTGGTCCACATCGCTAACCACCCGGCGCCCGACCTGATGCCGCCGACCCGGACCTTCACCGAGAACGTCACGATGAACTTCGACGTGCTGAACGGGGCAGTGGCGGCGGGTCTTTCACGGGTCGTGTGGGCCTCCAGCGAGACAACGCTCGGTCTCCCGTTCAGCGACACACCGCCGGAATACGTACCGGTCGACGAGCAGCACTACCCCCGCTCAACCACCGCCTACGCCCTGTCAAAAGTCGTCTCTGAGGCGATGGCTGTCGAGCTGAACCGCTGGTCGCAGATTCCGATGGTCGCGCTGCGCTTCTCCAACGTGTACGAGGTCCGCGAATACGGGCTGCTGCCGTCGCTGTGGGATGACATCCACTCCCGGGACTTCAACCTCTGGGCCTATATCGACGTGCGCGATGCGGCGAGCGCCTGCCGCATGGCTCTGGAGGCCGACGTCTCCGGTGCCGAGAGCGTGATCATCGCCGCTGCGGACACGATCATGAGCCGTCCGACCCGCGAGCTGCTCGCCGAGCGCTTTCCGGATGTCCCTGTGCGCCGGGAGCTGGGTGAGTTCGAGACGCTGCTGTCGATCGACCGCGCGCGCGAGCTACTCGGCTGGGAACCGGCTCACAGCTGGCGTGACGAGCTCGCCCATTAGGTCGCCCCGCCACGCAACCATCCGACAGCGGGACCGCAGGGCTGCGGCTTGCTGACGATCGCTTACTTGTCCGGGCGGGGGTTGTCAATGGTTGGTGGAGAGCGACGGTTGGTCGGGGGCGCGTGGGCGCGGCGTGGTGGGTGGTGGCTGTGTGCGTGGGCGCCCATGCTTACTTTGGTGCTCGACCGGGTTGGCTTCCCGGCGGCGACGTGATGGTCGTTGGGTGTCCCTGCAGATGGGGTTGCGGCCGCTCATTCTTTCTGGGCCTGTCCCTGTGGGGGTCGGCGCGATCGTCGGGAGCTGGCCGCGGTTCATCGTTTGGTTGGGGGGCGTCCGGGGAGCACGGCCTTCAGGTGGCGGCGGGTTTCAGCGCGTCGTCGCCGAGGGCTTTGAGGATGTGGTAGCTGCGTTTGAGCAGCTTGCGCGCGAGCGCTAGGCACGCACGGTTACCGCCGAACTCGTTCGGCGAGCTGGAGGTAGTAGTCGCGGTCGGGGCTTGTGGGGAACCGGGCTCGCTGCGCGGCTTCATATAGCGCCCAGCGCAACGCCGGCGGGCCTTGCCGGGAGAGGTGGCCGGGGGCGCGACGCTGGTCTGACTGATAGACGGTGATGTCGAGCCCCGAGTAGCGAACCGCGTCCCGGGAGCTGGGGAAGCGGCGTGCGTCGCCGAGTTCGGCCAGGAGCGTGACCGCGGTGAGCTCGCCGATGCCATAGACCTGGTCGATCAGCGCTTTGCACCGAGTTGGTTGCGCGCGTATCTACGCAGCGCGACGTCGAACGGAACTAGCTGGATGTCGAGCGCGTCGATTATCTCTAGCGCGATCGTGACCTGGTCGCGCGCGGCGGGTGGGAGCCTCAGGCGGTCAAGCCATCGGCGCTTCTCCAAGGTCAACAGGTCCCGGCGCTGGGGGAACCCGTGGTGGTAGAGCACCGCCTGGATCCGCTGCTGCCACTCGGTGCGCTGGTGCGAGAGGGTGTGGCGCAGCCGCACCCGGCCACGGAGATCCAAGATATGGGCGGGCGGGATCCACGACTCCGGCAACCGACCGGCCAACAAAAGCTCACGCAGATGGCGCGCGTCGGTCCAGTCGGTCTTGGCGCGCTTCTTTTTGCTCTTCAAGCCACTCGTCTCCGTCGGCTCGGCGAGATGGACCTCGGCGCCGGCACGCTCGAGCTCCTCGACCAAAAACCGCCAGCCGGTCGTGGCCTCCAGCGCGACCTCCAGATCCTCGCCGGCAAAGCGCTTGAGGAACTCCGCACCCCGGCCCGGTCAGCCGGAGCGATCCGCCCGCGGAATATCTCCGCGGTCACAATGTCGATCCACTCGGCGGAGATCTGCGCACGATGCTGATCCATTCCCATCACCAGCGACATGTGCTCACCTCCCCCTCGACAGCCCAGCCATCACCGACCACGCGCTCGCCAGACAACCGCGCAGCCTTCGCCTACCGTCAACCACGGTCGGTACCTCCTATTCGAAATGGCCGGCCGCGCGGATTCCAGCCGCGCGCGCCTTCCTATGCCGTTCGACGCGGAGGACCGGCCACCTTCACCACCAAGTCACACGCCAACCAGGACACATCACTTTCGGCAACACGCCGCCGCAAACCTCGCGATCGCATCGGCAACACACCGCGCGCCCGTGTCGGGCGGATGCCACGAAGCGCGCACGATTGCGATCGCCGACGACGGTGCGCCCTCCTCGTGGCGACAAACAGGTGCGTGGTGCCGACTCACTAACTGACCCGCTTCCGTGGCAGCGCACGACTCCGTTAGCGATCTCGATCGCCGTGAGCTCCGACTGCTCAAGACCCCACGCACTCGAGCACGGAGTGCGGACCGAACCCACCGGTGAGCTTCGGCCTGGCACGACGCTGCGCCCCGCATTCCCGGTCCCTTTTGATCGACATCAGCGATCTGTCAGCATTGAGTGGCTTTGCCCTTGTTCGGGAAACGACCGGTACCGCTCAGCGACGAGGAACGTCAAGCGGCAGCGGTCGATCTCGAGCGCATCCAGCGCGGGGGTATTCCGCTCGGAGCGGAACAGCGCCTGAAGGGCATCGAGGCGGCGAGATCGCCTGTCTTCAGCAGCGATCTGAGTGCCAAGGAGTACGCGATCGCGCAAGCGTCCGGTTTGATGCCGCTCGCTCAGATCATGGGCTCCTCTGTCGTCCAGCACGGCTGGCAGAACTACGGCTGGAGCTCATTTGGAGGAGGGATCCAGGAGATCGCTTCGTTCGCAGCGCCGTGGAACCTGTCGCGTCAGCGCGCTTTCGACCGTCTGAGTCAAGAGGCGCGGTTCGCTGGCGCGGACGCCGTGATCGGGATCGAGATGACTACGAACAGCTTTCTCGACGAGCCCGGCAACGTTGAGTACGTGGTCTTCGGCACCGCCGTGCGTGAAACGACGCTCGCCTCTCGCAACTCTGGCCGCTCGGGGCCACGGATGTGCGCGCTCTCGGCCCAGGACGTCGACAAGCTGCGCCGGATCGGCGCAGAGACGGTGGGCGTGATCGGCCATACCTCCGTGGTGGTGGTTTCACTCAGTGTCCAGGCCAGTCAGATGATGCGCTCATGGTGGGGCAATCAGGAGATGACCGAAATCACCGCGGGCGTGTACGCGGCGCGCAAGCTGGCGATGGACGAGGTTCGCCGTCAGGCGAGAGCGGTCGGCGCGAACGACATGGTTATCTCGACACTTACGCACCAGATCGATCACCACGAGTACGAGAGCCCCGGTTACAGGGGGCACTTCTTCATCGTCTCCATGCACGTGCTGGGCACCGCGATTCGACTCGGCGCGCATGAGCCTCACCCGGCCCCGCTTGGGACGCCGGTCATGTCAATCAACCTCGGCGCCTAGTTCGCGAACACTTTCAGGAGAACATCTGATGTCGACATACGATCCGACGAGTACCGAAGGCCTCGCCGAGCACGCCAGCGAGCGTCTAGAAATGAACGCCCGCGGGCTGTTCACCTCCGACTTGTCCGTGAACGAGTACCTGTGCGTGGAGAAGGCGGGCTTCGAGCCGGTGGGCCTGGTGGTGGGCTCGAGCATCTACCACATCGGCTATCAGCAGGCCAATTGGAAGGGGAGCCAGGAGATGGGCGTCCTCACCCAGGCGATGTACTCGGCCCGCGAGCTTGCGATGACGCGAATGGAGGAGGAGGCCGATCAGCTGGGGGCCGACGGCATCGTCGGGGTTCGCCTAGACATCGGGCGTTACGAGTGGGGCGCCGACATGGCGGAGTTCATCGCGATCGGCACCGCCGTCAAGCACAAGGGCGGCAAGGTCCACCGCGCTCCCAACGGGCGCCCATTCACATCCGATCTCAGTGGTCAGGCCTTCTGGACGCTGATGCAGACGGGCAAGCGCCCCGTGGGAATGGTCATGGGCAACTGTGTCTACCACGTCGCTCATCGCGGCATGATGCAGTCGCTCCGCCAGACGGGTCAGAACGTCGAACTTGAGCAGTACACCCAGGCCCTGTATGACGCGCGCGAGCTCGCGATGGAGCGCATGCAGAAAGAGGCCGAGGCAATCGGTGGCGGCGTTCTGGGAATCGTCGAGGTCAAGCTGCACGAGAACAACCACGGCTGGGGCAGCCACGTAATCGAGTTCTTCGCCCTTGGCACGGCCGTGGTGCCCAACGAACACGCCGAGGCAGACCAGCAGTTGCCGGACATCACGCCAGTCCTCGATATCAACGATTAGTCCTCGGATTCAGAGGGCCTCGGCGGCTGCCGGCGAGCCGAGACATCCGACAGCGTGTTCACCATCGGGCCAATCGGATTATCGCTGCGATCGCCGTTGAACCGAAGATGCATCGCGTCGATCACAGGTCTTCGCGCGAACTCGCAGGCCCCTGGCGCCGCGATCAGGCCCGAATCGGGACGAGCGCCATGTCGCGAGACCGTCGGTCGACCCTCGGCGGCGATATCCCTAACTGATTCATTCCGAAAGCTCAGCATTCCTGCCACAGCAGCGGGGGTCCTCCAGACTGTCCTGGATCTTGACAGTCAATTACTAATGAAATACGGTGACGGCATGCCAAAACCTCCAATAGCCGAGACCTACTCCGCAATCCCCGAGCTGATGCGCGTTGCCCGCGGCAGCTACAAGCGCGCGGTCGATGAGCGGCTTGCCGCCGGCGGGTTCGAGGACCTTCCCACAGCCAGCGGCTACCTGCTGGCCTACCTCGCCAACGACGAGGAGTCGATCCCAGAGAGGATCGATGGGCTCGGCATCAAGAAACGCGAGTTCAGCCAGCTCGTGGACACCCTGGTCCTGCGCGGCTACATCACGCGTTCGATCGATCCGAAGGACGGCATGGTCTCCTTTGCCCTGACTGAGCGGGGACGCGCGGCAAACGAGGCAAGCTATGAGGGCTGCCGATATGTCGACGAGGAGCTGGAGCGCAGGCTCTCCGAGGCCGAGATGGCCGGGCTGCGTCGGGGACTCGCTGTTCTCGGCGAGATCAAGCGGTCCCTGCCCGGTCCCGCGATCCGTCGCGGCCTGCCACGAGTAGATGACTGATCGTCCTTGGTATGAGGACGTGGCCTTGCCGCGGCTGATGCGCGAGGCACGGGAGGTTTATCGAGACGCGGTCGCAGGTGCGCTTGTTGACGCTGACTGCGATGACGTTCCTCGCAACGGCGTGTTCGTGCTCGCGGGCCTGGATCGGAGCGAGCCGGAGCCGAAGTTCAGCCTGCAGGCTGACGTCGTCGCGTCGTTGGGATTGAGCAAGCAGGCGGCCAGTCAGCTGATCGACACGCTGGTACTCCGAGCCTATCTGGAGCGACGCATCGATCCCGATGACCGGCGGCGGATGGGTGTGCGACTGACCGACCGCGGACGCACCGCGGCCCGCGCGATCCAGGCAGCGTTCGATGGGATCGAGTCGGCGCTCGCGCAGCTGATCAGCGCCGATCAGCACCGCGGGTTGCGAGCCGGCCTGGCGGCGTTCAGGGAGATGCGGAACAGACCGTCCTGATCGGCGAAGCCATGCTTGCTCGACGTCCTGACCTCCGCGTCGAGTCACTTGCCGACCGTGCACTGCTTCGGTGGAAGGAGTGGGCGTACGGGTCACAGGACCCGACTCCTTTCGTCGAGGGCACCGCCAAGCAGACGCAAGAGCAGGTCTCCCGCGCCACCAACCCCCCGAGTCTTGGTGTTCGCTAGTTGGGCAACCGGCGGGTCGCCAGCCACCCCGGCGTCGTGAGAGACCCCGATCCCGCCCTGCTCTTCCGCGGAAGCAGGACCCGATGCTTGCTCGACTCTGGCTAACACCGACCGCCCGGTCCTAAGGACCAGGCCGGCGGCGTGACGAGCGCATTTCTCAAGAGCAATCGTGCCGAAGGCGCAGGATCGGACGAGCGCAACGGCGACAAGGGGATGACGCGCGTCGACGCCGACGGACGACTACTAAAGCCACGGACTGGAAACTCTCAGGTGTCCTGAGCCCTCAGGATGGCCTCCTCGTTTGGCGTTAGGCGAGGGGCCGGTCCCCGGAGCAAGCGTCGGGGTGCGAACGTCATGACAACCAGCGGTTGACATGACAACTGGGGGTTGTCATGATGGTCTTCATGGCCAAGCATTTCGAATCGCCGGCGCACGCCGAGCTCCTCGAGGAGCTGAAGCGCGTCCGGGCAGCAGCGATCGAACACACCCTGGCGGCGCGAGAGTTGGCTCGAGAGCGACGGCAGCTGATTGACGGGCTGCTGGCCGAGGGGTTCTCACAATCCGACCTGGCCCGAGAGCTCGGGGTAACCCGCCAAGCGATCCAGAAGATGATCGTGGTCGGCCAAGACAGGCCACAGAAAGGAGATTGACGCCGGTTTGCCTCCGCTGGGCGCGCCAGGCGAGGCTTCTTGACGGCTAGCGAATACCTCTGAGTGCCACGCCCGTTGTGGGCGGGCACCGAGACGATCACGAAGGAGGTATCCGGTGTTGTTCGCCAGTCGTATTCATCGCTGCTATGAAGGCGGCGGGTATCCCGAAGAACGCTTCTGGGTTCGGCGGGTTCATCAACGGCGCGCATGCACTGATCACTCCGGCGCTGGTGATGGTGGCGGCGGTCGCGCCGCTGGCACTGATCGCCGGCGGCATCGCGCTTGCGCGCGGACGGGGAGAACGCAGAGATGACTCGAGCGCGAGCCGACTGATGATCGCCCTAGGACGAGCCTCGAACGAGGCGTCCGGGTGACTGAGACGAGCGTCGTCTCTCAGCCGACGATCAGCTCGCCGCCTCGCTCGGGCGCGACGACGAGCATGCTGCGCCGGGCTCGCTCCGCTTGGGGGCGGGCAGGACGGAGCCTGAGCCTCGCCGCGGCGCGCAGAACTTCGCGCATTTCCATCTCCGCAAACGGTGCCCCGGCGCAGCGCCGCACCCCGCCCCCGTAGGGGATCCACGACAGCGGGGCGGGGGCCGGATCCTCGAGCCAGCGTTCGGGCCGGAAAGCGCCGGCCTGGGGCCATAGGTCCTCGCGCCGCATCGCCAGCCACAGACACGCGGCGACCTGGACCCCGGCCGGCAGCGCGCGACCGGCGATTTGCACCGGCTCGAGCAAGAGCCGCGGCGCGATCGTCAGTGGAGGACGGACGCGCAGCACCTCTTTGACGACCGCGTCGAGATAGGCGGGGTCGGCATCAGCGAGGCGCGCGTGCACCTCGGGGTGGCGCGCGAGGCGCTCAAACGCCCACGCCAGCGAGGCCGCTGAGCTGTCATGGCCGCCGACCAACAGCGCGACAAGCTGGTCGCGCAAGCGTTGGTCGGTGGGCACGTTGCCCTGCTCGTCGCGCTGCTCAAGCATTCGCGCTAGCAGCGAGTCGCCGTCCGGCTCGGCGCGCCGGCGCCGAAGTACCTCGTACAGCACGGCGTCGAAGCGATCGACAGCGACCCGGAACCGGCCCCAGGGGCTGCGCGGACCGAGATCGCGCCGCACCAGCACCATGCCCAGCACTCGCGAAAGCGAGCGCACGACCGCAAGCGTGTCTTCAATCGCCCCGCGCAACCGCTGCAACTCAGCCTCCTCCTCCCGCGCGCCGAACACGACGCGCAGGATCACCTCAAGGGTCAGCTCTCGCATCCGCTCAAGCGCGACCACCCGTCCCTCCCACGAACCCAACTCCTGCCTGGCCAGCTCCGCGACCAACGGTGCAAACGCCCGCATCTGTTCGCCGTGAAACGGCCGCTGCAACATCCTCCGCTCGCGCAGATGCTCCTCGCCGTCTAACAGCAGAATCGAGTGCGGCCCCGCGAACGGACGCAAAAACTCCCAGCTGCGACCGGCCGGCGCGATCCCGGGATCCAGCCCGAACACCTCGCGCACCGCGTCCGGATGCGAGAACAGCACCATCGGCTCCTCGGTCCAGTACGTGCGAATCGTGACCGGATCGCCAAAGCGCGCATGCACCCGACGCAGGAACGCCGCCGGCCTGGCCATCCACTCAAGCGTCTGCCACACGGCAGGAGACCGGGGACCCGGCGGCAACGACACCGACGCCATCCTACGCCCGGCACCGCGACACGGCGGTCGGAGCGGCAGAAAGCCAAGCGCGTGCCGCGCGCGGGCTAGGTGTAAGTCCCGGGGAGGTTGGTCGCCCTGGTGATGGGTGGGTGGTGGCCGAGGGCTGAGTGTTTGCGGAGATGGTTGTAGTGCCAGAGCCAGCCGTCAAGCGCGGCTGTCCGCTCGGTGCTGTTGCGGTAGATCGTGCCGTATGCCCTGCTGGCGAGCAGGGTGCGGATGAAGCGCTTTGCTTTGCCGTTTGTTTGGGGCCTGTAGGGCTGGGTCTGGAGATGGCGGATCTTGAGGGTCCGGCAGGCGATCGCGTGGAGAGCGGAGCGGTAGGGGCTGCCGTTGTCGGTGAGGAGCTGCTCGACGGTGATGCCGTAGCTGGCATAGAACGCGACTGCGCGTCTGAGGAATCCGATCGCTGTAGTGGCTTTCTCGTTCTTGAGTACCTCGACGTAGGCCAAACGGCTGCAGTCGTCGACCGCGATATGTACGTATTCCCAGCCAGCGTCTCCGATTCGTCGCCCGTCGGGCGTGTAGGTTCTCTGGGTGGCCGTGCGCGGGCCGGTGACGCGATGGCCTGGCCGAAGGATCCGCCCCAGCTTCTTGACGTCGATATGGATCAGCTCGCCCGGCCTGGCTCGCTCATAGCGTCGAGCGGGCTCGAGTCCCAGTCGGCCGAGTTTGCCCATCCCGATCCTGGTCAGGATCCCCGACACGGTCGACAGCGCCATGCCGAGCACCTCGGCGATCTCGGGCCCGCTGAAGCGCAAGCGCCTGAGCGCCGCGATCACCTGCACGCGCTCCTCGCTAGTGCGGTGCGGGATCGAACAGGGCGCCGAGGAGCGATCCAACAGCCCGAGCTCCCCTTCGCTTCGATAACGGCCCACCCACTTGCGAGCGCACCGGACACTGACCTCGGCGGCATCGGCCGCCTCGCTCAACGTCCGCTCCCCCGCCAACACACGGCGGCAAAGCTCACGACGACCTTTCAGACTGAGCGCAGCGTTAGCGTGAAGCTTCATCCGGTGTCCTCCTTGGACTGAGGTGCGTGGCAGCTCTCAGCCTCCAAGGGGGCCCGGATGGACCAACCTGAGGGGAAAATCCCTTGAGGGTTAGGCAGCGGTTTGCACAGTGACGTCCTGACCTAGCCGTTCAAGTTGCGCGACGAGCCGGCGGATCTGGCGTTCTGGGTCGCGTCGTGAGTAGTAGTCGCCGCCGAGGTCGTTATAGATCTCGCCTGTGCTCAGCATGTGCCAGCAGGCGCAGATGATCGAGTGTTTGAGGACGCCGATCGCCCGGCCGTGCCCGAGCTGCGGCTTCTTGCGTCGGTAGAGCGCTTGCAGGTAGGTCTCGCCGGCGCGGATCGAGGAGAGCGCAGCGTCTTTGAGCGCGACGTCTAACCACTTGCTTCCCTTGCGCGTGTGGCCTGAGCGCCGCTTGCCGGCCGACTGGTCGTTGCCCGGGCATTGACCGGCCCAGGAGGCGAGGTGCCCGGCGGTCGGGAACGTCGTCATGTCTAGACCGATTTCGGCGAGGATGTTCTCGGCGGTGCGCTGCTGGATCCCGGGCACCGTGCAGAGCAGCTCAACCGCCGGGGCGAAAGGGGCGAGCTGCTCCCCGATCGCGTCAGAGATCCGCTCGATCTGCTCGTCGAGAAAGTCGATGTGCGCGAGGATCGCTCCGATCAATAGTGCGTGCAGTGGCTCGAACCGGCCTTCGAGCGCCTCTCGCAACGCCGGGATCTTGGCGCGCATCCTTCCCTTCGCTAGTTCGGCCAACACCTCCGGGTCGGTCGTGCCGGCGATCAGCGCATTGAGCATCGCCCGGCCGGAGCGACCGAGGATGTCCGTCGCGACGCAGTCGAGTTTGATCCCGGTGTCCTCAAGCGCCTTATGCAGCCGGTTCGCTTCTCGCTGGCGCTCTGCTATCTGTGCCTTGCGATAACGGGTCAGCTGTCGCAGGTCGCGGATCGGCTTAGGCGGGATGAAGCTCGCCTTCAGCAGCCCGGCCTCGGCGAGCTGACACAGCCACGCGGCGTCGGAGACGTCGGTCTTGCGACCCGGCACCTGCTTGACATGCCGCGCGTTCACCAGCACGACCTCGAACTCGTCTTCGAGCACATGCCAGACCGGCTTCCAATACACGCCGGTCGCCTCCATCGTGACCTCCATGACCCGATGCGCCTTCAACCAGTCGCGCAGCACCAACAGCCCGCGGACAGTGGTCTTGAACTCGGCCAGGTGCGAGACCCGCTCGCCCTTCTCGTCCGGAACCCGCACACAAGCGGTCACCTGCTCCTTGTGGACATCCAGCGCGGCTTGGCGCTCAACGATCACATCCATCCCGACCTCCAGCTCGACGACGACAAGATCATCGATCGCCAGGAACCTCGGAAACAGACGAGTCTGAGGAGCGCGCTCACGGCAGCAGTCCCGGGATCCGGGCGAGGCTCCACGTCAAACTACACACGGGCTCACAAGCACCAAGGCGGGGTCCACGTCAGCGACCGACCCCCGGATCCTCCACCATTTTCACCCGCCGGGGGCGGGCGCACGCGCCCAGGAGAACTACACAAGAACTACAGCTAGCCAACGGCACGTGCGTGTCAAGTAGTCCCGTACCGCTGTTCATCGCTCGCCACGGCGAGACGGTCGACAATGCCACCGGTCTGATCCTCGGCCGTCGAGATCCGCCGCTGTCCGACGTCGGTCGAGGACAATCGGCACGGCTCGCAGAGCAGGCTGTCGCCCTTGGTGTGGTCGCGCTCTGGTGCTCTCCGCTACTCCGGGCGCGACAAAGCGCAACGTTAGTCGCGGAGGCGATCGGCGTTCCCGTCACGATCCTGGAGGACTTGATCGAGTCGGACCGGGGTACCTGGGAGGGCCAATCGGTCGCGCAAATCGCCGCAGTCTCGCCGGAACTATTCGCTGCTTTCGAGGCCGGCGCCGAGGACTTCGCGTTCCCGGCCGGCGAATCGCTGCTCGATCAAGTTGAGCGCACTCGCAAAGCACTGGATGTCGTCGCCTCGGGCCCAGGACCTGCGTTGGTCGTCGCTCATGCAGGCACGATCCGCGCTGCGCTGATCGCCACTGGTCGCGCGGTGCCACCCGAGCGCGATATCACTCACGGCGAAGTGGATCGCCTGATAATCCACGCTCGCCGTCCGTAAGATCGCTGTCTGGACTGCGCGGTGGAGCCGTTCTCGCTCACTTATGAGGGTTATGACCCCGATTGGGAGGGTCTCCGCGAGGTTCTGACCTCGACCGGAAACGGTCAGTTCTGCTCGCGCGGCGCCGCCGAGTGGGAGGACTCAAGTGGCGTGCATTACCCCGGGACCTATGCCCATGGGGTCTACAACCGCGAGACGACGATTTTGGGGGGCGTCCCGGTGGGCAATGAGGACCTGGTCAACCTGCCCAACTGGCTGGTGCTCAAGCTGCGGATCGAGGGCGAGGACGCGATCCGCCTGGCCGACGTGGAGCTGCTGGACTATCGCCACGCGCTTGACCTGCGCACTGGGGTGATGACCCGCTCGCTTAGTTTCCGGGATGCCGCGGGGCGCGAGACGACGGTGCGCAGCCGGCGGTTCGTCAGCATGGCCAGCCCGCACAGCGCCGGGATCGAATGGACGCTCATCGCGAACAACTGGTCCGGTCACGTCGAGGTCGTCTCGGCGATCGACGGCCGGGTCACCAACCGCGGCGTCGCTCGCTACCTGGAGCTCGAGGGCCGGCATCTGGATCCGGTCTCACCGCGCACCTTCGGTCCCGACGTGATCGCGCTGAAGGTCCAGACCCGACAGTCGAATGTGTACATCAGCGAGGCGGCGCGAACGCGCGTCTTCGACGACCGGGGGCCGGTTGCCGTGGGGCGCACCCTGTACCAGACCGACGACTACATCCAGCAGGTGCTCGCGCTCGAGATAGCCCAGGACGCCCCCGTGCGGCTCGAAAAGATGGTGGCGCTGTCGACTTCCCGCGATCCCGCCACGAGCGACACGCTGACTAAGGCCGGGAATGCGTCCTTTCGGAGCCCGGACTTCGCGCAAGCTCTGGCGCGCCACAACGGCGCGTGGGAGGAGCTGTGGAGGGTGTGCGATGTGTTGGTGAGAAGCGACGATGAGGTTCAGCGCCTGCTGCGGTTACACATCTCGCACGTCCTCCAGGTGTGCTCCCGCCACACTGCCGACCTCGACGCGGGTGTGCCAGCCCGTGGACTAAACGGCGAGGCCTACCGCGGGCACGTCTTCTGGGATGAGCTCTACATCTATCCGTTCCTAAGCGTGCGCCTGCCGGAGGTCACGCGCGGGTTGCTGATGTACCGCTACCGACGCCTGGACGAAGCGCGGGCCGCGGCGCACGCGGCGGGGTTTGACGGAGCGATGTTTCCGTGGCAGAGCGCCACCGAGGGCACCGAAGAGACCCAGCGCGTGCACCTCAACCCGCTATCGGGGCGCTGGGAGCCGGATCTGAGCCGTAACCAGCGCCACGTCAACGCCGCGATCTTCTACAACGTCTGGCGCTACCTCCAGGCCACTGGCGACCAGCCGTTCCTGCGCGACTATGGCGCGGAGATGATGCTCGAGATCGCGCGCTTCTGGGGATCGATCGCCCACTTCAACCCCGAGCGCGAGCGCTACGAGATCCACGGGGTGATGGGGCCGGACGAGTTTCATGAAAAGTACCCGGGCGCCGAGGAAGGAGGGCTTCGCAACAACGCATACACCAATGTGATGGTGGCCTGGCTGTGCGGCCTGGCCTGCGAGGTGCTCCCGTTCCTGCCCGACAGCCGGGCCGACGCGCTGCGCTCGAGGCTTGAGATCTCAGACGAGGAGCTGACGCTGTGGCAGGACATGAGCCGGCGCATGTTCGTCCCTTTCCACGACGACGGGATCATCAGCCAGTTCGAGGGCTACGAGCGGCTCGAGGAGCTCGACTGGGATGGCTACCGCGAGCGCTACGGGAACATTCAGCGCCTCGACCGGATCCTGCGTGCCGAGGACGATGACCCCAACCGCTACAAGGCCTCCAAGCAGGCCGACGTCGTGATGCTGTTCTATCTCTTCTCGCCCACCGCGCTCCGCTCGCTGTTCGAGCGTCTCGGCTACGAGTACCGCCCCGACACTGCCGCGCGGAACATCTCTTACTACGACGAGCGCACCTCGCACGGCTCCACGCTGAGCTTCGTCACGTTTGCGGGAGCGCTCGCCGGGCTTGACTCGGAGAGCTCGTGGGAGCGATTTCTCGTCGCGCTGCGCAGCGACGTCGATGACATCCAGGGCGGCACAACCCACGAAGGGATCCACATGGGCGTCATGTCTGGCACGCTCGATCTCATGCAGCGCGCGTACCCGGGCAGCGAGATCCGCGATGGCGTCCTTCACTTCGAGCCGAGGCTGCCGGTAGCGGTCGGTGGAGTGTCCTTCTGGATGCAGTTCCGGCGCACGCCGTTGCGCGTGTCACTCGACCACCACCGGCTGACGCTCACGGTTCACCGCGAGGGTGCGCGTGACCCGATCCGGGTCGGGGTCGGGAATGACGTCCGCGAGCTATGCCCCGGCGACACGGAGACGTTCACGTTGTCTGCGCCGGTCGCGGTCGGCCGGCGCGAAAGTCAAGCCTGAAGGGAGACGGTATGCCGCAGTTCAGGGGGGCGATTTTCGACGTCGACGGAGTGCTCGTCGACTCGCCCCACGAGAAAGCCTGGCGCGAGTCGTTGCGCGAGCTGATGGAGTCCGACTGGAGCGACATCCGGGATCGCACCACCTGGTCGCCGGACAGGTTCACGTCGCGCGTCTACGAGGAGGAGATGTCGGGCAAGCCGAGGCTGAGCGGGGCGCGGGCGGCGCTCGAGTATTTCCACATCCCCGACGACGAAGAGGAGCATCGCCTGCTCGAGTACGCCGAACGAAAGCAGGCGATGGTCGTGCGGCTGATCGAGGCCGGCGACTTCACCGCGTACCCAGACGCGCTGCGTTTCATCATCGCCGTCAAGGACGCCGGACTGCGCGTCGCCGCGGCCTCCTCGTCGAAGAACGCTGAGCTGTTCTTGCGCAAGATCCGGCTCGACACGTTCGCTGAGCATCAGGGCATCACCTCGGCGACGCTGCGGCCCGGTCTGACGCTGCTCGATTACTTCGACGCGGACGTGTCCGGGAGGGACTTCGCGCACGGAAAGCCCGACCCCGAGATGTTCCTGACCGCGGCCAGCGAGCTCAGCGTCGACCCCGACGCCGCGATCGTCATGGAGGACGCTGGCGCCGGGGTTCAGGCGGCCAAGGCCGGAGCGATGGGAGCCATCGGCATCGCCCGAAGAGATGACGCCGAGCTCTTGGCCGCCGCCGGCGCGGACGTCGTCGTAAAGACGCTCGATGAGGTCGATATGGCCGCGCTTTCAGAAGGACGGCTGGCGATCAAACCCGCAGGTAGCGGCTAACCCTCCCGCGCTAGACCGCTACGTCGGGGACTGTCTCCGACCTGAAGGCTGCGCCGTAGACGTTACGAGCTCCGTCGCGTCCGAGCGCGACGACGGCCTTTGCGGTCACGAGGTGATAGAGGATCAAGAGTTGAACCAGCGCCAGCGATTCGGAGCGGTAGAGCTCGGTGCCGATCGTGAACTCGCCCAGCCGTCGTGCACGCAAATGCGTCGCGAAGTGCATCCGGGTCCAGATCGCCTCTTCGATCGCCGCCGCGTGATCGGGGTCCATGCGACCGGGGATGCGCAGGATGCGTTCACGGCCTGCATCGACGAGCTGTACTCCATCGCGATCTCCGTTGACGAAAGGAGTCAGATCGGGATGTGGTAGCCCGTCTCCCAGGGTCAGCTCGGCGTCCGTATGCGTCTGGTCGTCGCTTTCCTCGCCAGCTTGCGGCAGGAATGAAACGAGCATGTCCGCATGGCGTCGCTGGGGCCGAATGAATGCTTCGGAGTCGGGCTCACGCCGATCCAGCTCCGCGAGCACCTCGGCGGTGGTGTAGCCGCGCCGTGAGCATTCGCGCCGGACCTTCCATTTGCGGCGCAGCTCCTCGGGGGGGTTCAGGTACACGCGCACGTCGTAGACGTCGCGCATCTCGGGGAGGTAATAGCCGAGGAGCCCCTCAATCACCGTGAAGTGTTCCGGCCGCACGTAGACCGGTGGGCCAAAGGTGCCGTCGCTGTGGCGGTAGACGGGCTTGAGGATCGCCTCGCCGCGGCGTAGATGAGCGAGATGCTGGGCGATGATGTCTATGTGGTTGCAATCCGAGTGCAGCGGCGTAACTCCGAGCTCCGCGCGTTGCCTGCGGTCGTAGCGGTGGTAGTCGTCGGTGCAGATGTGGGCGACGTTGTCTTCTCCCAGCACGCGAACTAGGCCCCGGGTGACGGTCGTCTTGCCGGCCGCCGAGTCGCCCACGACGCCGAGGATCACGGGGCGGGGCATCGGTCAGCTCCGCGCGCCGTCGTCGAACACGCTGCTCTTGAGGATGTCGGGTGCCTCGATCAGCACAAGCTGCTCACGGCTGGGTGCGTCTCCCGCCCGCGCCGCCTCGTAGACGCGATTTGCGTGCCGAAGCCGAGCACGCTCGAGCCCGTTTCGCACGCCTCGGGCGTGTGCAAGACTCCCAGGCTACCGCCGCCGCCGCCTCGATGGGATCGACACCCGGCTGCGGCGTGATCCGGAACGCGGCCAGGATGTCCGTTGTCCGCGGTTCGTAATCGGGATTGAAGTACCCCATCTCCGCGTACGGCGTGACGCCAGACGCCCAGCGGTCCTTCTTCTCGGTGATACCGGCGGAGGTTGCAGTCATCTGTTCCGTTGGCCTTTCGATCGAGCTGACCGCGAGGCTAAGGCGATGTCCTATAAGCGTCAAGTATTGATTTTTCCGTGAATACATAGGTAACCGACTAAGTCAGAGCAGGAGGCCTCCAATAGGGGAGGGAGCGGCCGCGCTCGAGATCCTCTGCGCGCGTGTGCTTTTAGACAACGACCCCGGGGTTGACGCCACCGGTACGGTCACCGTCTGATGCCCCGCCCAATTCTGCTCGGGATCGTCGGCGACTCTGCCTCCGGCAAGACCACGCTCACGCGCGGCCTCGTACGAATCCTCGGCGAGCAGCAAGTCACGCACGCGTCTGCCGACCACTACCACCGCTACGACCGCAGGCAGCGTGCCGAGCGCGGGCTCACGCCTTTGCACCCCGAGTGCAACTACCTGGACGTCCTCGAGCAACACCTCGCGCACCTGCGAGCGGGAGAGCCAATCATCAAGCCGGTTTACCGGCACCAGGAGCGGAACCTTTGCCGCGCCCGAGTACGTGCGACCGGCCCAGTTCACGATCGTCGAAGGGCTGCTCGGGTTTCACAGCGCCTCGATGCGCGACGCCTACGACGTGCGTGTGTTCCTGGACCCGCCCGATGACCTACGCCGGAAGTGGAAGGTGCAACGCGATTGCTCGCGACGCGGGTATACGACCGACCAGGTGCTCGAAGAGCTCGACGCGCGGGAGGCCGACGCCGAGGCTTTTATCCGACCCCAGAGCCGGTACGCCGACCTCGTGATCTCGTTCATGCCGGGGGACCGCGGCGACCAAGAACACCTGGACGCAAGGGTTGCGATGCGGTCGGGACTTGTCCATCCAGAGCTCGCCCCGGTCGTCGACGGCGGCGGTGGCGGGATATCGCTGGTCACGCGCGGCGCGGAGTCATCGTTGTGGGTTCCGGGCACGATCTCTGCCGAGCGCAGCGCGGCCATCGAGGAGGCCGTTTGGGATCGCATGCACTTCGCCAGCCACTTGCGCACGGAACGGTTAGGCGAGTTCACAGTCGGAACTGAGCTACACCGGTCACACGCGCTGGCAATAACCCAGCTGCTCGTGCTGTATCAGCTCGTCACCGCCCGCGCGGCCGTCGCCGTCGGCGCCCAGGACGCCCGGGCCGATCGACAGCGGGCGGTCCCGAAGGCGATCGCCCCCGCGGGGCCGCCGGAACCGATCAGCCCAGCCGCACCCCGCCGATAGCCCTAAATCACTGAGAGCACGGAGATCTCCGATGGATCACCGGCGTTCGGATCGCTAACCATCGCCCGATGAGGTACGAGCGATCACAGGCCGTCGCGGCCGCACAGAGCATCCTGGATCGGCATGGCTGGTGCGTGTATGAGGTCTGCGTGAACGTCCCGGAGCAGCTATGGGAGTCACGAGTCTTGTTCTTCGACCTGACTGCGGCGGGAGTTGCCGATGCCGTCGAGGCTGAAATCCAACTGGAGCCCGAACACGACGGGCGCCTCACCGGGTGCGACCGACGAGGGCTCTATCCCGAGGCGACGATGGGCTCATACTTGGTCTACGTCGCCGACGACAGCCTCGCCACCTACGGCCGCGGCTAGGTTGGATCAGGCTCGTACGAGACGATGACTCGCCGCGCTGGCGCCTTCGCGGACAAAGGTCGCGAACAGCTCGACCGTCGGGCGTAGCGGCCCGACCGCGGAGCGAAGCACGTACCAGGGTCGAATCTCCGGGCGCGGGACAAGGTTGATCTCGCCGAGCCAGCCCGAGGCGAGCTCGGTCTCGACCGCGGCCCGCGACAGAAGCGAGACGCCGAGCCCCGCCCGGGCGGCCTGCTTGATGGCGCCGTTCGATCCGAGGGTCAGTGTCTGCGGATGGAGCCCATGCTGGGCCAGGAACTCCTCGTTGAGCGTGCGTGTCCCGGAGCCCGGCTCGCGCAGCAGCCAAGCCCGGCCAGCCAGCCGGCTTGGGTCGATCGGTCCGTCGGAGGTCGCCAGATCGTCGGGCGCGGCGATGCAAACGATCTCATTCTCCAGGAATGGCTCGGCTATTAGCCGCTCTTCTCCGGGCGGCTTGCCCGTAATCGCGACGTCGGCGGTATGACTGAGCACGCGTTGAAGCACGTCCTGACGATTTCCGACGACCAGCGTGAGATCGACCTCGGGATGTCGCTCGGAGAACTTCCGCATCATGCGCGGTACGAACGACTCCGCGGCCGTCGTGACCGCGGCAATCTTGAGCCTCCGGGCCTCCGCGCCCGCGGCCTCGCGAGCGGCTGTGCGGCCCTTGTAGAGCAGCCCGAGCACGTCCTCGGCGTAGGGAGCAAAGGCATGGCCGGCCTCCGTCAGACGGACGGTCCGCCCTGCGCGCTCAAACAACTCGCAGCCCAATTCCCGGCTGAGTGCGGCAACCGCCGAGGAGACCGATGGCTGGGTGACTACGAGTTCGTCCGCGGCGGCCGTGACTGAACCGCCGCGAACCACCGCCAGGAAAACCGTCAGCTGAGTGACAGTTATAGCCATTCGCTTAACGTCGAAGGCGGTTGCATTGAGTTTTAGAAAGCTATCACCTGATCGCCCGGCCCCGCGCGTGGCCCTAGTGTTATCGGGGCTTGTCGTTCTGGGGCGCGAGCCAGTGGGTGACGACTGTCGGTCGATTCGGATCTGTCAGCGCGTCGATGTCCTTGAGGCGTTGCTCGTCCCGGCGGCTCACCCGTTCGTGCTGGCGGAGGTGGTCTTCCCACGAGCCGACAACGAACTGCTCGAGCACCCGCTTTGGGTCGGCCGCGTCGACCCAAAGGCGCCAACCGACCGCGCCGGTGCGGCGCCTGGCGTAGCGACCTGCGTAGAGCTTCTCGATGACCGCTTGCTCGGACCCGGGTCTGGGCCAGTACTGCGCGGTGACGAGCACCGCTCCCGTGGGTGCGGTCTCGTCCACGAGTTGCGGGTCAGGCCAATCGCCCGCCGGCAACAGGTCTTGTGGGGCGATCGCATGGAACGGCAGCAGCAGTCCGAGCCCGCCCACGAGCACGAGCCCGGCGCCGGCCGCCAAAAACGCGGTGCTCAGCCCCGCGTTCTGGGCTAGCACGCCAAACGCCACCGCGCCCAGTGCCCCCCCGCCCTGGAAGATCACCAGGTAGTAGGACATGCCACGCGCCTTGGCCCAGCCGGGCAGCGTCCCCTGATACTGGGAGTTGAACGTCGAGAGGACCAGGATCCACGCGACGCCGGCTACCAGGACGACTGCAGCGGCCACCGCGGCGACGCGCACATACGCCAACGCGACGGTGACCGCGGCCAGGGCAAGCGTGGAGCTGAGCAGGATGACGGGTATCGGCACACGCCCCCGCAGGCGGGGCAGTCCGGCCGCGCCCGCGACGGCTCCGATTCCCACAGCGCCCAGGAGGAGGCCATAGCCACCCGAGCCTAGGTGCAGGCTCCTTCGCGCAACCAGGGGCAACAGCGCCCAAATAGAGCTAGCGAACAGCGCAAACAGACCGGCGCGCAACAGCACGGTTCGCAACGCCGGGCTCGCGGCGACGTAGCGCGCTCCAGCGCGGACAGCCTGGCCGACGTGCTCGCGGCCCACGGCGCTCGCCGGGCGCGCCCGCCCTCGCCAACGAGCGACAGCACCGATGACGGGTACAAAACTGAAGGCGTTGACGAGGAACAACACGCCGGCGCTGCTCGCGGCGTAAAGCGCGCCGCCGATCGCGGGGCCGATAGCACGACTGAGGTTCATGTTGACCGAACCCAGCGCGATCGCCTGAGTGCGCTCCTCGGGCGCCACGAGTTCGGGCTGAAGCGTCTGCCAGGTGGGGGAGGTCAGCGTCTGTCCGACTCCCACAGCGAAGATCAGCCCGAGTAGGACCAGCGGCGTCACGAGCCCCGCGAACGCCAGAGCGGCCAACGCGCCCGCCGCGAGCAGCATGAACGACTGCGACGCGATCAGCAGCCGGCGGCGATCGACGACATCGCCCAGAGCGCCCGCCGGCACGGCGAACAGAACGATCGGCAAGCCCGCCGCGGTCTGTATCAGCGCCACGAGCGTCGCCGAGGTCGTCAACGTGAGCATCAACTCCTGCGCGCCGACCGTCTGCATCCAGCCGCCGACGTTGCTCAAGAACTGCGCCGACGCCATCCTCGCGAAATCCGGCGAGCGAAACGGCGCCCACGGCGACGCGGCCCTCGCTTTCGTCCCTTGTTGGGAGGTCCCGTCTGCGGATGCCACCAGGGCTACGTACCTGAATCGAGCGGCGGGTCGACGTCCTCGTAGATGCGGACGGCGGCGAGCTTTCCGCTGTCACCCCGAACGTAGACAGCGACCCCCGCTTGCGGAGGCAGCTCGGTCTTTCCCCACCGGACGACGTTGTATTCAAGCGCGCATGAGCTGCCGTTGTCGATGAGCGCGCAGTGCTCGAGCGGGATGCCACCGCCATTCGAGAACATGACCTCGTAGAAGGTGCTCAGACCGCCGGCACCCGCGTGAACGTACCGGCCTCCTGCGGGCTCGCGCGCACAGCCGTCACGTTCGAACGTCGCCACGATCGCATCGACGTCGCCGGCCGAGAGGGCGCGCTGGTACTCGGCCACTACATCTGGCTCGTGCAGCTGAGGATCGGGCTGCAGCAGGGGCGGGCGATTGGCGTGTCGGCCGGTCAACGGCCAGCTGCTGTAGTAGATCCGCAGCTCTTCGATGCGTCCGTCGGATCGTTTGTCGCCGGCGATCGCGACCGGGAGCTCGACCCGCCCGGCCTGACCGTCGAGGTGGAGCACGGCTTCCCCGCAGCCGCGTCGCTCGCCCACGATTTGCTCGACGTCCTCGACCCGCACGTTGCGCTCGCTCAACCACGTGTTCGTTTCGGTCACGTATGCCTCGAACGCCCGTACGCCTCTGATACGCCCGCGCACCGGGTGGTGTAGCTCGGGGATGCGGGCAAACGACGCGATCAGCGCGTCGGGCTCTCCGGCCACCAATCCATCGAAGAACGGCACGGTTACGAACTCGCGCTGCCGCTTCTCCTCGAGCCGCTGCAGCACCGGCGCGGAGAACAGCTCGGGGAGCCACGGCATCAAGCCAAGCCTCCCACATCCCGGCGCCCGCGCGTTGCCACGAGAGAAATGTGAGTCTCGGATACTCTTGTTGCCGGCGCGAGAGACCGGGCATCGACCAGTGCGTCCACGGGCGCGACTTGTAGCTCGGGGGCGGGAGCCTCCGACGTGACGCCGGGTCGCTTGGACTGGAGCCGCGATGCCGCGAGAAACACGGAGGTCACGATGAGCCCCGGCAATAACTACGACGTGATCGTGCTCGGTGGGGGCGCGCCGGGTGAACATTGCGCGGCGGCCTTGGCTGCGCGCGGGCTGCGGGTAGCGGTCGTGGAGCGTGAGCTCGTGGGTGGCGAGTGCTCGTACTGGGCATGTATTCCGTCCAAGACGCTCTTGCGACCGGGCGAGGCCGTCCATGAGGCCCGGGAGGCGGCCGCAAGCGCCGAGGTTGATGTCGCCGCGACACTCGCCTGGCGTGACTTCATGGTCTCCAACTACTCCGACGCCGGACAGGAACGCTGGCTGGCCGACCATGGCATCGACCTGCTTCGCGGAAGCGGTCGCCTAAGCGGCACCGGCGTCGTGGAGGTCGACGGCGTGCGCCACACGGCCGACCACGTCGTCCTCGCCAACGGTGCCGACCCGGTGATACCGCCGGTACCGGGCCTGCGCGAGCTCGAAGGCGTTTGGACCAACCGCCAGGTGACCTCCATGAAGACGATCCCGCGCCGCCTACTTATCCTGGGCGGTGGACCGGTCGGAGCGGAGATGGCGCAGGTTGTCCGACGACTCGGTGGCGAGGTGGTGATCGTCGAGGGCGCCGAGCGCGTGATCCCGCATGAAGCACCGGGGTTGGGTGAGGGGCTCGGCGAGGCCCTGCGTCGAGACGGGATAGAGCTGATGCTGGGGATCCACGCTTCCGGCGCGCGCCGCGAGGGCGACGAGTATGTCCTTCAGCTCGACGGCGGCAACGAGGTGCGGGGCGACCGGCTGCTTGTGGCAACCGGTCGTCGCCCGCGCGTCGAGGGCATCGGCCTGGAGACGGTCGGCGTTGAGGCCAATCCCCGCGGGATCCGGGTCGATGAGCGAATGCGTGCGGGCGAGCGCCTTTGGGCGATCGGCGACGTCACCGGCATCTGGCCGCTGACCCACGTGGGGGAATACGAAGGGGACGTGGTCGCGGCGAACATCGCTGGCGATCCGCGTCCGGCGAACTACGAAGCGGTCCCGCGCGTCACCTACACGGACCCGCAGGCGGCGGCGGTGGGCGCGGTCGAAGCGCCGTACAGCGCCACCACGCCCCTCTCAGACGTGCCAAAGACCGCGACCTACGCGCGGGCGTATGACCAATCCAATGGTTTCCTCACGTTGCTCTCGGACGGCGAGCGACTGACCGGTGCCTACGCGCTAGGGCCCGAAGCCGGTGAGTGGCTGCAGCAGGCGACGCTCGCGATCCGCGCTCACGTCCCGCTGGATGTGCTCAGCGACACGATCCAGCCCTTCCCAACCTTCTCGGGTATTTACGACCCCGCAATGATGTCGCTCCGCATGAAGATCGCCGACATGCCGGCGCCGATGACTCCGATGGACGCCCAGATGGCGCGCATGTCGTAAGGACGATGGAGCCCCCGCTGAGCCAGCGCTCGGGGCAGCCGCTAGATCGCTGCTACGTGTAAGACGTCGGCTTATAGCGCCCGGCGTCGTCGGACGCCTCCTCCGGCGTGCGGCCGTTCTTCCGCGCGGCCATGTAGGCCGGATACCAGTCCCACCAGTTGTGGGCCACGTGGGCTCTTCTCGTAGGGGTCGTGGTGCTCCGCCGTCTCATGAAGTAGGCTGGCGAGCTCTGCGATGTCCATGGTTGGCTCCTCCTAACGGCCGGGCAGCCGCTGTTTGATCTCCCGCAGCAATCAGCCGTTGCCGTCGGGATCGCTGAACGAGGGGTGGGTGAAGTACGAGCGCCCCTCCGGATCAGGGCCGGGGACGCGCGAGGCCGGGCCGACGCGTACGCCGACGTAGTGGAACGGCTCGCTGACCTCGACGCCGCGACGGATCAACTCTTGGCGCGCGGCGTCGATGTCGTAGACGGCCAGGAGCAGGTCCTGGACGGCTCCCGGTCGGACCTCGGTGAAGTTCTCACCGAATCTGATCGAGCACTTCGAGCCGGGAGGGGTGAACTGCACGACTCGTAGATCGCCCGCCTCGATGTTGGCGTCCTGCCGCCAACCCAGGTTCTGGTAGAAGCTCGCCGCTCGATCTACGTCGACGACCCCGAGATTCACGGCCTCGGGCGCGAAATCCCCCAGCGAGACGACCTGCGTTCCGGCCGAGGATTCGCTCCTTGTGTCCATTGCGCTCGACTTGGACCTCCCTCTCATGTTGCGCCTGACCGAACTCCATCCGGTCCGACGGGCTGAGACCTGACAAGAAAGATGGCCTCCGGCTACTCCACTCGCGCCCGGTGGTCCACGGGTCCGACCCTGGTCTGCCGCACGGTGCAGGCCAGTGACGATTCGGTCGCCGACTGGCACCTCGAGGACGACGACCGCGGTCGCGTTGTAAACGCGTTGGGCAGCGCTTAGCATGGCGGTTACTCGTGGACGAACGGTCTGCCGCACCGGGGCGGCACGCGGCCCTCCTTGGGCGGGCCAGCGAATGCGCACAGCTCGACGATTTGGTGTCGGCGATTAGCCGCAAGGTGTTCACGAAGCTTCGACTCTCGCCTCGCGAGCAGCGTCGTCTTTCCCATCCCGGCCTCGCCCCACAGAAGCAATGCTCTGGAATTCACTCCCGGCGAGAGCTTTCCACCGTGTTGTCGAGGCCCGAGTCCGGACTGGTCCCGGCATGAACGGCCGCGGACAAGGGCGCACTATCGCCCATCAGCCGGTGCCAATGTCCATGACGCCCACAAGGAGTGCACAACCGTGACCGAGCACACCCCCTACATCGACTTCGCGAACCTGCCGGCCCCTACCGAGGGCTTCCTCGTCACTCACTTCATCACCGTACGAAGCGTCGCTCGAGCTCGCGCGTTCTACTCCGAGGTCCTCGGCGGACAGGTGGTGATAGAGGAGAACCCGTGCATGATCAAGCTCTCCAACTCTTGGGTAATTATGAATCCAGGCGGTGGTCCCACCCCCGACAAGCCAGACATCTCGGTCGTTGACTACGAGCCGGGGAACACGGTGTCTAGCTTCCTGAACCTGCGCGTCGCCGACATCCGGGCGTGCTATGAGGCGTGGAGCGCAAAGGGGGCCGAGTTCGTGACGCCGCCGATCGATCGAGGTGCTGAGATTCGCTGCTATATCCGCGACCCTGACGGCTACATGATCGAAGTCGGCCAGTCCACGGGGCTGCTCGAAGGCAAGCTCGCGAAGAAGCGGCCGGAAGATCTGCCGGGTTAAGGACTCGCCGCGGCATAATCGACAGCACACGGGCGCGACGGTGGCCGGCGTCGTTTCGCGACTCAGACCAGTCATCCCGCCAGGGTGTCCACTGGCGCGATTTGTGTCCGAAAAAGACAATGTGGTTCGGGTGAACCACTTACGATGGAGGCAATAATGGCGGACGCCGCAGATCAGCAGTCACGGCGGATCGGCCGCTACCGCGGGCTTGGACCCACCGGCACGGCGCCGCTCAGTGGCGATCAGGTACGGACCGTGTTCGGGCAGGTCATGGGGCTCGTCGCCCTGACGCTTGGCTGCCTGGCGCTCGGCGCATACATCGGTCGCAACCTCACCGGCGGGGCCGGAATCGCCTTCTTCATCGGCGGCTTTGCGTGCATCTTTGGTCTCAACATCGCCTCAGCGAGAGGACACAACCAGCTCGCGACCACGCTCCTGTTCGGCCTCGGGCTACTACTGGGCTTGGCGCTCGGACCGGTTCTGAGTGCCTACGCGAAGGCCGATCCCTCAGCGCTTTGGCAGGCCGCCGGCGCCACCGCCGCGTTCGTCGCCGCCCTCGGCTCCATCGGTTACGCGATTCGTCGCGACCTCTCGCCCTGGTACCGAGTGCTGTTCGGAGCGTTGCTGCTGTTGTTCGTGTTCGGGATCGTCGCGATCTTCGTCTCGATCCCCCACTCCAACGTGATCTGGGCCGTCGTCGGGCTCGTGATCTTCGGCGGATACACGGTTTTAGATTTCAACCGACTGCGGCGCGCCGGCCAGCAAAGCGCGGTGCCGATCGCGGCGGGCATCTTTCTCGACGTCCTCAACGTGTTCTTATTCTTCCTCGAGTTGTTCGGCGGCGGGCGCGAGTGACGACCGCGGCCTGAGGTCAGTCGTCAGAGTTCGCCTCGGACACGCGGCGCCCGAGAGACCGTTCGAGGTCGCTGTCGGTGTTTAACCCGAGCTCTTCAAGTCGGGCGTACCGCGCCTGTTGCGTAGGCGCCCCAACAGCTCGAAGAAATCGGCCAGAGCCGGCGCGAACTCGCTGTTTGCGGGGAGTGTCACCTGGTCGACGTACGACTTAGCGCGCGCAATCGTGTCGTGGTCAAAGTCGGCGAGCCTCGTGGCGATCTGATCTACCTCGTCGTCGAGCTGATCGTCGGCGATCACGCGATTGACGTACCCGCACTGCTCCGCCCGTGGCCCGTCGAGATCGTCGGCCACGAGGAGGATCTCGAGTGCACGCCAGCGCCCGACAAGGCGCGGGAGCCTCGCCATCGGACCGCCCCCGGGAACGACACCCGTTGCAACCTCGAATTGGCCTAGGAGTGTGTTCTCGCGCGATGCGAACCCCAGGTCACAGGCGAGGACGAACTCGCTTCCAGCGCCTCGGGCACCCGGCAATAGCCTGCACTCCGGCGATCGAGGGAGAAATGCATCCAGGACGACGACCAAGCCTGCGAAGCGTGGCCGTTGTTCGATGGGTTGGTGTCGATGGTGCTCATTGCGGAAGTCCTCAGGCCTGCTGCGGTGATTGGTTTCGGCCGTAGCATCGCTCGCAGGCTGATTCGTCGCGCCCGTTGGAACCCTGGCCTATGCCGCGGGCCAGGAGAGCAACGAGGGACGACGCGGGCGCGACGCGGCGGTGAGTCTCGCAACCGCTCTAGCCGCCCGCGACCGGGTCCTTGGTCGGCAGGGAGAACTGGAAGATGGTGCTCGTTGTGAACGTCTTCCCGGCGTCGAGCTCGGTTGATGGGAAGTTCGGCTGGTTCGGGGAGTTCGGAAAGTGCTGGGTCTCGAATGTGTATCCCGCAGCCTGCCGGTAGGTGTGGCCGCTGATGCCGACGAGCGTGCCGGTGAGGAAGTTTCCGGTGTAGAACTGGACGCCCGGCTGGTCGGTCCACACTGTCAGCTCGCGCCCGCTCGCAGGGTCGAAGGCGCGGGCGGCGAGGTCGAGGCCGTCCGGCCCCGTCGTGGCCGTGGTCTTGGGGTTCAGCGCCCAGTTGTGGTCGTAGCCCTCGGCGATGAGGAGCTGGTTGTAGCCCGGGGAGTTAAAGTTCGCGCTGACGTCGTCGATCCGGGAGCCAATGGTGTGCGGCTTGGTGAAATCGAACGGCGTCCCCAGCACGGAGGCCTCGTAGCCGAGGGGGACTTGGGTGGTGTCGGTCGGGGTGTACCTGTCGGCGTTGATCTGAACGGACTGGCCGTAGGCCGAGCCTGGAGGAGAGCTCTCGCCGGCCAGGTTGAAGTAGCTGTGATTGGTGAGATTGACAACCGTATTGAGGTTCGACGACTCGTTGGTAGCGTGGTAGTGGATGGCTAGCTGGTCGCGGTTGTTCAAGGTGTAGGTCGTGACGTCCTTGAGCTCGGCGGGAAAGCCCGTGCAGCCGTCGGGGCAGCCGGGGGACCCGGCCGCACCGGATGCGTCTCCGTTCGGGCTCGTCAGCGTGAGCTTGACGCCTACCAAGCCGGGACGCTGGACCGTCTGCGCAGTCCAGATATGGTTGCCGAAGCCGACGAGTCCACCATGAAGGCTGTTTCCGTTGTTGTTGACCGGAACCGTGTATGTGACGGGTCCGACGCCGGGCTGGTTAAGGGTGAACTTGCCCTGGGCGATCCTGTTCGCGTACCGGCCGATCAGCTCGCCGAAGTAGGGACCGCCGTTGGCGGTCACGGGCGGGCTGTCGTATTGAACGTAACCATTGAGCGTCTTGAAGCCAAGTACGACGTCGGCCGTGCGCCCATGCTTGTCGGGCACGTTGATGTCCTGGACGATCCCGCCATAAGTGAGGATAAGCACGCTCATGCCGCCGGAGTTCTTGAGCGTGTAGCGGTAGACCTTCGCCGGGAGGCCGTTATAGGGGTTGACGGTCTTGCCGAAGAACCTCTTCGTGACGGACAGCCCGGCGCTCGCGTACGCGGACCCGGCGTGGGCGCTTGCACCTGTCGCGAGCGCCTGCGTGGCAGCCGCCGTGCCCCCGACCGCGAGCGTGGCCAAGGCGGCAAGGACGATGCCCCCTCGCCGCCGAAGATTGGGCTTTGCTGTGGCGATGCGCATGCCTTCGCTCCCTTCGTGGACGGTTTGAGATGAAACGTCGCCGACAGTCTGACCACAACGGCCCGCCTTCCGGTTGCTCAATGGCAACTTCGGTGCTACACCGTCAGCGAATCGCTCTACGTCCCGATAGGAGGATCCGTGAGCTACAAAGATGACCCGACGCAAGGCCGCGAGATCGGCGAGCAGCCGTACGAAGATGTCACCCAGGGCGAGGAGCAAGGCGAGCAGCCCTACGAGGACGTCACCCAGGGCGACGAGCAAGGCGAGCAGCCCTACGAAGACGCCACGCAAGGCGACGAGCTCGGCGAGCGGCCCTACGAAGACGCCACGCAGGGGACCGAGATCGGAGAGCAGCCGGGCGAAGACGCAACGGAGTAGCGCAGCGCGCGCCAACCGCTGCTTGACTGTCGTTCGGTCCGGTGGGGCCGTCGCACCGGTCCGTGACCGTCTGCTCAAACCTCGACGGTCTGCCCCGAACCCGCCGACCGGTAGAGCGCCTCAATCGCGAGTGCCTGGCCAACCGCATCCTCGCGGCCGAGTAGCGGCGTAGCCTCGCCGAGGGCAGCGGCCGAGAGATTCTCGGCCTCCAGGAGATAGGCGTCCACGGCCTCGACCTCGATTTGCTGCACTTGGCCGTCCCGACGCATCTGAATCCCGGGCCGGCGGCAGTGCCACGGATCGCCGATGAACAGCGATCCCTCCTCGCCGATGACCTCAAGCTCGTCCCGCCCGACAAGCGCAAAACCAGCGTGGAAGTGAGCGAGAACGTCGCCCGGAAAGCGCATGGTCGCTGCGAACACGAGGTCGACGCCGTCGCCGCCGATTATCTGCTCCGCGCTCACCCGTTCGGGCTCCCCCGCGATCATGCGGGCCGCGTTGACGCAGTAACAGCCGATATCCATCAGAGCGCCACCGTCGAGAGCTGCCGCCAGGCGGATGTCGGAAGGATCCCGCAGCGAGAATCCGAACGCCGCCCTGATCACCCGCACCCGGCCAACGGCCCCGTTACTGACGAGCTCCATGAGACGCTTTGTCTGCGGGTGGTGGCGGTACATGAAGGCCTCCATCAGGTGCCTTCCCTCGCGTTCGGCAAGGTCAAAGGCGCCACGAACCTCGGCAGTCCGGCGGCTCAGCGGCTTCTCGCACAGGACGTGTTTGCCCGCCTCAAGCGCCCGCTCGCTCCATTCGATGTGCAGGGAGTTGGGGAGCGCTATGTAGACGACCTCGACTTCCGGATCGGCCAGCAACGTCTCGTAGCCCACGAGCGCTCGCTCGATCCCGTGCTCTCGCGCAAAGTGCTCGCCGGTATCGCGAGCTCGGCTGGCGACCGCAACGACGTCGACGGCCGAGGACTGGGTCGCGCCGGCGAGGAAGAGCCCGTTGATGCGCGCCGTCGACATGATGCCCCACTTCACGGCCACAACGAGATGCTATGCGGCTTCGGGCACTCGGGGGAAGTTTTGGGAGCGACTTAGCCGCGCGCGGGGGCGCGTTGTCTCATGCCTGTGGGCGATCGCTAAGCCTGTGGGCGGTAGCGCAGACCATCCAGCGCGATGCGCAGGATGTGATCGATCTGCCCCGGCTCGGTCGTTGGAATCTTGGCGATTCCAATCACCATGTGCATGACGTCGGAGAACTCGACATCGGGCCTCACGACGCCTGCCTTTTGCGCGCGCTCCAGCAACGGCGTGCCCGCGGCATACAGCGCCGCGCGGCACTCCTGGAAGAGCGGCAGCGTCCTGGTCGAGATAGTTGAGCAGCTCGTTTGCCAGCGCCCGCTTCGTCGCGAGGTATCCGATCAAGCGCTCAAACCAGCCGTTAAGTGCCTCCCACGGGATCGGCACTCGTCAAGCTCAGCCGCGGTGCGACTGACCTCCTCGACCTCCTTCACATATAGGGCCTCTAGCAGCGCCTGCCGGTTGGGGAAGTGGCGGTACAGACGTCCCGATTCCAACGCCGGCGCGGCGCGCGATCTCCTCGAGCGCCGTGGACTCGCCGCCCTCGGCAAACGCCTCGCGCGCGGCCGCAAGCACCTTCTCGTCGTTGCGTCGCGCGTCCGCCCGCATGGGGCGCGCAAGCAGGGTCTGGGCTGATTCTTCGGTGGTGGTCTCATGACAATTGGCTTGACAAACGGAGGCTGCCTCCGTATAGTTCTCTCTTAGCGGAGGCTGCCTCCAGATATTTCGGAGGCGTCCTCCATTTTAGACCAAAGCGACCACCGCAACAAGTTGGGAACTGTATGAATCTCGCCCCTTCCCCGCCGCCGCATCCGACCGCAGCCGCTGGACGACGCTCTTCGTGGTTTGCCTGGCGCAGCTGATGGTGGTGCTCGACGTCACGATCGTGAACGTCGCGCTGCCCTCGATCCAACACGAGCTCCACTTCAGCCAGGCCAACCTCACCTGGGTCGTCAACGCATTCCTCGTCACCTTCGGGAGCCTGCTGCTGCTCGCCGGCCGGCTGGGCGACCTCGTCGGGCGCAAGCGCGTCTTCCTCGCCGGCCTGACGATCTTCACCGCGGCCTCCCTTCTCTGCGGCATCGCACCCAGCCAGGGGGTCCTCATCGGCGCGCGATTCCTGCAGGGCATCGGAGCCGCGGCCCAGGCCTCGGTGATCCTCGCGATCATCGTCACCGAGTTCCCCGAGGCCGGACGAACGCGCGCGGGCGATGGGCGCCTACGTATTCGTCTCGGTCGCCGGCGGCTCGCTCGGGCTGCTCGCGGGCGGATTGCTCACCCAGGCGCTGAGCTGGCACTGGGTGTTCTTCGTCAACCTCCCGATCGGCCTCGCCGCGTTCGTCCTCGGCCGGACGCAGATCCGCGCGGACACCGGCCTGGGAATCGAGCAAGGCGTCGACTGGATCGGCTCGCTGCTGGTCACGGTCTCGCTGATGAGCGTGATCTACGCGATCGTCGAGGCGACCAGCCACGGCTGGGTCTCCTGGCAGGTGCTCGGGTTTGGCGGCCTCGCGGTCGCGCTGATGGCGGCATTCCTCGCGGTTGAAGCCCACGTATCGAGAACCCGATCCTCCCGCTGCGCATCCTCCGCCTGCGCGGGCTCATAAACGCCAGCCTCGTCAGAGGCTTCCTCGTCACCGCGCATGTACTCGACGTTCTTCCTGGGCACGCTCTACCTCGAGCACGTCCGCCACTACAGCGCCCTTCAGACCGGCGCCGCGTTCCTGCCGTGGACCATCACCGTGGCGGTCCTCTCCCGCGGCATCACCGCCCGGCTGGTCAGCGCGCTTCGGGTCGCTTGCCGGTGCTCGGCGGCGGGATGGCCAGCGCTGATCATCGGGCTGCTCCTCTTCGGCTCCGTCGGACCGCACACCACCTTCTTCCCCACGATCTTCCTCGCTTGCTTTGCGATCGGTCTCGGGATCGGCAACGCGTTCATGCCACTTGCTGACGATCGCGATGGCCGACGTCCCGGCCGCCGACGCCGGGCTCGGCTCGGGCATAACGAACGTCTCCCAACAGATCAGCGGCGCGCTCGGGCTGGCCGTGCTCAGCACCATCGCCGCCGAACCACACAAAAGGGCTGCTGGCTTCGCATCACGACGGTCGCATAGCTCGCTCATCAGCGGGTACCAGATCGCGTTCCTGTCGGGGCAGGAGCGATCGCGCGCCGGAATCGTCCTGGCGTTCGCGCTGTTGCCACGCCGGAGCGCGCCCCGGCGCTGCGAGCTGGCGCGGCTCCCGCGGCAGACCACGAAGAACACCCTCCTAAGACAATCCCGCAATCGAGAAAGAAGCTGCATGACGAACGACCAACCGACTCAATCACCACACCGCAACCTCCGACGCAAGCGAGCTCGCGGCGGGCTGAGCTCACTCCGACGCGGCGGCCGAGCGCCCAGCTCGTCCTCGACGCAGTCGTAGCGGGCTACATCCACGAGATCTCACAGCGCCACCGCTCGACGGAGCACGCGCACGGGCATTCCTGGCGGGATAGCGGGACCACAAGCACAGTCACGTAGGCAGCGACGCCGTGGCCCGCGTCGCCGGCGCGAGCGCGTTCCCGTGGCTATCAGCGCAGCTCCTGGATGCGGAGCAGGTTGCCCGCGGGATCGCGCAACGCGCAATCGCGAACCCCGTACGGCTGCTCGGTTGGCTCCTGGACGACGTCGGCGTCGCTGGCCTGCAGCCGCTCGAAGGTGCCATCGAGATCCTTAGTGGCCAGGAGGATGGTCGCGTAGGTCCCCTTGGCCATCATCTCTGAGATCGTGCGGAGCTCGTCTTCAGTGATGCCTGGGGTAGCGGGTGGCGGATAGAGGACGATCGACGTTCCGGGCTGGTCGGCCGGTCCGACGGTGATCCAGTGCATCCCGTTGTATCCGACGTCGTTGCGGACCTCGAAACCCAGAGTGTCGCGATAAAAGGCGAGGGCTGCGTCCGGGTCGTCATGCGGGAGGAAGCTCGAGTGGATGGTGATGTCCATGACGGTCAATCTAGCCGCGGCTCGAGACCGGCGCTTCTCGATTCCTGATCGGTTTGGTCACCTGTTTTGCCACGCACGCTGGGATCCCCTCCGTCGCGCGCGCCGCTTGGCGGCGGTAGGTGCTCGGCGGCACGCCGACCAGTTCGGTGAAGCGCGTGCTGAAGGTGCCCAGCGACGAGCACCCGACCTCGAAGCAGGCCTCGGTGACGGTGACGTCGCCGCGACGCAGGAGCGCCATGGCACGCTCGATGCGCCGCGTCATCAGGTAGCCGTAAGGCGACTCGCCATAGGCGAGCTTGAACTCGCGGCTGAAATGCCCGGCGGACATGTGGGCGTCACGGGCGAGCGCCTCGACGTCGAGCGGCTGCGCGTACTCCCGGTCGATTCGGTCGCGGACGCGCCGCAGCCCCGCCAAATCGCGCAGGTGCTGCGTCGCCACGCGGCCGCTGGTCACCCGCGAGATCGTGCCACGTCGCGCCGGAGATTGCCTAAGGGTGAAGATGCACGTGCGGGCTCACGGCGATGCTCATCGCGTCTCCCGCACTCACCGATCCTGAAGCAGTCCGAGGACGTTGCCGTCGGGGTCGGTGACGGTCGCTACCAGGCGGCCGCCGCCGACGTCGCGCGGAGGCTCCTTCACCGCTGCACCCGCGCCCGTCAGTTCGGCCAGCTTGGCCTCGATGTCGGGCACGTGCCAGTAGGCCACCGGCGACGTCATGCCCTGCGGTCCACCGCCCGGTACGAGCCCGATGTGCTGGCCCTCGGCCTCGAAGCCGACGTAGTAGGACGAGTCGGCGGTCGGAGGCACGCCCAGTAGGGCGGTATAGACGGCCTTGGCCGTATCCAGGTCGGAAACGGGGTGCAGCACGGTCTTGATTCCCTGCGTCGATGAGCCAGTCATGATCGCCTCAGTCCTCCTGTCGTTGCGTTTCTGGGACGGCCAGTGGCTCACTCTAGAAGTGGGTCGTGACCAACGCTTCTTGATTTCTGACCGGTTTGCGCCGATCAGTTCGTGGCGTTGCGCGCTACCTCGCGACCGTGCGCGCGCTGCGGCCGCCTTCGAGGCCCCAGCTGAGGATCCGCTCTGGGTGGATCCGGATCAGCGGCGTCGGCATTGTGATCGCCTCGGCCCGCCCGCGAATCTCCACCGCCCGCGGACGCCATGGGTTCGTGCTCTGGAGGTCATCGATGACGATCGCGGCTCGGCCGGCGCGCGCGACGTCGCGAAACTTCTTCGACCGCTCGAGCTCGTGGCCTCCGACGTCGATCGTGTCCCGTGCGGCGTTGTAGATCCACCCGACCGGGACCACGTGCGGCGTGCCGTCCGCACCAACCGTCGCGAGCCGCCCGAGCTGCCGGCCACCGGTCAGGTACTGAAGCTCGGCCTCGGTGAAGACGCTCACGCGGCAATTGTGCTCGGTCGCCGAGCGGGCGCCGCTTCGCCATCTCATAGATAATGAGCCAGGGCCAGGTCACGCACGGGAGGCAGTCGTGTACTCATGGATTGTTGGGCGCATCGTCACCTTCCTATATGGCAAGGTCAGCAGCGGCGACCTGCGGCTCCCCTTGCTCGGTCTGGCAAGCGACGCCCTGTTCGTCTTTCCAGGTGACAGCTCGTTCGGTGGCGAGCAGCGGGGAAAGCCGGCGATTGAGGCCTGGATGCGGCGGTTCGCGTCGCTCCGGCCGGAGTTCAGCGTGGAGGATGTCGCGGCCGCGGGCCCGCCGTGGAACATGCGGATCTTCATGCGCTTTCGAGATCGGATAGTCGCCCCCACCGGATACGTATACGAGAACGCTGGAATGGAATACATCAAGGTCAGGTGGGGCCTGATCCACGAAATCCGCGTCCACCTCGACACCGAGAGGGTCACGGCGCTCGACGCTCAGCTTGCGGATGGTGGCGGGCGCGCGCTCGGTCCCGAAGTCTCGCCCGGCGGCCCCGGGCGGTGATAGATGAGCACCGATCACGGTAGGTCCGGTTTCAGATCACCGCGGGGGCGATCGATCGTCCTCGCCGTCGCGGCGCTGGCGACGTTGATTGGCTGGCTGGCGGCCACGTCGCTGGCTGCCCATGCACGGCCGGTCACACCGCGCTCGAGCGCCCATCGGCGCGTCAACCAAGCCCCGGCCGTCCTCCAGCCGACGGAGGTGCGCGTCGGACACGGCTTCACCAACCCGTCCCACCCACCCACGTCGTCCGAGTGCGAGAAGGTGGTACGTCTCGCCTGCTACTCGCCACTACAGCTCGAGCGGGCCTACGACCTGCGCTCCCTCTACGCGAAGGGTTTCACCGGCAGGGGTCGCACGATCGTGATCGTCGATCCCTTCGGGTCACCGACCATACGCCACGACCTGAAGGTCTTCGATAATGCCTTTGGACTGCCCGCACCGCCGCGCTTCAAGGTGCTTGCGCCGGTCGGCCGAGTCCCGCGGTACAACCCGAACAACCCCAGCATGACGGACAAGGCAGGGGAGACGACGGAGGACGTGGAGATGGCTCACGCGTTGGCCCCGGGAGCCAACATCCTCCTAGCCGAGACGCCCAAAGCCAGAGACCGCAGACGGCGGCGGGTTTCCTCTGATGATGAAGGCCGAGGCCTACGTGATCAAGCACAACCTCGGCGACGTCATCAGCCAGAGCTTCAGCCTGCCGGAGCAGAATCTGGGCCTCCCGTTCATTGCCTCGCTGCGCTACAACCTACCGCAATGCGCACCGCCATCACGTGACCGTGCTGGCAGCCTCCAACGATCTGGGGGTGACCGGCCCCACCACCACGGGCGGCGATTACACGCACCGGGTTGTCTACTGGCCCGCCTCGGATCCCCTGGTAACCGCGGTCGGTGGTACCAAGCTGCACCTCGACGCGGCCGGCCGGCGTACCTCGCCCGACACCGCCTGGAACGACAGCCACAGCCTGGCTGGTTTACAACTACGACCACACGGACGATCCGTTAGCCAGCGGTGGCGGTGTGTCAAAGCTATTTGGCGGCCCGGTTACCAAGACGCCGTGCGCCGGGATCGTGGGAAACCGTCGTGGCGTTCCCGACATTTCCATGACCGCCTCGTTCACCGGCGGCGTGCTGATCTACGCGTCATACCGCGTACGCGGAGCTCCTATCGGGGGTCGCCGGGTTGGATTATCACCGGTGGGACCAGCGCCGCCACGCCAGAATTCGCGGGCATCGTTGCGATCGCCGACCAGTACGCGCAAGCGACGCCTGGGGCTCCTCAATCCAGCGCTCTACCGGCTGGAGCGAGAACACGCCAAAGGAATCGTCGACGTCACCAAGGGCAACAACACGGTGACCTTCACGGTGGTGGGCCCAAGGCAAGACCTTCAGGCTGAAGGGCTACCGCGCCAAGCGCGGGTACGACCTGGTCACCGGCGTCGGTACGGTCGACGGCGCCTTCTTGGTTCCCGAGTTGGCGAAGCGATGAGCGTCCAGGAGCGCATCTCGGGGACGCTCGCGGCAGCGGTGACCCCATTGCGCAACGGCGGCGAAGACCTCGACAGCGAGGCATTCCGACCTCTCTTTGAGTTCTATAGCGAGAGCGGGCTCGACGGCGTGCTCGTGCTGGGAACGACGGGTGAGGGGATCCTGCTCGCGGACGGGGAGCGGCGACGGGTCGCGGAGCTGGCGGTCGCGTGCGCCGAGGCGCTCAGGGTCGTCGTGCACTGTGGCGCGCAGACCACGACGCAAACGTGCGAGCTCGCGGCCCACGCGGCGGACGCGGGTGCCGATGCGGTGGCCGTGATCGCCCCACCCTACTTCGCCCTCGCCGAAAACGAGCTCGTAGAACACTTTGCCGCCGCCGCGGCGGCATGCGCGCCATTGCCGTTCTACGTGTACGAGTACGCACAGCGCAGCGGCTACGCGGTCCCGGTTGCGGTCCTCAAGGAGCTGCGCGGACGGGCGCCCAACCTAGCCGGAATGAAGGTCTCCGACGCGCCGTGGTCGCGTGCTGAGCCCTATTTCCAGACGGGACTCGACATATTCATCGGAGCCGAGAGCGTCGTCTGGGAAGGGCTGGAGCACGGTGCGGTGGGCGCTGTGTCGGGCGTCGCCGCGGCTTTTCCAGAGGCGGTCACGGCACTCGTGCGCGATCCCACGCCGGAGCGCGCCGCGCTCGTGAAGTCGCTGCGCGTCACGCTCTCGGCGCAACCATTCCAGGCCTCGGTGAAGACGGCGCTCGGTTTTCGAGGCGTCCCCGTGCGCGCCGACGTGCGGGCCCCACTGCGGCCGTTGCAATCCGCGGCTGCGCAGCAGCTACGAGCGCAGCTCGAGCGCCTGGATGCTGGTGTGCTCGCGGGTCGCGCGTAGGCGCGGCCGGCTGGCCGCAAGAGGCAGCCTGGATCCTGTCACAGCGGTGATGGACCGAGCTCACCTCACGGGCGGCGGCTCTCCTTGGGCGCTCGACGCGAGTGTCGGATCCCAGTCGCACACCGCGCAGGCGTGCTGGAACACCGAGCGAGCGAATTGGAGCGCCGTCAGGTGCGGGTCCGGGCTCGCGCGGACGTCGTCCCAATCGAGGACGAACTCGCCTCCGAGGGTCTCGTCCCAGTGCGCGTTCGGTACGGGCAGCTGCGCACTTGAAAATCCCTCCCGGACGGGGTGCACGTAGGCATAGAACGCCGCCTTGCCGTACTTCGGGTCGCCCGGCCACCACCCGACTGCCACTTCCTCTGAGTCCATGGCGTTGCGCATGATGAAGTCGTCGGTCGGGGGCTCGGCGGGTAGGCCCGAAAAAAGGCTCACCGCGAGATCGAACGAGCCCCACCATGCGTTGATGGGCGTCGCGCGGCCTCGATATGGAGCGCGAAACGCGGCCAGCACGAGCGCCGCGCGCGTGGCTGAAACAAAGTACGGCCGGACGGCGGCGGGATCGTAGGTGCGTGCTCGGAATCCTCGTCGAGCGGCGTGGTCCACCACACCTCCTGCGGCGTGGGATCGATCTCGACGGCCCCGGCGAGCTCGCGGACGGCGTCCAAGACCTCGTTTGTGACCTCGCCCACCGCGCGATCTGGAGCAGCGGGCTCCGCCGTGCTTCGCCACCGCTGTGCTCGACGACGGCTTCGTGGGCGCGTAGGTCGAGCGTCACCGATATCACGCCCCGGAGCCGTCGGGCGCTAGCAGCGGTGCCGTCTCCCAGCCCGGGCCGTCAGCCGCAATGCGGCGTGTTGGAGCTCGGGTTCAGGCGGTGCCAGCGCCGCGGCCAGCTTGCCGAGCACCTGGGTATGGGCATGCAGCGTGTCGCAGGTGGCGCTCCACTGCGGGTAGTCCAGGGCGGGCCATTCCTGACTCATGCCTGGAGGTGCAGTGTAAGGTGGCCAATCGAGGAGAGCAGCGCGATGGAAGGCGAGGGGCGATGACCCATACCGAGTTGTTGGTGATCGGGGCGGGGCCCTACGCCCTCTCGACCGCGGCTCTCGCACGCGAACGCGGGATCGCCACCACGATCCTGGGCCGTCCTATGGCCTTCTGGCGTGAGCACATGCCCGCGGGAATGTTCCTGCGTTCAGGCCCCGATTGGCACTTCGACGCGTCGTACCGTCACACGCTCGAGGCGTACCTGGAGGAGCGCGGGATCGCGCCCCGGGACGTCGACCCAATCCCGATCGGCGTCTTTCTCGACTATGCCGAGTGGTTCACCCAGAGCAAGGGCCTCGAAGTGCGCGAGGAGTTCGTCCGCGCGCTCGTCAAGCGAGAGGATGGGTTCGAGGCCACGCTCGAAGGCGGCGAACGCATTGTCGCCCGCTCGGTCGTTGCCGCTCCCGGCGTCCGCCACTACAGGAACCTGCCTCAATGGGCGCCGACGGTGCCGGCGGGGTGCTCGGCACACACGTGCGACCTGGTGCGTCTCGAGGGGCTCGCGGGGCAGCGAGTATTGATCGTCGGCGGGCGGCAGAGCGCGTACGAATGGGCGGCGCTGGCGCGCGAACACGGCGCCGCCAGCATTGACATCGTCCACCGCCACGAAGTGCCTCGGTTCGAACGGGTGAGCTGGAAATTCGTCGACCCCCACGTCGAGCAAACCGTGGCGGTCCGTGGCTACTGGCGCAACCTTCCGGCCGCCGAGCGGGAGGCGATCAATCGACGTTTCTGGGAGGTCGGGAGGCTCACACTGGAGTACTGGCTCACTCCGCGCTTGGACGGGGAGGGGGTGACCCGCTGGCCGGGGGCCGAAGTGGTACAGGTAGAGCAGCGCCCCGGCGCCCAGGAGCTCAAGGTGAGGCTTTCGAACTCGGCTGCCCTGACCGTCGACCGGGTGCTGTTCGCCTCCGGCTACCGCGCCAACCTGGCCAACGTCCCGTACCTGGCGGGCGTCATCGACCGTATCCGCCTGCGGGATGGATTCCCCGTGCTCGACGAAGCCTTCCAGACCACCCTCCCGGGGCTGTACGCGACGGGTTTCTCGGCGACCAACGATTTCGGCCCGTTCTTCGGTTTCGTAAAGGGCGTCCCGGCGGCTGCCACCCTGGTCGTGCGGGCTCTGGTGGCAGCGGCATGAGCCTCAGCGGCGTCGCCCGCATGTGACCGAACCCCGGCCGGCGGGGTAGTTACCGCTGGCGCACTTTTCTGGAGTGAGGCCGTACGTCCGCGTTGTCGCCGAAGGAGCTAGCCATCTCTACCACCGTCCCCGCCCCCGGTTCCTCCGGGAAACCAAAGCGTCCGAGCCTGGCTGACCTGGAGCCGCGCAAGCACGAAATCGTCCTCCACGGCCACCGTGTGAGCTACCGGACAGCCGGCGAGGGCGACTCCGTCGTTCTCCTGATCCACGGCATCGTCGGGCTGCGCCAAGCAGTGGGATCCGGTGGCGCGGATCCTCGCCGAGCACTACACGGTGATCGCCCCTGACCTGCTCGGTCACGGCGAGTCCGCCAAGCCCCGCGGCGACTATTCCCTGGGCGCCTACGCGGCCAGCGTTCGCGATCTGTTGGTCGCGCTCGGCCACCGGCGCGCCACGGTCGTCGGCCATTCCCTCGGGGGCGGGGTGGCCATGCAGTTCGCCTACGAGTATCCGCCGTTCGCCGAGCGCCTGGTGCTCGTCTCGAGCGGCGGCCTGGGCCGGGAGGTACATCCGCTGCTTCGAGCCGCGACCCTCCCCGGCTCGGAGTTCGTCCTGCCGCTGATCGCGCACGAGCGCCTTCACGGGGTGGCCGCCTTCGCTGGGCCTGCGCGCTTGACCGCCTCGGTCTGCGGACCGGCCCCGACATGGCCGAGATGATCCGGGGATACGGCTCGCTGGCCGACGCCGGGGCCCGCATGGCCTTCATCCACACCTTGCGCGCCGTGCTCGACGTGACCGGCCAACGGGTCAACGCGACCGACCGCCTCTACCTGGCCGAGCTGCTGCCCTCGATGGTCATCTGGGGTCGCCACGACCCGCTGATCCCGGTGTCGCACGCCGACATTGCGCACGAGGGACTGCCGGGCAGCCGGCTCGAGATCTTCGAAAAAGCGGGCCACTTCCCGCAGCTGTACGACCCATTTCGCTTTGCCCGCACGCTGCGCGACTTCATCGAGAGCACCGAACCCACAGAGCTCGAGTTCACCGACGAGGACTTCGACCGGCTGCGCAAGCTGCTGCTGAGGGGCGCGCGCAAGCGCGCGCAGATCCCGCGGCGCACCGGCCGAGCCAGGGCCGGGGTCTGACGCGCCGCGGCCGGCGAGTTGACTCAGACCGTCTCAGACAGCCACGTCCGCAGCGCCGGCAGGAAGAGCGGATCGATGGCGTGCGCCATCGGCGACTCGCGGTAGAGCACTGAAGCGCCCGCGTCCTCCAGAGCCCGGCGCGCTGCGCGCCCGAATTCGACGGGGATCACCGGGTCCAGGGTGCCATGGCCGATCGCGACGGGAAGACCTTGGCGGGCGGACATGTCGAGCTCAAGACGCTCGACCGTGGGGATGAAGCCGCTGAGCGCGAGCACGCCCGCCGGCGAGGCGCGACCCCTCCCGAGAGACACCGCATAGGACATGACCGCACCCATGGAGAAGCCGCCGACGACCGTGCGCGACCAGGGCACCTCGACGGCGGCGGGAAGCGCCGCGAGCCAGCGCTCGAGCGTGGCGTAGGCCGAGAAGAAGGTTTCGCGGTCCGGGTAGCCGACGGCGCGCGACCTGTACCAGTGAAAGCCGCCGGGCGCGAGCTCGAGCGGCGCCCGCGGGGAGATCCCCACGAGCTGGCGTCCTGGGTCGAGCTCGTCGAACAGCGGCAGCAGGTCGAGCTCGTTGGCGCCCCGTCCATGCATCAGCACCAACGCTCCTTCGGGCCTGGCGGCCGCCGGCCGCAGCCGATGCTCGAGGAGGTCGATGTCGCTCACGGCCCGCGCAGATGGACGGTCTTGCGCATCGCCAGAAACTACGTGGGCGCGCGCTGGTTGTCTACCACCCTGGGGGCGGTCGCCGAGAAAACTCTGGGGTGCCCACCCTAGTGCGAGATCCGCCGTTGGCGCGCATAATGGCGCCATGAGAACGCTGGCGGCGATCCTGCAGGGGCAAGCAGGTCGGGGCGTATCGCTGACGGCTTCTGCCGCGGCACGGGGGTGAGAGCGTCTCGGGGCGGAGACGCTCTCTCGCCGCGACACTGTAGGTCTGATCGGTAGCGCAGTTAGCGGCGCGTCAGTTAGCGCCGGTCTGGAGCGGACGCTCGTAGATGCGGTAGCGCTTCACGACCCTGCCGGTAAGCGCCTCCATGGCGCGGTTCATCGC
This sequence comes from uncultured Solirubrobacterales bacterium, assembly GCA_963756105.1. GTDB lineage: Bacteria > Actinomycetota > Thermoleophilia > Solirubrobacterales > Solirubrobacteraceae > Palsa-465. The sequence continues at coordinate 57,771 of CAVWMM010000001.1, forward strand.
ATCGTTGGTCTCGAGGATCCAGCCGGTCTCGGCGCGCTTCATCCTGCGGCGGAAGACGGAGTCCCACACGTCTCGGTAGAGCGCGGCGGCCACGCCCGTGTGCTGGTAGGCGGGCTTCACGCCCAGCGCGAACACCCGGATCTCGTCGATCTTGCGCCGCATCGCGAGTGCCTTCACCCAACCCAGAGGCAGCAGCCGTCCGTTGAGCTCGGCGAGAATCTGGTTGTAGTCAGGAAGCGACAAGCGAGACGCCCGCGACCTCACCGTCGGCGGTCTCGGCGACGCATGCGAAGTCCTCGTCCAGGACCGGCTTGAGCTCCTTGGCCATGTGCGACAGCTCGGCGTCGGTGAGCGGGACGAAGCCCCAGTTGTGCGACCAGGCCTCGTTGTAGATCGCCATGAAGCTGGCGTATCTCAGCCTCGAAGTTGCGCCGTCGCATGCGGCGCAGCCGGATCCCGTGCTCGGGCTCGAGACGGTCGGCGAGCTCGTCGATTACCGGCAGCACGTTGCCGCGGTCGCCTGGCATGATCTCCCACTTGTAGAGGTCCATGGCCTTGGTGAGGCCATGGCCCTCGATCAGCTCACGGTAGTAGGGGTGGTGCCAGTTCTCGAGGATCTGAGGCGCTAGCTCGTGACCCTCGACCAGCAAGCCGCATTCATGGTTGGTGGTGAAGTCGAACGGGCCGAGCATGCGGTCACGCTCGCGCTCGCGCAGCCAGCCCTCGGCGGTGTCCAGCAGCGCGGCGGCGGTGGCGGGATCGCGCTCGCACTCGAAGAAGCCGAACAGGCCCCAGCGGTTGTGCTGGAACTCGTTCAGTCGGTGATCGACGTGCGCGGTGATCCGCCCGACGGGCTTTCCGTCACGCCAGGCGAGGAAATACTCCGCCTCGGCGTGCTCGAAGAATGGGTTGCGACGGCGATCGATGTGCCGCCTGCGTTCGGACAGCAGCGGCGGAACCCAGTTCGCCTGCCCCCGGTAGAGCCGCCAAGGCAGCCGGATGAACGCCTCGCGCTCTCGCCGGCCGCGTTACGGGTCGAATTTCGGCGCGGGGCCGCCGTCGCCTGCGGCGCGCCGGTCGAGGGCTCGTCGTCCTGCTGAGACCTCTGCGGTGCTGCAACTGCTTCACCTCCGCTGCTCGAGAGAGAGCCGATCAGCTGATCGACAACAGCCCAGACGTTATACAAATCGAGTCGATGCACGAACGACGGCGCGAGCGACCGAGCTGGCGGTCCGCGATCTGGGAGCTGGCGAGCTATCGAGCGACCTTCGGCGTCGGAAGGGGAACGGCGCGCGGCCGAGTCGATCGCCGCGCGGCTGCGAGAGCTGGTCTGCGGGGCACGTCGAGGAGGAAAGGGCTCACGGCGGCTACTGGTGGCCGCTGGCGCTCGCCAACCTGCTCGCGGCGGCGGGGCCGTTGTCGCACGCCGGGGCGGCGTTCGCGCGAGGCTCGATGGGAGCGATGGCCGGCGCGTTGGCGCCGCGGCGGTATGGGACGAGGTCTCGGGCGGGAGTATGTGGTTTCGCCGGGCGCTGATGCCCCACCGCAGCACCTGGAACGTCGTGGCGCGCGCCGGCGATCCGGAGGCGCCGGCGAACGGTAGTTCTGATCGCCCACCATGACGCCGCCCACAGCGGGCTCGGTCTTCCACCCCGCCTTGTCGCGGGCCGCAGCCCGAGCTCGACACCTCGTCATGCACGCGCGCTCGAGCCACACGGTGCCCATCCTCTATGCGGTGTGGCTTGGCCCGGCGCTGGTTTGCGCGGCGGCGCTCGGCGGCGCGCGTCGCCCGCTGGGGGCTGGGGCCGCGCTCGCGGCCGTGGACTGCGGCGCTCGTGAACATCGGAGCCTCGGCCGTCGTCCCCGGTGCCAACGACAACCTGAGCGCCGTCGGCGCCTTGCTCGCGGTGGCCGAAGAGCTGACTCGCGATCCGCTCGAGGGGGTCCACGTGGTGCTGGTCTCGACCGGCTCTGAGGAATCCTTGATGGAGGGGATGCGGGGCTTCGCCCGCCGGCACTTCGACGAGTTCGATCCCGCGCGTACCGAGATGGTCTGTCTCGAGTGCCTGGGCGGACCCACCCTCGTGGTGCTCGAGGGCGAGGGCATGCTGCGCATGCGGGATTATCCCGCGGAGATCCGCGACGAGCTGGCCGGCGCGGCGAAGGCCGCCGGGGTGGAGATATACGCGGGGTATGCGCACGGTCGCGTCGACCGATGCGCTGATCGCACTGCGGGCGGGTATCCGCGTGGCGACCCTCGCCTCGGTCGACTACACCAAGTTCCCGCTCAACTACCACTGGCCCACCGACACCCCCGATGCCCTGCACTGGGGGACCATCGACGACGCGATCGCCGTCTGCATCAGTTCTTGCGTGCCCGTGCCGTTGGGGATACGCTGTCCGCACGAGGTAACGCTTGAAGATCGTCCGAAGGCAGCGTTTCTTCTTCAATTTCGGCGCCCTGGGGGGGGCCGTGGTGCTGATCATCGCGGCGGCCGCATTTGGGCCGGGAGCGGTGAAGGGCGTTGGGCTTGGGATCGGGATCGTCAGCTGCTCGCTGTCGCTTCTGTTCGTCGCTTTGCTCGTGCACCAGCGCCATCTCGCGGGCTACTTCGAGTTTCAGATCCTTGGCCGGGGCCTCGGCCTGTGGTCGGTGCTGGCCGGACTGATGGCCAGCGTGGCCATCTGGCAGATCGTCGGGGTGGCAGTCTTCACCCCCTACGTCAGCCGCTGGCTGACTCTCGCCAACGGCCTGTTGATCGGCCCTGGCGTGTGCGGGCTTGCCCACGAGATCTGCACCGAGCGCGTCGTCCACTCGTCGAGGTCTGGACGCGAGCGCCCGTCGTTGCGCACCACAAGGGCTGACCGCCGCCCGGAGGCAGCCCCTCGCCCCAACTCAGGCTTGGAAGTTTTGATGGCTATGTGGGCGTTTCTTCCAACCCTCACCGCCGGGGTGGCTCGCCTCGGCGCGTCCGGGCATCGGCACAACGCCCGACTAGCTCCGGCCCGCTACTAAAGGTAGGTGTAGCCGGGGAGCGTCATGAACTCGATCAGCTCCTCGAGAGCGCGACCTGCTCGAACAGCTCCCGGGTCTCCGCTGGGCGGCCGCTGTCGCCAGACGTCCTCCCCCACGTCGCCGCGGATCTTCGCCGTCTCCTCGTCCGAGGATCTGCCGCACGAGCTCCGGCGTGACCTTGCGGCCGTCCTCGAGCTCGGCGCCGTGGTGGATCCACTGCCAGATCTGGGTGCGCGAGATCTCGGCCGTGGCCGCGTCCTCCATCAGCGAGTTGATCGCGGCCGCACCGCGCCCGTTCAGCCAGAACGACAGGTACTGAAAGCCGACGTTGACGTTGGTGCGCAGCCCGGCCTCGGTGATGTTCCCGGGCGTCGAGGAAAGGTCGAGCAGCTCCGCGGCTGACACGCAGCACGTCGTCGCGGCGCCGCTCGAGCTGGTGTCCGCGCCTCCAGGCCTCGCTCGAAGATGTCGTGCACGACGGGGACGAGGTCCGGGTGCGCGACCCAGCTGCCGTCGTAGCCCTGCGAGAGCTCACGCTCCTTGTCGTCACCCACGCCATCCAGCGCCCGCGCGGTTCGCCTCATCATCGGCGCGAGAAGGGATCAGCGCCGCCATGCCGCCGATCGCGTGCGCTCCCCGCCTGTGGCAGGTGGCCACCAGCAGCTCGGTGTAGGCGCGCATGAATGGCACCGTCATCTTCACATCGCCACGATCGGGCAGCACCATCTCAGGCCGGTCGGGGAAGCACTTGATCGCCGAGAAGATGTAGTCCCAGCGGCCCGCGTTCAGACCCGCGGCGTGCTCGCGCAGCTCGAAGAGGATCTCCTCCATCTCGAACGCCGCCGGCAGCGTCTCGATCAGCACCGTGGCCTTCACCGTCCCCGGCGCGCAGGTCAAAGCGTGTCTTCGACGAAGCAGAAGACGTCGTTCCACAGCCGCGCCTCCAGGTGCGACTCGAGCTTGGGCAGATAGAAGTACGGGGCCCGACCCGGCTCGCAGAAGCGCCTGGCGCGCAGTGGAAGAAATACAGGCCGAAGTCGAACAGAGCCCCGGCCACCGGTTCGCCGATCGACGAACAGGTGACGCTCGGGCAGGTGCCAGCCACGCGGGCGCACCACCAATGTCGCCGGCTCGGGCTCGAGCGCGTAGTGGCGGCCCTCGGCGGAGTCGTAGCGTGATCGTCCGCTCGATCGCGTCGCGCAGGTTGACGTGGCCCGAGACCATGTTGCGCCACGTCGGGGAATTGGCGTCCTCGAAGTCGGCCATGAATACGTCGGCGCCCGAGTTCAGGGCGTTGATCACCATCTTGCGGTCGGTCGGGCCGGTGATCTCCACCCAACGACGCTGAAGATCTGACGGGCGCGGGGCCGACCGACCAGCCGCTCTCGCGAACCTCGCGCGTCTCTTGAAGGAAATCCAGCAGCTCGCCCTCGCGCAGCCGCTCGCGGCGCTGCTGCCCGGAGCTCGAGCAGCTCCCGGCGGCGGCCCCCGAAGCGCCGCTGGAGCTCCGCCACGAACTCGAGCGCGTCGGCGGTGAGCACCTCCTCGAAGCCGGGGTCCACCGCTCCTCGAAGCTCTATATCGGCGGGCACAGCCACGCCTCCATCCTTACACTCCGCCGCCATTGGTAAACGTATGGCTGAGCGAGCGGCAATAGTCACGGGAGCCTCGAGCGGGATCGGGTTGGCGATCGCGCGCGTGCTTGTTCAAGAGGGCTACGCGATCACGGCCGTCGCGCGGCGTCCGGAGAAGCTCCAGGCGGCGGTTGGAGAGCTCGCCGCAGAGGGTGCCGTAATCGAGCAAGTCGCGGGCGACGTCTCCTCGGAGGAGGTGGTCAGCGCGGCCGTCGGCGTCCACCGTGATCGCTTCGGCAGACTCGACGTGCTCGTCAACAACGCCGGCGTAGGCATCGGTCAGGCGGTCTCGGAGCTCGGCACAAAACAGCTCGACATGCAGCTCGACGTCAACCTGCGCGCGATGATGCTCTTCTATCGCGAGTGCGCCGATCTGCTCAAGGCGGCCGGCCAGGAGCACCACAACGCGCTCGTGGTCAACATGTCCTCGATCGCGGGGAAATCAGGTCAGGCCTGGCTATCTGTTTACTCGGCCACCAAGCACGCCGTCATCGGCTTCACCCAGGCCATGAACAAGGAGCTGTCCCGCGATGGGGTGAAGTCCTGCGCGCTGTGCCCCGCGTTCGTCGACACGGCGATGACGGACTTCGTCAAGGGCAGCGTCCCCGCCGAGCAGATGATCCGACCCGAGGACGTCGCCGAGGCCGTGCGGATGCTGCTGCGGCTCTCCCGCTGGTGCTTGATCCCAGAGATCATCTTCCAGCGCCTCGACGAGACCGGCACCTAACCGAGCTCCGCGCCCTTGCCGAGCTCGCGGCCCACGCTCCGCCTCTTCCTGGCGGCGTTCGGCGACCCTGGACACGCCTTCCCCATGCTCGGGTTGGGGGCGCGGCTGGTGCAGCGAGGCCACGATGTCGTCCTCGAGACCTGGAAGCGGTGGCAAGACCACGTCGAGGCCGCGGGCATGCGGTTCGTGGCTGCGCCCGAATACCCCGTATTTCCCACCGCCGACCGTCCTCTGAAGCCATACGAGGCCGTCCTGCTCGCCGCGCCCGCGACCAGACGTGCGCTCGCCGAGGCCCGGCCCGACGCGGTCGTACATGACATTCTCACGCTGGCCCCGGCGCTCGCCGCCGAGCTCGAGGGACTCAGGACCGCGACGCTCGTGCCCCACGTCTACCCGGTCACCGCAGCGGGGCTGCCTCCCTACGCGCTCGGTGCCCGCCTTCCCCACACCGCCTACGGTCGCGCTTTGTGGCGGGCTCTCGAGTGGCCAGTGGGGCGAGGTGTCGAGCAAGGCCGGCGGGAGCTCAACGAGACCCGAGCGCGCCTGGGCCTCGAACCCGTCGCGCGGCCGTATGGGGGGATCAGCGCGGAGCTCGTGCTCGTCGGAACGCTGCCGCAGCTCGAGTACCCGCGCGCCTGGCCGGGCCACGTTCACGTCGTCGGCCCGCTGATGTGGGAGCCGCCTTATCACGATGTCTTGCCTCCGGCCGGCGTCGACCCCCTAGTGCTGGTTGCGCCCTCCACGGCGCACGACCCAGACCACCGCCTCCTGCGCGCGGCGCTGTGGGGACTCGGCGGCGAGCGCGTGCGCGTCCTGGCTGCCACGAACCGCAGGCCGTTAGCGGCCCCGGTCTCGGTTCCCGATAACGCGCGGCTCGTGGAGTGGGTCTCCTATTCGCGCACGATGCCGGGGTGCGCACTCGTGATCACCCACGCCGGTCACGGCACCCTCGTCCGAGCGCTCACCTCGGGATGTCCTGTGGTCGCGGCGCCACACGCCGGCGACATGGCCGAGAACGCGGCGCGCGCCGACTGGGCCGGCGTGGGCGTGCGGGTTCCCTGGCGGCTGCTCTCCCCCACCTCGCTGCGGCTGGCCGTCCGTCGCGCGCTCTCGAAGCCGGAACTCGCCAGGCACGCCGCCGAGATCGCTCGCTGGGCCGCGGCAAACGATGGCGCCACGCGGGCAGCAGAACTGGTGGAGGCGTTCGCGGTAGGAGGCTCCTCTTACAGATCCAGTTCGCCGTAGTGGCGGACGTACTCAATCAGGTCATGGTCGTCCGATTCGACCCGGTCCACCGGTTCCCCCGAGCAGCTGCACAGCTCGAGCACTACGTGCTGCTCTCGTACGTCGAGCGCGCGCCACGTGGCGCCATGAAGCTCCCAATCCTCGAGCTGGGCAAGCTTGAAAGCCGCGCTCACGGCGCCTCACTGCCGAGCCTGCCACCAGCGTGAGCGGGATGAACCTGGGCCCACTCGGCGATCTTCTTCGACCCCTGCACGATCGTCCCATCGTCGGCGACCATCGCCGGGACCCAGCGGATCACCTCGGGACCAAAACCCGCATGCCTGAGGGCCTCATAGGCGACGCCGCATGGTGCACGCGGGGACCAGCCTTCCTCCAGGTGCCGTAGCAGACATAGAGCTTCATCCGACGTAGCGAGCTCCGGGGGTGGGACTCGAACCCACAACCTAACGGTTAACAGCCGTTCGCTCTGCCTAATTGAGCTACCCCGGATTGATCCGCTTTGCTACCCGGGATCGTCCACTTGTCGTGAGCCCGTCAGCCGGGCCAACTCTAGCGGCAGCTTAGCCAGGCCCGCTTCGATGTCGACATGGCAGTTAGCGCAAAGGAGAACGCACTTCTTCGCTTCGGCGCGAAGGGTCTCCATCGAGTACGTCACCCCTCGTCCACTGACCTCTAGTCGCTTCTCCGATGGATCGCAGTGGTGGAATTGAAGGGCGCGAATGTTGCGGTCGTGTCCGCAGAGCACGCAGCACCCTCCAGCCTCTGCCACCAGCGTTGCCTTGACTTTCTGTCGGTGGCGGACGACGCACTCGGCTCGGCACCGCCTGCAGCGGTAGTACCCCCGGCCTTCAAGTACGAACGTTGTCTCACCATGATGCGGACAACTCATTTCAATGGTCAACGCACCGGCTCCTCGCGCCGCCCGCTTCTTCCCGACTGCTTTCCGTCCAGCGGAACCACGAGTCTGAAGTTCGTAGCGCCGTAACCAGTGGCGGACCGCGCTTTTGCTCCTCCCAACGGCTACCGCAATCTCGGCAATTGAAAGCCCCGCTTCAACCAGCGCCTCCAATCTCTCACGCTCGATCCCACCCCGCGCCGCATGTTTCTCCGCATATGGCGACGTGAGCCCATATTTCTTCATCCAATAGGACACCGTCGAGGGATCTTTGCCGAACCGCTTTGCGATCCGCTCGATGCTCTCGCCCCGGTCGAGCAGTCGCTCCAGTGATTGCTTGTCCACGTTCGATCCTCCTACTAGCTGATCGAACACATGTTCGCGCATGAAGCGGACGGAAACGGCCGTAAAATCCCTGCAAATCGTGCCAAAAGTGAAAAACTAGCGGCGGGACGCCCGCGAGTGACCGGCCCCTACACCGGCCGCTCGAACCGGACATCGATCTCTCCCATCCCGGCACAGGCTGACTCCTTCTCAGGCGCTCCAGCGATCAGCGACCCCACCTGGTGCGGTCACTTGCACCCGGGAATGCGCGAGTGTAGGGTCCGTGACGGTGGCGACGCTTCGGATCCAGAACGGTCCGCTTGCGGGACAGACGTTCGAGGTGGCGGGCGAGTTGGTGATTGGCCGCGATGAGGGCGGCGTGACGCTGGAGGACGCCCTGGTCTCGCGGCGACACGCCGTCGTGCGTGCGCTCCACCAAACCCTCGAGGTCGAAGATCTCGGCTCGACCAACGGCACGTTCGTCGACGGCGAGCGCCTCACGGGCACGAAGTCCGTGATCGACGGCGCGGAAATCAGGGTTGGCACGACGGTCCTCGAGGTGCGGGGTGTGGTGCCCGTCGAGGTGACGCGGATGCGGCCGATCGGCGAGCCCGAGGCGACTCGGATCGGCGCCCAGCTCGCCGACCCCGAAGCGACGCGCCCTCGCGCCGTCCAGCCTGCCGCCGCGGCTATACCGACGCCCTCTCCGGCGCCGCCTTCTGAGCGGGCGCGCGAGCCCGCTTCAGCGCCGGTTCAGCCGGCCGCACCTCCGCCACCGCCGCTTGCGCCGACGCCCTTGGGTGCCGGACCGGCGGCCGCAGCGCTTCCGGCCGGCGAGTTCAGCCCACCCGCGATGCGCCGCGGCCGAGGGCTTGCCTCGCGTTCCTGGGTGCCGGTCGCGCTCTCGTTCGGGTCGGTGATCCTGACCGCGATCGCTCTGATCGTCTACTTCGCCGCACGCTGACCTTCGCGCCGCGCGGGGCACTTGCGCGGCACGCCCTCTACCGCAGTGCGAAATAGATGATGAGCGCGAGTGCGACGAGAACGAAAAGCGCGAGTGGGGCTAGCTGGGCGCGGCGTCGCACGCGCACGTCGAGGTACTTCTCGAGCGAAGGAATGTCGTCGCTCTGGGCGACAGGCGGGGCGCCGGTCGCGACGACCGCGGGGTCGACGTAATCCGGTTTTCTGGCGGCGTGCGCGAGTGCGACGGGCACGGCTCGCACCGCCGAGCCCTGAATCACGGCGTCGCGCTGGTCGCGCGCTTGGATGAGGGTCACCCCGACCAGGAGCTCGTCGCCCGGATCGAGCCTCGCGCGCGTGTAGAGCTGGTTGTTGTTGATGAAGGTGCCGTTCGAGGACCCGAGGTCCTCCACAACCGCCGAGCCGTCGGCCGCCGGGGCCACTCTGACGTGATGCCGCGAGACCTCGGCGTCCTCCAACACAAGGTCGGCGTCCGGGGCTCTGCCGATCACGATCGAGCGCTCGAGCACAAGCTGACGACCCGACCCCGGTCCCTCCACGATCTCAAGCGTGACCCCAGCCACCGTGTCGCGCGAGCATATCGCCGCCCGACCCCGCCCGCAACGCTTGCAGCCAGGGGGGCCCGGAGTTAGGCTTGCCCAGATGGGGGCAGCAGGACCACGCGACTCGATCCTCGCCGTGGTGGGCGACGGATTCGGCTCGCTGATCGTCCATAGCACCGCCAGGTATCTCGGCTTCAAGAACGCCGACATCACGATCTTCGGACCCAGCGCCAACCCGGTCGGCACCTACCAGCAGTTCGCCTACAACCTTGGTCAGACTGTGCTGCGCTCGGAGTCCGAGTCGCACTTCCTGGCGCCCGACTGGCCGACGTTCGCGCAACTCGACGCCTGGGCCCACAAGTCGCTTGCGCCGCTGTGGCGCTCGACGCGGCGCAAGTACAACCCCGGCGTGCCGGAGATCCTCACCGAGGCGGCCGTGGTCGCCCACCGTACCGGCTGGAACGATGTGCGCGTACCGGTGCGAGTGGGCTGGCTGCAGCGGGCGATGGAGCCCGAGCCGCACTTCGTTTTCTACGACGAGGAGGCCAACTTCATCGGCAGAGCCAAGCACGTGATGCTCGCTCCCGGGCACGGCCCGCTCTCGTTTCCGCCCGCGCTTGCCAAGGCGCGTCAGGACCCCGCGTTGACCGACCGCATCGTGCAGGCCTACGAACCGAAGCAGTACGCGCGCGACGGCCGCTACATCGTGCTCGGCGCGGGGATCGCGTCCGTCAACGAATGGGCCAACATTCTCGATACGGGCGCCTCGGCGCTGGCGCTGACGAGAAGCCCGCAGCCAGAGACGCAGGACCTCAACGTGCCTCGCTGCCTGTTTGAGTCGATCGGCATCGACGCGTACGTCTCACTTCCGTTCGAGCAGCGCATCCAATTCCTCGGCCAGGTGCTGCGCGGAACCAGGCCCGACCGTCGCGAGTGGCTGGCGCGAATCGAGAACGGCCAGCGCGAGGGCCGGTTCGAGGCGCTGGTCGGTGAGATAGACGAAGTCGAGCCCGGCCGCGCGGGCCTGCGCGCGCACGTGATAAGCCGCCACGGCGAGGATCCGGGCTGGCTCGATGTCACAGGCGTGGTGGCCGGCACGGGGTTCAACAAGTCGGTGCTGACGATCCCCTTGCTGCGCAGGCTGATCGAGTTCTACAAGGTCCCAGTCGTCGAAGGCCGCATCAAGCTTCAGACCAACTGCGGCGTGCCCGGGCTGGACCGCCCGGACTCGCGCCTCTGCTGCATGGGGTTGATCGCCAACAACGTGATTCCGCACGGCGACACGATCGCCGGGCTGACGTTCATCGGCCGTCGCTTCGTCTCCGACTGCGCGCGCGCGGAGCGCCTGCGCACTCGGTCCTTCCCCGCCCGCCTTGTGTTCCAGCTCTCGATGGCCCACGACGTCGCCCACGCGCTCCGTCGGGTCTCTCCCACCCTGCAGCTCGCCTAGGCCCATGTGTCCAACCGTTCTCGGCCGCGTTCAGACCAGGTGGGCGATCTTGATCATCCCGGCAGTGATCGCAGCCATAGTTTCGGCGGTCACTGGCAACGCGGGTTGGATCGTGTTGATCGGGCTGTACTTCGTGATCGGCGTCGCGCTCGACACCGCCTTCTACCCTTTCGTCATCCGGTGGCAGCCGCCGTGGTTGACGTTCACCCTCGCGGTCGGCGAGTTCGTGCTGGTCTTCCTCGCCGCGCACTTTTTCAAGGTGCACCTGTCGAACGTCGAGGCGATCGTGGAGTACTGGGTCGTCTGGTGGATCGCGATCTGGACCAAGGTCGTGGTCCTGCCGCTGCTCTCCTTGAGCTGGATCGAGGATGCCGGCGAGTTCCGGGCGACGGGCTGGTCGATCGCCCCCGAATACGTCCCCCTGCCGGTCGAGGTGTTCACGCCCCAGCAGGAAGGCGCCGGCCCGCCTCCCCTCGCCCGCAAGTTCTCGGCGGGGGCGATCGACATACCCGAGGAGCTCCGCCGGGCTCCCAGCCCGTCCGGAGTGCACCGCGTGCCGAGCGAGATCCGCGGCTCCTAGATACCGATCGCTTGCGGGAAGCGGAAGACGTGGTGGGGATCGACGCGGCGCTGCGTTGCCACGAGGCGCGGGTAATTTGACCCGTAATAGGCGCGGCGCCAACTGATCAGCCCGGGATCTATGTAGTTCTGATAGGCCATGCCCGAGACGTAGGGGCGCATCCGCGCGTAGACGTCGTCAAGCCACGACGCTCCGCCGTCGTAGGTGAGGTATTGGATGCAATACATCGCCGTGCGGTGTACGAAAGCCGTCGCATCGGGCGCGAGGCGGTTGATGGCACCTCCGTACGCATCGCATAGGATCGCCCCCGTGCCGGGCTCATCCTGCCTGAGCTCGACGGCACCGACGAGGGCCTCCCGCGCCGCGAGCGAGAGCGAGGTGGTGACGTAGTCGGACTTCGCGCGGAAGTCCGCGCGCGGAAGGGTCCCCGCCGGCGCGGTGCCGACCGTATGACAACCCTCAAGAGGCTTCCCGAAACAACCTGCCCAGCGGACCTGCAGCCCGAGATAGCTCTCCTCGCCGGTGATGAGCGACCCGCCGGTCGAGGTCAGTGGCGCAACGAGCCGCGTAAGCGCGGCGGCGGGACCCAGATACTGACCGCTGACCGACACGGTTGGAGGGCCGCCTCCGCCCTCCAGCGCGAACACCGACGTAACCTGGTCGGGTGCGTGCGGCGCCCAAGCCTGCCATCCGGCCAGGGCGTCGGGGGCCCGTGACCAGGGCCAGGAGACGGTGAACCATGACGCGGAGGCCGGGACCGCGTGGAGCCGAAGGACGAACTCGGTGGCGATGCCGAAATTGCCGCCGCCTCCCCCGCGGAGCGCCCATAGGAGATCTGGGTCCGAACGCTCGTCCACCGACCTGACGCGCCCCTCCGCGGTGACAAGCCGAACGGCAACGACGTTGTCCGCGGCCAATCCAAATGCGCGACCGGCGAGCCCCATGCCGCCGCCGAGCGCGTGTCCCCCAACCCCAACGGACGGACACGACCCCGCGGGGATCGTCCGGCCGCGGGCCGCCAACCCCGCGTACACATCGATCAACTGCGCACCTGCCCCGATTGTGGCCGAGGCGCCCCCGGCTCCGATGCTCACGTGCCGCATGTTCCGGAGGTCTACGACCACGCCGTCGGCGACCGTCGAGTACCCGGCGTAGCTGTGACCGCCCGACCGCGCACGGAACGGCACGTCGTTGGCGACCGCCCAGCGGACCGCTGCGCCCACGTCCGCGGCATCGAGCGGAAGCGCCACGGCTCGAGGGACGAGGTAGTCGAAGCGCTCGTTGTAGACGTGGGCCGCGGTCGCAAAGCCCGCAGACCCCGGCTTGATGACCGGCCCACGGATCGCGTCTTGTAGCGACCGCGGGACTGGAGCGCCTGGGGGGCGTGTGGAGGTCGCCGCCGGGTGGGTGACCGTTTTATGCCGATGAGCGTTTGCGCCACACCCCGCGGCGGCGACGGCGGCTCCAGCGATGCCGGCACGCGCGAGGAAGGCGCGCCGGCTCACGACGGGGGTCGGCGATGACCCCAGCTCGCGTTCGCCGACCGGACCTTGGGCGGGCATCCCCGGGGCCGGAGACCTACTTGACGACGAGGGACTGCCTCAGCTGCGCGAACTGCGGTGCGAGCGCCGGATATTCGCTCGCCGGCGCCTGCGTGAGGACGCCGAAGCCGCGCGAACCGTTGTCAGCGTTGAAGAAGAGGTCTTCCTTCTCGAGCAGGACTCCGGACTCGATCACGAGGAACTTCCAGCGCTCCGCGGGGTTGCCCTGAAAGGTCCCCGAGCTGAGTTCGAGCTGCTTGTAGCCGGGCTGGTCCTGAAGGCTGTTGATCTCTATTCGCGCGTCGGCCAAGGGGCTGTTGGGCGGGTTTGGAGAGTAGTCGACGCGTAGGAGCGTGTTGCTGTCGCTCGGCGAGACAATCGTCGTGTCCGTGTAGCTGCCTTTGTCCTGCTCGGCGTCTTGTATCTGCCATCCCGAGGGGTACGAGATCGAGAACGCTTGGCCGTTATAGGTGGGACTCGACGGCTGGCTCGAGGGGGACGTCGTGGCTGGCGTTGTCGTCCCGCTGGAAGATGAATTTGCTCGAGTCGAAGCCGTCGCGTGCCGGCTTGGCGCCCTAGCCGCAGAGTTAGCGATCCCGGTGGACGTCTGGTGCGAGAACACGCCCGCGACGGCGAGCACGCCCACGGCGATGCCGGCGAGTGCGACCAGCGCGAGGAGGATCAGCGCGAGCGGACTGCCCCTGCTGGCGGGAGGGGCTGATGCCGGCGCCGGTGGGCCGTAGCCGTAATAGACCGCGGGCTGGGCCGCGGGAGTTTGCGCGCCAGGCGGCGGCAGCGGTGTGGGCGGCCCCGCGGCGGTGCGCTCGTGCGTGTGGCGGAGAGTCGCGAGTCGCGCGGGATCCGGGAGCGTGGGGACCTCGCCCGGCGCGTGATGAGCGGCGGGAGACGGCTTCGCCTCGCCGACGGCGACGATGCTGGGCGCGCCCATGTAACGCATTCCGTGCAACGCCGCGTCCGCATCCCGGGCAAGGTCGCCGGCCGAGAGATAACGGTCGTCTGGGTTCTTGGCCATCGCTTTTTCGAGCACGGGTCCGAACGCCGGATACTGCTGGGCCACTGGCCCCTCCAACCGCGGGGGTGGGTCCGAGACATGGGCAAATAGCTTCGCGACCGAGTTGTCGCGCTCGTACGGGACCCTCCCGGTGAGCATCTCGAAGAACACGCAACCAAGCGCGTACACGTCCGTTCGCGCATCCGCGCGACCGCCGCGGATCTGCTCGGGGGCCATGTAGTCGACCGTCCCGACCACCATGCCGGTCGCGGTCAGGTCACCGGCCGCGTCAGAGCGCTTCGCCACGCCGAAGTCGGTCAAGTAGGCATGGTCGCTGCCGCCAACGTCTCGGATCAGCACATTGCTCGGCTTGACGTCTCGGTGCACCAGCCCCGCTATGCCGTGGATGGCATCGAGCGCTCCGCCGACCTGACCCACGACTCGCACGGCGCGCTCGGGGGAAAACCTCCGTACGAGCGCAGAATCGAGCGCAGCTCCTCGCCCTGAATCCACTGCATGGCCAGCGTGAGGCGACCGTCGTAATCGCCGAAGTCGTATACCGAGACGATGTGTGGGTGATCAACCGACGCCGCGAGATGGACCTCACGCAGGAACCGCTCGCGGTATTCGGAGGCTTCTGCCACCTCATCGCGGATTACCTTCAGCGCCACCACGCGATCCAGCGAACGCTGCCTCGCGCGGTATACAACTCCCATTCCGCCGATCCCCGCGACCGCGAGGATTTCGAACTCCCCGAGCGCCTCACCCTGGTTCAGTACGGAAGTCATCTCGTCACGCCTCTGAGAACGAGACCTCCAGGACCCGTCAATACACCTGCGCCGCGTGCAGCGGGAAGGTGACGAATGAGCCGCCGGCGTTGGTGCAGGTCACCCGGCCGGTGGCGGTCGTGCAAGTCATCCCGTATTCGTTTCCGGTCACGGGGCTGTACGCGGACACGATCTCGTTGACGGCGTCGCCGTTGCTCCGGTAGGCCTGTACGTAGGCCCTGAAGACGTTGTCGGCGAACGGGCAGCTGGTGACCTGGTTGACCGAGATGTTCTGATCACACGGCCCTACCGGGTACCCGGCGCCCGTCGTTGGGGCGGGGGCGACAGATGAGCCATTGTTGGTCCCACCGCTGTGGTGCTTGTTGACGACGTGCGCGCTGGGTGTGTGCGTCGGGGTGGACTTCGGGTTGAAGATGCCGAGGGCGGCAAGGACCCCGACGGCGACGCCGGCGGCGGCGACCGCGGCGAGCAAGATCAGCACGAGCGGACTCCCCCTGCGGGCCGGAGGTGACTGGGTGGGAGGGGGCGGTTGTTGACCGTAGTACGGGTAGTACGCCGGCTGGGGCTGTGGAGTCGGCGGCGGCAGGGGCGTGGGCGGCCCGACGACGGCCGGCAGGCTCGCCGGAGCGGTCGGAGCCGCGGGTGGCTGTGGTTGGACCGGCCGCGTGTCGGGCTGCCGAGCGGTGAGCGCTTGGCGCAGCGTCTCGAGCTGCGCGGGGTCGGCGGCTGTCGGCCCCGCCCCGGAGAGCACCGGGTTCGTGGGCGCTGGCTTGGCGTCGCCCACGGCGACGACGCTCGGCGGACCCGTGTAGCGCATGCCGTGCAGCGCGGCGCTCGCGTCGTGGGCGAAATCGCCGGCGGACACGTAGCGATCGCCCGGATTCTTCGCCATCGCCTTCTCCAAGACAGCAGCGAAGGCCGGATAGCGCTCCGCCAGCGGTCCCTGCAGCCGCGGCGGCGGATCCGAGACGTGCGCGAACAGCTTCGCCACCGAGTTCTCGCGCTCATACGGCACGCGGCCCGAAAGCATCTCGTAGAAGACGCAGCCAAGCGCGTAGACGTCTGTGCGCGCGTCGGCGGGCAGACCGGTGATCTGCTCCGGCGCCATGTAGTCGACCGTCCCCACGACCATCCCCGTCGCGGTCAGGTCGGCGACCGTGTCCGACCGTTTCGCCACACCAAAGTCGGTCAGGTAAGCATGATCGTTGCCGCCGACGTTGCGGATTAGCACGTTGCCGGGCTTGATGTCGCGGTGCACCAGCCCGGCCATCCCGTGGATCGCGTCGAGTGCCGCACCCAGCTGAGCGAGCACCGGGACCGCCCGCTCGGGTGGCAGGCCATGCGAGGCGCGCAGTACGTCGCGCAGGTTCTCACCCTGAACCCACTGCATCGCGAGCGCCAGACGACCGTCGAAATCGCCGACCTCAAACACCGAGACGATGTTTGGATGATCGACCGAAGCGGCCAGATGCGCCTCACGCATGAACCGCTCCCGGTACTCGGCTGTCTGCGCGACCTCGTCGCGGATGACCTTCAGCGCCACCGTCCGGTCGAGCGAGCGCTGCCTTGCGCGGTACACGACCCCCATACCGCCGATGCCGGCGACTTCGAGGATCTCGAACTCACCGAGCGCCTGACCCTGGCCCAGCACGCTAGTCATATTTCGCGATACCCCCCGGGAATGGAGCTCTCCGATCCTGCGCCGCGGACCCCGAGCCCGGCGGGCGCCATGTGGCGTCAACCTACTGCTTGGAGTGCGATTTCGCCCCAGGGAGCGACCCTAGGGTTTCGGTGTGAGATCTTTACCCCGTGCGCGAGGTGCATCCGGGGGACGTGCTTGCGGGCTATCGCATCGAGGCGGTCGTCGGCCAGGGTGGAATGGGCATCGTCTACCGCGCCATGCACCTGCGGTTGCAGCGCGTCGATGCGGTCAAGGTGATTGCGCCGGAGCTCGCGGAGCAAGCCGAGTTCCGCAGCCGGTTCGAGCGCGAGTCCCAGGTCGCGGCCCAGATCGATCACCCGAACGTGATTCCGATCTACGCGGCGGGCGAGGAGGACGGTCTGCTCTATATCGCAATGCGGTTCGTGCAGGGAACCGACGTGCGTACGGTCCTGCGGCGAGAGGGGCCGATCGGGTCCCGCCGCGCCGCGCAAATCGTCGCGGCAGTTGGGGAGGCCCTGGATGCCGCGCATGAGCGGGGCCTCGTCCACCGTGACGTGAAGCCGGCAAACGTATTGATTGCCCGCGAGCGTGGCCGCGAGCACGTATACCTGAGCGATTTTGGACTGGCGAAGGTGACGACCTCGGCCCGAAAAGGGGAAACGAGGACCGGAATGTTCATCGGCACGATCGACTACGTCTCGCCCGAGCAGGCGCTCGGAGAGCGGCTGGACGCGCGCTCGGACGTTTACTCGCTGGGCTGCACGCTATTCCACATGCTCACCGGACAGGTCCCGTTTCCGCTGGAGTTCGAGCCGGCGAAGCTCATCGCGCATACGCGCGACCCGTTCCCATCGGTGCGCACGCTCGCGCCGGAGGTCCCGGCGGAGCTGGACGCGGCCGTAGCGCGCGCCGCGGCTAAGCGGCCGGAGGACCGTTACCAATCCGCGGGCGATCTGGGTCGGGCTGCGTTGGCCGCCGCTGAGGGCCGTCCTTTCGTCGGCGGACAAAGGAGCGTTGCGATAGGACCCGCGGCTCCCACTGAGCCGCCCGTGGTCCCGGTTCCCGCGGCGCAGACGGCTGGCGCGACGGCGATTGCGACCACGCCGCGCGGGTTCGGCGAGCGCGACATCGCAACGATCGAGACCTCCTCCGAGCGAGGAACCGAAGGCCGTGCGGTGACTAGCGAACCAGCCGCGCCCCGGCGACCTTCCTCCGCCAGGCGCTGGGCGCTGTTCGGCGGAGTCGCGGCGCTGGCCGCCGCCGCCATCGTCGCCGTCGTGCTCGCTCTCGGCGGGGGTTCGGCGCACCACGGCCACTCCGCGTCAACCCACCAGTTCACGAAGGGAGCGATCACGGTGGGCAACTCCCCCGACGGGATCGCTATCAGCCGGGGCGACGTGTGGGTCGCGAACGCGGGCGACGGGACCGTCACGCGGATCGACGCGATCTCCGCTAAGGCGCTCGGCACGATCAGGTTCGCGAGTCACTCCGCGCTGGCGTCGCCCCTCGCGATATCGGGGGACTCCGTGTGGGTCGGCAACGCGGCGGACGGCACCGTTACGCGGATCGACGCGGCGAGCGGCAGGCTCCGCGGAGCTCCGATCACGGTCGGGGGCCGGCCCGAAGCCATGGCGGCCATCGCGGGGGACATCTGGGTCGCGAACTACACCAAGAACATCGTCACGCGCATCAACGCCGCGACTGGAATCCCCGTCGCCGGCGCGATCCCCGTTGGAACCCGTCCAGTTCGTCTAGCCACTAGCGAAAACACCGTCTGGGTTGCCAACGCGGGCAGCGGCACGGTCACCCGGATCGACGCCGACACCGGCCAGGTGACCGGCACGATCACGGTCGGCGGTCACCCGAACGGGATCAACCTCGCCGCCGGTGATATCTGGGTGGCAAACGCGGATAACGACACGGTGGTGCGGATAAACGCTTCCTCCGGGAGCCCCGCCGGCAGCCCCGTCCACGTTGGGCGCGATCCAAGGCGCATCGGCGCGGCTCAGGGCACCCTCTGGGTGTCGAATGCCGGAGACGGCACGGTCACCCGGATCGACGCCAACACCGGTCACGTGATCGGCACGACCAGGGTCGGAGGTCTCCCCGACGTGATCACGATCTCCGGCGGGATCGTGTGGGTGGCCTCATGGAGCCGGTCGAGCGTGCAGTACCGAGGCGCCCCCGGCAGCGTCACCCGAATCGACGAGAGCACCGGCAAGATCTTGCCCGCCTCAGCGGCGTCGTGAGTGGTCGATCACTACGGTTGAGTCGGACGCTCGCCGCCTGATTGGGAGCCTGGCGGCGAGGGCCAGCAGGCGTGCATACTCAACGCTGGTACGGGGTCGCTCGCTGGGATCCTTCTGCAGCGCGGCATTCACGACCCGGGTGAATTCTGGCGGGACGTCCGCGCGTCCTGCGCTCGGATCAGGGGGTTCGTCCTGCAGATGGGCCCACAAGACCCTCATCCCGTGGCGGTTGGCGAACGGCGGCCGTCCGGTCAGGCATTCGAACACCACGCATCCGAGCGCGTAAATGTCGGTTGCGCCGGTGACGGGCTCACCGCGAATCTGCTCCGGCGCCATGTAGTCCATCGAGCCGAGCGCCTGCCCGGGCATCGTGAGGATGCTGGCCTGACTGTCCTTCGCGAGGCCGAAGTCCGTGAGGTACGCCCTCTCCTCGAGGTCGAGCAGGATGTTGCCCGGCTTGACATCGCGGTGCACCATGCCGGCCTCGGAGAGCGCCCGCAACCCATCGGCGACCTGGGCGCAGACACGCACCGTCGTAGGGAGATCGAGCCGCCCCTCGCGCTCGAGCTTTCCCTCCAACGAGGTTCCCTCGATGAACTTCGCCACGAGGTACGGGAGACCGTTGTATTCGCCGGTGTCGAGCACCGGAACAACGTGGGCGTTCTGGACAGTCTGAGCGATCCTCGCCTCCCTCTTGAAGCGGCGCCTGAAGGTCTCGTCGCGCGCGAAGTCGGACTTGATGATCTTCAGCGCCACACGCGAGCCGTCCCGACAGGTCGTCTTGTACACGCGGCCCATACCGCCCACACCTATCAGCGCGTCGACGTGGTATTCCCCGATGCGAGTCCCGACTAGCTCATCCGGCGGGGTCGGTGTCGACGGAAAGCTCATGCCCCCCGTTGAGGATAAGTGATCAACGGCCCCACAGACCCTAGAACCGGACGCGCGGATCGGTTAGATTCGCTCCGGCGGACATTCGCAAGCCAGAGGGGGCAGCGATACCAGCACGCGCGGGTCGTCTCACCGGACGCTTGATCGTCCTCTATGCGCTGCTCATTGCGGTCGCTGCCGCCGTGGTGGCGATCGCCGTCGATCAGGGCAGCAAGGAGCACGCTCAGCCCCCGATCGCCGGCGAATACGCCGCGAGCGCGCCAAACCCGTGCCTTGGATTGGTGCCGGCACCGCCGGCCGGGGCGCCACTACCGCCCACCGCCCCGACCCAGCCCGTCCAAGCGGGGCCGATCTTCAACGTCGAACAGTCGGGACAGTTCGTCGATCTGGGCAACAATCAGGGGACACTGGGTGGGGCCCTGCGCCTGCAAGCGAAGACCTTGGCGGGAGGGGGTCACCGCCTCACGGGAACAGTGAACTGCGTATCCGGCGGGCAGATGAAGCTCAACGCGGTCGCCGTCCCGGGGGCGAAGGCGGCGATCTCGGGCACGCTCGGGGGAGCCCCCGTGCACGCGGTCTTCAAGCAAAGCCCGCCCGCTCCAGGCACCGCGACGCCGCGCACGCCGAGCGGGATCGGCGGCGAGTACGCGCTATCTCCCCGTTCCGTCTGTTTCGGCGACACCGTCGTGCTTACGGGCAGCGGGTCCGGCTACAAGGTCTCGGCACAGGGAATGCCGCTCGGAGCCGTCTCGTACTCGACGAAGACGGCCCTCGTAGCCGGTGATGTCGGCTGCGTCCGGGGTGGACGGGTGCGCCTCACGGCAACCGCTAACGACCTTCAGCTCCAGAACGTGCAGTTGATTCCACTGAATCTCGCACGGCCGGTGAAGCCCGTTGTGGCCGGGGTCAAGCCCGCGCTGACGACGCCCTCGGGCCTGCCGCCTTCCGGGGAGAAGTTCACGGCCACCAAGCAGCGCAGCGACTTCAACAAGCTCGTGGCCGCTTTCTTCCTATCGGTCGTGATCGTGTTGGTCTTCGCGCGGCTGTTCGGCATCGCGGCGGCGAAGCTCGGCCAGCCGCGCGTCATGGGCGAGGTCATCGCGGGCCTGGTCCTCGGTCCCTCCGTGCTCGGCGCGATCTCCTCCAACCTCGAAGCGGCCGCTTTTCCGACTGACATCTTGCCCGCGCTCGGCGTGGTGGCCAACCTGGGACTGATCTTCTACATGTTCCTCGTCGGTCTCGAGGTTGATCGCGAGCAGCTCAAGGGCAGGGCCACGCAGGCGGTCACGATTTCCAACGCGAGCGTGGCGGTGCCGCTATTGCTCGGGATCGCGATCGCGATCCCTCTCTACAAGCTCCTCGGCCCCAACAAGAAGTTCGTCGCTTTCGCGCTCTACATCGGCGTCGCGATGTCGATCACCGCGTTTCCGGTGCTCGCGCGGATCCTGGCCGAGCGGCGGATGATCCGCCGCCCCTTGGGCGCGCTTACGGTCGCTTGCGCGGCGATCGACGATGTCACGGCCTGGTTCTTGATCGCGCTCGCGACCACGGTCGCGGTCTCGGGGACCGTTGGCGACGTGCTGAAGACAATCGGGGAGGCCGTTGCCTTCGTGCTCGTGATGGTGCTCATCGTGCGGCGGATTCTCGCCCGGATGGGGACGGCGTTCGACGAGGTCGGCCGCATCCCGAGCGGGTGGTTCGCGGCGATCGTGGTCGGCGTATTGCTGTCGGCGTTCCTGACCGAGACGATCAACATCGCCTTCATCTTCGGCGGCTTCATGATGGGTCTAGTGATGCCGCGCAACGCGCGGTTGACGGAGGAGGTGACACGGCGCATCGAGGACTTTGTGGTCACCCTGTTGTTGCCGCTGTTCTTCGTCTACACGGGCCTGAGAACCAACGTGGGTCTGCTCGATCGTCCGGAGCTGTGGCTGATCACGCTGGCGCTGATCGCGATCGCAATCCTCGGAAAGCTCGCCGGGGCCGCGATCGCAGCGCGCGTCTGCGGGTTCGATTGGCGGGCCTCCGCGGTGATCGGCACGCTGATGAACACGCGTGGGCTCACCGAGCTCATCGTGCTCAACCTCGCGCTAGCCGCCGGGGTGATCTCGGACGTCCTGTTCGCGATGCTCGTGCTGATGGCGATCGTCACGACCCTGATAGCCGGTCCGCTGCTCAAGCTGCTCGATCGTCACAACGAGTATGGGGAGAGCGTCGAGGACGAGATCGCCAAGGCCGCGCGCAACGCAACGCGCGAGCACCCGGAGCTCGTCGTCCCCGAACGTTCGATCCTGGTCGCGCCCCAGACTGACGCCGCGCTCGTCCAGCTGATCGCGCTCGCCGAGCCCCTCGCGCGCTCCGAGCCACGGCACGAGCTGATCATCGCACGGTTCGTGATCCCGCCTCGCGCCGTCGGTGCCGGCGTGCGCGGCGGGCTGCAGACCGAGAACCTCCAGCTCGAACGGGCATCGCAGGCGATCAACGACGTTCGCGCGCGCCTGGCCGAGGACGGCGTCGCCGCACGCGGGGTCGCGCTCACCTCGACCAGCTTGAGCAGTGATCTGATCCACATCGTCGATCACGAGCCGGTCGACCTCGTGCTGATCGAGGGCCGCCGGCGGCTGATCGGCGAGGGGGTCCCGCTCGGCGAGGTGGGAACGGTGCTGGAGCGGGCGCCGTCCGACGTCGCCGTCCTGGTGGCGCGTGAGGATGCCGAGATCACCCTCGGACCCGACAAGCCGGTACTGGTGCCGTTCGGCGGCGCCGAGCACGACTGGTCGGCGCTCGAGCTTGGCTCGTGGCTCGCCGCTGCCACGGGGGCCCCCCTGAAGCTGCTGGGAGCAGCCGGCCAGACCGAGGAGGGCAAGTCGGTCACGCGCCTGCTCGCCGACGCCGGGCTGCTGGTGCAGCAGACGACCGGGGTCGCGACGGAGCCTCTGGTCGCTGCCGCCGGACGGGACGGGATCGTCGCGGCCGCCGAGGGCGTCGGCCTCCTGGTGATCGGGCTCTCCGATCGTTGGCGCCGCGAAGGTCTCGGGCCAACGCGCTCGGAGATCGCGCGAGCGGCACCCGCACCCGTGCTGTTCGTCCGCCGCGGCACGCGCCCCGGCGTATTCGCGCCACGCGAGACCATGACCCAGTTCAAGTGGTCGATGGCGGGTCCGCCCCCTTCGATTTCGATCTCCTGACCGCCAATGAGGCCGATCGGGGATCGATACAGTTCCTCCATCGCCAGCAGGCCTCCTGTGCGCCTCGACATCATCGCCGGCAAGGCGGCCGGGTTGACGATCCTGGTGGATGACGGCCTGCTGATCGGACGCCAGGTCGTCGGCGCGGGCCGCCTAGCGGACGACGAGGAGATCTCGCGCACTCATGCCCGCGTCAGCGTGGACGAGAGCGGCGCATGCTCGATCGAAGACCTCGGCTCGACCAACGGCACATTCGTCAACGGGGCTCGGATCGCAACTGCGCGAACACTCGCCGAGGGAGACATGATCGAGCTCGGGTCCACCACGATGGTCGTCGGCGAGCTTTCCCGCCCGGCGGTCGATGAGGAAGCCGGCCGCACGCTGGTGGAGCGGCCGATCGTGTCCGATTTGGGCTCCGTGGCGGAACCCGCAGACCCCGATGCGACGACCATGGACGCTCTGGAGCCGGCCCCGGCGTCGCCGCACCTTGCCGATGCAGACGCGCCCGCTCCGCCCCCCGGGATCCACGCGCCCCCGCCGCCTCCGGCGCCTGCACCACCCCTCGTCGTGGCGGTCGAGGAGGAGCCCCTCTCGGAGCGGCCCCCCGCCGAGCGACCGCCCTTA
This sequence comes from uncultured Solirubrobacterales bacterium, assembly GCA_963756105.1. Lineage (GTDB taxonomy): Bacteria > Actinomycetota > Thermoleophilia > Solirubrobacterales > Solirubrobacteraceae > Palsa-465. Next base: position 81,121 of record CAVWMM010000001.1, read on the forward strand.
ACGCTTTCGCTGCGTCTGGAGATCGATCCTGCCGGCGCTGAGGCGCGGTTGTGGTTCGCCGAGGGCGCAGAGCCGTTGAGGCTGATACTTGAGGAGGGCGCCTGGCGCCCGCTCGACGAACCCACGGCCTGATCGCCCCCTGTACCGCTGTCGCCGCGGTTAGGGCGGGCAGCTTGGATCCGATGAGGGAGCGACGGTGGCGGCGAGGTCGCCGGCCACCGGGTCGTAGCGCCAGGCACCGCCCTGGATGATCATGTGAGCGGTGCCGCTGAACTCGCGACAACCTGTGTCGCTCGGCGACGTCGGGAACCGGTCGCGCGCAAAGAACTCGACCGGCACGTTTGCGCTTCCTCCCGAGATGGCCGGCGCGCCGATGGAGATCACGTTGACGCTCGAGCCCCCGGAGCTGTGGTTTCCGACCCAGTCCGGGTTTGCCGCCTGGTAGGACGAACTGAGCAGCGCAAACGCCTGCTGGTACTGCCCGTTTGCGATGTCGTCGAGGTGCTCGCGTATCACGGCGGCGGGACCCGGAGTGCTGCTGTGCGAACCACCGCCGGTCCGATTGGAGGCGCCCTGTGTGGGGCTCGTCACGCCGCCGGTCTGATTCGAGCCACTCCCCGTCTGCTTGGAGCTCGAATGGTGCGAGGTCGTGTGGGAGCTCGCGAGCTTGGGGCGCGGCGAGGACTTGGAGGAACCCGACAAGGCAAAAGCCGCCGCCGCGGCACCTCCGGCGATGGCCACTAGCACGAGGGCGATCGCCGCCCACAGGTAGCCTCGAGACCGCTCGCGCGCCGGAGGAGGTGTCGACTGCTGTGGGTAGACCGGCGACTGCTGTGGGTAGCCCGCTGCCCCGGGCACAGTCGCTGAATGCATCGCCGCCACCGGTGCCGGAACCGTCGGCGGCGTCGAGCTCACCGGCGGCGCGGGGACAGTCGGCGGCGCCGGCGTCGCCTGCGCCGCTGGCTCCTGCTCGCCCGCGGCATGACGCACCGTCTCGGCCTGCGCCGGGTCGGCAAGCGTCGCGGGTGACGGCTTCGCGTCGCCGACGGCGACGATGCTCGACGGACCCAGATACCGCATGCCCTCCAGGGCGGAAGTCGCGTCGCGCGCGAAGTCGCCGGCCGATTGGTGCCGATCGTCCGGGTTCTTCGCCAGCGCCTTGTCGAGCACGGGGCCGAAGGCGGGATATGCCTCGGCGATTTCGCCCTGCAACGCCGGGGGCGGCTCGGACACGTGCGCGAACAGCTTCGCCACCGAGTTGTCGCGCTCGTACGGCACCCGACCGCTCAGCATCTGGAAGAACACGCACCCCAGCGCGTAAATGTCGGTTCGCGCGTCCGCGCGACCGGCCGTGATCTGCTCCGGCGCCATGTAATCCACGGTTCCGACCAGCATCCCGGTCCCCGTCATGTCGGCTACGGTTTCGAACCGCTTGGCCACGCCAAAGTCGGTCAGATACGCGTTCTCCTCGCCGTCGCGAACGGTCACCAGGATGTTCGCCGGCTTCACGTCGCGATGAACGAGTCCATGTGCGTGCGCGCCATCGATCGCCGAGGCGATCTGCGTCAGCAGGTCAACTGCTCGCCGCGCGTCGAGCGCGCCGCTCGCCGTGATCAGTTCACGCAGGTCGGTGCCGTGGACGTAGTCCATCGCCAGGAAGAGCAGGCCGTCGTATTCGCCCGCGTAGTGGATCGCGACCACATGCGGGTGTTGCAGCGACGCGGCGATGCGGATCTCGCGCCTGAACCGCTCCCGAAATCGCTCATCGTCCACGAGCTCGGGCGCGAGCACCTTGAGCGCATAGATGCGGTTCAGCGCGACGTTCGTCGCGCGATACACCATCCCCATGCCGCCGCGTCCGATCGCCTCGTCGACGCGGTAGCCGGCGAAGACCTCGCCCCGGGCCAGCTGAGTTGTCCGCTGCATCCTAGATCGGCCCCCCGCCGATCTTACACCGGCCGCTCCAGCCGGACATCGATCTCATGGATGGTGGCGCGGACGGCCTCCCGCTCGCGTGCGAGCGCTTGGACCTCGGCACCGCGCTCACTCCCGGCCGCGAGCGACACGCCCGCGGCCACGGGCCCGAGGCGCGCCCGCCGGATCGCGCGCTCCAGCCGCGCCAGCTCGAGGTACAGCCGCTGCTGCTCGATGCGCTCGGGCCGGATCGGGCCGGCCCCTCCTGCCCGCTTCACCAGATCGGCGATCGTGCGGCCGAGCTCTTCGTCGTCCGGCGGCAGCCCGCTCAGCGGCGTCTCGAGCCGACCCCGCAGATGCTGGGCCGCTCGCCGCAGACGCGTGCTCGTGATGTGCTCGGAGAGATCGGTCTGCTCCAGCGCCCGCTCTCCCGCGCTGGGCAGCGCCACGCACAAAGCGAGGAATGCACGCTCCCCGCGTACGGCCGGATCGAGCGTCCTGGACAGCTCGACGGGAGCCCGGACGCCCGCCTTGAACCCGGACGCCGGACGATCCCGGGCCGCAAAGAGGTCGCCGAGTTGCTCCGGCCCGAGCCTCAGCGTGTCCGCGACGCGGCGACCGAGCTCATCCCGCAGCAGGCCGGGAGCCATCGTGGCGAACAGCGGTCGCAGCTCGCGTACCGCCTGGTCACGCCCTTCGACGCTGCGCACGTCGGCGCGCTCCAAGGTTCGCTGTACCTCGAACGACACGAATGGCGCGGCGCGCCGCACGCGTTCGCGCAGCGACTCGGCGCCCTCGATCGTGACGAGATCCGCTGGGTCGCGACCCGCCGGCAGCGGTACCACCCGCAGCTCGAGCTTGCGCGCACCGGCGAGCGACGCGGCACGAACCATCGCTTCCTGACCGGGCGCGTCGGCGTCGAGGCAGAGAACGAGCACCGGGGCGACCTTCTCGAGCACCCCGACCTGCTCCTCCGTGAACGAGGTGCCCATGATCCCGACCGCGTTGTGCAGCCCGGCGCCGTGAAGCGCCAGTACATCGGTGTAGCCCTCAACCAGGATGACTTCGCCCGCCCGCGCCGCGACGGCCCGCGCCAACTGCACGCCATAGAGGATCTGGCGCTTGTGGTACAGCTCGCCGTCGGCCGTGTTGAGGTACTTCGGCGGCTGGTTCTCGCGCATGGCCCGCGCGCCGAAGCCGACAACACGTCCGCGTAGGTCCGAGGTCGGGAACACGATTCGGCTGCGGAAGCGGTCGTACAGGCGTCCGGGCGCCGAACGCGAGCGCTGAGCGAGCCCCGCCGAGGTCAACTCGTCGTCCGAGAATCCCGCACGACGCGAGGCCAGCAGGATCCGGTCCCAAGCACTCGGCGCATAGCCCACCCGGAACTCGCGCAGGGTCTGCTCGGGGAGCCCCCGCCCCAGGAGATACTCCCGCGCCGGAGCCGCCTCGCGTGCCTCCCACAGATAGCGGGCGTAATAGGCGGTGACGCGCTCGAGCAGCGTGTACAGCCGCTCGCGGCCGCGGCGGCGCGCGGCCGCCTCGGGATCCTCGCGCTCGGTCTGCAGCTCGACCCCGAAGCGCTTGGCGAGGATCTCGAGCGCGCCGCTGAAGTCGACTCCTTCGGTCTCCATCACGAACGAGAACGCGTTGCCGGAGGCCTGGCAGCCGAAGCAGTGGTAGAGCTTCTCGTCGGGGGAGACGTGAAACGACGGGGTACGCTCGTCGTGGAAGGGGCACAGCCCGAAGTAGCTGTTGACCCCGCGACGACGCAGCTCGGTGCGCGAGTTGACGAGCGCCACCATGTCAACTGCTTCGAGCACGCGGTCGCGCGAGTCCGATGTGTACCGCGTCACGACGTATCCGGTGTCGACAGCGTCACGGCGCGAACGAGACCGGCACGCTCACCGCCTCGAACGCGCGGATGCAGAAGCGATCGGTCATGCCCGCCAGATAATCGGTCACCCGCTGCTGGACGGGACCCTCGGGGATCGTGTCGGGAATCTCGTCGGGCGCGGCGCAGTAGTGGTCGAATAGCGAGCCTACGACGAGCTCGATCTTGGCGTGCTCGCGCCTGGCCTCGGCCCCGAGGTAGACCCGCTCGAACATGAAATCGCGAAGCGCGTCCATCGCCGCGGCGGCCGCTTCGCCCTGCACGATGTCCCCGACGGGCTCCGAGTGCTCGACGAGGTCGTGCACGAGCGCGTCGATGCGCCGCGGTCCGCTCGCGCCGAGTACCGCGATCGCGTCCTCGGGGAGATCGGAAGCCGTGATCACGCCGGCCCGCAGCGCGTCGTCGATGTCGTGGTTGATGTAGGTCATGCGGTCGGCATAGCGGACGATCGCGCCCTCGAGCGTCGAAGGCACGGGCGCGTGCCAGGAGTGCTGCAGAATGCCCTCGCGGACCGTCTTCGACAAGTTGAGCCCACGCCCGTCGCGCTCGAGCACGTCGACCACGCGCAGCGAATGCTCGTTGTGGCGAAAGCGCCCACCGAAGCGCTGACGAAGGCGCCGGTCAAGGGCCTCCTCGCCGATGTGGCCGAACGCAGGATGTCCCAGGTCGTGCCCGAGCCCGATCGCCTCGGCGAGGTCCTCGTTGAGCCGCAGGGCGCGCGCGATCGTGCGGGAGACCTGCGTCACCTCGAGCGTGTGCGTGAGGCGCGTGCGGTAGTGGTCGCCGAGCGGCGCCACAAACACCTGGGTCTTGTGCTTGAGCCTACGGAACGCCTTGCAGTGCACGATGCGGTCGCGGTCGCGCTGGAAAGGCGTCCGCAGCCCGCAGTCGCGCTCGGGGTGGACCCGATCGGCCGGGTAGGAACGGGCGGCGAGCGACGAGAGCTCCGCGCTCTCGCGGCGCATGATTCGCTGCGCGAACTCGTCTGCGACGGGGCCGCGCGGGTGGTCATACCCGGGATGGACAACCGACTCGGTCACAGTCCGATTCTGACAGCGGACGCAGACCGTCATCGATCTGCCACATTTTGGTAAGAAGCCCAGTACAGTCCTCCGTCCAAGGGATGGCGCCGCGGCTAGGCAACGCTAGACGTTCTCAGAGGCTGGGCAGGTTGACGCTCGTCATGCTGGCGGCGCTGGCGATGGCGGCCGTCCAGGCGCCCAAGGTGCTTGCCTGGACTCCCGAGCACGCGCGTTACAAGGTCGGCGAGCGCGCGAACGTCGCGGTCCGGATGAGCGACGGCACGGTACTCCGTGCCAACGTCTACTACCCGGTGGACAAGAAGACCGGCAAGGAAGCCAAGGGCACCTTTCCGGTGATCCTGACCCAGACTCCATACGGCAAGGACGACTCCGAGTACGCAGCTGGGTCGAGCAGCCTGGGCGAGCTCTCGGGCTACAACCCCTACCTCGTAGAGCGGGGTTACATCGACGTCATCGCCGACGTCCGCGGGACCGGCGGCTCAACCGGCCAGTGGGGCTTCTTCGACCCCGTCCAGGGCCACGACGGCGCGACCTTGGTCAACTGGGCGGCAAAGCTACCCCACGCGGACGGCAAGGTCGGGCTATACGGCGCCTCTTATATGGGCATCAATCAGTTCGAGACCGCCGCCGACGCCGGCTCGCGCCACGTCAAGGCGATGTTCCCGATCATCGCCGGCAACGACATCTACCGCGACACCGCCTTCGCGGGCGGCTTCCCGGACATCGAGTTCGGCGCCTTCTACCTCGGCATGACGGCGGCGCTCAACGTGGTCCTGCCCTTCGACGAGCACAACCCCAACCTGCCCACCGCGCTCGCCGACCACGTCCACGATCTGTACAGCTTCGACATCAAACTGCTCACCAGCATCGAGACGGGAGGCTCGCGAGCGTACGACCAGAGCTACTGGCAAGCGCGCAACCCGGTGCGCTACATCCCCGCGATCGTGCGCGATCACATCCCCGCGTTCCTCCTCGGCGGCTGGTACGACCTCTTTCAGCGAGGCGAACTGCTCAACTACTCGAGCTTCCAGAACGCCTTCGACCACCGCCCGCTGCTTTCCGCGATGCGCCCCAGCCAGCGCGTCACCTCGCGCTACCAGCTGATCCAGGGGCCCTGGTACCACGTCACGGTCGGACAGGGGCTCGACTACCACGGACTTAACATGAACGGTGTCGCGCTGGCCTGGTTTGACCACTGGCTCAAGGGGATCGACACCGGCATCACCGCGACGAAGACGCCGCTGCATCTAGAGGATCTGGGGAGCGGACGGTGGTACAGCGCCTCCCGCTACCCACTCAACCAGGCGACCCCCAAGCCCTACTACCTTCATCCTGGCGGCAAGCTCGCCCCGTCGAGCCCGCCACACCGCTCCGAGCCCGACAAGCTCGTGTTCACCGGCACGGAGATCCCGTGTTCCCAGGCGCCCGACCAGTGGTCGGCCGGGCTCGGAGCGCTGGTGCTCTCGTACTTCGGCGCGACCGACCCGTGCGTCGACAACGATCACCTCTCACAACTCGGGCCCGGAGTGCACAACTACACGACCGCGCCCTTCAAGAGAGCGACCACGCTCGCGGGCCCCATCGGCGCGACCCTGTATGCGTCCTCGAACACCACCGACACCGAATGGGTCGTCGAGGTCTCAGACGTTGCCCCGAACGGGGACTCCAGGGCGCTGACGGAGGGACTGCTGGAGGGTAACCAGCGCGCGCTGGATCCGGCGCTCAGCTGGTATGGACCGGGTGGCAGGCCGTTGCTCCCCTACCACCCCTACACCAAGGCAAAGCAGCGCCCGGTGCCGACCGGCCGGGTGACTCGCTATGAGATCGAGGTCTTCCCGACCTTCGACACGCTGGCGCCCGGCCACCGGCTGCGCATCACGATCGAGGCGGCCGACTTCCCCCACGCGCTCCCGTCGGTCGTGCAGGCGCCGGATCTTCTGGGCGGCATCTACGAGGTCGAGCACTCGCGCGCGGACCCCTCGAGCATCGAGCTGCCACTGATCCCGGGGACGCGAGGGCTCAGCCCGATCTCGCGGGCACCGCTTCCCTGACCCTTCCTGCAAGCGGCCGCAACCGCACGTGGGCGTGGTATTCGGCGGTCTCGTGGATCGCCCGCTCGACTTGACGCAGGACCAGCTCCGAGGCCACGGGCGCGTGTGCCAGCGGGCTGCCCAGCGCGGAGACCAGGAACGAGTAGGCCTCCGCATCGAGCGGGAAGCCGGCCGCCTCGCACGACCCGCACACCACGCCGCCGGCGGCGGGGGAGAACGCGAACAGGTGGTCGCGGGTGCCGCACGAGGCGCACGCCGCGAGCTGCGGCACGACGCCCGCTGCCAACAGCAGCTTGAGCTCAAAGGCGAGCCCGTTCGCCGGCCCGGCGAGACGGGCGTCGCCGCTGATCAGCGCGAGCTCCGACAACAGCAACCGGAACACCTCTGGATGGGATTCCTCGGTCTCGAACAGGCGCCCCACCGCGTCGCACGCGTGGGCGGCGGCCGCAAGCGTGTGGGCGTGGTCACGCAGGCCGGCATGGGCCTCGATCGTGTCAACGCCGGTCACCGTATGGAGCTCACCGCGGCCCTCATGCAGGACGATGCGCACGTGGAAAAAGGGCTCGAGCCGGGCTCCGAACCGGCTGCGCGCTCGCCGCACCCCTTTGGCGATCGCGCCTAGGCGGCCGCGATTGAGGGTATAGAGATGGAGGATGCGATCGGCCTCGCCGTAGCGGATCGAGCGCAGCACGACTGCCTCTGTCTTCAGCGGCGCGGGCACGAGTCAAACCGTCCGGCGGCTCCTATGCTTGATGAAGCGATGAAGCCAGTGACCTTGTACACGACCGACAGATGCGGCCTCTGCGTCGGCGCCAAGAAGCTGCTGGAAAAGCGCGGAATCGCGTACAAGGAAGTCAACTTAGCCCGTGACCCGGACGGGCGGGCCCAGCTCCAGCAGCTCACCGGCATGATCACCTTCCCCCAGGTCGTGGTCGGAGATCGTGCCCTCGGGGGATTCAACGAGTTGCTCGCCGCGGACCGCGAGGGCCGCCTCGCGGACGTGCTTCACAACGAAGCCGCCTGATCACGCTCCACTAGCGATCGCGCCGCCGACCCGCGGACGTCGCTGGCAGCGCTCGCACACGTAGGTTCCCCTGCCCGCGACCACGAGCTTGACCACGCGTGAACCGCAGCGAGGACAGGGCTCGCCGGCGCGGCGGTGGATCAGAAAGCTGTCCTGGAACGCGCCACGCGCACCGTCGATGTGGCGGAAGTCGTCGATCGAGGCGCCCTTGGCGTCGATCCCAGCCTGCAAGCGCGTCCTCGATGCCCTCGCGGAGGCGCTCGAGATCGGCCCGCCTGAGCCTCCCCGCGGGCCGCAGCGGGTGGATCCGCGCCCGGAACAGAGCCTCGTCGGCGTAGATGTTGCCCACGCCGGCGATCCGCCGCTGGTCGAGCACGAATGCCTTGATGGGAGCCCGACGGCCGCGCGTGAGCTGGAGCAGGTGGGCGGCGGTGAACCGCGGGCTGAAGGGCTCGATCCCCACCCGCGCGTCGAGGTAGGCGTCGCGCGCGGCGCTGCCGTGTACGAGGTGGCCGGTCCCGAAGCGGCGCGGGTCGTCGAACACCAGCCGGTGACCGGAATCGAGCTCGAGCCGCACCCGCGCGTGCAGCGGCTCCGGGTCGGGGTCGAACAGGATCGCTCCGGTCATGCGCAGGTGGGTGATCAGATGGCGGTCGCCAGAGAGCTGCCAGATCAGGTACTTGCCCGAGCGCCACAGCCGCTCGATCTCGGCGCCGCGCAGCTCCTGCTCGACCGCGCCGGGCGGCTCGGGCATCGTCCACCGGGGGTCGAGGATCTCGGCGAAGACGATCGTCCGCCCCTCGACGTGGCGGACCAGCTGGCGCCGGATCGTCTCAACCTCAGGCAGCTCGGGCATCGACCTCGTCCACGAACGGCTGGCCTGGGAGCTTCTGGCACGCGCGACCGGTCAGCCACGACAGCGCGCTCGCGCCCACGTCGGCCAGAGGGCCGTCGTGGCGGCGCGGGCGCTGGGCGCCGAAGCGCGCCAGCAGCGGCGCATGCTCCCGCGTGTGGTCGGTGTGCGCGGCGACGGGGTCGCAACCGTGGTCGGCCGTAAGGACGAGCAGGTCGTCCGGTGAAAGCAGCGAAAGCCACTCCCCCACCGCCGCATCGATCGCGCGCAGCGCGGCGTGGAAGCCGGCCACGTCGTGGCGGTGGCCGTAGACCTGGTCGGTCTCGATCAGGTTGGTGAACGACCAGCCCGGACGGGAGGCTCCGGATCAGCTCGGTGGTGTGACGCAGCGCGAGCTCGTTTGTGGGGCCCGAATGCTGCACGTCAACCCCGATGCCGCAGAAAAGCTCGCCCGCCTTGCCGACGGCGTGCACCTCAACCCCCGCGTCGTGGACCTCCTCCAGATAGCTTCGCCCCGGCGGAGTGACGGAGAAGTCGCGGCGGCCCTCGGTACGGCGAAACGCGCCGACGGCGCCGGTGAACGGTCGCGCGATCACCCTGCCGACCGCGTGCTCGTCAGGCAGCGAGGCCCGTACCCGGCGGCAGATCGCGTACAGCTCCTCGGGCCCAACCAGGTCCACGTGGGCGGCGATCTGGAGGACCGAGTCCTGGCTCGTGTACACGATCAGCTCGCCTCCCTCGAGGTGGCTGGCGCCGAACTCCTCGATCGCCTGGATGCCGTTGCGGGTGCTGTTGCAGATCACCCCGCGGCCGCTCGCGGCCGTGACGAGCTCGACCACCTCGGGCGGGAACCCTTCCGGGTAGGTGGGCAGGGGGCGGGACGCCACGACGCCCATCAGCTCCCAGTGGCCGGCGGTGGAGTCCTTGCCCGGCCCCAGAGGATGGAGCTTGCCGTGCAGTACGGGGCGCGGCGCCGGCGGGACTCCCTCCAGCGGCAGGATCGAGCCCAGCCCGAGGCGAGCGAGGGTCGGCAGGCGCAGTCCCCCCACCTCGCGTGCCAGGTGGGCCAGGGTGTTGGCGCCGCGGTCGCCATACGCGTCGGCGTCGGGCAACTCGCCTACGCCGCACGCGTCGAGCACGATCACGAATGCGCGGCGGCTCACAGGCAGATTCTGTCAATGGGTCGGCGCATGTGCCGACCCACCGGCCGAGCATGCTCGGCCAGCCGGATGACTCGGGCGCCGCGCGTCAAAGCGAGGCAGGATGCCGACCGCGCGGCAAGCCCGAGCGGCGCACATGTGCGCCGGCCAATCAATCCTCCCCATCCCAGTAGTCGAGCCGCTCCAGCCGCGCGATCACGCCCACGCCCCCGAAATTGATCTTGTTGGAGCGCGGGTAGTAGCAGATGTCCGCGGGCTCGCGGGTGCCGAAGGCGAGGTAGGTGAGCCCGCCTTGGCCCGCCCGGAAGACGTGCGGCACCCTCGTCGCGGGCGGGCGCGAGACCACGTGGCCGGGGCCCACCGCAAGCTCCTCTTCGCCGAGCACGGCCGTGCCGTCGCCGCCGAGCATGACGAAGATCTCCTCCTCCACCGAATGGCAGTGCAGTGGCGCGGACTCCTTGCCGGGCGTGACCTCGACGTGCTGGAGGCCGATCGTGACCGAGCCCGCCGCCAAGCCGAGGTTGCGGCGGGTGCGCGAGATGCGGGGCCTGTCGACCTCGCGCGGCGTCCACCTCGTCGAGGTTGACGATCGTGGCGGGCCGCGGTCCCGCCTCGGGCGGAAGCTCGGGCGGTCCCAGACGGGATTCGTGGACGAACTGGGCGGGCGCTCCCTCGAGCGCGCCGGGCTCCGAGCGCACGATCCGCCGCCCCACCAGCGACATGCCCAGGCGGGGGAAGCCGGTGGCCTCGTCCCAGCGGCGCAGGCCGAAGGCGAGCACGTCGAGGGGCTCGAGCGCGTGCACCGTGTGGGCGCCAGTGTGTGGCAGGTACACGATGCAATCACCGGCCCCGATCTCGGCTGTTCGGCCCCTCTGCCAGGAGAGCCCGCGGCCTCCCAGGACGTAGAAGATCTCCTCCTCGAGGCAGTGCTCGTGGGCCGGCGTCGACCAGCCGCCCGCCGGAATCTCGATTCGCCGCAGGCCGATGCCGAGCGTTCCCGCGGCCTCGCCGAGCATTGTCCAGCGGCCGCGCAGGTGTCCCAGCTCGTACTCGCGGACGGGGGCGTCGTCGAAGTGGGCGACTCCCATCAGCGCTAGCCCTTGATCTGGGCTCGAGGATGGGCTTCGAAGTAGACCTCGCGAAGCCTCTCCGGCGAGAGGTGGGTGTAGATCTGCGTGGTGCCGATGTCGGCGTGGCCCAGCATCTCCTGGAGCGAGCGGAGATCACACCCGCCGGCGAGCAGGTGGGTGGCGAAGGTGTGACGCAGGGTGTGAGGACTCATCTTCCGATCCAGCCCCGCCGCGCGGGCGTGGCGCTGGATGATCTTGTAGAGACCCTGGCGCGATAGTCCCTCCCCCCGTACGTTCACGAACACGTGGGGGTCCTCGCGCAGCCCGACGAGCCGGGGCCTGCCCTTGTCGAGGTACTGGCGCAGCGCGCGGAGCGCGACCGAGCCGATGGGGACGATTCGCTCCTTGGACCCCTTGCCGCGCGCGCGCACGATGCCGGCCTCGAGGTCTAGCTGACCGCGCTCGAGCGTGATCGCCTCCGAGGCCCGCAGACCGCAGGCGTACATCGTCTCGAGCAGCGCCCGGTCGCGCAGGGCCACCGCCGAGGTGCCCTTCGGTTGGCGTAGCAACGCCTGGACCTCGTCGCGGCTCAGGACCTTTGGCAGCCGAGCGCCCAACCGCGGCCCGCGCAGCTCCGCGGTGGGGTCGTGCTCGAGGATCTGCTCGCGACGCAGGTACCGATAAAAGGAGCGCAGGCAGGCGATCTTGCGCTGAACGGTGGCGGGCGCCGCGGCCGAGCCGTTGCCGCTCTGGACCTCGGAGACGAAGGCGCGCAGGTCGGCGACGGTCACGGCGAGCGCGTCCAGGCCGGCGCGGTCCAGGTACGCGCCGTACTGCTGGAGGTCCGAGCGGTAGGCCTCGAGAGTGTTGCGGGAGAGCCCCCGCTCGAGCTCGAGGAAGGCCAGGTAATCGAGCGTGAGCTCGGTGAGGTGGCGGGAGGGAGACGCGGCGGTGGTGGTCATAACCCCACTATTCGCCCACGCTGCCACCGTTCCTGCGGGCTTCAGGCGGCCGCTACGGAATACTCAAATGGTGGGCTTCTTCTCCCTCTACAGCCAGGGCTTCGCCCGCGTCGGGGCCGCGGTGCCGCGCGTCCGCGTCGCCGAGCCCGAGTTCAACGCGCAGCGGACGCTCGAGCTCGCCCAGCGGGCCTCCGCGCAGGGCGCCTCGGTCGTGGTCTTCCCCGAGCTCGGGCTCTCGGGGTATTCGATCGACGACCTGCACCATCAGCAGGCCGTGCTGGACGGAGTGCAGCGGGCGCTGACCCGGCTGGTGAACGCCAGCGCGTCGCTGACGCCGGTGTTGATCGTCGGCGCCCCGTTGCAGGTCCAGGGCGGGGTGTTCAACACGGGCGTGGTGATCCACGGCGGGCGCGTGCTCGGGGTGGTGCCGAAGAGCTACCTGCCGGAGTACCGCGAGTACTACGAAAAGCGCCAGTTTCGCGCGGCCCGGGACGCACCGAGCGAGGAGATCGAGCTGCTCGGCGAGCGGGTGCCGTTCGGTTCGGGCCTGCTGTTTGCGGCCCGCGACCTTCCCGGACTGGTGATCCACGTCGAGGTCTGCGAGGACCTTTGGGTCCCGATTCCGCCGAGTTCCTACGGCGCGCTTGCCGGCGCCACGGTGCTGGCAAATCTCTCGGCGAGCAACATCACCGTGGCCAAGGCCGACTTCCGCCGCCTCCTGGTCGCGTCGCAGTCGGGCCGCACGGTCTCCGCCTACATCTATACCGCCGCGGGGCTCGGGGAGTCGACCACCGACCTCGCCTGGGACGGGCAGGCGACGATCTTCGAGGACGGCGAGCTGCTGGCCGAGGCAGAGCGCTTCGCCGACGAGGAGGAGCTGATCCTGGCCGACATCGACCTCGACCGGCTCGTCCAGGACCGCGCGAGCCTCTCGAGCTTCGGCGACGCGATTCACGATCACAGGCGGCGGCTCGCGCGGGTGCGGACGGTGTCGTTCGACCTCGGAGTCGCCACGTATTTAGAGGTGGCGCTGCGACGGCGGATCGAGCGCTTCCCCTACGTCCCGGCCGACCCGGCGCAGCGCAGCGAGCGCTGCGAGGAGGTCTACAACATCCAGGTGCGCGGTCTGCAGACGCGGTTGCTGGCGACCGGGATCGAGAAGGTCGTGATCGGCGTCTCGGGCGGGCTCGATTCGACCCACGCGCTGACGGTCTGCGCGCGGGCCCTTGACCGCCTCGGGCTGCCTCGAAGCAACGTCCTCGCCTACACGATGCCGGGTTTTGCCACGAGCGAGCTGACGCTTTCAAGCGCGCGTGAGCTGATGCGCGCGCTGGGGGTGAGCGCAGCGGAGATGGACATCCGTCCTTCGGCCATGCAGATGCTGCGCGACCTCGGGCACCCCGCCGCCTCCGGCGAGCCGGTCTACGACATCACGTACGAAAACGTGCAGGCGGGCGAGCGGACCTCCCACCTGTTCAGGCTCGCCAATCAGCACGGCGCGCTGGTGGTCGGCACCGGCGACCTGTCCGAGCTCGCGCTGGGGTGGAGCACCTACGGCGTGGGCGACCAGATGTCGCACTACAACGTCAACGCTTCGGTGCCGAAGACCCTGATCCAGTTCCTGATCCGCTGGGCGATCGACACGTCGACCTTCAGCCCCGAGGCGAGCGAAGTGCTGCGCTCTGTGCTCGAGACCGAGATCTCGCCCGAGCTCGTGCCGACGGGGAATCCTGGAGGCGACGCAGAGGGCCCCGGCCAGCGCTCCGAGGAGACCGTCGGGCCCTTCGAGCTCCAGGACTTCTTCCTCTATTACACGCTGCGCTTCGGCTACAGGCCGAGCAAGGTCGCCTACCTCGCCCACCACGCGTGGCACGATCGCGACCTCGGCGAGTGGCCCGATCTGCTCCCCGAGCAACGCCGCAACGAGTACACGCTTGCTGAAATTAAGCACTGGCTCGGGGAGTTCCTCCATCGCTTCTTCGAGCTCAGCCAGTTCAAGCGCTCGGCGATTCCGAACGCGCCCAAGGTGGGAAGCGGAGGTGCGCTGTCGCCGCGGGCCGACTGGCGCGCCCCCAGCGACAGCTCCTCGGCGGTATGGCTGAGGGAGCTGGCCGAGAACGTCCCCGACGAATAGGGATCAGATCGTCAACACGGCCGCGCCCTGGAACCTTCCCGCGCGCAGATCTTCGAGGGCCTGGTTGGCGGATTCCAGCGGATAGGTGGTGACGTGGGTCTTGACCGGAACCTCGGGCGCGAGCGCCAGGAACTCCTCGCCGTCGCGCCTGGTCAAGTTAGCCACCGAGCAGATCCGCCGTTCGTGCCACAGCAGCTCGTAGTCGAAGCTCGGGATCGGACTCATGACGATGCCGCCGCAGACCACGATCCCGCCCGGGTCCAGCGCGGCGAGCGCCGCCGGCACGAGCGCTCCGACGGGGGCGAAGATGATCGCGGCGTCGAGCGGCTCGGGCGGCGTCTGCGAGGAGCCGCCGGCCCACTCGGCGCCGAGCTCGCGCGCGAAATCCTGCCCCGCGGTGTCTCCGTCCCGCGTGAATGCGAACACGCGGCGGCCCTGCCAGCGGGCGACCTGGGAGATGATGTGGGCCGACGCGCCAAAGCCGTAGAGCCCGAGTCGCTCCGCATCCCCGCACATCCTCAGGCAGCGATAGCCGATCAGGCCCGCGCACAGCAGCGGCGCCGCCTGGAGGTCGGGATAGCCCTCGGGAAGTGGAAGCAGAAGCGCTCGTCGGCGACCGCGTAGTCGCGCGTACCCGCCGTCGAGTCGCGACCCGTGAACTGGCGCCTGTACGCAGAGGTTCTCGCGGCCCGAGCTACAGAAGCGGCAGGTGCCAACAGGTCCAGCCGAGCCAGGGGACCCCGACGCGGCGGCCGTCTCCGACCACCGTCCCGACGATCTGGTGTCCGAGGACGCGTGGCGGCGAGGCGATCTCGACCTCCCCGTCGAGCAGGTTCAGGTCGGTTCTGCACACGCCACAGGCGTCGATGCGGATCAGCAGCTGGCCGGGCTGCGGCTCGGGGACGGGTAGTTGCACCTCACGCAGGGGCCTGCCCACTTGCTCGAAGACCATCGCCCGCATGCTGTTGTCAGCCATGAGCCTGGTGCGGGAGCGTATGCTGAATCGGTGGGGCGCAAAGCATCGCTGCTGATCCTAGTCGCGGCGATGGTCTTCGGCGCGACGCTCTCTCCCGCGAGCCGGGCGACCGCAGCCAAGGCCAGGCCGGCAGGAGACTCGCCGCCCGGCTTCTGGTACGGCACCGACAGCACGTACATGGACGTGACCGGCTCGGGCCCCTACCACGAACCGGCCCATCGGCGGCTACTACGGTGGCTACATCGGCATGACCGGCAACTGGGCGCTGGTGGCAGGGATGTCATGGCGCGTTTCTGGCGCGGTCGAAGAGCAACAGCTACAGCGCCAACCGCAACTTGACCAAGTACCACAAGGGCGTGGGCACGGGCGGCTACTGGTTCATGGGCGGGCCCGGGAGTCGACCCCCACTACAACGGCACGAGAAGCGAGGCAAACAAGTGGGGCGCGAGCCAGGCCGCCCGGGCACTATCCGATATCCGCGCCGCTGCCAATCCGCACAGAGCGTCGCGGTACCGGGTGGGTGTGGATGGACATCGAGCTGCCCGGCATCGCCCCGGCACGCGACAACGGCTGGAAATCCGTCTACACCTCTCCCTGCAGCGGCAAGGTCAAGACGGGTCTCCGTCCGCGCGGCCGTCGATCGGGCGGACTTCAACGGGTTCTGGGGGCTATATCCACACCCACTCCTCGTACGCGCTCGGCGTCTACTCTGCGCCCTCGATCTGGACGGACATCTTCGGCACGGGCAAGCACGAGCTCTATTTCGGGGACCTACGAGTGGACCTATGAGCCGGAGACAGCGGACCTCGCTCACGCGCCGTCCGGGTGGTGCTACCGCGGGATTTCGGGCTGCGCGGAGTTCTTCGGCGGCGTGAACAGTTCGAGCAGGTACGCGCTGATGTGGCAGTTCTCGGGCGGCGGTGGCGTCCGCAACCCCTACGGCGACTTCGACCAAATCGATCGGAGTCGGTTGAAGTAGCCGGGCGGGTGGGCCGAGCGGCTGGCCGCGCCACCGCCGGGGTGGCTCGCGGAGGATGCACGTGGTCGGCCACGACCACACTTGTACGGGGAACGGCGATAACACGGACATAACGGCGTTACGTCCGCGTTAGGCGAGCGCCACGCGCACAGACCTTACAGTGTAAAGTCGATGGGGATGCCGACGGAAGCCACGTCTCCCCGACCCCGTCAGCGGCGTCTCAAGCGTCCGCTGAACCGCGACTTGATCCTCGATGCGCGCGGTCGCGTTGATCGAGCACGACGGGCGGACGCGCTGAGCATGCGCCGACTGGGCTCGGCGCTCGGGGTCGAGGCGATGGCGATCTATCACCACTTCGCCAGTCGCGAGGAGCTGCTCGGCGCGATCGGGGAGCGACTCCTGAGGCCGCTGCACGAGCTCGAGCTGGGCGACGACTGGCGCGAGGCGTGCCGGCGGTTCGCGACGGACGTTGCGCGATGTCGCGCTCGCGCAACCGGCGACGTTTGCGCTGGTCGGACTGCAGCCGTTCGACACCCCGGCTTTCGCTGCGTCCGGTGGAGCGGCTCCTCGAGGTGCTCGTCGCCCAGGGCTTCACCCCTCCGCCGCGCTTGGCGTCTACCGCGCCACGGTCAGCTACGCGCGCGGCTACGCGCTCGCGGAGGCCACGGGCTTCACCGTCGATGCCGCGCAACCCGCGGGTCGCCGGCGGCTGGCGGCGCTCCCGCCGGATGGGTTTCCGATCCTGGCCGGCCGAGTGAGGGAGTTGGCCGAGCTCGACGCCGACGCCGCCTACGAGCTCGGACTGGACGCGTTGCTCGCCGGCCTCGTGGAGCCGACCGCGAACGCTCGGACGGGGCGCGAGCGGCTCGTGAGCGCCGAGACGTCCGCTGCAAACGGTCATCCAGCTGCGCGGACCCGCCCGGCGGCGTCTCGGACTGGCTGGCCGCCTCGAAGCTCGGCTTGGTCGTGATGGCGCTGGTCGTTGGGGTCGGGGCAGGGCCTGGGCGCGGCCGGGTTCCGTGAGCTGATCTACTTTTTCACCTGGCTCTTCACCGGTCGCATCACGTTCGGCCAGCAGGGGCACGCGGCCAGCCCGCACCTTCCCTTCCTCGGCCCCTGGTTCCTGCTGATCGTCCCGGTCATCGCCGGGCCTCGTCTACGGGCCGCTGATCCAGCGCTTTGCCCGCGAGACACGCGGCCACGGGGTGCCCGAGGTCATGGTGGCGGTGGCCGAGAACGGCGGGCGCATCCGCCCCCCCGTTGCCGTGGTCAAGGCGCTGGCCTCGGCGCTGTGCATCGGCGGCGGGGGGTCGGTC
The DNA here is from genome assembly GCA_963756105.1 of uncultured Solirubrobacterales bacterium. GTDB lineage: Bacteria > Actinomycetota > Thermoleophilia > Solirubrobacterales > Solirubrobacteraceae > Palsa-465. The sequence continues at coordinate 98,497 of CAVWMM010000001.1, forward strand.
GGCCGCGAGGGCCCGATCGTGCAGATCGGGTCGGCGCTGGCCTCTGCGCTGGGGCAGCTCGTGCGGATGAGCGAGGGCCGCCTTCGCGTGATCGTGGCCTGCGGCGCGGCGGGCGGGATCTCGGCCACCTTCAACGCGCCGCGTCACGGGGCTGTTCTTCGGCTTTGAGATCGTCCTGAAGGAGTTCTCGCTGGACGCGCTGTCCGCCACGGTCCTCTCGGCCGTCACCGCCGATGTGGTCAGCCGTGCGTTCTTCGGCGGGGCGCCGTTCTTCGCGGGCGTCCCTCACGATCTAAGCGTCGGCAACGATTTCGTCTATCTGCTGATCGCGCTGCTCGGGCATCGCTGCCGGACTGATCGGGGTGGCGTTTCAGAAGATCCTCTACCGGGGCCAGGACGCCGTGGATGCGCTGTGGGGCAAGCGACCCGAGTGGCTGCGCCCGGTGGCCGGCGGTCTCGCGCTGGGACTGCTACTCCTGGCGCTGCCGCAGATGTACGGCGTCGGCTACCCGGTGATGGACCGCGTGCTCGGCAACCACTACGTCCTGTGGTTCGTGGTCATCCTGATGGTGGGCAAGATCTTCGCCGCCAGCCTCACCCTCTGGATCGGGGGCTCGGGCGGGGTCTTCGCTCCCTCGCTGTTCACCGGCGCGGCGGCGGGGACGGCCTTCGGGGTCATCGTGAATCACCTCTTCGGGTCGGCGGTGGGCCCGCCGGCGCTCTATGGCGTGGTTGCGATGGGGGGCGTGTTCGCCGCCGCCGCGCAAGCGCCCCTGACCGCGATCGCGAGCGTCGCCGAGATGACCGGCAACTTCACCCTCACGCTGCCAATCATCCTGGCGTGCGGCATCGCGTCACAGCTGGCCAAGCGGATCACATACGGCAGCATCTACACGACCAAGCTCCTGCGCCGGGGAATCGACATCGAGCGTCCCAAGGCCACGGGGCGCGCTTCAGGCGTTGACGGTGGAACAGGCCATGCAGCCCCTGGGCGGCTCCGAGGGACAGCCACCGGTGTTCGGAGGCGACGGGGCCGGCGGGCTGCCCGCGGTGAAGGAGACGCAGTGGGAGCGACTGATCGGCCCCGTGACCATGTCGCAGAGACCACAGGTCCTGTTCGCCGAAGAGGACCTCGAGCAAGCGCGACGCCAGCTCATCCTCTACGGACCCGACGGTCTGCCCGTGGTCTCGCGCGACGGCCGGCTGCGCGGGTGGCTGACGCGCGGCGACGTGCTGCGCGCGCTGGCAACCGAGCTCACCGCCTCCGAGCGGGAGGTCGAGGAGGGCGCGCTCGCAGCGGACTTCGCCTTCGACGATCCCTCCGCCGAGATCCACGCGCCCACGACACCGCTGCGGGGTTATCAGCTCGTCGAGCTGCGCATCCCCACGGACTCGCCGGCGCGGGGCCGCCGCGTCGGCGACATCGCCCTGCCGCCGGGCTCAACCATCGTCGCAATCACGCAAGGTCGCGAGATCCGCGCCGCGCGACCCAGAGCTCGAGCTACAGCCCGGCGAGCGGGCGATCGTCCTCGCACCCGTCGGCAAGAAGCGCGAACCGGACCCGGCGGGAGCGGGAACGAGGTCAGCCGCTGATCGTCTGCTGAGCCGGCGGCGCGTACGCGGGCGAGCCAGAGCAACCCGATTAGCGTTTTGGAGTCCTCGCACTCGGCGATCGCCTCGTCGAGGCGGTCAAGCGGCCAGCGGACGATCTCGATTCGCTCGCCCTCGACGGGCTCGGACCCAGGATCGTCGGAGAGCCCCGTCGCGAAGTAGAGCCATATCCGCTCGTCGCTGAAGCCGGGGCTCGTGTAGAAGGCGGTGATCTCCTCCCAGCGCTCGGCGCGCTGCCCGACTTCCTCCGAGAGCTCGCGCTGGGCCGTCTGGAGCGGCGACTCGCCCTCGACGTCGAGCTTGCCGGCGGGGATCTCGAGCGAGGCCTCCGCGCCGACGACCTCGCGCGGCTGGCGGGTCAGCCACACGTAGTCATCGTCGATCGCGACGGTCCCAGCCGCGCCCGGGTGCCAGACCTTCTCGCGCGAGACCTCGTCGCCGCCGTCGACGCGGTACCGCTCTACTCCCGCGGCGATCATGTGGCCTTCGAAGCGGACCTCGCGGGCGACGGCCTCAAAGCCCATCCGCCGCTCCCTCGTGCAGCGCGATCGCGACCTCGAACATGCCGTCGAGCGCGTCCACGGTGACGCGCTCGTCCGGCTGGTGGTTGCGTTGGACGCCATCGGCGAGGTTGGTGCAGGAAAACCCCTGCACCGCGAACGAGTTGGCGTCGGAGGCGCCCCCGGCGGCGACGTGGCGCGGCTCGTAGCCGCGGTCCCGCAATGCCCGTTCGGCGAGTTGGATCTGTGGGGCGCTCGGGCGTATGCGATAGCCCTTGAAGATCTGATCGACGGTCACGTCGAGGTCACACTCGGCGGCGTTGGCCGCGTCGCCGAGGTGGTCGACCATCTCGGTCACGAGCGCCTCGAGCTTGGCCTGGTCGATGCTCCGCGCCTCCGCGACGAGCTCGGCAGCGCTCGGCGACCACGTTCATCGCGGTACCGCCGGCGATCGTGCCGATGTTGGCGGTGGTCTCGGGGTCAATGCGCCCGATGCGCATCGCCGCGATCCCCCGCGCCGCGGCCGCGATCGCATTGCGCCCATCCTCCGGGCGCAGGCCGGCGTGGGCCGCGCGGCCGCGAACCTCGGCGGCGATTCGGTACTGCGTCGGCGAGGCGAGCACGATCTCTCCGACCGGCATCGCGTGGTCGAAGACGTACCCAAAGCGGCTCCGCAGGCGCGATGTGTCGAACTCTTGGGATCCCCTGAGCCCCACCTCCTCGCAGACCGTAAACAGCAGCTCGAGGCCCGCTTGCGGTGGCTCGCGATTCTCCTTCAGTCGCCGCGCGAGCTCGATCATGATCGCCACCGCGGACTTGTTGTCGGCTCCGAGGATGCCCTCGTTTGCGTTCTCGAACCCCCCGTCGACCAGCACCGGCTCGACCGGGGCCGTGAGGGGCACCGTGTCCAGGTGGGCGCAGAGCAGGATCGAGTCTTCGCTCCGTCCGCCGATCCGCGTCAGCAGGTTGCCAGAGTCAGACCCCGCGCGCGGCCCGGCCCCGTCCTCCTCGACCTCGAGGCCCATGCTCCCGCAGCTCGGCGGTGACCCAGTCGGCGCACTCGCGCTCGCGACCCGAGGGGGACTCGATCTTGCAGAGCGTGGTGAACGTCTCATGGAGCCGCTCGCGCTCCTGCTCGCTGGAGCGCCTCACCGCGCAGCTTCGGGCTCTGCGGCGGTCGCGCCTTCGGCCTGAGGGACGTCGAGGTGCGCGAGCGCAGCGCCCACGAACTCGCGGAAGAGGGGCGCAGGCCGCTCGGGCCGGGACTTGAACTCGGGGTGGAATTGCGACGCGACGAAGAACGGGTGGGTCTCGCGGTGCAGCTCGATCGCTTCGATCAGCCGCTCGTCCGGCGACGTTCCGGAGAAGCTCAGGCCCGCCGATTCGAGGCGCCGCCGCAGGTGGTTGTTGACCTCGTAGCGGTGGCGGTGGCGCTCGTAGATCACGGGCTCTCCGTAGAGCTCCCGCAGCCGCGTTCCCTCGTGCAGCTTGACCGGGTCGGCGCCGAGGCGCATGGTCCCCCCCATGTCCGCGATCTCCTTCTGCTCGGGCAGCAGGTCGATCACAGGGAACGGCGTCTCCGGATCGAACTCGGTCGAGTTGGCGCCCTCCATCCCGGCCACATGGCGGGCGAACTCGGAGACCGCGATCTGCATTCCGAGGCAGATGCCCAGGTAGGGGATGCCCTTTTCGCGGGCGAGCTGGGCGGCGCGGATCTTGCCCTCGATCCCGCGACCGCCGAATCCGCCCGGAATTAGGATCCCGGCCGCGTGCTCGAGCCGCTCGCGAATCGCATCCTCGCCCACGGCTTCCGAGTCGATCCACTCGATCTCGACCTGGCACCCGTTGTGGATGGCGGCGTGACGGAGCGCCTCGGCGACTGACAGGTAGGCGTCCTCGAGCCTGACGTACTTGCCGACCAAGGCGATCGGAACCGTCTTCACAGGTTTCGCGGCGCGGCGGGTGATCTCCTCCCAGCCGCTGAGCTCGGGCTGGGGGGCGTCGATCCCGAAGTGCTCATCGACCACGTAGTCGTCGACCCCCTCGGCGTGGAAGACGAGCGGGACCTCGAGGATGTCCTTGACGTCGCGGGCCGAGACGACGGCCTGCTCGGGCAGGCTCGCGAACAGGGCGATCTTGCGGCGTATGTCCGCGGAGAGTGGCGCCTCCGAGCGGCATACGACCATGTCCGGGGCGATACCAATCCGGCGCAGCTCGTTGACAGAGTGCTGCGTCGGCTTGGTTTTGAGCTCGCCGGCGTGACGTATGTAGGGAACCAGCGTCAGATGGATGAACATGCAGCGCCGGCGGCCCACGTCAACCGGGAACTGGCGGATTGCCTCCAGGAACGGGAGCGACTCTATGTCGCCAACGGTGCCCCCGATCTCGGTGATGACGAAATCAGTCTCGGAGGCGTCGGCCATCAGCTTGATCCGCTGCTTGATCTCGTCGGTTATGTGCGGCACGACCTGGACTGTGGCGCCCAGGTAATCGCCCCGGCGTTCGCGGCGGATGACCGTGTTGTAAACGCCGCCTGCCGTGACGTTCGACGCGCGGCTCGTGTTGGCGTCGGTGAAGCGCTCGTAATGGCCGAGGTCGAGGTCGGTCTCGGCGCCGTCCTCGGTCACAAATACCTCGCCGTGCTGGTAGGGCGACATCGTGCCGGGGTCGACGTTGATGTAGGGGTCGAACTTCTGCAGCTGGACGTCGAAGCCGCGGGCGACCAGCAGTCGTCCGATCGAGGCGGCGGAGATCCCCTTGCCCAGGGAGGAGACGACCCCGCCGGTGATGAAGATGAAGCGCGTCTCGCCTTGGGCCATTTCCGTTCTCTCAGTCTATATGCGCGCTCGCACCGTACCGCTGACCCCGGACAGCCCTAGTGGCCGCCACCATAAACACGCTCACACCGCAATCACGGCGGCGACCACTTACGCGGCCTGGAGGAGTCGGCGGGCGTGTTCGCTCGCCGACCTGTCCTGCTCGCTTGCGCCGAGCATCCTCACCAGCTCGCCCACGACCGCGTCCCCTTCGAGCGCACAGACATCCGCGACGGTGGCCCCGTTCACGGTCCGCTTGTCGATGCGGAAGTGGCGGTCCGCGAGCGATGCGACCTGCGGCAGATGAGTGATGCACAAGAGCTGCTCGTCGCGGGCGAGCGCCTTGAGGCGCGCTCCCACGGCACGTGCCGTGTGGCCGCCGATGCCCGCGTCGATCTCGTCGAAGACCAACAGCTGCCGGGCGCAATCCGCCGCGGCGCTTGCGGCGTCGGTCTGGACGGCGGTCATGAGCGCGAGCATCAGGCGTGAGAGCTCGCCCCCCGAGGCGATGTCGCGCACCGGCGCGGGGTCCATGCCCGGGTTGGCGGAGAACCGAAACTCGACCGCGTCGCCGCCCCGGGGACCGGTCCCGTCCGCTCGGGGCCAGACCGCGACGGTGAACTGGGCGTCCGCGAGCGCGAGCTCCGCGAGCCGGCTGGAGACGGCCGCGGCGAGCTGCGGGGCGGCCTCGTGGCGGCGGGCCGAGAGCTCGCCCGCCAGCCGCTCGAGCTCCGCGGCGGCGTCGTCTAACTCGTTCTGGGTCTCCCTGAGCGAGACATCGGCGCGCTCGAGCTCGGCGAGACGCTGTCGGCAGCGCTCGCCGTGAGCGAGGACTTCGCCGATCGAGCCGCCGTGCTTGCGCTTTAACCGCGCGAAGCGCTCGAGCCGTTCCTCGACCTCCTCGAGCCGGCCCGGGACCACCTCCTGGGCGAGTGCGTAGTCGCGCAACTCCCTGGCCAGCTCCTCGCCCTCATACACGAGCCCCTGCAGCCGCTCGCACACCGGCTGCAGCTCAGGATCGAGCGCCGCCGCAGACCGCAGCTCGTTCAGGGGCGCCGAAAGCAGCTCGAGGGCCCCCTGGCCGGCCTCGGGCGCGATCGCCTCGGCGCCCGCCGCGGCCGCGGCCTGCAACCGTTCGCTGGAGCGCAGGCGGGTGAGCTGCGCATCGAGTTCGCTCTCCTCCTCCTCGCTGGGCGCGGCGGTCTCGATCTCCTCGAGCTCGAACGCGAGCAGATCGAGCTCGCGCTCTCGCGCACCGGAGATCTCTTGTAGGTGCGATAGGCGGCGCTCGAGCTCACGCGTCCGCCCGTGGACCGTGGCGAGCCGCTCGCGCAGATTCGCCTGCTCGGGGCCGCAGTGGGAGTCGAGGAGCTCGAGCTGCGCGCTCGAGATCGTCAGTCTGCGGTGCTCGTGTTGGCCATAGAAGGTCAGTAGTTGCCCGCCGAGCTCGCGTAGCTCGGCGACTGTCGACGACCGGCCGCAGATGTAGGCGCGGGTACGGCCGTCGGGCCACACGCGGCGCGCCAGCACGAGCTCCTCTGCCCCTACGGGGAGCCGATCGACGAGCTCTGCGTCCGGCGGGTCCGGCAGCGAGAAAACCCCCTCGACGTAGGCCTCCCGTGCCCCGGGACGGACGCTTCCGGCGCCCGCGCGGCCGCCCAGCAGCAGGTCGAGGGCCTGCGCGAGCATGGTCTTACCCGCGCCAGTCTCACCTGTCAGCACGTTGAGGCCCGACGCCAGCCGCAGCTCGGCGCGCTCGATTAAAAGCAGGTTCTCGACGCGTAGCTCTTCAAGCACCGAGCGACGGTCTACCAGCTGGCGCCGACGGACTCACGACCCGAGGCCATCTCAGGCATCCGGGACTGCAGTCCCCACCCCGCTGTCCACCTCTTCCCGTTCCAGTGCAGAATCTCGCTCCGTACCGTCCCCCCTGAGGACCGCTGAGCTACACCGCCCGCCCAGCAGTCGGAAGCCGAGACACAAGCGACCGCAAAGAGTTGGTTCTCGTGTCCGGGAGCGACGCCGGCGGGGTCCGGAGTCGCGGTGTACGACCACTTCTTGCCGTTCCAGTGGAGCGCCTGGTTCACGGTCGCGGCTCTCGTGCCACTCATACTGGAACCGACGGCGCGACAGTCGGCCGTGGAGACGCAGAAGACCCCGGCGACCTCATTTTCGTCGCCGGCCATATGACCGCCGGGGCTGGGGGTTGAGACCTGCGTCCATTTCTTCCCGTTCCAGCGGAACGCTTCATTCAGAGAGCCCGGGGCAGCGTTCTCGTAGTTGCCAACGGTCCAACAGTCCGACGCCGAAGTACAAGCGACGCCCACGAGCACATGGTTGCTGCCTACGGGCTGCGCGATCGACGACTTCGTCCACTTTCTCCCGTTCCAGTGCAGTACCTGATTTTGTTCGGAGCCGAAGCTCGTGTCGTAAGAGCCGGCTGCCCAGCAGCTCGAGCGCGACGCGCACGCCACGCGTTCAAGCAAATTCTGATCGCCGCTTGTCGTGCCACCCGGCTGTGGAGCAGAGCTCGTTCCCCACTTCTTACCGTTCCAGCGCAGCGTCTCGTTTAGGTCCACGCCACCGCCGTTTTTGTATTCGCCCACGGCCAGGCAGTCGGAAGCGGAACTACACGCGACGCCGATGAGCTCTTGCAAGGTGGTGCTGGGCTCGGGCATGGCGACGCCTGCCCACTTCTTCCCGTTCCAGTGCAGGGCCTCGTTGAATTGGGCGCCCATACCGCGCTCCTCGGTACCGACCGCCCAGCAATCCGAGGCCGACACGCACGCCACATCGTAGAGAAGGTTCTGGCCGTGCCGGCCGGTGCCGGCGGGGTCGGGCGTCGCGACCAACGTCCACTTCTTCCCGTTGAAGTGCAGAGCCTCGTTGGATGCCTCAGTCTTCGACTTGGCATAACCGCCGACGGCCCAGCAGTCGGACGGGGAGACGCACGTCAAGCCGTAAGTAAGACTCGCGTGGCCGGGGGTTGGGTACGACGAACGCGCCAACGGGCGCGCTGATGCTCCCACGGATCCGCGCTCCAGCGCCCCAAACCCATACTGCGGAGCAGACAGGCCGCCCATTGGCCGACCGCCCGCGACGGCAGCCGCCGAAGGCGCCAGCGCCACCATCCCCATCGCGATCGCACCAACAGCTAGGGCTGCCATGACCCACCGTGGTCCTAGCCGCAACCAGCCGAGTTTCCCGTGATTGCGCATCTTGCCCCCTTTTTTCGCGCCCAAGTGTGCAGCCAGCTTACCTCGCCCCCTCAAGGTCGTGTGGCGGTTTTGGGGGGTTGCCTGACGCGAGCGCCGCGAAGACGCGGGCGGCGCGGCCGACTCTCCTAAGGCGGCGCCGCCAGGCGCCCGAACTTCTCCCGCAGGCGGTGGTAGAAGGTGGCCCCCGGGACCTGGGCCAGCGCCCCCTGATTGTCGAGGAAGCGCAGCTGGAGCTCCTTGCCCGCACCCAGACTCCCGGCGGGCCGGGCGTCGACGGTGATGTCGACCGGCTCTTCCTGGGACCGATTGAAGATCGTGAGTACGTCGCCCGGCGCGACCACCAGCGAGCGCGCGGTCAGCGAGTGAGGCGCGATGAAGGAGACGGCGAACCCCTCGACCCCCCAGGCGAGGATGGGGCCCCCGTTGGCCAGGTTGTAGCCCGTCGAGCCCGCCGGCGTCGCGACTACCAGACCGTCGCAGCGCACGCGCCCGATTTCGTCAGGGCCGATGGCATAAGCCAGGTCGGCGACCCGCATGCCGGGCTGGCGGTGGATCGACAGGTCGTTTATCGCCAGCCACTCGGGCCCGCCGTCGAAGAGCGAGATGGCCGGCAGTGAGAGCACCTCGAACTGGCCCCTGAAGGCGGCGTCGAAGCCCGCGGCCGCCTCGTCGCGGTCGACGGTGGCGAGGAACCCGATCTCGCCGAAGTTGACCGCGAAGACCGGGATGCCGGTGCCGGCGTAGAGGCGCAGGGCGGTCAGGATGGTGCCGTCCCCGCCCAGGGCGAAACAGATGTCGACGTCGCGCCTTACGGTCGTTTCGAGCTCCAACCCGGTGGCTGGAGAGAGACGGTGCTTGCGGGTCTCGTCGGGGTCAAACACCAACGCGGCGCCGGCCCGCCGCGCCAGCTCCAGCAGCACCTCGAGCGCGGGCCCCGTCTCCTCGGGCCGACGGTGGGTGAGGACCGTGGCCGTGCGCACTGGCGAGCCCGGACTCCGCGAAGGCCCCTGCCCCGCGCGATCTCCTGCGGAAGCGGCTGTGGTCCTCACGGCTCGACCTCTCGCGCGGCGCGCTCGAGGTCGCGCACCCCTCGGCGCCCTTTCTCCGCGAGCCACACGAAGCTCTCCCGATTTCCCTTCGGCCCGGGGAGACCGGAGCTCGCATACCCCAGAACGGAGGCGCCGAGATCCTGCGCGGCCTCCGCAACCTCGACGAGCGCGCGCCTGCGCGCCGCGGCGTCGCGGACCACACCCCCCTTTCCCACCTCGGCGGGGCCCACCTCGAACTGCGGCTTGACGAGCGCCAGCGAATCGAAGCGCGGGGCGGCGCAAGCGAGCACCGCCGGGAGAACCTTGGCCAGTGAAATGAACGAGACGTCGATCACGATTACCTCGGGAGCGTACGGAAGGTCCTCCGGGCGGAGCCGCCGGGCGTTGCAACGCTCGATGACGGTCACCCTGGGATCGGTGCGCAATCCGTAATCGAGCTGGCCGTACGCGACGTCGACACACGTGACCGCGGCGGCGCCGCGCTTCAGTAGGCAGTCCGTGAAGCCGCCTGTCGAGGCCCCCACGTCGAGCGCTCTGCGACCGCTGAGGTCGAGGCCGAAGGCGGCCAGCGCGTGCTCGAGCTTGAGCCCCCCGCGGGAGGCAAAGCGCGGCCGCGGGAGCACCTCGAGCTCGGTTTCGCCAGGGACGAGTTGCCCCGGCTTCGCGGCCCGTCTGCGCTCCGGCAGCAGCAGCACCTCGCCCGCAAGCACCGACGCCGCGGCGCGGGAGCGTGAGGGGAACATCCCCCGTTCGAAGAGCAGCTGGTCGAGGCGGATGCGCTTCATCGCGGAGTGACCGAGATCACAGTGAGCTGCTCCGGCCCAGGGCACCATATCAGTGGGTGCCCGGCCCTCCGGCGCGAAGGACTAAGCAGCGTCGGCACGTTCCCGGGCCCTAAACGCAGATACATCTCTCCTCCAGTGAGCGGCCCGCGTTGTGCGGGCCGCTCGCCTTAGGGCGGCGCGGCCCTTCGTCTGGCGACCGTCCCGCAGTCCTCGAGATAAATAATTCGAGAGATATCTCTTGACAGCTATCTTTCGAGAGAGTACCCTCGAAATATGGCTCTCGACGAACAGGCAAGTCCGCAGACAGAGAGCATCGAGCTGCGTGAGGTCTCTGACGCGCGCACGATGCGGGCACTCGCCCACCCGGTCCGGCTAGCCCTACTCGAGCTCCTCAACCTGGAGGAACCGCTCACCGCGACCCAGGCCGGGGAGCGGCTCGGAGAGAGCCCCACGACATGCTCGTTCCATCTACGCCAGCTGGCCAAGTACGGCTTCGTCGAGGAGGCGGGTGGCGGCAGCGGACGGGCACGCCCCTGGCGACTGAGCGCCCGCGGCATGCGCTTCAGCACCGAGCAGGGCGATCCCGAGACCCGGCTCGCCGCCCGCGAGCTTGAGCGAATGATGCGCGAACGCGTACTCCGGCGCTACGAGAACTGGGTCGAGACCAGGAGCAGCTATCCCGAAGACTGGCGCGAGAACGCCATGGCCGCCCAGCATGTGCTGTGGATGACGGTGGACGAACTGAAGCAGTACAACGAAGAGCTGTCGGTGCTTGTGAAATCCCGCTTCCGCGAGCGGCTGACCGATCCGGCCACCCGCCCGCCGGGAGCGTTGCCGGTGGAGCTTTTGATCTTCGACTACCCGATGACTCTTGCACCGGGGGGCGACAACGCATGACGTTCTGGCACGAGCAGGCGCTCGTCAACACACACCTGTCGGAGCTCCGTCGCCAGGCCGGCGATCGCCACGCGGCCGCCGTCCGCAGGACCACGGGCGGAGCCCTTAGGCCGAGGCTTCAGCAGAGGCTGGGCCTGCTCCTAGTCGAGGCAGGCTTGCACCTCATCACTCGCACGGACCGCGGACCGCTGAAGCTGTCGCGCGGCGCGACAAGATAACCCTCAGGCCGCTACGCGACCGCGCCCGTGCGACCCCCGACAGCCTCTCTGACCCGCTCTGCAATCCGGGCGCCGGTGTAGCCGACCTCCTCGTGCAAGAGCTTGGGGGCGCCGTGGGTCACGTAGCGATCGGGCAGCCCTACCCGAAGAATGCGCGCCTGCGAGGCGGCACCGACACCCATCTCCGAGAGCGTCTCCCACACCGCGGACCCGAACCCCCCGGCCAGGACGCCCTCTTCCACAGTCACGAGCAGGTCGTGCTCGCCGGCTAGCTGGGCCACCAGGCCGGCGTCGATGGGCTTCGCAAAGCGCGCGTCGGCGACCGTCACGTCGAGGCCGTCCTCGGCGAGCAGCTCGGCCGCCTCGAGTGCCTTGCTCACGCCGGTGCCGTAGCCGAGCAGTGCGACCCGCGCCGCAGAGGAGCTCCCCTCGCGCAGGATCTCCCCGGTCCCGATCTCGATCGGCGAAGGACGGTTGGGGAGCGGCACGCCGATTGCCGCCCCGCGCGGGTAGCGCAGCGCGATCGGGCCTTGGTCGTAGACCAGAGCGGTGCGCAGCATGTGCACGAGCATCGCCTCATCGCGGGGGGCCATCAGGACCATGTTCGGCAAGCAGCGCAGGTAGGCAATGTCAAAAGCGCCGTGGTGGGTGGGGCCGTCGTCGCCCACGAGCCCGGACCGGTCCATCACGAACACGACGTTCAAGCTCTGCAGGCAGACGTCGTGGACGATCTGGTCATAGGCGCGCTGCAGAAACGTCGAGTAGATCGCCGCGACTGGCTTGGATCCCTGGAGCGCCAACCCGGCAGCGAACAGGACCGCGTTCTGCTCGGCGATGCCGACGTCGAAGTAGCGGTCGGGGAGCTCGCGCTGGAGGATGTTCAGACCCGTCCCCGAGTTCATCGCCGCGGTGATGCCCAGCACGCGCTCGTCGCGCCGGCATTCGCGCACGAGCGCCTCGCCGAACACCTGGGTGTACTGCGGAGGCGCCGGCGCAGACGGACTTGGCGGCCGGCTTCGCGGACGCGGGTCTGCCGTTGGAGATTGATTTCGGCTTGGCGGCGTGCCACTTCTCCATGCCCTCCAAGCCGCCCTCCTCGGCGGGCGCGAACCCCTTGCCCTTGACCGTGGCGCAGTGGATGACGACGGGCCGTTCCGCGGCCAGGGCGTCGTGCAGCGCCTGGCGCAGCGCGCGGACATCGTGGCCGTCGATCACCCCGATGTAGGCGAAGTCGAGCTCCTCCCACCACAGGCCCGGGGCCCAAAACGCCTTCAGCGACTCCTTGACGTGCGGGCCAAAGCGTTCGAATGCCGCCCCGATCCCCACCGGCAGGCGTGTCAGCCCGCCCTCGAAGTCCTCGCGCGCGTGCCACAGCGTCGGGTTCAGGCGGACGCGGTTGAACTGCCGCGAGAGCGCCCCCACATTGGGGGAGATCGACATCCCATTGTCGTTGAGCAGGACCACGATCGGGGTTCCCCGGCCGCCGGCGTTCTGGACCGCCTCGAAGGCCACCCCGCCGGTCATCGCGCCGTCGCCGACGACGGCCACCACGCGGCCATCCTCGCCGTGGCCGCGGCGCATCCCTTCCTTGATCCCGACCGCGTAACCAATCGACGTGGAGGCGTGCCCGGCGCCCATGATGTCGTGCTCGGACTCCTGGATGGCGCAGAAGGGCGCCAGCCCGCGGTACTGGCGGATCGTGTGCAACTGGTCGTTGCGGCCCGTGAGGATCTTGTGCGGGTAGGCCTGGTGACCGACGTCCCACAGAACCTTGTCGCGCGGGGACTCGAGCACCGAATGAACCGCGACGGCGATCTCGCACGCCCCGAGATTGGCGCCGAAGTGGCCCCCGATCTCCCCGACGGTATCGATGATCCGCTCGCGCACCTCCTGGGCCAGGGCCTGAAGCTCCTCGTCCGAAAGCGAGTGGAGGTCCTGGGGCCCGCGGATGCGCTTCAAATGGTCTGACATTCAGTGACTCCGGTTCGCAATGAAATCGGTGATCTGTCCTAGCTCGGCCCCCTCGGCCGGGCGCCGCACGGGCGAGGTGAGCGCGGGCCCGCTGGTGTGACTCAGCCGCCAGCTTGCGCGCACCTTGCAGTCCGAACTCGCTCACATAGGTACGTCTACCCAGCCGTTCGTCGCTCCCTTGCGGTTTACCGAGTGTCTGTGTCGATCCGGTCACGTCGAGGACATCATCGACGATCTGGAACAGCACACCCAGCTCGCCCGCGAAGGCTCTGAAGCTATCGATTGTGTCAGGTTCTAGGGTACCGACGAGTAAAAGCACGCAGTCGATGCTCGCCGCGATGAGTTTGCCCGTCTTGAGCTCGTGCAGCCGCCGCAGCCCCTCCGGACCAGCGGGCGCCGTGCCCGCCACGTCGATGTACTGGCCCCCGACCATCCCTCGCACGCCCGTGGCGTCGGCCAGCTCGCGCGCCGCCGCCAGCACGTTGGCCGGCTCGCCCCGCTGCTCGGAGAGCAGCAGCGCGAAGGCCTCGGCGTAGAGGCCATCGCCGGCCAGGATCGCGACGTCCTCGCCGAACGCACGGTGACACGTGGGCTGCCCTCGGCGGACGTCGTCATCGTCCATCGCGGGCAGGTCGTCGTGGATCAACGAGTAGGTATGGATCAGCTCGAGCGCGGCTGCGAGGGGCAGCACGTAGGAGGGGTCGAGTCCCACCGCGGACGCCGTGGCCAGAGCGAGCACGGGGCGGATCCGCTTGCCCGGCGCGAGCAGCGAGTAGCGCATCGCCTCCTGCAGCCCGTCGGTGGTCGCATCCCTGGAGAAGCGCAGCCCGACGAGATAGCCCTCCACCTCGGTCTGGAGATGCTGCGGGAACTCGATCGTTTTTTCGGTGGCGACCACTACTGCGCGGCCGGCAACGGCAGCTGGCCAGGCAGGTCGGGCAGGGGCTCAACCGCCGCCCGTGCGCGCTCGTCCATCGCGGCGCTGACCCTGGCCATGCGAGCGGCGAGCCGGGCGCACTCGTCGATCGCCTCAAGCGCCGTCTGCGGCTCGAGCTCTCCCGACCGCAGCCGCTCAGCCGTGTCTCTGAGACTCGTGGCGAGCTCGGTCATCTCATCGGCGAGCTCGGACATCTGATCGGTCACGCCCCGGAGGGTAACGATCGCCGCAGATAGGCCTCGCGTCGCGTAACGCGACCCCAACGTGCCCCCAACGATGTCGATCCACGTCCGGGGGGTGGAAGTGGACCGACATCGTTGGTCAGCCAGCCCGGTCCAGCGCTTGGTTCACGAGCGCGTCGGCGCGGGCGTTCTGCGCGCGCGGCACCGTCCGGATGGTCCACGTCAAGCCGTCGAGCGCGCGCAGAACGCCCTCGTGCAGGGGCTTCAGCGCCGCGTTCTTGACCCTGTAGGCGCCGGTCAGCTGGCGTGCCACGAGCTCCGAGTCGCCGATGAGCTCGAGCTCGTCGGCCCCCAGCGCGCGCGCCGCCGCCACGCCTCGCAACAGCGCGCGGTACTCGGCGACGTTGTTGGTCGCGATCCCGATCGCCTCGGAGATCTCGTCGAGCACCGCGCCGCGCGCGTCGGAGACGACCACGCCTATCGCCGCCGGGCCGGGGTTGCCACGCGCTCCCCCGTCGACGTTGACGACGGTCTTCACTCTCCGGTGAGCCTGGGAAACTCCCCCGCCACGCGCGCCCGCCGGCGGTCGCGGACCTCACGCCGCCCCCCGGCCGGCGACCCGCGCTCCCGCCGCGAGGAGCGGCGCCGATCGACGATTACGGTCACCCCGGGATCGTCGGCGTAGTAGCGGGTCAACTTCTCGAACAGCTCCTCGGCGAGCTCCTCGGGGATCACGCAGTAGATCACGAGACGCGCTTTATCTGCGCAACGCGAGCACGCCGTCCTCGTCGGCTGAGGCGTTCGTCTCGAGCTCTGTGGGATCGAGCTCGTCGAGCTCGGCGCCCTGGGCCGCGACCCTCACGCTGGGCAGCTCATCCGCGAGGTCGATCTCGTAGCGGTACCAGCAAAGCTCCCACGCCGCCACCACGCGCACCACGCTCGCCTCCATCTCCGAGGGCCGAATCGTCACCGCAGGAGGACCGAGTGAGCGCGCCACACCGGCGATCGTGCGCGTGTGCCCGGAGCCGTTGAAGGCGCGGACCGCCGAGGAGACCTTCTGGTCGGGGTTGGTTGGGATAGCGTGCACCTGGCGGGGCTCGCGCACGATCTCAGGTGCGCGCACGGGGGCGGGGAACCGCTCGCCCTTGGACCGCTCCGACCTGGTTGACCGCTCGGCCTTGAACACCGGGTAGCCCAGGTCGCGGTCGCGGTCGTCCTCGGGTTCGAACCACGCGTCGTCGGTCCGCATACCTCCCAGCCGAGCGCGGATCCAGGGGAGAAGGGAGCGCCGGCGTTCGCGCTCGTCCTCGCCGGGCTCGTGGTGCGGGATGGTGCCCTCGCGCACCCATCCATCCTGGAGCGCGCGCGAGACGCACAGATCGCACACCCAGTAGCGCTCCCCGCCGGCGGTATAGCGCTCGGCGTGCTCGCCGCGCAGCAGGTTGCGACCGCACACGTCGCACGTCGTGTGCGTAGTTGAAACGCGAATGTCTCTCGTAGCCACGGCTGCGTACCCTAGCTGGCCGGGTGACGCGAAGGTGTCACGCTTTCACCGCTTCCCGGTCGGCCTTGGCTTCCTGGACCACCTTACCTGCGATGTGGCCAGGAACCTCCTCGTACCGCGCAAATTCCATCGTAAATTCGCCCCTGCCGCCGGTGATCGAGCGCAGGTCGGGCGCGTAGGACAGCATCTGCGCCATCGGCACCTCGGCCTTGACCTCGGTCATCCCCGCGCCAGAGGGCTCCATGCCGAGCGGTCTGCCGCGCCTCGAGTTGAGGTCCCCGATCACGTCGCCCACCGCGTCCTCGGGCACGGTGACGGTGACGAGCATGATCGGCTCGAGCAGCACCGGCGAGGCGTCCTGAAGCGCCTGCTTCATCGCCAGCGAGCCCGCAACCTTGAACGCCATCTCCGACGAGTCGACGGTGTGGTAGGAGCCGTCGTAGAGGCGCACCCGCACGTCCTTGACCGGATAGCCCGCGAGCACGCCCTCGTGCATCGCCTCCAGCACGCCCTTCTCGACCGCGGGAATGAAGCCCGACGGGATCACGCCGCCCTTGATCGCGTTGACGAACTCGAACCCCTCGCCCGGCGCCAGGGGCTCGATCTCGATGTGGGCGTCGCCGAACTGGCCGCGGCCGCCCGTCTGCTTCTTGTGCCGGCCGTGGGCCTTAGCGGGCTTTCTGATCGTCTCCTGGTAGGGCACGCGCGGGGGCTTGAGATTCACCTCCGCGCCAAAGCGGTCCTTCAGCCGCCCGACGATCACCTCGACGTGCACCTGTGAGAGCCCGGCGACGATCTGCTCCCCGGTCTGGGGGTCACGGTGCAGATCGATCGTCGGGTCCTCCTCTTGGAGCCGGCGCAGGGCCGTGAAGACCTTGTCCTCGTCGCCCTTGCTCTTGGGCTCGATCGCGAAGGCCATGACCGGCGGGGGCAGCTTGATCTGGGGCATCTCCACGGCCTCGTCGCGGGCGGAGAGCCAGTCGCCTGCCCGCGTCTCCTTGAGCTTCGCCACCGCGCCGATGTCGCCCGGGCCAAACTCGGTCGCGTGCCCGCTCTTGGCGCCCTCGAACGTCAAGAGCGTGCCGACGCGTTCCTTGCCGTGGGTGCGCGTGTTGAGCACCTGCGAGTCTTGCTTGAGCACGCCCTGGTAGACGCGGAAGAGGTTGATGCGGCCGGCGAACGGGTCCGCCCTGGTCTTGAAGACGTAGGCGTACATCTCGCGGTCCTCGACCGGCTCGAGCGTCAGCTCCCCCACCTGAAGCCCACCGTGCTTGACGGGCGACGGGAGGTCGTCGACGACGGCGTCGAGCAGCCGGTTTGTACCCACGTTGCGGGTGGCCACACCGCAGGTGACCGGATAGATGCCCCCGTGGTTGGTGCCATCCTTGAGCGCGGCGACGATCTCCTCATGGGAGATCTCCTCGCCCTCGAGGTAGCGCTCCATCAGCGCGTCGGAGTTCTCGGCGACCTCGTCCATCAGCTTCTCGCGGTACTCCTGTGCCTGGCCCGTGAGCCCGTCCGGGATCGCGACCTCCTTGCACCCGTCGCGGCCTGACCCGTCGTAGGTGTAGGCCTTCATGTCCACCAGGTCGATGACGCCCGAGACCTCGTGCTCGGACCCGATCGGGATCGCCGTCGCCACGACGTGCGACCCGAATGCCGCCTTGAGCGAGTCGAGCGTGCGGAAGAAGTCCGCCCGCTCGCGGTCGAGCATGTTGACGAAGATCAGCCGTGCCAAGTCGAGCTCCTCGGCCCGCTGCCAGAGACGGACCGTGTGCACCTCCACCCCCATCACGGCATTGACGACGAAGATCGCCGACTCGCATACGCGCAGCGCCCCGAGGGCATCGGCGACGAAGCTCGAGTCGCCCGGCGTATCGATCAGGTTGACCCTTCGCTCCTGCCAGTCAAACGAGGCCAGCGCCGCCGAGATCGACATCTGGCGCGCCTTCTCGTCCTCGTCCGCGTCGGACAGGGTCGTCCCGTCGACGACCGTGCCGAGCCGGTTGATGACCCCGGCCTGGTACAGCAGCGCCTCGTGCAGGGAAGTCTTGCCGGAGCCGCGGTGGCCGACCAGCGCCACGTTCCGGATCCGGTCAGCGGGCTTGTGCATGCCTGTCTCCTCTTCTCCTTCTTTTCTGTTCGGGGCCGCGCATGCGCGGCCCCGCCGGTCGGCGCATGCGCCGACCGGGCCAGGCCGCATGCGGCCTGGCCACTTTAGTCAAGTTCGGCGGCGAGTTTCGACCGCAACCGCAGCGCGGCCTTGGCGTGAAGCTGCGAGATGCGCGACTCGGTGACCCCCAGCACCTCACCGATCTCGCGCAGGGTCAGTTCCTCGTAGTAGTAGAGCGCGATCACCAGCCGCTCGCGCTCCGGAAGAGCCAGGATCGCCTCGGCGATCTGCCGGCGGCGCTCGACCGTGTCGAACACGGCCTCCGGGTCCGGCGCCTCGAGGTCTGCCACGGTCTCGAGCAGCGAGACCTGCTCACCGCCGCTGACCTGCGAGCTCCACAGCTCGTCGAGGGCCACGATCGTCGAGCGGGAGATCTCGAGCAGCGCATCGTGCAATTCCCGCACAGTGATGCCGAGCTCGCCGGCGAGTTCGTCGTCGCTGGGAGCGCGGAGCAGGCGGCCTTCAAGCCTCACGTTGGCGCGCTCGAGCTGGCGGGCGCGAGCGCGTACGGTCCGCGGGACCCAGTCCAGCGCGCGCAGCTCGTCGAGGATCGCTCCGCGTATGCGCGGGATCGCGAAGGTCTCGAACTTGGTCTCGCGCGAGGGGTCGAAGCGGTCGATCGCCGCCGTGAGGCCCGAGAGACCGTAGGAGATGAGGTCGGCCTCCTCCACGTGCGCCGGCAGACCCGAGCCGAGGCGACCCGCCACGTACTTGACCAGCGGTGCGTAGGCGAGCACGAGCGCTTCTCTCGCGCGGTCATCGCTGCTCGCGCGATACCGCCGCCACAGGTCGCGCAGCTCGACTGCTTTGACGCGCGCCTCGCTCTCCATATCAGAAGTGTCGCGCGTGAAGCGACTCGCGGCCGACCTAGGCGTTGCGGCTACCAGCCAGTACGAGACTCATGCCCGAGGGTGGGCGCGCGCATACGCCGACTTCAGCCGCGCCGACTCCACGCGAGTGTAGACCTGCGTCGTGGAGATGGTGCTGTGTCCGAGCAGCTCCTGGATCACACGCAGGTCGGCTCCGCCCTCGAGCAGGTGGGTGGCGAAGGAGTGGCGCAGGGCGTGGGGGTGGGTGGCCGCGAGGCTCGAGCCATCGGCGGCGCCGGCGGCCGCCTTGCGTGCCCACAGGCGCAGGCGGCGCCTGACATCCGAGGTCTGGAGCGCGAGTCCGGATTTGGAAATGAACAGGGGGCCGTCGCCACCGCCCCGGATGGCTGCCTCGCAGGGCAGGGCGAGCCCGCGCCAGGTAGCGCTCGAGTGCCCGCAGGGCGAATTCGCCTGCCGGAACGAGGCGGGTCTTGCCGCCCTTGCCCTCGACCCGCACGAGCTCTGCGTCGAAATCGATCGAGTGCAGCGCCAGCGAGACGAGCTCCTGGGCGCGCAGGCCGCATCCGTAGGCGAGCTCGAACATGGCCCGGTCGCGCACCTCGAGGGGCGAGTCCGCCGTGATGCGGTCCAGCAGCGCGGCGACGTCGGCGGCTTTGAGCACGTGTGGCAGGCGCTGAGGCCGCTTCGGCGTACTGATCAGCTCAGCGGGGTTGTCGGCGCGTCCCCCGCGCTCGATGTCCGCCTGGAACAGTCCCCGCAGCGCGGCCAGCTTGCGCGCGATGGTGGCCGGCGCGTGGCCCCGCTCCGACAGCGACGCCGCGAAGCGGCGGACCGCGCGACCGTCGATCGCCGCGGGTTCCAGGTGCCTCTCCGATGGCCCAGCGAGCGAGCTGCACGACGTCCGCATTGTAGGCGCGGCGGGTGTTGGCCGCGACGGCCTGCCGGCGCAGCTCGGCTTCGAAGGCGTCGATTAACTGCTGCCAGGCGGTCGAAGGAGCTTCGGGCATGACGAAATCCGATTCGCCATGCGCTTTTGGAAGCCTGCTAGAAGACGTTGACGAGCGTGCCGATGGGGGTGTACCCCCACACGGCGTGCGCCTCGGAGAACGGCATCTCCACACAGCCGAGGCTCTGGGGGAATCCGTAGCTCGCGCGGATGAACCCGTGGAGGGCGTCTCCCCCGTTGAAGTAGCTGACCCACGGGATGCCAGGGTCTGAATAGGTCGACCCGTCCGGGTTGGTGCCGCTCATCGTGACCGACACATCGTGCGTGAATGTGGGGAAGGTGCCTTGGGCTGTCGATGCCGACGGAATTCCGGTGTTGACGAGTCCATGCTCGACCACCTTGCCGTTGTGCCAGGTGGTCTCGGTCTCGGGACTCCCCTCGCTGACGCTGACGAACGTGTACCCGAACGTGGAGCGCTGGTTGGCGATGGCAGCCTTGATCAGCGCCCTCCACACGGCCGGGGTGGCGGCGCCTCCCCCCTCGCTGGAGGGGCTGCCTGAAAACATGTTGTGGTCGGACTCGAAAGCCATGATCGCGCCCTGGGTCATCACCCCCGATGCCGTAGGCGACCAGTCCGACCGCAGCGCAGCCGGGGTATTGGACCAGCGCCAGCTGAAGGTCCCCTTGGGCGGATCGACCGCTGCCTGAAGCTGAGCCTGCGGGCTCGCGCCCGGTGCGGCGCCGGAATAGTGGAAGTTGACCGGGAGGTAGCCGAGCGTCGCCAGCAGCTGATGCAGACGCACCGTCGAGCCGCCGGGCACCGTCCAGGTGGCCTCGGCGCCACCGGCGGTGGTGTGGCCTCCGGCCAGACCGACACCGGCGGGTAGTGCCAGCTTGACGGTCGCGCCCAGCCCGTAGCCGTAGCCGGTCGGCTGGAAAGTGAGCGTGTGGCTGCCGGTGATATGCCAGCTACCGGACGCGTTGGGGGTCAAGACCGGGTTGCTCTTGAGCACGGACCTCACGGGCTTGGAGAAGGTGAGCGTGATCGGCTGGTCGGGTGTGAGTCTTCGTCCCGGGCGACGGGTTTGCGACCGCGCTCGCGCGCACGAGCCCCGCCGGGAACCAGCTCACGGGCTGGGCCGTCGCAACCTCCCAGCTGCGGGGGATTCCCGCAACCATGACGGTGCCGGCGGTCGAGGTGCGCGGGAAGCTCACGGTCGTTTGAGGGCTCGAAAGGACTCTGCGACGCGTGGCCCCTAGGGGTCCGTAGACGACTGTCTGAACCGGCCGGTCGAAGCTCACGCGCAGTGGCTGACCTCGGTGCAGAGTGATGAAGCGCGAGCGGATCTGCGCGCTTGGGGCTGCCGTCGTGAGCTTTATGCGCTGCGTCGAGCCCGTCAGCCAGGAGTTCCAGCCGGGGCGGCGCACGACCGCCTCGATCGAGACCCGTTCGCCCGTCTGCAGCGTCTTGCGCGGCCAGATCTCATTCCCGCGTACGACGACGGGGACCGCGTCTGCGCGCGGGCCGGCGGTGACGCTCACGCTTTCAAGCTTTCCGCCGCCCACCGGCATCCCCACCTTGGCCAGGCCGCCGCCGCCGGGCGTGAGGCTCGCGCTGGAGGTGGCGAGCACGATCGCGCCGACGCCCAGGACAACGACGAGCACGACTACGCCGATCGCAATCGGCACCCACGGACGCGGCGAGCGGTCGCGGGCGCCAATGTACCTACCGCTACCAGACCGACCCGACCCCGTGGAAGGACGCAGATAAGAGACGTTGGCCATTTTTTCGATCAGTAATTCCCGGAGACCTCGGAAGGTCCTTCCCCCGCCCCGGATGATTGACTAGTTGATCGTAGCGATCAAGTCAATCCTGAAGCGTTAACGAAGTCGTTAAGCGGCGCCGTTTTCATCGCGTCACCGCACCCTCGGAGGCGCTTGTGACAAGGCGCGCATACTTTCGCAACGCCACCCCCGCGTCGCGCCGCGGCGGGGCGTAGACGGCGGCTCGCGCCGAGCGCTGCTCGTCGGAAAGGGCCACGTCGAGCAGCCGGGAGGCTGCGTCGATCGTGATCTCGTCGCCGTCTCGCACCAGGCCGATCGGCCCCCCGCGTGCTGCTTCCGGCGCGACGTGACCGACCATCAGCCCGCGTGTCGCGCCCGAGAACCGCCCGTCGGTGACCAGCGCGACCTCCTCGCCCAGGCCCTCGCCGACGAGCGCGGCCGTGACCGCGAGCATCTCGCGCATGCCGGGGCCGCCCGCCGGCCCCTCGTTGCGGATGACGACGACGTCTCCGGGTTCGATCCTGCCTGCGGTGACGGCGGCCATCGCCTCCTCCTCGGACTCGAACACACGCGCCGGGCCCAGTGTGCGCAAGCCGCTCGTGGCCGGCGAGCTTGACCACCGACCCTTCGGGGGCGAGGTTGCCGCGCAGGATCGCCAGCCCTCCTGTCGGCTTGATCGGGTCCGCGAGGGGCCTCACCACCCGCTGGCCCTCGGCCTCTGTGGCCTCGTCGGCGTGCTCGCCGACCGAGCGGCCCGTCACGGTCTTGGCGTCTTCGTGGAGCAGGCCGGCTTGCTTGAGGCGCTTGAGCAGCGAGCGGAACTCCTCCCGCGGCGTGAAGGTCGGGTGCGGTGTACTGCCCCCCCGGCTTCAGGTCGCACAGCAGGGGCGTGCGCGCGGATATGCGGTCGAAGTCGTCGATCTCGAGCTCGATGCCGAGCTCTCGGGCGATCGCGAGCAGGTGCAGGACGCCGTTGGTGGACCCGCCGCTGGCGGCGATCGCGGCGATCGCGTTCTCGAGCGCGTCCCGCGTGATGATCTCACTGGGAGTAGCCCGCGTCGCAGGACGTCGACCACGAGGCGGCCGGCCTCGAAGGCCACCTGCGCCTTGCGTCCGTCCTCCGCGGGCACCGTGGAGAGGCCAAGCGGCGAGATCCCGAGCGCCTCGAACGCCATGGCCATGGTGTTGGCCGTGAACTGACCGCCGCACGAGCCGGCGCCGGGAGACGCCACCTCCTCGAGCTCTTCGAGCTCGTCGTCGGTGATTCGGCCGGCCGCGCGGGCGCCGACCGCTTCAAAGACGTCCTGGATCGTGACCTTCTGGCCGTGGAAGTTGCCGGGGAGGATCGAGCCCCCGTAGAGCATCACGCTCGGTACGTCGAGCCGGCACAGCGCCATGACCGTTCCGGGAATCGTCTTGTCGCAGCCCGAGATCGCGACCACCGCGTCGAACATGTGGGCGTCGCAGACGAGCTCGATCGAGTCCGCGATCAGCTCCCGGCTGGCGAGGGAGGCGCGCATCCCCGGCGTCCCCATCGTGATCCCGTCGGAGATCGCGATGGTGTTGAGCTCCATCGGGGTGGCCCCGGCGGCGCGTACACCCTCCTTGACCCTCGCCGCGAGCGCTCGCAGGTGGAAGTTGCACGGCATCGTCTCGATCCACGTGTTCGCGACCGCGACGATCGGCCTGGCGAGCGCCTCGGCGTCGTAGCCGATCCCTCTCAGGAAGGCACGCGCGGGGGCGCGCTCGGGACCCTCGGTGAGCGCGCGGCTACGGTGCTTTACGTCGAAGTCCCCCACGTTGACCCGTCAGCTGCCGGGCCGCGCGGTGGCGCGGTCGGAGCGCTGGCGAAGCCGCGCGCTTTCCCACTGCCCCAGCCGCCACAGGTCACGCCTCACCTTTTCGGGGGCGTGCTGACGGCCCGGGAGGTGCATGTTCGCTTCGTCGAGGAGCCGCCGCTCGTCGCCCGTGAGCGCCATCCACTTGGCGAGCACGTCGTCTGAATCGGGGAGCAACTCGCTGCCGTAGGGGCGCTCGAGGTCGGGGAAGGTCACGCAGTACTCGTTGAGGAGCCGGTGGGTCTGGGCCAGGTAGGAGACGATCGGCTTGTGGGGATAGATCAGGTACCCGTACGGGGCGCCGCCAGTGCCGCCGGGTCCGTCGGTCAGGGTCCCCCACACGCGGATGAAGCCGAGCTCGCGGTACATCGCCCACTCCTCTTCGCCGACGCAGGAGCGCAGCAGCTCGCGGGCCCGCTGCTCGGCGCGCCGCTCACGACCGGGGTCGTAGGGCGCCGCCGGCACGATGCGAGTCCTGGCGCGGTGTCGGCGCCACGCCTGGGCCATCAGCGGCCTCATCTCCTCGGCCAGCAGCGCGATCGCGACGACGGCGGCTACGGCAAGCGCGAGGAACACTTTCTAGTGCCCTAACCGCCCGACGCGCGCTCGCCCGCCATCGGCCACGACCCACCTGCCGCGCGCTCCCCCACCCGCGGCCACGACCGACCTGCCGCGCGCTCGCCCACCCGCGGCCACGACCCACCTGCCGCGCGCTCCCCCACCCGCGGCCACGACCCCACCTGCCGCGCGCGGGAAGAAGATCACGCGCTCGGTCGACTGCGGAATCTCGTCGAAGGCAGTCACCATCCGGGCGCGCCCATCTCCGGCGTCGTCTTCATCCGGGTTGAGCGGCACCGCAGCCCACAACCCCTGGTCGAGCTGCCTGCGGAACTCCTCGATCAGCCGCTCCCTGTCCTCCACGATCTCGACGTCGCCTTCGGCGATCATCACCTCACCGTGGCCGGGC
This sequence comes from uncultured Solirubrobacterales bacterium, assembly GCA_963756105.1. Classification (GTDB taxonomy): domain Bacteria; phylum Actinomycetota; class Thermoleophilia; order Solirubrobacterales; family Solirubrobacteraceae; genus Palsa-465. Next base: position 122,724 of record CAVWMM010000001.1, read on the forward strand.
CTCATCCTCAGGAAGCGCACGGCGCGATTATGGCAGAGCGGGTTCGATCCCGGCGGTGCCCAGAACGTCCACGGGACCCGCCCCTGAACCCACCTCCACGAGCCCGCGTTCGACCGCCCTGGCGGCGAGTTCGCGCGCGAGCCGGGCGGCCTCTAGAGGCCTCCATCCCCAAGCCAGTGCTGAGGCGAGCACCGCGGAGTGCGTGCAACCCGACCCGTGCGCGGCGCCGCCGGCGTGACGCGCACCCGGCAGCGCCACGAGCCGCTCGCCGTCGTAAAAGACGTCTGTGGCCTTGTCGAGATGGCCACCCGTCACAACGACCGCCCTGGGTCCGAGCTTCAGCACCTCCCGAGCGAGGTCTGCCGGCTGCGCTTGCTCGAGCCCGGTCAGCGCCCGCGCCTCCGGCACGTTCGGCGTGACGATCGCGGCGCGCGGCAGCAGCCCAATGAGCGCCTGGTGGGCGTCACGATCGAGGAGGACTGCGCCCGATTCGGCGACCAGCACGGGGTCGAGGACCACCGGAGTGGCGGGCTGGAGCTCGTCGAGCGCACCTGCGACTGCCTCGATCGTGCCCGCCGTGCCGAGCATGCCGATCTTGACCGCGTCGACCCCGATGTCCTGCGCAACCGCTCGGACCTGCGCGCGAATGATCTCCGGAGGAATGGTGTGGACCGCGGTGACGCCTTCGGTGTTCTGGGCCGTGATCGCCGTGATCGCCGTCATCCCGTGGACGCCGCAGGCGGCGAAGGCTTTGAGGTCGGCCTGGATGCCGGCGCCCCCGCCCGAGTCAGAGCCGGCGATCGAGAGAACGCAGGGGATTTTTCTGGCCGGGGGCATGGTGTGGAGGAGGTTGGCAGACCGGGGCGGGCGGGCCGGTCGGGCGGAGCGACGCAGATTCCCCATACCCCGATGAACACGAAGACGTGTGGGGATTCTGGGTCGCCGGGAGACGCAAATTCCCCACACCGCCCTCCGGGTGCCGGGGCGTGGGGACTCTGCGTCCCCTACGGCACCACCTCGAACCTGCCACCGGGTCCTCGGCGCACGTACCCCATCAGCTCGAGCTCGCTGAGTCCCGTGAGCGCCTGCTCGGCAGCCCACCCTTCTCGCGTCAGCGCCGCGAGCGTGTCGAGGCCCGCGCCGATCGCGGCGAGCAGGCGCGCGAGCTGATCGCCAAGCGGCGGGCGCACCTCGTCCGCGCAGGTCACCGCTCCCTCGCCGTACAGCTCGTCGAGCACATCCTGGGCGCGCTCGATCAGCGCCGCTCCGCCGCGGATCAGTCCGTTCGGACCAGCCGCGAGACCCGAGGTGACACGGCCGGGGACCGCCCCAACGCGACGCGTCAACTCACGCGCGTACGCCGCCGTGACGAGCGCTCCCGACCGCGGGCGCCCCTCGACCACGACGGTCATGGTCGCGAGACCGGCGATGATGCGGTTCCGGGCCAGAGGCGCCCACCGCCTGACCGCAGCCCCGGCCGGTAGCTCTGAGAGGACCGCGCCCGCGGCGACGATCCGGTCGTATAGCGCCCGGCGCGAGGCCGGATACGGCCTGTCGGCCCCGCCCGGCAGCACGGCGACCGTCGCGCCGTTGGCCGCCAGGGCACCGGCGTGCGCGGCGGAGTCGATCCCGAGCGCCATCCCGCTGATCACCGTGATGCCGGCCGCGGCGAGGCCGCGTCCGAGCGAGCGCGCGACCTCCAGGCCGTATCCCGAGGCGCGACGCGCCCCGACGATCGCGACGACGTCGCGCTCGAGCAGGGTGAGCGCACGGTCGAGCCCGCCGGCGACGTGGAGCACGGCGGGAGCGCTCTCGAGCGGCCGCAGCCGAGCCGGGTAGTCCTCCTGGCAACGGCAAACGAGCTCGAGCCCGGCCGCGTCCGCGCCTTCTCGGACTCGTGCGGGATCGAGACAGCGCAGCTCCTGTGCCACCTCCGCCTGCCTCTTGCCCGCGAGGGCCGCGACCAGCTCGGCGTCTGACAGCGCCAGAGCGTCGCCGAGTCTGGACCCGGCTCGGTCCAGGTGGCCTCCCAGCCGCCCGATCAGCCAGGAGCGCTTCAGGCAGCGGTCGCAGGCGCGGTCGCGGTCAGACCCCGGCGCGGTCACATCGCCGGCGTGCCGATCTCCCCCGCCGCGGCGGCAACACGCTGGCGCAGCGCGAGTGCGCTCAACACGTGGTCCCGGGTGACGAGCTGGGCGCGGTCGAGGTCCGCGATCGTCCTCGCCACCCTGAGGATGCGGTGGCGGCCCCGGGCACTGAGCGCGCCCACGGTGTAAGCCTGTCCGAGCAGCTGCTCGGCCTGGGGCTCGAGCGACACCAGCCGGCGGACTGCGCGTGCGTCCATCTCGCCGTTGCAGCGAAAGCGAGTCCCGGCCAGTCTCGCGCGCTGGCGCTCCCGAGCCTCGGCGACTCGCTCGCGCGCCGCCCCGGAGGTCGTCGCGGGGGCGCCGCGCAGCTCCGCTTCGCTCGGGCGCTGCACGTTGACCAGCAGGTCGAGGCGGTCCAGAAGCGGCCCGCTCAGGCGGCGATGGTGGCGCCTGAGGTCTGGCTCTCCGCAGCGGCACCTGTCCCCCACGCCCGCGAAGCCGCAAGGACAAGGGTTCGTGGCCGCGACCAGCATGAACGCCGTCGGGAAGGAGAGAGCGCGCTGCGCGCGGACGATCGTGACGTACCCGTCCTCGAGCGGCTGTCGCAGCGCGTCGAGGCTCGAGCGCTGGAACTCGGCGAGCTCGTCGAGGAACAGCACGCCATGGTGGGCCAGGGTGGCTTCGCCGGGGCGCGGCGGCGACCCGCCCCCCACGAGCCCCGCGGGCGAGATCGTGTGATGTGGGGCGCGAAAGGGCCGCGTCGCGAGCAGGCCGTTGGCGTGCAGGCCGGCGACGCTGTGGATCCTGGTCACCTCGAGCGCCTCCGACCTGGTCATCTCGGGCAGGATCGAGGGCAGCCTCCGCGCGAGCATCGTCTTTCCCGTTCCGGGCGGTCCTTCCAGCAGCAGGTTGTGCCCTCCGGCGGCCGCGATCTGGAGCGCCAGCACGGCTGACGCCTGACCCCTCACGTCGGACAGGTCCGGACCCGAGACCGTCTCCTGCGGGCGCCGAACCGAGGGGGGCAGGGGCGGAATCCGGGCACCCTTGACGATCCGCACGGCCTCGGACAGGCTGCCCACGCCCGCTATCTCGAGGCCGTCCACGAGCGCCGCCTCCCGGGCGCGCTCGCGGGGGACGATCAGCCGGCGAATGCCGGCTCGCCGAGCTCCCTCCGCCACGGCGAGCGCGCCGGGCGAATCGCGGAACTCGCCTGTGAGCGAAAGCTCTCCGAAAACCGCAAAGGACTCGACCTCCTCGGCCGCGATGTTCCCGCTGGCGGCGAGCACACCAAGCGCGAGCGCGGCATCGAACCCGGGCCCAACCTTGCGCAGGAAGGCCGGCGCGAGGTTCGCGGTGATCCGGGTCTGCGGAAACGTGAAGCCCGAGTTCTTGACGGCCGCGTGGACCCGCTCCCGCGCCTCGCGGACGGCGACGTCGCCGAGGCCGACGATCGCGAACGCTGGCAGCCCCGCGCGGATGTCGATCTCGACCCACACCTGGCGGGGATCGACGCCGTCGATCGCGAAGGTGCAGACGCGCGCGAGCACCGCCCCAAAGCTATTAATCGACGTGTCACGCGTGGGTGACGGCGCGTGTCAATTCAGCGTCGGCCCGGGGTCGTCACGTCTTCCGCCGCCAGCGTGCTCATGCCTCGGCGCGGGCGGCTCGGCGTTGCCTGGGCCGATGCGGCTCCCAGCGAAAGGTGGCGACGGCGACGGCCAGACCGACGACGGCCCAGGCGGCGAGAACCAGCAGGTCCCTGGCCGGCAGCAGCGTCATGCCGGCGCTGTGTCCCAGTGCGCTCGTGGCTGCGTGCGCCAGCGGCTCGGCGGGAAGGTAGGTGGCGATCGTGTGCAGCCAGTGCGGCTCGCTGATCGACCCCAGGACACCCGAGACACGATGACAATCGGGAGGTAAACGAGCAAGAAAAGCGACCCCGCCGGAGTCGACCGTTGACACGACGCTCGTTAGCGCGGTCGCCGGGCCGGCCCAGGCCGCGGCGCCGAGGATAAAGACCGCGAGCGTGGCGAGGGCGCCGACGCCGGTGAGGTGCGTGCCGTAGAGCGCCACGGCGGCTGCGACCGTCGCCGCGCCGGCGAGCACGGAGACGAGCACGGTGGCGAGGATCCGGGCGAGGAAGTAGCACGAGCGCGGCAGCGGGGTGGCGCGCCAGCGCTTGAGGATGCCGGCCTCGCGGGCGGCCACTGTTCGCACCCCGTAGGTGTTCCAGGCGATCAGCGTCAGCCCGAAGACGGCGCGGCCGGCCACGTCTGACGCGCTCGCGTGAGAGTGCCTGGTGGATGAGATGAGCAGCAGAATGGGGAGCCCGATCCCGATAACCACCGCGCGGCCGTTGGCGAGCAGCAGCCGGGTCTGGTAGCGGATCTGAGCGAGCAGTAGCGGCCCCACCGCCGGTAGCGTCGGCCGGGTTGCGGCGGTCGCGTCAGACATTCGCGGTCATCTCCGGCCGGAGCGGTTCGCCGATCGCACGCAGGTAGGCGTCCTCCAGGCTGGGAGGACCCACCTCGAGACCCGCCAGGTCCTCGTCGCGAGCTTCGGCCCAGGCAATCAGCTCACGCAGGTCGGCCGCCATGTCGGTGGTGCGGATCTCGATCCTGTGGACCGGCGCGTCGAGGTGGCGGGCGAGTCTGGGCGGGAGCTCGTTTTGCGAGACGGGGTCCACGAGCGACAAGCGGATCGTCGCGGGCCCGCCCTGTGCGCGGAGCTCTCGCGAACTCGTGTCGGTGACGATTCGTCCGCCCGCGAGGACGATGACCCGGTGGGCGAGGCGATCGACTTCGTCGATGTAGTGCGTCGTGAGCAGCACGGTCGTGCCCGTCTGGGTCAGGTTCTCGATCGCGGCCCAGGTACGCCGGCGAGCCTCAGGATCAAGACCCGTCGTCGGCTCGTCGAGGAACAGGATCTCCGGGCGGCCGATGATCCCGATGGCGAGGTCGACGCGGCGACGCTGCCCGCCCGAGAGGACCCCGACGCGGGTCTGAGCGTCATCGGCGAGGTCGATCAGCTCGAGAATCTCCCGCACTGGCCTCGGCTGCCGATACAACGCGGCGTAGAGGTCGAGGGTCTCGCGCACGGTCAGCTCGGGATCCAGGCTCGTCGACTGCAGCACCAGTCCGACACGGGCTCGCCAGGCACGTCCGCCGCGGCGTGGATCCACGCCGAGGATGCGGATGGTGCCACTCGTCGGGACGAGGAACCCTTCGAGCATCTCGAGTGTCGTCGTCTTGCCGGCCCCGTTCGGGCCCAGCACTCCGACCAGCTGTCCTTCGGGCACACGTGAAGCTCACGTCGTCCACCGCCGCGAGCTCGCCGAAGCGTTTGCTCAGATGCTCGACGACGACCGCGTCCATCAACGCGCCGCGTCTTCCTCGCGGGCGCGACGCGCGGCCAACGCCAAGAAGAGACCCCACGCGATCAGGACGGCGCCGATGACGACCGCAAATCTGGCGTGGTCGACGATGCCGAGAGCGAGGATCGCGACCCCGACGATCAGCCGCACAAGCGTTCCGTAGCGAGTTTTATTGAACAGAAACAACATGAGTTGGCTCCTTGTGGTGGTGGCTATCGAGCCGTGGCGACCGTCCGCGACGGCCGGTGGGAAGGGCTCTCATCCTGGTCTTCGGTGGCGGACGAGACACCCTCCGCCGTGACCTCGGGCGTGAGCAGTCGGGCGAGCACATCGAGCGCGGCGAGCGCCTCGCCCGCCTGCCCCTCGTGCTCGGGCCCGAGCTGCTTGGCGAGGACGCCCTCGATCGGCGAGCCGCCCCGGTCTTGGCGCCTTGCCTTCATCTGCTCGGTCGCGCGCACGAGCGTGCGGCGGTGGTCCGCGGGATCGGGCGCGGTCTGTACCACGCCGAGCTCTCGCAGCTTCGCCACCGTCATCGAGACCAGGCTTTGCGGGAACTTTGTCCGCTCCGTGATCTCGCTGATCGAGCTGTCGGGGTGGTAGGCGACGTCGATCACCACGAGCCGCAGGCTCGTCGTGACCTTCCCCTGGGGCAGTAGTTCCTCGGCGATCTGCATGAGCCTGCGTCCAAGCAAAAACAGCTGCATCGCATTCACATCAAAAATTGATACATCAAAAACTGATGTATGTCAAATGGGGCGCTGATGTCGTGGGCTGCGACCCGCCGGACCCCTCTCGGAGCGACCATGAGGGGCCCGGACGCCGCTCGGAGCGACGATGAGGGGCCCAACCCCCCTGCACGCTCGGAGGTCGGGTCCGTGGTGGGCGCACAGCGACCATGAGGGGCCCGACCTCGTCTCGGGGTCGGAGGTCGGGTCCGTGGTGGGCGCACAGCGACCATGAGGGGCCCAACCTCGTCTCGGGGTCGGAGGTCGGGTCCGTGGTGGGCGCACAGCGACCAGGGAGCCGACCTCCGAGTGGGTGCTCCGGACTGACAGCAGCCCGGTGGCGCCCCACCGGCCCGAGGTGTTACGCGTGGGCGACGGCGCGTGTCAATCCAGCGTCGGGCCGGGTCCCCTACGCGCTGAGGATTGTCACGACCCGTCTCCCAACCGTTGCAGTTCGAGGCGTACGGTCGCCGCGATGGACACCGAACCTGCCCCGGGGGGCGACCGCGAGCGAGTCGGAACGCGGACCCTGGGCCTCCTGGGCGAACAGCTCGCCGCCGACCATCTGGAGCGGCGTGGATTCGGGATCCTCCAACGCAACTACCGCACCCGCTGGGGCGAGATCGACATCGTCGCCTTCGACGGTCGCACGCTCGTGTTCTGCGAGGTCAAGTCGAGGCGGCACGCCAGCGAACGCGTTCCGCCGGGACCCGCGGGCACCGGCCCGTTCGCGTCGTTGCACGCGCGTAAGCGTGCCCAGGTGCGCAAGATGGCCGCGAGCTGGATGAGCGAGGAGATCGAGCGCCCGTACGCGCCGCTGGTCCGCTTCGACGCGATCGGGGTGACGTTCGACGTTAACGGACGGCTGGTGCGGCTCGAGCACCTCGAGGGCGCGTTCTAAACAGCCTCTCGACGGGCGGCCCGATCAGGCGAATCTCAGCTGCTGGTAGGCGATCGACTGGAACGAGAGGCGGTGCAGCGGGCAGAGTCCCAGGCGCTCGATGGCCTCGCGATGCTCGGGCGTCGAGTAGCCCACGTGCTGGGCGAACAGAAAGCCGGGATGCGCCTCGTCGGCGCGGCGCATGTAGCGGTCCCGCGTCTCCTTGGCGATCACCGAAGCGGCCGCGATGGCGGCGCTGCGGGCGTCTCCCCCCACCACCGCTCGGTAGCCGGGATCGCCGAGCGCGAACCCGTCACTGAGGCAGATGCAGCCCTCGCACCAGACGCGGCGAAGCGCGTCGCGCAAGGCCGCGAGGTTGGTTACGTGCAGGCCGCGCGCGTCGATCCCCGGCGCGCAGCGCGAGACGATCGCGACGCGGGAAGCCACGCGCATGATCACGCCGACGAGCTCGGCGCGGGTCTCGGACGTGTGCTGCTTGGAGTCGTTGAGCGCCCCAAGCGCGCGCACGTCGCCCGGCCGCAGGCGCTCGAGATCGAAGAGCACAGCTGCCGCGACCAGCGGCCCGGCGAGCGAGCCGCGGCCCGCCTCGTCGGCGCCGGCTACGAACCGGACCCCTAGCGCACGGTCGAAGCCGAACAGCCGCCGGCCCGTGCGGCGGAAGGCGGGACCCTTAGAGGAAGCCGATGCGACTAGGGGGCCAGTAGGTGAAGAAGGCGACTCCGATGATCCATTTCCCCGGGACTGGTCCCCAGAACCGGCTGTCGTCCGAGTCTCCACGGTTATCCCCCATCATGAAGTAGTCGCCGGGCGGAACAGTAATGGGCTTTGGAAGATTGCACTCGGGAGCGGCTCCGCATGGCTCGATGTAGGAATCCTTCTCCCTGACCCCATCTCGGTACACGTGGCCGTTGCGGACCGCGATGCGATCTCCCGGGAGGCCCACGACTCGTTTGATGTAAGTCTGGTTCGATTCGTGTGGGACGGATTTGTCGCAAGCCTGCGAATGACCGGGACCCTGGTTCGGGTTGGCGCACACCGGATTCGCCGGATCGGCTCCGGTGGGCGGGTGGAAGACGACGACGTCGCCCAGACTGGGACTGGTGTCCAAGCGGTTGGTCAGGATTCGCTGGCCGATCGTAAGAGTGGGCTCCATCGACCCGCTGGGGATCCGATATGGCTTGACGATGAAGGCCTGGACGAGCAGCGCGATCGCCACGGCGACCGCGACGGTGAGCACCAGCTCAACCAGAGACTTCACGCCGGACTTCGAGGCGCCTCTGACACGACCAGGCATGCTCACCTACATGAACCCGATCCGGTCGGGCGGCCAGTAGGTGAAGAACACCTTGCCAATGACCCAGGACTCGCGTATCGGCCCCCAGAAGCGGCTGTCGTCCGAATCGCCACGGTTGTCGCCCATCATGAAGTACTCACCTGAAGGGATTCTGATCGTGCCTGAAAAGTTGCAAATCGGCGCTGCACCACAGGGCCTGATGTATGAGTCGCGCTCCCTGACGCCGTTGCGAAAGACGTGGCCGTCGCGAATGGAGATGCGGTCGCCCGGTAGACCGACCACGCGCTTGACGAAGGTCGTCGAGGAAGGGTGGGCCTGGGCGACATCACATGCCCGCGCTCCCGGCTGACCGGCGCTGGTCTCCCCCTCGGCAGGATCTGCACAGCCCCGCGCATAGTGCGCCGGTGGGTGAAAGACCACGATCTCGGCCACTTGCAGGTCGCGCGAGCTCGTGCCGACGCGGTCGACCAGGATCCGCTGCCCGATCGCGAGCGTCGGCTCCATCGAGGCGCTCGGAATTCGGTAGGGCTTGACTAGAAACGCCTGAACCACGAAGGCCAGGCCGACCGCGGCCCCGACGATCGCAACGAGCTCGAGCGCCACGGAGGTCAGCGACCGTCTGTTGCGTGTCACTCCTGCGCTTGGTCTGATTCGCCGGTGGCGCCGGTGCCCGCCGGATTCGTCCGCGCGGGCGGCTTCGGGTCGGCGCGGCGGAGCCTCCCGCCTCGGGCATCCTCCCCCCGTCGCGCTCCGGCTCGAGGCTCTGCGGCCTCGGGGCGATGCCTCGTCGGCCTCGCCGCGTCCGGCGCCTCCTTCAGCGGCCTCCTCCGGCGCCTCCGCTTCCGCGGCGGCGTCCGGCGGCTCCGTATAGAGGAGCTCTCGCTCGATGACCTCTTCGGGACCGGTGGAGCGCCGCTCTCGAACGCGCGCTCGTTTCCCCACGCGCTTACGGAGGTAGTAGAGCTTGGCGCGCCGCACGTCTCCCCTCGCGGCCACCTCGATCCGCTCGATCTTCGGCGAGTGGAGCGGGAACGTCCGCTCGACCCCGACCCCGAAGGACTGCTTGCGCACGGTGAAGGTCTCCCTCGCGCCGTGGCCCTGACGCTTGATCACGACGCCCTCGAAGACCTGCGTGCGGCGGCGCGTGCCCTCGATCACCTGGAAGTGGACACGCAGCCGGTCGCCGGAGTCGAACTTCGGCACACGGCGAAGCTGAGCGCGCTCAAGGGTGTCGATCACGGTGCTCATGGGAAGCGGAAGGTGACGCCGCCAGGAGTCGGGACAGCAGCTAGAAAGGTGCCCCGACCGCTCGGCGCGCCAATGGTAGCGGACCGCCGTGTGCCCGCAATCGCTCTGGTGCCCGGCTCGGTGCGCAGCCTTCAGGGGCCCTCGCCGCCGGCCCGCGCGCGGCTCTGCGCGTAGCGCCACTCGCGGATGCGAGCGTGGTGGCCCGAGAGCAGCACCTCGGGAACCCGCCAGCCGCGCCACTCCGCCGGGCGGGTGTAGTGGGGGTACTCGGGTGCGCCCTCGAGCGCCGCCGAGAAGGACTCCTCCACCGGCGAGGCCTCGTCGCCGAGCGCTCCGGGCAGCTTCCGCATCACCGCGTCTACGACCACCATGGCGGCCAGCTCGCCGCCCGCCAGCACGTAGCGGCCGATCGAGAGGCAATCGCTCACGTAGTGCTCGATGATGCGTTCGTCGAACCCCTCGTAGCGACCGGACAGCAACGTCAGCGCGGGCTCGGCCGCCAGCTCGGAGACGAGCCCGTCGTCGAGCAGCCGGCCGGACGGCGTAAGCGCTATCACCTTCCTGCGCGCCGGCAGCTGCACGGGATCGATCTCATACCGGGCCCGCAGCGCCGCCTCGACGACATCGACCCTGAGCACCATCCCCGCCCCGCCGCCGAACGGCGTGTCGTCGACCTGGCCCGCCCGCAGCGGGGTGTGGGCGCGGTAGTTCACGAAGCCAAGCTCGTGCCCGTGCGCGAGCGCGTTTGCCACGTGATGCTGGCCCCGGAACCAATCAAACGCCTCCGGAAACAGCGTGAAGACATCGATCTCCACGGCTACGGGGCGTTCAGGACGCCGCGCCGAGGAACCTGAGGTCGACCTCGATCTCGCTGCGTTGCACGTCGACGCGCAGCACGGCGTCCGACACCAGCGGGACCAGTAGCTCGGGACCGTCGCCGCGCTCGACGGCCAGGGCCTCGCACGACGGCAGCGCGACGAGGCGGCTGACGTGGCCGACCGAGCGGCCCGCCGCGACCACCTGACATCCCTCGAGGTCCTCGGCCCACCACTCGTCAGTTTCCAGCGCGGGCGCCGCTTCCCGGGGGCAGAGCAGCTCCTGACCGCTCAGCGCGCCGGCCGAGGGGCGATCCTCGATCAGCGCGAGGCGGAGAATCGGGCGGGCGTCGGTGCCCGCCATACGCACGATCTCCCGCTCCTCGCCGCCGGCGACGACCGTCCGTCCGACCGCCAGCAGCTGCGGGGCGGGATTTGTCACGTGGAAGCTTCCGTCGAGTCCGTGGGGACGCCCGATCCGTCCGGCGCGAAGTAGTCGTGTCATGGAGCGTCGACGATGTCCACGAACACGCGCCGCCCGTTCCTCGCCGCCACGAACTTGACCACGGTGCGCAGCGCGGCCGCCGTGCGGCCGCCCCTGCCGATGATCTTGCCGTAGTCGTCCTCGGCCACGGAGAGCTCGAGCAGCGTCGAACCGTCGTGCTCCTGGAGCTCCGTGACGCGGACCTCGTCGGGCCGCTCGACGAGCCCCTGGGCGAGGTGCTCGAGCAGCTCTCTCATGCTGACGGTGCCTTCAGAGGATTCCCTGGGTGTGCAGGAGCTTGCGAACGGTGCCGCTGGGCTGGGCCCCGCGCGCCAGCCAGTCGCGCACGCGCTGCTCGTCGAGGCTGATGGTCGAGGGGTTGGTCTGAGGGTTGTAGTGACCTACGGTCTCGATCACGCGGCCGTCGCGTTTGGAGTGCTGGTCGGCGACCACCACCCGCCAGATGGGGTTCTTGCGGTTGCCGACGCGAGTCAATCTGAGTCTTACTGCCATGCGCCGGAGGAGGTTAGCGGCCCGCGTGAGGAATCGCGCCGAGGGCCATCAGCGCCCGAGGCGCGTCTGCGCCCCTGGGGGGCCGCCGCCACCCATGAGCGCGCCGAGATCGGGCATGCGGCCCGAGGCCACCTGGCGCATGACCTTGCGCATCTGCTCGAACTGCTTGATGAGCGCTTTCACCGCCTGGACGTTTGTCCCCGAGCCGCGCGCGATGCGCAGCCGCCGCGAGCCGTTGATCAGCTCGGGGTGGCGGCGCTCGGCGGGTGTCATCGAGAGGATGATCGCCTGGATGCGGTCGAATTCGCGCTCGTCGATGCGCGCGCCGCGCAGTTGCTTGTCGAGCCCCGGAATCATCCCCAGCAGCGACTGCAACGGCCCCAGGCGACGGACCTGACGCAGCTGGTCGAGAAAGTCGTCGAGCCCGAACTGCTGCTTGCGCAGCTTGCGCTCGAGGTCGACCGCCTGCTCCTCGTCGTAGGCGCCCTGGGCCTTTTCGATCAGCGTCATCACGTCGCCCATCCCGAGAATGCGCTGCGCCATGCGGTCGGGGTGAAAGCGCTCGAACTGGTCGAGCTTCTCGCCCGTCGAGGCGAAGAGAATCGGTTTCCCAGTGATCGCCTTCACCGAGAGGGCGGCGCCCCCGCGAGCGTCGCCGTCGAGCTTGGTCATGACCACGCCGTCAAAGCCGGTCTGCTCCGCGAACTGCTCGGCCACGGCGACCGCGTCCTGACCTGTCATCGCGTCCACCACGAGCAGGACCGCGTGTGGCTTGACCGCCTTCTTGATGCGGCCGAGCTCGTCCATCAGCTCGCTGTCGATATGCAGGCGCCCGCTGGTGTCGATGATCAGGACGTCCTTGCCCTCGGTGGTGGCGCGGTCGCGCGCCCAGGCAGCGATCGTGACCGGGTCGGTGTCGGTGCCCCGCTCGTAAACCTCGGCCCCGGCCTGCCTGCCGACCTTGACGAGCTGGTCGACGGCCGCGGGACGCTGGACGTCACAGGCGGCGACCGCCACCGAGGCGGAGTGCTGCTCGCGCAGGTAGCGGGCGAGCTTGGCGGTCGCGGTCGTCTTGCCGGAGCCCTGGAGGCCTGCCATCACCACGATCGTCGGGGGGCGCGGCGAAAAAACCAGATCGCGTCCCGAACCGCCCATGAGCTCGGCGAGCTGCTCGGAGACGATCTTGACCACCTGCTGGCCGGGGTTGAGCTTGCCGATCACCTCCGCGCCCAGCGCCCGCTCCTTGACCCCCGCGGTGAATTCCCTCACGACCTTGAAGTTGACGTCGGCCTCGAGCAGCGCGAGCCGGATCTCCCGCATCGCCGCAGCAACGTCCGCCTCCGTCAGCGTGCCCCGGCCACGCACGTCTGCGAGCGCCGTCTGGAGCTTGTCGGACAGGGTCTCGAACATTCGAGTCTGAGCCTAGCGGGCCGGCCTCACGCAGTTACGAGCGCGCGGGCAAACTCGGCGGGCTCGAAGGGACGGAGGTCCTCGAGCTGCTCGCCGATCCCGATCAACTTGACGGGAATGGCGAGCTCTTGGGCGATCGCCAACGCGATCCCGCCCTTCGCCGTCCCGTCGAGCTTGGTCAGCACGAGCCCCGCTGACGGGCACGGTCTCCGAGAACAGGCGCGCCTGGCGTAGCCCGTTCTGACCCGTCGTCGCATCGACGGTCAGAAGCGTCTCGTGCGGGGCCCCGGGAATCTGCTTGGCGATCACACGGTTGACCTTGGCGAGCTCGCCCATCAGGTCCTCCTGGGTGTGCAGCCTGCCGGCCGTGTCCACGAGAACCACGTCAGCTCCATCGCGCACGGCGAGCTCCACCGCGTCGTAGGCCACCGCACCGGGGTCGGCGCCCGGCTGGCGGCTCACGAACGTGGCTCCTGCACGCTGCGCCCAGATCTCGAGCTGCTCGATCCCGGCGGCGCGGAAGGTGTCGGCCGCCGCCATCACCACCGAGAGCCCCAGCTCCTCGCGCAGGTGCCAGGCCAGCTTGCCCACCGTCGTGGTCTTGCCGGTGCCGTTGACGCCCGCGATCAGGATCACCGTGGGGTGCGCCCGTAGGTCGATCCTGTCTTCGCCAGTCTTGGCCGTGTCGGCGAGCAGCTCGACCAGCCTCTCGGTCAGCTGCGGACCCCCGGAGAGCTTGCCGGTGCTCGCTTCGCGCTCGAGCTCCTCGACTACCTGCGCGGTCGTGCTCGCCCCCACGTCCGCGTAGATGAGGGCTTCCTCCAGCCGCTCCCAGGTCTCATCGTCCAGCTCCTCGAACAGCGTCGCCTGGACCTCGGCGGTGAGCGCCTGGCGGGTCTTGCGCAGGTTCTCGCGCAGGCGGCGAAAGCGACCGCCGCGGCGTTCGCCTCCCCCGCCGTCTTCGGGCGCGCCGTCGGGCCGCGCGCCGGGCGCGCCGTCAACGATGAAGAGGTCGCTCCACTCCCTGGCCATGTTCAGCGGCCGAAGTTAACCGCGCGGTGGCCGTCGAGCGCTCTCAGTAGTCGAGGCCCGGGAAGTTCTCACCGGTCCCACGCCCGGCTGGGGTCATGTCGAGCACGTTCCAGACCGGCCAGATCAGGTCGACATGGCGGGCCTCAAGCCTCGCCTCGCGCGGGGCGAACATGAGCTCGGTCGACCACCTGTGCCGGATCTCGTCGCCGTCGCGGGTGAAGACGTTCATGACCGGCAGCTGCGAGCCGTCGGGCGTCTCCGCGTGATAGTCGCGGTTGTAGTTGTTGTTCCGCGAGGACAACAGGCGCAGGTTTCGCCAGCCGCGCTCGCGGGCGAACGTTCGGATCCGCTCGGGCGCCGACTTCGCGACCACTGCGAGGTTGAGCCGCCGCGCGAGGTGGTGAGCGGCACCCTCGAGCGAGTCGAGGATCGACGTGCACGACGGGCATGGCGTTTCCTGCAGCGGCAGCCGCCCCGTCTCGCCCGACGGGCCCGGCCTGGTGTCCCCCGAGTAGCGCGGAAACATGAAGCTGTAGATCACGAGCGTGTCCTTGCCGGGCGCGAACAGCTCAGACAACCTGACCTCACCGCCCCCGCCCGAGACCTCCTCGAAGCGGTAGTCCTCCGGGACTGGCCCGCCGGGTGGTAGCTCCCGCCGCTGCGCGGCGACGCGCTCGAGGCCCGCCGCAGCTCTAACTCTGCCTCGAGCAGCCTGTTGCGCGCGCGGCGGTACTCCTCGGACTCGCCGGGGAAGCGGATGTCGTGCTCTGCCGACAGCGGGGGCGAGTCTACGCCCGCGCCGGGGCGCTTAGGCGTCGCATCGCTCCTCGGCCGCCGGCAGCCGGCTCGAGACGACCTTCGAGATCCCGTCTGAGCCCATCACCACGCCATAGAGCGAGTCCGCCGCCTCCATGGTCCGCTTCTGGTGGGTGACGACGATGAACTGGGCGCGGTCCGCATACGAGCGCAGCAGGTCGAGGAAGCGGTCGATGTTGAGGTCATCCAGCGCCGCCTCGACTTCGTCCAGGATGTAGAAGGGGCACGGCCGCGCGAGAAAGACCGCGAACAGAAATGCCAGTGCGGTCAGCGACTTCTCGCCTCCCGAGAGCAGCGAGAGCCGCTGCATGCGCTTGCCCGTCGGCATGATCTCGATCTCGATCCCAAGCGCCTCGGGCTCCTCCTCGGTGGCATCGGGGCCGGCGACCGCGGGGCCGTCCTGCGCGACCGCCTGACCCCCGAGCGCGGCGGCCGGTCCGCCGCGCTCGGCCACGAGACGCAAGCGCCCCGTGCCGCCCGGGAAGAGCCTCTCGACGAGCTCGTCGAAGTTGCGCGCGGTGGCGTCGAAGGTCCGCTCGAAGCACTCCTCGATCTGGCGGTCGGTGTCGCGGATCAGCTTCTCCAGCTCGCGCAGCGCAGTCTCGAGGTCCTCGCGCTGGTGCTCCAGCTCCTCCACGTGCTCGACGGCTTCGGCGTACTCGTCGGCGGCGAGCGGATTGACCGGTCCGAGTTGTGCGCGGCGTCGCGCGAGACGCTCAAGCCGGCCCGCGAGTGCCTCGCGTTCGTCCTCTGCCAGCGGCTCTTCGTGGCACAGCGGGCTCGAGCCCCAGCTGCCTGGCGACGTCGCGCAGCTCGGTCATGGCGCCTGTCCATCCGATCGCGGGCCCGCTGGGCGGCTACCTCGGCGTCGGTGAGCGCTTCGCCGACGCGGTGAAGGTCGGCCTGCAGGGCGGCCTCGCGCTGCGCGCAGGCCCGCAGCTCCGAGGCGATCTGGTCGGCGGTCTGTCGATCCTCGCTCAGCTCCGCGTCGAACCGCTCTCCCTGGGCGGCGATCGCGTGCGCGGCATCCCGGAGGGCCGCGACCGCCCGGCCCACTACCGGCAGGCGGAGCTCCTCGGCGGCGACCATCCGCTCGAGCTCTGCGACGGCTGCTCGGCGCCGCTCTCGCTCCTGCGCGGCACGATCGCGGATGAGGCGTTGGGCGCGCGAAGCTCGGCCTGGAGCTGACTCTGGCGCACGCCGGGCGCATCGGCGGCCTCCTGACGCCGGCGCTCGATCAGCAGCGCGAGCCGGCGCTCCTCCTCCGCGGCCTCGTCCCGCGCCCGGATGGCGGCGCGGTGGGCGGACAGCGCGTGCTCGCGGGCGGCCTCGCACTGCGAGAGCTCGCCGAGCGCGCGCTCGTGGGCGTCGCGGGCCCTGAATCTCCGCTTGGGCCGCGTGCTCGGTCTCGCGCAGGAGCTGCTCACGGCGGTTGCGCTGGGCGAGCACCTGCTCGTCGCCCGCGCCGGCGCTTGCCGCAGCTCGCCCGCTTGCGCCGACCACGCTCGGCCCGCACTGGGTGACGGCGACCCCGGTGAAGCCACGGGGCAGTTGCTCGAGGCGCTCCACGATCCAGGTATCCGCGACGAGAGCCCGGACGATCGCGGCGCCTCTCCGTCGCCACGAACGCGCTCCGCCAGCGGGCGGGCACCCGGGCGCTGGAGGGGCAGCCGTGGCCCGAGTCGCGCGGCACGTCGCCGGCGACGAGCACGCGGCCACCCTGGGAGGCCGCGCTCGAGTCGAGCAGCTGCTCGGCGGACGGACGGTCTGGCGCCAGGGCCGCGCGCAGACGGCCGTCGAGCGCCGCCGCGAGCGCGAGCTCGTAGCCGTCATCGACGTCGACCTCGTCTGCGAGCGTCGGCGCGCCGCCCGCGGAGACCTCGTGGCCTCGCAGCAGGCGGTTGATCGAGTGAAGCTCGGACCCGACCCGCGCGGCCTCCATTCGTGCCCTCTCCGCGTCCCGTGCGGCCTCCCGACTTGCGCGTGGGCGCGCTCCGCGCCCTCCTCCGCCGCGCGGCGCGCCGCGAGGGCGCGCTCCACCTCGACCTCGCGGTCGCGCGAGACACCCTCGGCGGCGGCGCGCAGGTCGGCCAACTCCTCGACCTCGCGCGCCAGCTCCGCTTCGCGCTCGCGCGCGGCCTCCTCGAGCGCGGCTTCGAGCGTCGCAATCCGTTCCTCGACCTCGCGCTCGCCGTCGTACGCCGCGCGCGAGGTCCGCAGCACGTCGAGCCGCTCGCGGGCGCGGTCTGCCCGCGCCTCGCCGCTCGCCGCCGCCGCGCGGCGAGCGCCTCCGCGCGCTCGGTGACCCGCTCGGCCGCCGCGCGCGCGGCGAAGCAACGGCGCGAGAGCTCCTCGCGGCGCGCGCCGCGCGCGCTCAGCGCGTGCTCCGCCGCCTGGCGGCTGCGCGCGACGCCCTCGAGCTCGCGCTCGACGCGCTCTCTCTCGCCGCGTAGCTGCGCAACCTGCGCCGCTTGCGCAGTCACCTTCTCGCCGCGCTCGCGAGCCTCGTCGCGTACCACCTCCCACCGCGCCTCGAGCGTCTGGCGTTCGAGCCGCGCGTGCAGATCAGCCGCCTCGGCCTGACGCTTGAGCGGGCGCAGGCGGGCCCGCGCCTCGCGCTCGACGTCGAGCGCTCGGTCCAGGTTGTGCTGGGTGCGCTCGAGCTTCAGCTGCGTACGGCGCCGGCGCTTGCGGTGCTTACCGAGCCCCGCCGCCTCCTCCACCAGCGCGCGTCGGTCGCGTGGCTTGGAGGTCACGATGGACTCGACGCGTCCTTGGGAGATGACCGAGTGCATCTCCTTGCCGAGTCCGGTGTCCGAGAGCAACTCGATCACGTCCACCAGCCGGCAGCGGGCGCCCGCTAGGCGGTACTCGCCCTCGCCGGCGCGGTCGAGGCGCCGCAGGATCGAGATCTCGGGCCTCCCGAGCCCCAGCGAGCCCTCGCTGTCGTCGAGCACCAGCTCGACCTCGGCACGAGGGGCGGACTGGCGGCCGGGCGCGCCGCCGAAGATCACGTCCTGCATGGATTGGCCCCTGATGGCGCCGGGAGACTGCTCGCCCAGAGCCCACAGCACGGCGTCGGTGATGTTCGACTTGCCCGATCCGTTGGGCCCAACGATCACGCTCACGCCCGGCCTGAACTCGAGCACCGTGCGGTCGGGAAACGACTTGAAGCCCTTCAGCACTATCGACTTGAGATGCATGACCCCCGGCCGCCTACCTCAGGCCCTCCAGCGCTTCTCTGGCGGCCTCCTGCTCGGCGTCCTTCTTGCTGCGCCCGGTGCCCCGCCCCATCTCGGAGCCCGCTACGACCGCGCTGATCTGAAAGCGCCGGTCGTGCGGGCGGTCCGCGCTCGTCCACGACCTCGTAGGAGACCAGCTCACCCGGCGCGCAAGCCGCTCCTGGAGCGTCGACTTGTAGTCGCCGGGATGCTCGACGGCATTTTCTATTTCCGTTGAAAAGGCCTCGACCACCGCCGCGGCCGTGCGCTCATATCCATAGGCGAGGTAACAGGCGCCGATCACGGCCTCGATCACCGAGGCGAGCACGCGCTCGGTGCTCACAAGCGACTCGACCGCCGAGGACGCCTCCTCGGGGGCTGCGGCTCGAAGCCGCTCCGGGATCCCCAGACGCTCCGCGACCGAGCGGCAGGACCTGCCCGAGACCGATTGCGCCCGATCTTGGTCAGCTCGCCGGCGCCGAACTCGTCGGCGCCCAGACGCGGGATAGAGGTGCGTGGTGATCGCGAGGGAGAGCACGCTGTCGCCTAGAAACGCCAGCCTCTCGTAGGACTCCGACCGTCGCGGCGTCCAAGAGGCGTGGGTGAAGATGGGCGTGAGCAGCTCTTCGGGCAGATCGTCCAGAAGCTGCTGCAGCGTGGGCTCTGGGTCCTTCTTCCGCCGCGCCCGGCTCTCGGGCTCACTCTTCCGGGCCCTGCGTAGCGGTCGTGGAAGGTCGCGCGCCGGGTCCGACGGTGGCCAAGACGAAGTCCACCGCCTGTCCGACCGTGAGTATCTTTGCCGCCTGCTCGTCGGACATCCTGACCCCGTAGGTGTCCTCGAGCTCCTGCACGAGCGTATATAGGTCTAGCGAATCGGCCTCGAGGTCGTCCCTGAAGCGGGTTGCCTCGTCGATCGAGGCAGGGTCGAGCTCGAGCTCCTCGCCGAGGTGCTCACGAATCAGCGCGACGACCTTGGCGCGGTCCAGATCGTTGAAGTTCTCCGGAGGCACGGATTAGGACAACGTAGCGGCGTGTTCGGACGGGAGGCGGGCCCGTGAGGGCCGGCCCGGCTTGCGTAGCGCGCCGGCCTGTTCGAGCGCGGTCGCGGGTGCGCGCGATGACGTCCTCGCGCACGCCCCGCGCGGCGACCTCGATCGCGCGCGCGAACCCGCGCCGGGTGAAGCGCCCGTGGGCCACGACGCCTAGCTGGCGCAGACCCAGCATGTACGCGCCTCCCGGAGTCTCAGGGTCGATCTCCTCGCGCAGCTCCGCGATCGTCGATGCCAGCAGCCTGCTCCCCATCCGCGCCGCGCGTCGAGGCCAGCGCGAGGTCGTCGATGGCGCGCATGGTGCGCGCGGAGACGCCCTCGATCACCTTGAGCGTGATGTTCCCGATGAAGCCATCCATGACGACCACGTCGGCCACTCCGGTCGTGATCTGGGTCCCCTCGATGTTGCCGAGGAAGTGCAGGCCGGTGCCGCTCGATCCCATCAGCTCGTCGTGGACCGCGATCAGCTCGGGAGTGCCCTTCCCGGGCTCCTCGCCGTTCGAGAGCAGGGCGACGCGGGGCTTGTCGAAACCCAGCACCGCCTGGCAGAAGGCCGAGCCCATGTGGGCGAACTGGATCAGGTGCTCGGGCCGGCACGCCACGTTGGCCCCGACATCGAGCAGCAAGACCGGGGGCGCGGACGGGATCGGCAGCGGCAGCGCCAGCGCGGGCCGGTAGATCCCGCGGTCGCGGCGGATGTTGAACAGCCCCGCCGCAAGCGCCGAGCCCGTGGAGCCGCCGGAGACGAGCGCGTGAGCGCGGCCTTCGGCGACGGCCCTGGTGGCCTGGACGATCGATGCCTGAGGCGTCGAACGCACCGCGAAGGCGGGATCTTGAGCCTTGGCGATCGATACCGGCGCGTCGACGAGCTCGACGCCCGGCGGCATCTCCCCGATCTCCTCGGCCGGTCCGAACAGCAGCACACCCACGCCTCGCTGGGCGGCCATCGCCGCGCCAGCCGCGACTTCCGCGGGGCCGAGGTCTGCCCCGCCCGCGTCGACCGCCACGTGTGACCATCGTGCGCCCGGTCGGCCCTAGGTGGAGGGCTCACCCGGCGTCTGGCTCTACGACCTCGCGCCCTTTGTAGTAACCGCACACCGGACAGACCCGGTGGGGCAACCTGGGGCTGTGGCACTGGGGACAGGCGTTGTACGCGGGGACGTCGAGCTTGTGCTGGGCCCTGCGGTGAGCCGTGCGGGCGTGGGACTGCTTCTGCTTGGGAACAGCCATGGCCGCGGAGTCTACGATCCTCGCGCTACTGCAGGCGCAGCTCGGAGAGCTTCGCCCAGCGCTGGTCGGGCTGGCGCGGGCCGTGGGTGTGGTCGGGGCCTGCCCGGTTCAGGTCGGCGCCGCACTCCGCGCATAGTCCGGCGCAGTCAGGGCGGCACAGGACCTGGGTCGGCAGCGACAGCGCCAGCGCGTCGCGGGCCCAGGCGCGCAGGTCGAGCATCTCGCCCTTCAGATACGGGGATCGCAGCTCTGCGTCGCCCCCGGGCTGCGACACCTCGCGCGACTCGACCTCGAAGGTGGGAGAGGCCGGCTCGAGGCAGCGCATGCAAGGCCCCGAGAGGCTCGCGGCGAAGCGCAGGCGCAGGGCATAGCCCTCGCCGGTGGTGCGGGAGACGTCGAGCTTCACCGGGACGAGCTCCGGGGTCACGGCGTAGCGCTCGCCCCGAGCACGAACGGGTCGATGCCCACGTGGAGGTCGAGATGGCGGCCCGCGCCGGAGCTGAGGTGAAGCCCGCGAAGATCGAAAGTGTCGGTACGCACGGGCATGCGTTCAGATTAGAGATGGTGTTCGGCGGGTCGCATGCCGACCCGCCCGCCGGCCGAGCATGCTCGGCCGGGACCAGCGCGCATGCGCGCTGGTCATAAAGTTTTTGCGCGCAGGTCGCGCTTGAGCACCTTGCCGGTGGCGTTGCGCGGTAGCTCCTCGACGAACACGACGTCGCGGGGAACCTTGTAGCCCGCCAGGTTCGCCTTGACGTGATCCTTGAGCCCCTCCTCGCTGAGCGAAGCGCCGTCCGTAAGAGCCACGAACGCGCGCAGGCGCTGGCCCCACTGCTCGTCCTCGACGCCCACGACCGCGGTCTCGCGCACTCCGGGCACGGCCTCGAGGAGCTCCTCGACCTCGCCGGGATAGACGTTCTCGCCGCCCGAGACGATCATGTCGTCGTCGCGGCCGTCGATGAAAAGGCGGCCGTTGGCGTCGAAGTGGCCGACGTCGCCCGTTGACATCAGCTCCCCGAAGCGTGCCTTGTCGGTCGCCCCCCGTGTAACCCTCGAACAGCAGCTCCGAGCCGACGAAGATCTCGCCGCTGCTCCCGGTGGGTAGCTCCTCGCGGTGGTCGTCGAGAATCTTGACGGTGGTGCCGCGTGGCACTCGCCCGGCGGTGCCGGGGGCGGCCCGGAGATCGACTGGGTCCGCGATCGTCGCCCAGGACACCTCGGTCGATCCGTAGAGGTTGTAGACGACCTCGCCGAGCCGGTCCATCGCGCGTCGCGCCAGCGCTCCGGACAGCGCTGACCCGCTGACCGCGATCACGCGCAGCGATGAGGTGTCGTAGCGCTCGAGCACCTCGTCGGGGAGCTCGAGGATGCGCTGGAGCATCACGGGGACCACGATCAGGGCATCGGCGCGCTGCTCGGAGATCACGCGCAGCGTCTGCTCCGGGTCGAACCGCCGCGTCAGGACA
Organism: uncultured Solirubrobacterales bacterium; assembly: GCA_963756105.1. Lineage (GTDB taxonomy): Bacteria > Actinomycetota > Thermoleophilia > Solirubrobacterales > Solirubrobacteraceae > Palsa-465. The sequence goes on from CAVWMM010000001.1 coordinate 144,385, forward strand.
AGCGTCGACGCGAGCGGGGTCGAGAGAAACATGTGGGCGAAGCCCCAGGCGTGGAAGAGCGGCGCCGCGATCATCGTGGTCCCATCCGCGTGGAGTGGGATACGCGACAGCAGCCCGGCCGCGGGGGCCAGCGACCCCGGGCTGGAACGGTTTGCGCCCTTCGGCGGGCCGGTCGTCCCCGAGGTGAGGATCACGGTCCGCCCCGGCTCGGATGGCGGCGGCGGCCTGCTCTGGTCACTCGAGGCGATCACCTCCTCGAGCGAGGGATGGGCGGCGGCCGCGAGGTCATCGACCCAAGCGAGAAAGGCACGGCGCCCCTCGCACGCGGCCTCGACGACGGCCGCGAACTCCTGGTCGTAGACCACCGCGACGGGGTTTTCCCGCTCAACGACCGCGCTGACCAGCGGCGCGGCAAAGGCCGTGTTGAGGTAGAGGGCGTCGCGCGCCGAGCTTGGAACACGCCAGGCTCGCCTCGATGAAGCCGCGGTGGTTGCGGCACATGATCGCCACCCCCCGGCCCTCCCCGATCCCCTGGCGGGCGAAGCCGTTGGCGAGAGCATTGGTTCGATGGTCTACCTCGGCGAATGTCAGTGAGCCGAGCTCGTCGACGATCGCGCGCCGCTCTGGATGGTTTGCCGCCGCGCCCATGTAGCCGGCGGCGAGCGTCGTGCCCCAGCGATAGAGCGCCAGCAGCGGCGCGGGTCGTGCGATCGGGGCGGCGACGGCTTCAGCATCCCGGCGCAGCTGAACGTGCGCAGGAGGAAGTTGATATCCGAGAGTCCGGCCTTTCACCGCGCGTAATGCAATCACGCAATCATTGCCGGCGTGTCCACGTGGTTTCGCTCATACGGCTTCGCCGACGTCTTCGACGGGCTCCTGATCGGCTGCTACCCTCTCGACGGGGAGGACGTGGCAATGCTGCACTGGGCGGGCGTGAACCGCGTGCTCAACCTGGTGGAGGACGAGGAGTACCGCCCGGAAGAGCGCGAGGGACTCGAGGAGGCATTCGCCGAGACGGGGATCGAGGAGCACCGGCTGCCCCTTCCCGACTTCGGCCGGCTGCCGCCGGAGCTTGATCGACCAGGCGCGTCGCGATGCTCGACGGCTGGCTCGCCGAAGACCGTCGCATGTACGTGCATTGCCGAGCCGGCTGGCAGCGCGCTCCCGCGATCGCAGCCGCGCTGGTCGCCTCCCGCGACGGCATAGACATCGACCGAGCCCTCGAGCTGGTCCGCCTGCGAAAGCCCTCCGCCGATCCGCTGCCCCACCAGCGCGAGGAGCTCTGGCAGTGGTGGCGCGGGCGCGGAGCCTCAGGTGGTCGTCCCCGTGAGTACGGTCCCACCGAGAGTGGTCAGGGCCGGTGACTGCCGAGGACGCAGGAGGCGACGCGTAGCAGCGCTACGCGAGCCGACGAGGAGGCGGGCAGGCGCCGGCCTGGGGCCGCTCGAATGGGAGCACATTCACGCGGGCGGCCGCCCTAGCCGGCAGCCCGCAGCGGGTGCACCGTAGGCGGTTCGTCGTCCGAGGACGAGGGGGAGCCCGCATCGTCGTCGCCCCCGGGCGGCTGTTCCGAATCCACCGCGACGGTGCGCGCGTTGACGGTGACCTGCTCCAGCGCGTGGAGCTCTCCCGCTGCGCTCGCCACGCCGTGCTCGGCGAACCTCCGCGCGCCCGGGCAGCACCCTGGCCTCGTATGACCCCACCGCCTCGTTGTATGCCTTCACCGTGCTGTTCAGCCGCCCGCCGAGCTTGGCGAGCAGCGAGGAGAGCTTGACCAGCCGGCTGTGGAGCTCGCGCCCCAGCTCCGAGATCGCCTGCGCCGACTCGGCCACTCGCTCCTGCTGCCAGCCGTAGGCGACCGCGTACAGGACGGCGAGCAGGGTGGTGGGGGTGACGATCAGGACCCTCCGCGCCATGGCGTCCTCGATCAGCGTCGGGTCGGCCTCGAGCGCGGTGCCGTAGAGGTGCTCCGCCGGGAGGAACATCACGACGAAGTCGGGGGCGGAGTCGAGTTGGTCCCAGTAGGCCTTGTCGGCGAGCGCGCGGACGTGCTTGCGCAGCAGGCGGGCGTGGTCGCGCAGGTGCCGCTGGCGCTCCTCCTCGTCACGCGCCTCGTAGGCGTCGAGTACGCCCTGGAGGGGGGCCTTGGCGTCGATCAGGACGTGCTTGCCCCGGGCATGCGCACGATCGCGTCGGGCCGCAGCGACCTCCTCACCCGCGAGCGAAGCCTGTTCGACGAAGTCGCAGTGCCTGACCATGCCCGCGAGCTCGACCACGTTGCGCAGCTGCATCTGCCCCCACTGCCCGCGCGTGTTGGGCTTGCGCAGCGCGGTGACGAGCGCGCCGGTCTCGGTGCGAAGCCGCTCGCCGGTCTCCGTGAGCGTCTTGAGCTGTTCCTCCAGCCGCCCGCGCGACTCGCGTCGCTCCTGGTCGAGGGTCCGAGCTGCGCGTCGACGCGGCCGAGCTGGTCCTTGAGCGGCGCTACGAGCTGCTCGACGGCCTGCTGGCGCTTCTCGAGGTCGCCCTTGGCCTCCGCCTGGGCGGTCTGAAGCTGCGTCTTGGCGAGCTCTGAGAGCTGGGTCATGCCGGCTTGGAGGGCCTCGGCGCTGAGCGCCTTGAACGTGTCCGAGAGGCGGTCCTGGGCGTCGCTCAGGGTCTTCAGCCGCTCCTGAGAGAGCGACCGCTCGTGCGTCGGGTCCGTCGGTTGACCGGACTAGATCGCGGTCCAGTGGCCGCTGCGTGCGCGGTCAGTCGCCTCAGGCGCGCCGAGAGCAGGAGCGCCGCAGGCGCGACGGCCCCGCGATGGGCACCGATCGACGCAGCCAGGGGGCATCCATGCGAGCCTCCGAGCATGGCGCGGCGCGCGGACGGAGACCGAGGCGCGGTCAATTTCGCTCGCTGATCCACTGACCGCACTGGCGCGAAACTGAATGCGGTCAAAGTTCGCCCGCGGACCGGCTGCGAAAATCGCGCCATGGGAGGCGATCCGAAGGCGGGTGAAGGTACACGGCCGCGTCCAGGGGGTCTTCTTTCGCGACTCGACCCGCGAGCGGGCAAACGCCCACGGGGTCGCCGGGTGGGCGCGCAACATGCCCGACGGGTCGGTGGAGGCGGTGCTCGAGGGCGACCCCGAGGCGGTGCAACGGGTCTTGCGCTTTCTTCAAAGCGGTCCCCGGCACGCCGCAGGTGCAACGCGTCGAGGTCGACGAGGAGGAACCGGAGGGCTTGAGCGGCTTCTCTATCCGCTGAGGCCCTTGGGCGGCAGCGAGCTGGCGTAGGCGACGCCCCGGGATACCCAGCGCTCCAGCTGGCGCTTGGTCTTGAGGCCCTCCGGCTCGATCCGGAGCCACCCCGCCATGGCGCGGCCCCGCATCACCGCTAGGTCGGCGTGGGGCTTGGCGGCCAGGTCGTCGCTTTGCTCGCGGATCGACGCGCAGCAAGATCCCGCCCTGGCCGCTCGCCGCGACGGCCATGTTGCCGCCGATCAAGAACGCGAGGCCGCCGAACATCTTCTTCTCGATGATGCCCGCCTCGTCGGCCAGGAGCTCGCGGATGCGGTTGGCGAGATCCTCGTCGTAGGCCACCGTCACTCCTCCAAGCGCGTTCACAAACGCCTCGCGCGCGGCTCCGCCTCGCACCGCGAACACGATCCGCTCGAGACGGCTGCCGCCCTCCAGGTGCTTGCGAACCTCCTCCACCTCGATCCGCGCCGCTTCGTCCAGCGGGAACCCGCCCACGCCGGTGCCGAACGCGACCAGCGCCAGCGAGCGCGCCCCAAGCTCGTCGGCCCTGCGCAGCGTGCTGGCGGTCGCTCGGCGGATGATCTCCGCCGAGGTGGGCCCTCCGAGCTCCATCGTGGCGGCATGGATCACCCATTGCAGGGCATCTCGCCGCCGCTGGTCTCGACCGCGTCGCCGAGGCCGACGGCGCCCGTGCGCGGCTCTCGCGGTCGACCGTCGCGCCGCCCGCGCGTGCGATCGCGCCCGCCACACCCCCGCCGTGAAGAAGCCGCGTGTTCGCGGCGTTGGCGATCGCGTCGACCTCGAGCTTGGTGATGTCGGCTTCGAGGACTTCGATCTCGGCCATCGGGCCGAGAACTACGAGACCTCTACGGGCTCTTCCTTGCCCGCGAGTCGGTCGCGGCCGCGTTGCACGGCGGCGATGAACTTCGACAGGTTGACCTCGAGCGTGTTGAGGATCTCGTCGGCATAGTCCTCGGCGCCGAGGCGGATCTCGCGCTCGCGGGCGCGTGCGTCCTCGACGATGTCCTCGGCGGCGCGCTCCGCCTGCTTGGTGATCTCCTCCTGCGAGATCAGCCGCTCCTGGCGTTCGCGGGCCTCCTTGACGATCCGCTCGGCCTCACGCTTGGCCTCGGCGAGCATCTCCTGGCGCTCCTTGACGATCCACCGCGCCTGCTTGATCTCCTCGGGGATCGTGGCGCGCATCTGATCGAGGATGTCGTAGATCTCCTCCTTGTCCACGCGCACCTGGTCCGTCAGCGGGACCGGCTTGGCGTTGTGGACGAGATCGTCAAGCTTGTCAATGAGTACGAGGACATCCATGGCAAAACCTCTGTTTCGTCAGCGTCTAAGCCGTTCCTTCAACGCCTTGGCGACCTCGTCGGGTACGAGCTCATCGATTTCGCCACCGAACGTCGCCAGCTCCTTCACTCCGCTGGAGCGCAGGAAACTGTACTTGGCCGAGGCCATCAGGTAAACCGACTCTATCTCGGGGGCCTGCCGGCGGTTGAGCTGATTCATCTCCAGCTCGTACTCGAAGTCCGAGATCGCGCGCAGGCCTTTGACGATCGCCATGGCCCCGCGCTCGCGCGCAAACTCGACCAGCAGCGTGCTGAACGGCTCCACCGTCACGTTGCCCAGGTCGCGCGTTGCGTTCTCGATGAACCTCACCCTCTCCTCGGCGGAGAACATCGTCTCGCCCTTGCGCCACGGGTAGTTGACGACGCCCACGATCAGCGCGTCGTACATCGCCGAGGCCCGCGAGATCACGTCCAGATGGCCGTTGGTGATCGGGTCGAATGTCCCGGGGCAGACTGCGATGCGGTTGTCAGGGGCCATGTGGTCGCTAGGTGTGCGGATCAGACGGTGTCTCCGTAGCGGCGCTCGAAGCGCAGCGCCAAATCGAGCGCGAGCGGGGCCCGGCGTCGCTTTCCACGATCACCCGCGCCTGCGGCGCGAGCACCGGCGAGAGCGCGGCGGACAGCCGTTCGCGCAAGCGGCTCGCGCCGCCGTATGGGGGGTCGACGAAGACGAGATCGTATTGACGATGCTCGCGCCGTGCCCGCGCCAGGAACGACTGCGCGGTCTGATGTCGGACCTCGGCGACGACTTCGAGCTCTCCGAGATTGCGGGCGATGGCGGCGATCGCCGGCCGCGAGGAGTCGACGAGGGTGGCACTGGCAGCCCCTCGAGAGAGCGCCTCGATGGCCAGCGCGCCCGAGCCCGCAAACAGATCGAGCACGCGCTTTCCCTCGACCTCGCCGAGGATCGAGAAGAGCGCCTCGCGAATCCGGTCCTGCGTAGGTCGCGTGTCCCGGCCGCGCGGCGGATGGAGGGAGCGGCCCTTGAGCGAGCCGGCGACGACCCTCATGCCCTGATCGGGGCGAGTGCGTCGAGGCCGTAGCGCTCGGCCAGCGCTTCGAGCAGCAAGGAGTGCTCTTCGCGCTCCAGGCGCGCGTCCTCGGCGCCGATGCGCCTGGCGTGGGCGCCCGCACGCTCCAGCAGCTCCAGGTCGCGCGGCAACTCGGCGACGCGGAAGTGGGCCGCTCCGTGCTGGCGCACGCCCGCGAGCTCGCCCTCCCCGCGCAGGCGCAGGTCGGTCTCGGCCAGCTCAAAGCCGTCTGATGGGCCTCAAGCGCGCGCAGGCGCGGCGAGCCTTTGGGGCCGAACATCAGACACAGGGACTGATGACCGCCGCGGCCGATCCTGCCCCGTAGCTGGTGGAGCTGAGAGATCCCGTAGCGGTCGGCGTCCTCGATCAGCATGACCGTCGCGTTGGGCACGTCGATGCCCACCTCGATCACCGAGGTGGCGACGAGGACGTGCGCCGCGCCCGCGCTGAAGGCGGCCATGGCCGCCTGCTTGCCCGCCGGGCGGAGCTGGCCGTGGAGCAGCACAACCTCGAACTCGCTCAGCTCTCCGCCGCGCAGCCGTTCGTACTCGGCCGTCGCGGCGCGTGCCTGAAGGGATTCGGACTCCTCGACCAGTGGACAGACCACGAAGGCCTGGCGGCCCGCGCGGAGCTCCTCGCGGATGCGCTCGTATGCCCGTGCCCGTTCCCCTGGCGTCGAGCACACAAACGTCTGAACGGGCCTGCGCCCCCGCGGAAGCTCCCGCAGGACGGTGAAGTCGAGGTCGCCGTACCCCGCGAGCGCCAGCGTGCGTGGGATCGGCGTCGCGCTCATGTGGAGCATGTGCAGGCTTGACCCCGCTCCGGCCTTGCGGTCCAGCGCGGAGCGCTGCGCGACGCCGAAGCGGTGCTGTTCGTCGACCACCGCCACGGCCAGCGACGCGAATCGCACGGGCTCCTCGATCAACGCGTGCGTGCCCACGACGAGCTGGAGCTCGCCGGTTTCGAGCTTCCCGAGGATGTCCGCGCGGCGGCGTGCGGGGGTCGAGCCGGTGAGCAGCGCGGCCGGGATCGCGGTGCCCGGCAGCAGCGCGCCCAGCGTCGCGAAGTGTTGCTCGGCGAGCGTCTCAGTCGGGGCCATCAGCGCCGCCTGCATGCCGTGCTCGACGGCGCGCAGCAGCGTGTAGAGCGCGACCACGGTCTTGCCGGAGCCGACCTCGCCCATCAGCAGCGCTGCATCGGTCGGCTCGAGGCGAGGTCGCGGTCGACCTCGGCGATCGCCCGCGCCTGGTCACCGGTGAGTGCGAACGGCAGCAGGTCTCCAAGCCAGCTCGCGGTGAACTCGGGCGGCTCATCGAGGACCCGAGCGGCTTCAGTCTCGCGCGCCGCCCGCCGCCGCATCAGCGCGAGCTGGAGCAGCAAAAGCTCTTCGAAGGCCAGCCGGGCGCGGGCCGGGTCGAGCGCGTCGACCGCGTCCGGAAAGTGGATCGCTCTTAGCGCCGCCTCGCGGTCCGGGAGGCGCTCCGAGGCACGAAGCGCAGCGGGCAGCGGCTCGATCACCTCGCGCAGGCACGCCCCGAGCTCCCGCACCATGGAATGGATTTGCGTGGACGTCAGCCCGTCCGTGGCCGGATAGTGCGAGACGAAGCTCCCACCGCCACCCAACGGCTCGCTCGTACGCGCGTGGGCCTCCACGTTGAACGCCCCGCGAGACCGCAGTCTGCCGTGGAGGAGCAGCCGCGTTCCCGGCGGGTAGCGGCGCACGAGCCAGGGTTGGTTGAAGAAGGCGGCCTTGACCGTGCCCGTGCCGTCGGTGACGAGCGCCTCGACCAGCGGCCGCATGCCCCGCCGCCGTACCGAGCGCGACGAGATCGAGGAGACCTCGACCACGACGGTCGCGGCTTCCCCGCGGCTCAGCTGCGGAGAGAGCGGGCCTCGCGACGGTCTCGAGGCAGATGCCAGAGCAGGTCACCGACTGTGTGGAGCCCCAGCGCGGTCGCGGCGCGACGCGCTTTTTGACCGTCGACCTTCAGCGGGGCGCGCAGCCGCGATGGGTGTGGATAGCGCGCGGGCGCGCCCTCGAGCTCCTCGGGCTCGAGCGGCCTCGAGCTGGCGAACGCAGTCGCGGGCATGCTCAGGATGATGGCGGCACGCTCAGATGCGGCGGTCTACTCGGCCGCCAGCAGCCACCAGACCCCGCGCTGCCCTCCATTGGAGAGCTCGAACTCGACCTCCCCGGCCGCGAGCGTCTCGACCGTCCGGTCGTCGAGCGGCGCGTCCGCGCCGCGCAGGCAGGTTATGAGCTCGGCGCCTTCGGCGAGCCGCTCGAGCACCGCTCGCAGCGCCTCCCGCGGCTGGCCCCAGGCGACGACCTCGTCGCCGAGGAACGCGACCGCGTCGCCGGCGTGAAAGCGTCCGTTCGGATCGTCGGCGGTCGCGGGGGCCACCGACCCGGTCCGGATGCGAGCGACGGTGCGGCTCATTCGCTGGGCGTTCTCACGCGCGCCGAGGCGCGGATCCATGACCGCGGCCGCGGCGAGGCCGGCCTGGTGGGAAAGGGACTCCACCACGTAGGCCGCCTTCTCCGAGAGCTCCGCTGCCTGTAGCGCCGCCGCCAGCACCGGTTCGCTGTTGGGCAGCACGACCACCTCTACGGCGTCGATCGCGTGGATCGCCGCGAGCAGGTCGTATGGCGAGGGGGAAGCCGCTGAGTTGGCGCCGGGACCGTGACCGTCCGCTGCCCATTCCCCACCGTTGAGCACGTATCCACCGAAGCTTTCAAACAGCGACTTGATCCCCGGCCCGCCCGCGACCGCGACGAGACCGCTGACCTCTTGGCTGGGGGCGCGGGTGAGCCGTTCGTCGCTGGCGCGCGGACGCGTGCGCATGTCGGCGATGTCGAGGTGAGAGACCGTGCCCGCGCCCGAAAAGAGCGCGGTCGCGGCGTTGGGGCTGTCTGTGTGCAGGTGCACTCGGAGCGTGGTGGCGTCGCCGACTACCAGTACGGAGTCGCCCTGGGCCTCGAGCTCGGGGATGTAGCGCCGTGCTTCCAAGCCACTTCCGGTGACGGCGAAGTTCGTGCAATACCGGTAAGTGGTCGAGAAGTGCTGCGGCCGGGTAACGCGCGCGCCGGCACCCGTATCGAAGGTCGTCGGCGCGACACCGCGCAGCGCGCCCACGATGCCCGACAGCGCGACGACCAAGCCGTATCCCCCGGCGTCGACCACTCCGGCCTCGCGCAGGACGGGCAGGAGCTCCGGTCCCCGCTGGACCGATTCCCGGCCGGCCTCGAGTGCGCGCTCGACCAGCTCGGCGATCACCGCGTTCTGCTCCAGGGCCGAGGCGTCGGCGGGCAGGCGGCCCTCGCGCATGTGCGCGAGCTCCGAGGCCATGCACGCCGTCATCTCGCGCACTACGGTGAGCAACGTGCCCTCCGCCGGGCTCCTGACCGAGCCGTAGGCCTGGTCGGCGGCGCGGGCCATGGCTGCGCAGATGAGAACTGGGTCGACCAGCTCGCCGGGCCGGCTGGCGAGCTCCTCGGCCGCACCCCGGACCAGTTGCGAGAGGATCACGCCGGAGCTGCCGCGCGCTCCGAGCAGCGCCGCCCTGGCCACCGATGCGACCAGATCGTCGCGATCGATCTCGGTGCCCGCGTCGGTGCTCGAGGCCGCCGCGAGCCGATCGAGCTCCTGCACGACGGCGCGCAGCGTCAGCACCATGTTGTCGCCCGTGTCGGCGTCGGCGACCGGGAAGACGTTGAGCGCGTTGACCTCCTCGCGGCGGCCCTCGAGCGCCGCCAGTGCCGCCTCGATCACCGCGCGGAACCGAACGATGCTCGAGTCGGACATCAGTCGGGATTAGGGCATCGCGATAGGCCCTAGGCGATTGGTTCGCCTAGGCGGCCTTGGTCACCTTGCCGGCCTTGAGGCAGCGCGTGCAGACGTAGACCCTTCGAGGCGTGCCGTTGTCGTCGATGCGCACGCGCTGAAGGTTGGGTTCGAAGCGCCGCTTGGTCGCCACCATCGAGTGGCTGCGGCTGTGACCGAACGCGGGGCCCTTTGAGCAGACATGGCAAACCTTAGGCACGGCGGGCGAGTATAGAGCGGCTGCGGACCGACGTTTAGCGAGCGGTTCCGAGCGGGCCTTTGTCGATTCACTCCCGGGGTCGGACAGAATCGACATCGTTCGTTCAAGGCCCGGTCACTTTGTCCTTCACCGCGAGCGAAGCCAGCACTGCTTCCACCGCGTTCCGGCCGGTGTCGCGCTTGGACCCGCCGCTGACGCGCTCGAGCGCCTGGGCCATCGTGTCGACGGTAAGCACACCGAACCCGCAAGGGACCCCGGTCTCGAGCTGGACCGTTTGGATGCCCCGGGCCGCCTCGGCGCAGACGTAGGCGTAGTGGTCGGTCTCGCCCCGGATCACCGCGCCCAGGCACACCACCGCGGCGAAACGACCCGAGCGGGCGGCGTAGTTGGCTATTAGCGGCAGCTCGAACGCGCCCGGGACCTCGAACACCTCGATCTCGTCGATGCCCGCCTCCGAGAGCGCCGCCCGCGCTCCCGTCTCGAGCTTGTCGGCCAACTCCGAGTAGAACCGCGCTATGCACAACGCGACCCCGAGGCGATCGGGGCCGGTGCCCGCGGCCGCGTCAGCTGGGGGCATCGTCGCCGAGGTGGTCCTCGCGGGCCCGGCGACGGTCCTCTTCGTGCTCGGCGTGAAGCATCTCCTCGTCCAGCGCCAGTCCTTGGTGGTGGAGGATGTGGCCGAGCCGGTCGCGCTTGGCCCGCAGGTAGGCCTCGTTGTGGCGGTTGGGCAGTTGCTCGATCGGGATCTGGTCGGTGACTGAGAGACCGTAGCCGGACATGCCCGAGATCTTCTTCGGGTTGTTGGTGAGGATGCGGATACTGGACAGACCGAGGTCGGAGAGGATTTGGGCGCCGATCCCGTAGTCGCGCAGATCGGCGGGCAGGCCGAGGCGGAGGTTGGCGTCCACCGTGTCGAGCCCCTCCTCCTGGAGTCTGTAGGCGCGCAACTTGTTGAGCAAGCCGATCCCGCGGCCCTCCTGGCTCAGGTAGAGCAGCACGCCGACCCCTTCACGTTCGATCATCTGCAGCGCAGAGGCGAGCTGCTCGCCGCAGTCGCAGCGCATTGAGTGGAAGACGTCGCCGGTCAGGCACTCCGAGTGAACGCGCACGAGCACGTCGGGCCTGCCCGCGACGTCGCCCTTTACGAGCGCCACGTGATGCTTGTTGTCGACCAGCGACCTGTAGCCGATCGCCACGAAGTCGCCGAAGGCGGTTGGCAGACCCGTCGAGACCACCCGCTCCACCAGCTTGTCGTGCTGTCGGCGGTAGGCGACCAGGTCGGCGACCGTGACCATCTTCAGGTCGTGGCGCTCGCAGTAGGGCCCGAGGTCGCCGACCCGCGCCATGGTCCCGTCGTCGTTCATGATCTCGCAGATCACCCCGGCGGGGATCAGGCCGGCGAGTCGGGCGAGATCGACCGCCGCCTCCGTTTGGCCCACCCGCTCCAGCACGCCGCCCACGCGCGCCTTCAGCGGGAAGACGTGGCCGGGCTGGACGAGGTCGCGCGGCGAGGAGCCCGGATCGATGGCGACCTGGATCGTGCGCGCCCGGTCGTGTGCCGAGATGCCCGTCGTGACCCCTTCACGCGCCTCGATCGAGACGGTGAACGCGGTCTCAAAGGCCGACTCGTTCTTGGCGGCCATCAGGTCGAGGCCGAGCTCGTCGCAGCGTTCGGGGGTCAGCGCCAGGCAGATCAGGCCGCGCCCTTCCTTGGTCATGAAGTTGACGGCCTCCGGTGTGACGAACTGCGCGGCGATCGTGAGGTCTCCCTCGTTCTCGCGGTTCTCGTCGTCGACGACGACGACCATGCGCCCCCGGCGGACGTCCTCGATCGCCTCGTCGATCGCGGCGAAGGGGGTCTTGGTCGAGCTCATCGCGCGACCAGCCTCTCCACATATTTCGCGAGCACATCGACCTCCAAGTTGACGCGGGTGCCGGCTGTGACTTGGCCGAGCGTGGTCCGCTTGAGCGTTTCAGGGATCAAGGACACCGTAAATGATCGCGGACGGAGCTCGGCAACCGTGAGAGAAACACCGTCTATAGCGATCGAACCCTTCTGCACCGCGTAGCGCAGGAGCTGCGCGGGAGCTTCGATCTCGAGCACGCGCGCGAACCCGTCGTCCGCCAGGGCGATCACCGTACCGACGTCATCGACGTGGCCCTGGACGATGTGGCCGCCCAGCCGGTCCGAGGGCCGCAGCGCAAGCTCGAGGTTGACCTCCGTGCCGCGCCGCGCTTCCGCCAGGGAGGTGCGCGCGAGCGTCTCGTTCATGACATCCGCATGAAAGGAATGCCCGCCGGCCGGCTGCGCCGTCAGGCACACGCCGTTGATCGCGACTGATTCCCCTGCGTCGATCTCCTCGGCCAGCTCCGTGGCAACCTCGATGCGCGCTCCTTGAACTCCGCGCTCCACGCGCTCGATCCGGCCAAGCCCCTGGACGATCCCGGTGAACATTAGTGGCCGGCCCCCACTCGCCTACCACTCCTTCAGGCGGGCCGAGATGAGCAGGTCCTCGTCGAGGTGCTCGCACTCAAGGGTGAGGGCGCGCGCCGCTTCGGCCACGGTCTCGACTCCCTCGCCTTCCAGCGCCGAGCGGGCGGTGCGCCCCCCCATGACGATCGGCGCCAGGAACAGTCGCAGTTCGTCGATCTGGCCCGCGTCGAGGAACGCGCCGGCGAGATGCGGGCCGCCTTCGAGCAGAATCGAGGTGATCCCGGCCTCACCGAGCTGGGCCAGCGCAGCGCGAACGCGGGCAGTCTCGTTCTCGCCCGAGGCGACGAGAATCTCAGCGCCGTGGGCTTCGAGGGTGTCGGTGGCCGCGCGCGGCGCGGCGCGCGAGACGACCACGGTGAGCGGGTGCCTCCGGGCTTCGCGGACGAGCTTGGAATCGGGCGGCAGGCGGGCCCACGAGTCGAACACAACCCGCCGGGGCTGGCGGACGACTCCCTCCACGCGCGCGGTCAGGCGCGGGTCGTCAGCCAGCGCCGTCCCGATGCCGGCGGCCACCGCGTCGACCTCCGCGCGCCACCGGTGGGCGAGCTCGCGGCTGCTCTCGGACGAGATCCACTTCGAGTCGCCGGTGCCGGTCGCGACCTTGCCGTCGAGCGTCATCGCCGCCTTCGACATAACCCACGGCAGGCCCGTGCGGGCGTGCTTGCGGAAGGGCTGGTTGACGAGTCTCGCGCGAGACGCGAGCTCGCCGTCGGCGATCACGATCTCGATCCCCTCGTCCCGGAGGATGCCGAGACTCCGGCCGGAGGCATGCTCGCTGGGGTCGTCGGACGCGATTACGATGCGCCCGATCCCCGCCTCCATGATGGCGTCCGTGCACGGGGGCGTCTTGCCCTCGTGCGCGCAGGGCTCGAGCGACACGTACAAAGTCGCGTCGTCGAACTCGTGCCCGGCGGCGGCCCTGATCGCCTCGACCTCGGCGTGCGGGGCGCCGAAGGCGGTGTGATACCCCTCGCCGAGCGTCTCCGACTGGCGCGCCAACACGGCCCCCACGAGTGGGTTTGGGCTGACCCTCCCGCGGCCGCGTTCGGCGAGCTCGATTGCGCGAGCGAGGTGGCGTCGATCGTTCTCGGTGTTCACTGACATTCGGCTCGCGCAGCATAGACCCGCGCCAATCGCGGTCGGCGGGGTCTGCGCGGTTCGAGTGCCGGTTAACCCCCGAGCGCGCGCAGGGCCTGGCAGCTGTGGTCTTTGGCCGCCGCCGTGTGCAGCTCGGCGCTCTTCTGGGGCGCGAGCGAACTCATGCCTTGAAGCGAGTGCTGAACCGTCGCCTGGACGTGAGACGCCGCGCTCTCAAACGCCGTGGGGCTGGTGGTGGGGACGTTGCGGATCTGATCCGCGGCACCGCTCAGGCCTCGCTTTGCGCTGTCGAAAGCGTGAATTACCTGGGTCGAGATCCGCGTGCCGTTAGAGACCGAAGGAGCTCCGGCATTCTTCAGCTGCTGCTCGGCCCGCTCCGTGGCGTGGAGCAAGCCGTCGATGAACGTCGCGTACGCGGTCTTGGCCTCGGAGACCGACTTCGCTTTGTGCACCGTGGTCTCCAGCTGTCGCCCGGCGGTCTGAATCGACCGATACCAACTCCCGGCCGTGGTGCACACCGAGTTGACGTAGGAGGCCGCGGAAACCTTCGCCGGCGACGACGACGATGAGCCACAGCCCGCCACGACGAGCGCGAGGGTCACGGCCGCGACCCCCACGACGAAATGAAGGCGGCGGAAGGTGGCGGTGGTGAGCATGCCCATCGCCGACCTCAATCTAGCGAGCTTCCCTAGACAGCGCCGGCGGCCGCCGCGATCTCGGCGTAGGCCGCGCCCGGGTCATCGGACGCGAAAACGGCCGAGCCGGCGACAAGCAGGTTTGCCCCCGCGGCCGCGCAGGCCGCCGCCGTGTCGCGGTGGACGCCTCCGTCGACCTCGAGCGCGACGCGGGGCGGTAGCGCAGCCCGCATCCGTTCGAGTTTGGGCAGCGAGGCGGGGATCAATTCCTGGGCACCCCACCCCGGGTCCACGCTCATACACAGCGCCACGCCGAGCCCCTGCTCTGCGATCTCGTCAACCGCGCCCGCGGGTGTGGCGGGACAGATCGCGACCCCGGCGCTCGCCCCCGCCTCGCGGATCTCCATGACCGCGTAGTGGATGTGAGGCGTCGCCTCGGCATGGAACGTGACGTTGTCCGCGCCCGCCCGCACGAACTCCTGCACCTGGCGCTCGGGTCGGTCGATCATCAAGTGCACGTCGATCGCCGCACCTTTGTCGTGCACGAGGTCGGCGATCGCGCTGACGATGATCGGTCCGAAGGTGATCGGGGGAACGAAGTGGCCGTCCATCACGTCGACGTGGATGATCCGCGCGCCCGCGGCGATCACCTCCTGGACCTGGGCGCCCAGACGCGCGAAGTCCGCCGAGAGAATCGACGGGGCAACGCGGCGCTGCGCGAAGACGCTCTTCCCCGAGCCCTCTGGAGTCATCGTTAGACCGCCTTCAGCATGCTGCCGCGGCAGTGGCTGCAGTCGACGATCGCCGTGCTCGACATACGCACGATCGTCGAGTGCTCGCCGCAGTTGGGGCACACGGAGACGAGCTCGTAGCGCTGCAGACACCACAGACAGCGGTAGCGACCGGCCGCCGCCGTCGGGCGTAGCCACGGCTCACCGCAGCTGGGACAGGCGGGGCCGGTCTGAAACTCTGGCTCGTTCATGCGCTCTCAAGCGTAAAGATCGGTCCACCCGGATCGCATCACCCTTACCGCATGAGCCGTGGAGATAGCGACTCACGTCGACCGTCTGATGCGCACGACGTAGAAGCCGTCCGTGCCGTCTCGGTGGGGCAGTAGCTGGAAGGACTCCTCGAGCTCGAACCCACAATGTGCGCGCAGGAATGACTCGATCACCCCTGTCGTCTCGGCGCGGGAGAGCGTGCAGACGGAGTAGACGATGAGCGATCCGGGGGCGGTCGCCGCGGCGGCGGTCTCGAGCATGCCGCGCTGTAGCCGCGCGAGCCTCTCGATCTGCTCGCGACTCGTCCGCCAGCGGATATCCGGCCTGGACTGAAGCGTCCCCAGGCCGGAGCAGGGTGGATCGAGGAGCACGCGTGCAAAGGGTTGGTCCCCCCTGCGCTCGGTGGCGTCGCCGAGCTCCACACCCACGCACCCGGTACGCATGCGCGCACAGGTCTCGCGCAGTCCCCGCGCGCGGCTGGGGTTGCGCTCGACCGCGACGATCTCGCCGCGGTCGGACATCAACGCGGCCAGGTGCGTCGTCTTGGCGCCGGGCGCGGCGCAGAGGTCGAGGACGCGCTCGCCGGGCTGCGGCGCGAGCGCTCTCGCTACCTCCATCGAGCCGCGGGACTGTCCCATGACGGCGCCCTCTCGCCACAGGTCCGAGTCCTCGAGCGCTAGCGGCCCAGCGAGCACGAGACCCTCGGGTATCCCGGGCGCGGGGCTCGTCGAGACGGGGAGTCGGCGACCTACCTCCTCCAGGGTGGCCACCAGCGTGTTGACGCGCACGGCCGACTCCGGCGGCTCGTTGGCGCGGGCAAGCAGCGCGCGCGCATCGTCTGCGCCGAGCTCCTCCCACAGCTGCTCGGCCAGCCACCGGGGCACGGAGTGTTTCAGGGCCGCACCGGCCGCAGTGGCGT
Organism: uncultured Solirubrobacterales bacterium; assembly: GCA_963756105.1. Taxonomy (GTDB): domain Bacteria; phylum Actinomycetota; class Thermoleophilia; order Solirubrobacterales; family Solirubrobacteraceae; genus Palsa-465. The sequence goes on from CAVWMM010000001.1 coordinate 160,207, forward strand.
CGTCGAAGCGCTCAAGGATCTCCTCGGCCTCGCGGGTAGCACGCCTGAGCACGGCGTTGACCATCTTGGCGGCGGGCGCGCCGGCGGTCTTGGCCAGCTCCACGGCCTCGTTGACCGCGGCGTGGTCTGCGATCCCGTCCATGAAGAGCAGTTGGAGGAGCCCGAGCCGCAGCGCGGCTCTCACGGCCGGGTGCAGGCGGCCCACCGAGCGGCCCGTGAGCCGCTCCGCGACCGCGTCGAGAGTCGCACGGCGTTGGACCGCGCCGTATGCCAGCCGCATGGCGAGGGCCCGATCGCGCGGGGTCAGGTCGGTGGCCTCGGCCGCGAAGGCGCGGTCGGCGTAGGCGCCCTGCTCGAACACGCGGCGTAGCACGACAAACGCGCACTCACGCGCGGGCGAGACCGGGCTCCGCTCGGGCGCGACGCCCCTACGCCGCTGCTTCGCGCTCACCTCCGCAGCCCTCGGACGTAGTCCTCCCCGCTCATCGGGCGCCGCCCGGGCGGATGGACCTCGAGCAGCTCCAGCGCGCCCTCGGCGCATCCGAGGATCGGTCGCGGTCCGCTGAGATCGAGCGATCCGGGGGGCGGCCCGTCGTCGAGGGCGGCGGCGGCCAAGACCCCGAGCGCGGTGCCGTCTGCAAGCTCGAGCCGCGCCCCGATGTGCGGCGTCAGCGCGCGCACCCGCCGTTCCAAGGCGCTCGCCGGCTCAGCCGGGTCGAGCAGTCTGTCGGCGGCCGAGATCTTCTCCGCATAGGTCGCTCGGGCGTCGTCCTGTTCCACGCACGGGGGCTGATCGTCCAGCGTGCGCACGAGCAGCGTGCCACTGCGCTTTTGGAGGCGCGGAGCGAGCGTGCCATAGGTGTCGGAGGGGGCGATCGGCTCGCGCTCCTGCGCGCACACCGGGCCACTGTCCAGGCCGGCGGTGAGCCGGATGATCGACACGCCGGTCTCGTGATCGCCGGCCATGATGGCGCGCTCTATCGGCGCGGCGCCCCGCCATCGCGGCAGCAGCGACGGATGGACGTTGAGCATGAGGTGGTCGGAGAGCAGGGGCTCCTTGATCAGCGCGCCGAACGCGCACACGCAGACCGCGTCCGGTCGAGCTGCCGTGATGCGCAGCCGCGCTCGCTCGTCGTTGACCGCCTGCGGCTGGAACAGCTCGATCCCGAGCGCCGACGCGGCGCGGGCGACCGGCGGCGGGGTAAGGCGACGGCCGCGGCCGCTCGGTCGGTCCGGGCGGGTGACCACCAACTCGGGCCGGTGTGGCGACGCGGCGAGGCGTTCGAGCACCGCCGCGGCAAACTCGGAAGTCCCGAGGAAGACGGTTCGCACGACCTCTTTACGCTGAGGGGCTACGCGGCCTCGGCTTCTCGCAGCGCGCGCATCGCCTGCTTGCGCTGGTCCCGCGTCGTGCGATCGAGGATCAGGACCCCGTCGAGGTGGTCGATCTCGTGTTGCAGGACTCGCGCTTCGAGCCCGGAGGCCTCGATCAAGACTCCGTCGCCCCGCTCGTCGCTCCCGCGTACGCGGACGAAGACTGGACGCTCGACCTCGACGAGCACGCCGGGGAGACTGAGGCATCCCTCCTCGGCGATCTCCTGTTCACGACCGGCCCACTCGATTTCGGGGTTGACCAGCGCCGCGGGCTCGGGCGCCGGCGGAACGCGGTAGACCAGGACCCGGTGGAGCACGCCCAACTGAGTTGCTGCCAGCCCCACGCCAAGGGCCCCATCCATGATCTCCCCCATGTAGCTCACCTCATCGAGGAGCGAGGCGTCGAAGCGGTCCACCCGGCGCGCGCGCGTGCGCAGGGCGGGATCCCCGAACTTGCGAACCCGAGCGATTGCCGCCGCGCGCCGCGCCTCGACCTCGGGGTCGAGGTCGGGCTCGCGCTTGATCTGCCCGTCGATCTCGGGCTGGGTTACAGCGTGTTCCTCGCTCACGGCCTCAGTTTAGGGTCGCGGCCGAGAGCGTGGCGGGAGGAGCGGGCCTTAGGCAGAGCGTCGAATCAAACGGGATCAACATCCACGGACACGCTGACCTCACGTGCGAGCGCCCGCTCGCGTGCGAGCTGCTGCACCGCCTCCCCCACCGTGGCGATCGCGGCCGTTCTGTCGCGGGCCTTGATCAAGAGCTGCCGGCGGGACCGGCCCCGCAAGGCGAACAGCGGGGCGGGACCGAGAACGGTGGCCTGAGGGCGGTTCGATCCGCGCTCGGAGCCAGGTGGCCGCGGCTTGCGCGGCCTCCCGCTCGACGGCGCCGCAGACGATCCTGATGAGCGAGGCGAACGGCGGGTACTGAAGCGCCTCGCGTCGTCCGAGCTCGTCCGCGAGGAAGCCCTCCGAATCGTGACGGGCCGCGTAGCGAATCGCGCGCGCGCTCGGTGCAAGCGTCTGTACCAGCACGCGGCCGCCGCGTTCGCCGCGGCCCGCCCTGCCGGCGAGCTGTGTGACGAGCGCGAAGGTGCGCTCTTCGGCGCGGAAGTCGGGGAAGCGCAGCGTCTGGTCGGCGTCCAGGACGATTCCCAGCGTGACCTCGGGAAAGTCGTGCCCCTTGGCCACCATCTGCGTTCCCACGAGCAGGCCGCAGCGGGCCGCGCGGAAGCGCTGCAGCGCTTCCTCTCGCCCGGCGGCGCCGGCGGCGTCGGCGTCCAGCCGCACCACCTCGAAGTCCCCATCGCCGAGCGCCTCCCGCAACTCGTGCTCGAGCCGCTCGGTTCCGGCTCCGTGACGCGCGACGGTGGTCGAACCGCACTTCACGCAACGACTCGGAGCCCTTTCCCGGTGTCCGCAGTGGTGGCAGGAGACGTGGCCCGAGCCGTGCAGTACCAGTGCGACCTCGCAGTCCGGGCACATCCACACGTGACCGCAGGAGCGACACGAGAGGAAGTTCGACCAGCCGCGCCGATTCAACAGCACGATTCCCTTCTCGCCCGCGCGCCTGCACTCCGCCAACGCGGCACGCGTCTCGGGGTGGAGGGGGCGGTTGGCGCCACGCATGTCGAGCAGCGCGACTGGCGGCAGCGGCCTCGAGTCGATCCGTTCGGGGAGTCGCAACCGGCGCGCGGTGTGGGCCGTCTCGGGCCGCGGCGTGGCGCTGCCCAGCAGCAGCAGCGCGCGGTGCGCGTGGGCCCTGCGTACCGCCACCGTGCGGGCGTCGTAGCGGGGGTCTCCCTCGTGCTTGAAGGAGCCCTCGTGCTCCTCGTCGACCACGATCAGCCCGATGTCCGCCAGCGGCGCGAACACCGCGGAGCGTGGACCCACGCAGACTCGGGCTTGGCCGGTTCGCAGCCGCGACCATTCGTCGTGGCGGCGGGCTGGGCGCTGTCCCGAATGCAGCACGGCCACGGTCTCGCCGAAGCGGGCCTCGAACCGCTCGACGGTCTGCGGCGTGAGCGCGATCTCGGGGACCAGCACGATTGCTCCCCGCCCCGCGGCCAGCGTGGCGTCTACCGCGCGGAGGTAGACCTCGGTCTTGCCGGAGCCGGTGACGCCGTCCAACAGCAGCTGCTTGTCGCCGGCCGGCGCTCGCAGCGCGGCGAGCACTTGCTCGAGTGCCTCGCTCTGGGCCGTGGTCAATCGCGGCAGCGGCAGACCGTTGGGGCCACCGGTGAGCTCGGGGCGCGCCTGCTTGCGCGGTCTCACCCGCCGCCGCGCGCCGGGAGCCAGGACCAGGCTCAGCGCGCGGGCCGGGGTCGAGCAATACTCGGCGGCCATCCACCGGGCGAGCTCCACCAGGTCGGCCGGCACCGAGTCGGGGAGCACGGCCTCGGGCTGCGCGAGCTGCTCGGGCTGCACGGGCGAGTTTCCGGCCAGCTCGACGACAACGCCCAACGCCCGGCTGCGGCCGAACGGGACCCGCAGAAGCGATCCGACCTCGATCGCCGTCTGGTCCTCGGCCAGGCGGTAATCGAACGGTCCGCGGACGGCGCGCGTGCGCGTGAGCGGTTCTACGCGGGCGATACGCATGTCGTGATCCACCCTAGAGACAGCACAGGCGTGCCAGCCCCGTGGGCGCTTTGGCGTCGCCGACCCGCAGTACAGTGAGCGCAGGATGACGACGGGAGAGCTTGGTGGGGGGCTCGGCGAGGACCCACGGGCGCCAAGCGAGGGGTGGCTAGCTTCAGGGAGCCTCGCCGCGCCGGTTCCAGAGATCCTCGATCTGACAGACCGAATCCTCGCCGAGCGTGGGCGCCGCTCGCACCTCTTTGCCTGGCTCAGGCGGCCCGGCGGTGGGCCGGCGGACTGGCTGGCCGTGGACGCCTACTACCCCGGCAATCGCTTGGTCGTCGTCTGCCAGGACCCGGCCAGCCCCCACCGCGAGCTCTTCGCGGAGCTGATTGCTGCCCACGGCTTGAGGCTGCTCGAGCTCAATCCGGACGAGCTCACCGGCGGCCGCGAGGCAACCCGGCGGACGCTGGAGCACTGCATCGAGGACCTCGGTCCGCCTCCTGGGCGACCCATCGCCGCCCCAGCGAGTGCGGTTTCAGCGCCGCCCCAGCCAGACATCCCCCGCAGGGCGGCCGAGCGCCAGATGGCCGGTCTGCTCGCCGGATTCGCGCTCGCGGCAGTGCTCGTAGCCGAGGTGTACGCGGGCGTGGCGCGCGCGGGCTTCGACTCGGGCAACGTGCTGCTCGCATTTGGTCTGGCGCTCGACGCCTGCTCTCGTGGGCTGGGGACGATCGCCGCGGGCAGAGAGGGGTCCACGGAATGGGCCTGGTGGTGCCTGCTCGGCGGCAGCCCCGTTGTGGCCTGGTTCGCGCTCTTCCAGGATGAAGGACCGGTGCGGACCGAACCGGCCCCCCTCGCGGGGGTCATGGGAATGCTGGCGTTGCTGGTGCTCGCGATCGCGCTGCTCGCCTCCGCGCTCTAGTCGCCGACGACGCGGTAACGACTGGCCCTCTCTTGATAATGCGCGCCATGGCGGGCGACGTGCCCTTGACCGACGCCGAATCGCCCAACGAGCGCGCCTTCGACTACGACCGCACAGTGGCGTTGAGCGATGGCGTCTTTGCCATCGCGCTGACGCTGCTGGTGCTCAGTATCACGACCCCCGAGCTGGGGGCCGGACACCACAGCCTGCTCGGCAGGAGACTGCTGGACCGGCAGGACCAGTTCACCTCCTACGCGATCAGCTTCGTGATCATCGGGGTCCTGTGGGTCCGCCACCATCGCCTCTTCGGCGCGCTGAGCCGGATCGATGGGAGGGTGACGGCGCTGAACCTGGCGTACCTCGCGTTCGTCGCGTTTTTGCCCTATCCGACCCGCGTGCTAGGCCTGTATGGCGGGCAGCCGGCCGCGGTCATCCTCTACGCCGCGACGATCGGCCTGCTGTCGCTGGTTGCAGGGTTAACTCGCGTGCACGTGCAGCGGGCCGGGCTTCTGTCCCAAGAGGGCGCACGCGACCTCGCCCTGCGCGAGAGCTGGGTCATCGTGCCGGTCGTGTTCTTCGCGTCGATCCCGATCGCGTTCGTCAGCACCACGCTCGCGCAGTTGTGCTGGCTGATCATGCTCGTACCCACGGTGCGACAGCGGCGCGCCGCGCGACGCAAACAAAACTAGGCCTGCAGCGCCGTCGCGTCGAGTCCGGCTGCCGCCCTCAAGGCAGAAGCCTTGTCGGTCCGCTCCCAGGTGAAGTCGGGGTCTTCGCGGCCGAAGTGGCCGTATGCGGCGGTCTTCTGAAAGATCGGGCGGTGGAGCCGGAGGTACTGGCGAAAGGCGCCCGGCCGCAGGTCGAAGTGCTCGGAGATCAACTCGAGGATGCGGGCACGACCGACCTTCTCGGTGCCGAAGGTCTCGATCATGACCGAGATCGGATGCGCGACCCCGATCGCATAAGCGACCTGCACTTCCACGCGATCGGCCAGCCCTGCCGCGACGACGTTCTTGGCGACGTAGCGGGCCGCGTAGGCCGCGGAGCGGTCGACCTTGGAGGGATCCTTGCCGGAGAACGCGCCCCCGCCGTGGCGCGCCATGCCGCCGTAGGTGTCGACGATCACCTTGCGGCCGGTCAGGCCGCAGTCGCCCATCGGCCCGCCGATCACGAACCGGCCCGTCGGATTCACGAGGAAGTGCTCTTGCAGTTTCTTGGCGTCGTACATGTCCGGAGTCGCCTGCAGCACGGGCTCGACGACGTGCTCCCACAGATCGCCCTTGAGCAGGGACTCGGCGCCGTCGCGGTGCTGGCAGGAGATCAGCAGCTTCTCCACCTCGACCGGCCACCCGTCGACGTAGCGGACCGTGACCTGGGTCTTGCCGTCGGGACGGAGGTACGGGAGCGTCTGCGTCTTGCGGACATCGGCAAGCCGCCGAGCCAGTTTGTGCGCCAGCGAGATCGGCAGCGGCATCAGCTCCTCGGTCTCGCTCGTCGCGTAGCCAAACATCATGCCCTGGTCGCCCGCGCCGGCGAGATCGAACTCGTCGTCATCGGCGGGATCGGTACGCGCTTCGTAAGCCCGCTCGACGCCTTGGGCGATGTCCGGCGATTGCTTGTCGATCGCGTTGATCACCGCGCAAGTGTGGTAGTCAAAGCCGTACTCGGCGTCGGTATACCCGATCCGCTTGATCGTCTGACGGGCCACGTCGGGAATGTCGACATAGGTCTTGGTCGTGATCTCGCCCGAGACCACGACGAGACCGGTGTTCACGAGCGTCTCGCACGCGACCCGTCCCGTCGGGTCGTCGCGCATCACGGCGTCGAGCACCCCGTCCGAGATCTGGTCCGCGATCTTGTCGGGATGGCCCTCGGTGACAGACTCAGAAGTGAATAGAAATTCGTTGTCGGAAAACGCGGTCATGGGATATGGAGCGTGATCTGCGCTGTGGAGTCGTTCTGTCCCCTCGCCGTTTGGAGACCGACCGCCTGGATCCGGCTGAGGTCCGGCTGCAGCGCCCGATATACGGTGCCGCTGACCAGTCCGGTTCGCTGGGCGAGGCTGAGCAGCTGACTGAAGTCGGCAAAGACTAGCGAGGTAACCGGCCGGGGCTGGCCGGGCAGCGCCTGCGCGTATGCGGGCTCGCTGCGCAGCGAGCCGTGGTGACTGGCAACTGCCGCGATCCCGCCGAGGCTCGTCGAGACGACGAGCAGCCCTCGGAAGACGGAGTAGTCAAGGGTGAGCCCGGGGGCGAGCTGCAGCTGGTGGGCGGTGACACCGGCGACCTGGTGCGTGGTGAACTCGGGTACCTGACCGGAGCCCTGCTTCGGCGCCGGGAAGAGGTTCGAGAGCGGGACCTCGAGATTGGCGAGCTGCGCGCGGACCTTCTGCTGGTGATCGGTGCGCGTGGCCACTACCAGGGCGGGCGTTCCCTTGGGCCCCGGTACCAGTGCCACCGCGGTCTCGCCGGCGAACAGCGCCTCGATCGCGTGCACGTCGACGCCCTCGGACGACAGCGCCGTCCCCACCCGCGCGAGCAGCGGGCCGAGCCTCCCCGCGATGCCCGCGGCGGCCCCCGCGTCCAGCACCCGCGGCGCGGCCCTATCCAACCCGGTCACGTCGATCAGGAGCAGCGCTCCGGGGGGCAGCTCCGAGGCGAGCGAGGGCGTGAACGTGCGCCCGGGCGAGCCCCGTCGCAGCGCGGTGTTGACGTAGAGGCTCGCTCCGCCGCCCGAGGCCGAGATAGACACGGTGGCGCCGAGCTCCTTCGGCTGGTAGAGGAGCGCGCCCAGGGCTCCGATCACGCCTCGCTGCGGGGCGAGCAGACGCGTTATTCCCTGGGGCGAGAAGTAGATGTCGACCACCCGGCCGGCGGACTCGCCCGCGGCCGCGCGCGTATACGGCGAGCTCGTTGCGAGCGAGGACGTGCGCCCCGCGGACGCGTCGATCGCGCTATCGACCGTGGCGGCCTGCCCGAGCACGAGGTAGTGGCGCACGAAAGCGAGCTCGATCCCGCTGCTGCGCCCGTACAACCTCAACCCCCGGTACGTGCCCATCGGCGCCACTCCCACCCGCGCGAGGAAGCTGCGGGCCTTGGCGGGCGACTTAACGTCGAGCACGATCTCGGAGCCCGCAGTCGACGTGGTGGTGTTGAGGAAGGCGATCGCGGCCTCCCTGCCGAGCCAGGGACGGATGTCGTCCTGGTAGTTGAAAGATCCCCTGCCGCCGCCGACAATCGCGGCCAGCCGGGAGGTCACGACGCCGCTCAGTAGCGAGAATGTTGGAAACCGGGACGCGAGCCGGAGGGAATTGCGGACGGCGGGTCTCGACCGATCGGTGGAGAAGTGCACGTAGGCGAGGGCGTCGCCGGGCACGACAGCCGCCGCCCCGGTCGCGGGCCCCTCGGTGGAGCCCGCGAGCTCCACGACCACGACAACGACCACGGCCGTCACGATCACCGCTGTCACGATCACGGCCACCAGGCGCCTTCTAGGGGCGCTCGACCTGGCGACGGCGCCTCCGCGCACCTCTGAACCGGTCGCCGACACGCTACGAATAAACCACGCTGCTACGACGCTCGCGCCGTTCGACGAAGTCGATGATCAGCGGAACACCCTCGAGCCCGAAGTGACCGCGCAGGCGATTCTCGAGGAAGTAGGCGTAGTCGCGAGTCACCCGCTGGCGAGAATTGACCTGGATCGAGAAGCGAGGCGGACGGACGGCGGTCTGCGTTATCAGAAGCAGTTTGAGCCGCTTGCCCTGCCGGTTGGGCGGCTGACGGGCCGCCACCGCCTCGGCCATCGCCCGGTTCAACCGCGGGGTCGGGATCCGCGTCCCGCGGCGGTCCGCCAGGGCGCCCGTTTCAAGCAGCAGCCGGCTGACGTTACGCCCAGTCTTGGCGCTCGCGGTCAGCACCCGCGGACGCAGACGCAGCTTCGCGGCGACCCGCGCACGCTCGTGGTCAAGGTCGATCTCGGGCGCGAGATCCCATTTGTTGAGGACCAGCGCGGTCGCGGCGCTCGAGCGCATGGCGAGCTCGGCCACGCGCAGATCCTGGGTGGTCACGCCCGCCGTCGCGTCGCAGATGACCAGCGCCACGTCCGCGCGCTCGGCCGCGCGCTGCGAGCGCAGCGTCGTGTAGTACTCCAGCGATCCAGCCACCTTCCGCGCGGGGCGCAGCCCCGCCGTGTCGACCAGGATCAGCTCGCGCCCGCCGAAGGAGAGGCGCATGTCGATCGCATCGCGCGTGGTGCCCGCGTGTTCGGAGACGATCACGCGCTCTTCGCCCGCGAAGCGGTTGACGAGCGAGGACTTGCCAACGTTGGGGCGGCCGATGACCGCCAGGCGCACCGTCTCCTCGCCTTCAGTTGCGGCCCCGTCCTGCGCTGGGGCGAGCTCGACAAGTCTGTCGAGCAGGTCGCCCGTGCCTAGCCCCTGAGCGGCCGACACCGCAACGGGCTCGCCCAGGCCGAGCGAGTAGAAATCTGCGGCCAGCGGCAGGTCGCGTATCGAGTCAACCTTGTTGGCGGCTACCACCACCGGCAGGCTTGACCGTCGGAGCACGTCGGCGAGCTCGTGATCGCCCGGCCGCGAGCCGCTCTTGGCGTCCACCACCAGCACGGCCACGTCGGCTTCCGCGAGCGCGAGCCGGGCCTGCTCCTGGACCTGCCGCGCGAGCTCGTCGGTGTCCTCGAGGTCGACGCCGCCGGTATCGAGCAACGCGAGCTCGCGTCCGTTCCAGTCGGTCACCACCTCCTTGCGGTCGCGCGTGACTCCGGGGCGTTCGTGGACGATGGCCTCGCGGCTCGAGCTGAGCCGGTTGACCAGCGAAGACTTACCTACGTTCGGATAGCCGACGACCGCGACCTTCATTTCTGCCCAAAACTAATTCTGGCGAGCTCCACGACCCGGTCCACCGCCTCGTCGAACGACAGATCCGTGGTGTCGAGAACCACTGCCTCCGCGGCAGGCTTCAGCGGGGAGTGAGCGCGCGCCCGGTCGCGCTCGTCGCGGATCGCCTGCTCGGCGAGCACGGTCTCCGGGTCGGCGCCGAGCTCCGCGGCGCGCCGTCGTGCCCGAGCCTGTGCGGAAGCGGTGAGGAAGACTTTCACCTCGGCGTCGGGGGCCACCACGGTCCCGATGTCGCGGCCCTCGGCCACCCAGTCGCCGCTCGAGAGCATGCGCCGCTGCAACGCCAACAGCGCCCCCCGCACGTCCGGGTCGGCGGCGGCGCGGGAGGCCGCCTCGGAGACCGCGGGCGCCCGAATCGCCTCGGTCACGTCGCGGCCGTCGAGCAGGATGCGCTCGCCGGGCTCGATCCGGAGCGAGCCGGCGACGGTCGCCGGCGGAGCCCCGCGCTCCAGCGCGGCCAGCGCGACGGTTCGGTACAGCGACCCCGAGTCGAGATATGTGAATGAGAGCCGATTCGCCACGGCGCGGGCGACGCTCGACTTACCGGCGCCCGCGGGCCCGTCGATCGCCACGACGGCCACTACGCCGCCAGCCTGGCCAGGTCGTCGGCGAAGCCCGGGTAGGAGACCGAGGCCGCCTCCATCCCCACGACCTCGACGCCCTGAGCAGAGGCCAGGCCGGCGACCGCACCGAGCAGGGCGAGGCGGTGGTCGCCGCAGGCCTCGAGTCGCCCTCCCTCCAGCCCTCCGGTGCCGCGCACCACGAACCCATCCGGCGTGTCCTCGATATCGGCGCCCAGACCGCGGAGCCCGGTGACGACGCCCGCGATGCGGTCCGACTCCTTTACGCGCAGCTCCTGCGCTCCTCGCACGACGGTCTCTCCTTCGGCGAAGCACCCGAGCAGGGCGACGAGGGGCAGCTCGTCGATCGCCAGCGGAACCTCCTGCGGGCCGACCGTAGCGGCCTCGAGCGGACCGTGGCTGACGTCGATCTCGGCGACGGGCTCCTGGTCCGAGAACGATCCCTGGGGCTCCCATTCGGCCACCACGATCGCCCCCATGCGCTCAAGGATGCGCAGAAACCCAGAACGGGTCCAGTTCACGCCCACGTCCTCGAGTACCAAACGAGAGCCCGGCACGAGGACTCCGGCGGCGATCAGGAACGCTGCCGAGGAGAGATCGCCGGGAACGTCGATCACCTCCAGCTCAAGCTCGTCGGCGGTGCGGACGGTCGTTCGCAGCTGTCCATCGTCGAGCGCGTGGCGCTCGATCGGCGCGCCCGCTCGCGCGAGCAGCCGCTCGGTGTGGTCGCGGGTCGCGGCGGGCTCGAGCACCGCCGTCGCGGTGGTCGTGAGGCCAGCCAGGAGCACGCACGACTTCACCTGCGCGCTCGCGACGGGGAGCTCGTACTCGATCCCCTCAAGCGCGGCCCCGTGGACCGTGAAGGGGGGATAGCGGCCCTCCCGGGCGTCGACCCTCGCCCCCATGAGCCGCAGCGGCTCCGCGATCCGATCGACGGGCCTGCGCCGGATGGACTCGTCCCCGTCGACGGTGAAGGCGTGACCGCTCTGAAAGGAGAGCCAGCCGGGCAGTAGGCGCATCAGCGTGCCCGCGTTGGCGACGTAGATCGGAGCCGTGGGCGGCTGCACGTTGCGCAGGCCGCCACCCCGGATCACGAGCTCCGAGTCGCGCCGCTCCACGATCGCCCCCAGCACGCTGATCGCGGCGAGCGTCGCTTCGGTGTCGGCGGCGTCGAGGTAGTTGCGGATACAGACGGGTTCGGAGGCCATCGCGCCGACGAGTGCCGCGCGGTGCGAGATCGACTTGTCGGGAGGCGGGCGCAGCCGCCCGCGGAGCCGCGAGACGGGTTCGAAGCGCACGTTCACGGCGTCGGCTCCCGCAGCCGGGCCCGCACGGCCGCGGCGGACTCGATGACGCTCGCGACGCGGGCGCGGTCGCCGTCGAGCAGCGCTTGCCGGAACGCCCCGAGGCGCTCAACGATGTCCTCGATGGCGAGCGCCAGCAGGTCCGCGTTGGCCATGTATATGTCGGTCCAGATCTCGCCCGGCGCCCCCGCCACGCGCGTGGCGTCGCGGAAGCTCGGACCCACGGCCGACGGCGTCAGCTCGCCCGCGGGGACTGTCGCGGCGGCCTGCGCTACGAGCACGTTGGCGAGGACGTGGGGCAGGTGCGAGACGGTCGCCACCACGCGGTCGTGATCGCGCGGATCGATCGTCACGGGCCGTGCGCCCATCCCCCCGACCAGCCGCGCAAGCCGCTCTAACAGCGCGGGCGCGGCGCTCTTCGCTGGCGTCAGGTACCAGGTCGCGTGCTGGAACATGTCGGGGCTGGCGTGCCGGAGGCCGGGATGCTCGGAGCCCGCGAGCGGATGGCTCCCAATGAAGCGAGGGTCATCGTGGGCGGCCACGATCGCGCGCTTGGTCGAGCCCACATCGGTTACGACGCAGTCCCGGGGCGCGTGCTCGAGTACTTCCTCAACGGACTCCGGGACAGCCCCCACGGGCACGGCCACGAAGGCCGCCTGCGCTCCGGCCACTGCCTCGCCGGCGGTGTCGCACGCACGATCGAGCACCCCCTCCCCGAGCGCCGCCTCCCGCACGCCCGAGTCGCGGTCAAAGCCCCAGACTTCGGCTCCGAGATGCTGTCGCGCGGCCAGCGCGATCGAGCCGCCGATCAACCCCACCCCAATGACCGCGATCCGCACGTGCCGATGGGGCTAGGGGGCCGTCAGCCCGACGGCGCTCTCTCACCGCGAGCGCGAGGTTGTCCAGCACCTCGACCGTGGTGCCCCAGTCGATGCAGCCGTCGGTGATCGACTGGCCGTAGGTGAGCGCGCCCGCCGTGGTCGGGTCCTGCCTCCCCGAGACCAGGAATGACTCCAGCATCACTCCCACGATCGCTCGGTTGCCGCCTGTAATCTGTCGCGCGACCTCCTTCGCCACCAGCGGCTGGCGCGCGAAGTCCTTGCGGCTGTTGTCGTGCGAGACATCGACCACGATCCGTTCCGGCAGGCCCGCGCCCCGCAGCAGGCCAAGGGCCCCCGAGACGCTGGCCGCGTCGTAGTTGGGGCGCCCGCGTCCCCCGCGCAGGATCACGTGGCAGTCGAGGTTGCCTGCGGTGTACATGATCGCCGGGGTGCCGTCGACGTCGATGCCGGCGAATGCGTGGGGGACGGCGGCGGCCTTGACTGCATCGACAGCCACCTGGACGTCGCCGTCGGTGCGGTTCTTGAAACCGACCGGCATGGAGAGCCCCGATCCGAGCTGGCGGTGGATCTGGCTTTCGGTCGTGCGGGCCCCGATCGCACCCCAGCAGACGGCGTCGGAGATGTACTGCGGCGTGATCGGATCGAGAAACTCGCATCCCACGGGCAGACCCAGCGACAGCACCTCCAGCAGCAGCCGGCGGGCGACGCGCAGACCGGCGTTGACGGCATTTGACCCGTCCATGTAGGGATCGTTGATCAGCCCCTTCCAGCCGGTGGTCGTGCGCGGCTTCTCGAAGTACACCCGCATCACCACGCACACGTCGCGCTCGATCGCCTGGGCCTGCGCGCTCAGCCTGCTCGCGTAGTCCAGGGTCGCGTCGACGTCGTGGACGCTGCAGGGGCCGACGACCGCCAAGAGCCGGTCGTCGGCGCCGCTCAAGATGGCCTGCGCCGTCGCGCGCCCGTCCACCACCGCCTGCACCTGTTCGGGAGAGAGCGCGAGCTCATCGAGTAGCTCGCGCGGCGGCACCAGTGGCTCGAGCCGCTCGATCCGCTGGTCCCGCACCGCCTCGCGGGGGATCACATACTGGCTAGCTCTCATTGCAATCAAGTCGTCCTTTCAGCGCCTGGAACTGTAGGGAAGGCCTCACGAGGGGCCGAATCGACCGCCGCCTGGTCAGCTGATCGCGGCCGCGGAGCAGTACGGCGCTCGGTCTACATGCGTTGGGCCCGTGGTGGGGACGGGCGCGTCAAAGCGAGGCCGAGCGCCTAGATAAGTCGACACCACCACAGACGCGCGGGCGGTCCACCGGATGGTGCGCAAGAGAACCCTCGGCAATAGAAGCGGCGCCCGCGTGGCATCGCTTCACACGTGTAGCAGACGCCGGCGCCTAGAGCAACTCTCGCAGGGCCGCGACAAACCGGCGGTTCTCCTCCGGCCTGCCAACGGTCACTCGCAGCGCTGCGGGCCTCCCGAGCGAGGCGCCCGCGCGGACCAGGACGCCGCGCTGCTGCAAACCCGCCACGACGGCCCTCTCCCGCTCGGCCGGGTCGTCGCCGTCGGGCAGGTGCACCCACACGAAGTTGGCGTCCGAGGAGGCCATCGCGACCCCCAGTTCTGTCACCCCCTGTTCGAGCTCCAGGCGAGCGGCGAGCGTCCGCGCCACGCGCTGCTCGACCGCGTCCTGGTGGCGCAGCGCTTCGGTCGCCGCGGCCTGGGCTGCGACGTTGAGGTGGAACGGCTGGCGCACCCGGTCGACGGCCTGGCGGAAGTCCGCGCCGCCGCACAGGCCATAGCCGGCGCGCAGCCCGGCGAGGCCGTAGACCTTGGAGAACGAACGCAGCACCACCAGGTTCGGCCACCGGCGCAGCAGCTCGACGGAGGCGTAGGTGTCGCCGAGCGCGAGCGAGAACTCCGCGTAGGCCTCGTCGAGGATCACGCAGACGTGCGGCGGGCAGCGCTGAAGCAGCGCCTCGATCTCCTCCAGCGCGTGCGAGGTCGAGGTGGGATTGTTGGGGTTGCACACGAGCACGAGCCGGGTCGCGACCGTGATCTCGCGGGCCATCGCCTCCAGGTCGTGGCGGTCCTGCTCATCGAGCGGAACCTCGATCGCCCGCGCCCCCGACGATGCGGCGAGTAGGCGGTAGACGCTGAACGAAGGCCACGCGTAGACGACCTCGGCGCCGGGCTCGAGCAGCGCCTCGGCGGCGGCCAGCAGGATGTCGCAGGAGCCGTTGCCAAGCGCGATCCGCTCGGGCGGGACGCCGTAGCGGTCGGACAGCGCGCGGCGCAGTGGCTGATACGAGGGATCTGGGTAGCGGTTCGCACGCAGCAAGGCCTCGCCGACCACCTCAAAGACCTCGGGCACGGGACCGAACGGCGACTCGTTGGACGCCAGCAGGGCCACCTCGCCGTCCAGGTCGTACCCGGAGGCGACCGGGTAGGAGGGGATCCTTGCGATCCGTTGGGCGAACTCGAGCGGCATCGCGGCTATTGTGCCGCGTCCAGGTCCGAGCGCAGCGAGCGCGCCTCCCCCAGGTAGACGTGCTGGGGCCGGTGGTCGTCGTCGCCGTAATAGTGGACGAGCACGCGGATCACCCGCGCGAGCGAACCGGGCACGGCGACCTCCCGCGCGCACAGCAGCGGCACCCGGTCAAAGCCAAGCCTCCTGGCCGCGACGGCCGGGAACTCGGCGTCGAGATCGGGGGTCATGGTGAAGATGCAGCTGACGATCGTCTCGGGCTCGAGGCCGTTGCGCCCCATCAGCTCGCGCATGAGCTCGTCTGTGGCGTCGAGGATCGCGCGGGCTTCGTTGACCTCGACGCAGTTGGCGCCACGGAGCGCATGCAGTCGCATGGGGGCGGCATTGTGTCGGATGGCCGGCGTGCATGCACGCCGGCCCCGGCGGAACATGTTCCGCCGGCGGGCCGGCACATGTGCCGGCCCGAACTGAATGATCAGCGCTCGTCTCTGAGGGGGGCGAGCTCGGCGGCGTCGTCGCCCGCGGGAGCGGGTTCCTCCACGACGGCTTTGCGGGGGGTGGGTTTGGTGAGTGCTTCGGCGAGCATGAAGCGCACGTGCCGCGCCCCGTCACGCCACCGCCGCAACTTCGAATCCCCCAACCGCGGGTGATACGTAATCGGCACCTCCGTGACCCGCAACCCCGCCCGCGCCGCCGCGATCACGATCTCAGACGCAAACTCCATCCCCTCACAGCGCAACCCCATCCGCTCATACGCAGAACGCGTAAACGCCCGCATCCCACTATGCGCATCAGACGTATCTAACCCAAACAACCGATTCAACATCCCCGTCAACACCGGACTACCCACATACCGATTCAAAAACGGCATCGCCCCCGGCAAAATCGTCCCCGTAAACCGAGACCCCAACACATAGTCATACCCCTCAAACAACGGCCCCACCAACCGATACAACTCAAAAAAATCATACGAATAATCCGAATCCCCAATCACAATCACCCGCCCCACCGACGCCTCAATCCCCGTCAAATACGCCCGCCCATACCCCCGCCGCGACTCCCGCACAACCCGCGCCCCAGCCCCCTGCGCAACCTCCACCGAACGATCCACCGACCCGTTATCACACACCACCACCTCACCCCGCAAACCAGCACGCCCAATCCCCCGCCACGCCCGCTCCACACACCACCGAACACTGTCCTCCTCATTCAAACAAGGCATCACAACCGAAAGCTCGACTTCGTCCTCGCGGACGTCCAGGCCCAGGCTTGCGCTATCGGTCACGGGGATCCTCGTCCTCTCGCACGGGTTCGAAGGCTCGCGTCTCGTTGCATGCCGCTTGGCGACGCGCAGCGAGGCCGCATGCCGGAAAATAGTGTGCCCCCCGGCGGTCATGGAGGGCGCGGGGTTGAAATGCTGTTAGGACGCCTCGCGGTCGGGCAGCCGACGGGGGATGCCGTCGGCCATGTGCGGCCAAGCCACGTAGTCTTAACCAAATCCCAGCCCGCGCGGACGGCATTTCGACCCGCGTGGCGTCCACACTAACCGTCTCGGAGCAATGATCTTGGTTACCCATGCGTAAGGAGGCGAGCCGCCGCGAGGCGGCATTATTCCCCACCGAGGTCGCGGACGCGGGCCAGTCGGATACCGCAGTCGCGCTCCGGCGCACGCCTCTGGCGCCGCGGGTCGCATTGCCGCGGGCCGGGATCGAATGGCTGCGCTCCCCCGGTGTCCTCGCGCTGATCACGCTGTTCGCCTGCTGCGCCGCCCTGGTGATCTTCGCCTCCAGCGGTCCGACGATCCTGGTGTGGCACAGCCAGACCACGTTCCCCGGGTGGATGGCGGGACCGCTCGAGGGCCTGTTCGGGCGGCTGCCCCACCACGTGAGGACGCTGTGGGTCGGTTACAGCGTGGTGGGGATCGTGATGCTGGTCGCCTGGGGCGTCGCGCTGCGATACGCGAGCACCCTGACGATGACGGTGATCTGGGTCTTCGTGATCGCCGCGGTGGCGTTCCTTCTGCTCGGCCCGCCCCTGGAAGGCACAGACCTCTTCAACTATCTCGGCTACGCCCGCCTGTGGGCGCTTCACGGGCTGAACCCCTACACCCACGTGATCGCCGCCGAGGCCCACGACCCCGTGTGGCTGCCAGCGAGCTGGCACCACTGGCGCAGCCCTTACGGGCCGCTGTTCACGGCGCTCACGTATCCATTGGGACTGATGCCGCTACCCGTCGCCTACTGGGTGCTCAAGGTGGCGATCGTGGCGCTCGCGTTGGTGTTCGTGTGGCTGGTGGCGAGGTGCGCAAAGCTGACCGGGCGCGACCCCCGTTGGGCGGTGCTGCTGATCGCCGCCAACCCGCTGTTCCTGGTCCAGGCGGTCGGCGGGTTTCACAACGACTTCTTCATGATGGTGCCCACGATGGCGGCGATCGCGCTGCTGCTGACCGGCCGGGATCGCTCGGCCGGTGCCGCGATCGCGATAGCCATCGCGATCAAGTACACCGCGATCCTGATCGTGCCCTTCATGCTGCTCGCCGCGCGGCCGGCGGACCGGCGCTGGCGGGTACTGAGCGGGTTGCTGCTCGCGGGCATCCCGCTCGCGGTGATGAGCTTCGTGCTGTTCGGGACGGGGTTGCCGAACGTCGCCGGCCAGAGCAACCTGCTGACGGCGTACAGCATCGCGAACCTGCTGGGGTGGGTGCTCGGGTTCGGCGGAGGAGCGCCTGCGCTGCTAGAGATCCTCGAGCTCTGCGTGGTGGTCGTGATCGTCCATCAGCTGCTGCGCAACCGCGATTGGCTGGCGGGCGCGGGGTGGGCGACCGTTGCGCTCCTCGCAAGCCTCGGCTCGTTGTGGCCGTGGTACATCGTGTGGCTGCTGCCCCTCGCCGCGATCTCCGCGAGCTCCCGGCTGCGCAAGGTCACGATCGCGTTGACCGTGTTCATCGTGATCACGTCGCTCCCCTACACACAGCAATTGCTCGGCTCGCTGGGCATCAACCCGCTGTCCGGCCCGGTGGGCCACGCCGCCAACGCGGTCGTCGCGCAACAAACGCGCTAGCTCCACTAACGGTGCGGCCGGACGACCGCCGAGGTCCCGTGGGGAAGGACGTTGCCCTTGGGGCCGAGGGCCTGCACCTGGAAGTAGGTGTCGCGGGTCCTCACCGGGATCCGCGTCTCAAAGCTCGCCCATGCAACGCGCCGGCGCAGGACGGTGAAGGGCCCCGTCGGGCTGCCGGAGCCGCGGACGAGCCACCACTTGACCTTGGTCGCCCCATTCCAGCTCGCGTACACGTTGAACTGGCCATTGGACCGCGTGGTCCGCGCCGCGATCGCGGGCGGCCACGTGGGAGCGCCGGTCCAGCGCAAGCGGAAGGCTCGGTAGGACTCGATCGGCTTGATGAACGAGGCGGTGAAAATCTGCCTCCCACTCGAGGTGTACTCGGAGAAACCGCGCCCGGCCCCCCAGCCCACGAACACGTTGTGGTTCCGTAGCGACTCGACATCGCCACCGCTGCTCGCGAGCACCGGTGGGTTGTGCCGGAAGGCGCGCGCGAGCGTGGCACGGCGAGTGCTCGTGTTGAGGTCGATCTCGAGCGCCCGCGACTGGCTCTCTTCGCGGGACACGCCATCGAAGCCATCGTCGAAGACCGTCAGTAGCCCGTTTGGGTGCAGCGTGGCGTGGTGCTGCCACTCGAAATGCGCGCCGCTCCCCACGCTGAAGCTCGAGTGCTTGCCGCCGAGCTCCCAGGCGATCCTTCCGGTCTTCATGTCGATCGAGTAGACGCCCCAGGTGTTGCGGGCGGAGATGATCAGGTGACGGTCACCTAGCTCCTGGATCGAGTTCAGATGGAAGTAGTCGAGCGGCTGACCGGCGACGTAGGTGTTGTACGTGTCGTCGATCGGCACGTGGCCGAGCGCGTGCCACTCCCAGATCACCTTGTTGGTGGCGAGGTCGATCTCCTGGATGATCCAGTCCTCGACAACGCCGTTGGCCGGCCCTCCGACCCTTTCGAGATTTGCGTGGACGGGCGACCAGATCGGCACGAACGCGACGGGCTGGTGCCCTGCCCGCGCGAGCGTGAACTCGTGCAGGTCGGTGCCGTGGTTCTGGTAGCCGTCCCCCGCCCGGACCGTGTGGATCGTGCGATACGAGCTGTTCAAGACAAGGTCGTCGCCTTCGCCGAGGCCGTGCACGAACTTGCCGTGCCAGTAGGTGATCACCGAGCGGCTCCTGTAGCGCTGCACGCGCACGTTGAACACGGCGGGCGCCCCACCGTGGCGCTTCGATGGCTTGTACCAGAGCAGCCTGCCCTTCCCGTCCACCATGTACGCGGCGGACGGGCCCGCGTTCTCGGAGTCGATGAAGATGTACCCCGAGCTGGTGTCGGTGTCTTTTCCGGTCGTTTTGATCCTCGGCACATGGAAGTGGGGCTCGGTGACAAACGCGTGGGTACCCGGAGGGACGTACGTGGAATGCCTCTTCGGGTGTGGAGAGCTCGTTTTGGTCGACTCCGCGAGGTGTGCGGGTCGCGCCACCGAGAAGGAGAACCTCAAGGTGCACGCGCCGCGGGCGCCCGAAGCGGTCCCGGCCGCCGCCGATCGCAGCCTCGCTCTTACCGACACGCGCTCGCCCGCGGCGAAGGGCCGGGCGGGCGAAAACGCGGTGCCCGCGTGATCGGGCTGCGCGCTGAGATGACCCCCGTGGACGCCGCTGCGCGAACCCGCCACCCTCACCGACGCGATCTGCCCCGGCGGGACCGCGGGAAAGTAGACGTTGGTGCCCAACGCGGCGTCGGGCGTACCCGGAAAAGGCAGCACGTCCAGCTCCCGCGTAGACGCATTCGCGGAATGCGCCGCCGCCTTGGTAGGAGAACACGCCGCCCGCGCAGCGCCACCCACGACCAAGAACACCACGCCCGCCGCCCCGGCCAAAACCGCCGCGCAAGCGGCAGCTCGGACTAGCAGCTGCGCGCGCCGCGTCAAGCCGCCCGGACGGTGCGCGAGGTGCCACCACGAAGCACCTTTCCGTGCGCGCCGAGAGCCTGTACCTCGAAGTAGGCATCGTGCGTGGCAACCCGGATTCTGGTCTCGAAGCTCGACCAGGCCGCCGACTTGACCCGCCTGAACGACCCGCTCTTCGACTTTCCGACCAGCACCCTCCAGTGCGCCACCTCGGTGGCACCGTTCCAGCTCGCGTACACCGTGTACCGATTCGCCTTCGAGGTCTTTCTGACGGCGATCCCGGGCGACCACGTCGGGTGGCCCGTCCAACGATCGCGGAGGGCGCGATAGGAGGCAATCGGCGCGTCGAACGAGCCGCCGAAGATCTGCCTACCGCCCGGCGTGTACTCGGAGAAATAGGGCCGATCGCCCCAGCCCACGAACACATCGCGGTTGGGGAGGAGCTCCGCGCTCCCCTCACTGTCCGCGAGCGTCGAAGGCCTGTGGACATAGGCGTGGACGAGCGTCGCCCGGTGCTTGCCGAGATGTATCTCCAGCGCGCGCGACTGCTTCTGCTCGGCCGGCGAGGCGCCGTCGTCGAACAGCGTCAAGAGCCCGTTCCCGTGGAGCTGCGCGTCGTGCTGCCAGTAGAACTGCGTTCCCCTCCCCATCCGGAAGCTCGAGTTCTTGCCGCCCAGCCTCCAGGCGACCTTTCCCGTCTTCTTGTCGATCGAGTAGACCGTCCAGGTGTCGCGGGCGGAGATCAAGACGTGGCCGTCCGGCAGCTGCTGGATCGAGTTCAGGTGAAAATAATCGAGCGGTTGGCCGGGGACGTACCTCGCGTGGGTAGAGGCGATCGGGACGTGGCCGAGCGCGTGCCACTCCCAGACGACCTTGTTGGTGGCGACGTCGATCTCCTGGATGATCCAGTCGAACACCGTGCCGTCGGTCGGGCCACCGACGGACGTCAAGTTGGCGTGTACTGGCGTCCACAGCTCCGCGAACGCCGTGCCATGCGGCGTGAGCACGAACTCGTGCAGGTCCAATCCCTGGCTCTCGTAGCCGTCACCGGCCGTGACCGTATGGATCGTGCGGTATGAGCTGTTCAGGATCAAGCCACGACCGTCCTCGCCCGCACATGGAGGGCACGACACGCGGCCCTGCCAGTACGTGATGACCGGGTGTGCCTTGTACATCTGCACGCGTGTATTGACGATGAGTGGCCCGCGGCCCCTGCTGGCGCTCGGGTGATACCAGACCACGTCACCCCTTGGATTCAGCATGTAAGCGGCGTGCTGTCCCGAGCTCCCCGCGTCGAGGAAAATGTCGCCCGACCGGGAGTCGCTGTGTTTGCCGGTGATCCTTATCCAGGGCACGTGAAAGCCGGGCTGGGTGACGAACGAGTGCGTGGCGCTGGGCGGAGCTTGGTGCATCGAACCGCCCGAGGAGGACGGCACGGCATCAGCGTCCGGGGCCGCCATTTGGTCCGGAGTCAACGTGGCTGGGCGCTGCACCGAGAACGAGAACTTCAAGCTTCGCGCGCCGGGGGCGCCCGAAGCGGTCCCGGCAGCGGCCGACCGCAATGTTGCCGTGACCGACACCCGCTCGCCGTCGGCGAACGGTCGATCGGGGGAGAATGCGGCGCCCTGGTGATCCGGCTGCGCGCGCAGAAGCCCGCCGTGCACGCCGCTGCGCGAACCCACCACCTTCACGGCCTCGATCTGCGCCGGCGAAACCGCTGGAAAATCGATGTTGGTGCCAGGCGAGGCGTCGGGCGTACCGGGAAATGGCAACACGTCCAGACCGTTAGCTGAGCCGGCCCGCCCCGTGCGGGTCAGCGAGGTCCGGGCTGCCACGGCTGATGGGCCAGTGCACACGCCTATGGCCGCCGCCACGGCGGCGGCCACTAATGCCGCCCGGGTTGGCACTCGCCGCTCGCCTCTCACAGAAAATCCTTCGCCCTCAAGCCCTACGACTTAGGCGAAGGCTATCGCCAGGCCTACGACCCAGGCGAATCCCTCGCCACGACTTAGGCAAAGACTATCGCCGGGCCTACGACCCAGGCGATCCTTCAGAACTCGTCTGCGACCCGGACGAGGGCTCCGCCACCGTGCCTACGATCCCGCCTGGACGACCCCCGAGGTGCCGTGCGGGAGCACGTTGTATTTGGCCCCCTCGGCCTCCACCTTGAAGTACGAGTCGCCGGTCGAGATCGGAATCTGGGTCTCGAAGCTCGCCCACAGGGCCCGCCTGATCGGCTTGAACGGGCCCGAGCTCGAGGTCGCACCAAGCACCTGCCAGTGCTTCACCTGCGTGGCTCCGTTCCAGCTCGCGTACACGTTGAACTGGTTGGCCTTGGAGGCCTTCCTGACGACGACCGCGGGCGGCGACGTGGGGTGGCCCGTCCATCTGTCGCGGTAGGCGCGGTAGGACTCGATCGGGCGGACGAACCCGTCGCTGAAGATCTGCTTCCCACTCTGCGTGTACTCCGAGAAGTCCGGCTGCTCACCCCAGCCGACGAACACGTTGTTGTTTGGCAGGATTTCGACGCTCCCCGCCGCGGTCGCGAGCACCGACGGACTGTGGGTGTAGGCGTGCACGAGCGTCGCCTCGCCGTTGCCGAGGTGTATCTCCAGCGCGCGGGACTGGTTCTCCTCCTTGGGAGTGGCGCCGTCGTCGAACACTGTCAACAGCCCGCCGCCATGAAGCTGCGCGTCGTGCTGCCAGTAGAAGCGGGTGCCGGCGCCCACCCTGAAGCTCGAGTGCTTGCCACCCAGCCTCCAGGCGATCCTCCCGGTCTTCTTGATGATCGAGTAGATCGTCCACGTGTGGCGGGCGGAGATCAGCACGCGGCCATCCGAGAGCTCCTGGATCGAGTTCAGGTGGAAGTAGTCGTAGGGCTGGCCCGGGACATACCTCTCGTACGACTGATCGATCGGCACGTGACCGAGCGACTGCCACTCCCACAGCACCTTGTTGGTGGCGACGTTGATCTCCTGGATGATCCAGTCGAACACGGTGCCGTTCGACGGCCCGCCCACCGATCTGAGGTTGGCCTGGACCGGCTTCCAGATCTGAACCCAGGCCACGCCGCCCTTGCCCAGCGTGAACTCGTGCAGGTCCGTCCCCTGGTCCTGGTAGCCGTCACCGGCCTTGATCGTGTGGATCACCTTGTAGTGGTCGTTGAGCATGTAGCCCGCGCCCTCGCCGCCGCACGGTGGGCACAAGTAGCGTCCCTGCCAGTAGATGATCACCGGGTGACCGCCGTAGTGCTCGACGCGCGTCAGCCGCGTGGCGGGACCGGCCCCGGTACTCGCGGTCGGGTGGTACCAGAGCAGCTTGCCTTTCCCGTTGAGCATGTAGGCGGCGTTCTGCGGCGCGACCTGCGCGTCGAGGAATATGTAGCCCGAGCTTGTGTCCGTGTCGGTGCCGTTGGTCTGGATCCAGGGGACGTGCCAGCTGGGCTCGGTCACGAATGAATGTGTCTTGCCCCCGGACGAGGCGCCGGCGTCCGATTGGTTGGACTCCGCGATGTGGACGGGTCGCGCCACCGAGAACGAAAACCTCAAGCCGCGGGCGTCGGGGGCGCCCGACGCGGTCCCCGCCGCCGCCGAGCGCAGCGTCGCCGTGACCGACACGCGCTCGCCTGCGGTGAAGGGCCGGGACGGTGAGAACGCAGTGCCCGCGTGGTCGGGCTGTGCGCTGAGATGCCCCGCGTGGACGCCGCTGCGCGAACCAACGACCCTCACCCAAGCGATCTGCGCCGGGGAGATCGCGGGAAAGTCGATGTTCGTGCCCGCCGCGACGTCGGGCGTACCCGGAAACGGCAGCACGTCGAGCCCCTGCGAAGCTGCACTCGAAGAATGGGCCGCCGGCTTTGCGGAAGGGCGTGCCACCGCCGGTGAAGTAGCACCGCCAGCCAAGAGCACCACGCCCGCCGTCCCGGCCAGCACCGCCGCGCAGGTCACCACCCTAAGCCGTAGCCGCTTTAAAATCCTCAAGCCGCCCCACATTTCCTAAGAGCCCGGCCGGGCGACTCCCGAGATGCCGTGATGGAGGACCTTGTAGTGCGCGCCTTCGGCCTCCACCTTGAAGTACGAGTCGCCGGTCGAGATCGTGGTGTGGGTCTCGAAGCTGGCCCAAAGGACCCGCTTGATGGGCTTGAACGGCCCCGAGCTGGAGTTTGCACCGACTATCTGCCAGTGCGCGAGCTGGGTGGCGCCGTTCCAGCTCATGTACACGGTGTACTCATTCGTCTTCCCGGTCCGCCTGACCGCGATCCCCGGCGACCACGTCGGGGTGCCCGTCCAGTCCTCGCGGTAGGCGCGGTAGGACTCGATTGGCTTCGACCAGCCGTCGCTGAAGATCTGCCTCCCACTCGACGTGTATTCGGAGAAGTCGGGCGCCGATCCCCAGCCGACGAACACGTTGTGATTGCCCAGGATTTGTACGCTGCCCTCGCTGCTCGCCAGCACGGGCGGGCTGTGGGTGTAGGCGTGAATGAGCGTCGCCTGGTGGTTTCCGAGGTGGATCATCAGCCCCCGGGACTGCGTCTCCTCCTTGGGCGAGGCGCCGTCGTCGAAGACGGTGAACACCCCGTGGCCCCACAGCGTGGCGTCGTGCTGCCAGTAGAAGTGGGTACCGGCGCCCATCTTGAAGCTCGAGTGCTTGCCGTTGAGCTCCCAGGCGATCTTGCCGGTCTTCATGTCGATCGAGTAGACCGCCCAAGTGTTGCGGGCGGAGATCAACAGGTGTCCGTCGGGGAGCTGCTCGATCGAGTTCATGTGGAAGTACTCGAGCGGCTGGCCGGGTATGTAGTGGTTGTAGGTGTCGGCGATTGGCACATGGCCCAGCGCGTGCCACTCCCAGATCACCTTGTTGGTGGCGACGTTGACCTCCTGGATGATCCAGTCGTAAGCCTCGCCGTTCGCCGGCCCACCAACCGAGGTGAGGTTTGCGTGGACCGGCGTCCACACCTCCACGAACGCGTTGCCCTGCGGCGTGAGCGTGAACTCGTGCAGGTCGATGCCCTGCTTCTGGAAGCCGTCGCCGGCAGTGACCGTGTGAATTAGCTTGTAGGAGCTGTTGAGGATGTAGCCCTTGCCCTTACCTCCCCCGGGGGGCTGGGCAAAGCCGCCCGCGAAGTAGGTGATCACACGATGGCCTTTGTATTTCTGCACGCGCGTGTTGAACGCGGCGTCCCCATGGCTCGTCGTGGACATCGGCTTGTACCAGAGGACGTCGCCCCGGGCGTTGAGCATGTAGACCGAGTTCTGCCCCGTGTTCTGCGAGCTGAGGAAGATCCGGCCCTGAGTGGTGTCGGTGTCTTTGCCGTTGGTCTGGATCCAGGGGACGCGCCACTTGGGCTGTGTCACGAACGAGTGCGTGGCGCTGGGCGGGGCCTGCGTCGAACCGTCCGAGGCGGACGGCCCGGCGTCGGCGTCGGGGGCGGCCATTTCAGCGCGCGTCAAGCGCGCCGGGCGCTCCACCGAGAACGAGAACTTCAAGCTGCGGGCGTTGGGGGCGCCCGAAGCGGTCCCAGCCGCCGCCGAGCGCAGCGTCGCCGTGACCGACACGCGCTCGCCGTCGGCGAAGCGCCGGGACGGCGAGAACGCTGTGCCCGCGTGGTCGGGCTGTGCGCTGAGATGCCCCGCGTGGACGCCGCTGCGCGAACCAACGACCCTCACCGAAGCGATCTGCGCCGGGGAGATCGCGGGAAAGTCGATGTTCGTGCCCGGCGCGGCATCGGGCGTACCCGGAAACGGCAGCACATCCAGCCCGCGCGCGGCCGAACCCGTCTGCGCGCTCGCCGACCGGCTGGTGCTCGCGGTCGCGCCCGTTCCGCCCGTGAGCGCGAGGGCCGCCACAGCAGCGACTATCGCGCCGGCGCCCACGGCTCTCGAAGCGGGGCGCGGCAAAGCCATCCCCGACAACATTGCATGCCAGTCTACGGCAATCCCGGCGGGAGGTGCGCAGTACCCCGGGGGTGCGCGTCGCCCCTGTGTATGCTGCTGCGCTGCTGCGATTGGTCGCGCCGCTTCGCGACTTGGCAAGGCCGCGGTGCCCGCAGGAGCCCGAGGAGGAGTACGACTGCCACGGTCGTTGGGCGCGAGATCGCAGCTGCCCCCCGTGTCGTATCCGAGTTCTCAGAGGTAGAAAGTGAACAGTGCATCCACGCCGTCGACCGCGCTTGACGCCGAGCTTGCCCAGCTCCATCCCGCCGAGCGCAGCGCCGCCGCCGCATTCTTCGCGCAGTACCCGCCGGGAGCCGGCACGCCGGTCGCGATCGTGATCCCCGCCTACAACGAGGAGCCCACCGTGGCCGACGTCGTGGAAGAGATTCCGCGCGAGATCGCCGGCAAGGCTGCCGAGGTGATCGTGGTCGTCGACGGTGCCACGGATGCGACGGCGGAGAAGGCCGCCTCGGCGGGCGCGCTGGTATGCGACGTCAAGGTGAACCGGGGCCAGGGGCTTGTGTTCAAGCTCGGGTACTGGCTCGCGCGCAAGCGAGGCGCCGAGGTGATCGCCACCATCGACGCGGACGGGCAGTACGAACCGCTGGAGCTCGACCGGCTGGTCGAGCCGATCGTCTCAGGCCGCGCCGATTTCGTAAACGGCTCGCGACGGCTCGGTACCGAGCTGACGACCGATCCGATGCGCCACGCCGGCGTGATCTTCTTCGGCGGCGTCGTGAGCGCCCTGATCCGGCAGCGGATCACCGACCCGGCGTGCGGCATCCGGGCCTTCCGCGCGCGGGTCACCGAGGTGATCAGGCTCGAACAGACTCAGTACCAGACCTCCGAGGCGTTGATCGCAACCGCGATGAACGGCTTCCGCGTGGTCGAGGTGCCGACGACGATGCGCGATCGCCCGACCGGCGCGACCAGGACCAAGAAGGGCCCGAACCTGCTCTACGGGCTGCGGTTCGCGCGCGCGATCTTCCGCACCTGGAGCAGGGAACGCAGCGCGGCCCGGACGCGGCTTCGCTCCGAGAAGACCCAGTACTCGTAGATCCCGAACTTCAAGAAGAACAGGGCAATCGTCACCACGACGTAGGAGCTGGTGACGATCAGCAGGCGGAGACCATGACCACTCGGTATCGACTGGACGTGGGCGTTGGTCCAGCCGGTCGCGGCCGACGTCGCCGCGAGCACGCCGATCGAGACCAGGATGTACCCGACTATCTGCCGCGCGGGGGGACGCCCCGTTCGCTGCCAGGCCCACCGCCGGTTGAGGATCCAGTTTGGGATGGCGGCGGCGATGAAGCCGACCACCGAGCAGGCCGTGGTCGAGGTGCCCGCGACGTACATCAACATGAACGCGATGTTGCCCGCGACGAACGCGACGACCGAGCCCAGCGCGTACTTCGTGAACCGGGCCGAGAGCGCGGTCCGCGTCACCCTGAGCCACAGAGGGTGTTTGCGCAGGCGCGCTGCCAGCGCAGGCCACCACCGGTCCCATGGCGTGGGCACCCTCAGGCGCGCTGCCGGCGCGTCACGAGGTCGCTCGGGAGGCTGTTGCTCAGCGAGTCGCGCCTCAGGCGCGGATTCCCGCCCCTGAGGCAGTTCATCCAGCATCGGGAGGCAATCCTAGCTGCTCGGGTCCTTTAATCCCTCATCCTCTGCAAACCGCACCTCACATTGCCGAATCCTGAACCGCCACACTTAGCGGCCATGGCATCACCCCAGGGGATCGCGACTGGCGGCATCGGCGCGCTCGATCGCGCCGCGGCGCCTCCGCCTCCGCGGGGACGGGTGGCCCGGGCCATGGCGCGCCCGGGTTTGGCCCCGGTCGCCGCGTGGGTTGCGATCGGGGTGCTGATCGCGGTGATCGCGGCGACCGCGGTGTTCGCGGCAAGCGGGCCGTCGATCCTCGTGCCGCGCTCGACTGCGGCCTTCCCGAGCTGGATGGCAGGGCCGCTCCATGGCCTCTTCGGGCATCTGCCAGAAACCCGTTCCTCGCTCGAGGTGTGGTCGACCGTGGCCCTGATCGGGATGTTCTGCGCGTACGGGGTGGTGCTGCTCTGTATTCGCGCGCTCTCCATGCGTGCCATCTGGATCGTCATCGGAGTGCTGCTCGCACTCCTGCTGCTGACCCCTCCGCTGCAGCTGACCGACGTCTTCGACTACCTCGGCTACGCGCGCCTCGGCGCACTCCACGGCCTGAACCCCTACACGCACGTGCTCGCCGCGGCAAGCCAGGACCCGACCTACGTGTTCAGCACGTGGCACAACCTCCACAGCCCCTACGGAGAGCTCTTCACCGCCCTGTCGTATCCGCTCGGCTTGCTGCCGGTCTCGATCGCCACTTGGACGCTGAAGGTAGCGACGCTCGCAGCGGGGGCCGCGCTGCTGTGGCTCGTCGCGGTATGCGCTCGGCGCCTGGGACGGGATCCGCGCTTTGCGGTCGCGTTCATCGCCTTCAACCCGATCTTCCTCGCCTACGCGCTCGGCGGCTTCCACAACGACCTGTTCATGCTGGTCGCGTCGACGGGGGCGATCGCGCTATTCCTCGCGCGCCATGACCGCGCGGCCGGGGCGCTGCTGATCGTGGCGGTGGCGATCAAGTTCATGGCGCTCTTGATCCTGCCCTTCATGGTCCTCGCCGCATGGCGCGACGGGCGGCGATTGCGCGTGCTCACGGGCGCCGTGCTGGCCGCGATTCCGCTCGCTGGCGCTGAGCCTGCTGCTGTTCGGGGCGACCCTGCCCAACGTGGCCCAGCAGACCAAGATCCTGACCCAGTTCAGCATCCCCAACCTCGTCGGCCTCGCCTTCGGAGTCGGCGGCGGCACCCACACGATCCTGCGCGACATGGCCATCGTCGTGGCGCTGGTGACCATCTACCAGCTCGCCCGCTACGAGTGGGGTTCCAGGCGCGATTGGCTCTCCGGGGCGGGCTGGGCGACGGTGGCCCTGATCGCGAGCGCCTCGTGGCTGATGCCGTGGTACGTGATCTGGGTACTCCCGCTGGCGGCGCTCGGGCGCAGCCGGAGCCTCCGCGTGACCGCGGTCGTCGTGACCCTGTTCCTGATCCTCACCCTGAGTCCGGGGACGACCTACCTACTGAGCACAAACAACGTCAGCCTCCTCCACACCCCCGCCGGCAGGGCGTCGAGGGCACTCCAACACAAGCTGGTGGGCGGCGGCTGATGGCGATCTCGGTCGGCGGTGGCTGATGGCGATCTCGCCAAAGCGCGACGCCCTGCTGTCCACACGCAAGCGGCGGGCTCTGCACCGCACCGGGGAGCACGGCCCCGAAGCGTCCGGTGTCGCCGGCCGCTGGCCCGGCTGGTTCGAGTGGCTGGTGCTGCTCGCCTTCGCAGCGGTCTCCTGCTGGGTGATCCTGGTCAATCTCCACTACGCCACCCACGGCCGGGTGTGGACCGGGATCGACGGCGAGTTTCCGACCGACCAGATGCAGTTTCTGGCGTGGATCAAGGACGCCTCCCACCACGTGCTCTCCTCCGACCTGTTCGTGCTGCGCCCCACCGGGCACGTCTACCTGCAGCCCATGTTCGCGCTCTCCGGCGGGCTGGTTGCGCTTGGTGTGCCGCCTTGGGCGGCGCTGCTCGCGTGGAAGCCGGTTGCGATCCTCGCGGTCTTTTTCGCGATCTGGGCTTGGTGTCGGCGCCTGCTCGCGGGACGCTGGGAGGTGCGCGCGGCGCTGGTGCTGGCGCTGTTCGGCGTCGGCGGCGGCGCGCTCGGCGACGAGTGGCTGCCGTTCATGACGTGGGGGTACCCGCACGCCGTGCTGGCGGTCGCCGCGCTCATAGCCGCCCTGCTCGCGTACGACGGCGCGCGCCGCGAGCAGCGCCTCTCCGTGATCGCACCGCTAGCGGGCTTTTTGGCGAGCTGGGTCCATCCCTGGCAGGGCGAAGTTCTGGTCGTGATCCTCGCGATCGCAGAACTGGCGAGGCTCAAGGAATCGCTCCGCGTCGGGTTGGTGCGGAGCCTGCGGCTGGCGGTGCTGACCGTTGGCGCCACCGCGGTCCCACTCGTCTACTACGCACTGCTGGGCCGGATCGACCTGGCGTGGCGGCTCGGACAGAACGCCCTGCTGCAGTCCTGGTCGTTCGGGCACATCCTTCTGCCGCTGATCCCGCTGGTCGTGCTTGCCGCACCCGTCTACCTCAGACGCCCGCGCGGCTTTCTGCAGACGGCGGCGATGGCCTGGCCGGTCGCCGCGCTCCTCGTCTACGGACTCAACGAGGCCGGATTCGCGGGCGCGCCACAACACGCCTGGGTGGGGATCGCGGTCCCGCTCGCAGTGCTCGCGGTACAGGCGGCTCGGAGCGTGTGGCTGCCCTTGCTGAGGCGCGTCCCGGTGCCGCGCGGCGATCGGTCTCGTCGCGTGCTCGAGGGCGTGCTCGTGACGCTCGCTGTCGCGGCACTGACGATCCCCGGGACCGCCATCACGATGAAGAGCGTGCCGCCCCTCCTGAAGCCTTCGACGGACAACCAGAATCTGCTCACCACCTCCGAGCAGCGCGCTCTTCACTTCCTCGCGAACGACCCCGAGCCGGGGGGCGTGCTGACCTCTCCGTATCTGGGTGACGCCGTGCCCGGGGAGACGGGGAGGCGGGTGTATTCGAGCGACGATTGGCGCTGGTCACAGCCTCACCCATTCGCGCGCGCGACCGCCGCCCGCCAGCTGATCTACGGAAAGCTCAGCCCGGCTGCGGCCCAGAAGTTCGTGCTCTCGACGGGCGCGCGCTTCGTTCTGGTGAACTGCCGCTCGCACACGAACCTCGAGCCCGCGCTGCGTCCGATCATCAGTTCCGTGCACCGCTTCGGGTGCGCGATCGCTGTACCGGATTTCGTAGCGTCTACGTGGGCGTTTCGGGGAGATCTGGCCCCTGAGGATCGCTGGCGGCGCCGTCCCCATTCTCGGGGTCCCCGTTCTCCCGCAGCTCGGCAGGGCGCTCAGCGGCGCCGTCTCCCACGCGCGACAGCGCGGGTAGGCGCACGGCTGCCGTCGGAGCGACTTCGCCGTGACCGCTTGCGGGCGCGAGCCGCCGCCTGCGCCAGCCGAGGAGGTTGTCCAGTCCGATGTCGGCGGCCGCGGCGCCGGCCGGCGGCAAGAGCACGAGCAGGGGAAGCCCGTAGCGGTAGCTGAACTGCGCGAACATGGACGGGAACAGAACCACCAGGACGGCGCTGACTGCGAGCACCAGCGCTGCCCAGCGAGCGTGGCGCCTGACGGCGCGCTTTCGGACCAGCCCCACGCCGACCACGAGCGCGCCGATCAGGCAAGCCAGCAGGAGCGGCCCGGGGGTGTAGAAGATCGACTGGTAGGTCCGCAGAGGGCCCATCAGGGCGGGGTCCGGGGAGGCCTTGATCGGCTTCTTGTTGAAGCCCTGGTTGGCGAACACGACGTGGTAGTTCTGCGCCTTCTCGTTGAAGTGGGGCAGCGGGAAGATCCAGCGGCGCATATCGATGCGGTCACCGGTCATCCACCGTCCCGGGGTGAAGTAGTGCCAGGTGTCCCCGAGGGCCACCTTCGCGTAGTCGAGCGGCTGGTGCTCGATGACGGTGATGGCGAACTGCTCCCCCAGCGAGTTGCGCTTGGCGCGTCCGCTGGCTCCGGACCCGAGCGGCACGGAGTGGATGAGCGAGTGCTTGGAGTCCGCGAAGAACTCGGGGTTGTCGCCCCGCTTGCCCAAAGGCTTCTTCGGGCACAGCTGGGCCAACTTGTGGGGCAGCGGGTAGTCGCACGTCGCGAATTGCGCGACCCTCCCGTAGAGCCACACGCCCGTGTACTGGGAGTAGCCGAAGTACCCCCAGGTGGCCGCATACCACGCTCCGTAGCCGACCAACACGACTCCCGCCACCGCGCAGCACGCCAGCACCGGCCGCCACCCAGCGCGCCGCTGCGCCTTGCCCTCAACGTCCCGCTGCCCCCGTCGCCGAACGCCTCGTACCCCCCGTCGCCGAACGCCTCGTACCCCCCGCCACCGAACGCCTCGCACCAGCAGATAAAGCGCGGCCACGACCAGTACGGGCGCCACGGTGGTCCGCGTGAGGAACGCGGCGGCCAGCAGCAGACCTACGGTCGCCGCTCGCTTGGCGCTGACCTGTTCGCGCCAGAGCAGCACGGTCAGGCCGGCCAGCAAGAGAAGATCGGTCAGGGTCTCCGCGAGAATGAACTGCTCGAGATCGACCTGGTAGCCATCGAGGAGGACCGGGAGCGCCGCGAGCGCCGCGAGCCACCGTCGCGCCCCCAGGCGCAGCACCAGCGCGTACACGAGCACTCCCATAGCGATGCCCATGACGTGCTGTAGCACCGTGACCACGGCGATCTGCCCGGTGAACGACAGCAGCGCGAGAAACAGCGGATAGCCCGAGGGGTGCCACCACCCTGGTTGAAGAAGCTGGGCCAGGCGGATGTAGTCGAAGGAGTCCGCGTGAAGCTCGAGCGCGGGCCAGTACGCGATGGCGGCGAGGACCCTGAGCGCGACGGCCAGCACGACGAAGGCCGCGAAGAGCTTGTGGCGGCCGATCGTAGACCGCGCAGACAGGGCCCAACGACGGGGCACGCGCAGCCGGTCACCGGCGAGGGCGACCTGCGCCCGGGCGACACGCTCCACGGGCTAGCGCGCCTCGCGGGCGCGGTTTTCGTGGTTCGCCAGGCCCATGCCGTCGCCCGCGAGGAGGTCGGGCGGCACCTGGGTGAGCGAGGAATGGTTCACGGTTCGGTGATTTTGGTGGAGGGCTCGGACTGCCGATCCTCCACTCGGAGGGCGTGGTTCGTGCTGCCCGAGCCGGCCCGAGTAGTTCCCGAGCCCGCGGTCTGCGGCTGCGCTCCGTTCGACCGAGCTGCGTTCGCTTTGCGGGGGGTGGGTTTGGTGAGTGCTTCGGCGAGCATGAAGCGCACGTGCCGCGCCCCGTCACGCCACCGCCGCAACTTCGAATCCCCCAACCGCGGGTGATACGTAATCGGCACCTCCGTGACCCGCAACCCCGCCCGCGCCGCCGCGATCACGATCTCAGACGCAAACTCCATCCCCTCACAGCGCAACCCCATCCGCTCATACGCAGAACGCGTAAACGCCCGCATCCCACTATGCGCATCAGACGTATCTAACCCAAACAACCGATTCAACATCCCCGTCAACACCGGACTACCCACATACCGATTCAAAAACGGCATCGCCCCCGGCAAAATCGTCCCCGTAAACCGAGACCCCAACACATAGTCATACCCCTCAAACAACGGCCCCACCAACCGATACAACTCAAAAAAATCATACGAATAATCCGAATCCCCAATCACAATCACCCGCCCCACCGACGCCTCAATCCCCGTCAAATACGCCCGCCCATACCCCCGCCGCGACTCCCGCACAACCCGCGCCCCAGCCCCCTGCGCAACCTCCACCGAACGATCCACCGACCCGTTATCACACACCACCACCTCACCCCGCAAACCAGCACGCCCAATCCCCCGCCACGCCCGCTCCACACACCACCGAACACTGTCCTCCTCATTCAAACAAGGCATCACAACCGAGATCTCAACCACTGATCCCTGATCCTCGGAGTTCACGCCTGTTTGGGGAGTCTCGGTGCTCATGCTGTGTTGTAGGGTCGCGCAGGGGCCGCGTCCTGACGGGTCGTCGTGGGCCATGGTACGAATATCTCCGCGGCAACTAAATCCTGGCAGCGGACACTGTTGAAATCGCGTTAAGGGCCTTCTCAGTTGATTCTCGACAAGTCCTAACGCTCTTGGGGCGCTTGACACCCGGGCTCGCCGGGGGCGCGGGAGCCCATCGAATGGCGTTGTTAT
The DNA here is from genome assembly GCA_963756105.1 of uncultured Solirubrobacterales bacterium. Lineage (GTDB taxonomy): Bacteria > Actinomycetota > Thermoleophilia > Solirubrobacterales > Solirubrobacteraceae > Palsa-465. The sequence continues at coordinate 193,930 of CAVWMM010000001.1, forward strand.
CGGGGATATCGTCGCAAGCGGAGCCCCCGGCTGGGCGCTGACGCACCGGGTACCCTCAGGCCGGTGACCGTCGGAACGCTGACTGGCGAGGCTCGAGGGCCCGAATCAGCCCGCGTCGCCTGGGCCGGGCAGTTCGGAGTCGAGGGCGCGATCGTCGCCGCCCTGACGCTCGCCGCGGCGGGGTTGCGCTTCGCGCTGATCGCACACCAGGGCTTCTGGTTCGACGAGGCCAACACCTCGCAGCTGGTCTCGTTCTCGCCCGGACCGATGCTCACGCTGATCAAGCACTACGAGTCAACTCCCCCGCTCTACTACTGCGTCGCCTGGGTCTGGGGACGCATCTTCGGCTTCGGCGAGGCCGGACTAAGATCTCTGTCGGCGGTGGCCGGCGTGCTCGCCGTACCGGTCGCCTACGGCGCGGCCAACAAGCTGATCTCGAAGCGAGCGGGTGTGATCGCGGCGGCGCTGACCGCTTTCAACCCGCTGCTCATCTGGTACTCCCAGGAGGCCCGCGCCTACGAGCTCGTCGTGCTGCTCACGGGCCTGTCGCTGTTGACGTTCGCGTTCGCCCGCGAGCGGCCCAGCGTCGCCGCGCTGACCGCCTGGGCGCTGGCGTGTGCGCTCGCACTCACGACCGAGTACTACGCCGCGCTCGTCGTCGTGCCCGAGGCGCTCTGGCTGCTCTACGAGCATCGACGGCATCGGGGGCTGCGGCGCGTGCTCGTCGCGGTGGGGGTGCTCGCGCTATGCGCGATCCCGTTGCTGTGGTTCGCCATCAGCCAGAACGCGACGGGACACGCAGGCTGGATCGCGCCGATCCCGCTCGGCCCGCGGCTCGGCCAGATCATCCCGCAGTTCAGCGACGGCCTGCAGTCACCGGCGCGCGCGGTCCTGATGCGCTTGGCGGAGGCGGCTGCGCTGATCGGGCTGCTGGCGCTCGCGCTGCGCTCGGACCGCCTGGAGCGACGAGGTGGCCTCATCGCGCTCAGCATCGCCGTGGGTGGATTCGTCCTCAACCTGCTGCTGATCGCGGGCGGCATCGACGACGTCATCACCCGCAACGTGATCTCGCTGTGGATGCCCGCGGCGGTCGCCGTCTCGGCCGGTCTGGCAGCGCGCCGCGCACGCACGCTGGGGGTGGTGTGCACCGTCGTTCTGTGCGCGCTCGGGCTGACCGGCGCGGTGGCGGTCGCGGCTGACCGCAACTATCAGCGGCCGGACTGGCGTGGTGTGGCACGCGTCCTGGGAGCGCACTCGACGCTCGGGACCCGCGCGATCCTGATCCAGCGTTACAGGGACGTGCTGCCGCTGTCGCTGTACATGCCCGGCCTGAAGTCCTGGCCCCACCACGGGACGAACCAGTACAGCCAGTACGTCGGCGCGCACTCGATCTCCGAATTCGACGCGATCTCCATCGCGGCCCCACGCGTGTACCTGTGCTGGTGGGGGGCGGCGTGCAACCTGACACCTTCGCGCATCCAGGCCAAGTACTCGATCTCCGGCTTCCACGTGGCCTGGATCAAGCACATCTACCAGTTCACGATCGTGCATATGGTGGCGACGCGGCCCGTAACGCTGACTCCGCAGAAGGTCTCAAGCGCACTGACCCAGACGCGCCTCAAGTACGACGACCTCCTGCTCCAGCGCTGACTCGCTTCTAGCGTGCGTCGCGCGTCTCGAGCAAAGCGTCGACCTCGTTTTCACTCAAGCGCCGGTATCCGCCGGCCTTCAACCTCCCCAACTCGAGGCCGCCGATCGCGACGCGTTGGAGTCGCTTCACCGGGTGTCCAACGGCCGCGCACATCCTCTTGACCTGGCGGTTGCGCCCTTCGTGGATGGTCAGCTCGAGAGTGCCCGAGCCCAGCAGGCGAACCCCGGCCGGCGCGGTCTTGCCGTCCTCGAGCTCCACCCCACTTCGGAGCGATCTCAACACGGCCTCGCGGACCGGTGGCCCGCCAACCGTCGCCCGATAGGTCTTCGCCACCTCGAAGCGAGGATGAGTGAGGCGGTGGGCGAGGCGCCCGTCGTTGGTCACTAGGATCAACCCAGTGGTGTCGATGTCAAGCCGGCCCACGGGATAAAGCCTCCCGGGCGAATCGACGAGCTCGACGACGGTCGGGCGGCCTTGCGGGTCACTCGCGGTCGAGACGACGCCCGCGGGTTTGTTCACCGCGTACACCACCGGTGGCTGCTCCGGCGGAAGTCGGGAACCTTCGACCCTCACCTCCTCGCGGCCGTCAACCGCGCGCGCGGGGTCGGTGACCGTCGCCCCGTCGACGGTCACGAGACCGGCCCGGACGAGCTCCTCCGCCGCGCGGCGCGAGGCGACTCCACGGGATGCGAGGTACTTGGCGAGTCGCACTCCTTGAAGTTTGGCGTCCAGTTCCGAGCGCGCTCGCTCGAGACCACCGAGCGCGCTCACAACGGCTCCCCGTGCCGGCTCCCTCCCGTTAGAGTGACCCGCGATGGTCTCGGGGGAGCCTTTGCGCCGGTGCGCAATTGTGCGCGCGGTCGCCGTCGTGGGCGCCTTCGGGATCTGCCTCGCCGCTCCTGTCACTGGCTTCGGCGCGGCGTCGACCACGCCGCAGTCCAAGGCCAACTGGGCCAGGGGTCTCGACGCGCTTCCGTTCCCGGGCACGCCGGACGCGCCGCCCGGGACGCCCATCGATTTCCCGGCGATCGCGCCCGGGCAGATTGTCGTGGTCCATGCTGTGGGTTCGCGCAGCGGGGTGCACGCGGGTCGCCTGAGCGCTCAGCCCCAGAGCCGCGGAACCCGGTTCGCGCCCGATCGGCCCTTTTCCCCGGGCGAGCGCGTTTCGGTCACGCTACGGCTGCGAACCGTCCGAGCCGGTGCGGCCTCCGGAGACGGCTACGTGAAGACTCTGCGCTTTTCCTTTTCGATCGCCCGTGCCGCGACCGTGGCGCCTCCGCCTCGACCCGCGGCGGCCGGCGGAGCGCCGACGAAGGGGCGGGCAGGGGCACACGCAAAAAACGCTTCCAGGCTGACCACCCATTCGTTCGTCACCCGTCCTGACTTCCATCCCCCAATCGTCCGGTTCCGTGGCAAAGACACCGATCCGGGCTCGGGCGACATCTTCCTCAACGCGCAGAACACCGGGCAAAACGCGGCGTACTTTTTGACCCCCGGGGGCAAGCTGCGCTGGTATCACCCAACCACCGGTCCGGGGCACGGCAAGGGCCCGGCCGCGTTCGACGTACGCGTCCAGCGCTACAGGAAGCACCCCTACCTGACCTACTGGGTGGGCCATCTCACCGACGGCTACGGCGTCGGTGTGGGAGCGATGGTCTCGGAGCACTACCGGCGCGTCCACACCATTACCGCGGGCGCCGGTTACCAGCGCAATGGCATTGACCTACACGAATTCTGGGTCTCGCCCCAGGGCGACGCCTTCGTGACCGTCTACGCCCCCGTACACGCGAACCTGACCTCGGTGGGCGGCCCCTCGAACGGGACCGTCATCGACTCGATCGCTCAGGAGATCAACATCGCCACCAACCGGGTGGTGTGGGAGTGGAACGCCCTCGCCCACGTGCCCGTGAGCGCCTCTTACGCCCCCTACATACCGGGACTCCCGTACGACTACTTCCACATGAACTCGATCCAGGAGCTTCCCGACGGCCGCCTGCTGATCTCCGCCCGCAACACCTCCGCGGTCTACTCGATCGACATGAAGACAGGCAAGATTGCCTGGGAGCTCAGCGGACGCCACCCCAGCTTTCGGATGGGCCGCGGCACGCGCTTCTTCTGGCAGCACGACGCCCAGCTGAACGGGGGCGGACTTCTGACCGTGTTCGACGATGGTGCGGGCGACGGCCGCACAAGACGCGAAGCAGACACGCGCGCTCGCGATGCATCTCGACACTAAGACCTGGCGTGCGACGCTGGAGCACGCCTATCCGCACTCCCCGCCGGTGCTCACCACGAGCATGGGCTCCGTTGAGATACTGCGCGACCACAACGTGTTCGTGGGTTGGGGCGGGGCCCACGGCTTCTCCGAGTTCGAGCGCAGTGGCAAGGCGATCTTCTCCGGCTCGTTCCGCTCGCCGGTCGACACCTACCGCGCCTATCGCGTCGTCGGCTTCGTCGGCAAGCCCCTCAGCCCGCCGGCGATCGCCGTCAGGAAATCGTCAAGGAGGGGTGTCGAGAAGGTCTACGCGAGCTGGAACGGGTCGACTCTGGTGGCGAGATGGCGGTTGCTGGCGGGAGCCACGAAGGCGTCGCTGCACGCGGTCAAGACCGTTCGGTGGGCCAGCTTCGAGACGACGATCAAGGCCGCCAAGGCCCACTACTTCGAGGTGCAGGCGCTGAAAGGGCGCGGGCACTCGCTCGCGCACGGCACCTCGCGCGTGGTCCCGGGAGCGTAAGCCTCGGCTTCGCCGTCTGCCTGCAACAAGGCTTGCGTGCACTCGTAGACTGACGCCAGGGGTTGTGGGCTCGAAACATGACGCGGCCGGCGGGTCGCGAGTGAGGGGAAGCATGAGACGTCGCGCGGTGAAGGCCTCGATCGCTGGGTTGCTGGCGGCGGCTGTCGCGGGGCCCGCGGCGGGGGCGCTCGCGGCCTCCTCTCACACCTCGGTCTCCTCTCGCCGCGTGTCGTCGTCGTCACAGGGACTCGACGTGTTGCCCTTCCCGGGCACCCCCGAGGCAGCTCCTGGCACCGACATCTACCTCCCCGCCACCGCCCGCAGCCAGGTCGTCTCGATCCACGCCACCGGCTCCCGCAGCGGAGGCCACACCGGCGACCTCAGCGCCCAGCCCGCCGGCGCTGGCAGCGCCTTCATTCCCACGCGTCCTTTCGTCCCTGGGGAAACCGTCACGGTCACGGCCACGCTCCGGTCCGACGCCGCCGGGGCGGCCGCCGGCGCCCCCCACGCGAGCACGCTCCGCTGGAGCTTTGGCATCGCGCACCCCTGGGGCCCTTCCGGTCGCCGCGACGCGGCGGCCCGTGCGAACTCGCTCGCCCCGGCGTCCAAACGTCCCTCGACGCCACGCGGCACGCATACGTTCGTCACCCAGCCGAGCTTCCACCCGCCGGTGGTGCGGGTGGGCAAGGTCCCGGACCCCGCGGCCGGCGATTTCTTCTTCGGCCCCCTGAGTTCGGGTCAAGACGGGCCCATGATCGTCAATCCACAGAACCGCCTCGTGTACTACCAGCCGAGCGCGCCGAGTCGCGGACCTCTCGTCTACGACGTCGACGAGCAGAGGTACGACGGCAAGCCGGTCCTCACCTACTGGGAGGGCAGGGTCGTGTGCCCCCCGTGCGCGGGCGAAGGCGAGGACCCGATCCTCAACAGCTCCTACCAGACGATCCACACGGTCACGGCCGGCGACGGCTACCAGAAGCATGGCACTGACCTGCACGAGTTTCTGGTCACTCGCGACGGTCACGACGAGGTGGCCTACGTCACGATCTGGTCGCCCGTGCAGGCGAACCTGGAATCGGTGGGTGGGCCGGCCAACGGAACCACGTTCGACTGGATCGTCCAGGAGATCGACGTCGCCACGAACAAGGTGATTTGGGAGTGGCAATCGCTCGGCCATATCCCTCTCGCCGACAGCTACACGAGATATGTGCCCGGCCAACCCTATGACTACTTCCACCTCAACTCGATCCAGCAGCTCCCTGACGGCCACGTCCTCATTTCGGCCCGCGACACCTGGGCCGTCTACTCGATCGACAAGAAGACGGGAAAGATCAGCTGGGAGCTCGGCGGCAAGCACTCGAGCTTCAAGATGGGCCCCGGCACCCGCTTCTACTGGCAGCACGACGCGCGGCTCCATCGCAATGGGCTGTTCACGGTCTTCGACGACGGCTCCACGCCCAAGGAGGAGCCCCAGTCGCGCGCGCTCGAGATACACCTAGGCGACCACCGCGCGACGCTCTTGCACGCCTACACCCACAAGCCGCCAGTGCTCTCGGCGGCGGAGGGCAGCGTCCAGATCCTCCCCAACCACCACGTGTTCGTCGGCTGGGGCGGGAAGCCCTACTTCTCCGAGTACTCCGCCGGAGGTGCGCAGATCTTCGGCGGCTCGTTCGTGAAGCCGATCCACTCGTATCGCGCCTTCCGTGAGACCTGGATAGGGACACCGTCACAGCCGCCCGCGATCGCCGTCAGGGCCTCCTCGGGCAAGGCCGACGTCTACGCGAGCTGGAACGGGTCGACGCAGGTGAGGCACTGGCGCGTGCTGGCGGGTACGAGCCCCTCGACGCTGAAGAAGGTCAAGCAGGTCGCGTGGTCGGGTTTCGAGACCAAGATCGAGGCCGACGCGGCGAGCTACTTCGAGGTGCAGGCCCTAGGTGCACGGGGCAAGGCGCTCGCGCACGGAAGTTCGGCGGTGGTCGAAGGGGCTTAGGAAGCGGGGGTTTGTCTTGGGGGGCTTCGCCGTTGTGGGCGCCGAGCGCCCATGGCGGACCCGACCTCGCTTGTGGCCTGGAGGTTGGGCCCGTGGTGGGCGCATAGCGCCCATGGCGGACCCGACCTCGCGGGTGGCCGGGAGGTTGGGCCCGTGGTGGGCGGGCGTGGGCGCCCATGGCGACCCGACCTCGCGGCTGACCTCGCGGCTAGGACCACAGGCGACACTGCGAAGGGCGTGCCTAACGTGACAATCGAGTGGGCCCGGCTGGACCGCGTGCGGTTGCGCACGCTCGGCGTGCATAACCGGCCAAGGCCTCCGATCGGGATGACGCGTGGCGAGTTATGCACGCCGCGCCCCAGGGCACACCGTCCACCCACGTGCTCGCCCCGCCCCGCATCCGCGCCGTGCTCCAGACCGGACGTGCACACCCACCTACGATAAGCCGATGGACCTCGACCTTCTCGAACGCACGCTGGCCGAGCTCGGTGAGCCCCCTACCGGACCGGGCAGGTGTCAGGTGGAGCTTAGCGGCGCGGGCGCCTTTGAGCAGATGACCGATCTCCCTCGCAGCTGCGAGCGCAGCTGGCCGCCCGCATCCCCTATTGCACCCTCGAGCCGCAGCAGGAGAGCAAGGCTCGTGACGGCACGGTCAAGGTCCTCTTCTCGACCGCCGACGGGCGCCCGCTCGAGGCGGTCCTGATGCGCTACCGCGACGGCCGCAGCTCGGTGTGCCTGTCCTCGCAGTCCGGGTGCCCCCTGACCTGCACCTTCTGCGCCACGGGGCAGATGCGCTTCGGGCGCAACCTGAGCCGTCGGAGATCCTCGATCAGGTGCTGTGGTTCAAGCGCATGGAGGCCGGGCGAAGGGGCGGCCCCGACCACGCCGTCTTCATGGGGATGGGCGAGCCACTGCTGAACCTCGACGCCGTGCTCGCGGCTTGCCGGCACCTGCCGGAGCTGGGCATCGGCCATCGCCGCACCGCGATCTCCACGATCGGCTGGCTCCCGGGCATCCGCCGGCTGGCCGATGACCCCATGCCACTGAGACTGGCGCTGTCGCTGCACTCCGCGGATGACGCGCTGCGCTCGGAGCTGATGCCGGTCAATGACCGCTACCCGCTCGCCGACGTGCTGGCCGCGTGTCGCAACTATTTCAGCCGCAAGCGGCGGCGCGTGTTCGTCGAGTACGTGATGCTCGCCGGCGTCAACGACGCCCACGGTCAGGCGGTCGCGCTCGCAGAAGCGCTCGATCCGCGGATCTTCAAGGTCAACCTCATCCCCTACAACCCGACCTCGTCGCCGTACAAGGGCTCGAGCCCGAAGGCCATTGCCGCCTTCCGCGCCGAGCTTGAACGCCGTGGGACTTACCGTCACGGTGCGAGTCGAGCGCGGACGCGAGATCGCCGCCGCGTGCGGCCAGCTGGCCGCAAACGAGCCGATCAGAAGACGAACGGGCCGTGGCCGGGTTGGCTATGAGCTCCTCCCACTCGTCATCCTCGAGCGGCTGAGGCCGGTCGCGATCGCGGTCGACCGTGCACAAAAAGCCGAACGGCTCGTCCGAGGAATTGATCCAGCGGTGGGGCGTTAGCGGGGGGACGTGGATCGCGTCAAAGGGCCGGCAGGTCACCAACTGCGGGCCGACCAGCGCTGCACCCGACCCTCGCAATACCACCACGAAGTGTGCGTGTCGGTGCTTTTCGAGGCTCGAATAGCCGCCCGGTTGGAATTCGAAGTAGCGAAGCTCCCACGCGGCCGGTAGCTCCTCGGGCCGGGCGAGCGTGTGGCGGCTGACGCCCGAGAAGCCCATTCCTCGCGCTTCTGTTCCCCGAGCGGGTTGCTTGTAGGCGGTCGGCGGCGCTCCCTCCCAGCGGAACGCGTCCTCGATCGGAGAGGGCCGGGCGGGGCTCCCAGCGGCGATCCCCTGGATCAGGCGCTGGCACGGGCTTCGCCCGCCCTTAGCAGCCGGTCGCGCAGCTCGGCCTCGACCTCCGGCGAGGGGTCGAACGTCGAGGGGTCGGGGAGGTCGTCCAGCGAAGGCGAGTCCAAAGAGGCGCAGGAACAGCTCGCTGGTCCGGTACAGGATTGCTCCGAACTGCGACCGCCCGCTCTCCTCGATCATTCCTCGCTCGAGCAGGGTGGCGACGGCGGACTCGGCGCTGACCCCACGGATACGGGCGATCTCGGGGCGGGTCACCGGCTGCAGATAGGCCACGATTGCGAGTGTCTCGGCCTGGGCCGCGGTCAGCGGCGGGGTCCGAGGCTTGGCGAGCAGCCGCCGCGCGGACGGCTCCGCGTCGGGGTGGGTGGCGAGCACGTAGCCGCCGGCGATCTCGCGCACCACCAGCCCCCGGCGGTCGAACTCCAGCTGCTCGCGCAGCCGCTCGATCGCCGTGACCACTGCGTGCAGCTCGGCGCCGGTCGCGTCGGCGAGCGCCTCGGGCGCAACGGGATCGGGCGAGAGAAACAGCAGCGCCTCGACCACACGCTCGAGCTTCGTGGTCGTTTCCTGTGGACCTGGGGTCACCCCGACACCTCCGCCAAGCGTCTTGCGCGCGCGGCGCATGATCGTGATCTGTCCGAAGGGCTCCTCCTGGCGCCAGGTGAGCTCTCCGCGCTTGTAGAGCTCGAGCAGCGCGTACATGGTCACCGCGACCGTCACGCGGTCGGCACGCTCTACTGCCTCGTCGAAGTCGAAGCTGCCGCGGCGCAAGAGGGCGCGAAGTCGAGCCAGCCGCTCCGCAACCGTCACGCGCGAGACGACCATGTGGCGGGTATTGACGGGCTCGGGGACGCGCAGCAGCCCCGAGATCGGCCTTCGCCAGTCCGGCCGGCTCATACGCCTGGCGGGCCTCGTCGAGTGCGGCGCGCCGCAGCGCCGCGGGTAGTGGCGCGCAGCGGAATCTGTATCCCTCCTCTGCCTCCAGGCGCTCGCGCAGGGCACCCGCGGCATCCCTGTAGCGGTGAGCGTCGAGGAGCCGCGCCAGCAGCTCTTCCGCGGCCTCGCCGGGATCGAGGTCGAGCTCATCCAGCTCCTCCCCGGGCAACATCAGCCGCGACTTCAGCTCGAGCAACGCCGCGATCAGGACCAGGAACTCGGTCGTGGCCTCGAGGTCGAGCTCCGAACGGCGCTCGAGGTGGTCTATGTAGGAGATGACGACCGCCGCGAGGTCGACCTCCAAGAAGGTCGACCTCCTCGCGCAGGATCAGGGTCAGCAGGAGATCGAACGGGCCGGCGAAGACGTCAAGGTCGAGCTCGAGGTCTGCTACGCGCACGGCGCAGAAGTTAGCGGCGGGCCCGGACCGGCCCGACCCCCATCGCCTCCTGCACGTCGGCGAGCGTGACCGATGCAATGACCCGCGCCTTGTCGGCGCCCTCGGCGAGCGTTCGCTCGAGGCCGGCCTCGTCCTCTCGCAGCTTCTGGTAGCGCTCGCGAACCGGGCGCAAGGTACTCGACAACCGCGTCGGCGACGGCCTGCTTGAAGGCGCCGTACCCGCCGGAGTCGAATTCGCGCTCGACGTCCTCCGGACGGGTCCCCCGCACCGCCGCCAGAATGTCGATCAGGTTCGACACCCCCGGTTTGTCCGGGGCGCGAGACGACCTCGGTTCCGGAGTCGGTCACCGCCGAGCGGATCTTCCTGACGATCACGTCGGGATCATCGAGCACATAGACCGTTCCCTGCGGGCTACCGCCGGTCGTCGACATCTTGCGGTCGGGACTCTGGAGGTCCATGATCCGCCCGCCCACCTCGAGGACGCGCACCTCCGGCACTGCCAGCACCTCGCCGAAGCGTCCGTTGAAGCGCTCGGCGACGTCGCGCATCAGCTCCACGTGCTGGCGCTGATCATCGCCGACAGGCACCTCGGTGGCTCTGTAGAGGAGCACATCGGCGGCCATCAAGACCGGGTAGAAGAACAGCCCGGCGCTGACCAGCTCCCGCTGCGCCGCGGACTTCTCCTTGAACTGATGCATGCGGTTGAGGTCGCCGACGGCGGTGACGCTCGACAAGAGCCAGCAGAGCTCGCTGTGCTCGGCCACGTCTCCCTGGCGGAAGAAGATGCAGCACTCGGGATCAAGTCCGGCGGCCAGAAGCGTGGCGGCGGTGTCGTAGACCGATTCCCGTAGCTGCGCCGGCTCGTAGGCGACGGTGGTCGCATGCAGGTCGACGACGCAGTAGATCGCCTCGCCGCGGTCCTGTCCCGCCACGTACTGGGTGATCGCCCCTATGTAGTTGCCGAGGTGCTTGCGCCCCGTCGGCTGGATGCCGGAGAAGATGCGGGTCATGGGTGGAGGTGTCTGGGCTACCGGCCCGAGGCTACTTGGCGGGCGAGCGATCCGGCAGCACGCCGCCGCCCGAGACAAGTCCCCGGCCGGGCGAGACGAGTCCACGGCCGTGCACCTCCGGCGAACGCACACGGCCGGTGCCGCCCCGCCTGTCCCGTTCGGCGAGCAGCCAGGCGGCGAGCACCCCGCCAAGCGCCCCGGTGAGGTGCCCCTGCCAGGAGATATGACCATGAGGGATCAGGCTCGCGATCAGCGCCCATCCCCAGATCAAGCCCACGATCGCCCCGGTCAGAAGTTCAAGCAGTCGCCGGTTGAAGATGCCCCTGGCAAGCAGATAAGCGGCGTAGCCGAACACGATCCCGCTCGCTCCGACCGTGTCGGTGCCCGAGGGGGAGATCAGCCACGTCCCCACTCCGCCCACGATGATGACGATCAGCGTGATCAGCGCCAGCTGTTTCGCCCCCCGCAGAGCGATGATCGCTCCCATGAACAGGAAGGGAATCGTGTTCGCGATGAGATGCCCGAAGCCCAGATGCAAAAACGGCGAGGTGAAGATCGCCCACAGGTGGTCGAAGTTGCGGGGATAGATCCCCCCGGCCTTATCGAGGTTGTCCGAGTCGAGCGCGTTGATCACCTCGACGATCCACATCGCGGCGACTATGACCGCCAGCAGCTCCAGACCGCCGACGGACCGGTCCCACCGGCGGTCGAGAGCGCCGCGGAGTCCTCTACGAGGCGGTGCCGCCTTGTTCTGCGAGGGTGCTGCGCTCACCTGTTGAGCAGTCATGGCTAAAGCATGACAGCCCGGGACCTGGCGCCCGAACCGACGGCGGCTCAGCCCGAGCGCCAGTCCGTCACGTAGCCGGGCACTGCGATGTACGGAGTGTCGGGGACCGCCGCGCCCGGCTCCAGGCCCAATGGCAAAATCCCCGCCCACACTGGAAGGGAGAGGTCCTCGTCATCGTCGACCGGGGGGCCAGTGCGGATCTTCGCCGATGCCTCCTGGAGCGGGATCGCGACCACGGTCGTGGCGCGGAGCTCCTTTGCGGTGGGTCCTCGGGCCTCGGTGGTGCGCCCCGGCATGATGTGCTCCACGACCTTCTCCAACGCGAGGCGCTTTTCGTCGGGATCATCCACGCGTCGGGCGCTGCCGAGCACGACCGCGGAGCGATAGTTGAGCGAGTGGTGAAAGACTGAGCGGGCGAGCACGATCCCGTCGATCATCGTGGCCGTCACGCACAGCGGCGCCTCGGCCGCGGCGACGCCCAGCATGCGGCTGCCGTTTGAACCGTGTAGGTAGAGGGTCTCGTCGCGGCGAGCATGGATCGTCGGCATCGCGTAGGGCTGGCCATCGGCGACGAAGGCGACGTGGCAGATCAGGGCCGCGTCGAGGATCTCGTGTACGACGGCCCGGTCGTAGTTCCCGCGCGCGGGCTTGCGCCGAACGCGTGTGCGGCGGGTCGGGGTAAACGCGCGCGCTCGGTCGTTGCCGTCTCCGCGCCCTGAACTTTGTTCTAGTACATTTCCCATATGCAACTAGAACTATACCCGGACGGCGGCTCGCGGGAGGGGATCGCGGACGCCGGCGCGCGCAGCTCGCGGGAGGGGATCGCGGACGCCGGCGCGCGCGGCTCGCGGGAGGGGATCGCGGACGCCGGCGCGCGCGGCTTGCGGGAGAGCATCGAGCTCGCGATCGCCGAGGGCAGGCTCCAGCCGGGCGAGCAGCTGCCTTCCGTGCGAGCGCTCGCTCGAGAGCTGGGCGTGAGTCCGGCGACCGTGGCCTCGGCTTACCGCGAGCTGGGACGCCGGGGCATGGTTCACGCCGACGGTCGGCGCGGCACCCGGGTACGGCCACGGCCGCCCCTGATGGTGCCTGCCACGCCTTCTGCGCCGCCTGGCGTTGTCGACCTCTCGTCGGGCCTGCCGGACCCTCGCTTCTTGCCCGCGCTACGTCCCGCGCTGGAGGCGGTGGCTCGCAAGGCGACAGCCGCGCCGCAGCTGCCCGGCGCCATTGACGCAAATCTGATCGAGCTCGCGCGCACGGCGTTTGCGGACGACGGCATCGCCGTGGGCGAGCTGGCGGTGGTGGGGGGAGCGCTCGACGGCATCGAGCGGGTGCTCACCGCCCACCTCCGGGTCGGCGATGCCGTCGCGGTCGAGGATCCCGGCTTCCCCCCTTTGCTCGACCTGATCGCGGCCCTGGGGCTCGATCCACGGCCCGTGGCCGTCGACGACCAGGGGCCGCGCACGGCCTCCTTGTCCGCGGCGCTCGACGACGGCGTCCGCGCACTGATCGTCACACCGCGGGCGCAGAACCCGAGCGGCGCCGCGCTCACCTCCGAGCGCGCGGGGCCCCTGAGGCGACTGCTGGCAGATCACCCCGACGTGCTCGTGGTCGAGGACGACCACGCGGGACCGGTCGCGGGCGCCCTGGCGGTCACGCTCGCAGGGGTGAGCAGAAAGCGCTGGGCGATCGTACGCTCGGTCTCGAAGTGGCTCTCGCCCGACCTGCGGCTGGCGTTGCTGGCGGGCGACCCACAGACTCTCGGGCGCGTTGAGGGACGTCAACGGCTGGGCACGGGATGGGTCTCGGGCATTCTGCAGGCGACCGTCGCGGAGCTATGGGGTCGGGGGGGCGTGCGCCGGCTCACCGAGCGGGCAGCCGCGAGCTACGGCGAGCGCCGGCTGGCGCTGCTGGACGCTCTTGCCGGCCACGGCCTCGAGGCCCACGGCGGCTCGGGGCTCAACGTCTGGGTCCCGGTGACGGACGAGCATGTGACCACGCGGGCGCTGCTGGACTCCGGGTGGCAGGTGGCCCCGGGCTCCCGGTATCGGCTCCGCTCCGGACCCGCCATCCGGGTCACGGTCGCCGCGATGAACGTGGCGCACGCCCCGCGGATCGCCGAAGTGGTGGCCGGCGCCGAGCACGGTCCTCGCGGCGTGCGCACCTACTGAGCGCGGCCGTCGCCGCGACCGCGGCGACCGCGCAGATGCGACACTCGGCCGCGCCATGGATTCGACCATCGCCGGAGGTGTCGCCGATATCGCTGCCCACGCCGAGCGCGAACTCGAGGCGCTGGTCGCGATCTCCACCCCATCGGGGGACGTCCCCGGTGCCGAGGAGGCGATCGCGGTCTGCACCGCGATGTTGCCGGTCGACGCCGCGGTGCAACGGCCGCAGTGCTCGACCCCGGGATGCGCGCCCGACCTCCTGGCGCGGATCGAGGGCCGTGGACGGCTGCGGCTGCTGTTGCTGGGCCACGTCGACACCGTTTTCTCCCACGATGCCCATCGCCCGCCGCGCCGCGAGGGCGAGCGCCTGTACGGAGCGGGCGGCGCCGACATGAAGGGCGGCGTCGTGCTGGCCCTCGGTCTGGCCCGAATCCTCTCAGCGCGCCCGGAGCTCTTTGCCGAGCTCGCGGTGCTGCTCGTCACCGACGAAGAGTGGCGCACGTCCGATTTTGTCCACGTGGGGCGTTTCACCGGCTACGACGCCTGCCTCTGCTTCGAGGCCGGTGAGCGAGCGCCCGACGGCGCGGAGGCAGTCATCGTTCGACGCAAAGCGGCGGGAACGCTGCGCATCACGGCCACCGGCAAGGCCGCTCACTCCGGCAGCGCCCCCGACCAGGGACGCAACGCGCTGCTCGCGCTGGCCCAGGCGGCGCTGACGGTCTCGGGGCTCCACGACCCCCAGGGTCCCGACCGCCGCAGCGTCGTGCCGACGGTCATTCGGTCGGGGCAGGCCCTCAACGTGGTGCCGGCCGCGGGCGAGCTGTTGTTCGACATCCGCGCGGATCGGCTCGACGCCTTCGACCCGGTGCTCGAGAAGGTCTCTCGCGATTGCGACGGGGTCGCGCTGCACCCCGCGCTAATCAGAAAATGGCCCGGCATGGACACGCGTTGCGCGACCGAGGCCGTGATCGAGCGCGCGGCCGCCAGGATCGAACGACCGGTGGTTGGCAGCAGCCGCGGGGGCGCAAGCGATGCCAGCCATTTCGCCGCCTCCATTCCGCTCACGATCGACGGACTGGGACCGCGGGGCGGAGGCGCGCACACGCTCGAGGAGTTTGTGCTCGCACCGTCACTGCGCGAGCGCGCCGAGGTCGCGCTGGCGATCGCACTTGAGATCCTCGGTGGCTGAACGACTCGCGGTCGTTGGGCACGTCGAGTGGGTCGACTTCCTCCCCGTGCCTCACCATCCTCGCCGCGGCGAGGTTATGCACGCACAAGGTAGCTTCGTGCGCGCTGCGGGCGGCGGGGGCGTCGTGGCCGTCGTGTTCGCGCGGCTCGGCGCCGAGGTCGACTTCTTCTGCGCCCTGGGAGACGACGTGCACGGCCACGCCGCCGCCGAGCAGCTCTCAGGGCGTGGCGTGCACGTGTACGCGGCTTGGCGACGGGAGCCCACGAGGCGGGCCGTCACTCTGCTCGAAGATCGCGGCGAGCGAACCATCGTCGCGATCGGCGACCGCCTTGACCCGCGTGGCTCCGACGCGCTGCCCTGGGAGCGACTGAAGGAGGCCGCCGGCGTCTACTTCACCGCCGGGGACCCCGAGGCGCTTCGCCTGGCGCGTGACGCGAAGATCGTGGTGGCCTCGCCGCGGGCCCGTAGCGCGCTCGAGCGACCCGGTCCCGAGATCGATGCGCTCGTGTTCTCGGGGAGCGACCGCGATGAGCGGGACTGGGCGAGCCGGGTTGGGCGGCGAGCGCGGCTCGTCGTCCGCACCGAGGGCGAGCGAGGCGGAGCCTGGCGAAGCGCTGGGGGTTCGTCGGGTCGCTGGGAGGCGGTAGAGCCGCCGGCGCCGATCCACGACGCCTTCGGCTGCGGCGATTCCTTTGCCGCGGGCTTCACCTTGGGGCTCGCTCGCGGCGGCCCGGCAGCCGAGGCCGCAGCGCTCGGGGCGCAGTGCGGCGCGTGGTCCCTGACCCAGGTTGGCCCGCCGTAGGGCACCCAGTGCGTCGCGCCCTCAGGACGCGTCCCAGACCGCGAGCGCCTTGACCATCTCCTCGCGCCCGAGCCCGGCGCCGAGGCAGCACAGAAGCGCGATCCGCGCCGCCGGCGCCGAGAGGAAGGGCGCGCACACCGCGCCGCTCGCGCGCACATCGCCCTCCGAGCCCTCGAAGCCGTACGTGCTACGAAACATCCCCGAGCGCTCGGGGCGACACGTCACGACCACCGGAACGCGGACGACAGCCGCGCGGAGCTCCTTCAAGAGGCCGGGAGACAAGTGGCCGGCTCCGAAGGCGACCAGCACCAGACCGTCCGCGGCGTCGGCGGCAAGGCGCAACACTGCGCCGTCGTCGCCGACCCCGGGATACACGATCTCGACACGATGGTCGAGCGAGGCGACGGCGAACGTCGGCGCGCGCAGCGGCCGGGCGTGCAGCCAGACGCGGCCCTCGACCACGCGGCCGAGCGGTCCGGCAGCGGGGGAGCCAAAGGCCGCGGGGCCCGTGCTGTCGACCTTGCGGACGGTCGTCGCCGCATGGATCTCCCCGCCGAAGACGACGACCGCGCCGAGGCCGTCGGCCGCAGGCGAGCCGGCGAGAGCGACCGCGTCGATGAGATTCGCCGGGCCGTCGGCGCCGACGCTCGTCGCCGGGCGGCTGGCGCCCGTGAGGACGATGGGGGCGGCGGCGTCTTGGAGCAACGCGCACAACACGGCCACCTCCTCGAGCGTGTCCGTGCCCGTGGTGATCACGACCCCGGCGCCTTCAGACGCGAGCAGCGAAGCCCGGCGGGCGAGCTCGAGCACCTGGCCGAGGGCGAGATGCGGCCCGGGCGAGTTGAGCACGGTCTCGGCCTGGAAATCGGGTACCGCGGCCAGCGCTGGGACCGCTTGCACCAGCGCCTCGGCGTCGAGCGCCGGCACAGCGCGCGGTCCGCCCATCGCGATCGTCCCGCCCGCGGCGAGCAATCGGACCGGCCGCGAGAAGGCGGCGAGCGAGCTCTCCACCGGTCCTAGAGCGGCTGGCGGACCACGGGTCGCCTCGCGGCGGCGGCCTCGTCGAGCCGCCGGACCGGAGTGGTGTGTGGTGCACTCCGCGCGATCCCAGGATCCTCTCGGGCCTCTTGAAGGATCGCCTCGATGGCGTCGGCAAAGCGGTCGAGCGTCTCCTTGGTCTCGGTCTCGGTCGGCTCGACCAGCAGAGCTTCGTCCACGATCAGGGGGAAGTACACGGTCGGCGGATGGACGCCGTGGTCCAGCAGCCGCTTGGCGAGATCGAGCGTCTTGATCGAAAGCTCGTGCTTCATCGCCGAGCCGCCCAGGACGAACTCGTGCATGCAGATGCGGTCGTATGCGACCGGCAGGTACTCCGCGATGCCGGCTCGCCGCAGGCGCGCCAGCAGGTAGTTGGCGTTGAGCACCGCCGTCTCGGAGACCTCGCGTAGCCCGGCCGCCCCGAGCGAGCGAATGTAGGCATAGGAGCGGACGAAAACTCCGTAATTGCCCTGGAAGCCGCGGAGCCTCCCGATCGACTTGGGGCGGTCGTAGTCGAGGTCGTAAAAGGCCTCGGAGCCATTTCCTTCGGGCGCCCGGCGGACCACGACCGGCCGCGGCAGGAAGGGCTCGATCCGCTCCGAGACGGCGATCGGGCCGGCGCCCGGACCGCCGCCACCGTGGGGTTGCGTGAACGACTTGTGGAGGTTGAAGTGCACGATGTCGAAGCCCATGTCTCCGGGCCGGCAGATGCCCATGATCGCGTTGAGGTTGGCCCCGTCGTAGTAGAGCGTCGCGCCGACGCCGTGGACGACCCGGGCTATCTCCTCGATCTGCGGCTCGAACAGCCCGAGCGTCGAAGGATTGGTGAGCATCAGACAGGCGACCTCTTCGGTGGCCTTGGCGCGCAGATCATCGAGATCGACGTTCCCGTGGGGGTCCGTACCGACCTTGACCACCTCGCAGCCGGCCATCGTCACCGTCGCTGGATTGGTCCCGTGTGCCGTGTCGGGTGTCAATACCTTCAGCCGCCGCTCGCCGCGATCCTCGTGGTAGGCGCGCGTGAGCAGCACGCCGGCGAGCTCGCCGTGCGACCCGGCGGACGGCTGCAGCGAGACATAGGGAAGGCCCGCGACCTCCGCAAGCGCCTCTTGCAGGTGCCACATCAGCTCGAGCGCGCCCTGGGCGCGGCTCGGGTCCTGCAGCGGGTGCAGCCGCGCATGGCCGTCCAAGGCGGCCACGCGTTCGTGAAGCTTGGGGTTGTGCTTCATCGTGCATGACCCGAGCGGATAGAAGCCCGTATCCAGGTCGAAGTTGCGCTTCGAGAGGCGGTTGTAATGGCGCTCGAGCTCCGGCTCCGAGACCTCCGGCAGCCGAGGCGCCTCCGTGCGCCGCATACGGGCCGGGATGAGCTCGTCGAGCGGTCGCTCGGGCACGTCGAGCTCGGGCGCGACGAACGCGCGACGCCCGGGCTGCGAGCGCTCGAAGATCGTCAGCTCGTCGTCGGCGCCCTCCGTGAACCAGCGGGCTGGGTGAACCGCGCTCACGCCGCCGCCCCCACGCTCCCGCGCTCGGCCGCCACGGCGGCGGCGAGCACGTCGGCCAGGCGATCGATGTCAGATCGCGTGCGCCGTTCCGTGAGCGCCACGAGCAGGCCCCGCTCGAGCTCCGGATAAGCATTGCCGAGGGGATAGCCGGGGTTGACGCCCTGCTCCCTGCAGCGCTCGATTACGCGATCCACGGGCAACTCGAGGACGAGAGCGAATTCCCGGACCACCGGCTGGCGGTGCAGCGCCGCCACGCCGTCGAGCGCCACCAGGCGCTCGCGCGCGTAGGCCGTGCGTCGCGCCAGCAGCTCCGAGAGCTCGCCGATCCCGCTTCGCCCCAGCCAGCTGAGGTAGACGATGCCTGCCAGCGCATTCAAGGCCTGAGCCGTACAGATGTTCGAGGTCGCGCGCTCTCGCCGGATGTGCTGCTCGCGCGTCTGGAGGGTGAGCACGAACCCACGCCGCCCGTCCTGATCGCGGGTCTCTCCGGCGATCCTTCCCGGCAGCCGCCGAAGCAGCGCCTCCGTCGAGGCGAAGAAGCCGAAAGACGGCCCACCGAAGTCAAGCCGGCCCCCGAGCGGCTGGCCCTCGCCGACGGCCAGATCGACCCCGCAGTGGCCCGGCGGCTTGAGGATTCCAAGCGCGATCGGGTCACACGAGCAGATCGTGAGCGCGCCGGCTTCGCGGGCGCTCGCGCTGAGCGCGTCGAGATCCTCAACGGCCCCGAGGAAGTTCGGCTGCGCGACCACCAGCGCGCTGGTGGAGTCGTCGAGCTCGGGCGCCGCCGTGAGCCCTTCGTGCAACGGCACCTCGACCACCTCCATTCCCCACGCCCGGGCCAGCGTGGAGAGCGTCTCGCGCGCGTGGGGATGGACGCCGCGCGAGACCGCGAACTTCGGCCTCGAGTTCTCGAGCTTCGCGACGTACCCGGCCGCGGCGACGGCGCTTGGCCCCTCGTACACCGAAGCGTTGGCCACGGGCAGGCCGGTGAGCTCGCAGATCGCGGTCTGGTACTCGAACATTGCCTGCAGGGTTCCCTGGGAGACCTCAGGCTGGTAGGGGGTGTACGGCGTCAGGAACTCCGAGCGCTGGGTGATCGCATCGACCACCGCGGGGACATAGTGGTCGTACATGCCGGCACCGAGGAATGACAGCTCGTCCTCCGCCGACACGTTGCGGCCGGCCAGGGCCCGAAGCTCCTCGAAGACCTCCTGCTCGGCGCGGGGTGAGTCGAGGTCAAGCGACGAGCGCAGGCGCAGGTGCGCGGGGATGTCGGCGAACAGCTCCTCCACCGAGGAAACGCCGATCTCGGCGAGCATTGCCCGCCTGTCGGCCTCGGTGGCGGATATGTAGCTGCTCACGCCCTCACGTTAGCGATGCCTCGTAGGAGGCTGCGTCCATCAGCGATTCCTGCTCGGACGGCTCCGAGAGCTTCACCCTCACGAGCCAGCCCTTGCCGTAGGGATCGTCGTTGATCGTTTCGGGTTCATCCGCCAACGCCTCGTTGATCTCGACGATCTCCCCCGACAGCGGCGCATACACGTCGGAGACCGCCTTGACCGATTCGACCTCGGCGTAGGCCTCCCCGCGCGAGACCGTCGCACCCACCTTCGGCAGGTCGAAGTACACCACCTCGCCGAGCGCGTCCTGGGCGTACCAGGTGATGCCGAACGTCGCCTCGTCCCCCTGCAACCGGGCCCAGTCGTGCTCGGAGTGATACAGGAGGTCATCGGGGTAGGTCGCTTGCGCCATCTCAGGATCCCTTTCGGTACAGGGGCTTTCGTTCAACGGTCGCCTGGCGGGGTGTCCCACGGACGTCGATCTCGATCGCCGTGCCCGGCTCGGAGGCCTTGGTCGGAAACGTACGCCATCCCGATCCCCCGTCTCAGGCACGGCGAAAAGCTGCCGCTCGTGACCTCGCCCCCGCCCACGACCGGGTTGCCGGCGCGCGCGATCCCCTCCCCCTCGATCACAAACGGCACCAGCCGCTGCGGCGGCGGCGAACGGCGGGCGGCTCGCCACCGCGTCGGCGCCGATGAAGCCCGTTTCCTCCTTGCAGCACCAACCGAGTCCCGCCTCGATCGGCCCGCGGTCCTCGCTCAGATCATTGCCGTAGAGGTGGAAGCAGACTTCGAGCCGCAGGGTATCGCGAGCGCCGAGGCCGGCCGGCACGGCGCCGCCCTCCACGATGGCATCCCACACGGTTTCAGCGGCGTCTGGCTCGAGCAGCAACTCGACACCGTCCTCGCCCGTGTAGCCGGTCCCGGAGACGAGCATGGGGACCCCGGCGACCGCCCGCAGGCAGCAGTGCATGCGCGGCGGCAGAGACCCGTCTGCCAGCCGCTGCACGAGGCCGCGCGCGTGGGGACCCTGGACGGCCAGCATCGCGTAGCGGTCGGCGCAGTCGCGCACGTCGACGTCGAAGCCCCCGGCGTGCTCGCCCAGCCAGGCGAAGTCGCGCTCGTGGTTGGCGGCGTTGGTGACGGTCAAAAAGTGCTCGGAGGCGAGGCGGTAGGTGAACAGGTCGTCGAGCACGCCGCCGTCCTCCCCGCACATCACGCTGTACTGTGCCCCGCCTTCGGGGATGCGCCTGATGTCGTTGGAGAGCATCCTCTGGAGGAAGCGGTCGGCGTCGGGCCCCCGGGTTTCGACCTGACCCATGTGGGAGACGTCGAATATCCCGCGCTGCGCCTGACCGCGATGTGCTCCTCGCGGATGCCGCGGTACTGGAGCGGCATATCGAACCCGGCGAAGGGCATCATCCGTGCCCCGGCGGCCACGTGCCGTTCGTACAGCGGGGTGTGGCGCACCGCGGGCGCCTATTCCGCGGCGCGGGTCGGCAGCCGCGACCGCGCGCGACGCAGCGGCCGCATGACGAGGTTGACGTCGGCGATGTGAGGCTCGAGCCGCGCGACCGCCAGCTCGACGGCGGCCATGTGGTCGCTCAGCTCCTCGACCTGCTGGTTGAGGGTCTTTATATCGCCGTCGATGCGCTGGACAGCCCGGTGCATCCCGACCATCTCCGGGTCCATCGAGGCGACGTGCCCGCGGATCGCGCGCAGCTCGTGCGCCACCTCGGGCAGGACGGTGCTCAGAAACCGGGCCGTCGCGACGAGGTCGGAGAGCGGCTCACCGATCACACGGCCGAGCGGCGAGCGCATCCATCCCCGTGTCTGGCTCTCCCCAGAGCGCTCAGACTCGGCGTCAGCCGAGATCTTGTCCATCGCGCTGGCACTGTAGCAGTGGCGGTCTGCGCCACTTTAGCTGTTGGCCGGCGCACATGTGCGCCGGCCCCGGCGGCGCATGCGCCGCCGGCGGGGCCGCGCATGCGCGGCCCCGATCAAATTTGATCAGCGGTCCTTGAGGAACTCGGGGATGTCGATCTCGTCGTCGGAGATCTCGCAGCGAAGTCCGCTGGCGATCGTCCATGGTCACCTCGCGCTCGCGCCGCGGCGCCTGCTGAGCTCCCCGCTCGATCCTCGGCCGCCGCCGGGCTTGGTCGAAGCCGGTGGCGATCACCGTCACGCGGACCTCTTCGCTCAGCGAGTCGTCGATCACCGCGCCGAAGATGATGTTGGAGTTGGCGTCGGCGGCGCTCTGGACGATCTCCGCGGCCTCGTTCACCTCGAACAGGCCCAGATCATGGCCGCCGGAGATGTTGAGGAGGATGCCCGTCGCTCCCTCCACGGACTGCTCGAGAAGCGGCGAGGAGATCGCTATCTTGGCCGCCTCGGCGGCGCGGTTCTCGCCGCCTGCGGTGCCGATCCCCATCAGCGCGCTGCCGGCATCCCGCATGATCGTCCTGACGTCGGCGAAGTCGAGGTTGATCAGTCCGGGGATCGTGATCAGATCGGTGATTCCCTGAACACCCTGGCGCAGCACGTTGTCGGCCTCGCGGAACGCATCGAGGATCGTGGTCCGCCGCTCCACGATCGCCAGCAGCTTCTCGTTCGGGATCACGATCAGCGTGTCGACGTGGTTTGCCGAGCTCGTCGATCCCGGCCTGAGCCTGCCGGGACCTCTGCGTGCCCTCGAATGAAAAGGGGCGCGTCACCACGCCCACGGTCAGCGCGCCGATTTCGTTCTTGGCGATATCCGCGATCACAGGGGCGGCCCCGCTTCCGGTTCCGCCGCCCTCGCCGGCGGTCACGAAGACCATGTCGGCGCCCTTGAGTGCCTCCTTGATGTCATCCCGCGATTCGGCGGCGGCACCGCGGCCAACCTCCGGGTTGGCGCCCGCGCCGAGCCCGTGGGTCAGGTCGTGGCCGATGTTGAGCTTGATATCGGCGTCGCACATGGCCAGAGCCTGGGCGTCGGTGTTGCACGCGATGAATTCGACGCCGCGCAGCCCTGCGTCGACCATGCGGTTGACGGCGTTGGTGCCACCGCCGCCGACGCCTACCACTTTGATCACTGCCAGATAACTGCCGCTTTCCATTTTTTTCCAACCCTCGAGATAGAGTTGAGTGTTTTGCGCGGGCTTATCGCCAAAGCGGAGTTTTGCACGTTATGGCCTGGGAATGCCGGAAGTCAATGGCCGCTCCCCAAACGCAAGCGCCCTTGCAGATCGACCAACCCTCCAGCCGCCCAGAGCGTTTGCTCAGAGCTACCTCAAGCTTCAGTTGAGGGTTAATGTTCCCTCTAGCCCGCCGCGGGCCGCGACGGATCCGACAGATCGATGTAGACGGCCCCCGCAGAACCTGGGTTCGCGAGTACGGCCGTGGCGGCGATCCACTTGGCGCGGACCGAGCTCCGCCGTGCCGAAGTAGAGGCTCGGACCGGCGCGCAGCTTCACCACGATTCCGTGCGCGGCGGTGTCGAGTACGTCGGTGACGCGCGGTCTTGAGCTCGCCGGCGCCTGCGCTCAGGACAGCAGCTCCTGCTGCGCTTGCGGTCGTCAGCCTGGGGCCGACGGGGAGCGCGCGTACGGAGAGCACCGGAAGGGCGCGCTTGACGCCCGCCGAGCGCAGCACGCGCCGTCCGCCGACACCAGGATGCGACGCCCGCCCGCGGTCAGAACCGCGACCGGAAGCTCTTCCACCACGCGGATGCGCAGCCCGTGTGGAAAATCGGTACGACACGTCGAGCGCCTTGACCACGGGGTACGGGGCGACCGCCGTCTCCAGCGCGAGACGTGGACATCGAGCGTGGTCATGGTGCTGCGCCGCCGCGATCAACGCGGCCCGGATACGGCCCGAGTCGGGGCCGGTGATTCCCGTGACCTGGACCTGGCTGACCGCGACCAGCGAGGAGTCGCGAAGCCACAGCCACGTCGCGCCCAAGACGGCGGCGGCGAGGAGCACGGCCGCCACGCGCGGGGGGCCCAGCCGCCGCAGCACCCGGCAGACGGCGCTCCTGGCCGGACGCAGGCGCCGCATCTCGGGGCCGCCCAGGCTGCCGCGCCCGGACGCGCTCACGGCCGATCCCAATCCGGCGGGAAAGCGACCGGCCCGAGACGCCTGGACCTCCGGCTCGAGCTCGATCCCGAAGCGATCCTTGACCCGCTTTTGCCCCTCCGCCATCACCGCGACGACGTCGGCAGTGGTCGCCTCGCCGTGGTTCTCGATGAAGTTGGCGTGCTTAACCGAAAACCCCGCGCCGCCGAGGCGCAGTCCGCGACAGCCGGCCGCCTCGAGCAGCTGGCCCGCGGTACGGCCCTCCGCGCGGGCGTCGTCTGGGTTCTTGAAGGTGGAGCCAAACGTGCGGATGCCCGAGGGCTGGGTTTCCTTGCGGCGCAGACCGCAACTCCGCGAGCTTGGCCGTCACCGCGTCGCGTTGCGCCGGCTCGAGCGCGAAGCAGGCTCGCGCCACCACCTCGCCTGGGCGCACCGTCGAGCGGCGATAGGAGAACCCCAGCTGCCCCGGCGTGCGCCGCGCGACCCCAGCCGCGGTGACGACATCCACCCACTCGAGCACCCGGGCCAGGTCGCCGCCGTAGGCATTCGCGTTCATGCGGACGGCGCCGCCGACCGTGCCTGGAATGCTGACCCCGAACTCGATCCCGGCGAGCCCCGCTCTCGCCGCACGGGCGGCGACGGTAGGCAGGCGGGCACCGCCTCCGCAATGGATGCGCGTGCCCAAGATCTCGATCCCGCCTAGCTCCTCATCAAGTTTCAACACCAGTCCGCGGACGCCCTCGTCCGCTACCAAGAGGTTCGACCCCGAGCCCACGACCCCTACCTCGTGGCCGCCGTGCGCGGCCCACTCGAGCAGCCGCTCCAGCTTCTCGACGCTCCCCGCGCGCGCAAAGAGCTCGGCCGCGCCTCCCGTGCGGATCGTGGTCAGCCGCGCGAGGGGATAGTCGCGCTGATTCCATCGAGGCAGGTCCGACACGGATCGCAGGGTAGATCCCGGCCCGGCGCTACTGCACGAACGAACGCGCCAGGGCGTCGATGTTGCCCGCTCCCATGAACAGACACAGGTCGCCCTGCCGGAGCGTTGAGTCCAGGAAGGAGCGCGCGTCATCGAACTCGGCACCCACCCAACCTGGCGCCCGGCCGCCTCCTCGGCGGCGGCCGCGGCCACGATCATCCCCGTGACCCCCGGGTAGTCCTGTACGCGTTCGCTCGCGGGATAGATGTCGAGCACGGCAGCGACATCGGCGCGTGCCAGGGCGGCTCCAAGCTCGCGCGAGACCGCGACTGTGCGCGAATAACGATGGGGCTGGAACACCGCCACCACACGCCGGGGTCCGAACGTGCGGACCGCGTCGATCGCCGCGGCGATCTTGGCCGGATTATGGGAGTAATCGTCGTAGACAGCGGCGCCCTTAGGCGTCTTCCCCAGCAGCTCGAGGCGGCGGTGGACCGCCGTGAAGCTCGAAAGCGCGCCGGCGGCGGTCGCCGCGTCCGCGCCGGCGAGAGCGGCTGCCTCAAGCGCGCCGGCGGCGTTGATCGCGTTGTGAGCGCCGGGAACCCGCAGCACGACCTCCAAACCGCGCCACGCAAACCGCGCCTGCCCGCGGTTTAGCAGGGGGTCGGGAGCGTCGTAGGGAATCGCGTCAGGGGGACAGAGGGCCCGCAGCGCCGGGCGATTCCAGACCACGACGGCCCGGGTCGCGCGCGCCACGAACTGGCGCAAGGTCTCCTCCAGCTCGAGCCGTGAGCCGTAGGCGCTGTGGTGATCGAGCTCCGCGCTGGTCAGAAGCGCGATCTCGGGCCTGAGATTGAGCAGCGAACGGTCCGACTCGTCGGCCTCCACGACGATCCAATCGCCCTTGCCCCAGGCCGCGTAGGGGCCGCCCGAGCGCAGCTCGCCCCCGATCACGTAGGCGGGATCGAGACCACATGCCCGCAGGACATGGACCAACATCGCGGCGGTGGTGGTCTTGCCGTTCGTGCCGGTGATCGCGATGGCACGCCGCAACGCCGCGAGCTGGCCGAGCAGCTGCGAGCGGTGAAGCTCCCGCCCTTTGGCGGCCTGGCGCTCGGGGTTCTCGGGCGGGACCACGGTCGAGTAGACGACCTCGGCGCCGTCGGGGACGTTCTCGGCGGCGTTACCCATCGTGATCTCGATCCCGTGCTCCCTGAGGGCTTCCAGGTAGGTGGACGTCGCCCGGTCAGACCCGGTGACGCGCGCCCCTGCCTCGTGCGCGACCAGGGCGAGGCCGCTCATGCCCACGCCGCCGATGCCCACGAAATGCAGTCGGCGCGACGCAAACTCGCTCTCGGTCATTGGCACTGACCCTTTCGCGCGGCGGCCATCACCTCGGCCGCAATCTCCTCCGCGGCCCGGGGACGAGCGACCGCCAAGGCCGCGTTCGCGATCGCCGCGGCGCGTGTCGGGTCGGCCAACAGGCGCCCCACCTCCTCCGCCAGCCTGGCCGGAGTCAGCTCAGAGTCGGGAATCACCACCGCCGCGCCCGCGTCGGCCATGAAGCGAGCGTTGAGCATTTGGTGGTCGGCGGTGGCGTACGGGTACGGGACGAGCACGGCCGGCCGTCCCTGGGCGGCGATCTCGAAGATTGAGCCCCCCGCGCGGGCCACCACCAGGTCGGAGGCAAGCAGTGCTTCGCCGAAGTCAGGGATAAGCCGCGCAGGTCGTAGTGCGGCCCGGGCGATCGCAAGTCGCCGAGGTTGTGCTCTCCGGCCGCGTGAAGGACCCTGAACTGGGCGCCGCGCGAACGCCTCGATCGCGGCGCGGTTGATCGAGCGGGCTCCCTGGGAGCCACCGAAGACCAGCACGCAGCTCTCGCTCGGGCCGATCCCGAAGCGGGCCGCGCGGCCGCGGATCGGTCGCGGGCGCCGGGACCGGGCGCCCGTAGACGCGGTAGCGGGCACCGTTGCGCCCTTCGATCGGGAAGGCCAGGCAGACGCGCCGGGCAAACGGCGCCAGCAGACGGTTGGTCAGCCCGAGGTGGCTATCGGCCTCCATCAGCACCAGCGGCATCCGCCGCAGAACAGCCGCCAGACCCGTGGGCCCGGCGACGTAGCCGCCCGCTCCAAGCACCGCTGCGGCTCGAACCTTGCCCAGCAGCGCGAGCGCGCGCGTGAGCGCTCCCGCGTCCGTCAGGACCGCCCGCGCCGATTCGTGACGCGCCCGCCGTCTCGTGGAAGCGGCCGCACCACGAGCGGACTGAACTCATAGCCCGCGGCGGGCACGAGCTGCGCCTCGGCTCGCTGGCCGCCGAGGAAGACGACCTGCGCTCCCTCAGCCCGCAGCGCGTCGGCGACCGCCAGCGCGGGGACGACGTGTCCTGCGGTCCCTCCCGCGCCGATCACGATCGGCGTCGGCGTCACGCGATGGGGCCTCCACCACCGTCAGCTGCTTTCGGGGCCGCGCGATGTTGAGCAGCAAGCCGACCGCGGCGAGCATCACGCACAGATTGGTCGGCGCGTAGGAGATGAACGGCAGGGGCACGCCCGTAAGCGGCGCAAGGCCGAGCACGACGAAGATGTTCAGAACCCCCTGGCACAGGATCAGCGAGGTGAGACCACTTGCGAGCAGCTTGGCATATCGATCGCGGGCACGGCGCGCCGTACGGAAGCCCGCGTAGCCGATCATGCCGTAGAGCACCGCCACGAGCCCGATGCCAACCAGGCCGAGCTCCTCGCCGATCACGGCGAGGATGAAGTCGGTCGGCGCCTCGGGCAGGTAGAAGATCTTCTGCACCGAGCGGCCCAGGCCGACCCCGAAGACGCCGCCCGGAGCCGAGGGCGATCTGGCCCTGTACCGCCTGGAACCCCGTGGTGGATTTCGAAGACCAGGGATGCAGGAAGGACTCGAGCCGAGCGCGCTGGTAGGGCTCCGCAAGGAACGAACAGCAGCACGATCACTGCGCCGCCACCGCGAGTAGGGCGAGCTGGCGCGCGGGACGCCGGCCGCCAGCAGAAGGGCGGTAAGCGTGAAGGCGATCACGAGCGCGGTGCCCATGTCGGGCTCGAGCAGGATCAGCAGGCATGCCGGCCCGGCCACGATCGCGATCGGCGTGATCAGCGGCATCAGGCGCGAGCCGATCCGCTTCGGGTGGTCGGTCAGGTACCGAGCCGCGTAGAGGACCAGCGCGAGCTTCACCAGCTCAGAGGGCTGGAACTCATCGGCCCGGCGGCGAACCAGCGCCGCGCGCCATTGACCTCTTGCCCAACCCCGGGACCAGCACCAGGACCAGCAGGGCGCACGAAGCGAAAAGGAAAACGCGTAGCGCCCGCTCATCGAGTAGCGCCAGGCCGCGCCGGGAGAGGAATTGCATCGCCGCGAGGCCCAATGCGGCGAACAGCACGTAGCGGATGAACGTGCCCGTGCCGAGACCCGGTGCCCGACAGCACTCCGGGCGGCGAGGACGCGCTGTAGACCATCACCGCGCCGAAGGCCAGCAGGCATAGCGTGGCGGTCATCAGCAGCCGGTGCTCGATGGGCGGCGCGGTCGGCTCTGGGGCGGGCGGCGGTCGCGGCCCGTTCGCCACGGGCGCCGCGCGCCGCGGGCTCGGGCGGAGGCGCTGGCGCAGCGCCGCACCGGCGTCATCTCGCCTCCATGCGCATCGCCTCCACCAGGGCCTGGAAGTGGTCGCCGCGGGCCTCGAAGTCGCGGTAGGCGTCATAGCTCGCGCACGCGGGCGAGAGCAGCACGACCTCGCCCGGCGCAGCAGCGGCGCTCGCGGGCCGCGGCAGGCCCGCTCGAGGTCGCCGACCAGATGTAGCGGTACCCCGGTGCCTCCAAGCGCCGCGGCGAGCTCGCCGGCCCCCTCGCCGATGAGGTAGACGGCGCGGCAGCGGGACGCGACAAGGGCGCGAGCGGGGTGAAGTCCTGCTGCTTGGAGCGCCCGCCCGCGATCAGGTGGACCCCGTGCCTCGTAAACCTCCAAGGCGACCAGCGTCGAGGACACGTTGGTCGCCTTGGAGTCGTTGACGTAGGAAACCCCGTCGCGTGTCGCCACCAGCTCCAAGCGGTGGGCCACCGCTTCAAAGCTCGCCAGGCCAGCGGCCACCGCGTCGGGGTGGAGTCCCGCGCGCGAGGCACACCGCCGCCGCGGCCATCGCGTTCTGGCGGTTGTGGGCACCCGGCAGCGAGAGCTCCTCGGTCGCGATGATCGGCTCCTCGCGCCACCACAGCCGACCGTCGTGCTCCCGCAACTCAGCCTCGGCGCCCTGGCCGAACGTGACCTCCTCGGCGCGCAGTTCGCCGATCTCGATCGGGAGCGCGTCCCGGAGCCCCTCCGGCAGGACCGCGACGTCGCCCGCGGTCTGGTTCTCGAAGATGCGCAGCTTGGCTTGGACGTAGGCCTCGAAGCTTCGATGGCGGTCGAGGTGGTCCGGGGTCACGTTGATCAAGACCGCGGCTTCGGGCGCGAACGCCTCGGTGTCTTCGAGCTGGAACGAAGACGCCTCGCAGACGATCGTGCAGTCCGGTGCCACGCGCCCGATCAGCGACGAGGCCGCGGTGCCCACGTTGCCGGCGACGGCCACCGGTGTCCCCGCCGTGCGGTGGATGTGGCCGATCCACTCCGTCGTCGTGGTCTTGCCGTTGGTTCCCGTCACCGCCAGGAACTCGTTTGGCAGCAGCCTCCACGCGAGCTCGAGCTCGCCGAGCACGGGCAGCCCCAGCTCACGCGCGACGACGACCGCTGGGGCGTGGTCTGGGAACGCCGGGGCTCTTGATAAGCGTCCCGGCGCGGGCGGCAAGGGCGTCGCCTGACGCATCCAGATGTACTTCGACGCCCGCCCGCGAAAGCCTCTCGACGGACTCGCGGAGATTCCGGTCCCGAGGCGAGCCCGCATCGCATCCGATCACCTCCTCTCCGCGGGCCCGCAGTGCGAGCGCGGCGGCGACTCCCGAACGGGCGAGGCCTACGACTAGGAATGGTCCGGGCGGAAGCGGCGGCCGAGGCCGAGCCTCAGCCACGGATGCTCAGCTGATAGACGACGAAGCCGATCGCCGCGCAGGCCGCGGCAATGATCCACAGCCGGAGGATGATCTTCGTCTCCGACCACCCCCGGAGCTCGAAGTGGTGGTGCAGCGGGGCCATCAGGAAGATGCGCTTGCGCATGGTCTGGAAGGAGATCACCTGGGCAACCACCGAGAGCACCTCGACCACGAACACGCCTCCGATCAGGATCAGCAGCACCTCGGTCTTGGTCATGACCGCGAGGGCCCCGATCGCCCCTCCCAGACCCAGTGAGCCGGTGTCGCCCATGAACACGCTCGCGGGAAAGCTGTTGAACCACAGAAAGCCGATACACGCGCCCACGAGGCAGGCAGCGATCATCGTCAGATCGCCCGCGTTCCCCGGGGTGATGAACGTAATCGCCACGTAGGCCAGCAGCACGATCGCCGCGCAACCGGCCGCCAACCCGTCGAGACCATCGGTGAAGTTCACCGCCGTCGTCGAGCCCGCGACCACGAGGAAGATGAACACGGGGTAGAAGGGCCCGAGATCGATCGTGACGTCGACGAACCGCAGGCGCACAGTCGGAGCGAGGCCCACCTTCTTGGTGGCGACCCACCACAGTCCGACCGCGATCGCGGCCGTGAGCAAGAGCTTGGTCCGGGCGCGCAGCCCCAGCGAGCGGCGCTTGACGATCTTCATGTAGTCATCGATGAAACCGAGCAGCGCGCAGGCGATCGCCGCCCCGAAGACGCCCATGGCCTGCCAGTCGCGGTGCGAGAGCACCAGGAACGGCACCGCGATCGCCATGAAGATGATGATCCCGCCCATGGTGGGCGTGCCCGCCTTTCGCAGGTGCCCCTGGGGCCCCTCCTCGCGGATGTTCTGTCCAAACTCGCGGCGGCGCAGGAACGCGATGAACTTGGGGCTGAAAAAGACGCACATCAACAACGACGCGGTACCCGCGATCAGCACGCGGCCCGAGATCGAGCCCCCGATTGCGGCGAGCGCGGCCATCAATCCCGACCCGCGGTCAGGGCGGAGCAGACGGCCTCAAGCCCCACTCCCCGCGAACCCTTGACGAGGACAACGTCCCCGGGCTTGACCAGCTCGCGGACGAGCGGCGCGGCGTCGGCGGCGCTACTCACACAGACGCTCTCCCGCTCGAACCCCTCGGCCATGGCCGCGGCCAGCGGCCCAACCGTCACCAGCACGTCGATCCCGACCTCCGCCGCGTGTCGACCGGCCTCCACGTGGAAAGCGCGCTCTTGTGGGCCGAGCTCGAGCATGTCGCCGAGCACAGCTACGCGGCGGGCTGCCCCGCCCGGCGGGGTCGTCGCGACCAAGTCATCCAGCGCCGCGCGCACGGACATCGGGTTGGCGTTGTAGCAGTCGTCGATCACGGTGACGCCGCCCGGGAGCTCGGTTCGCTGCCCGCGGCCAGGCGAGAACGCTACATCCACGCGACCGCGAGGGAATCACACCGATGGCGCCCGCCGCGGCCGCCGCCGCGAGCAGGTTGGTGCGCAGGTGGGCCTGGGCGAAGGGCACTTCGAGCTCCACAACGCGGCCCGCGAGGTCGATCTCGACGCGGTGGGAGGACTCGGCTTGGCGAAACTGGACGTCGCCTCCCGCTCCGAACGTGATCACGCGCGGGAGGTCCCGTACGTAGCGCGCAAGCAGCGGCTCGTGGGCGGGCACCACCGCAGTACCGCCGTTCCGCAAACCCGCGATCAGCTCGGCCTTGGCGGCTGCGATCGCCTCGATCGTGCCCAGGAGCTCGAGGTGGACCGGGCCGACGTTCACGATCACCGCCACGTCTGGCTTTGAGATCGCGGCGAGCTCCGCAATCTGGCCGGCGCCCCGCATCGCGTGCTCGAGCACGAGCACCTCCGTACCCACCGGCGCGGAAAGGATCTCCAGCGGGACCCCGATCTCGGTGTTGAAGTTCGCGCGCGTCGAGACGACCCGCCGGCTCGGGGCGAGCAGTGAGGCGAGGATGTCCTTGGTCGTGGTCTTGCCGGTCGAGCCGGTGACGGCGATGACGTCGGCTCCGAGCTCTTGGCGCCACGCAGCCGCGAGCCGCTGCAGCGCCAGGAGCGGCTGCTCGGCTGCGAGCACCGCCCCGGTTTGGCCATTGGCGGCCGCCAGGGACCGCTCGGCGTGCGCGGGGGCCACGATCGCCCCCCATGCCCCCGCCGCAAGCGCGTCGGCGGCAAACCTCCCGCCGTCGACCTTCGCACCCTGCAGCCCAACGAACAGAGCGCCCGGAGTTGCCTGGCGGGAGTCGATGGTCACCCGCTCGGGACCCGCCCCGGCCGGGGACGCGTTCAGCAGCCGCGCTCCCGAGGCCTGCGCTACCTGTTCTGGGCTCCAGTTCCTCACGCGGCGCCGGCGTCGACCACCGAGTTTGAGTCCACGAGACCGCGCAGCACCTCTCGTGCCACCGACCGGTCGTCGAACGGCACCTTCTTGCCGCCCGCGAACTCCTGTCCCTGCTCGTGACCCTTGCCAGCGATCACGACCACGTCCCCGGCCTCGGCACCCGCGATGGCCTCGGTGATCGCCTCGCGGCGGTCGACATACCAGGGCACGTCCGAACCCGCGCCGGCCAGGATCTGGGCGATGATCGTCGCCGGGTCCTCCGAGCGGGGATTGTCCGAGGTCACGATCACCCGATCCGCGAGCCGCCGGGTGATCTCACCCATCGGCGCCCGCTTGCCGGGGTCGCGATCGCCCCCGGCGCCGAAGACGACGTGCACACGCCCGCGCGTGAGCTCGCGCGCGGCCGAAAGCACGTTTTCGAGCGCCTCCGGCGTGTGGGCATAGTCGACCAGCACGGCGAAGCCCTGGCCCTCGTCGACGGGCTCGAACCGACCGGGGACCTGGCCCGCCCTCGCGATCGCCCGCGCCGCCGCGTCGTGTGGCACGCCCAGCGTTCGGGCGGCGGCGAGCGCGGCGAGCACGTTGTAGACGTTGAAGACCCCGCGCAGCGGCGACCTGAGCTCCAGCGGACCGTCGGGCGTCAGCGCCACGAAGCGGGAGCCCCCGAGGCCGGTCTCGACCTCGGTCGCGCGGTAGTCGGCACCGGCGCTGGCGAGCCCGAACGTGACTGGATCGGGGAGCGAGCGCGCGAGCTCTCGGCCCCGGTCGTCGTCGAGGTTCACGATGGCCACGCGTGGCTCGAGCTCGTCGAACAGGCGTCGCTTGGCGGTGAAGTAGTCCTCCATCGTGGGGTGGAAGTCCAGGTGGTCTCGCGACAGGTTGGTGAAGACCGCCACGGCGAAATGGATCGCGTCCGCGCGATGAAGGGCGAGCGCGTGAGAGGAGACTTCCATCGCGCAGGCCTTGTCCCCGGCGTCGACCATCGCGCGGAAGGTGCGCTGCATGTCTATAGCCTCGGGCGTGGTTCGGATGACCGCGTGCTCGATGCCGCCGATCACGCTCTTGACCGTGCCCAGCAGGCCACACGAGCGGCCATCGGACTCCAGCAGCGCGCGCACGAGGTACGCGGTGGTGGTCTTGCCGTTGGTTCCAGTGATTCCCACGACCTCGAGCTGGGCGGTCGGGTCGCCGTTGAAGCTCGCCGCTGCGGGAGCCATGGCCGCGCGGACCGAGGGGACAACGATCTCGGGGACCCCCGGGTCAAGCACCCGTTCGTCGACGAGCGCCACGGCGCCGCGCTTCACCGCCTCGGCCGCGAACTCGTGGCCGTCGCGAGTGGCGCCGGGCACACAGAAGAACAGAGTTCCCGGCCGCACAGCCCGATGGTCGTAGGCGAGGTCGGTGATGTCGATGTCGCGCGCGGGGGCCGGGGCGCCGGAAATCACCTCGTCCAGCCGCATCGCCGCCCCAGTGTACTTGCCGGGCTGATTTCTCCTCCCCGGTGCGCTCCGGCCAAGTGCGGCGAGGGTTCTCTCGCGCACCTCTGGTCCTAGTGGTCGCCACCGTAAGTACGGTCGCACCGAGAGTGGTCACCGGCGGATGACGGGCGAGGACGCAGGAGGCGATGCGTAGCAGCGCTACGCGAGCCGACGAGGACAGCCGGATGACGCGGGCGCGGCCCGGTTAGGCGAGGCTGGATGCCGAGCGGGCCGCAAGCCCGCGCAGTCGCCGCCGGGGGCCGCTCGAATGTGTGCGGATTTGCGGTGGCGACCACTACCGTGGAGCGACTCCGAAGTAAGGCACGGCCCACCCGATTATCTGCTGGAAGGCGGGCGCCGCCACCGAGCCGCCGTAGATCCCGCCATGTGGCTGGTCCACCACCACGAGCGCGAGGAGCTGCGGGTGGTCGGTCGGCACCATGCCCACGAATGAAGCGATGTACTCGCTGTCCGAGTAGTGACCGTCCACCGCGACGTTGGCGGTGCCGGTCTTGCCGGCCATGTCGTAGCCGGGGATGGCCGCCCCCGAAGCGGTGCCGCCGTCGGCGAACACGCCGCGCAGCATCACTCGCAGCTGCCGGGCGACGCTGGGCGAGAGGATCCGGTGGCCCTTCGCATCCGGCACGCGCTTGCCCCCGACGGACTCCACGATTTGGGGGGTGCGCAGGATTCCGCCGTTGGCGATCGCCGCGTACGCGGCAATCATCTGCATCGGCGTGACGGACTCTCCCTGTCCGAAGGGCAGGTTCGCCATCGACGTGCCGGAGTACTGCCACCAGTGCCTGACGATCCCCGGCTCCTCTCCGGGCAGGTCGACTCCGGTCCGGGAGCCGAACCCGAAGCGGCGGACCCACGAGTCGAACTTTCGCGGACCAAGCCTCGAGCCGATCTCGACGGCCCCGATGTTGCTCGAGTACTTGAGGATCTGCCCGACCGTCAGGTTCTCGTAGCCATGTGCCTCGGCGTCGTGGATCTGGCTGCCGTCGTAGTTCAGTACCGGCGGGATGTTGAAGCGGGTGGACGGGCTGATCAGGTGGTCCTCGAGCGCGGCGCCGACGGTGAAAGCTTTGAAGGTCGAGCCTGGCTCGTAGTCGAGCTCGACGGCGAGGTCATCGAACGCCTGGGGTGAGGCGGCCGCCGGATCGTTGGGATTCAGAGAAGGCCAGTTGGCGAGCGCCAGGATCTGCCCCGAGTTGGGGTTCATCACGATCGCGGTGGCGCCCTTGGGGCGGTACTTGGCGGCCACCCCGGCGAGCACTCGTTCCACCTCGTTTTGAAGCCCGGAATCGATCGTCAGGCGGATGTTCTGCCCGGGCTCAGTGCGGCGCAGATCGTCGATCGAGATTGGCTGCCCCAGCGCGTCGTCGACCGTCTTGCGCAGTCCGTTGGACCCGGCCAGTTGGCGGTTGTAGAGGTACTCGATGCCGCTCAACCCCTTGTCGCCCCATCCCACTGTCCCCAGGACCTGGCCGGCCATGGTCCCGCGCGGATAGTCCCGCTGGAGCTCGGGGACGAGTGAGAGCCCGTTGATTCGCAGGCTCATGATCGCCTGGGCACGATCCGCCGCGAGTTCGTGGGCGAGGTAGACGAAGCCGGTGTGCGGCTTGGTCAGCTCCTCGAGCACCTTCGCTACGGGCGTCTGGAGCAGCGGGGCCAGGCGAGCGGCCACCGATCCGGGGTTGTGGATCAGGTAGGGATCTGCGACCACCGCATCGGCCGATTCTGAGATCGCGAGCTCGACGCCGTTTCGATCCGTGATCGTCCCGCGCGGCGCAGGAACGGTCTGGACGCTCACCTGCTCGCTCGCAGCCGCGCGTCGCAGGCTCGAAGCCTTGACCGTTCCTAGCTCGGTGGCGCGGAGCACGCCGACCACCAGCAGGACGACGAACGCCAGAAAGAGAACCCTCAGCCGGCGATCGATCGGGTGCAGCGCGGTCACGGCACGGTGGCGGGAGGAGCGGCTGAGGTGTTGGTCTGACTCGCTGTCTGAGCGGTGGCAGTCTGGCTCGTGCTGGTGGTCTGGCTCGCTGGAGCTGAAGGCGTGGTCGCACTCGCGGTGGGCGTGCTCGCGCCGGCGTTAGCCACGTTTAGCGCCGCCTCGAACGCGGCGACATCGGGCGGGTGGATCCCCGCCAGCGCCCGTTGCACGCTCGCGGATCGCGCGGACAGGAAGGTGATCGCCTCGGGGCCCGGCATGGTCATGCCCATGTGCGTGGCGATCCGCTCGATCCGGTTGGGGTTCGAGGCCGACGCGACCTCGGCGCGCAGGCTCTCGTTGCGGGTCTGCAGCACCGAGCTCAGCTCGATGGAGCGGCCCGTCGACGCGTTGAGCTTCAACAGCTCGACCTGCATCGCCACGATCCCGACGAGCATCACGCCGAGCAGCGGAATCCATGCACGGCCGCGGACGACGCGGTCGAGCAGTGGGTGGTCGGGAAGGGAGCGTAGAAACGCAGCGAGCCGGCCCTGCTGCGCGGGCTGCCTCGCGACGGAAGGTCTCGTTCGGGCGGGACCCGATACGCGGCGCGGGCCCGGGGCGCGGGGCGGCCGTCGTGGCGCGGTTCGCGGCGAGGCGCTCGCGCTGGTCGCCGGGCGTGGTTTCGCCCGAGCGGGGGCGGCTGGTGTCATCTTGATTGGTCCTCCAGCTTGCGAGCGGCCCGCAGGTGGGCCGAACGGGAACGGGGATTGGCGGACAACTCGCCAGGGCTCGGCGCGAGCGCGCGCCGGGTGAGGAGCTCGGCTTCTGGACTGCGCCCGCATACGCAGACCGGCAGCTCCGGCGGGCAGATGCATCCACGCGCGCGGGCCGCCAGGAAGCGCTTGACCTGACGGTCCTCGAGCGAGTGAAAGGCGATCGCGGCGAGCCTCCCGCCCGGCCGCAGCAGCTCCCACGCGGCGGGCAGCGCGTCAGCGAGCTGACTGAGCTCGTCGTTGACCGCGATCCGCAGCGCCTGGAAGGTGCGCCGCGCGGGATGGCCGGCGGCGAACAGAGCGGGCGTGGGCACCGCGGCCTTGATCGCGTCTACCAGCTGCTGGGTCGAGGCCAACTCCCCGTCCCTGCGCGCGCGGACTATGGTTCGTGCGATCCGGGGCGCGTAGCGCTCCTCCCCGTACTCGCGCAGCATCCTCGCCAGCCGCCTTTCGTCCCAACCGTTGACGATTTCCCGCGCCGTGAGCTCCTGGTCGGGATCCATGCGCATGTCGAGGGGAGCGTCGTACGCGTATGAGAAGCCCCGCTCGCCGGCTCCGAGCTGGATCGAGGACATGCCTAGGTCGAAGTAGACGACGTCGGCCACGACGACCTCCTCGTGCAGCTCCGCCAGCGCGGTGCTGAAGTCCGCCCGCAGGAAGCGCGTCGGGCAGGGCACCTCGGCGGCCAGCTGCGCGAAGCGGTCCTCGGCGGCCGGGTCACGATCGATCGCCACCAGCAACCCGTCGGGTCCGATGCGGTCGGCGACGAGCCGAGCGTGTCCGCCGCCGCCGGCGGTGCAGTCGATGGCGACATCGCCCGGCTGGGGGTCGAGCACCGCGATCAGCTCGCCGGCCAGGACCGGAACGTGCGTCTGGGTCATATCAAGGAGTGTCGGCAAAGCTTGCGGCGATGTCGGGGATACGGACCAGGACGTCGTCGAAGTAGGAGCGGTAGGCAGCTCGATCCCATACCTCGAGGCAGTCGCCGGCGCCCGTCACCACGACCTCGCGGTCGAGGCCGGCGTACCTCATGAGCGGCGGCGGGATCATCACGCGGTTGGCGGAGTCAAGCTCGGTGTCGTGGGACTGGCCGAAGAAGAACCTTCTGAGCTCGCGGGCCTTCGGAGAAATGGGGCTGAGGTTCTGAAGAGTCGCGGCGGTATAGGAGTCGTAGGCTCCCGGCGTCCAGATCGCGATCGACCTCGGCGCGCCGGGATTGGTCTCCGGCGAGGCGGCGAGGACCACTCCGTCCGCGAGCGCGGCGCGGAACTTCGCGGGAACCGTCAGCCGATGCTTCGCGTCGAGCGCGTGTTCGAACGTTCCGCGGAATGTCAAGTGTCCTCGTTCGAGCCGGGAATTCGAACCCGGGTGGCTGGGTGGGAGGAGCCCTGCCACCCGGGTTCTGCATGCGGCCGCCACGATAACCCACTTTTCCCCACTTTGCAACCTAAATCGCAACTGGTCCCCCACTAGGCCGCACCACGGCTGTTTTGGCCAGTCAAAAGCCCGTGGTTACGGGCTACTCGGTGTTTCGCTGCCCGTGTGGGGGCCTATTGGGACTGCAAGCTTTTATGCAGGCGGGGGATCTGGGCAGGGGGTTGCAACTCTTTCGGGGTGCGGGGGGGCGGGGGCGGCGGGGCGGGGGCGGCGGTCTTTGGTCCCGTGCGCGGGACGATGTTCATTTACCGTTGCCAGGCGGGGGTAAATGAACATCGTCGGGGCGGCGCGCCGCCCCGAGGCCTGCTCAGCCCCCGGGGCGGTGCACGGGCTCCGGGCGCCCCGCGCCGTGGCTGCCGGCCAAAGGCAGCTCAAGCAGAAGCCTCGCCCCGCGGTCGGTGGGTGCGGAGGCAAGGCGGCCACCGTGCTCCTGGGCGATCGTCGCCGCGATCGCGAGTCCTCGGCCACGCAAGCCGCGACCGCGTCGGGCTCGGCGGGACAACTCGGCGACCGTCGCGGGGAGGCCGGGACCGCCGTCGGTCACCTCCACCCGCAGTGAACAGAGGACCATCCGCGCGCAGACGTCAACCTCCCCCCCTCCGTGCTCGATCGCGTTGGCGAGGAGGTTGTCGAGGACTTGGGCCAGCCTGAGCCTGTCGCCGCGGACGATGGCCGCGCCGGACGGCCAACTGATCTCGATACCGCCACCGCGCGCCGAGGCCGCCGGCCGCCACGCCTCCGCGCACCCGGCCAGCAGCGCGGCGACGTCCACGTCCTCGAAGCGAAGCTCGGCCTGGCACCCTCCCGCGGACGCTGCGAAGTCCTCGAGCGCCAGCGCCGCGCGCTCGAGCTCGAGCTCCACGGCACGCAACCCGAGGTCGGCGAGCCCCCCACGCCGCACGCCGAGCCCGACTCCGAGCATCGCCGCGGTGACCGGGCCACGCAACTCGTGGGCCGCGCGCGCCACAGCCTCGAGCCTCCGCGCGCGACGCCGCTCGGCGAGCAGTGCCACGGCGACCGCGAAGAGAGCGAACGCCCAGCCGCCGACAGCGACGCCCAGGTTCACGGCAGCGTCCCGTCGACGAGGCGATATCCGACCCCCCAGACGTTGACCACGAAGCGGTCTCCCGCGACGCAGAGCTTCCTGCGTAGTCGCGACGCGTGGGAATCAAGCGTGCGCGTGATCCCCATCGAGCGGAACCCCCAGACTCCGCGCAGGAGCTCCTCTCGCGTGAATACACGCGTGGGATCGCCGGCCAGCGCGCGCAACAGCGCGTACTCCTTCTTCGACAGCTTCACTTCTTCGCCGTGCAGCCACACCTGGCGGGCTAGCGGGTCGAGCTCGAGGGATCCGATCCTGATCCGGCCAGGACCCGGTCGGCGCTCGCCGCGCCTGAGCAGCGCGCCGATCCGCGCCTGGAGCTCGGGATAGCTGAAGGGTTTGCAGACGTAGTCGTCGCAGCCACGGCTGAAGCCGCGCAGGCGGTCGAGTTCGCTGACCCGGCCGGACAGGACGAGGATCGGGAGATCGGGGTCGAACCTGCCCGCGACGCGGTCTGATTGGCGGATCTCGCATAGCAGCTCCAAACCGTCGCGATCAGGCAGAGCCAGATCAAGGATCGCCAGGTCGGGAAATTCCGAGGCGATCATGTACTCGGCGTCGCCTGCGCAATCGGCCTCGAGGACCTCGAAGCCATCTGCCGAGAGGTTCTCGGCGAGGAAGGCGCGCGTCGAGGAGTGGTCTTCAACTACGAGGATGGTGGCGGAGGGCTCTTTCATATATGTCTGAGTCCTCCGCAGTCGCGTTTTCGCCCCCCTCTCTTTAAAAGCTCTGCAACATCCAGCCGCAGTTTGCGAAATCTCGTGGCCCGGCTCAGGGCTTGGGGGCAGATAGCGCGGCAGGCAGACCGCTTGCGCCGAGCCGCTCGAGGCCAGCCGGCGGCCCGTTGCAACATCGGTTTCAGCCGCGCGGCCGGGGAGGAAACGGACATATGATCCCGACGCTCATGTACCGGCGTGGGAACTACAGCTCCGGCGAGGATTTCGTGCTCGAGTACGGGGAGCTGCGTTTCACCTTCAACGAGCGGGACTTCAGGGAGCGCTGCGAGCAGGCGGCCCGCAAGCTGGGGTTCCTGTGGGGGCCGGTCGAGGACGACGAGGCCGAGGACCTGGTGAGTTTGGTCGTGAACGGTGAGGTGACCGATCCGGCGTCGCCGCTCGGGGAGCACGTCAACGACTGCTGGCCGGAGCTCGTGGGCCCCTCCGAGCGATCGCTGGTGCACTGGCTGCGGCGGCTGATCTTCCGCGGGGCCTGGCTCGATCAGCGCGTCAAGGAGGGCGAGCTCGACGTTGCCTTCGAAGAGGAACGTCACGCCTTCGTGTACACCCAGCCGGAGCGCGGCGGCGAACCGATCGAACTAGCGCCCGAACCGAGCTGGTACAGGGTCGCCTACGGCAAGCGCTAGCCGCCCGCGGCGCGGCAGCACTCCCCGCACCACGAGCGCCGGCGCTACTTAGGCAGGCCTCAGGTCGGTAGAGCTACCGTTGTCGGCCATGCCGGCGCGGATCTGGATCGTCATGCCCACCTACAACGAGGCGGCCAACCTTGACCGGCTCGTGCGGGCAGCGGGCGCGGAGCTCGAACGCCTGGCCGACGACGGCTATCGAGTTCTCATCGTCGACGACGACTCGCCTGACGGAACCGGCGCGATCGCGGATGCGCTGGCCGAGGAGCATGGCTGGGTGGAGGTGCTCCACCGCACCGCGAAGGACGGCCTGGGCCGCGCTTACCGGGCGGGATTCGCACACGCACTCGCGGCGGGCGCGGAAATCCTGATTCAAATGGATGCCGACTTCTCCCACGATCCGGGCTACCTGTCGGTTCTGCTGGACGCCGTTTCGGACGCAGACCTGGTCCTGGGGTCTCGATATGTCAGCGGTGGAGGCGTCCGAGATTGGGGAGTGGCCCGCAGGGTCGTGAGCCGTGGCGGCGGGTTGTACGCGCGCATGATCCTCGGAGTTACGATCCGCGATCTGACTGGAGGCTTCAAGTGCATCCGGCGAGAGGTACTCGACGCCATCGACCTCGACACGGTCAGAGCCGATGGCTATGGCTTCCAGATCGAGGTCACCTATCGCGCCCTGCGCGCCGGCTTCAGGGTCGTGGAGGTGCCGATCATTTTCTCCGACCGCCAGGCCGGCACGAGCAAGATGTCCGCCCAGATCGCGCTTGAAGCGGTGTGGCTCGTTCCACGCCTGCGTGGCTGGACCCCCGACCGGATTCCGGCCCGGGGGGAGCTCACGCGTTTGAAGACTGACCCCCGCGTTTGACACAATCCGCGCGTTCCCGGAGCCCCGTCCGGTCAAGAATGCCTGCAACGGCGCAGCGACGGCTTGGTGCTCGGGGCTGCTCCACCAATGTGGCCGCTGCCACCTAACGCGACAAAAACATGCCGAACCTGAAACCGACCCGCTTTTCGGGCATTTTTTGGTCATGAGCGTGCGAAGCCCCCTCGGCGCTACGCCGCAGCAAGGAAGCTACGAGCTTGAGTCGACCCGGACCGCGCGGCGGTTTGCGATCCGCGAACCCGTTGGCACGCTGGCGCTGGCCGGGCTGCTGGCCGGCGGGCTCCTGATTGCGCTCAGTGCGGCCGGGACCGACGCGCTCCTGCCGCTCTCGGTGCGGCCGATCCCGACCTGGCTGGCGGGCCCGTTGGGAGGTGCTGGGATCAATCTCGGCGGTGTCGGCGTGATGATCACGCTGGCCGCGATGTTCGTCTTCTATGTCTACGCGGTGCGCCGTGCCGAGCATCTCTCGGCCAAGGCCGTGCTCACGTGCATAGCGGCGCTAGAGGCGCTCATGCTGCTTGCGCCGCCACTGCTCTCGACCGATGTCTTCAGCTACAGCGCGT
Source organism: uncultured Solirubrobacterales bacterium (assembly GCA_963756105.1). Lineage (GTDB taxonomy): Bacteria > Actinomycetota > Thermoleophilia > Solirubrobacterales > Solirubrobacteraceae > Palsa-465. The sequence continues at coordinate 235,322 of CAVWMM010000001.1, forward strand.
ATGGGCGTATGGGCGTGCTCTACGGCGCGAACCCCTATCTCCATGGGCCCTACGCGATCTCGCTTGACCCTCTGTACCCCTATATCGGTGCGAAATGGGTATCGATCCCGTCGGTTTATGGGCCCCTCTTCACGGCGATCTCGTATGCGCTCGCGCCGCTCTCGATCGCGGCCAGCGTGCTGGCCTACAAGGCGATCGCCGTAGTTTCCACCCTCGCCATCGTCGCGTTCGTGTGGAACTCGGCTAGGTGGCGGGGCGTTGATCCGGTGAAGGCGGCCGCGCTGGTGGGGCTGAATCCGCTGCTCGTCATCTACGGGGCGGGAGGCGCCCATAACGACCTGCTGATGCTTGCTGCGTCGATGGCCGGGGTGTATGCGCTCGTCCAGCGGCGCAACGTGACCGGCGGTGGTCTGCTCGCTGCTGGTACATGGATCAAGCTGAGCGGAGCGCTGTTGGTCCCGTTCGCGCTCGTCGGAGAGCCCGGCCGCCGTTTCCGCGGGCGACGGGAGATTCTCATCGGCGCCGCGGTCGTAACGGCGGTCGTGGGTGTGGCGAGCGGATTGCTCTTCGGGACCGGACCGTTGCACCTGCCGGGCACGATCGCCCAGAGCCAGCGCGATGGCGACTGGCACAGCATTCCGGGCTTCATCACGAACGTGCTGGGGCTTCCCGTCGTCGGCCACGTCGTAGGCATCGTGCTCTTTTGCGTGCTCGCGCTGGTGTGCGTCTGGTTGCTGCTACGCGTCACGCGCGGCGAGCTCGACTGGCTTGACGCCGCCGGATGGGCGACGCTCGCGATGCTGGTGACGGCAAGCTCGATCCTGCCCTGGTACGTCGCATGGCTGATACCGCTCGCCGCACTCGCGAAGGATCCGCGGCTTCGACGAAGTGCGCTCGTGGTCTCGGGAGTGATCCTCGCCATTCAGTTGATCGGCTATATCCCGCATGTCGGGACGCCGCAATGACGAACTCTTAGACGAGCGACGAGCTCCCCCCTACCATGAGCGCGATGGCCGATGGTCTTGACCGACAGTCCGACGGCGCGCGCAGGCTTGGCCTGCTCAGCGTGGTGGCGCCGGTCTACAACGAAGAGGACGGGATAGAGGCCTTCTACACGCGGGTGTGCGCGGCACTGCGCGGATTCCCCTTCGAGCTGGTGCTCGTCGACGACGGCTCGCGCGACTCCTCCCCGGAGATTCTCGAGCGGCTTGCTGCCTCCGATCCCCGGGTCTGCGTCGTGTTCCTATCGCGCAACTTCGGCCACCAGACCGCCCTCACGGCCGGCCTTGACCATGCTCGCGGCGACGCCGTGGTGATGCTCGACGCCGACCTGCAGGACCCGCCCGAGCTGATCCCAGAAATGCTCGATCGCTGGCGGAGCGGGTGCGACGTCGTCTACGCGGTCAGGCAGCAGCGCGCGGGAGAGTCAGCGTTCAAGCTGCAGACGGCCAAGTGGTTCTACAAGCTCTTCGGGGCGCTCGCCCAGGTTGAGCTGCAGCACAACTCCGGCGACTTCCGTCTGCTCGATCGCCGCGCCTTGGACGCGCTGAACTCGATGCGCGAGCGGCATCGCTTCCTGCGCGGGATGACCGTGTGGGTGGGGTTCACCCAGGCCGCCGTCGGCTATGAGCGCGACGCCCGCTATGCGGGCAAGACCAAGTACACGCTGACCCGGATGATCCGCTTCTCGTTGGACGCGATCTTCTCTTTTTCGAATAGACCACTGCAGCTTGCGACACTGCTGGGGTTCCTTTTCTCGGTGCTCGCCTTCATCGCGATCCCTGTGGTGATCATCCTCCGGCTATTGGACTCCTACATCCCGGGCTTTGCGACGATCACCATCGTGATCCTCCTCCTGGGAGGCATCCAGCTGATCGCGGTGGGCATCATGGGCGAGTACGTCGGTCGGATGTATGACGAGATCAAGGGCCGACCGCTGTATCTCGTACGCGCCCGCCGCAATCTTCCGGTGGCTCCGGACCAAGCCGGCACGGTTTCGCGCCGCCGAGAGCCGCTCACCCTCGCGAAGGCCGAGCGACCAGCTCCGGAGCGGGACAACTCAGCCGACCCGGGACGTCGGGTCGGTGGCCGAGCGCTCATCGGGCTCGTTGAGCTCGACCCCCGGCGGCGGGTCGACATGCCCGGCGAGCAGCGGGTCGTCGGTCTCTCGCATCCAGCGCTCGAGGCGCTCGCGCAGCTCGATGAGCGCGTCCTGGTGGGCCGGATCGGACGCAAGATTATCTGCCTCGTTGGGGTCGAACACGAGATCGAAGAGCTGTTCGGGCGGGATCTCGCGCTCGGCCCACCCGTAGCGCAGGAGAAGGTCCTTGCTGGGGCCATCGTCGGTGTTGGGTAGAACAGGCGTGCGCTTGTCCCCCCAGCGGCGGATGTACTTGTAGCGCGAGGTGCGGATCGTCCGCTGGGGCTCGTAGGCGGCGTGCCAGGTGGACCCGGCGAAGATCTCATCCCGCGCGGCCGTTACGTCGCCGTGCAAAAGGGGCAGCAGCGAAACACCTTGAAGGAAGTCCGGTCGTGCTAGCCCTAGAAACTCGCACACCGTCGGGAAGAGGTCGATTTGGGATACGAGCGAGTCGATCACCTTGCCGCCGTCGAAGGGGTAGGGACCGCGCATGATCAACGTGACCCCGAGGCCGCGGTCATACAGCGTGGCTTTGGCGCCGGGGAATGGCATCCCATGGTCGGTCGTGAAGATCACGAGCGTGTCGTCGCTCATCCCCGCGGCGTCGAGTGCGTTCAACACCAGCCCCACGCCGTGATCGAGCGAGCGAGCACTGGCCTTGAGCCCAGCCATGTCGGCTCGGACTTCGGGCGTGTCAGGGAGGTTTGCCGGAACCAGGGAGTAGTGCACGTCGCGCAGGGAGCCGGGGCCCAGGAACTCGCGGTGCGTCTCGAAGAAGCCCACTGAGAGAAACAGCGGCCGCCGCTCCCGGCCGCGCTTCAGCACCTCCATGGCCAACGGCGCGACCGTCTCCACGTGGGTTGTGGGAATCTTGAACACCTCGTCATAGCCGATGGCTTCGGGATCCTTGGATATGTGCTGTTCCCCGACCAGTACGGAGCTGTAGCCGGCGTCGTGGAGGGTGTGCACGATGTGGTGGGAGTAGTCGCGCAGCGACCACCCTCGGTGAGCGAGTCCCATCATGCCGTTGGTCTGGCTGTACTGGCCGGTGAGCAGGCAGGCGCGAGAGGCCGAGCACGTGGGCGCCGCGCAGAACGCCTGCCGAAAAACGACTCCCTGATCCGCGAGGGCCTGCACGTTGGGCATCAGGACCTGGTGCCCGTACGGCTGGACGTAACGGCCCGTGTCGTGGGAGTGGAGATAAAGGATGTTGGGATGAGAGCTGTTCATTGTCAACGAATCCGCCAGACTTTATGGTGTTAGCAATGCCGATGCTTTCCTACCTAGTCTGTGCAACGCCTCGCAGCGGGAGCACCTTGCTGTGCGAGTTGCTCGACCAAACCGGCGTCGCCGGCCATCCCGAGGAGTATTTCGAAGCGCTGCGACATTCCGGGGTGCCGCGACGGCCGCACGAGTACTTCGACACCGAGCGGCACGCCAACATCATCGAGCGGCTGGCCTTCCGCGAGCTGCCCGACGGGGTGGCTCGGCCGGCCAACCCGCTGTGGGACCCGAGCGACTATGGGCGCTATCTGAACTGGGCGGTGGAGCAGGGAACTACGCCCAATGGCGTCTTCGGCGCGAAGCTCATGTGGGGCTATCTCGGTGACTTCGCCACTCTGCTCCGGAGCATCGAGGGGATGGCCGACCTACCTCTGCCGGCGCTCTTGACGCGTGCCTTCCCCGGCCTTCGCTACATCCAGATCACGCGCGAGGACAAGGTACGCCAAGCGGTCTCGCTCTGGAAGGCGGTGCAGACCCAGGCCTGGCGCCAAAGCGACCCGCGAGATAGCGCCGCGATTCGCGAGCCCGTGTTCTCGTTCCGGGCGATCAACTTCCTGGTCCGGCTCCTTACCGCTCACGACGCCTCCTGGGACGCCTACTTCCTCGGGTTGGGCCAGCCCCCGCAGCTGAAGGTCACCTATGAGGAGCTGGCGGCCGACCCAGGACCGGTCGTTCATCGCGTGCTGGAGCACCTCGGCATCCCGGCTCCGGACCCTCTCCCGCTGCGAGCTCCGCGGCTCTCAGTTCAGGCGGATGAGCTCTCAGAGGACTGGATCCGCCGTGTTCACGGTCACGTCAATGCCTTGGAGCCCGAGCCCGCGGGGGTCTCGGCGCGGCGCGGCTAGCCCCCGGCGGGGCTAGGTCCGAGATCGCCCGCCGCCGGTGTGCCGGCGGGGGCGCCGTTGCCGTCCCCGAGGTCGCCGGCATCGGTTCCGGTCTCTCGGGCGAGCGTGTCGACCGCGCGTTCGAGCGCACCGATGCGGGAGGCGAGCGACTTCAGCGCGTCGGCTATGGGGTCAGGGAGGTGCACCCAGTCGGCGTCCGGCCCCTCCGGCCGCCTTCCCTCGACCCTCACCGGATGGCCTGGGTTTCCCACCACGGTGGAATTAACCGGAACATCGTGGATGACCACGGTATTCGCTCCGATCTTCGACCCGTGGCCCACCGTGATCGGCCCGAGCAGCTTGGCCCCCGAGCCGATTGTCACGTTGTCCTGGAGCGTGGGGTGGCGCTTTCCGGTCTGAAACCCGGTCCCGCCCAACGTCACTCCCTGATAGAGGGTCACGTTGTCGCCGATCTCGGCCGTCTCACCTATGACCACCCCCATTCCGTGGTCGATGAAGAAGCCGTGTCCGATACTCGCCGCGGGGTGGATCTCGATTCCGGTGGCCGAGCGAGCAACCGCCGCGATCGCCCGCGGCACGACCGGTACCGCGGCGCCGTGGAGCGCGTGCGCGAGGCGGTGGGCGAGCACGGCGTGTACGCCGGGCCAGGTGGCGAGGATCTCAAGGCCTGCGACGTCTCGGGCGGCGGGATCACGACTGTGCGCTGCCGCGACGTCCCCGCGGACCTCGGCGGCGACCCCGCGGATCAGGTCGAGCCCGAGCATCGACAAAGCGTAGCTGGGGTCTTCTGCCGGCCTTCGCAGCCCGCGGGCGGCGCCGGCGCCGCCCAGGGCGGCCGGGGGCCGGGCGGCCTAAGGCGGCCTCAGGGGGCGAAGAAAGGAGTCGAGACGTACCGCTCGCCGGAGTCGGGCAGAACCGTCGCGATCCTCGCCCCCGCGTACTCGGGCCGGCGCGCCAGCATCAGCGCCGCCCACGTCGCCGCGCCGCCCGAGATCCCCGCGAGTACGCCCTCCCTGCGCGCGAGCTCGCGCGCGGTCTCGATCGCGTGGTCGTCGTCGACGGCGATGACCTCGTCTATGAGCTCGCGGTTGAGCACAGCAGGCACGAAGCCCGCGCCGATCCCTTGGATCTTGTGCGGCGCCGGCCTGCCCCCGGAGAGGACCGCAGAAGCCTTCGGCTCGACGGCCACCAGTCGGCATTCACTGTGCCGCTCCTTGAGCATCTCCCCCACTCCGGTGATCGTGCCGCCGGTTCCGACCCCCGCGATGAATACGTCTATGCGGCCGTCCAGGGCGTCCCATAGCTCGGGGCCCGTCGTGCGACGGTGAGCCTCCGGATTGGCGGGGTTGGAGAACTGGTCTGGGAGAAAGACGTCATCCCGCGTGGCGAGGCGCCGAGCCGCGGCGACGGCCTCCGTCATGCCGCCAAGTGACTCGGTGACTTCCACCTGGGCTCCGTAGAGCCGCAACAGCCCCTCGCGCTCCCGGCTCATGCCCTGGGGCAGGGTGAGCACAAGGTCGTAGCCCCTCGCCGCGCAGACGAACGCCAATGCGATTCCGGTGTTCCCGCTGGTCGCTTCGACGATCGTAGTCCTACCGGGCTTGATCAGCCCGTCGCGCTCGGCCGCCTCGATCATCGACACTCCGATCCGATCCTTCACGCTCCCACCGGGGTTGAACGCCTCGAGCTTGGCGAACAGCTCGACGCCCTCGGCGCCCATCCGTGTGAGCTGGACTATCGGCGTTCGGCCGACGTGCTCGGCGATGTTCGTGGGGACCCGCACAGGCTTGCGCCCGGAACCCTACGAGATCTAACGCGCCCGTCGACAGCACCTTCCGTGGTACCGCGAGACCGGTGCGACCCGCAGCTCGCTCGGGCGGTTAGTCGTAAGCACAAACACGACATCGATGATCGATCGCGGATGCCCGCGCCCAATCACTCAAGCCCGCGAGCGCCAGGGCAAGAACCTGAGGATCAACGTCATTCACGATCCGGACCCTACTCGTCGCTAATGCAACCGTTTCCTCAAATGCGGCGACGTCGGCGACACCGGGTGGATCTCGATCCGAGCGGCAACCCGCATGGGTTGCCTGGCGGTCGCGGAGGCTTCATAGTCCGGGTCACAGGAGCTAGCGAGAGGAGAGCGTTATGGCTGTTGCGCCGCCTCGATATGTGATCCGTCGTGCGGACGCAATCGAATTTCAGCCGATGTTCATTGACGGTGAGCAGGTAGGGGAAGAGCATCCGCTCAGGCGCGAGGGATCCCACGGCAATGAGCATGAGGCGTCTCTTTGGCGCACGGACGCGCCGGCGCGGTACGAGTACCTCTTCGCCGGCGATGAGTCGTTCTATGTCCTGGAGGGCTCTGTGCGCATCGAACTCGTGGGAACGGGTGAGCGCCTCGAACTCAAGGCAGGCGACATCGCGTCGTTTCCCAGGGGCACACGGTCGGTCTGGACCTTCAGCGAACCATTCAAGAAGTTCACTGTCATCTCAAACTGACAGCCCCGCGTACCACCTTCGGGCTAGCTGCATCAGCGTTCGGGGACCAAATCGGAACCGCTGAGTGTTCTCGTTTTCCTCAGAATTGCGGGGACGACCGATCCCTTTCGATCGTTCCCATCAGTGCTGCTCAGCGTCGCGAATTCTTGCGCAATCTTGGAGAGCCCCGGTCGGCCGACCGTGACCTGGACGGCGCTGGTCCTGGCACTGCTCCATTTCGACTGGCCCAAGTCGTCATTTTCACCCGGTCTCCGCTGCGAGGTCGATGACATGCACGGATTCAGCTTCCCGTTTGCCCTTGATGAGCAGATTGTTCTCGCCGGCGTTGATCGGGCGGCTCGGAAGGCGGGTAAAGAGTCTTTCTGACATCACAATCTGGCCAGCTTGTGCCGAGGTCTGGAGCCGGGCGGCCGTGTTCACAACATCGCCAATTGCCGTGAAGTCCTTCACCTCACCAGCTCCGACGTTTCCCACGAACGCGCAACCGATGTCGAGGCCGATACGGAGCCGCAACCAGGGCTCAGCGCCCGAGCCAAACCCAACGGCTCCTAGAAGGTCTGAGGCGTCGCGCAGCATGTGTCCCTCCCAGCCGCCCGCGAGCAGGGGCGGAAGGTAGAGAGCCATCACCTCATCACCAACCAGCTTGTCGATGATCGCCGACCTGGCAAGGATCGCCGTAGCGGATCCGTAGAACCGGTTCAGCAGCTCAGCCACGTCGTTGGGAGCCATCTCCTCGGCGAGTGAGGTGAACCCCCGCACGTCCGCGAACAGGACGCCGACCTCCATCTCCACGCCGCCCATCGGAGCCTTCTCAAAGCAGGTGTTGCACAGGGCAGGATTCTTGCGGGAGGGGCCAAAACCTACGCGGCGCATGATGCGCCCGCCGACGCCGCCATATGGTGCGTGACACAGCCGACACCGTGGCTCGCTCGGCAACCGGCGCATCACGGCACTGAACGCCCGCGGCAGGTGGCGCTCCATCAGCTCAAAGAACGCCACGTCCACGGGCGCGCCCTCCATCTCCAGCGGCTGCTCGCGTCCCATCGTCCGTGCCTGAGCTGGAGCGTACATCGACTCAGATGCGATTGTGGTTCGTGTCACTCCCAAGCCTCGGTGCCCGCCTGCCCGCGGCGAGACGCCCGCTGTGGCCGGGAACACGAGCCAAGCTCAGACAAGGGCTCGCTCAATCCTCGGCGAGCGCCGCGCGCCTGTAGGACGATGTCCACAAAGGTTCGATCTGCCGGCGGCGATCGAGGCGGCCAAGCGCGCTCAGCTGGAGGCGCGCTGAAGGGGGACCGCGTCTAAGAATGCGCGAGGGGAGCGCATCCAAGAATGCGCTCCCCTATCGCGCGATCTACTTGAAGTAGAGGCTCTTGCTGAAGCCGGCCTTGCAGCTGGTCGTCTTCGTGGCCTCCGCGTAGTACTTGTGGTGCGCAGGGAACCCAGGGTTCCCCATGTCCCACGCACCATGGGAGCCGTCTTTGAAGGAGGTGGTCGTGTCCATCTTGGTGTCGACCTTCGGGTTCTGAGTCGAGCCCTTCTGCTGGAAGGCAATCACCTTGCGGTTCGCGAGGCAGTTCTTGTTCGAGCTGAAGATGGAGCCGTACACGCTGTCAGGCCCGTTGATCGTGACCTTTGTAGCGGCGGCGGCCGCCAACGCGACGCCCGCCATCACCAATGCCGTACACGCGACGCCTGCAAGCGCCGATAGCAGCCTCTTTGCCCTCATGAGCCTCCCCTTTCGTAGTTGGTCTCAGGCTCGGGAGCGATGCTAACGACCGGGCGAGGAGGGGAATGTGACCTTGGCCACGCAGCCCGCCGCCGGAATGAGGGGGCGGCGCCTGGTTTCCATAGGCAGACGTTATGGCCAGTCAGCGGGCGGCGGCGTGTGTCGGCTGTGTGCTCGTAGGCGGCTGGACGCTGATCTGGATGTATCGGGCGGCGACCAGACATGCGACCAGGCCGAGCAGCCTTCGCAGCGTACGCTCCGGGAGGTGGCGCTGTAGCCGCGCGCCGGGGTAGCTGCCGGCGAAACCGCCGACGCCGATCCAGGCGCCGATAATGCGACCCCTCGCGCGAGGTTGCCCCAAAAACCTGGCGAAACGCGGTAGCGGAGGGGGCGTAATGGACCTGCCCCGGTTTGCGTGACACCTGGTGTTGGTGTTGTTGGTGTTGATTGTTGTTGGTCGAGCGATTGATCTCAACCACCGAGTGGCTGGAGTCGTAGCTGTTCGTAGGCGACCGGGGAGAGCATCTCGAGGGTCGAGTGTCGGCGGTGGCGGTTGTAGAACGCTTCGATGTACTCGAATACCGCTGATTGGAGCTCGAGCCGCGAGGGCCAGCTGCGGCGGTTGACGAGCTCTTTTTTGAGGGTCGCGAAGAACGTCTCGGCGACGGCGTTGTCGTAGGCGTCCCCGCGGGAGCCCATCGAGACCGCGATTCCGGCGTCGCGTGCGGCGCGGCCGAACGCGAGACTGACGTACTGGGCGCCCTGGTCGGAATGGTGGATCAGCCCGGGCCCGGGACGCCGGCGCGCGAGTGCCATCTTCAGCGCGTCGACCACGAGGCTCGCGCGCATGTGGGTGGTCATCGACCAGCCGACGATCAGACGCGAGTAGGTGTCCTGGACCGCGGCCAGGTACAGCCAGCCCTCGCCGGTGCGCAGGTAGGTGATGTCCGCGACCCACAGCACGTTCGGACCGGCCCGGTAAAAGTCGCGCTCGACGAGGTCGCTCGCCGGCGTGATCCCGGGGATCCGGATCGTCGTCTTGAACCGCTTGCGGGGCCTGACGCCCGAGATACCGGCGGCTTTCATGAGGCGGGCGACGCGTTTGCGAGAGATCCGGATGTCGTGCTCGAGTCGCAGCTCCGCGTCGATCCTCGGGACCCCGTACACGCCGCGGCTCTGCGCATGGATCTGCCTGATCTTCTCGGTCAGCCACGCATCCCGAAGCGCACGATCGGACGGCTCCCGGCGCTCCCAGTTGTGAAAGCCAGTCCGGCTCACACCGAACACGCGGCGCATCACGGCGACGGGATAGGTGCTCTTCTCCGCGGCGATGAACGAGTAGCGCTCGCCTACCGCCCGTCGTCCTCTTCGCGAAGAAGACCGCCGCTTTTCGCAGGATCTCCCGCTCCATCCGCAACGTCGCGTTCTCATCCCGCAACCGCGCCAGCTCCTCGCGCTCGTCCGAGCTCAGCCCACCCGGGCGCTCCCCCTTCGCGGCCTTTTCCTCCTTCAGCCAGTTGCGCAACGTGACGTCGGAGATCCCCACATCCTTGGCCAGCCTGCGCTGCGGCTTGTCGCCCAACAAAGCGAGACCGATCGCCTCACGACGAAACTCCTCCGGATACGGCGGCCTCGTTCTCGGCACCACACCCATCCTTTCCCCGGCTTACGACCGGAAGCGTTCAAGCGTCGTCGAAAACGGGGCAAGTCCATAACCTTGTCGGTTGATGCTTCGGCTAAGGCTTCTGCGGCTACTGCCGTTCCTTGCCCGGTGGATCGAAGTCGCTCCGGGGTGCTGCGGGGTGTGCCCGACGTGTATCGCGACGGCTGCGACCACGCTGCTGCTTCCGGCCGCGCTGACCGAAAAGGAGCGAAGCCGACCAGGCAGCGCCTCCGACGATTTAGCCTCTAGCGCAGGCGACGATCGCGCGGACGCTCACGGGCGCGCTGCCGCGAACCGTCGCAGCGATCAGAACAGCTCCTTCGGCGGACGCTGACGGTGGGTCCCAGCCGTGGGCAGACGATCTGTCAGCTTCTCGGCCACGAGTGCCATAGCGCCGTGCATGACGGCCTCGTTCGTCGCGGGATCGCGTTCGAGATCTTCACGGTGTCCTGGATGACGGTCGAGGCCGGCGTTGCAGTCGCAGCGGGGGTTGCGGCAGAGAGCGTCGCGTTACACCGCCTAATCGGCTAGATGTGGTACATCGGCGCACCGGCCGCTTGCGCCTCGGCATCGGCCAACTCCGCGATCGTGGAGCGCCCCAGCACCGCGCGGGCGGCTTGCGCGGCCTCCGCGAAGACACCGGTCGCGCCTTGGCCCACGGGCCCATCCAGCAACTCGACCACCTCGAGCACGGTGACCTCCGAGGGTGGGCGGGCGAAGCTGTAGCCCCCGCCCACCCCGCGCTGGGAGCGCAGCACCCCAGCGCGGCGCAGGGTGGCGAACAGCTGCTCGAGGAACTGGACAGGGATCTCGCGCCGCCGCGCCAGCTCCGCGATCGGCACGGGATCGGTGCCTCCGTGGAACTGGAGCTCCAACAGCGCCGCCAGCGCGTAAGGAGACTTGGTGGTGATCGAGATCATGGTGCCGCCCCGATAATCGCACCTGCGGACGGCACGGGCCGCCCAGATGCTGGCCGGGGGGCAGTTGTAGCAATGACCCCGTCACTCCTGTTAGGGTGGTAGGTGACCTACCGATTATCTGGGGCTTCGTAGTCGGCGGCAAATCCATGGAGGTGACGTAGGGACCGGGCCTTGGTGGGTTGGTGGGACCAACCCCACTGTGGGGACCAACCGGCGCAGGTGCGTGCCCCGAGACCTAGCGGTGCACGGACTCTCGCCACCGCTTCTGGAGGAAGTACATGTCAATCATCACCCGCATTCGCCAGATATGTCTGGCGTCTGCGCTTGTCGGTGCGGCCGGCGCGGTCGCGGCGTTTCCGGCGGCCGCATCGACACCCAGGACGTACTTTGGCTCGAGCCTCGACCACAGTCCTGCCAACGCGGGCAGCACGTGCGCCGAGGACGGCGTGCACAGCGGGGGCCCTCTGTGCACGCACGTCGGCTCCTATTACCCCGGGTTCTCGGGTCACGTGAAGGCGAGCGTGAGCGGCACGATCACCGCGATCAGGCTCCGTGCGGAGGGACCGAGCACACTTCAGATCCTGATCGTCGCGGTTCGGGACCTTTCGCCCACGCACAAGTCGGGTCAGGCCAAGCTGGTCACGAAGGGCCCGAAACTGCACCCGGTAGGCACCGGTGGAATCGAGACATTCCCCGTGCACATCAAGGTCAAGAAGGGTGCCGAACTCGCGGTCAATACCACGAGCAACACGGCCGAGTACTGCTCGGACGGCACCCCAGGGCAGCTGCTGTTCGATCCACCGCTGGGAAAGAGCTTCAGCTCGTCGAAGGGCGTCGACGGTTGCCTGATGCTCGTGCAGGCCGTAGTCAAGCCCTAGCGGGACAGACCGCTTTCGCCGGACCCGGGGATTCCCGGGTTCGGCGACAGCCGGCCGGAGGCCTAGATCCACCCTTTCTCGGTCGCCATCAGCACTGCCTGCGCCCGGTCGCCGGCGCCGAGCTTGCCATAGATGTTGTGGAGGTGGGAGCGGACGGTGCTCGAGGAGAGGCCGAGTTCGGAGGCGATCTGCTTGTACACCATGCCTCGTGCGAGCCCGCGCAGGACCTCGATCTCGCGCGGTGACAGCGGGCATTCGCCGGCGGGCGTGCGTCCGGCGCCCGAGACCGGCATCGACATGTCGTACATCACCTCGCGCAGCTGCGTCGTTCTGATCCCGGCGCGACGGGCCACCGCCAGCAGCTCCGCCGGGGAGAACGTGCCGCCGGTGGCATAGTGCGCGATCATGTCCGCCAGCCGGACCAATCTGGCCTCGTCACCCCCGTCCTGCTCATGATGGCGCTCGATCGCGCCCGCGACGGTGTTTGGCAGCCCCCAGCGCCGTGCCAGCACACCACCGACCACCGCGTGGTCCACGCCTAGCTCGCGACGCTCGCGCTCTAACCGCTCCTCAGGGGTGGCGGCTTCGCCATGGATCTGCTGCGGATAGCCCGGGTAGGCGTTTACGAGCACGAGCTTGCCGATGTCGTGCAGGAGCGCGGCGGCGGCGAGCCGATCGCGGGTTCGGTACTGGAGCTCGTCCGCGAGACGGTCGCACGCAAGCCGGGTCGTGCCCGCGTGAAGCCGGAACCGGTCAGGGATCTCCTGCCACGTGACGGAGTGTTCAAAGAAGTCGAAGGTCTGGGCGCGGTCGGCGATCGCGTGGACCGCACGGAGGGATAGGACGTCGACCGCATCGGCCACGCAGTCGATCTGGCCGCGCCGGGGCCCTGAAAGATGGTTCGCGAGACGGAGGACCGCGATCGTCAGGGCAACATCGGACTCGACCGCGGCCACCACCGCGCGCGACGAGGGTTCCCCCGCGGAGAAGAGGTCCAGCAGTCGCTTGCGCGACTCTGCGAGCACGGGGAAGCCCTCCAGCGCCTCGAACGCGGCCGTAAGACGCCTGCCGTGGCCCTCGTTGTGCCGGCGCTCGCGTGCGGGCCGCGGATCGGTGACGATGAAGGTCTCAGCCAGCCCGCTGGCCATCGATGGGTCCCTTGCGCCTCATGAGGGTGGATCGGAATCCCGCGCGGGTGCTCTGGCGACACCTGTGCGGCTGGCCCTTGTATCGGCAAAGCGCCGCCCCGGCTTTAACGGCGCTCTTTAACATGGCCGGCCGGGGCGCCGCAGATGAAGGGGGTCTACACAGAGCAAGCAGTCGCCGCCCGCCGAGCCGGCAGCTCTGAGGACGCGCCGCGCGCCCGCAACCTGATTCTCGCCAGCCCCGCGTTCGGCTTCTACCTCGCGGCGCTCGCGGTCTTGCCCTTCAGGTGGCTCTCCCCCGCCGGGTCGCTGCAGCAGCACGCGGACTGGACCGACATTCTCGTGGCCGTCGCGGCGGCGCTTTGGCTGCTCGAGAGGCTGCGCGCGAAGACACTTTTGCGTTCGCTGCGGATCTGGCAGCTGCCGCTGGCGCTGTATCTCGTTCTCGGGGTCGTGGCCTATGCCTTCGCCGTGCCCGATCGCGGCGCGAGCGTCACGACCGTGGTGCTGATGACCGAGCTTGCCGTGCTCTCAGTCATCACGGCGGACTTCGCCGCACAGCCGCGCAGACGCATGGCGATCGCCAGGGTGATCGCGGCCTCGGCGGCGGTGACCGTCGTGCTGGGCGCGCTCGGGCTGGCGCTCTTCTACGCCGGAGTCCACAGCGGGCTGGTCGGCGCCTATGGAGAGCAGTTCACTCCATCGCACCTGTACGCGCGAGTACAGGCGGGGTTCGAGGCTCCCCCGTTGCTGGCGAGCTTCTGCATTTTCGCCTCCGGAGTTGTGGCGAGCGATGACGCGGGGCTCTCGGGGCGGCTTCGGATCGCCCTCCAAGTAGCCCTGGGCCTGCTGTGCGCGGCCACGCTCTCCCGCGGGCTGATCGGCTTCCTCCTGGCGATCGTGATCCGGTGGTCGACCGGGCTCAAGGGTCGCCGCAGGCTGATTGTGCCGATCGCAGCGGCGGCCATCAGCGTCGCCATCATCGCCGGCCTCACAATCGGCCGGCTCCACGTGAACCCGGCCCACCCCACCAGAAGCTCTTACGTGGTGCCCGATCCGGGAAACCGTCGTGAGGCGTTCGTGACGTCCCTGAAGACCCTCGAGCATCACCCGCTGGTGGGCATCGGCCCCGGCGCACTTCCGGGCCTCAACGATGGCGCCCCGTTCCGGGCGCACTTCACGCCGCTCAACGTCGCGGCGACGCTGGGACTGCCGGCCCTCGGCGCGCTGACGATCACGGTCTGGCTCGTTTGGCGGCGACGCCGCCGTCCGACGGACGTAGCGCTGTGGAGCGCCGCCGCGGGGGTCATGCTCGATGGCCTGGCCCAGGACATCGACCACTTCCGCCACGTCTGGGTGCTGCTGGGGTTGCTCGGCAGCTAGCTTGACCCCGAGGCCGACCCCACGCGCTCGAGGGTGCGATCGATCCGCCTTAGCGTCTCCTCGCAGCCGAGCGTGGCCACGCTCTCGAAGATGCCCGGCGAGACCGTCGTGCCCGCGATGGCCACCCGAACGGGCTGAAACACCCGGCCGGGCGCGGTCTCCCGGCGTTCGACGACCCCGCGCAGCGCGGCCTCCACGGCGGGGACGTCGAAAGGCTCCGCCGCCGCCAGCGCGTCGCGGGCCGCGCGCAGATTCGCAACCGCTCCGTCGCGGGAAAACGTCTTTTCAAACGCCGCCGGATCGTCTACCGGGCCGTCGTACAGGAACGAAACCAGCGGCCAGAACTCCGCGAGGGTCTGGATCTTCTCCCGCGCGATCTCGACCGCGGGGCGCAGCCCGGTCCGTCCGGTGTACTCCTCGAGGCGCCGCGTCAGCTCCTCTACCGGCAGGTCGCGCAGCCACTGGCCGTTCATGTGCCGCAGCTTGGTCTCGTCGAAGACCGCCGGGTTCTTCGATACCCGCTCGAGCCGGAACCGATGAGCCAGCTCCTCGAGGGTGAAGTGCTCGCGGTCCGGGGCGAACCCCGCCCCCAGGAGGGCGATGTAGTTGTCGACCGCTTCAGGAAGGTAGCCCGCGGCGCGCAGCTCCTGGACCGAGTCGGCCCCGTGGCGCTTGGAGAGCTTGCGGCCGTCCGGGCCATTCAGGAGCGGCAGGTGGGCGTAGCGTGGAGGAGTGGTCTCCAGTGCCTCGAACACGAGCAGCTGCTTGGGCGTATTCGATAGGTGGTCCTCGCCGCGCACGACGTGGGTGATCCCCGCGTCGAGGTCGTCGACGGCGACCGCGAAGTTGTAGAGCGGCGACCCGTCGGCGCGCGCGATCACCGGGTCATCGAGACTGGCGTTGGGGAAGCGCGTAACCCCGCGGACGATGTCGTCGACCACGGTCTCCCCCGTGTCCGGGACGCGCAAGCGGACCGCGCCAGACTCCTCCGCTTGGCCGCGGAATCCGCGATCGGTGCCGTGCAAAAGCTTGTAGGCCTTCACGTCCTCGGTGGTCGCGCTCGAGCGATACGCGTGGCCGCTGCGCAGGAGGCGGGCCACCAACTCGCCGTGGCGTTCTGCCCGCTTGGACTGGAAGATGGGTCCTTCGTCCCAGTCGAGGTTCAACCATCGCAACGCGTCGAGGATCTGGGCCACATTCTCGGGCGTGGAGCGTGCCCGGTCGGTATCTTCGATGCGCAGCACGAACGTGCCATCCTGTCCGCGGGCGAGCAGCCAGTTGTAGAGAGCGGCACGGGCGCCACCAATGTGCAGCGCCCCGGTCGGCGATGGTGCGAAGCGAACGCGCATGAGGGTCTCTTCCGAAAAAAGATGCTAATCGGCGCCCACGTATCCCAGAGTGGCGGCCTCGAGAAGGCCGTGGGCCGAGGGGTCGAACGAGGAGCGCAGGCTATCCAGATCTTCAACCAGTCCCCGCGGATGTGGCGCCCCACAGCCTACGACGAGGACGACTTCCGGGCCTTCAGCGAGGCGCTCTCGCAAAGCCCCATCAAAGCGGTCCTGATCCACGCCGTCTACCTTTTGAACTGCGCTTCGGAGGACCGCGAGATCCGCCAGAAGTCGCTGCGTTCCCTCGTCCAGTCGCTAGACGTAGGAGACGCCATCCGCGCCGCCGGCGTCGTGCTCCACCCCGGCTCGGCGAAGAAGGGCGAGGTCCCAAAAGCGATCAAGCGCGCCGGCAAGGTGATCGGCGAGGCGCTGGCGCAAACGGAGCGCTGCCGCCTCCTCCTTGAGGACACGGCGGGAGCGGGCGGAACGCTGGGGCGCTCGTTCGAAGAGCTGCAGGCACTGGTCGAGGCTGCCGGCGGCGACAGCCGGCTCGGCATGTGCCTCGACTCCTGCCACCTCTACGCCTCCGGATACGACATCAGCACTGCGGAAGGACTGCGCGAAACGCTCGACGAATGCGATCGCATCGTCGGGCTGGAGCGCCTCAAGGCTCTACACGTCAACGACTCCATGACCCCCTTGGGCTCCAACCGCGACAGGCACGCGCTGCTGGGGCAGGGTTATCTCGGGGAGAAAGGCTGCGGTGTGTTTCTGTCCGAGCCCCGCTTCGAGCGTCTCCCGTGCGTGCTGGAGACCGGCGCAGACGGCGCGCCGAGCGCGGACGACGTGGCGCTGGCGTTCAAGCTGCGCAAGCGTGGCCTGTCGGCGCGTAAGAGGTCCGCCTCAAGACGATCCAACAAGCGCTCGACGTCGCGCAGGTCGCGCAATCGGTAGGTTCCCGCGGCAATGAACCGCAACACGCGCGAAGCTGACGCCCTCGTGGCCTTCGGGATCACCGGCGATCTGGCTAAGAAGCAAACGTTCCAGGCGCTCTACCGGCTCACGTGCCACGGTCGGCTCAATTGCCCGGTGATCGGCGTCGCAGGCGATGACTGGACCGATGATCGCCTGCGAGAGCGCGCCCGGGAATCGCTCGTGGGCTGCGGAGAGCAGATCGACGAATCCGACTTCGAGCGCTTCGCGAGTCGGCTCGAGTACGTCTCCGGCAACTTCGCCGACCCGGAGACCTACGCGCGGATCGCAAAGGCCTTGGGCGACGCGCAAAACCCCGTCTTCTACCTAGAGACACCGCCGTCGCTGTTTGCGACGGTCGTGGAGGGCTTGGCGCACGCCGGCCTCCTCTCCGGGGACCGCCGTGTCGTGGTCGAGAAGCCGTTTGGCCATGACCTGGCCTCCGCGCGCGCGCTGGCGGCCGATCTGCACCGCTTCGTGGCTGAGCCGCAGCTCTACCGGATCGACCACTTCCTGGGCAAGATGGGATTGGATGAGGTCCTTTACCTGCGGTTCGCCAACTCGATGCTCGAGCCCGTCTGGAACCGCAACTATGTGGCCGCCGTTCAGATCACCATGGCAGAGGAGGTCGGGGTTGAGGATCGCGGCCATTTTTACGACCCCGTCGGGGCGCTTCGCGACGTCGTCGTCAACCACCTCCTGCAACTGCTGGCGGGCACCGCGATGGAGGCGCCCGCGGGGAGCGACTCCGACACGATCAAAGATTCGAGGCTGGCCGTCTTCCGGGCGATGCCCGACGCCGACCCGGCCCATTACGTGCGCGGCCAGTACAAGGGCTACCGTCAGATTCAGGGCGTCGCGCCCCGGTCGCAGACAGAGACCTACGCGGCGCTGCGCCTCGAGGTGGACAACTGGCGCTGGGAAGGGGTGCCTTTTCTAATCCGCACCGGCAAGCGGCTGCCCGCAAAGGTCACCGAGGCCCGGCTCGTGTTCAAGCGTCCGCCCGGCCTGCACTTTCTGTCAGAACGGCACAGGCGACCCCAGCCGAGCCAGATAGTGATCAGGATCGATCCCTCGACGGGGATTCAGCTGGTGCTCGACGCGCTTCGGGCGGACAAAGGGGGCCCTAGCGAGATCGACTTCGACGTGGAGTTCTCCCAGGAGGGTGGCGAGGGCCCCACGCCCTACGAGGTGCTCCTGCACGCAGCCATCATCGGCGACAGCTCCCACTTCACGCGCCAGGATACGATCGAGGAATGCTGGCGGATTGTCCAGCCGCTACTCGACGCGCCGCCCCGGGTACAAACCTACGCGCCAGGCACCTGGGGACCCGACGAGGCCAAGAAGGTCGCGGCCGGATTCGGGGGCTGGCGCCACCCGTGGTTGTCCACCTGACCGTCTGCGACTAGGCGGCGGCCGGGGCGGCAGAACTCCGCGCCGTCTGCCCCGCGTCACGCTCAGTCGAACCGTTTGCATCCACGATCGCGGCGCCGAACAGCGCGCCCAGCTCGGCTTGGAGCGTCGCGCAGCGCTCAACGCGGAACTCGGGGCCAAGCTTGAGGCGCCTGCAGCCCGCGGAGGTCTCCAGCTCGAGCACGAGGTCTACCTCTCCGCGATAGCCAGAGATCAGCTCCCTCAGCTCGTTGAGCACGGCGGTGTGTAGCGCCCTGGCGTCGAGACGCAGACACAGTGGTTGAGGCGGCGCCGCGCGCTTGGCGGCAGCGGCGGCCGCCGCCAGGATCGCATCGGGGGTTGGCTCGAAGCGCTCAACCTGCTGGGCGATCACGGAGGTCTTATCGCGGTCCTTGTGGTCGACGCGCCCGCGCACGAGCACGACCGTGTCGGCGACCAGCCCATCGGATGAGTCGAGCGCGTTGCCGAACACGATCAGCTCGACCGAGCCTTCGAGGTCGTCGAGCGTCGCGAACATCATCCAGTCGCCCTTCTTCGTCTTGATCCGCTTGGCCTGCGTGACGATCCCTCCAACCGTGACCCAATCGCCGTCGCGACGAGCACCCACCTCCGCAAGCGAGCAGTCGACCCGCTCGCGTAGAGCGGGGCCCACTTCCTTGAGCGGATGGGTAGAGATGAAGAGCCCGATCGCCTCCTTCTCGGCCGCGAGCAGCTGGGCCCGGTCGAACTCCTCTGCGGGGATCGGCGGGTGGGCGGGTAGATCGATCGCCCGGGGCGTCCCGTCCGCCGGAGGTACGCCGAGGTCGAAGATCGAGCCCTGACCCACGGCCAGGTCGGATTGGCACTTCTGACCGGCCGCCTGGGCCTGCTCCAGAACCGACAGCATACCCTTGCGCGCCGCGCCCGTAGAACCGAAAGCGCCGCACTTGATAAGCGCCTCGATCGCCTTGCGGTTGACAGCGTGGCAGTCGACGCGGGCGCAGAAGTCCCAGAGGTCGCCGAACGGGCCGCTCTCTTCGCGCGCGCGTTTGATCGCCTCGACCGCCTGGTAGCCGACGCCCTTGACCGCGTCGAGGCCAAAGCGGATGTTGCCGTCTACGACGACGAACTTGTGGTCTGAGAGGTTGACGTCGGGCGGCAGGATCTGGATTCCCATCTGCTCGGCCTGGGCGGCGAAGAACGGCACCCTGTCCTTGGTGTTCATCACCGACGAGATCAGGGCCGCCATGTATTCGGCGGGGTAATTCGCCTTGAGCCACGCCGTCCGGTAGGCGATCAACGCGTAGCAGGCGGAGTGGGACTTGTTGAACGAGTAGTCGGCCGATCGCTCGTTCGTGGTCCACAGCTGCTCGATCACGGCCTCAGCGGTCCCCGATGCCCGGCAACCCTCGACGAATTCGGGCTTCAAGCGAGCCATCGCCTCGCGGTTCTTCTTGCCGATCGCTTTGCGCAGGTCGTCGGCCTTGGCGCCGCTGAAGCCGGCGATCTCCTTGGCGATCTGCATCGCCTGCTCCTGGTAGACGCACACCCCGTTGGTGGACTCCAGGATGGGTCGCAACCGCTCGTCGGCGTAGGTGACGGCCTCCGGATTGTGCTTGGCGCGGGTATAGGCGGGGATCTGCTCCATCGGACCTGGCCGGTACAGGGCGTTCAGGGCAATCAGATGCTCGAGCTCGGAAGGCTTGATGCGCTTGAGCGTCTCGCGCATGCCCTCGGACTCGAATTGGAACACCCCGATCGAATCGCCGCGGGCCATCATCTCGTATGTCTTGGGGTCGTCGAGGGGAAGCGCCGTCATGTCTGGCCGCTCGCTGGTGGAGCGCTCGATGATGTCGAGCGCGTCCTCGATCACGTCCAGGTTGCGCAGCCCCAGAAAGTCCATCTTGAGCAGGCCGATCTCCTCGATGGGCTTCATCGTGAACTGGGTCACGATCCTCAGCGCGCGCTCGCCGTTCTCGTCCACGCCCGCGTCGGCAATCTGCAGCGGGACGATCTCGGTCAGCGGCCGGTCGGCGATCACCACCGCGGCGGCGTGTATGGAGGAGTTGCGCACGATTCCCTCGAGCCCGCGCGCCACGTCGACGATTTGGTTCGCGGTCCCGTCGCGGTCGATCTCGCCTCTCAGCGGCTGCCCAGGCTTCAAGCAGTCCTCGAAGCTCGGCGGCCTTCCTTGCTCGGGGTCGGGAATCAGCTTGGCGAGGCGATCGCCGATCGCGTACTCGTGGCCGAGCACGCGGGCGGCGTCGCGCGTGGCGGCGCGCGGGAACATCTTGCCGAAGGTGACGATCTGGGCCACGGCCTCCTTGCCGTACTTCTCGGTCACGTAGCGGATCACGCGCTCACGGCCACGAACCGAGAAGTCGATGTCGATGTCGGGCATGGAGACACGCTCAGGGTTGAGGAAACGCTCGAACAGCAGCCCATAACGCAGGGGATCCAGGTCAGTGATACGCAGGCAGTAGGCGACGATCGAGCCCGCCGCCGAGCCTCTCCCGGGGCCCACGGCCACGCCCGAATCCTTGGCGTACTTGACGAAATCCCAGACGATCAGGAAGTAGCCGCTGAAGCCCATCTTGTCGATCACCGAGAGCTCGTACTCGGCGCGATCGCGTGCCTCGGCCGGCACCGGATCGCCGTAGCGCTCGCGCAGCCCCTCGTCCACGCGCGCCCGGAGATAGTCGGTCTCGCTGGAGAACCCCGAGGGCGTCGGGTAGCGCGGGATCAGCTGCCCACCCAGCTCGAGCTCGACGTCGCAACGCTCGGCGATCTCAAGCGTCGAGCGCAGCGCCTCAGGCCACTCCGTGAAGGCACCCGCCATCTCCTCGCTCGAGCGCAGGAAGAATTCGTTCGTCTCGAAGCTGAGCTTCGGCTGCGAGAGGGTGGACTTCGTCTGGACGCACAACAGCGCGGCATGGTTGCGATAGTCCTCGCGGCGCAGGTAGTGGACATCGCCGGTCCCCACCAGAGGCCGGCTGAGCTCGCGCGCGATCCGCACGACGCCCTCGTTCACGCGCTCCTGCGCGGCGAGGCCGTTGCGCTGGACCTCGAAGTACACGTTGTCGCGCCCGAGCGTTTCCAGAAGCTGCTCGGCATGGCCGCGGGCATCGGCGTACCTCCCCGCGAGCAGGTGCTGGCACAGACGCGACTGCAAGCAGCCCGAGAGCCCGATCAGCCCCTCGCCGTGGGCGGCGAGCTGGTCCATGTCGACCGTCGGTTTGCCGCGCTGGAAGCCCTCGAGAAAGCCGGTCGAGGAGAGCTTGACGAGGTTGCGGTAGCCGGCCGGGCTCGACGCGAGCAGCGTTAGGTGAAACTGCTCCTGCTTTCCCGGCCCGCGCCGGAGGTGGTCTTCGACCAGGTACACCTCGCAGCCGAGAATCGGCTTGATCCCGTGCTTGCGGCAGGCCGTGTAGAGCTCGACCGCACCGTTCATGACGCCGTGATCCGTGAGCGCCAGGGCGGGTTGGCCGAAGGCGGCCGCGCGCTCCGCGAGCTGATGGATCTTGCACGCCCCGTCCAGGAGGGAGTACTCGGAGTGGACGTGGAGATGGGCGCAGGAGGACGTCACCGAGGGTGCCAGGATAGGGATCTAGCCGGACGTGAGCTAGGTGCTCGTGGCCGAAAGTGCGGTCATTCCGAGCGCCGTCACCGGCAGCTCGTCGCGTCTGCGAACCACTGCCGGACGAGCTCGAGCGGCCGGCGCTCCCCCTCCACGGTCGCAGCGATATCGGACCCGCCGGCGAGGAACGGCGGCAACCCCTCGGGCGGGCAGCGGACCGTGGCGGTGGC
Source organism: uncultured Solirubrobacterales bacterium (assembly GCA_963756105.1). Taxonomy (GTDB): domain Bacteria; phylum Actinomycetota; class Thermoleophilia; order Solirubrobacterales; family Solirubrobacteraceae; genus Palsa-465. The sequence goes on from CAVWMM010000001.1 coordinate 257,310, forward strand.
GCTGGCGGGGCGCTCGGCGCCGACGTACGGCCGCGCGCCGTTTCGCACCTCCAGAAAGGCGGAGTTCGAGCCGCGGTACGCCAACACGAAGCTGTGCCCGAGTGTCCACAGGGGATCGATCGAGCTCGCCACCAGGGCGAGGGCCGCCGGCGGGTCGATCCGCACCCCCGCGGCGTGCAGCTGGACCGGTGAGGCCCGCAGCCTCACCAGCTTCGCGAGCTCCGAGACGGTCGCAAGCTCGCAGTCGAGTTGGGCGAACTCCCACCCGAGACGACGCCGAAGGCGTCCCCTGACCACCACGCGAGCCACGGTCGCGGGAGGCCCCGGAAGCCGAGTCACCGGCTCCACGAGGGCCAAGCGATGGGCCGCGAGCAGCGCCTGCACGAGCCTCCCCGCCGTCTCCGGGTCCTGCGCGACCATCCGACGCAAGGCACGCAGTAGCCACGATCGCCGCCCCGGCGGCGGGATCGCGCTTTGTTCCAGCGCGTCCGGAATCGCAGCCTCCCGAATCCGGGCCTGAGCCAGCGCCAGCCGCTGCGTGCTGACGGCCTGCGCGCCCCCGTTGGCCGGGCTGGCCTGCTGGACCGGAGCACGGACCGCCTCGAGCAGAGGGCCGAGCGCCTCGGTCAGCCGGCGAAGCGCCTCGGCCACTCCCAGCAGGAGCCGATCTCGGTCTTCTTGTTCCTGCAGGCGACGCTCGATCGCGGCGAGGCGGGTCTCGAACTCGACCAGGTCCACGGGCACTTGGACAATCGGCGCCGCCGCGCTCGCGCGGGCTCCGTGTTGCTCGCTCACGGCCCCGACGGTACGGCGCGCGCCGGACGGATCGGCGCGCGCGACGCGAGCGCTATTCCTCGTTGTGCTTGCTTCTGCTCGCCACCGCCGCGCCGGCCACAGCCACCAGCAGGGCGCCGGCTCCTGCACCAGCGAGCACCAGCTGGCGCTTGTTCTCAGAGGCCGAACGGCCCGCGTACCACTTCGCGCCATGCCACACGATGTAACCGAGAATCTTGTAGCCCATGGTCGGAGCCTACCCGTCCTCCTCGCCTCTCATGCGCCAGGCCATCCGTGATTGCAACGACCACAGCTCGATGAATCCCGGGGCCGCGTTCTGTGAGAACAGCCCGCCCGATTCGGCGAAGGTCGCGAGCTGCGGGTCGTAGACGGCATTGGGCGAGGATCGCGTGACCACGCGAGCGGAACCCTTGTACAGCTTGATCCCCACTGTGCCCGTCACGCGGTCGTTGACGGACTCCATGTAGCTGTCGAGGTCGGCGCGCAGCGGCTCCCACCACAGCCCTGCATAGACGAGATAGGCCCATCTCTGGTCGAGCGTCGGCTTGAGCTGGTTCTGATGGATGGTGCCAACCAGCCGTTCGAGCTCGCGGTGGGCGGGGAGCACGATCGCGGCCGCGGGCACCTCGTAGATGTCGCGAACCTTCAGCCCCACGATCCGATCTTCGATGTGGTCGACGATGCCCACGCCGTGCCGCGCGCCCGTCACGGTGGCCCGCTCGAGAAGCTCTACGAGCCCGAGCCGCTCGCCGTTGAAGGCGACCGGGACGCCCCGTTCGAACTCCACGCTCACCACCTCCGCCTCGTCGGGCGCGCGCTCGGGAGGCGTCACGAGCCCGAAGACGTCGTCCTCGGGAGGATGGTCCAGCTGCTCGATCCAGCGGCCCTCGCTGGAGCGTCCCCACAGGTTGTCGTCGATCGAGTACGGGACTGTCTCGGTCCCGCCTTTGACCATGATCCCTCTCGCGCGCGCGTACTCGATCTCCTCCTCGCGCCCCATCAACCCGCTGCGCACAGGCGCGATCACCTTGAGCCCTGGAGCGAGCGTCGCGATCGTGCCCTCGATCCGCACCTGGTCGTTGCCCTTGCCGGTACAGCCGTGCGCGATCGTGTCACAGCCAAGCCGCTGCGCGTACTCGACGGCGAGCTTTGCGATCAGCGGTCGGCCCAACGCGGTGAACAGCGGATATCCCTGGCCGTAGATCCCATTGGCCTTGATCGCCTTCAGCACGTATCCGCGGGCGAACTCCTCGCGCGCGTCCACCACGTGCGCCTCGAGCGCGCCAAGCTGGAGCGCCTTGCCCCTGACCACCTCGTAGTCCTCGCCGGGCTGGCCGAGGTCGACGGTCAGCGCGACCACGGCTGCGTCGTAGCGCTCCTGGATCCACTTCAGCATCACGCTCGTGTCGAGGCCGCCGCTGTAGAGCAGCAGCACGCGCCCGACGGCCGCGGGATCAGCGAGGTAGGTAGCCGTGGGTTGATAATCCGACACGGCGGCTAGGCGAAGGTCTTTCTCATGTAGCTGCGCTGCTCAGTGAACCTAACCGACGGAGCGCTTCGGCGACCTCTTCTTCCTCGACCACCAGCGGCGGCTCGAGGCGGATCGTCGCCGGTCCGGTCGCTCCCACTACGAGGCGCTGCTCGAGCAATGCCCGCCTGACGAGATCGGGCGCGGAGCGGTCGACGAGGTCGCACCCAAGCATGAGGCCGCGGCCTCGCACGGCGCCGACATAGGGCAGCTCCTCGAGCCCCGCTGCGAGCCGCTCGCCGAACGCGCGCACACGCTCGAGCAAGTCGGGCTGCGAACACACCTCGAGCGCCACCAGCGCAGCTGCGGATACCACCGACCCGCCCGCGAAGGTGGAGCCGTGGTCGCCCGTCGAGAGCACGTCGGCCAGCCGGGGACCGGTGACCAGCGCGCCCACGGGCAATCCTCCCCCGAGCGCCTTTGCGCAGGTCATCGCGTCTGGAATCACGCCGGTCTGCTGGTACGCCCACAGGGTGCCGGTCCGCCCCATGCCCGCCTGGATCTCGTCGAACACGAGCGCGGCGCCGGTCGTGTCGCAGGCCTCTCGGGCAGCCTCGAGCAGTTCCTCGTCGAGCACGAGGATGCCGCTCTCGCCCTGGATCGGCTCGACTAGGACCGCGGCGGTGCGCTCGTCCACGGCGCGCTTGAGCGCGACGGGATCCTTGGGCACGACGCGGAATCCCGGCACGAGCGGCGCGAAGGGTGCCTGCTTCTCCTCCTGCGGGGTCGCCGACAGGGCGCCATACGTCCGGCCGTGGAAGGCATCCTCGAGCACCACGATGTCGCCCCCAGGCCTGGCCTTGCGCACGAGCTTGAGCGCGGCCTCGTTGGCCTCGGCCCCTGAGTTGGTGAGAAACACCTTGCCTCTCAGCGAGAGCTCGGAGAGCCGCTGGCACAGCCGCAGCGGAGGCTCTGAGTAGTAGAGATTCGAGGTGTGGATGAGCCGGGTGGCCTGCTCACGCACCGCCTCCACCACGCGCGGGTGACAATGGCCCACGTTCAGCACCGAGATGCCAGCCAAAAAGTCGAGGTACTCGCGTCCCTCGTCGTCCCAGAGGCGGCAGCCCGACCCGCGCACGAACTCCACGGGGAAGCGGGCATAGGCGGCGACCGCGTGGTGGCGCTCCAACTCCTGGAGCCGGCTAAGCAATCTTGGTCCCCTGGCCGGCGTCCGTGAATAACTCGAGTAGAAGCGAATGCGCCAGGCGGCCGTCGACGATGTGGGCGAACGAGACGCCGCCATGGATCGCCTCCAGACACGCGCCCAGCTTGGGCCGCATGCCCCCCGTAAGACTCGAGTCGGCCAAGGCCCGCTCGACCTCGCCGGCCGAAGCCTGCGAGATCACGCTCTCGGGATCGCCCGGATCGCGCAGCCATCCCGCCACGTCGGTCAAGAAGATGATCTTGTAGGCACCCAGCGCGGCCGCCACGGCGCTTGCCGCCTCGTCCGCGTTGACGTTGTAGGAGTGGCCATCGCCGTCCGCCCCGATGCTCGCGACCACGGGGATGTAGTCGCGCGCCACGTGTGTGAGGACGTCGACGTCGACCCGCTCGATGCGACCGACAAACCCGATGTCCTCACCGCCGGGCGCGGTCTGGCGTGCGACCCTGAAGAGCAGGCCATCGTCGCCGCAGAGACCCACTGCCGGCTGTCCGTGGCGGCCAAGGCGCAGCACGATGTCCTTGTTGACCTTGCCGACCAGGACCATCTTGGCGATCTCGACGGTGTCCGCGTCGGAGACGCGCAGTCCGTCGACAAAGCGCACCGGCAGGTCGAGCCGCTCCATATAGGCGGTGATCTCCGGTCCGCCGCCGTGGACGACGACGGGGTTCATGCCGACGTACGAGAGCAGGACGACATCGCGCGCGAACTCCTCCCTCAGCTGCGGGTCATTCATCGCGGCGCCGCCGTACTTGATCACCACGGTCCTGCCGTGGAACTCACGGATGTATGGCAGCGCCTCGAGAAGGGTTCCGACGTCTCTCACAGGGGGGCCACTAGGTCGTGTACTCGGAGTTGAACTTGACGTATGACGGGGAGAGATCGGAAAAGAAGACCTCGGTCTCGCCCCCGTGGCCGGGGAGCGTGAGCGCGTACTCGACCTCCCTCCCCTGCACGAGCGGTTCGAGCTCCGCGAGGCCGTCGATGACCGCCTCGCCACCGCTGACGACGACCCGGCCCTCGATCTCGAGGTCGGCGACCATCCCGGACCCGGGTGGGCAGGCCATCCCGGCCGCCTGCAGGATGCGCCCGAAATTGGGGTCACCGCCGTGCAGGGCGGTCTTAACCAGGTTGGAGTTGGCGATCGCGCGGGCGACCGGCTCTACGAGCTCCCCGGACCCACGGACCACGATCCTGCCGACCCGGGCGGCGCCTTCGCCGTCGGCAACAATCTCCAGCGCGAGCTGGCGCAGCAGCGCGTCCATGGCCTCGCCCAAGCGGAGCTCGTCCTCGGTTTCGGGTTCGACGCCGACTCCGGACGCGCCCCCAGCGAGGACGAAGACGGTGTCGCTGGTCGAGAGCTGCCCGTCGACGCTGATGCGGTCAAAGGACCGCTTGATTGTTACGCCGGTGAGCAGCTCGAGCGTCTCAGGGGCCATCGCGGCGTCGGTCTGGACGAAGCACAACATGGTCGCGAAGCGAGGCGAGATCATTCCGGCGCCCTTGGCCTGCGCGGCGAGGGTCACCGTCCCCGCGGGCAGATCCACCCGCAGGCACGCCCGCTTGGGAGCGCGGTCGGAGGTCAGGATCGCGCGCGAGAACTGGTCGGCGTCCTCGCCGAGCCTGCCGACCGCGGCGCGCACGCCGCCGAGCAGCGGCTCCCTGGGCAGCTCGGTGCCTATCAGCCCGGTCGAGGCCACGCCGACCTGGGCGGGTTCTATCCCCAGCAGGTCAGCCGTGGCCCGCTGCGTCGCCCGCGCAGTCTCCAGGCCGCGCTCGCCGTCGCCGGTGTTGGACCCACCCGAATTGGCTACGACCGCCCGCAGCCGGGTGCGGGCGGCCTCGCGCGACACCGTCACCGGCGCCCCGACCCGCGCGTTGGTGGTGAAGCGGGCGGCGGAGACCGTGTCGGCGCGGTCAGCGACCAGGACGCCGACGTCGACCCCATCGAGCTTGAGTCCCGCCGCCACGCCGGCAGCGCGGAAGCCGAGTGGAAGGCTTGTGGGCTCGAGCTCGGTTACGTGGGCGGGCTTCTCGACCCAACGGGACTTGAAGAATGTCCTCACGAGATCCCCTCCCCCTCCGGCCTTCCGAACATGAGGTTGAGGTTCTGGACCGCCTGCGAGGCGGCGCCCTTCCACAGGTTGTCGATCGCGGCAAATACGATCGCGCGACCAGGCCGCAAATCGCGGTGGACCGAAATGCGGCAGATGTTGGTCTCACGCACGTCGCGCACGCCGGGGGGCGCCGCGGAGAGCTCGACGAACGGCTCGCGGACGTAAGCCTCCTCGTAAAGCCGCCCCAGGTCGCCATCAGGACCGTCGTTCACGGTGAGGTAGCAGGACACGAGCTCGCCCTGGTCCAGCGGCAGGAGGTGCGGCGTGAATGTGACGGGGAGCGGCGCTCCCAACGCCTCCAGCTCCTGCTCGATCTCGGGCGTGTGGCGATGGCCCGGCACACCGTAGGCGCAGACGTTTTCATCCACCGCCACGAAGTGGGTCTTCTCGGTGGCCGCCCGCCCGGCGCCCGAGACTCCGGACTTGGCGTCGATCACTACATCCGCGAGCAACCCAGCTCGCGCCAGGGGCGCCAGCGCGAGCAACGCGGCCGTGGGGTAGCAACCGGGGTTAGCCACGAGGTCGGCCTGCGCGATCCGCTCGCGATACCCGAGCTCTGGCAGCCCGTAGACGGCCTGCTCGAGCAGCTCGGGCGCGGGGTGGGCGCGGTACCACGCCTCGTAAAGAGCAGGGTCGCGCAAGCGAAAGTCGGCGCTGAGGTCGACCACGCGCACGCCGCGCTCGCGCAGGACGGCGGCCAGCGGCGCGGCCTGGCCATGCGGGTAGGCGATAACGGCGACATCGACCTCGGCGTGTCTGTCGATCTCGAACTCTTCGAGCTCGAAGGAGACGCGGTGATGCGGATAGAGCGCGGACAGCCGCCTGCCCACGTCGGAGCGCGCGGTAAGGCTCTTGAGCTCAAACCACGGATGGCGGTCAAGCAGGCGCGCGGTGAGCGCACCGGTGAAGCCGGCCGCCCCGAATACCGAGACGCTGGCCCCAGTCACCCGGCTCTCACCCTCCCCTCCAACGTCCGCTCGAGCGCCTCGGCGATCGCCACCCGCCTGGCGGCGACCTCCTCGTCGGTGAGCGTACGGTCGCGGGCGCGAAACTCGAGATGGAACGCCAGCGAGATCCGGTCGGAGCCGATCACCGCGGCGTCGTGGTAGGTGTCGAATAGCTCGACCGCGGCCAGCAACGGCGCGCCCGCGGCAAGCATCGTCACCTCCACCTGCTCGGCCGTAACGTCGTCGGGCACGACCACGGCGAGGTCCTCGCGGACCGCGGGGAACGTCGTGAGGTCCACGTACTGCGGGGCGTCCGCCGCGTGCTCGACGACCGGGTCAAGATCGAGCTCGAAGCCGGCGACGGTTCCGTCGAGGTCCCACTCCGAGAGCACGAGCGGGTGGATCTCGCCGACCCACCCGGCCTCGTGGCCATCGAGAAGGACCGCGGCCGCGCGCCCGGGATGAAGGAAGGGCTCATCGCCCCGTTGCGCCACCCAGCCGACCCCGAGACGATCGAGCAGGGCCGCGAGCGCGCCCTTTGCGGCGAAGAAGTCAGCGTTGGGCGGTGCCTGCTCGCGCCAGGTGGCCGGCCTCACGGGGCCGTGCAGGAGCGCCGCGATGCGCTCGGGCTCGCGGGGCAGCCGATCACCGGCGGGCAGGTAGGCCTTGCCGACCTCGAACAGCCTGACCGTTCGCGCGCCCCTGGCGCGATTGCGGGCGGCGATGTCGAGTAGCGACCCGAGCAGCGTGGTGCGCAGCTCGGCCTCGCTCGACGACATCGGATTGAGCAGCTCGACCGCGCGGTGGTCCCGTAGACGCAGCTTTTGCGCCAGCTCCGGCGAAGCAAAGCTCCAGCCGACCACCTCGTTGAGCCCCTCGCCCGTCAGCGCTTCGACGGCGCGACGGCGGAGGATCTGGGCGCGACTGAGCCGACCGGACGCGCCTCGACGGGGGGGTAATGTCGCCGGCAGCTTGTCGAAGCCCTCGATCCTGGCCACTTCCTCGATTACGTCGGCCTCGCGGGTGATGTCGCTGCGCCGGAACGACGGCGGCGTCACGTCCAGGCCCGCCTCTGTGTCGCGCGTCCGGAACTGAAGGGCGTCCAGGATCTCCTTGCTGCGCCTGCGGGGGATCGGAAGGCCGAGGAGACCCGCGACGCGGGCGTCGCGGAGAGCGATGGGTTCGGGGGGGTCACCCGGCCCGCCCACGTCGATGGTGCCCGGGACGAGGCGGGCCCCCGTGAGCTCGAGCATGAGCCGTGCGGCCAGGGCCTGTGCCTCGAGCGCCTGCTCGGGTTGGAGCTGTTTCTCGAAGCGGCCCGAGGCCTCGGTGCGCAGCCCCAGCCTGAGCGCGGTGCGGTGGACGTTGGGGCCGTCCCAGTTTGCGGCTTCCATGAGCACGCGCGTGGTCGCGTCTGAGACCTCCGAGCGCTCGCCTCCCATCACGCCGGCGATCGAGGTTGGCCCCTCCCCGTCGGCGATCAGCACGGTCTGCTCGTCGAACTCCCGCAGCTGGCCGTCCAGCGTGCGCATTGTCTCGCCCTCGCTGGCGTGGCGGACGGTCAGAGCGTGGCCGGCGACGCGATCGAGATCGAATACATGCAGCGGCTGCCCCGTGGCGAGCATGACGTAGTTGGTGATGTCGACCACGTTGGAGATGGGGCGCTGGCCCGCGGCCATCAGGCGGGCTTTGAGCCACGGTGGCGACGGACCAGTCTCGACGTCCTCGAACACCCTCGCGGTGAAGCGGGGACAGAGCTCGTGTGGCGTGTTGACCTCTACGGCCGCTTCCCGCACGGGTCCGGGCGTCCCGGGGTCGTCCAGCCACGGCGGCGGGCCCAGCGGCGCTCCCGTGGCGGCGTGGACCTCGCGCGCGACGCCGTAGATGCTCAGGCAGTCCGGGCGATTTGGCGTGATCTCGAGCACGAGCACCTCGGTGGCGACCGGGATCAGCCTTTCCAGCGGAGTGCCGGGCTTGAGCCCGTCGGTGTCCTCGGACCCGAGCACGATGATCCCCTCGTGGTCCGGACCGAGCGCGAGCTCGTCCTCGGCCAGGATCATTCCCTGGGATTCGACACCCCTGAGCTTGGCAGCCCGGAGCGGTGTCCCGTCGGGCATCACCGCGCCGGGCTGGGCGACCGCGACGGTCTGCCCGGCGCGCACGTTCGGAGCGCCGCAGACGATCTGGGAGGGCTCGCGGTCGCCGATGTCGACCAGACAAACCGACAGCCTGTCCGCCCGGGGGTGCTGCTTTGCCTCGAGCACGCGCCCGACGACGAAGCGGTCGACGTTCTGCGGCCCGTGGTGCTCGATCCGCTCCACCTCGGTGCCGGTGAGCGCGAGCCTCGTCGCGAGGGCGTGCGCGTCGAGGTCGGGGCGGCAGTACTCATGTAGCCATTCGAGGGGCAGGCGCATCAGAACTGCTCCAGGAACCTGATGTCGTTCTCGTATAGGAGCCGCAGGTCCGGCACACCGTGCTTGAGCATCGCGATGCGCTCGATGCCCATGCCGAACGCGAATCCCTGGACCTTTTCCGGGTCGTAGCCGTACTCGCGCACGTACTCGAATACGTTGGGGTCGACCATTCCCGCGCCGAGGATCTCGATCCACGCCGTGCCCTTGCACAACGGGCAGCGCTCCCCGTCGGCGGTTATGCCATCGACGCAGTTGAAGCAAGAGACGTCGACCTCGACGCTCGGCTCGGTGAAGGGAAAGAAGCTCGGACGCAGCCGAACCTCGCGATCCTCGCCGAAGATCGCCCGCGCGAAGCGCAAGAGGGTCCCTTTGAGGTCGGCTAGCGTCACGTCCTGGTCGACCGCCAACCCCTCGATTTGATGGAACTGGGGGGTGTGCGTGGCGTCGAGATCTGGCCGGTAGACGCGGCCCGGGACGATCACGTAAATCGGCGGCGGGGAGCTCTCCATGGCGCGAACCTGCATGGGTGAGGTGTGCACGCGCAGCAACACCGTGCTCGGGTCGAAGATGTCGATCCTCGCCCCATCACTCCCCCGCTCCGGCTTGACGTAGAACGTGTCCGTCTCGAGCCGTGAGGGGTGCGTGACGGGGATGTTCAGGGCGTCGAAGTTGTAGTAGGCGGTCTCCACCTCTGGCCCCTCCTCGACAGTGAAGCCGAGTCCCACGAACACGTCCTCGATCTCCCGCCTGGTCTGAGCTATGAGGTGAGAACGGCCAATCGCGGGCAGCGGGTCGGCCGGCAACGTCACGTCGACGCGGTCTCGCCGCAGGCGCTCCTGCAGCTCGTGGGCCGCGAGCTCGCTGGCCTTGAGTTCGAGTCGCTGCGTGATCGCCTGACGCGCCTCGTTGGCGGCCTTGCCGGTCGCTGCGCGCTCCTGGGGCGGCAGTTCGGCGACCCGGCGCAGCAAGTTGGGCAGCTCGGCCTTGCGGCCTAGGTAGTGGACGCGGATCTGATCGAGCTCGGAGGTCGAGGCGGCGCTCTCTATGGCTTCCTGGGCCTCTCCGCGGAGCCCTGCAATCACGTCGAGCGCGCTCATCGCGCGGCCATCCTATGCGCGAGCTCGTAGAGCGCGACCGTGGCCGCCATGGCCGCGTTCAGCGAATTGGATCGGATGGGGATATGAGCCGTTTGGTCGGCCTCGTCGATCACGGTCTGTGGGAGACCCTCCCGCTCTGAACCGATCATGAGCGTGATGTCCTTGGCCACCTCCAGCTCGCGCAGCGCGACGCCGCGGTGCGGCACGAGCGCGATCTTCGCGCCGGGGAGATCGGCAACGGCGTTCGCCTGCGTCAGCGGTACCGCGAACACCGCGCCCATGGATGCCCTGACCGCCTTGGGGCCGAACGGGTCCGCCGACCCGGGGCCGACCGCGACCGAAGCCGCCCCGAAGGCCTCCGCAGCCCGCAGCACCGCCCCCACGTTGCCAGGGTCGTGGACGCCGTGGAGGTAGACGCAGAGCGGTCCCGTAGCCCGCGGCTCCCACCGCTCGTCATAGACGGCCAGCGCACGGGTGCCCGAGGCGAGGCCCGAGGCCGAGGCCAGGAGCTCAGGCTCTACCTCGGCTCCCGGAAGGCCGCTTCCCGCCGCGCAGTAGCGCTCGACCGGCTCCCACCCGGCCGCATCGGCTGCCCCGAGGAGATCCTCGCCCTCGGCCACGAACCGCCCCGAGCGCTCGCGCCACCGCCGACGCATGCGGAGCTTGCGGATCTCCTTCAGTCTGCGGTTGTGCTGGCTGGTGATGCTCATGTCTGCGAACTAAAAAGGGCGCCTCTCGATGAGGGGCGCCCGTTTGGCTTGGCTGGTTGCCGGAGTGCTTTCAGCCGGCCGCCAGCGCCTCGCGGGCGCGGTCGGCAACGCGTCGAAAGGTCTCGGGGTCGCGTACGGCGATGTCCGCGAGCACCTTGCGGTCGAGCTCGATGCCCGCGAGCTTCGTGCCGCGGATGAACTGGGAATAGGAGAGGCCGTGCTGGCGCGCGGCAGCGTTGATGCGCGTGATCCACAGCGCCCTGAAGTCCCGCTTGCGGTTGCGGCGATCGCGGTAGGCGTACTGGTCTGCCTTGAGGACCGCCTCCTTGGCCTTGCGGTAGTGGCGGCTTGCGTCGCCGCGGTAGCCCTTGGCGAGCTTGAGAGTTGCGCGCCGCTTCTTGCGTGCGTGGGCCGAGCGCTTGACGCGGGTCACCGCTTCGGCCCCTCGCCGCGAGTTTTAGGAGCCCCCACCCCCAGAAGCTCCCTGACCCGACGCCGGTCGTGCGGCGAGATCGTCGCCGGCCTCGCCTGGCGGCGCTTGCGCTTAGCGGGCTTCTTCTCGAGGATGTGCGTCGTGAACGCGCTGCGGCCGCGGAGCTTGCCCGACGCGGTCACGCGGAAGCGCTTCTTGGCCCCGGAATGGGTCTTCATCTTGGGCATGGCTTGAGGCTAGTAAACCAGACGCGCGATGGCCCAGCCCGTCGGCGTCAGCTCGAATCCGACGCGGGCTCGCCCGAGCTCCCGTCGTGCGCCGCAACCGTCGGGGGCTCGCCGGCGCCGTTGGTCGAGCGCTCCCGGTCAGCGGCCAGCACCGCCTTGGATGGCGCCAGCAACATCGTCATGTTGCGACCGTCTTGCACGGGCGTCTGCTCGACGACCGCGATGTCCGATAGCTCGCCGGCGAGCTTGTCCAGCAGGGCTGTCCCCCGCTCCGGGTGGGTCACCTCCCGCCCGCGGAACATGATCGTGATCTTGACCTTGTCCTTGCCCCGCAGGAAGCGCGAGACATGGCCCTTCTTGGTGTCGTAGTCGTTCTGCGCGATCTTGGGCCGGAACTTGATCTCGCGGATCGTGACCTGCTGCTGATGCTTGCGCGCGGCCTTCTGCTTCTGGGACTGCTCGTAGCGGTACTTGGAGTAGTCGAGCACGCGCGTGACGGGCGGACGCGCCTCCGGCGCGACCTCGACCAGGTCAAGGTCCCGCTCCTGGGCGTAGCGCAGCGCGTCATCGGTCTTGACGATCCCGACCTGGTTGCCATCGACGCCGATCAACCTGACCTCGGGCACACGGATCCGGTCGTTGATCCGGGTCTGGTCCCGCTCCGGCGGGCGCCGGTCAAACCTCCTTGGAACCGGCACTAGTTGCGAGGAAGGAACGTCGTCAAGCGGTGCCGGACGGAGTGTGACGATGTAAATGGATCAACGGGCGCCAGTATAGCGGCGGTTTGAGGACCGGAGTGGGGTCTTGGCGACCGTGCACAAGCTCACCCGCGCGGCGCGCGGGCGGCTATCTCCTCGCGCACGCGCGAGGGAAGTCGCCCACGTTAATCGGCCCTCGGTCTCCCCCAGGATGCTCGCGCAGCGCCGCCTCACCGGCGTCACGCTCGCGGTCGCCGACGACGAGCATGTAGGGGATCTTCTGCAGCTCGGCGTCCCGGATTTTCTTTCTGATCGACTCCGTGCGATCGTCCACATCCGCTCGCACGCCGACTTCGCGAAGCTCTCTCCGCACCGCATCTGCGTAGTCACGGTGGCGGTCGGCGATCGGTAGCACGATCGCCTGAACGGGCGCCAGCCAGACGGGGAATTCACCCGCGTAGTGCTCGATCAGGATCCCGATGAAGCGCTCGAAGGACCCCATCAGCGCGCGGTGGAGCATCACTGGGCGGTGCTCCGCGTTGTCGGCCCCCGTGTAGGTGAGGGCGAACCGCTCCGGCATCACGTAATCGAGCTGGACGGTGCCCAGCTGCCAGGAACGCCCGATCGAGTCGGTCATGTGCAGGTCGATCTTGGGCCCGTAGAAGGTCCCCTCTCCCTCGGCCACGCGATAGTCGACGCCGCGGTGCTCGAGCGCGGCCTTAAGCCCGTGTTCGGCGCGATCCCACATCTCTTCCGAGCCGATCCGTTTGTCGGGCCGGGTCGAGAGCTCGACCCGAGGGACGAAGCCGAAGCGGTCGTAGATCGCCTGACCGAAGTCCAGGCAGCGGTTGACCTCGGCGGGGACCTGCTCCTCGGAGCAGAAGATGTGGGCGTCGTCCTGGGTGATCTGCCGGACGCGCAGCAGCCCGTGCAGGGTGCCGCCGGGCTCGTGGCGGTGGACGAGACCCTGCTCGGAGAAGCGGATCGGGAGATCGCGGTAGGAGCGGCGATCCTCTTTGAAGAGCTGCACGTGCGCAGGGCAGTTCATCGGCTTTAGCGCCATGGTGCGCCCTTCCACCTCGGTGAAATACATGTGGTCGCGGTAGACCTCCCAGTGGCCGGAGGTCTTGAACAGCTCGACGTCGTAGAGGATCGGTGTCTTGACCTCGCGGTAGCCGCGCGCTGCGTTCTGCTCGCGCCAGAGCGCGGTCAGCTCGTTCCAGATCACCATCCCATTGGGTAGCCAGAACGGGGCGCCCGGGGCGAGTTCCGAGAACATGAACAGGCCGAGCTCGCGGCCGAGCCTGCGGTGATCGCGTGCGCGCGCCTGCTCGATGCGCTCGAGGAACTCATCGAGCTCCTTGCGCGAGAAGAAGGCGGTTCCGTAGACGCGCGTGAACATCTTGTTGTGCGCGTCCCCGCGCCAGTAAGCGCCCGCGACCGATTGCAGCTTGAACGCCTTGATCCGGTCGGTGGCCGGAGTGTGGGGTCCACGACAGAGGTCGGTGAACGGTCCGTTGGTGTACAAGGAGACCGTCTCGACGCCCTGGTCGCGCACGAGGTCGTCGATCAGCTCGACCTTGTAGTCCTGATGCTCTGCCTCGAAGCGCTCGCGGGCCTCCTCCGCGGGCACATCCGCTCGCACGAATGGCTCGGCCGCGGCAATGTGCTTTTTCATCCGCGCTTCGACAGCCCCGAAGTCCGCGTCCGAGAAGTGGGTGCCGTCAGGAAAGTCAAAGTCGTAGTAGAAGCCGTCCGCGATCGGGGGACCGATCGAGATCTTGACGCCCGGATAGAGATCCATCACCGCCGTGGCGAGGACGTGGGCGGTGTCATGACGGATCAGAGCGAGTGCTTCGTCGCCGCTGCGCTCGGTGATCACCTCCAGGAGCTTTGGTGGGCCTCCTCCGTCCGGCAGCGCTCGCGCCAGATCGCGCAACTCGCCGTCGACCTTGACCGCGAGGGCGGCCCTTGCGAGCCCGGGCCCGATCGCGGCCGCGGCGTCGGCGCCCGTGGCTCCTTCGGGCAGAGAGAGGATCGTTCGGTCTGGCAGCCTGAAGTCCATTGCCGCGTGATGCTAACGGCGGGGCGGCTGCCGCCGACCGGGCGCTAGGCTCTGCGCTCCCGGGCGATTAGCTCAGCTGGGAGAGCGCCGTCTCGACAAGGCGGAGGTCGCTGGTTCGAGCCCAGCATCGCCCACTCCTGAAGCCCCGCGAGCGCGGGGCTTTCCTGTTCAGGCGGAATTCACTGGCGTCCGGCTCGCTCTCCATCTCGGCCGACTGCAATATCTGCAATTCGCGGCCTCCTCGAGCAGCTCGTTAGGTCGCGTGACAGCGGGCGCGAGCACGCGGCGGCGGCCGTGCCTCCCAACCTGTCTAGCTCGTGGCAGTTTTAAACTCTCCGCAGGGGGCGCCGCGCGGTAAGCTCATGGTTGGCGCCCGCGTAGGCGGGAGTCGAGCCAGAAGGGACAACTAGAAGGGGGTAAATCATGAACGTACGCGCGCGCCTTTCAGTGCTCGCGGCCGTCATCTGTAGTGCGCTTGTTCTCGCGGGTGTCGCGTGGGCCGCCGCCGCAACCACGAAGGTGACGATGCATGGGAGTACCTCTGGCGACGTGGGCGGCAGCATCTTCAGCTCGCGCAAAAGCTGCCTGAACCGACTGGTGATCGCCTACCAGCAGAAGGGCTCAACCAGAATCCGAAGGTCGATCTCAAGGAGACCACGACCCACTCTACGGTCGATGGCAGCCATGCCACCTGGGACATGGGGAACCAGGGTTCCCTGCGCACCACAAGTATTACGCAGAGGCCAAGAAGACGGCCAACTGCAAGGCCGGCTTCAGCAAGTCAATCTACTTCAAGTAGATCGCGCCACGGGGGAGCGCATCGTTTGGGTGCGCTCCCACGGCCAGCCCCGAGCACTGACTACAAACACTAGTGGCCGCGCTCAGCCTTTGGAAAGGGGGGCCCGTAGTTCACCACGATGCCAGACCGCGACTCCGACTTCGGGCTCGGCAGCGTCGCGAGGGGAACCCCGCCACCTGACCGTCTACGACAGCGAGCCGACCGTGACGGCTGGGTGATCACGCCGACTGATCGCGGCAGCGCGCCGGTGAGCGTCCGCGCGATCGTTACCTGCGCAGAAGCTAAATCGAGCCCGCTGAGGGACTTTGCTTTCCGCGTTGTTGCGGTATGTTGCGGCGGCCATTGGCAGAACGCCTTGGGGGCGCACGGAACCGGGAGCAAAATTGTCATGACAAGGATCGTTATCCGGCGCGGAATGGCGGTCATGGTGGCGTGCGTAGGTGCGATGCTGGCGATCCCTACCGGCGCATGGCGCTGAGCACCCACTCCGCGACCACGAGCACTCTGAACTCGAACAGAGAGCTCGTTGCCACCGCAAGTGCGGGGCACACGAGCACGTTGTCTCGGGCGGTTTCAACAGCTCGGGCGCGGTCGCTGAAGTGGACGCCGTGGTCTCGCACGCGGTCAACGGCGGCTGGACCGTCCATCTCGCTCCGCAAGACCCCGACACGCTGACACCCTATGCCTACTGCGGGCGCAATAAGGCAAGCGTAACCAGGCATAAGAAGGAGGTGCAGGCCAAGAGGGATCCGGTCAACAACACCGTCTCGGCGAACTGTACCTCCGGGCAGACGCTCGTCTCGGGCGGGTACGAGTTGCTCGGCGAAACTTCGGAGCAGTGGAACTTCCCGACTTACAGGGACTACGCAGCGAGCGCCCGTAAATGGACGGTGATGTCAGTCTTCCCGTCCACTCCGGCTAAGTTCGAGGCCTTTGCGTATTGCCAGAAGGGCGTGAAGATCAAGGTGCGGTCGAATTCGGATCCGGTCCCAGCGGGGGCCAGCGGAGGCGTGGCGGTTAGCTGCCACGCGGGCAGACACTTATGGCCGGCGGCTACACCACGACACCAACGCCCGACTACGACAACGACACGGGCCCGGACATCTTCTACAGCGCCTCGTACCAGTTCGCCGCCGGCTCATGGATCGTCAGTGGCCACAACTTCAGCAATGTGGCCGGGAAGATCACGGCGTTCGCGTATTGCGTGAATTAGCCGGGTCCTCAGCCGGCCCCAACGAACGTCAAGCGCTAGTCGCGGCGGCGTGGTCTTCTCAGTGAGCGGCGCCCGGCGAGGGGTTCGTTTGCAGACCTTCACCGTCGTCCGATTCAAGGGCGCCGCTCGACTCAGAGCGGGTGGACGAGCGCGATAGCAGCGATCGCCAGGGCGCAGCCGGCAGCAGCCCGCGATACCTGCTGCATTGAGCGACCAACGTCTACAAGCAGTTGCGAGAGGCGCGCCAAATGTAGATCATCCCGCTAAGCGGCTAGCCGAGCCGCACGTTCACTTTGGCCCCTGGGGCCAGCTCTTTCCGGCTGTGGGGTTTTGCGATTTGACCTTGCCCTTGGTCTGGCCCTTGGGCCGGACCTTTCCGAGCGTGCAGTTGGCTGCCGCTAGCGCCTTCTTCGCAGCCTTCAAGGTTTTGCCCTTGAGGTTCGGCACGACGCAGTTCTTCGCTGACACGCGCCGAGACCGGGATCTTCCAGCCAGCGCCGGAGTCGAAAGGCGCGGTCTTGCCCGGCGCCACATCGGCACCGGACGCGTACACGTATGTATCCAAGCTGTTGGCATTTTCCGTTCCGCACTCCCCGCCGCTGTTGGAGGTGTATACCCGAGCAGGTCGCCCGCCTTGACCGCGATATGCGCCTTGTAGGTGTTGACGGAGTTCGCCGTCTGCGCGCCGGCCTTCGCGCTACCCACGATCGTGTATTTCCCGCTCCCGGCGCCGCGGCCGACCTTCAGCTTCACTGCGGCAACGGGCGTGGCGCCGTCGTGAAACGACCACGAAGTAATCACGCCTGCCTTCGGCACGACGTACGACGTTCCGCTGGCCACACCCGTGACCAGGCCGGTATAGGAGGCATAACAGGAAGTTTTAGGCGTGAACAGCTGCCCCACGGTCACCGTCTTCGCGGTTGCAGCAGACGCAGACAGAATCCCGAACACCGACGCAACCACGAGCGCACCAAAGGCGCCCTTGCTTAGCTTTGCCGCCCCTAGCTGCATTTCAACCCCCGGAGTGCGTCAGCACCAAGTAGCCAGTCCCTGCGCGCACAGCCTCTCATCCACTCCCGGCGTTGTCAACGAAAGTGCCTTCAGGCCCAACGCTTACACAAGCGCTGAGACAGGGCGCGCGCCATGCGCAGGTCGCCCGGCGGCGAAGCGCTATGCGATCGCACTCCGCTGATCGGCAATGATCGCCGTGAAGCAATGCGAGTCAAGCATTCGCTGAAGAACCTGATGTTCGCAGCAGCCATGCCGTAATTGCCGGAAAACACGGCTATTTCCGGGCGATCTGCCGACCGCATCGCTGACCCGTCGAGCCCGCGAATGCCCTGTGATGACGAGCCTTTCGGGGCGATCAAGCGCCGGCGCGTGTCTCGACAAGGCGGAGGTCGCTGGTTCGAGCCCAGCATCGCCCACTCCCGAACGCCCCGCCGGCGCGGGGCTTTCCTGTTCAAGCGACCAATTCACTGGCGTCCGGCTCGCGGCGACGCCCTCCGGCATGGGGGGGTTCCCCTTCGGCAAGCCTTCGTCCGTCCAACGTGCCGACGACTCTCGGCTCCAATTCAGGCCCGCAGGCGCGTAATCTTTTGCGCGAGCGGCGTCCTACGCGGGGCACCCAGCCGGCCGCCGTGGTCGGTGGCCAGCAGTTCAAGGACGAGCTACTGGGCGCGCTGGCTCGCGTCACCGCGACCCCTTGACCCAACACGAACCGAAGGAGAGCTCATGCGCGGAGCAGTGATGTACGGACCCGGCGACGTGCGTGTCGACGAACGCGATGAACCGCGAATCGTCGAACCCACGGATGCGATCATCCGCGTTTCGGCCGCCTGCGTGTGCGGTTCGGACCTCTGGCCCTACCGAGGCGTCGACAACCTGCAGTGGCCCGCACCGATGGGGCACGAGTACGCCGGGATCGTCGAGCAAGTCGGCAACGACGTCCAGAACATCAAGCCCGGCCAGTTCGTCGTCGGCTCGTTCTGGGCCAGCGACAACAGCTGCGAGATCTGCCGATCCGGCTACCAGAGCGCCTGCATCAACCGCGTCCCCATGCTGAGTGCGCAGGCGGAGCTGCTTCGCGTTCCGCTGGCCGACGGCACGCTCGTCGCCACTCCGGACATCCCCTCCGATGACCTCATCCCGAGCCTGCTCTCGGCCTCCGACGTCCTGGGGACCGGCTGGTTCGGCGCCGTGGCCGCCGAGGCCGGCCCGGGCAAGACCGTCACCGTCGTCGGCGACGGCGCCGTCGGCCTGCTCGCCGTGCTCGCGGCCAAGCGGCTCGGCGCCGAGCGGATCATCGCCATGAGCCGCCACGCCTCCCGCCAGCGCCTGGCCCGCGAGTACGGCGCCACTGACATCGTCGAAGCGCGCGGCGACGCCGGCATTGCCGCGGTCAGGGAGCTCACGAACGGGCTCGGCGCGCATTCGGTCGTCGAGGCCGTCGGCACCCAGGAGTCGATGAGCCAGGCCATCCACGCCACCCGACCCGGCGGGCACGTCGGCTTCGTCGGCGTCGCCCACGGCGTCGCCATCGACGGCATGGACCTGTTCTGGAGCCTCGCGCACCTGCACGGCGGACCCGCGCCGGTGCGGCGCTTCCTGCCCGAGCTGATCGACCTGATCTGGAACCGCCAGATAAACCCCGGCAAGGTCTTCGACCTCGAACTGCCGCTCGACCAAGCCGCTAACGCCTACCGCGCGATGGACCAGCGCGAAGCGATCAAGGTGCTCCTGCACCCCTGAGCGAGCCAAACCACGCGCCGCCCCAAACCGTCAGATCCCCCCTCGATCCAAGACTCGATAAGCCTGCCTGGTGTGCTTCGCGCTCCTTATCGGCCACCGCGGCGGGAAGCAGCAGCGTGGTCGCAGCCGTCGCGATACACATCGGGCACACCCCGCAGCACAAGGCGTTCGTTGCTGCTTCGAGCCCAGCATCGCCTACTACCTGCGGTTGCCATAGGTCGCTTCGACGCCGCGGATGTCGCCGTCCTCGTCGTGCAGGACGGTGACCGCGGTGTAGCCGTGGCGGGCGAGGTCTTCGCGCAGCAGTTCGGCCTGTTTCCCGCCGAGCTCGAGTAACAGCGCGCCGCGCTCATGCAGCCACTGAGTGCTGTCCGCGACGACGCGGCGCAGGATGTCGGCACCGTCGGCGCCGCCCACGTAGGGCAAGGACCCTTCGAATGCCAAAGCGTCCCGTTGGAGGTACTGAA
The DNA here is from genome assembly GCA_963756105.1 of uncultured Solirubrobacterales bacterium. GTDB lineage: Bacteria > Actinomycetota > Thermoleophilia > Solirubrobacterales > Solirubrobacteraceae > Palsa-465. The sequence goes on from CAVWMM010000001.1 coordinate 276,733, forward strand.
GCTCGGCGCTGGGAACGTAGGGGGCCACCGCGACAAGAACGTCGATCCGGCCTTGGAGCTCGGCGGGCAGGGCGGCAAAAAGATCGCCGTGGTACGCCTCGACGCCGTTGGCTTTAGCGCAGCTCACGGCCCGCTCGTCGATGTCCGCGGCGACCACTCGCGCGCCGGGCCGCAGGCGGCCGATCGTGGCGGCAATCGCACCGGAGCCAGTGCAGAGGTCGGCCACGATGCCTGTCTGCGCGCACCGGTGCGCCGCTCTCAGCGCGAGCTCCTCGGTGTGCCACCGCGGCACGTACACGCCGGGATCGACCCGAATTTCGGCGCCGCAGAAGCTCGCCCTTCCCGTGATCCAAGCGAGTGGCTCGCCCGTCAGCCGACGGCTGACGAGAGCTTTCAGGCGGCCACCGTCACCGCCGGCGGCGGCCAGCAGTATCTCCGCCTCCTCAGCCGGCGCGATGAAGCCGCCTACCTCCAGCCGCCTCGCGAGCGTCGTCTTCGCATCCACGATCCAATGATGCCGCGACGCGTGGCGTTATTTAGCGGCTTCTGAGGATCCCGTGCGAGGGCGCCCACAGAACCAGATACAGCCCGCACGCGACGCACGCCCACGCCAGCAGCGCGAGCACGAGCACCAGCACTGGCGGTAGATGCCCGAAGCTCGCGTAGCCGACTCCGGCAAATGCGCCCAGCCCAACGCCGCCGAGCACGGCGCCACGAGCGTCCTCGCGCGCCGCGCGACGCGACTCCTCGTCGGCGATCAGCGTCAGGCTGGCCGCGAGGATCGCGGGGAACGCGAGCATGATCCCCCCTGCCTTGGAGTTCCACGCGATGGAGATGGCGCCCGCGACCGCCGACGTCGCCGCGCCGAGAGCAAACCTCGCGAGCAGGTGGCGAAGCGACACGTGCCGGGCGCGTCCGAGGTCCAGGCTCGGAGCCTGCTCGGGAGCTTCGAACCACGTCAGGTGCGGGTCTTCTCGGGCGCTCATAGCAACGGCACGGCTACGGCCGCCGCGACCCCCGCCCAGACGAGCAAGGTGGCAGCCGAAGAGGTGACCGGCCTGGCCCGTTTCAGCACAAGGACAGTCACGGCCGCGTAGACGACCATCCCGGCGCTTCCGGCCACCATGCCGAGCGTGTTAAGCCTCGCGTCGAGTACCCCCTTGCTGACGAGAGTGACGGCCAGCCCGGCGATGGCCACCGCGGGAGCGGCCCCGAACAACCCGGCAAAGCGCTTAGGCTGAAGCGACTGGCTGAGCAACGAGAAGATCACCACCAGCGAGCCGCCGGCCAGCGCCTTCACGAGCAGCGCGATCGCGTCCGCCATTCGGCGGCGCTACCCCGATGAAACCCGAGCGAAGCCGCTCGTGTCTGACCCAAGCGCTCCCAGATACGCGAGAAGCGAGTTGCCGAGTGCTACTCCTCGGCGCTGGCGGCCGCTTCGGTCGGCTCATCCGACCCGCCGGCGGAATCTGCCGTGGGATCGGAGCCCTCCGGCAGCGTCGGTCGGATCGGCTGCGCCGTTCCCGGTCCCCGATCGAGCTGTGCTCGTCCGCGACGAGACCGACACCGGCGGGATCGCTTCGCTCAGACGCGGGAAGCGCCTTGACTCGGCCTCGCCGATCGAGGTGAGCTGCTCGCCGATCGCGCGCATGTCGTCCACCAGGCGGCGCCGTTCACGCCAGATCGTCTCCGCGCTCTGGGCGAGCTCGCGGGCACGGGTCTCGGACTCGTCGAGCAACTCCTCGGACTGGTGCCGCGCGTCGCCGAGAACGCGATCCGCCTCCTGCTGGGCGGCTGTGCGCATCTGCTGCGTCTCGCGCGCCGCGGTATCCCGCAGCTCCGTGACCTCCCGCGTCGCCGTCTCACGCACCTCGGTCACTTCGGTGGCGGCCATCTCGCGCAGCGTGGCCGACTCGTGCTGGGCGGAAGTCCGCAGCTCGTGTGCCTCCCGCTGGGCAGCGTCGCGCGTCGCGTCGGCTTCCCGCTGCGCGACGTCCCGCGTCGCCGTCGGCATCCTCCTGCGCGGCCTGACGCAGCACCTCCGCCTCAGACTCGGCCTGCTTGACGCGGTCATCTGCCTTTACCCGCGAGCGGGCCGTGATGTCCTCCGCCGTCTGGTGGGCGCGCTCCAGCAAACCGCGCGTCTCCTCACTGACCTCTTCGAGCGCTCGCCTCACCGCCGACTCCGGTGAGGACGTCATCTCGAGCTCGGCGATCAAGCGATTGACCTCCGTCACGTATCGATCCACGGCTGTCCGCTCATACCCGCGCAAGGCGGTCGGGAAGACCGTCTCGCGGGCTTCCTTGATCAGCCGGCTGCGGTCCGCCTGGTTGACCGGATATCCCCCGCGGCGTCGCGATCCCGGCTGCTCGGGTGCCTCGTTGGCCTGGGCGGCGGAAAGCTCCACGGACGCCTGATCTGCGTACCGCGCGATGTCGGCCTCGACGCCTCGGCCCGCATCATTTCCGCGCATCTCGGAACCTGCCATCCGCATCAGCTCCCTTCAGCGGTCGTGTGAATCGATTCGAAGTACTTCAAGCTACCCCTTAGGTCAAGAAGCGCTGCAAATTCGATTGATAAGAACGCAATCAAGTTGACTCGTCAACTAGAATCGTGTTAATGGCTACCGTTTCGGCGACCGATCTTGAGGGCGCTGCCCTTGAAGCTTGGCGCAGCTTCCTGCAGAGTCACGCATCGATTCTGCGCGCGCTGGACGCCGAACTCGTCGCCGAGCACGGCTTGACGGCGCGCGACTACGAGGTGCTGCTCTACCTTGCCCAAGCGCCGGACCGCAAGCTCGCGATGTCGGCGCTTGCCGAGCGGACGATGTTAACCCGCTCAGGGATAACGCGCCTCGTGGACGGCCTCGTCGGGGCCGGACTGATCGAACGGATCGCTTGTCGGCGGGACGCGCGGATCTCGTACGCCTCGCTCACGGATACCGGGTACACGAAGCTGCGCAGGGCGGGCCGCACCCACATTGAGAGCATCCACCGCCTCTTCCTCTCGAGCTACAGCCCCGACGAGATCCGGCAGTTGGCCGCTTTGCTCGGGCGGTTGCCCGGGGCCGGCACCGGGGAGGGGCAATGCACGGTGGAGTGACGCCGCGGCTCGCGTTCGGCGGGGGCGAGGAGGTCGCCGCCCGCACCGGCCCGCGACCGATCAACCCCGCCACCGAGATCGGCACTGTGCACCTCACGGTCGCGGACCTGGAGCGCTCGCGGGCCTTTTACGAGCAGCACCTCGGCCTTACGGCCTTCCACAGTGGCTCGACCCTTGAGCTGCGAGGCCCGGACGGAGTGGCGCTCGTGGAGCTCCAAGGAGATCCGGCCGCACAGCCTCTCGACCGCCGCGCCACGGGTCTTTACCACCTGGCGGTTCTCGTGCCCTCGCGGCTCGAGCTCGCGCGGTCGCTATGGCGACTGGCGACTCACCGCTGGCCGCTCGACGGGGCCTCGGACCATCTCGTCTCCGAGGCGCTGTATCTCTCCGATCCGGACGGAAATGGGATCGAGATCTACCGCGACCGGCCGCGGGAGGAGTGGCCGCAGCCTGGAGGTCAGCTCCAGATGGCCACGGTGCCGCTCGACCTCGACGACCTGCTCGGTGAGTTGGACGGCTTTCGGGCGGGGGGCGTCCCCCGTTCCCGAGACGGTCGCCGCGGGCACGCGCGTGGGCCATGTCCATCTCCAGGTGGCCGACCTTCGTGACGCGGAGGAGTTCTACGCGGGCGTGCTCGGCTTCGAGGTCACCGTTCGTGGTTATCCCGGAGCGCTGTTCGTCTCCGCCGGTGGCTACCACCACCACGTGGGGCTCAACACCTGGCACAGCGCGGGCGCAAACCCCCCGCCCCCCGGGTCGATCGGGCTCCGCGAGTTCGAGGTCGTGCTTCCCGGCCGCGATGCGCTACATGAGGTCGTGGAGCGGGTCCACGCGGCGGGCATGGAGCTCGACGGCGCCGACGGCGGCGGGGCGCTCGTGCGCGATCCCTCGGGCAACGCCGTCAGACTGCGCTCGCGCTGAGGATCGTCGCGCGCCGCTACGCTAGGCACGTCTCCTGGCGACGTGGCGGAGTGGCTACGCAGCGGCCTGCAAAGCCGTCTACACCGGTTCGATTCCGGTCGTCGCCTCTGCGGCAAACCCCCGGCGCTATGGGCTTTTGGGGTTCCGCGCGCTTGCGACCATCGCTTTAGCTCGCCACAAGCATCACAAACGTCGGAGTGGGTCCCGCTCCTCACCCCCCGAAGCCGCGACGCTCCGGCTAGCATTTCACCAGAATTTTGGCTAGCATTTCACTAGAATTTTGCCATTGGGGACCGGTAGGGAAATCCATCGGTTAGGAGGGCATTATGAGGAAAGTTCGCGTACTCGCGACGACCCTTACGCTCCTGTTCGCCGGCGTGTTTGCCGGCACTGTGCTGGCAACGCCTCAGACGCGTCACTCCCGGCGCGGTCACGGTGATGTCGTACGTCCCCGAGCCTCCGGGGACGCCACGCGCACCCCGCATCCCGTCGTTGCCTTCACGCAGGAGTTTCAGTCGAACACCCACGGTTTCTGTCAGCACGCCAGCGGCTTAGCCCCGTGTGATGGTGCTGAGGGCGACTACGGCACGATCGACCGGGTTCATTCTCGCTTCTCAAACGGGGGGAGCGGCAACTACGCTCCGTTCACCAAGGCGCTGGTCGGCCGGTGGATGGCGCTGACCTCCGGTACCCAGGCAATCGACGAGGGCGGCGGGTGCCCGAGCACAGCCACCGAATACTGTTCCGGCCCGTTCGGGCTCTTCGGAACCGGAACGGCGATGGGGCACGAGAACGTGTTCCCAACGGGCGGCTTTACGGTCACCGACGACCTGTATCTGTCGCCGACCACGGCCACGACAGGGGAGCAGGTGGACGATGATGTCGGCATCAACAATCACGCTGGCGGCTACGGCCAGGACGAGGTGATCTCGGCCTGTCCCGGGTCTGGCGGCTACACGATCGGCTTCGGCAACAGCTCGCCGGGCACGTGCACGACCGGGACGGTCATCTCGACCGATGGCTGGTATCGGTTCGTGTTCATCTTCAGCGATCGTGGCGGAGATGCCTATGTGAACGAGAAGGTCCTCGAAGAACCGAGTGCCGGTCTCGTCGCCACCAGCGGCCCCCAGCCCGTGGGTGGCACGGCCGAGCCGATCTCGAAGTGGGGCGGTCCGGGCTACTTCTGGCTTCCCACCGAAGATGTGAGCGGCGTGCCTCTCGCCAACTTCGCGCTTCAGCTCGGGGCGGTTTCGGACGGGCACAACCCCTGAGGTCCACGGACCACACGAAACGCAATACCTCTGGTGTAGGCGGCCTGCAAGGCCGCCTACACCGGTTCGATCCGGTCGTCGCCTCTGCGGACTGAGACCGCTCGTCAACGCTCGGTACGGGAGAACGTGTTCCAAGGTGGACCCGCGGGCAGAGCAGGCCCCGTAGAGCTCGCCCAGCAGAAGGAGGCATCCGGTGGCTAAGGACCATGGTTCGAGCGTGAAGAACGACAAGTAGTACGAGGGCTTGCGCAAAAAGGGCATGAGCAAGTCTCGCGCTGCCGCGATATCCAATTCGCCCGGCTCCTCGAGTCGCGGCGGCAAGAGCAGGGCAGCCCGAGCCGCAAGAGCAGCGGCTCAGGCAGCGGTGGTAACCGCGCGCAGAAGGCCGCTGCCGGCCGCAAGGGCGGCAAGAAATCCAGCTAGCGTTTCGGCCGAAATACGCCCTCGGGCCCCACGATCGCTGGCCTCGCTCCGTCCTGATCATCGCCCCCGCGGGGCTATACTGGCGCGACTCGCGGCTGTAGCTCAGTTGGCTAGAGCGTCTGCTTGCCATGCAGAAGGTCGAGGGTTCGAGTCCCTTCAGCCGCTCTAAGAAAGCCCCGCAAAAGCGGGGTTTTTTGATGCGAGGTCGCAGTTAGGACAGCACACATCGCGCGCCGGCAACGCTCGCGGGCAACCTTCGCACAAACGGTGCCAACAGCGTGCATAGTTGCGGCTTGGCTGGCTCTGCTGGAGTCTTGCTCTAGGTTTGGCGATTCGCCGGCTCGTCGCCATTGCACTCGCTCGCTACGGCGGCCTCGCGGAGGCGAAAGCAATCGCCAGCGTGATGCGCCCTTTCCGCGCCGAGCAGGGTCCGCGGAGTCGCCGACGAGATGCTCGTACGATAACCAAGGCAGGTCTGCGTCCGCCGTCGCCAGCCGACCACCGGCAGCGATGAGTTTTCGGTCACCCGCGGAGTCTTAGCGACAACCCTGCGATCTTCAGGAGACCAGCATGAGTGCGTACCTACGTCAGTTCGACGCCGAGGCCCAGTCGACCGCCTCCGGTCGGCCGAGCAGCTGCGCCTCGCCGCCCGCGCACCCGCTCGCCGTTCGGGGACGGCCGCTCGGCCAAGCCGCCGCTGTGTGGGCCTGCGCTCGCTCCGCGCCGTCTTCGGCTAGATCAATGCCCCAGCTGTCTCATAGCGAGACCCGCAACTCCAGACCAACCGCAGCGCGTCCATCTGGCGGGGGGTGATCGTGCGTGTGAGGGAAAGGGTGCAGGTGCTCAGGGGCGGGCAGGCACGCGTGTACGTCGTCGCCGAGGAGCGAGAGGACGGATCACTGCTGCTGGCGCCCGCGCCGGTCCACAGCGCCCAAGACACGGTACCCGCCGAAGACGGCACCGCGCCGGCGTCTCCTGAGATCGCCGGGATCCTCCAGGTGCGCGACCTGACGGTCGCCTACGGCCCCAAGAAGGCAGTCGACGCGGTCAGCTTCGAGATCCGCCGGGGCGAGATCTTCGGGCTGCTGGGACCGAACGGAGCGGGCAAGACGAGCACGCTGAGCGCGATCGAAGGGTTGGTCAAGCCCCAGTCGGGGACGATCCTGCTCGACGGCATCGACAGCAGGCGCCACCCCACGTGGGCCAGGGCGCGAATGGGCGTGTCGCTTCAGGCGACCAGCTTTCAGTCCGAGCTGAAGATCACGCAGATCGTGCGGCTGTACGCGGGGCTCTACGGCGTCGAGCTCACCGACCCGCAGATCGCCGAGGGCCTGCGCGAGATCGGGCTCGAGGGCGAGGCGCCCAAGCCGTTCAAGCAGCTCTCGGGCGGACAGCAGCAACGCCTCGCGCTGTACATCGCGGTCGTCCACGACCCCGCGCTGTTGCTGCTCGACGAGCCGACCGCCGGGCTTGATCCGCAATCGCGCCGCCAGCTGTGGGGGCGGATCGAGCACATCCGCCAGGAGGGCGGCAGCATCCTGCTGACGACCCACTCGATGGAGGAGGCCCAGGCGGTCTGCGATCGGGTCGCGATCATCGACAACGGCACGCTGCTGACGACCGAGACGCCGCACGACCTGATCGAGAAGCACAAGCACGACCCCCGCGTCCAAGCCGTCGCCCACGGCGAGGTAACGCTCGAGGACGTGTTCATCGGGCTCACCGGGAGCGAGATCCGTGACTAGCTCGACGTCGCCCGCCGCACCATCGCTGCGCCTCGTGTTCACCTCGCTGCTGCGCGCGGACTTCCTCGTCTTCCTCAAGCACCGCCGGGCGCTGATCATCAGCATGGTGCTGCCAGTCTTCGTCCTGGTCAGCACGAGCGGGAACAAGGCCACCCAGAAGTTCGGCGGGGCGGAGTTCGTGATCGGGCTGGCGATCTCATACGGGCTGCTGTCGACGGCGATGATCGGCTACGCGCTGACGCTCGCGCGCGACCGCGAGAAGGGCGTGTTCCAGCGACTGCGCGTCACCCCGGCTCCGACCTGGACGATCATGACCAGCCGCCTGGCGATGCAGGTGGTCGCGAACCTGATCATCGCGATCGGGGTCGTGATCATCGGCAGCCTGATCCATCACATCTCACCCTCCGCCGGGCAGTACGCGCTGGTGCTGCTGGTCTCGATCCTGGCGGGCGCGGTGTTCCTCAGCCTCGCGCAGGCGCTGGTTGGCCTGGTGAAGTCAGCCGACACCGTCCAGGCCGTCGCGCGGGTCCTGTTCGCTGTCCTGATCCTGCTCGGGATCCTCGGCCAGAGCGGAGCGCTCGGCAGCTTCTGGAGCTCGGTCGCGCGCTGGACTCCGGTCGGAGCGGTGATGACGCTGTTCGCCGGGGTCCTCAACCTGCACGCGTGGTACAGCCGCGACACGCTCTCGCTGCTGGCGTGCCTTGGCTACATCGTGGTGTTCGCCGGGATCGGCATCCGCTGGTTCCAGTGGGACGCCCGATGAGAGCGGGTGCCCGACCGTAGAGAGCAACCGCCCGACCGCCTTTCACCTTTACGCGGAGGGGCAGCGAGCTCGAGGCCAGGCACGAACCGGGGCGCGCTGCTCTCGGAGGGCGCAGCCACGCCGCCGCCCACAGCGGTAAATACCCGCGCGAGCAGAAGGCAGGTGTCAACCCCGCCCTTCACGAGGGTTGTGTCCCTGAACTGCTGTGAATGCGCGCGGGGTTGCTGTCGTAGCGACGGCGTAGGTTCCCTCAGGTCCTGCCAGACGATGAAGGAGGCCTACGCCGTGAGACGCACCGTACCGACGTCGGCGGAGATACAGACGAAGATCGACAAGCTGCTGTCGAGCAAGCTGGTCGAGGATCCGCAGAAGATGCTGTCCGAGCTGGCCCGGCTCGGCGCCAAGTTGATCATCCAGCGGGCTGTTGAGGAGGAGTTCGACAGCTGGCTTGGCCGCGCTCGGTATGAGCGCCGGCCGGAGCGCCAGCGCGGCTTGCGTAACTATGGCGATGGTTACCGCAACGGGTATCGGTCGCGCCGGGTGCAGACTGCTGAGGGCGAGCTGCGGATCGAGATCCCGCAGGTCCGGGAGGCGGCCGAGCCGTACGCGGCGGACTAACCGAGGCGTCGACGGCGGCGTGCTTGGCGCGGGAGGGCATAGGCAAACGTTGGACCTTGCACGCCTCCTCACCAGCCCTGGTTTCGGCGAAGTCGAGGACGGTGCGATCAGCTACGAAGGGTGCGAGGCAGCCCGAAGCGGCCGTGAACGCTGCTGTCGACGAAGTTGGTAATCGCAGCGATGCGGTCGCCCGCGAGGGTCAGCACGAGAAGTCCGACGGCGTGCGCGATCGGTGTTTGCGAGTCGGTGCGATAGCAGCCGAATGCTGGCTGGCTGTTGGCTCGGGTTGGGATCAGCTTGTAGCGGCGCCCGGCGCGCCGGTTTGCGATCTCGGCCAGTAAGTCGTAGATCGCCGTGCGGCCTTGGTATTCGAGCGGGGACGGCGGCATCGTGAACCACGCGTCTTCAGTGAGTAGCGCGACGACGCCGTCGATGTCGTCGGCCATCCAGGCATCGGCGAAACGGCGAACGAGCTCGTGTTCTGTCGGTGAGTTGGGCTCTGGCGCTCCGCCCTGGTCTGACGCGGGAAATAGGCGTTCGATCGTTACCCGCGCGCGTCTTAGGGCGCTTTTGACCGAGTCCTCGCTTGTCTCGAGCGTGTCGGCTACCTCGGCGGCGTGGAAGCCGAGGACGTCGCGGAGAAGCAGGACGGCGCGTTGGCGTGGTGGGAGATGCTGCAGGGCTGCGACGAAGGCGAGCTCGACGGTCTCCCGGGTCTGGTATCGAGCATCGGGACCCGGCGAGCGTATCGATGATCCCCTCGAGCAGGGCGTCGGGGTAGGGCTCGAGCCAAGTCACCTCGCCGAGCCTCGTCGGCTCCGGCGGGGCGAATGGCCGCTCGGGTGCCGGCGGCGGCCGGCGGCCGAGCACGCGCAGGGCATCGAGACATCGATTGGTGGCGATCCGGTAGAGCCATGCGCGCAGCGATGCCGTGCCCTCATAACCCGACAGACCGCGCCAGGCGCTCAGCAACGTCTCCTGGAGCGCGTCCTCAGCGTCCTGCATCGAGCCGAGGATCCGGTAGCAGTGGAACTGGAGCTCCCGCCGGTAGGGGTCGGTCAGCTCGCGGAATGCCTCCTGCTCGCCTTGCGCAGCACGCGTCAGCAGCGATTGGTCCATCTTCTGATCCTCGCATCTCGACTCCGATTTCGCCGGCATTAACAGCTATGACGTCGCGTGCGCCGAGAAAGGGTCGCCCGGCGACCGCGCGACAGGCACTGACCCTTTCTCGGCCCCGCCGGCGTCTCAATACGCGGATGGCAAAACCCCCGACACCAGGAGGACCGGAAATGACCGCGCACGCAATCGGGTCGGCGCGGGAGCACCTGGCCGCTCGGCTTGAGCTGCTTGATGCCGAGAAGGACCTGACTCGCCAGAGGAGGCTCAAATGCTGCATCCCGCTTTCGCTCGAGCGCTCGCCACCGCTCACATCGAGGACCTACATCGCGCGGCCGCCCGTCGGCACACGATCCGCCTCGCCCGTCGCGTCGCGCACGAGCCACGCGTGGCGGCCACTCCAACCGCCATACAGCGATCCGCGTCCAAGTCAGCCGCGCGGACTTCGTGCGCCCCGGCCGACGGCATGACACCAACCGAGACTGCTCAAGCAGCCCTATGACCATGCCAATCCGTCGTCGACGACCCTCGGGGCCGTGAGCCGGAATCGATCGCGCATCGAGATCGTCATGAGCCCTTTGCCGATAAGGAAGCCGAATCGTCATCCCAAATGGCCATGCGTAGGTTGGCTTCCGATGACCGACCGCCTTACCCGCCTCGCCGAGCTCTCCGTCCACGGGGCGAACGTGCAGGAAGGCCAGATCGTGATGGTCGGGGCCGAGATCGGCCTCGAGGAGCAGGCGCGCGCGAGCGCCGAGGCGGCCTATAAGCGCGGCGCGAAGTTCGTCGACGTCGTGTACTTCGATCCGTACGTGAAGCGAGTGCGTATCGAGAGTGCCGACCCGGACACGCTCGGCTTCGTTCCCCAGTGGTATGGCGAACGTGTGCTCGAGCACGCCGAGCAGAATGGCGCGCGCATCTCGCTGCAGGAGCGTCACCGCGCCCAACCTGATGGATGGCCTCGACAAGTCGCTACTCGGCAGGGACATGCTGCCGAGCGTGAAGGAGACATGTCGAAGGTCATCGGCGAGCGCTCGACCAACTGGTGCTTCGTCCCGGCGCCGCATCCGGCATGGGCGACGCTCGTCCATCCCGACCTGCCGGCGGACGAGGCGTACGAGCAGCTCTGGCGCGAGCTCGAGTACGTGCTGCGCCTCGACGAGCCCGACCCGCTCGCCGCCTGGGACGAGCGCATGGCGGTGCTGAACGACTACGCCGCGCGGCTGACGGAGCACCGCTTCGACGCGATCGAACTGCGCGGGCCCGGAACCGAGCTGACGATCGGCCTGCTGCCGACCGCGACCTGGACGACTGTCGACTTCTCGACCGCGAAGGGCTTGCGGCATCTCGCGAACCTCCCGAGCGAGGAGGTCTTCACGACGCCGGACCCCCGTCGCACGAGCGGGCACGTCACCGCGACGAAGCCGCTCGTCCTCAATGACGGGACGATCATCCGCGGGCTCACTGTTCGCTTTGAAGATGGCGTTGCGGTCGAGATCGATGCCGACCAGAACGCAGAGGCGCTGCGTAGCCTCACCGAGATCGACGAGGGTGCGCGCCGGCTCGGTGAGCTTTCACTCGTCGACGGCGAGGGTCGGATCGGCCCGCTCGACACGGTTTTCTACAGCACCCAGCTGGACGAGAACGTATCGAGCCACATCGCGCTCGGCAACGGCTTCCCGTTCCTCATCGAGGACGAGGACCGCGAGCGCTCCAACGAGAGCGCCCAGCACATCGACTTCATGATCGGCGTCGGCCGAGCTGGCCGTCGACGGCGTCACCGCCGACGGCGAACGGGTTCCGGTGCTCCGGAACCTCGCCTGGCAGCTACTAGCGAGAGAAGCCCCAGTAAATGTTCTGCGGCGAGGCTTTTAGGCGGATGAATCGCCGTGTCTCACGCCTCGTCGCGGGTTGGCGCACCGGGCTCTCTCGCCCGGTTCTCATCCTTCAAGCGGGAAACGCCCTCAACTACTTCGGTTACGGGCTCGTTCTTCCCTTTGAGATCATCTATCTGCACCAGATACGCGGCTTTTCAACGTCGACAGCCGGACTGGTTCTCGCGGCGACCATGGGGACGGCCGCAATCGCCACCCCGCCGACGGGAGCGCTGCTCGACCGGTACTCCGCCAAAGCGATCGTGGTCGCAGGAAGCTTGGCGAGCGCCCTTGGCTACGCCGGCTTCGCCTACGTAGACCGTCCCTGGCAGGCGTTTGCCTGCTCGATTGCCAGCGGAGCCGGGCTCGGCGCGGCAGGGACGGCCAACCGGACATTGGTCGTCAGGTTGGTCAGGCCCGAGCAGCGAGCGGCCTCCTTCGCGCTTAACCGCGTCGCTGGCAACTTCGGTATTGGTTCCGGCGCGACCGTAGCCGGCTTCATCGTCGCATCCGCACAGCGGCTCAGCTCGTTCCAAACGCTCTATTTCTTCGACGCTGTCACCTTCGCCGGATTCGCGCTGATCGTGCTCGCTGCCGTGCCGAGCCCGCGAGCCGAGATCGTCACAGCGACAGACGCCAACGGAACCGGCTTTCGCGCGCGTCGCTCGAGATCGGCTCTTCCTCACTGTGATCGCAGCCAACATCGTGCTCGTCGTCGTCGGCCACACGTTCTTCTCCAACATCCTGCCACCATTTGTAAAGACTCACACACCGGTCGGCCCCGCCGCGATCGGGATCATCATTCTCGTCAATACGTCCTTCGTCGTCATCGCGCAGATCCCGGCGGTGCGCGTAGTGGCACGGATGCGACGCACACACGCTTTCGCGGCGACAAGCGCGCTTTTTGCGGTCAGCCTGCTCGCGGTGTTGCCAGCGACGCTCATCCACTCGGAGCTCGCTGCGACGAGTCTCCTCGCCGGCGTTGCGATCGTCTTCGCAATCGGCGAATGCGCACACATTGTCGTTCTCGGGCCGCTGGTCGCGGACATGGCTCCAGCCCATCTGCTCGGCCGCTACATGTCTCTCTACAGTCTGACCTTCACCGTCTCCCTGGCCCTCGGCCCGGCGATTGGTGGCCTTCTCCTACAGACCTCGCCAGACGCCGTCTGGTGGGGCGGCGCCCTCCTCGCCGCAGTGATCGGAGCGGGCTTTCTCCTCTCCGGCGATCGCATCCCCGAGCCGTTGGGCGCGGCCGCCTCAAACGCGCCCGGCGACCCCACGCCTGAAGCCGCATGACGCTCGTCGTCACCGCTTCCGGTGGAGTCGAGGCTGACGGAGCTCGGTTGGGCACCGTTTGACGATCCCAGTGCGGACACTTGAGCGATCGTGCGGCGTGGTCGCCGGCGGCTGCCCTGCAGCGCCCCCGCGTCGGGTTCGGCTATGCGGGAACGACGCTGGCAGGTGGTGGCTTGGTTGGTGCGGCTACTTGCTGCGGCGGTGCGGGGTGAGCCATCAGTCAGCATGGTGGCGGCGTAGCAGCCGGCGGCTGTGATGGCGAACAGTCGGTCGGTCGACGCGAATGCCCACGGGACGCGGCTTTGGCCAGGGCGGGGTAGTCGTAGGCGGCCTCTGGCTGGGCACGGACTGCCGCGTCAAGCGCGGCGGCGTCCTCGCCGAGGAGAATCCGCCAGTCGCCTGCCTTGACCCCTTCGAGGATGGTGGTGGCCGCGGCGGTCGCGCTAAGCGGCGCCGTGTCGCGGAACTCGGTTTCCTGCCGCGCCAGGAGCTGTCGCAGGTCATCGGGGGAGGCGTCCTCGGTCAACGCTCCGGCTCGGACCAGCCTGGCTTTTGCCTCGGGCGGGATCAGCTCCCGGAGCTGGGCGTTGGGCATCTGGTGCGGCTCGGGGTGCCGGTGGGCGCGACGGGTGTTTGCGATGATGTCGGTGCCGACGTGTCCGGGCATCACGACGACGGCTCGGACGTGTGGTGCGTGGGTGCGCAGATCCTCGATCAGCGCCTCGGTGAAGCCCTTGACGGCGAACTTGGCAGTGGCATATGCGGTGTTCGGCATGCCGGGGCCGAGGCTCGCCCAGAACCCGTTGACGCTGCTGGTGTTGACGAGCACGCCCTCGTCGCTTGCGATCAGCAGCGGAAGAAACGTCCGCGCGCAGTAGTAGACGCCCCACCAGTCGACCGCGAAGGTTCGCTCCCACTCCTCCCGGCTTCCGGCCACGAAGCTGGCGCCTCCGCCGATGCCGGCGTTGCTGAACACCAAGTCGACATGATCCGTGGCGTGGCGCTCGAGCAGCTGGTGGCGAAAGCCCTGCACCTGCGCCGCGTCGGCGACGTCGCAGACATGGCTGCTAACGAGAACATCCTCAGCGGCAGTTTTCTTCGCGAGCGCGACAGTCTCCGCGACCGTGGCGGCGTTCCAGTCGCAGGCCGCTACTGAGCACCCGTGGGTTGCGAGCTGGTAGACCAGCTCGCGTCCAATGCCCGAGCCGCCTCCTGTCACCACGGCAAGCTTTCCGACAAACGGATTCACGTCGGAATCTCCCTCGGCTCGGTCGGCGGTGCCGTTGACTTCCAACCGGGAGTCGCTGCCGAGGCTGGCGGCCGTTCAGGCTCGCGCTCGCGGTCGCGCCGGATGGCCGAGCGCAGGTAGACGACGCAGATCGCGAGGCCCACGCCGACGATCAGGTGCCCGGCAACTCGGGCCACGACCCCGAACGTCGATGGGGAGACGGTGAGAGCGAGGACGATTTGGGCGGCGGCATCGGTGAGCAGGGTGACCCCGATGACCGCGGTCAGCGTGCTCAGCGCGCGGTGGGCGATGAAGGCGTCAACCCTAGGTCGACGCTCGGCTGCAACGTCGCGGCTGCTCTTGGCCAGCCTGGCCAAGGCGATCGACAGCAGCGGGCGGCGGGCGGCAAAGGAGATCAGACAGGCGAGCCCGACCGTACCGGGAAACACCGCATGGTGCAGCTCGAGCGGGAGCGGGCTGCCCCCCAGGGCGATGGTCAGGAGGAGCGCGATCGCCGCCAACGCGGCCGCGCTCGCTCCCAGCGGCTCGATCCGCCGCCGCCAGAGCGCGTAGGTGAGCACCCACAGCATGGGGATGGAGTCGGTGACCGCGAGCGCCTCCGTGGCGTTGCCGAGCGCATGGAGGAGCACGACGAAGCCGATCAGCGGCGCCAGCAGTCCGGCGACCAGCTGGATCTGGCGTCCACGCGACAACGAAACTCGACCCATCAGGACGTGCCCCCGCTCCTCAAGGCAGCTCGGCGTCCAGATGGCCGGCGGCTTGCTGGTTCGAGCCGACATCGCCAGTACGCGTCGCCAGGTCGAACACCTGGATGATGTTTTGCGCGTACGTGTCAATGTCGAATTGCGGATCCGCGCTCAACCGCGCCGGCGCCGCATCAATAGCCGCGCGAATGGCGATCGCGACCGCGCGCGGATCGAAATCGCTGCGCAGGTCCCCGGCCTTCTGGAAGCGGGCGAGCAACTCCGCCAGCACGCGGACCGCCTGGTCGGGCTCGTGGTCGGGGAGATGACGTGGTGTCCCTTCGGCGACTCGGTGGCGGGCGATCTCCACGATGGCGATCAGGAGGTTGCGGTGCTCGCGGATGAAGACGAGGTTGGACTCGATGTAGGCGCGCAGCATCCCGGGGCCGGTCGACTCGACGGTGATCCGGGAGAGCATGTAGGCCCGGGACTGGTCGACCACGCTGCGCACGATCTCGCTGATCAGCTCCTCCTTGCCGGCGAAGTGGTAGCTGATCAGGCCCCGGCTGATCCCGGCACGCTCCGCGATCCGCCCGAGTGACGCTCGGGCGTAGCCGACCTCGGCGATCGTGTCGATCGCCGCGTCGACGATCTGCGCACGCCGTGCGGTTTCGATGAAGGTCCGATCGGATTCGGCCTTTCCTGGCTGCATGGCCAATAATTTATCATATCTGCCAGATAACTGTTACGCTCGACCAATGCACCGCCGTAGCCGGGTGCGAAACCAAGCCAATGCCACCAAGGAGACCAGCGATGCCAGCGACGCTCAACGTCACGCGCGAAACCACGTCGCTCATGGAGCTGCGACGCGGTACCTTCCAGATCACCCTGGACGGCGAAACCATCGGCTCGATCGACCGCCAACAGACCTTCGAGACACCGATCGAGCCGGGCCACCACCAACTCCATGTCCGGATCGGCCGCTACTCCAGCGGCCAGCAACCATTCGACGTAGCCGACGGCGACACCGTCAACTTCCGCTGCAACAGCGCCAAGATCTGGCCGATCTACCTCGCCTCGCTACTCGCGCCCAGCCTGGCTCTCACCCTCAAACGCGAGTGAGGGGACGGACGTCGCTAACACATCTCGACGTGCAACGGCAACCCATCCCGCCTTCGCCGGCAGGTCGCAGGTCCTGGTCCTGGTGGAGCTCCTGCAATCCAGCACCCTCATGCGGCGGAGAAGCACGGGAGTACCCGTAGGGCCCACGCAGTTCATACATGCGGCCGTGGCCGGCCACGCTCCGAGCGCATGGCAGTCGCGCGGTTCACCGGGTGTGCAGTTCGTCGTAGCTTTGGCGCAGCAGCGCGATGCCGTCTCGTGCGTCTGCGTCGTCTGCGAGTGGCTTGCTGACCCACCCCGGGAACCAGCCCTTCGCCCGTGCCGCGTTCAGCACCTCCGCGCGTCGGTCGTCGGGCAGGGGCATGTCGAGTGTGCCGCGGCTGCGGTGAACATGGCCAAGCTCATGACCGTCGAACACGATCGCGGTGGCGCCGCGGGAGGTTCTTCGGGTGCTGATGCCGGGCCAGGTGGTGACTTCGTCGAGCACGGATGTGGCTGGTGTGGCGGTGTTCATGGCGATCTCCTTTCGAGGGGGTTGAGCATGCGGAACGCCCGCTCTGACGTAGGTTCGCGAGTGACATCGGCCGGCTCGCGAGCTACGCAAGCCGGCCGGCAGCCCCGGAGTGCTAGGCGAGGCCGAGCTGCTGCTGCTGTAGACGTTCGTCGAAGAAGGCGGCGATCACGACGAGCCGATCACCCTTCCACTTGGTGGTCTGCCCGAACTCCAGGTCAAACGACTTCCCCGTCGGGGGGATCACCTTGCCGTCGGGGAGGACCATCTCCCCGGTGAACGTGCCGGTGGCGTTGGTGATGACCGTGATCCAGTCTCCGCTTCCGAACTGGATCGGGTATGGCAGGTTCACGTGCATGTCTGGAAAGATCCGCAGGAATGCCTGCATCGCCGCCGAGTGGTCCTTGGATCCGTAGATCGGCTGTGGGCTCCCGGGGATGTAGGCGATCATGTCCGGGTCGTGGACGGTGTCCACGGTTTCGAAGTCACGGTCGTTGAAGGCGTTGTCGCCCTTGGCCATGAGCTCGAGGAGGTGGGCAGTCCGGCTGTCGTTGTGGGTAGTGGTAGCCACGGAGGCTCCTTACTTGTGCAGGGGCCTCGCGTCAAGCGCAGGGTCCGGGGTTGTCGGGGTAGAACTGCTGCGGGTAGGGGACGCGCGGGCGCGGTCGACGGTGCGGGTGTTGTGCGCGCGGGCGCCCAGCCTTACTTCGGTCCGCGACCCGGGTTGGTTCCGGGCCGGCGACATGATGTTTGATGGGGTGATCCCGCTGGGGGAAGCGTTGCGGCCGCTCGGTCTTTCGAGGCCGTCCACGAGGAGCGTGGCGGCAGGAGCCTGTCGGGAGCCGGCCGCGGCGCATCGGTGTGACGAAGGGCTTGGCGCGCACCGGGAAGGTCATGCGGGTGCCAGCGCCTCCTCGCCGAGCTCGCGCAGCGTGTGGTAGCTGCGCTTGAGGAGCTTGCGCGCGACCGACAGGCACGCCCGGTTGCCACCGATCCGCTCCGCCGCTCGGGTGTAGTAGTCGCGGTCCGGGCTAGCCGTGGCGCCGCGCGACCTGGGCGGCCTCATACAGCGCCCAGCGCAGCGCCGGCGGTCCCTGACGAGACGAAATGCCCGGGCGCGCGGCGCTGGTCGGACTGGTACACGGTGATGTCCATCCCGGCGTAGCGGACCGCCTGTCGGGAGGAGGAGAACCGGGTGCAGTCACCCAGCTCGGCGAGGATCGTGACCGCGGTCAGCTCCCCGATCCCGTAGTGGGCCATCAGCGCCTTGCACCCCGCCTGGCGGCGCGCATACGCCCGCAGCTCCTTCTCGAGCGGAGCGATCTGCACCTCGAGCGCGTCGATCATCGCCAGCGCGACCGTCACCTGCTCACGCGCGGCGGCCGGCAGCGGCTGGGCGGCGAGCCACTCGCGCCCATCCCCGACCATCAACTGAGCGGCGCTGCGGACAGCCGTGGTGATACAGCGTCGCCTGGATCCGCTGCTGCCACTCCGAGCGCTGCTCACCCAGCTCGTGACGCAACCTCACCCGCGCGCGGAGATCGAGGATGTGATCAGGCGGGATCCACGACTCCGGCAACCGCTTGATCATCAACAACTCCCGCAGATGCCGCGCATCGGCACGGTCGTTCTTCGCCCGTTTCTTCGTTTCCCCGCCGCGCGGCCGTCTCCGCCGGCTCGGCCAGATGCACTACCGCGCCCACCCGACGCAACTCCTCGACCACGAACCGCCACCCCGTCGTCGCCTCCAACGCCACCTCCAACTCCTGGCCGCGGAAACGCTCCAGGAACCGGCGCACGCCAGCACGGTCCGCCGGCGCTACCCGCGAGCGCTTCACCTCGCCCGTCTCAGTCTCCAGCCAGTCGGCGGTGATCTGCGCTCGATGCTGATCAAGTCCCATTACGATGCTCACAAGGGGCCTCCTCAAGCTCCACGGTTTGAACGCCTGCGCGGACACGCTCCGCGCTTGAGCTGAGGAGGTCCCTACACGTCGGAGTGGACAGACTGCTCATGACATCTTTCCTTGATGATTGATGGGGCACTTCAAGGTGGCCTTGGCGCTAGGCGCCGGTTCCCGGTTCCGACGCGGCGGGTCGCCCTCGGCCGTTCCCGGCCGACGTCACGACACCCGCGGGTGGCTCGGGGTTCGCGTCGTCCGCCGCGACCGACACCGGCTCCCACACGGAGAGCACGATGGCTTCGACGTCAGAGCCGGCGAGCAGCTTGCCCGTCGCGGCGATCGCTGCATCGGCGCTCCCAGAGCCGTCGTATCCGATCAGGATCTTCATGGCGTCCTCCCTCCCCTCTAGACGGCTGCTTGGACTGGCGAGAACGCGGTTGCGTAGTCGGTGGCGAACTGTTCGAAGCTGCGGGCCGGCCTGCCGAGAATTGAGGGCACGTCGTCGGTGACGTAGTCGCAGTCGCCGTCGGCCATCATGGCCACCGCCGTGGCGTTGTCATCGGCGACCGCTTCAGGGAGGCCGACATCGAGCATGGCCTGCCGTTGTTCTTCAAAGGTGATCGGGTGGAAGCTGATCGTTCGGCCTAGCACCTTTGAGAGAACTTCCGCCACCTCGCTCCCCGAGAGCACCTCGGGCCCAGTCGGCCAATAGGTCTTTCCTGCGTGGGAGGACGGTGAAGCGGCGATCTCCGCCGCAAGTGCCGCGACATCGCGCACATCGACGTGGCCGACGCGACCCCCGCCGGTCGCGGTGCTGAAGCTGTTCGCCTTGGCGATGCCGGGCGCCATCATGAGAAAGTTCTGCATGTAGGCGTTGTTACGCAGCAGCGTGTAGCCGAGCCCGGAGGCGATCAGCGCGCGCTCGATCTCCGCGTGGTTGCGCCGTCGGGCGATCGGCGAGTCCGCCGAGGCTTTGGTGGTGATCTTCACCACGTGCCGGACGCTGGCGCGGACGGCGCTGTCGATGACGTTGAGCTCCTGCTGGACGACCGGCGCAGTTACGAGCACGACGCTCGAGACGCCCTGCATCGCTGCGTCGATGCTCGAGGGATCCAAGAGGTCTCCCTTGAAGACATCGACCCCGCCCGTGGCGAGCGCGGCCGCTTTTTCGGGGCTGCGGACGATGACGCGAACCGGGAGACCCTGCTTTCCGAGCAGGCGCGAGGTTTCTGTGCCGACCTTGCCGGCGGTGGTGACGAGAATCATGCGAGGTCTCCTTTCGCCCGAGACGGACAAGCCTCGGTGCATTTGACGTGTCTGTGAATTGCCGCCGACGCTCGTGGCGGACGGACTGCGGACCTCCAGCAGCTCGAGGGCGAGCGCTTCTATCTGGTGGATAACGCCGTACAACGCGGACTGGTCTGCAAGCGACCCGCTGAGCACGGTGTCCGGCCCGGCCCGGCGCGCGTCGAGCTCGGGGAACGCCTCGAGCAGTGTCGGCCCGATCGCGCCCCGAATCCGGATCTCGTACTGGCGCGGCGATCGCGCTGCCCGCCCTCTGATCGGCGTTTTCTTTTGTGACATGCGAGTAGGTTCGTTCCGCGGTTGATGACTACTCATCACCAGGGTTTGGTGAAATCGGTGGCGGCTGGCGCGGTGTGGTGCGAACATGCCGGGGCTGTGGGCCTATCCGCCCCACCACCCGCCGGTGGCGCTCGCGTCGTTCCCACGCGGATGGTTGCCCGCCCCGACCTGTTCGACCGGCTGGCCGAAGCACGACGCGTGACGGTGGTATGCGCCCCGGCCGGGAGCGGCAAGACATCGCTGCTGCGCTCCTGGATAGCCGAGGCGGGCCTCGACGAGAGCGCCGCGTGGGTCACGGTCGAGCTGGGGAGGACCCGCAGCGGTTCTGGCTCTCGGTGCTGCACGAGCTGCGCGGCACGAGCGCAGGGGCTGGGGCGATCGAAGCGGTCACCCCGAGCCCGGATCTCAACGCCGAGGCGATCGTCGAACGGCTGCTCGCGAACCTGACCGCGATCGAGGATCCGCTGTGGCTGGTGCTCGATGACCTCCACGAGCTGCGCTCCAGCGAGGGGCTGCGCCAGCTCAAACTGCTCCTGATGCGCTCGCCGGCGGAGCTTCGGTTCGTGCTCGTGACACGGCGCGATCTGCGGCTCGGGCTGCTCCCGCCTGCGGCTCGAGGGCGACGTGACCGAGATCCGCGCAGAATGACCTTCGCTTCTCGGTAGACGAGGCCGGGCGCTGTTCGAGGCGGCCGGGGTGCCCGTGACGGACGCGGCGCTCGGGCTGTTGCACGAGCGGACGGAGGGGTGGGCGGCGGGGCTGCGGATGGCGGCGCTGTCGCTGGCCCGCCATCCTGATCAGGACCTCTTTGCGGCCGAGTTTTCCGGGAGCGAGCGCAGCGTCGCCGAATACCTGCTCGACGAGGTGCTCGACCAATTGCCGGACGAGGTCAGGTCGCTGCTACTCAGGACCTCGGTGCTGGAGCGGGTGAGCGGCGCGCTGGCCGACCGCCTGACTGGGGGCTCGAACGGCGATCGGATACTGACCGAGCTCGAGCAGGCGGGCGCGTTCGTGGTCGCGTTGGATCCGGAGCGCTCCTGGTTTCGCTACCACCGACTGTTCGCCGACCTGCTGGCGCTCGAGCTGCGGCGCACCGCGTCCGGTGAGCTGCCGGGTCTGCATTCCGCGGCTGCCGAGTGGTTGGCCGAGCACGGGTACACGGTCGAGGCGATCCGCCACGCCCAGGCGGCCGAGAACTGGGAGCTGGCGGTGCGCTTGCTCGCAGACAACTGGTTCGGGATCTATCCTCGACGGCAACCGGGCGACCGCGCACGAGCTGCTGACCGCATTCCCCGCCGGGATGGCCGACCAGAACGCCGAGCTGGCACAGATCGCCGGCTCGGACGAGCTGACGGGCGGTTCGCTCGAGGAGGCGAGCGCGGTACCTCGCGCTCGCCGAGCGTGAGACGGGGTCGGTCCCCGAAGCTCGCCGCGGACGTTTCCAGTTTGGGCTCATGGGCGCTCGCCTGGGGCTCGCGCGAGCGCGGAACGACATGACGGCGGCCGCCGAGGAGGCCGAGCGACTGCTTTCGACTGAGGCCGACCTCATCCCGACTGGACTAACCGAGGACACGCGCGCGATGACGCTGCTCAACCTCGGCATGGCCGGGGTCTGGACCGGGCGCCGCGAGGACGCCGAGCGGTATCTCGAACAGGCGCTCGCGCTAGCGCGACGGATCGACCGGCCATACATCGAGCTCGGCGCGCAGGCGCATCTGGCGGCCCTGGCTCTGTCCCCGTCCCGGTTCGCGTTCCCCCGCTCAGCATCCGTGGCGGAGGAGGAAAGCCGCCAGGCCGTCGAGCTCGCGCGTGCCCACGGCTGGGCAAGTGAGACATTCGCGGGCGTTGCGTTCGCCGCACTCGGCACCCTGACGCTCTGGCGAGGGCGGCTCTCGGAAGCGGAGCAGTGGATCGAGCAGGCCGAGGACGCGCTGGGAGCGGACGCCGACCCGCAGATGCCGTGATATTGCACACCAATCGAGGGCTGCTCGAGCGCGGCCGCGGACGCGCCGAGCAGGCGCTGGCGGCGTTTCGCGCGGCGGAGCACGCGGAATCACTGCTCGCGACCCACACCCTTACGCCGTACCTGCGCGCCCACGGTCTCGTCGCGCGGGCGGCGATCGGCGAGACGGGGCGTGTACGGGATGCGCTCGCCCAGATGGAGAGGGACGCTCGACTTTTCAAATGCGCGTCGTGCGAGCGGCGCTTCACTTGGCGCAGGATCAGCCGGAGGACGCCTCGGCGGCGCTCGCGCCGATCATCGACGATCCCGCCGACGCCGTTCGACGCCCGATGGCTGATCCAGGCGCTGCTGCTCGGTGCGATCGCGCTCGACGCCCTCCGGGATCCCGGCGGCGCCTCACGTGTCCTTGAACGCGCACTCAATCTGGCCGAGGCCGGTGGCGTGCTGCTGCCATTCCTGTTCTTTCCGGCGGCCGATCTGCTCGAACGCCACGCTCGCGTTCGCACCGCTCACGCTTCACTCATCTCAGACATCCGCGACCTCTTGTCCGGACGAACACCGCCAGCACCCGGAGAGGTGCAGCCACTCCTGGAGCCACTCTCAGAAAGCGAGCTCCGCGTGCTGCGCTACCTGCCGACAAACCTGCCCGTGCCGGAGATCGCGTCCGAGCTGGTCGTGTCCGCCAACACGATCCGAACACACACCCGCCACGTGTACGAGAAGCTCGATGTTCACACGCGGGCGGAGGCCGTTGAGCGGGCTCGCGAGCTGGGTCTGCTGGCTCCGACCCTGCGCGGACGATGACTGGTCGTCATGGTATGCGGTCAAGTCGTCGCGGTGGCCCCTTCGGCCCAAACTCGATAACGCCCGGGCGGAGTCGCGCAAGCCCGGGCCTGGCGCGAAGCGATCCTGGCCGTCCCGACACCGCGCTTCGTTCGAAAGGACGAACGCCGGCCGCACGGGCCGTGCCGTGGTCCTTATGATCGTTGGCTCAACGACCGTGGAGGGTGTCTAATGGCGGCTGCAACCGGCCCCCAACCAGTTTCGACCGCGTTGCCCGCGGGCACTTGGAGCGTCGACCCAGTTCACTCAAGCGTCGAGTTTCAGGTCCGCAACATGGGGATCGTGTGGGTGAAGGGCGTGTTCACCGACTTCAAGGGGACCGTCGAGTCAACGGGCGAGCATAGGGTCGTGCGTGCGAGCGGCACCGTCGAGGTGGCGAGCGTCGACACGCGTTCGGAGCAGCGCGACCAGCATCTGCGCGGCGCGGAGTTCTTCGATGTCGAGAAATATCCCCAGATCACATTCGAGTCCACGAGGATCGAGCCAAACACCGACGGGCTGCGTGTGGTCGGCAACCTGACCATAAAGGGCATCACGCGAGAGGTCCAACTCGACGCGACGGTCCAGGGCACCGTTGACGACCCATGGGGCAACCAGCGTGTCGGCGTCGAGGCAACGGGGACGCTCAACCGGCGCGACTTCGACCTCAACTGGGACGTCCGCACGCCAGGTGGCGCCCAGCTGGCCAGCGACGACGTGCGGCTGATCCTGTATCTCGGAGCGGTCAAGTCCCCCTGACCTCACCTTGCCGCAACCAATGCCCTAACCAGGAACCGACTCGTCTCCTGAATCGGGCCAAGCGCTCTCGGGTCAGGACGAGCGGCGATAGCGCGGACGGTCGACCACGCGACTGCCGGTCTTCCGGGCGAATGCCGGAACGATGACCCGCTGCTGCCCCTCAGCAATCTCGCACGCAAACCTCGCCCAGCGCCGCGGTGAGACTGTCGCCCACTCGGGTATCTCGACGCCATCGCCGCTGTCGAACATGGCTGCTGGCGGACAGTCTCGAAACCACGCCGGCCTCCGACTTCAAGATCAGCCTTCCCACGTCGGCAGCTGGAAAGCGATCACCCGACTTCGCGCAGCGGATCGAGGCTAAGTTAGCATCGGCTCTTGAGCCCATAAGATCGGACGCGGAGGTGGGCGATGACTACGCGTGACACTCCATGGCCGGACGGCACGCCGTGCTGGGCGGAGCTGGGCGCGCCGGACATAGCGAAGGCGAGAGAGTTCTACGGCGACGTTTTCGGCTGGACGGTCCAGCCTGGGGAGCTGGAGACCGGCGGGTATTCGGTAGCCGAGCTCAGCGGCCGGGGCGTCGCCGGCGTCGGCCGAAGATGGGCCCACCGGAGGCGCCCACCATGTGGATGACCTACCTGGCGACATCGGACGCCGACGCGACCGCCGCCAAGATCAAGGGCTCCGGCGGCCAGCTGGTCATGGAACCGATGGACGTCACGGACGTCGGCCGGATGGCGGTCGCTGTGGATCCGGCCGGTGCCGTGTTCGGCGTCTGGCAGGGCCGCGCGTTCCCAGGGGCGCAAATCGTCAACGAGCCCGGGGCGATGCGCTGGAACGAGCAGATGAGCTACGACTTCGAGGGCAGCAAGGCGTTCTACGCGGCCGTCTTCGGCTACGAGTACGGCGACACGAGCGGCGGCATCAGCTACGCGACTTTCAAGGTCGACGGCAAGGACGTCGGCGGCATCGGCGGCCTTCACGCCGGCGTGCCGGCCGGTACCCCAGCCGGCTGGAGGGTGTACTTCGGCGTGGCGGACACCGACGCCACGGTCGCCCGGGTGCAGGCCAACGGCGGCTCGGTGATCCGCGAGCCAATAGACCATCCGTACGGCCGGATGAGCACGGTCGCCGACGACCAGGGAGCTCTCTTCTCACTACTCGGCGTCACGCCCGGGTAAAACGACGCGGACGATTCGCCTCCCGCCGGCTCCGCGGCCCGGCGATCCCATTAGACACGAACCAGCCACCAGCATCGAGGCGATCGGAGTGACACCGACTGGGGCTTCGACGGTCATCGTCGCCGGTCCCATTCGCGCGACAATGAGCACTCAATCGATCTACCCGAACAGCACCATGTCGGTAAGCGGCGGCTCGTGTCCTCGCGCCAGTTCGAGGTCGAGCCGGTAGCCGGTAACCGGGCAGTACCACGCATGAAGCGTGATCTTCCCGGCCATCGCTGGATCGCCACCGGCGAACTCCGGCCCGAGTTCGGCGAAGCTGAAGCTGCTGGTGGGCCGCCTTCGCCTTCCACGAGCCGTCGGCCGGACCGAGGTCGGCGGCGTTGCACCACCAGCGACCGTCGACGACGTGCAGGAGGTCGCCCGCCCGCGCCGCTCCCGCCGGTGGATCCACCGGTTCGGCCGGCTCCTCGCCCCCGAGGCGCTCTCGGCGCAGCGCCAGACGTTTCTCGGTCGTCGCGGCGCGATCAACGGCTCCTGAGGGATCGGAGCAAATCACCCCATACGCCCTGCGTGCATTCTCGACCGAAAGCAGCCCTGCCGTCACGTCGCGCCACGTCGAGAGGATCGCGCCGCAGCGGATCGCCCCATCCTGCCGCGGTCGGCGACACCCACTCCCACGCGAATCCGGGCGGCAGGTCGAGCGGCGGCCCCTTGAACATCACGGGAAGCTCCTCGCCGCCAATCCTGTCGAAGTCCTGCGGGACCTCGCCGTTCGCAAGCAGTGCGGGCACGTCGGTGTCTGAACGCATCCGGAACGCGCCACGGCTGCCCGGGTTTGCGCCGAGCTGGCCCTGCCCTTTGGCGAACGACTCGTTGCCGTACAGGTGCATCTGCACGAACGGGCTGTTCCAGGGGATCGTGGCCTCGATGAAGCCAAGCCCCCCGCGGCGCCGGCCGGCGCCGTCCGCCCCGACGGGCAGTAGCCGGCGATATAGGTACAGGATCGGGTACTGATCCTCGAGGTCCTCTACGTTGTAGGCGATCCCCTCGGGAATCCAGTAGTGGCCGCCGGTGTCAGTGCCGTCACGCTCGCGCTCGCCACCGAGCGCGCCCATCATCCCGTTCGTGTTGATCAGCATGAACGGGTTGCCGGCCGCATCGAGTCCGCCGCCGATGGCACCGTAGAAGTGGGGCAGGTTGGGTCCGATTGCCCGTGCGGCGATCGAATCGTCGGATGCGCACGAGAGCATCTTTCCCACCGCGATTGCGGTGCAGTTGAGGATCATCTCGTTCGTGTATGCGCCCGACGGGCTGACGGCTGCCGGGTGGTCGGCGCACGACAGCAGACCTGGCTCTGGCCGGACCTCAATCATCCGGTGTGCGCCTCCGTAGGCTCCGGCCAAGTCGCCGACCAACTGCGAGCAGGCGGCCGCCTGAATGGCGCCGGCGAAAGCCGCGTAGGTGATATTGATCGAGCCCGCCTGCGGGTCGGTGCCGACGTTGTCGACGATCAGACCCGAGCCGCGTTTCGTCACGTTGACCTGGTAGGCGTAGACGCCGGGATCACCAGGGAGCGCGGCCTCGGTGAAAGCACGGTGGCTCCAGCGGCCCTCCGGGATGCTCTGAAGGCGTGCCCGCAGCAGCGCCTCTCCGCCGTCGATCATCGAGCGCATCACGGCCTTGACCGCCGCCGCACCGTATCGGTCCGTGAGCATGCGGAGGCGCGCGATCGTTCCAGTCACGCCGGCGATCGCCGCCCGAAGGTCCATCTTTACCGCGGGCGGCACGCGGCTCTGGCGCGCGAACAGCTGCTCGACGTCATCGCGCAGCGCGCCGTTCTCGACGAGGCGGATCGGCGGGAAGCTCGGAGGGTCCATCCACGCGTCGGTCGCGGTGACGCAGAACGACCCTTGGACCGACCCGCCGACGTCCGCCAGATGCATGGAGTTGCCGACCCAGCAAAAGATCTCGTCGGCGACGAACAGCGGCGCGTAGACGCACGTGTCGGGCTGGTGCGGCGCGCCGACGTACGGGTCGTTGGAGAGGAAGATGTCGCCTGGGCGGATCCCAGGGTTGGCCGAACGGTTCTCGAGCGTCCACTTGACCGTCAGGCAGTGCGAGGTCGAGAAGTACTGGAGGTTCGGACCGAGGCACACGAGGTCGCCGTCCCCGGTCAGTACGCTCGCCTGGTAATCGCGGGTAAGCATCGTGACCGGGGAGACGCACAGGCGCTGGATCAGCTCGGCATGCTCGAAGTTCGCGTTCAGCAGCGCATAGCGCACGACCTCGGCGGTCACCGGATCGACCTCAGGCGCGTGCTCGGTCGAGAGCTTCACCGACGGGTCGACCCTCAGCTGCTCGGGCGGGATGTACGAGCGCGCTACCCCATCCCAGAAGCCATGGGGTCGGTCGGCCGGGATCTCATGAGTTCGGGCCGCTTCCGTCGTTGCCATCGTTCACGCCTCCAGGTCGAGCAGCAGGTTGTCGGTTCGGGCGTCGCGAGCGAGCCGCTGGCCGGGTGGGACCGGCACGGTCGTGTAGGCGAGCTCGATCACGGCGGGCCCAGAGATCATCTGGGCGCCCGCGAGCCCCGCGCCGTCGTATATCGGGGTCTGTAGCTCCCCGTGACCCGGCCAATGGACATCGCGCTCCGCTCGCGGCTGGGCGGGGCCGGGCGGCGGCTGCGCGTGCACGTCGCGGACTTCGCCGGGGATCCTGGCTTCGACCCGTACCGCGAACACCTCGACCGCCTGAAACAGCGCCTTCGCGAACGCGCCAAACTGACGCTCGTACTCGGCGTCGAAATCCGTCAGCAGCTGTCCGCAGGTGGCCTCATCGATTGGTCCGTCCCCGACCGGCACGGGAACAGACTGGAGCAGCTGCTCGGCGTAGCGCATGAGCGCGACCCGTCGGAGTTGGGGCTCGCTGCCGGGCATCGCCGCTCTTGCGCTGGCCTCTGCTTGGTCGATGGCTGCCTGCAGCTCCTTTGGATCGAGCGGAGTTCGCGCGCGGCACTCGACCTCGTGGTGCTGGACGAGGTCGCCGGCCGCGATCCCGTACGCCGACAGTGTCGCCGCGCCGTTGCCGAGCGGGATCACGACCTGCTTTGCGCCGAGCTCTGCCGCGTACCCCCATGCGTGGAGTGGGCCCGCGCCGCCGTACGCATAGACGACGAAGTCCCGTGGGTCGCGCCCCTGCTCGAGCGTCCGCTGGCGGATCAGGGTCGCGGCGGCATGGTTGTTGACACGCAGGATGCCCGCCGCCGCCTCCTCGACGCTCAGCCCGAGCGGCTCCGCGATTAGAGCGACGGCGACCCGCGCAGCGTCCGCGTCAAGCCGCATGCCGCCGCCGAGGAACGCCTCCGGGCTCAGCAACCCGAGCACGACATCGGCGTCGGTGACCGTCGGCTGGGTGCCGCCCCGGCCGTAACAGGCCGGGCCGGGCGACGAACCGGCGGACCGCGGCCCAACCCTGAGTCCGCCGTCGGACGCGATCGACGCGATCGAGCCACCGCCGCAGGCAATCGAGCGCGCGTCGAGGTGGGGCTGATGGAAGGTGTATTGATCGATGATCTGTTGGCCTGCGACGAGTAAGCGTCCGTCGACCAGGAGGCCGACCTCGAACGACGTGCCGCCCATGTCCGTCGCGATCACGTTGCGATGCCCGGCCCGCGCGGCGAGCACCGCCACGCCGCTCACGCCTCCGGCCGGCCCCGATCCGAGGAGGCGGATCGGGTTGGTGCGGGCATGTTCGACTTCGGCGACGCCGCCGTTGCACTGCATCACGAGCAGCCGGCCCTCGAAGCCGGCCCCGCGCACCGGTCGACCAGCCGGTCGAGATCGTCAGCCGACGCGCGAGTTGATGCCCAGCTTCTCAAACGCGTGCCGCAGGTGCATGCTCACCGTGTGCGGCGAGAGGAACAGGTGGGCTGCCGCCTCCCGATTGGTCATTCCGCTTGTGATTGCCTCGACGACAGCCAGCTCGGAGTTCGTCAAGGCGCGCCAACCCCGCTCAGGCCGCTCTTGCGTCGTCAGGCGCCGGCGGACGCCGAGATCACGGAGCCGGCGACGGAGGCGGGTAGCGTCCCAGGTCGCCCCCATCTTGCCGGCCAGCTCCAGGGCGCGCCCGAGCAGCTCGATCGCCTCTTCTCGGGGCGAGAGAACGCCAAGGTCCTCAAGCGCGGAGGCGAGCGCCGGCCAGCGCGGCGAGCGCTCGAAATGCTCGATCGCGCCGCGCAGCGCCTCTTGGTCTAGGTGCAGCAAGCCGTCGGCGTGCAAGGCTGCTCCATTGACGGTGTCAAGGGATGGATTTTTCTCGGCGCGGTCCCTTGCGAGCGCCGATGTGCGTTCCGCGAGCGCTCGGTCACCTGCGGCAAGCGCGATCCGAACGAGTTGCGGCTGATCGAGGACGTCGAGCGGGAACAGAGGCAAAAGCGGCTCCTCCGCCGGCAGCCCGCGCTCAAGCTCAGCCATGATCCGCAGGCCGGCTTCGGGGTCGCCTGACGCCGCGGCCTGCTGCGCCAGAATCCACGCCGCGTGGCGCTTGAGCTCCGGAGTTCCGTTCGACCGGACTACAGCCGCGAACTCGGCACATCCACGACCAATGACCCGGTCGCCCACGCGAACGGCCGAGCCAGCGAGCGCGCTGATCGCGGCGGCATCGTTCGAGCCAAAGCTCGGGTGGGCTTCCTCGGGTCGAAGCATCCCTTCGAGCGCCGCGATCGCGTCCGAGAACTCGCCGAGCTGGAAGTGCTGACGACCGCGCCATTGCTCCCACAGATGTACGGCCCAAGCCTGTGATGCACGCTGCGCCGATTCGAGCCCGGTGATCGCGAGCGGGATCGCCTCATCGAAGCGATCGACGGTGGCGAGTACCTCTGTGCGCCACTGCTGTGCGAGCCGTGCCCGCGCCTCCTCGCCCTCGACCGAACCGGCGCGCACGGCCGCTTCGATCCGCTCGAGCGCGCCACCGAAGTCGCCCTCGGTGTACAGCAGCCCTCCCGTCGCGAGCCCGAGCGAGAAGACTGACGCTTCGTCGCCGTGCGCCTCGATCTCGTCCTTCGCCTCGCCGAGTAGCTCCTCGGCCTCGGTGCGACGTCCGGCCGCGAGGGTGTTATGAACTAGGCGCGCGAGATGCCGCGCGCGGTCGACGGGCGCCAAGCCGGACAGGGCGAGCGCCCTGCGGCCAGCCTCCGCTCGCACATCCGGTGACAGGCTGAACATCCCGGCGATGCCGTACCGCACTTCGGATTCCTGCTCGGATGGCAGCAGCTCGCTCAGCGCGACGTTGGCGAACGATGTGGCCTCCTCCGGACGCCCCGCGGCGTGGAGCAGGACTGCCACGTCGGCGACGAGCGGGCCTCGGCGCGGGTCCTCGCGCGCGATGAGCTCGAGCGTGCGCTGACCTAGGTCGGCCGCCGCGGGCGGGTCAGATGCGCCCAATGCCTTCGTGGCGCGAGTAAGGATGTCGATCGCCTCAGAGTCGCCGGGTTGGGCGCTCGCGGCGAGCTGTTCGGCGACCTCGACCGGAGGCGCACCGGAGCGCAGAAGCTCGTTCACCGCCTGTCGCTCGAGTGCCCGCCGCGTGGAGGTTGGCATGCTCTCCAGGACCGCCTCGCGGAGAATGTCGTGGCGGAAGGTGAGCGCCTCGCCGTCCTCCACGAAGAAGTCAGCGCGAATCAGCTCCGCGACTGGGTCGAGCAGGTCCGACGGGGCAGCGCCCAACATGTCGGCGACCGCGGCGAACGTGAATCGGCGACCAAGGGCGGCAGCGACTGTCACGACGTTCCGCGCCAGCCGAGACATTCTCGCCAGGCGATCGCGCATCGTCACACGCATCCGTGTCGGCAGCCGAGTCGCGCGGGCCATCGCCTGACCGTCCCGGACCTCGAGCAACCCATCCTCGCGCAGGCCGAGCAGCAGTTCGGTCAGCCAAAACGGTGCTCCTCCGGCGCTAGCGGCGAGCTTGAGCAGCGACTCATCCGGCGTTGCGCCCGCTAGATCGGCGATCAGCCGACCGACGGCCGACTCAGGCAGCGGCCCAAGCTCCACTCGCACACCGCCTGCTGCATAAAGCCTCGCCAGCATCGCGCGAAGCTCGGCAGACGCCTCGGTGGTCCGCACGGCCCCGAGCCACCCAATCGGAAGCGATGCCAGACGGAGTGTCAGCGCCTCGAAGGCCGCGACCGAGCTGGCGTCTGCCCATTGGAGATCGTCCACCGCGACGACCATCGTGTGCTCGCTCGCCAGCCGCTCAAGCATCTCCTCGATCTCCTGAATCAGCCAGTACCGCAGCTCGGGCAGCGTTCTCAGATCGCGGAACGACACCGGATCCAGAAGCGGCTCTGCCCCTCCTATCAACGAGTCGAGCAGCGCGCCCATCGGGACCACTCGGTCACCGCGGGCTGCGCCTCCCGAGGCAACGAGCATCCCACGTCCCGGCGCGATGTCGACCGCCTCGGCGAGCAACCGTGTCTTACCGGAACCCGGCAGGCCCTCGATCACCGTCACCGAGCCCCTTCCCCGATCCAGGACCAGCAGCTGCGAGCGGATGAGGCCAAGCTCGTCCTCTCGGCCCCTCAGACGGGTTGAAACCGAAGAAGAAGGCTCCTTTTCGGCGCGCATCAGGTTGGTCCCACAAGC
Organism: uncultured Solirubrobacterales bacterium; assembly: GCA_963756105.1. GTDB lineage: Bacteria > Actinomycetota > Thermoleophilia > Solirubrobacterales > Solirubrobacteraceae > Palsa-465. Next base: position 308,282 of record CAVWMM010000001.1, read on the forward strand.
ATCGAAGGTCGGCGAGCGTTTTCGGCTGCGCTACCAAGGCCGGACTCTACTCAGCGTCTCGAGTCATCCAAAGCGGCTCCGGCCGCTACGGATTGCACGAATGTGCGTTGCCGGAGGCGCTCGGCTCAGCAACGCTCCTCATCACTTACTGGTCAACGACAGATGTGAATGGCCGGTCATCGCTCATAGCGTTCGCCCGGCGTCATCAATCACAGAGGAGAGTCTCATGTCAGACAAACCCAGCATCGTGTTCTGCCACGGAATTTGGGCCGACGGGTCGTGCTTCAGCAAGGTCATTGCGCCACTCCAGGCCGAGGGGTACGAGGTGATCGCCGCCCAGTACAACCTCGACTCAGCCCAGAGCGACATCGACAGCGTGTTTCGCACGCTCGGACGGGTGTCGAGCCCTTCGATCCTCGTCGGCCACTCCTACGGCGGCGCCGTCATCACCGGCGCTGGAATCGACGACCGCGTCGTCGGACTCGTATACATCTCGGCGGTCGCGCCCGATGAGGACGAGACCGCAGCGAGCCAGCAGGCCAAGTACCCGACCACCGACGTCTTCCAGCAGATAGAGGTCGCAGACGGCCGGGTCTGGATGCTCCCATCCGGCATCGGGTACTTCTGTGGAGATCTGTCTAAAGAGGAGCAGGAGGTCGTGTGGGCGACGGCGACGCCGCCCGCCGCGGACCTGTTCGATCAGAAGCCCCCAGGAACCGCGTGGAGGACGAAGCCGAGCGCTTTCGTCGTGGCCACCCAGGATCACAGCGTCCACCCCGACCTGCACCGGGACTCCGCCAAGCGGATGGGCGCCACGACGTACGAGGTCGCGAGTAGCCACTGCGCGATGCTGTCCCATCCCGACGTCGTACTCGACGCGATCCGCAACCTCGTGACCTCCCTCCAGGGAACCCTGGCGACGGCGTAATTCGCTCGGTCCTCTGCGACGCGCAACCACGACCAGACCTCTCCGACAGTGTTCCGCGGTCAGGCGGGGCGGCGTTCGCCCCGCCTGACCGACCGTCTAAGGGTGGTCGCCATCATGCTCGTTGATCAAATCTCACGCACTCAACAGGCCGGGCACATCGGCTGTCCCGGTCGATCGTTGCTCCACGCTCGGTCGCCCAGCTCCCCGTCGAATTGACGCCGGCCTTCTCCGTTGGACTACCTCCAACAGCATCGACCGGCAGAGATCGCCCCGCCAACGCCGCTGCTTTTCGACCGGAGAGCAGGATCTGTGCGCGCTGGCCATGGCTCCTGCTCAGCGAGAACGACGGGGCGCCGATCGAGCGGAGTGCACCGCGGTGGCCCCCGTGGGTATGAGCGAGCCCTGCTTTGACTCGCCGACGAGCACCTCGTGACGGACACCGCGCGCGCCGCTAAGCGCGGGCTGCAGGGGAGAGTCAGCGGACGAGAGGCGGCGGGAGCAAGTCACAGCGCTCGCCTGCCGCGCGCTAGCTCAGTGCGCGGTTTCCTGCGCGCGTCGCGGTAGTTTCCAGCCCGGACGAACGAAGTGGCAGGTGTAGCCGTTGGGGTAGTGCTCGAGGTAGTCCTGGTGCTCCGGCTCGGCTTCCCAGAACGGTCCAGCGGGCGCCACCTCGGTGACGACCTTGCCCGGCCACAGGCCAGAGGCGTCGACATCGGCGATCGTGTCCTCTGCGATACGGCGCTGCTCCTCATCGACGTAGTAGATCGCCGAGCGATAGCTCGCCCCAACGTCGTTGCCCTGGCGGTTCTTCGTCGTGGGGTCGTGAATCTGAAAGAAGAACTCCAACAGGTCCCGATAGGAGATGCGCTCCGGGTCGAACAGGATCTCGATCGCCTCCGCATGCGAGCCGTGGCTGCGGTAGGTCGCGTTAGGCGTGTCGCCGCCGGTATAGCCAACGCGCGTGCCGCTCACGCCATCGAGCTTGCGGATCAGATCCTGAACGCCCCAGAAGCATCCGCCCGCAAGGATCGCCTTCTCGGTTTCAGCCATCTCTCTGCTCCTCCTGTGATCGACACGTCGATTGCGCTGAAGATATGGTGACGCACCGGTCGACACGGCGTCCTCTCGAACGCCTCTCCCGGTTCGAGCTCGTCGACGCAGACCAGGTCCCGACCAGCGGCGCAGTGCTCGGCGTCGCCGTCGGGCCGCCGTCTCGCTTGACGGTTTCTTCTGCGGGCGGTTAGGAGCTGAATGAGTGATTCCATGTCGAAAAGCGCCGGCCGGCCTCGCTCGACAGCTGACGGGCCTCGACAGGCGCGGCTCACGACACCAGCAGATCCCGGAGGAAGTACCTCATGTCGCACATACGACGTTTCGACCATGTCGGCATCACCGTCGCGGACCTCGACACGGTGACGGCGTTCTTCGTCGGGCTGGGCCTCGAGGTCGAGGGCCGGACGTTCGTAGAGGGCGAGTTCGTGGACACCGTCATCGGCATCCCCGGCTCCCGCAGTCACATCGTCATGCTGCGGCCGCCCGAGGGAGGTACCGGGCTGGAGCTGTCGAGTTTCGTCCAGCCCGACCACGAGCCAGGGTCACCCACCGCCATGGCCAACGAACTGGGGCTGCGCAACGTTTCATTCGAAGTCGACGACCTTCAGGCGACGGTCGACCGGCTGGCTGCAGACGGCTACGGCCTGGTCGGCGGCATCGGTCAGTACGAGAACATCTGGCGCATGGCCTACGTGCGCGGGCCGGAGGGGATCATCGTCTCCCTGGCTGAGCGGATCGGCTGACCGCCCCCCGACTCGCAGCCCGAGGGGCCATGCCGGTGGTCTGCAGGTTGATGACCGGCTCGCGTCATAAGCCCGTATCGTGTTCGCGGCGCGCTCGTCGGTCTCGTGGCTGGGGTTGTCCGAAACGAGCGACGCGGGCGGCCCGTGAGCTCTGCCCGTCACGGCTGCTTCGCACGGGAAGGGGAAGCTTCTCCGGCTGCAAAACCAGCGCCCAGAGTGCTGCTGATTCGTGAGAGCGGCACTCTGCGTTTGGTCGGTAGCCGGACGATCGCAAGTCACGCGACTCGATCGTCCGGATTGCGCAGACGCGGCGATTGCGTTCGTGGGGTGCACTTATCCCGTGCCGGCGTTCGGCGCGATCGAGGCGTTGCCAACTCGATCGTGCGGTCGCGTACCGGCGTGCCGAGCAAGGCGGTCGTCCGCGGCTACGCTCACGGCGGCTCTCGACAACGGGGACGGTGTACGGATTGATCTGGAAGTCGGTCGGTGGGGAACAGTTGAATATCGACGATGCCTGACTGGGCCGCATGGGGCACATCAGTTGGGACGCTCGTGCTTGCGGGAGCGACTTTCGCTGCTGTGCGTTCTTCGAATCGCTCAGCGCGGATCGCGGAGCGCTCGTTGCTTGCAGGACTTCGGCCGGCGCTCACGACGCCGCGGCGGGATGATCCGCGTTTGCAGGTCCAGTTCGCCGACGGGCGGATATTCGATACGGGCTGGGGAGACGCGCTGGTGCGACGCGAGAACGGGGTGATCTACCTCGCGTTCCAACTGCGCAACGGCGGCGCTGGCGTAGCGCACCTCGTCGCGTACCAACTCGAGCCGGAACCAGCGAACCGCGCCACCCAGGACCCGCGAGGTCTGGCGCGCCACCGGCGGGGCGATCCTGCACCCGATCCAACGACGTTCACGGAGCAGCAGCGCGATTTGTATATCGCCGCCGGCGAACTCGGCCACTGGCAGGCAGCGTTACGCGACCTGACCACCGAGCTATACGCGGCGATGAGCGAGGCGATTACGAGCCGCGGCCGCCTCACGATTGATCTGCTTTACGGGGACATCGAAGACGAACAGCCAACAATCACCCGATTCGTGCTCCTGCCTAGCGAGCAACACAAATGGCGCTGCGACGTGACGCACCACTGGCGCCATGTCGACGGCAAGTAGCTCTCTCCCTCAACGCTCCGCGTCGACCCAAAGCGCCGTGGGCGCGGAGCGCCATCCCTCCTTTCGCCCATTGGCCGTCGCCGAACGATCGCATTTCGGCATCTCGCTGGCGCGGACACCGCGATACCGCCGGCGACGACGCGGCCGTGCCGGGTCTCAGTGCAAAAGTCGGTCCGCGTACGGTTGCTATGTCCAGCCGAAGTGGCGGCGAGGAGGTGGAGAGCCGGGCGATGGTCCAGGCTGAGGTACGGTTGCGGGCGTGATCACGGGCGCCCACACGATCATCTTCGCAAACGACCCAGAAAAGGTCCGCGCATTCTTCACCGATGTGCTGAGACTGCCCTCTGTTGATGCTGGTGGCGGATGGCCGATCTTTGCTCTGCCGCCCGCGGAGTTGGCTGCCCATCCCAGTGATGATCAGCACCACGAGATGTATCTCATGTGCGACGACATCCGGGCGACGGTCGATGAGCTGGAAGCCAAAGGAGTGGAGTTCACGCGCTCGGTCACCGACGCCGGCTGGGGCCTGCTGACTGCGCTCGAGCTGCCCGGCGGCGGCGAACTAGCGCTGTATGAGCCGAGACATCCAAGGCCGAGCAGCTGATCGCGCGCACGACTGCCGACCTGACGAGGCTGCCTGACCTGTGCCCCTCTCCCTCCGCTGGCTAAGCCTTGCGCCGGCGATCGACTTTGCGGTCTCGGCATCCCCAAACGCCATGACCGCGACCGGCGACAACAGAGTCATCCGTCACGCGGGCGAGTTCACGACCGCCTTCGTGGCAAAGCAGTTGCGCGGCGTTGGCACGGCTGACGAGTCCTACGTCGCCGATGCGATCGCGCGAGACGACGGCCTCTCGGAGGCGAAAGCGATCGCTAGCGTGCTCTTCGTTTCCGCGCGTTCCAGGGCGCGCGTTGTAGCTGGCAATGTGCGTGTCGGCGAGCGAAACCAGGGTCGCAGCGACTCGCGTGATCACGCGTTCGTCGGGGGCGAGCCGCTCTCCCTTCACGCCTGAAGCAGTCACGGCCGCGCCGTGGCTGCTTTGACGGATCACCAGCAGCGCCGCCGCCCGAGAGCCAAACCGACGAGCCGAACGACACCGAGCACACAGGGCCTATTCCTTATCGGCACACGGATTGAGGGTTACGCCGGGAAGGGGACCGCCTTCGCGTCAGCGTCGGCCTGACGCAGGATCGAGGAGGTCGGTCGCCTGACGTATTTGCTCAGCCCGCGATCCCAGGCTAAGCCGGCGCCTTGAGCCGGCTGTCAGGCGATGCCGCTGCGGACTGCCTGGACGGCTGCTTGGATGCGGTTGTCGAGGTGAAGCTTTGCGAGGATGCTGGCGATGTGGTTGTGTACGGTGTTGGTGCTGAGCGAGAGCTCTTGCGCAATCTCATGATTGCTCTTGCCGCTGGCGAGGCTGGTGAAGATCTCTAGCTCGCGCACGGTCAGGGCGGCCCGTATCGCGCTGGCGGCGTCATGGCTGGTGGTGGTGACGGGGATGTCCCGCTCGCGGATCCGCCGCAGCAGGTTTTCCCGCAACCTGGGAGGAGATGACCGACTCTCCGGCAGCGGTTGCCCTGACGGCAGCAGCGATCGCCTCGGGTGGCGCGCTCATGAGGATGTAGCCGCTAGCGCCGGCGACGATCGCCTCGACCACGCGGTTCTGCTCGCTGCGAGTCAGTACCAGGACACGCGAAGCGGGGGCGAGCAGACCGAGCTGCCCGATCGCCTCCACACCCGACATGCCAGGCAGCCTGAGGTCCATCAGCACGACGTCGGGACGCAGGTCGAGAACCACCCGGATCGCGTCTTTGCGCGTCGGCGGCCTCCCCGACGAGATCAAGTCCACCAACCGATAGCGCCTGGGCCAGGGCACCGCGTATCAGCAGTTCGTCATCGACAAGGACCACCGTGACCGGCCCGAGGCCCTCCGCGACGGGGTTCTGCTCAGATTGCATCCGCAGCCATCCCGGCCTCAGCTCTTCCTGGCCGCAATCTACCAACCCCCCGGTAAAGGCCCATAGGCCCAGGGGCGCACAACGCCCGTAGCCCGTCCCGGCCCCCCTACCGGCCCGTTCGAACCCCCCAATCAGGCCCAAACGGGCCATAGACAGCAGGCTACGCGGGAATACTCTCGACACAGGGGCGTTATTAGCCGTTGAAACGCCGTTACAAGCAGGACCCGTCCTATCGGCGGGTCCCAGAAGCGAGGGCTACGATGGCATATCCGGTTGAGATTCAAGGGACCGGCACTGAGGGGAAAATTCGGAATCCGCTGGGCGTTATCGCCCTGAGTTTCGTCACCCTGGGGATCTATTCGATCTTCTGGTACTACTTCGTCAACAAAGAAATGGCCGCGGTGGGCAGGGCCAGGAACAGCGATGAGCTCGGCGACAGCCCCGGCACATCCGTCCTCGCCGTGACACTGGGCGTGCTGCTCATTGTCCCGCCGTTCCTGTCGCTCTACCACGCGTGGAAGCGCCTCAGCAGCGGGGAGGGCCTCACTGGGCTCACCGGGCTGGAGGCCGGCCTCGGCTTCGTACTGACGATCTTCATTTCTCCCGTCGGCCACTACATCTTCCAGTCCAACTGGAACAAGGTGCTCGAGGCCCAGGCGGACAGCGCCCCGGTTCAGGTTGCGCCGTCGGCCGAAGTGCCGGTCGCCGAGCCCCCGCCCGTCGCGGTGCCCTGACAGAGACCGGAGAGGCTCGGCTCGCCTCACCGCGAGCGAGAAATCAAGCGAGTGCGGCGAGAGCCGCCGCACTCACAGCTGGGTCTCGGAGCCCGAGGTAGCTCCGTCGACCACCTTCCCAGGCACTTCCCTATGGGCGATGGACTCGAGCCACGAACCTCTTTCCCATTTCGGCCTTGCAGCAATTGTTAGGAGCGCCGCAACCTGTCGGCTGCTTCGCCACGTTTGCGATCACGTGCTCGCCGTCGTCCCCGTCGCCGCTCGTCGAGCGAAGCAGCCACGATGCTCCGCTAACGCTGCTGTTGCGGGCTGCCCCTGTCGGACACATCGGGCCACGCGAGCGCCACCGTCCCGCGTACGCGCGCGAGCACAAATGCAGGTCCCGCGTCGCCGACGGCCTCGGGTCTCGCAAGTCGCCAGGCGGGGGTGCGGCCGCCGGGTCGGTCGGGTAGGCGCCGGCCGACCCGATCACACTCTGTCTATCGCCTCAGCTGGAGCCCGGCGGTTGCGGAGTTCGTCGGTGATCGCCGTCCGTGGACGGCGCTGATGATCTCGCTGCTGTCGATGCGCTGCAGGTAGACGCTGGTGATGCCAAGGTTGGCGTGCCCGAGCTGGCGTTGAATGACGACCAGCGGAACGCCCTCATGCGCCATCTCGACCGCGTGCGCGTGCCGTAGCTGGTGCGGCGCGAATCGGCGCCGGACGCACGCGGCGGTGGCCGCGCGATGCAGCTGCTTGCGCGCGGCCGACGCTTCCCAACGCCGGCCGGCAGTCGGGCCGTGAATCACAATAGCAGCACGCCGATCGGGAGCTGGCGGCGGATCTCAAGCCACGGGTCGAGCTGATCCCATCCCCAGCGGTCCATCCCGACCTCACGACGCTTGCCGCCCTTCCCGCGCCGGACGAGCACCGCGCCGCGGCCGCGATCAAGCTCGCTCTCCTAGAGAGCGAGCGCTTCGCTGATCCGCAGCCCCGCGCGCCACAGCAGGACGATCAGCGCGCGAAGCCGATGACCGCCGGGGCGGTCACCGACCGCGCGCATGACGGCGACGATCTCCTCGACCGTCGGCGGATCGGCGGGGTACTCCTCGCCCTTGTTGCGTGGCGGGCGGCCTCGGTGATAGCCGGGCATCGTCGCCGGCGAGCGGCGATGCCCAGCGGCGTCCAGCAGCACGAATTCCATGGAATCCTCCCCTCGGATGAGTTGACAGTGGCTGCTACTCGAGCCGAGCCGCCGCTGCTACGGGAAGAGTTGCCAGCTAACGCATGCGCGCCCTGACGCCCGCGCTTTGGGGGACCGACCGGTTCTTACACCCTCAGGCTCGTCCTGTCATTAAGGCGGGTCTGCGACGCGCACGGATTCGGCTTGGAGTCGGTCTCGGGTGGGTCGCGAGCCGGGGAGTGGTGGGTCGGTGGCAGCGAGGCCTGCGACGAAGATTCTGGCTTGCCGGCGGGCGAGTTGGTCCCAGTCGGCTGCGTGTGGGAGTGGTTGGGCGAGCATCGCTCCGGTGATGATGATGTCGATCGGGGGTGGCGTCTGGTCGGATGGTCCGGTCGCGGCGTCCGCGGGCGAGGACCTGTTCGAGTAGGTTCCTGATCTCGGTTTGAAGCGCGACGATCTTCTCGTCATCGATGACGGGGCCGCCGTGGAGCGGGAGGATGAACTCGTTGCGGGCCGCGATCGTCTGTTCGAAGAATTGCGTGAGCGCTGCGGGGGCCGGCTCGTCGCTCTGCGCGGCGGCGCGCGCGTGTTGTAGGACGAGGTGGAAGGAGCGCAGCGTCAGAGCCGCTAAGAGGGCGGGGCGCGTCGGGTAGTGGCGGTAGAGGGTTCCGATCCCGACGCCGCGCCTCGTCGGCGATCGTCGCCATCGGCACTCTCTCGCCGTCGCGCCTGACGGCGATCGTGGCGGCGGCGAGGATGCGTTCGCGGTTGGCTGCGGCGTCACTTCGCAGTCGCCGCGCGACGCGCCGTGTCTCATTCGGTGCTTCGGACATCCCGGGGGTGATCGTGCCACGCAGCGACACGGGGCTCGCGTTCGGTAGGCTCCAGATCGTAAGCGGACGATTTCATACCGCTTAGAAACGACAGAGGAGCACCGATGACCGACACCTCGCCCGCCGAGTCAAAGCCGCCAGGACCGATCCCCGCCGATGACCCCGCGCGGGTCCTGACGCACGTCAGCCCCGACACCGATGAATCGCTGCCTCACCTCGGCGTGGTCGGCGACACCTACACGATCCTCGTGTCCGGCGCCGACACCGCTGGGCGCTACACGCTGATCGACATGCACGTCCCGCCGGGCGGCGGGCCGCCGCCTCATCGCCACGACTTCGAGGAGATGTTCACCATTCTCGACGGCGAGATCGAGCTCACGTTCCGCGGCGTCAGCGCGGTTGCAACGGCCGGCGAGACGATCAATGTGCCCGCCAACGCCCCGCACGTCTTCCGGAACGTCTCCGAACGGCCCGCGCGGCTGCTGTGTCTCTGCTCGCCCGCGGGCCAGGAGGAGTTCTTCAAGGAGGTCGGCGTGCCGGTCGCGCACCGAACCGAGGCTCCACCGGCGCTCGACGATGCCGCCACCGGCGCGTTCATCGCCAAGGCGATCGCACTCGCCCCGAAGTACCGGACCGAGCTGCTGCTCGGCGAGCCGAAGCCCTGATCCGCGAAACCGAAGAGACGACCGTGAGCCAGCAACAGCGTGACGCGCTTGACCAAATGCTGCGAGACGCGCCGCTCGATCTCGGCGGCGACGTGGCCGAGCAGCGGGTCATCTTCGAGGAGATGATGGCGGCGATCCCGGTTCCCGCCGACGTGACGACATCGTCCGGGAGCCTCGGCGGGATCCCCGTCGTCAACGTCGAGGTCGCGGGCGCCGACCAGGGCGGGTCATCTTCTACCTCCACGGCGGCGCATACGCGATCGGAACGGCCGCATCGTCCGTCGGGCTCGCATCAGACCTCGCGCGTCGCGCCGGAACCCGTCTGGTCACAGTCGACTACCGGCTGGCGCCCGAACACCCACACCCCGCCGCGCTCGAGGACGCTATCGCCGCCTATCGGGGACTGCTCGACAGCGGCGTGCCGCTTCCGCGATCGTGGTCGCTGGCGCGTCCGCCGCGCGGGGCTGGCCGCCGCGACCCTGGTGGCGCTCAAGCACGCCGGGCTGGCGCAGCCGACCGCGGCTGTTCTGATGTCGCCTTGGGCGACCTGACCCTATCCGGGGAGAACATCCGCGGCAAGGCCGCCGTCGACCCCGCGCTCACCCCCGACGGTGTCGCCCGGCGAGCCGCAGACTATCGTGCCCGACGGCGACCCAGCGGGGGAGCTGGTCAGCCCGATCTTCGCCGACCTCGACCGGGCTGCCGCCGCTTCTGATCCAGGCCGGCTCACACGAGATCCTGCTCGACGACGCCACCAGGCTTGCTGCCCTCGCGGCCTCGGCCGACGTCGCCGTCACGCTCGAAGTCACACCCGGCGTCCGCACGTGTTCCACGGATTCGCCGCGATGCTCGACGAAGGCGACGTAGCCCTGACCAGCGCCGGTGAGTTCTTACGCGCCCACCTCACTGCTCCGCGCTCATAGCGTTAGACATCGGCGAACAGACCGCCGACCGGGATCACACGCGATCACGAATAAGGTCTCGCCTCGACGCCGGGTCGCGTCCTGCTCGTCGCCAGCGGCGAGACGGACGCGGGCCCCGGCACGGGGCCGAGATCCCTCGCTCTGGCTGTCTCAGTCCTGCAGGCCGCGCATTCCAGGACTCGGGCCAGCGCAGCCCTGATGCTTATCGCGGGGCGAAAGCGAGAGGTCGCGCGCCGCGTGCCGGCGGGCCTCGCGCTCCGGATCCGGTCGGGAGCACAGGCGTCCCGGCGGGTTCGCGGATCGAGACGAGACTGCCCCTGATTCGTCGGATGCGGGAGTGCAACCAGTCCGAATTGTCTAGCCTCGGCGCTTGATGGATCCGTTGCTCGCCATCGTTGATAGGGGTGGCCAGTACCCTCCGAGGCTTTCCAGAGCTGGCTGGAGCCCGACAACTTTGACGAGGAGGGACGACAGCGCGTCCGGCTCTCAGGATTGACGCAGCGTGTCGGACGAGCTACCTCATCTGGCGGATTTGAAGGAATAGCGTCATGAGCGGCCTGTTCTTGAGTGACCTCCAGCTGAGCTCAGTTGACCCGGATGCATACTGTGAGCGCATCGGGTATTCGGGGCTGCGTGAGCCCACGCTGTCCACCCTGGTGGAACTGCATCGCCTGCACCCAGCAGCGATTCCGTTCGAGAACATCGACGTGCGCCTTGGGCTAAGTGTGAGCCTCGATCCCGGGGCCGTCGACGCGAAGCTGATTCGAGGCCGACGAGGTGGTTATTGCTTCGAGCAGAACACGCTGTTTCTCCGAGCCTTGCGGACCCTTGGGTTCACGGCAGATCCCTTGATCGCGAGGTCGCGTTGGCGACGGCCAGCCGACCAGTCCGTGGCTCGCACCCACATGGTGATCCGCGTGCAGTTGAGCGATGGTGACTGGCTCGCCGACGTCGGCTTCGGGGCCTGCATGCTCACCTCACCGATGCGTATGGACCGGCGCGGCGCCCAACCGACCCGACACGAGCCGGTGCGCCTCGCCCCGATCGGCGAAGAGCTGCGAGTCGAGCGGCTCTTGGAAGGAACCTGGGAGCCCCTGTGCGACGTAGTCCGTGGGCCACAGGAGCCCGTCGATCTCCTGGCCGCGCACTGGCTCATCTCCACCCATCCCGGCTCGTCGTTCCGTCATCACCTTGTCGTCAGCCGAACTCAAGATCACGTCCGTCACGTGTTGGTGGACGCCCGCCTCACCGTCCGCCGTCCCGAGGGCGAGGTCGAGCACCGGGAGTTGGATGGCAACCAGATCGAGGAATGCCTGGTGAGTGATTTCGAGCTGCCGATCCGAGCGGAGTGGCGGCCTCTGTTCGCGGAACTAGCGGCATCGAGGGCGAAAGCTTGAGCAGGTCTTCGCAAGAACCGGCTCAAGCTCCCCTCCGGTCCTGCTTGTCAGCGGGGGGATGATCAGCCTGGCCATCGAACACCTACGCCGAGCGGATTTGCACTCGCTCCGCGGCGATCCAAGCCCGCACGTCCACCCTTAACTTTCCTGGAGCCGGGCACGTGGTACTTGACATCCCGTACACGCCGATCTACTGACCATCGAACGGCCCCACGCCCGGCACGCGCTCACACCCGCGAGCGCATCAACGAGGTCCCACGCTGAGTACCACGCCCTCAGGTAAGCGGGTGCACCACGCCGGTTGGCCCGAGCCCCGCTCCTCGCCGTGGTTGTCGGGCAAAGATTGGCGATGGCGCCGAAGCGGCGTTGGATTGAATCCGCGAACCTGGAGTTGCTCGACCAGCGCCGATCAGGCGATCGCCGGGCTGATCCAGTGGGTGTGGTCGGGTGGCCGGGGGCGTTGCAGCCCCCGGCTCCCACAGATCCCGGCGTGACAGTCTCCCGTCACCGGGCTCTTCTCACCGGCCGGTCAGCACGTGCGAACCCATCGCCAATGCGCGAACAGGTCGGGTGCTCGATCGATCACCCGAGCCCACCAGCGCTTGAACCGCGTGAGGGTTCGCAGCCGTCGGTATTTCCTCCCAGCCCAGCGCCTCAGGTAGATGCTGACGCGCCGCAGGAGCGGATAGATCACCGACCGGTAGAACCGGCCGTAGTAGTTCATCCACCCGACCACGATGGGGTTCAACCATCGCGCCAGGGCGTCTAACGACAGGTCCGTGCGCCTGTGGATCCGCAGCTTGCGGAGATCGGCGCCCTTGGCCTTGAGCGCCTCGGGACTAATCGCCGGCGAGAACGACGTGAAGCACACGCCGTCCTTGCGACGTGCCCCCCGTGGCCGGAAGGCAAACCCGAGGAAGGAGAATGAGGTGTGCTCGTGCTCACTCCGACGATTGCTGTCCTTGCAATAGACGATCCTCGTCTTGTCGGGGTGAAGCCGCAAGCCCACTTCGTTCATCCGCGCGGCGATCCCGGCCAGCACCGTTTCCGCCTGCCGCCGTGACTTGCAGTGCACGACGGCATCGTCGGCGTAGCGCTCGAACGGGCAGTCCGGGTAGTTCCGGGCCATCCACGCATCGAACGCGAAGTGCATGAACAGGTTCGCCAGGATCGGCGAAATCGCCGAACCCTGCGGAGTTCCCTTGTCCCGCTCAACAAGCGTGCCGTCCGGGCGCTGCAGCGGGGCAGCGAGCCACCGCTTCACATACAGCAGCACCCAGCGACAGTCGGTCACCGCCTCGACCGCCCTGACCACGAGATCCCAAGGAACGGTGTCGAAGAACTTCTGGACATCCATATCGATGATCCAGTTGAACTCCCAGCACCGCCGCCGACACGTCCCGACCGCCTCCAGGGCCGACTTGTTCGGCCGGTAGCCATAGGAGTCGCGGTGGAACCTCGGCTCCCCCAGCGGCTCCAGGAACATGGCCGCGACCGTCTGAGCGATCCTGTCTGAGATCGTGGGCACGCCGAGCACTCGGACCCCGCCGCCATGCGGCTTGGGGATCTCCACCGCCCTGACCGGAGGCGGAAAGTAGGACCCCGAGCTCATCCGATTCCAGATCCTGTAGAGGTTGTCCCTCAGATCGGCCTCGAACTCGTCCAGCGCCTGCCCGTCCACTCCGGGGGCACCCTTGTTGGCCGCAACCCGCCGATACGCCTCCCACACCATCGACTTGGGAATCGCGAACGGCTTGTCCTTGGGCTGTGGCATGTTCATCTTCGCTTCCTCCCAGGACCAGCGGCCCCGGTTGAACGAACCGACATTCCTGGTGAGCCGGCCCCTTCGCTCCACCCCTACCCCAGCGAGCAGGCGCTTCATAGCTACTACGGGCCGGTCCGCCAGCGAGCGCCGCGACTGGTACTCAGTGCCTTCGGTTTCTGCCTCGGCACGCTCCCTCTCGCGACCACCACGATTTCGGTCGCGGGTTCGACGCTCGCCTTCTCACGTTCCGTGCAAGAGCCGCAGACCAGGCTCACGCCGCCTCTACGCCGGGCACCACCTGGCCAATACACGGGCACCCGCCAGGCTCATCTCGAAGGAAAACTCAGGCCCCTCGATTTCGATGCCAACTGACCTACTTATCGACGCCTCAACAGCGCACACCCACCCGGAATTCCCGAGCGAGCGCTTCTGGAACGTCTTCCTGGTCCCCACCTGACGCGTTCACGCCGCGCCTTCTCCCTGGACGCTCACCACGACGGTCTTCAGCCAACGCAGCACCAGGGCGGTTTAGCGCCTGCCCCCGTAGGCCGACGCTGGAGGGCCAACAAGCCTCCATCTCCTGCACAGCACCGCCTAGATGAAGAGTCTTCTACACGGCTCCCCCTTCAGCGTTCGTGACACACGAGCTTGAGGAGGTTGTGGGTCGCTGCTTGGAAGCCGCCACTCCGAGCGTGCCGCGGCTCTGCCTCGTCGTTGGAAGCGGCGGAAGCCGCGGTTGAACTTGTTCTGCGCGAACACCGGCTCGACTGTCGCTTTTCGGTGCTTGTAGAGCTCGTGTCCGGCCTCGCTTGACGAGCACCCGGCGCATGAACGCGTAGGGGCCTTTGTCCCATCCCGGCCTGGTGTCCTCTCGCAGCCCGGCATCGGGCGGGACCAGCACCTGGATCCCGTCGCTGACGATGTTCTCCATCTGTCGCGTGTGCCAGTAACCAGCGTCGGCCAGCACCGTCTCGGGCCGTTGCGTGACTCCCGGCATCGTCGAGCTCGCGCAGCGCGGCGCGGACGGCCGGTTCGAGGTGACCGAAGTCGGGGCTCTCGACCGCGACCTCCGCGGCGACGATGATCTGCCCGCGGGTGACCGCGGCCTGCGCGTTGTAACCCTGGACCGTCGGCTGGCCCTGGGTGCGCATCATCCGCGAGTCCGGGTCGGTCTTGTTCATCACACCCTCAGGCACCGGCGGCGGCGTGTACGGCTTCGGTGGCATCCCGAGCTTCTGCCCGGCACCCCGCCCGCGCGCCGCTCGGCCTGCCACGCCTCGTAGGCCTCGCTGGCCTGGATCTCGACCTGCTGGTTCTCCTCCAACCGGTGCAGCGCCTCGAGCAACCGCTCCGCTCGGAGCGCGCGATCGGCTTCGCGGCCTGCTCACGCCGGCGCAACAGCTCCTTGTGAGCCTCGCGATGCCACGCGCGCCGACCCCAACCACGGGTCGACTCAAACCGCTCCGGATCCGGCTCGATCCGCGCGACCTCGCGGCTCCTCGCCGCGACCGGCCTTCTTCGCCAGCCGCTCCTTCGCCGCCTCGAACGCCGCGCGGCGCCCCTCCTCGGTCCGCAGATGCTCCGGCAGCTCATCGCCACGATCGGGGCCGAACAGGCCGTCCTCCCACCGGTCGGTCTCCTCAGCCTCCTTGAGGATGTCCGCGACCAGCTTCTCGTAGGTGCGGTTCGCGCCCCGCGACGCGTTCGCGCGGATCTTCGTGCCATCGATCGAGATCACCCCGACCTCGACCAACCCCGCCTCGTCGCACAGCGCCAGCACCTCGGTGAACAACTCGCCAAGCGCGCGTCTCGTGCCGGCGGCGGAACTCCGCGATCGTCGAGTGATCCGGCACCCGCATCGCCGTGATCAGCTTGTAAGTCACATCCTCACGGCACGCCCGCTCGATCCCGCGCGAGGACCGGTTCCCGCGCGCATACGCGTACAAAAGCAGCGCCACCATCATCGACGGCTCATACGCCGCCCGGCCCTGACCGTTCTCCCGATACGCCCCATAGAACGCGCTCAGGTCCATCTGCTCAACCGCCCCGAGGATCGACCACACCACATGATCGTCCGGCACCCAATCCGTCAAATCCGGCGGCATCAACATCGTCTGCCCCCGGTCACAAGCAATGAAGTTCTGCGGCATCCCTGAATTGTCTTAAACCCGCCGGACGACACACCTTTGCCCGACAGCCACCGCCAATCTCAGGTCTGAGATCCGCACGAAGCGATCGCGAGCGACAGCGTCCGCAGAGCGACCCAGTCGTCGCCACTGCGCTCGTGAGCCCCGGCGCGTCTCAGAAGCAAAAGCGATCGCGAGCGTGATGCTCACTTTCCGCGCTGAGCAGGATCCGTCGAGTCGTCGGTGGGATGCCCGTACGACAACGACGGCAGGTCTACGTCGGCCGTCGCGAGCGTGGCTCCTCCACGCCTGAAACGGTCACGGGGCCGCCACTACCGCTCCGTGCTGAGGGGCAGTCTGACCGAGAGTGCCGATGAGGCGACGGACCAGCAGTGGCCGGTAATCCATGAGGAGCGTCCTCAGCTGGCCGCGACCGCTTTGCGCGGTCGCGGCGGTGTTCATCTGTGTTCGCTTAGTGTTAGTGCGCGCCGGCGGGTTGGAGCTTTGCTTGGTCCTCGGTTTGGGGTGCGGGGGTCGGGGCGCGGCCATGGAGCAGCAGTCCGGTTATGAGGGCGCCGGCGGCGAAGAATCCGGCGGCCCACCAGAACCCGGTGGTGTACCCGTGGACGGCGGCGTGGGCGATGACGGTCGTGGTGGGGTGCTTGCCCGCGAGATAGTGCGTGGTGGCGGTCGCGGCTAGGGTGCTGAGGAGCGCGAGGCCGAGCGACCCGCCGACCTGGTTGGTTGCGTTGACCAGCCCCGAGGCGACCCCGGCGTCGGCGGGCTTGACGCCGCGGGTGGCGATGTCGGTCGCGGGCGCGTACAGGAAGCCGAGCCCAACGCCCAGGACGAGCAGCGCGGGGAGTAGGTGCGCGGCGTAGCTTGAGTGGACGCCGAGCTGCGCGAACAGGCCCATGCCGATCGCGGCGAGGGCCATCCCTGAGGCCATGACCGGCCGCGGTCCGATACGAGGCAGCAGACGCGCGTTGGCGACGGTGGCGGCGAACACCAGCGCTGCTGAGAGCGGTAGGAACGCGAGTCCGGTACGGCTGGGCGAGTAGCCCTTGATCTCCTGTAGGTAGTAGGTCGCGAACAGAAACACGCCGAAGGTGCCCAGGCCGACGATCCCGAGGGCGAGGAACGACCCGCCGCGGTTGCGGTCAAGCACGACCCGCAGCGGCATCAATGGGTGCGCGGCGCGGATCTGGATCGCGACGAACACCGCGAGCAGCACCGCTCCGGCCGCCAGGAAACCGACCGTCGTCGAGGACCCCCAGCTGTGATTCTGCGCGTAGGCGAAGCCGAACACGAGCGCGAACAGGCCGCCCGTCGCGGTCACCGTCCCGGGGACGTCGATCGGCTCGCGGGCCGAACGTACGTCCCGGCGTAGCAGCGCGACGGCGCCGACCGCGGCGACGATCGCGAAGCCGAGGTTGACGAACATTGTCCAGCGCCACGACAGCGATTGGGTGAGCACGCCCCCGAGCAGCAGCCCGATCGCGGCGCCGGCGCCGCCGATCGCTCCCCAGATCCCGAACGCGGTCGCTCGCTCGCCCGGACCGGTGAACGTCATGCTCACCAGGGAGAGCGCGGCGGGCGCCATCAGCGCGGCGAACACGCCCTGCACCCCGCGCGCGGCCACGAGCACGCCGAAGCTCTGGGCCGCACCCCCGACTACCGACGCGGCGGCGAATCCCATCGTGCTGGCGACAAACAGCCGCTTGCGGCCAAACAGATCGCCGAGCCGCCCACCGGCCAACAGCAGGCTGCCGAAGGCCAGCGCGTACGCGGTCACGATCCACTCTCGGCTGTCGTTGGAGAAATGCAGCGCCCTCTGCGCCGAGGGCAGCGCGATGTTGACCACCGAAATGTCGAGCACAATCATCAGCTGCGCGATCCCAAGGACCGCGAGGATCCACCACCGTCGCGCGTGAACGGGGTCCCCGCCTTGGGTTTGGACCCCGTCGACGTCAGAGCTATCGAGTTTGAACGGTTGCATGAGGGTGGTCCTTTCGGTCGTGGGATGGCTTGCTGTGCCATGTGGCAGATTAGGACAATTGGCACAGTCTGTCAAGCGGCAGTTTGTGCCATACTCTGTTCATGGATCGCTCCACGTCGCTCAAAGAACGGAAGAAGCAGCGAACGCGACAGGAGCTGATCGCCGCGGGGACGCGCCTGTTCGCTGAGCGCGGATATGACGCCGTCACCGTGGCCGAGATCGCCGCGGAGGCCGAAGTGGCGCCGCGGACGTTCCACCGCTACTTCCCCGACAAGGCGGAGCTGGTCTTCTCTGTCTACGAGGACCGGATCAACGACACGCTTGTGCAAGCCCTCGGGGCTCAGCCCGCGGACGCGAGTCCCGAGGCCGTCATCCGCGCCGCCCTCGCCGCCGTCAGCCAGGTGGTCGCCGACGACCACGACGAAGCGGTGGTCCGCGAGCGCGTCATCAACGAGGTGCCGGCCGTGCGCGCCCGCTCGCTGGCCAAAGGCGCCGCTCAGCAGGAGCTAATCGCGGACCGCCTCGCGCAGCGGCTCGGAGTCGAGGTCGACCACGACCTCCGTCCACGCTGGTGGGCCGGAGTCGGGTACGCCACCTGGATCGCCGCCTATCAGGCCTGGCTCGTCCAGGGAGGCGACCTCGGCGCACTCGTCAACGCCGCCGCCGCACTCCTCGACGGGGCAGGAGATACCAAGCGGCACACAAACCGTACGTCATCGCGCACGCGCGCGGGCGCGCCCCGGGAGGGCCGCGGGTCAAAGTAGAACTCACGCGCCAAGGAACCGCCCGAGCAGGCGCAAGACGAGCCAGCTCGCCGTGCGTCCGAACGGGCGACAAGAGATCGTCCGTGCACTCGTCGCCGTCGGAAAGCCGCTACATCGGGGCACCGCGACGGTCGGTCATCACAGCACCGGATCGCCTTCACGCCCCCCGCACGAGCTCCTCGTACTTGCTCGCAACCGACGAGCCTGCAAACGCGCGCAGCTTCTGCAATCAGACGAGCTCAGGGCCTGGGATAGCGGCCAGATGCCGGAGCGGTCGCCAGCGTCAGCGCTTCGACGGTGGCGGCCGGAAGCCTCGTCGCGGCGCTGGTGGGTGTGTCAAGGCGGGGCTGAATGACGGCGCATTGGGCTCGGCGGCGGGCACCGTCATCTCCTCTGAGCCCAGGAGGCGCGGATCCCTGGGAGCGCATCAACGCGAGCAACGCGCCCCCGACAACGACCCCGCCGAGCGCGGCCACCAGCGAGTGATCAGCCACGACTGCCGCGAGCAGCCCGACGGCCGAGCCCGCGAGTACGGCCGTGATGACGGCGACCATGCCCGGGACGGTTCGATATCGCTGCCGGCGGCCTCCCCACAAGCCCTGAGCTTCTAGCCGGCCCGCTTCCGGGACGCTGAGTAGATACGGGATCAGCTCCGGCGCCTCGCCAAAGTAGTAGCCGCGCAGGAGAGCGATCCGGCGGGCGTATCCGCGATCCTCGATTCCAGACTGCAGGACTCGCTCGTATGTCACCAGTCCGATGAATGCGAGCGTCGGAAGCAGCACGAGACCGAAGGCGTAAAACGCGGTCCCGACCCGGCTCGCGGTTGCAATTAGCCCCAGAGCGAGAGGCCACCGGAGGCGGCGCTGAGGAACATGGTCGCCCGGCCAGTCGACTCCGAGATCGTCGCCGCGCGAGCACCCTGGAGGGTGAAGTGCTCGGTCGTCGCGAACGTCACCGCAGCCGGCCGGGGGCTCGCGCCCGGCTGATCGATGCCCGGGCCGACCGCAAGCCACCCGCTTCGCGACCTTTCCCGCTCCTAGCATCCACCGCCATGCGCCTGGTCCTTTCTGTTCCGGGACGCTGCCTCAGGTCGTCTTGATCAGGCCGCCGTCGATCACGTAGTTCACCCCGGTGACGTTCGCCAGGCGCTCGGAGGCAAGCATCGTGATCAAGGTCGCGACCTCCTCGGGCATCGTGAACCGTCCGGTGGCGATGCTCGCTACGGCCGTCTCGCGAACCGTGTCGGCATCGACATCCGTTGCCTTTCCGATGATCTCGGCCACGCCGTGCTCCCCGAGCCAGAGGTCGGTGTTGACCTGGCCCGGCGAAACGCAGTTGACGCGGATGCCCTGTGGACCGAACTCCTGAGCGAGCGACTTGCTCAGGTTCACGACCGCGGCCTTGGCGACGCCGTAGTCGATCGTGGCGGCGTCGGGCTGAAAGAACGAGTTGACCGAGGCGACGTTGACAATCGATCCCGAGCCCTGCTCGAGCATCGGACCCAGAGCGGCCCGAGTCGCTCGGAGGCAGGTGAAAAAGTCCATCTGCAGCGCCCACTCGAACTCCTCGTCGCTGGTGCCCAGAAACCCGTCAGTGCGGATGCGCACCGCCCCGACGTTGTTCACCAGCACATCGAGCCGGCCGTGCTCGTCGACCGCGCGCTGCACCAGCAACGCCGGCCCGTCCGCTGCCACGAGATCCAGCGGTACCGCGATCACGCGGTCCAAGCCGTCGAGGTTGCCCGTGGTCAGCGACCCGGCAACGACGTAGGCACCCTCGGCCAACAGCATCTGAGTAACGGCAAAGCCGATGCCCTTGTTCGCTCCGGTGACGACCGCGACTTTGTCAGCGAGCTCGAGATCCATGATTACTCCTTGCAGTCGTTTGTTTGCGGCTCACCGTCGCGGCTCAGACCGTCGCGCCCACACAATCCCCCAGGCCAAGCTGGCGTGGCCTCGGGGAAGTGTCTGGGGCACGGCCGTTTCACAGGGCTGGCTGCGAGGTCAGGACGCGCCCTCCGATCGACTCTCACACGCTCACTGCGGCACGAGTGTCGGCGTGGGTCGTTCCGTCAGCTGAAACGAACCGCTGCACGAACGAAAGTGCGACGTCCGCAACTTCTCGCCAACCGCTGTCGATCACGAGCGCGTGCCCGCGATTTGGCATCTCCACGATCTCGGTCACGGCCTGGTTGCGCTGCTGCTTCTCGTACGAGGCGTTGGCGATCGCCCAGGGGACGGTGTGGTCCTTCTCCCCCGAGATGATCAGCAGCGGCCCGCGGTCAGGGTTCTCGCTGTCCACCTGTGCCTCGGTCCAGGGATTGAGGTTGGCCGCGGCCGCTTGGAACAGGGGTGCGCCCGAGCCGGGCACCGAGAAGCTGTTGTACAGCTCCTTCGCCTCGTCCTCGCTGACCGCGTTGGCGAACCCATAGCGGAACTGCTCATAGGTGAGCGGAACCGCGCGGTTGCGGTTGGCCGGGTTGCCGAGCACCGGACGCGCGGACTTCAGCGCCGAGATCGGGAGTGGGAGGACTCCCCGAAACGGTGCCGGGTCGATCGCAACGGTTGCGCTCGCCCGCCCGCGGCCGGCGAGGATCTGCGCGAGCAAGCCTCCGAACGAGTGACCGAGGATCGCGGGCTTCTTGTCGAGGCCACCGATGATCTCCTCGTAATGATCAGCGACCTCACCGATGGTCTTGCCGGCGAAGACCTCAGGATGTTGCTTGGCCTCCTCGACCGACTCGGGGTCGTCCGGCCAGCCGGGCGTGAGCGACACGTAGCCGGCCTCCTCGAAGAGCTTGGCCCAGCGATCCCAACTGCTAGGCAGCAGCCACAGCCCGTGGACAAACACGACCGGCTGGCGGCCGGTGGAGTTCGCACGCTTGACCTGTTCGGCTTCGTACTCGGCGATCGATTGCGCCTCTGGATTACGAGCTGCGCGGTTGGTCTTCGTCATCTGGCTTCTCCTCTAAAGGTGGTGGCTAGGCATCGATGAACGCCAGCAGATCGGCGTTGAGCGCATCTTCATGCGTCGAGCGGGCGAGGCCCGGCGGCGCGCCCGGGTAGACCTTGAGCGTCGCGCCGCGAACGAGCTTTGAGGACACCACGACCGAGCCCCCGATCGGGACGACCTGGTCGTCGGCACCGTGCACAACCGGGGTGAGCAGGGGACGAGTTCGTTGGGTAGCTCGCTTGCGGCGGCCGCTCGGTCATTGATGGTGACCTTGACGACGAATTCACGCATGCTGTCCTCTCGGGTTGGTCAGGCTACGGGGATCGGTGGCTGCCCGGACGTGGTCGCGTCGGCGAATCGGTCGGCTGAGTCGGGGTCGTGCGAGGGCAGGTAGATCGTCGGTTGCACAGCGCAGTGAGCGACGATCGTCCGCATCGTGGCGATGTGCACCTTTGCGTCCGGTGCGACCGCGTCGGCGCGCAGCGAATACAGCTGTTCGAGCGAATCGGTTGCGTCACCCGCGAGCATCACGTGCCGGCCTGCGTCATCGACGCAGACCACGGAGATGTGGCCGGGGGTGTGCCCGGGGGTGTCGACAGCGACGATCCGGCCGTCATCACTGAGCGCGTGACTTCGCGCAAACGCGCCGAACGAGCCGTCGTCGAGCGTGAACGGCTGAGGGGCAAACCCGACGGGGAGCGGCTGGCGCAGGACGCGACGCATCACCCGCGCCATCGGAGATGCGAGAAACTCCAGCTCCTTCTCGTGGATGAGGACGCGCCCGCGGACGTGAACGAGGCCGTCCATGTGGTCTCCGTGCGCGTGGGTGAGCACCACCTCCGAGACGTCGTCGAGTTCCAGGCCGGCAGCGGCGATCGCCGCTGGAAGCTCCTGTTCAGGGGTTACTTCCATGCGCGCGAACGGGACGTTCCGCGCCGCTGCGGTCTCACCGGTGTCCACCAGCCGCGAGACCCCGTCGTGCTCGATGGCCCAGCAGTGGATCGGTAGCGGGTCTGAGAAGGGGCCGGGTAGGAACAGGTCGAGCTGCCGGCGCGACCCCTGCCTGGGATAGAGGAAGCTGTGCTTGACGCGCACGGCTCCCGTGGTCAGGACGTGGATCTTCATGAGCCTGGGTCCTTTTCGACCGAGGTCGGCTGGATCGCGGTCACGGCAGAGTCTCGGGGTCAGATGTTGCTGCCATTCGGCTGTCCCAGCGGTCGTAGTACGGGCGCACGCCGAAGATCCTCGCGAGCGCCGCCAGCGGCGGGAGGACGAGGTTCTGGATCCAGATCGGCGGTGAGGTGGCGCGGCTCTCGTGGCGGAAGTGCCAGACCGTCGCACCGAGCTGGAGCGGATTCTTGGGTGCCGCCCGGGTCGTCGTCTTGCCTTCGGAGCCCAGGCCTCCGAAGGCCTCGAACATCTCTTTGGTGTGCAGCGCGGGACGAAGCTCGACCACGCCCGCGATCGCCACGGCTCCCGGGTTTGACTCGGTGTGACGGACACCGATGGGAACAACGATCGTCTCACCCGGACCGACGACGCGTTCCTCGCCATCGACGGTGAAGTGCGCCTCCCCGGCGGCGATGATAAAGCGCTCCTCCTGGTGGGGGTGGAGGTGCTCGGTGATCGCACCGCCGGGCAAGCTGCGCCAGTTGAAGCGAACGAGGCCCTCCTCGCCGCCCTGGCCGGTTGCCGTGACCCGGATCCGCTCGCCCGTCGCCGGGTTTGAGAACTCGCGAAATCGGTCGGTGTCCGCGATCGTCATGACGTGGTCCCGCCTCCGTTGCGGTCGCGGTACCAGTTGACGGTCGCCGTGACAGCGGCCTTCAGCGGAGTGGCCGCGGTCCCGAACGTCGACTCATACTTGGACGTGTCGAGCACGAACGGCTGCTCGAACTCGTAGGACAGCTCGACGAGCTCCCGGATCGTCGGATTGAACAGCCCGAGGGCGCGCACCGCGAGCTTGGGCAGCACGCGAACGCCGACCGGATGTCCGACGTCCGCGGCCACGACCCCGAGGAGCTCTCGGGTCGTGACGGTCTCCGGCCCCGGTAGGTGCCACACACCGCCGACGGCGCGCTCGTCGGTGCCGAGCGTCGCCAGACCCGCCGCGATGTCCGGGATGTAGCTGTAGGTGTGCGGCAAATTGGGATTGCCGACGAAGTCAGCGCGCTTGCCGGCGACCGCGTTGGCGAACACCCGCTCACCGAGCGATGACTCGGTGACGCCGGCACCGAAGAAATCTGACGCCCGTCCGATCGCGATCCGGACCCGGCCGGCACCTGCGGCGTCTAGCAGCTCCTGGGTCATCGCCGCGCGTGTTCGGCCCTTGACGGTCGTCGCGGCCAGGGGGAGATCCTCGGTCATCGCTTTGCCCGCAGTCGGACCGTAGCCGTAGATGTTCTCCAGGCCGACCAGCAGCGCACCGTTCCGTTCTGCCGCAGCCAGCACGCCCTGTTGCAGCGGCGGGAAGCGCTCCGGCCAATCCGCGTACGGCGCGTTCAGGCACTGGTACACGACCGATGCGCCCTCGGACGCATCCGTCGCGGCCTCGGCGTTGGTGGCGTCGGCGGCCCGCCAGTCGACGCCATCAGGCCGCTCCGATGGCCGGTTCCGCGATACCACCCGAACCGCCAGGCCAAGCTCGGCGAGGTGGGCTGTGAGGGCACCTCCGACCTGCCCGAAGCCGAACACCACATGCAGCCGATCCTCACTCATGGCTGCGCTCCCGCTGAGAAGGCAACCTTGTTGGCATTGGTGCGCTCCGCTGCCCGTCGGACGCCCGCGAGGTCGTGGAAGCCGGCGAAGGCGGTGGCGAGCAAGAGCACGCCAGCGCCGATCCCCGTTGTCGCAACGAGCGCCGTGCCCGACATCGTGGCGACGAGGATCAATGGCCCCACCGTGAGCGCCCATCCGACGGGCCGATAGCGCCGGATGCTGACCCGGTGATCGAGCCACAACAGAAGCGGTCCGATCGTGATCGCAATCGATGGCAGCACCCAATCCGAATGACCAGCCTTCGTGACGATGATCGGCAGGACAATCGCGGCGGCAAATTCGAGGGCGGTGGCGATCGTGACCGCCCGCTCGATGCGTTTGCCTTCAGGGCTGTTCTGCCGCGGCGCGGTGCCCCTCGTGACCGTGACCGCGTAGATAAACACGCCGATCACGACTACACCAGCGACCGCGATCAGCACATCCGCCGCACGACCACCGATCACCACGCTCCCGCGCACCAGCCAAAACGCGGCGAATGCCGCCTGAATCAGCCCCCCGATCCAACGCACACGCCTCGACCACGCCGCCGCTGGCGTCAAATCCGCGGCGCTCGTTCTCGGGCTCAGGCCCTCGCGGTCCATCGCCCCCGACTTAGTCGCCACGGCAGAGTCCCGTCCGAGTTCGCTGACCACCATGACTGCTTCTTTCGTTTGGCTCGAGCAGCCTGGCGGTCGCCGACAGCCGAGCCTCGATCTCCGTTTCACGCAACGCTACTCTCAGCGCAGCGAGCTGGATATGGCCCGTTCGGATCTGGTTGGGGGGCCCGTTCGGGCGCTCCTTGGGTGTTAGAGCGACGGGATCTGAGCCGGAACGATCGACTCCCGTCTTCGCCCGCTCGCATCATCGACAGATGCGCCCCGCTGTACATTGCTGCGTGTAGAGGATCTCGAGGGATCGGGACACGTGCCGACGCAGCAGAACTCCGCCACGGAGCGCCGGCGGCCGACTACGGTCGTCGTGGTTGACGACGAGCGGATGATCCGTGGTGCCCTTTCTCAGACGCTGACCGGCGGCGGGCTCGACCTCGTCGGCGAAGCCGCCAACGCGCGAGACGCCCTCCGGCTGGTCGTCGACGTGCGCCCCGACGTTGTGCTGATGGACCTCAGGCTGCCCGACAGCTCAGGCGTGCAGGCGATCGAGCAACTCGCCCTGCTCGCCCCCGCCTCGCGGATACTGATCCTCACCCGCACCGAGCAGAACCGCGTGGTCGAGGCGATCGTCGCCGGCGCCAGCGGCTACATCCTCAAGACCGCACCGCCAAAGGCAATCATCGCGGCCGTCAGGGCAACCGCCGCAGGAGAATCAGTCATCTCCTCCCAGATCGCCGGGAAACTCCTGCAGCGCATCCGCGAACGCGACATACCCGTCACAACCGCAAGCGACAACGCAGCCAGTGCGATCCGCGCCGTCCTGACCGAACGCGAGCTAGAAATCTTCGAACGGCTCGCCAGCGGCAAGAGCAATCACGACATCGCCCACGAGCTCTCGCTCAGCACCAACACCGTCCACAACCACATCGCCAGCATCCTCGCCAAACTCCACCTCGACAACCGCATTCAAGCAGCCGTCCAAGCCGTACGCAGCGGCATCTCCTAACCCGCGGTCATCGGGCCGAGCGTCACTGGCGGCAGCCCTCGTGGTTGTTCATGGCGGGAAGCCGCGACGCCGGCCGGCTCCGCGACATCGCAGCTTGGTCAACAACGAGCCCTGCAAGCCTGGCCCATCGGGCGCCGTGTACCCCGATGAGCCAAGAGCAGGACACGCACCCCGCGACGGTTTGTACCCGTCACTTGCCACAAGCGCGCATCAGGTGAGGGGGCCCCCGAAGGCGAAGTCGTTGCCTGGATCGGCCTGCGAGCGGCTCTGTGCTAGCCGGCGATTCGAAAGCTGGAAGCGCCTGAGCGGCGGCCCCCCGGACGAGCAGCTGGCGCGGGTATTCGCCGCTGACGGCGCCCGCGTGGCTGCCTATGTCCGATAGCAGTCGCGGTTGCGAGCCAGGGTAGTGCCGAGATCGTGGCCGCTCACCGCTCGGAGCAGAAGTCTGGAGGCTTGTCGATCCGAGTGCCGAGTTTGCTCAGATGCAGCATGCTGCCGCAGTGCCGCAATGTCGGGGGTCGACCAGCGGTGAGCGACCCGCCCGCACCGGCCCGCACCGCGACCTCCCGTGTGGGCTCTCAACGGCGTCGCCGCACACCTTCGTTCGCTCAGGGCGGCAGCGCATGGCCTAGCGTCGACCGGTTTGCGTCAGGACTTGATGCGAGGGGCGATCTCTGCGGCTGCCAGCTCTATCTGTCGCGGCTCGTCGCCCAGGAACCAGAGATACACACGCTGACACCCGCTGCTCGCATACCGTGAGAGAAGCTCCGCGCAATTCTCGGCGGAGCCCACGCAGACGCGCTCGCGGAGCTCGTCGACGGGGCGGTTCAGCAACGGGGCGAGCACATCCGAAAGGATGCGCTCGCGCTCGGACCGGCTCTCTGTTAACCAAGTCCACATCGTTACGAGTGCATTCGGGAACTGCTCAGCGTGCCGGCCCTGGCGGCGAAGCTCGTCGCCCAGCAGCCCATTGGCGGAGGCAAATTGGTCGGGAGTGGTGTTGTAAGCAGATGCCATCCAGCCGTCGCCCAACCGGGCTACGCGCCGCAGTCCCGCCGCCGATCCCCAGCTTCCGATCCACAGTGGAACGCCGCCGTCTTGCAGAGGCGCCGGCCTCAACGCAAGATCATGCGCGGTGAAGTACCGCGTGTCGTCGGGCGGGCTCTTTTGACGAAGCAGCGCCCGCAGAATCCGCACCGACTCATCGAACCGCTTCCACCGGTCATGGAATGGGATCCCAACGGCGTCGTAGTCGCGTTCGGAGGATCCCGGACCCACCCCAGCGATCACCCGCCCGCCGGACAGGACGTCCAACGCCACGAGCGCCTTTGCCAGCGGCACGGGGCCGCGCAGCGCCGCCAGCGCGATCGTCGTCGCCAGCGTCATCTCGCCCGAGCGGTCGATCACCGCCGCCAGGGCCGTCGGACCGTCCAGCCAAGGGGTGGAGAACACAAAATGATCATTGGCCGAGACGGCCAAGAATCCCGACTGCGCCGCCGCGTCGACCGCTGCCTGGAGGCGGCCCAGGGACTGACGTTCATCCCGGAACTCCATTAGAGGCAGATGCACGCCAAGCTCCACGCTGTCGATGCTCCCACACACCTGAACTCCGCGAACGCTGCCAGCTATAGCGAAAGCTCCGCAACCGACAACGCTGCCTCGCGAGACTGATCGTTTGGAACGAACGCGGCCACCTCGGAGGGTTCGACGTCCGCTTCTGCAAAGTCACGAAAGGGGCCGCCGCGTCGGCGTGACCCGTGACGCGTCAAGCAGCAGCCTCCCGACCGCGATCAATGGCCGCGCTCGAGGACTGGAGAGTCGCGGCAGTCCTGCTTCGTGGTCGCCGTAGGGCTCGTCCCGTCTGGGGGCATCCAGATCGCGAAAGCGATAGTCCGTAATGGCCCGCTTTTCGCGCGATCCGGTACGCCCGTCATCCGTGGCGAGATGGACGTCGCCGGGTGAGGGCAAGTCACGCTGATGGTCGGCGGCGTCCCCGACGTCGGCTGAAGTCAGCGTCCGCTGCCGCCGAGGCGATGGCCATTGACGCACGTCGCACTAGGCTCTCGCACGATGGCGGTCGTCCTTTACTGGATGTCGATCTCGCATCCCTCGCAGGTGGCGCGCAAGATGCTCGACCTGAAAGGCGTCGAGTACGAGCTCGTCGACGTTGTCCCGCTTAGCCAGCGGATTCATCTGCGACTCGCCGGTTTCCGCCGCGGGACCGTGCCGGCGCTCAAGCTCCACGGCCAGCGCATCCAGGGTTCGCGGCAAATCGCGCTTGCGCTCGACGAGCGCTGGCCTGATCTGCCGCTGTTCCCCGCCGATCCCGCGCTACGCGCCCGCGTCGAGGAGGCGGAGCGGTGGGGCGAGGAGCAGTTGCAGCCGATCCCGCGACGACTGTTCCGCTACGGCGTTGCGCGGAACCCGCGGTCCCGTCAGTGGGCCGTGCGCGCTCAGCGCCTGCCGATCCCTGCGCTGACCGCGCAAGTGATCCGCCCCGCGCTGGAGTGGTACGTCCACACGGTCGAGCCCGACGGCCGGCGGGCGACCGAAGCGGGCGTGCGGGCCGACCTGGAATCGTTGCCCGCACTACTCGACCACGTGGACCGACTGCTGGGCGATGGCACGCTGACGTTCGACCCTCCGAACGCCGCCGCGCTCCAGATCATGGCGAGCGTCAACCTGATGGCCCGGTTTGCCGACCTCGCCGAGCTGGTCGCCTCGCACGCATGCGCCGAACCGGCGCGCGAGCTGTTCCCACAGTACCGAACCGAGCTCCCGCCGTTCCTTGACCCCAAATGGCTCGAGCCGGTGCGAACCGCGCCACTGGCTTAGTTCTAAGCTGCCATCAGCACCGGAAAGCCGCTGCTGAGCAACCCGGTCCGCTATCCGGCGCGCTTGCCCCAGCTCGTGTTTGACCGAGAAGAACGGTCGGACGTCAGTCCTGCTGGTCATCCCAGGACGGAGCGGTACGGAGCGCCGAGATGTTGGCGCGCGGCGAGGCTGGAGGGTTGCAATCGAGATCGAGGAGCGCGATCAGGTCGAAGTCGACCTGGACCTGGAGTCGCTCGTGCGAGACGCACGAGCTGCGTGAGGGCCTCGCCGACGCTGAGAGACCGGTTCACGGTCGCGCCTTTACTTGCATTCGCAAGGTCAGGTGGTTCGAGGGCTCAGGACCGCCGAGCGCCTCGACCAGCGTGACTACCAGGTCGGGCTGAATGAGGTGAGGATCCCGCGGTGACGAGCGTAGACCTCCTTCTGGCGCGACTGGCGCCGGCGTGAACGGACCAGCCTGGGCGACGTCAGCCACCTCCCGCAGGCTGCCACGAGGGCGAGGGGATCGGCGCGTGCTGTGCTGCGCGCTACATGGCGGTCGTGGCACGGTGTTTGCTTGAACCTGTCGCGGCCAGCTATGATCGGGGGCGTCCGATCGGGGGGGTTCCGGATGCGTAGAGGGCTCCGTTCATGCGTATTGGCGGGGTGCGCGGGCAAATCCTCTCAGTGCCCTGTTCGCGCCGATCCAGGTCGCCGCATGGCGTTAGCGCCGAGACCACCGCTGCTGGTAGCCCGACTCGGAAGGCGCCGCTGCGGCGAGGCTTCTGGTTTGCGATCTGAACCTAGAAGCGGGGCGTGGGCAGTGTAGGCTCGTCACAGCCTTCGGGACCGAGGATATGTATGGGTGATGGCTGTCGGCACTGTCCGTGAGCGTTGGCGGGATTGGCGGTACTGGTTTTTTGTCCGTAGGTCGTCGACGGTCGTGGTTGTGGTGGGCCTGGTGGGCGCGGGATTGATTCTTGCCGGCGCCGGGCACGCCTCCGTCGCGCGCTGCCAGCGCTCGGGGTCAGAGGCTTCGCATCCGGGGCTCTCGAGCTCTCTTCTGGGGGTGACTGTCACCTCGGCCTGCAACGCCTGGGCGGTGGGTTACTACTCGCCTGACGGCACCACAGAAGCCAGCCTGATCGAGCACTGGAACGGGAAGGTCTGGACGGTCCAGCACAGCCCGACCCATGGCGGCGGTGGCGACGTCCTCTACGGCGTGGCCGCAACGTCGCCCACCAACGCCTGGGCGGTGGGCTACTACACCGCCGATTCTTGCAATACAACCCAGGTCGAGCGCTGGAATGGGAAGACGTGGAGGGCGCAGCGCAACCCGAACCCTCGCCAGGCTGGGAGGTGTGACGACAGTTTCGCCGCCGTGGCCGCGACCTCCCCGACTGACGCGTGGGCGGCAGGCTTTTCAGACTCAAGTGGGAGCCTGGTCGAGCACTGGAACGGGAAGGCCTGGAGAGTCCAGCCGAGCCCGAGCGGCAACCTGCTTGGCCTTGCCGCAAGCTCGCCCACCAGCGCCTGGGCGGTGGGTTGGTACTACCACGACTACGGGGACCGGACGCTGGTCGAGCACTGGAACGGGAAGGCTTGGAAAGTCCAGCCGAGCCCGAACCCCGACTGTTCTGCAACATCCTAAACGCCGCCGCTGCCACCTCACCCATCGACGGCTGGGCGGTAGGGCAAGGCGACTTCGGCGGCAGCGAGCCTCAGGCGCTCGCGATCCATCTGCGCTGAGGGCCAACGGGACAAGCGACAGCACTGTCGGCTCAGGGCGTGCAGCTAAACCGCTGACCTACTACATCTATTAGACGCGCGTTCTTCGAACCGATTCCGCTGCGGGTCGGGCAATAGACAGGGAAATCAGTTCTGTTCATAAGCGGTCGCGCCGGTCGCCTCGTCAAGGTAGCGGTACGAGTTTTGTGACACCCAGATGCTCTCATCGCCAAGAACGAGCTTGGAACGCGACCCGTTGCCATGTGTGACCTGTGTGTCTCGGGGGAGGCTGTAGAGCAGCTTCTTCGGGTTCGACCTGCGAAAGCGCAACTGGCCTGCCGAGAACACGGCGATCCGCCGGTCGGTGAAAGCGATGATCCGCGCGCGGTTGCTGATGATGAGCAGGTCGAGGTAGGGAATCCACAGAAACGCGGGATTAATGCCGGTCTGACCGGTGAAGGCATACTGCAGGTGCTCCCCCGGCTCGAGCTGGGGGCGAACGTTATCGATCAGTGACATTTGCTATTCCCTTACGTGCTGGCCCACTGGGCACGGCGCCGTTCCTCGGCACGTTCTGGCACCGGCACAAGTACCAGAAGTCGTCACCCGCGGCCCGGATTCTAGTTGCACGACAACGTTCATTGGCAAAAACGTGACTCGACCGGCGGAGCGCGGTACTTCAGCGCGGGTGAGAGTCTCGCTTTGCATCGCGATAGGCATCTCGCGGTGGGGCACTTCACACCTCCTCTGCGCGGGCCGCGGCGCCGCGAGGGCGCCGGGCTGATCGGGTCTTCGATGCTCGAAGCGACCTTGTCCCCGTCGCTCAAGGCCTACCTAGGCATTGCGATGACCGGGTCGCCGTACGACAAGAGCAGTTCGGAGACTTCCTCGACGCCGCGCGCGCGGCCGCGCGCATACGCTGCGTCAGCGTCCTGCTCGCCGAGGGCGTCACGGGCCGAGGCGATCCGGCGCGCCATCACGCCGTCCCAGAAGGAGTTGAGGTCACGGGCATGCGCGCCATCGCCCGTGAGGCTGTCGCAGGCGCCGAGTGCCTCGATTGCCTCCTCGTGGCGCCCGAGGTCGGCGAGAGCGGCGGCAATCCCCTCGCCCTGAAAGCCGAGATTGACCCGCGCGCCCTTGTCGCGAGCGTCGGCGACGCCGCGCGCGTAGGCCGGAAGGGCTTCCTGTGGCCGTCCGGCGAACAGGTGGCAGTCCCCCACCATGTATATGGGTGTCTCAGCTGCCCAAGTCCCGCCGCCGCGCCGGATCGCGGCCTCGAACGCGTCGGCGGCCTCGTCGAAGCAGTCCTGCAGCAGCAACAAATGGGCGTCGAGGGTCGCTGCGAGGCCGCGGACCTCGGCATCCGACGAGGAACGCAGCTCGGCGGCGAGGGCCTGCGCTCGGGCTTGCCACGCGGAAGGCGGCCTGTGCAAGGCGTCTAGGACGGCGCAGGTGCCGAACAGCCACGCGGCATAGATGGGGTCGCCCTCGGTGTCCGTCGTGCTCGCCAGGTCGAGGTAATTCCCGTGGGCATTGCGGACGAGGGCCGCGGCGATGCGCATGCTCGCGCGCACCTTGCCGGTCGCGGGGCCGCTCGCGGCCGCCCGCTCGATCGCCTCGTGCCAGCGCTGCAGCTTCCTGCCGATGGTCACTTGATTCAGCGGTGCGTAGGTGCACGCGATCAGCCGGCTGAAGAGCTCGGCGTCCGAGCGCGCGGACCAGTCGAGCAGGACCGCCAGGTCGGACTGCTCGGCGACGATCGGGCCGTACGTCTCGCGGAAAGCAGTCATCGGGCGCTCGAGCACAAGCGGCAGCCACTCGCCGACGAGCACCTCCGCGTGGCGCCGGCACAACGCGTCGCGCTCGCCCGACCCATCGAGCAGCTCGCGCGAGTAAGTCCGCAGCGCGGACGACACCCCAAAGCGGCCGTCGCGCGTGCGGCGCACGAGCGATAGGTCGACGAGCTGGGCAAGCGACTCAAGCACATCGTCGATCCCCGCACCGCACACCTGCTCGATCCGCTCGAGCGTCGCCTCACCCGCGAAATGACCGATGCGGCGAAACAGGGTCGCGGCCTGCGTGTCCAGCAGTCCGATGGACCACCGCATTGCGGCGCGCAAACCGCGCTGGCGCTCGGGAAGGTTGCGCCCGCCCGTCCCGAGCGCGTCCGGCGAGCGACGCAGCCGCTCAAGCAGTTCCTCCGGCGAGAGCAGCGCGAGGCGCGCGGCCGCTAGCTCGATCCCCAGCGGCGAGCCGTCGAGCTCGCGGCACAGTGCGGCGACAGCCGCCGCGCCGGACTCGTCGACCGCGAAGACACGCGACGCGCGCCTGGCCCTCGCGAGCAGAAGCTCAGTCGCGGGCCCCTCCGCAAGGCCTGCCAGCGCGAACGTCTGCTCCTCGGCGAGCCGCAACGGCGACTGGCTCGTGACGAGGATCCGCACCGCCGGCGCCACTTGAAGCAACTCCGAGAGCAGCGGCGCAGCGTCAAGGACGTGCTCGAAATTGTCGAGCACGAGCAACAGCTCGCGGCCTGCGAGCGTACGGGCGAGCAGGTCGGCCGTCGACGCCACGACGGACGCGATCGCAGCCCCAACCTCCTCAGACGACGTGACCTCGGCCAGCTCAACGAGGAAGGCGCCGTCGGCGAGCTCATCGAGCAGGCGGTCCGCGACGGCGAGCGCGAGCCGTGTCTTACCGGTCCCGCCGGCGCCGATCACGGTGACGAGGCGCGTGTCGCCGAGCAGCAGCGCTAGCACGTCGTCGAGCTCCTTATCTCGGCCGACGAGGGGCGTCGGGGCGCTTGGGAGGTTGGTGCGCAGCGGGTCAAAGGTCTTGGGCGCGGGGTGCGGCCCCGGTCCCAGCGCGAACAGCTCGTGCGGGTGCGGGAAGTCCTTCAGCCGGTGACGCCCAAGCGAGGTCAGCTCTGCCCCGGACACGAGCGCGGCGGTCGACGCTGAGACCAGCACCTGGCCGCCGTGCGCGGCCGATGCGACCCGCGCCGCGTAGTGGACGTCGGGGCCCCAGTAGTCGCCGTCGCGGATCCGCGGCTCGCCGGTGTGCACGCCCATCCGCACCCTGATCTGCTCGCCGTGCGGCCACGAGTGCGCAGCGAGCGCTGCCTGGGCTGCCGCTGTGGCCGCCACAGCGCGGCTCGCCGAGCTGAAGGCGACAAAGAACGCGTCGCCCTCCGTCGAGACCTCGACCCCGCCGTGCGCGTCCCACACCGCGCGCAGCAGCGCCTGATGGGCGAACAATACGTCCCCGTAGCCGTCGCCCAGGCGATCGAGTAGCGCCGTCGACCCCTCGATGTCGGTGAACACGAAAGTGACGGTGCCGGTCGGGAGCTCGCTCACGCCGGCCATCATCCCAAGCGCCCGGCAAAGTCGCCATGCACACGACGGGCAGCAGTAGTGGGGCGGTTTGACTTCTCGCCGACTACAGGGTAGAAGTCACCTCGGCGAAGATTCGCCAGGGGGCTAACTGAGGGGTGATCGACATGAGCATGACGGGGCTGGACGTGGCCAAAAAGCTGGAGCGGGGCCGATCGTGGATCGCGCTGCGATTCTCGATTGCGCTGGCGGCGGTGTTGATGGTCGGGTGTTTCACAGCATCCGGCGCTCGGGCCGACTATCCATTGGTGTCGAAGTTCATCCCCGCCACGACGGTCCATCCCGCGGACCGCCCGTTCGACATTCCGATCGATTCGATCATGATCCACGACACGGAGGGTTCGTGGCAGAGCGCCGTGGACGTCTTCACCGGCCCGACTGTGTCAGCGGCGACCTACCTCGTCTCCAGCCAATCAGGCGACCCCGAGGTGACGCAGTTCGCACACGACAAGGACTGGGTCCAATCGGTGAACAATTGGTGGTTTAACGAGACGTCAATCGGGGTCGAGCACGTCGGCTTTGCGGTCGCTCCGGCGGGCTATTTCAACCAGCAGCTGTACGAGCGTTCGGCCGATCTCGTCGGCTGGACCGCGTGGAAGTACCACATCCCGGTGGACCGCGCTCACATCCTGGGCCACGACAACATCCCCAACTCCGTCGATGACCCACACGTACAGCACTGGGATCCCGGGCCGTCGTGGGACTGGCCGTACTACATGACGCTCGTTCGTGCGGCGTACAAGCGCTGGTCGCACAACGCGCCGCTTCCCAAACCAGAGATCCCGAAGGAATACACCAAGCCCAGTCCGAGGATCCGGGCGATCTCGGTGGGCGACGACCTTGCTTCGGCCCGCGACTGGTTCCTCTGGACCTCGGGGCAGCAGAGCAACTACACCAACGTCTACGCCAGCGAGGGCGGGCGGCCCGCGCCCGACACGCTGGTGCAGGGGCGCCAGCGACCCGTCGACGTACGTACCGTCGCCGACGGTCGGCGATCCCCCGCAGTACAACAAGCTCGACTTCTCGTGCGACAACTTCCCATGGGTGACAGTGCCCAACGGGCCGCCCGTGATCTCCGAGGTCTCCGCCAGTGATCTCCGCGCGAAGGCGGTATGGGGAGAGGAGTTCGCGCTGCTCGGCACGAAGCGGGTCGACGGTGTCCTGTACGACAAGATCGACTTCAGCGGGACCGCCGCATGGGTACGCGACTCCGACACCAGCGCTGGCTGGGGCGCACTCGTGCGCTTCCGCGGCGGCTCCGACCCGACGACGCTGTACAGCGGCCCGGGCCGGAACCCAACTTATCTGGGCAAGCCAATCGACACCCAGATCTGCCCTGACACGCTGTACGGATTCAGCCGCGCCGGGCAGACGTACGTCTCACAGGTCAGGCGCGTCGAAAACGGCGAGACGTGGTACCAGATCGACTACAACCACAGGGTCGCCTGGGTGCCCGCCGACGAGGTGAAGGTCTCCGCTCCCTAGCCGACACCGCCGCCTCGCCGCTCGCGGTGGCGCGTGGCGACGCCAACCGTCGCGACCCTATCCGGCGTCGTCTTCAGCAGAGACGCTTTTCGGGTTCGTGGATTCTCGCTACGGGTCACGGTCGAGACCGCGCAAGACGGCGTCGGCGTCGCGGTGAGGCGCTCGTAGCGCGAGGCAGTCTTGAACAGAATTGCGGCTATCCGACGAGGAACCGGACCGGCGGCGCTGCCGTCTCGCATCGACCTCGAATCGCGCTGCGCCGTCGTGTATGACCGCGATCGTCCACGTCGGATGAGAATGCGGGACATACGCGTGACGGACGAAGCGGGCGTGGAGCGCTTCGACTCCGGGCAGCGCTCGCGGGCGAAAGTAGGTCGCGTGCTCCACCGGCAACGACCCGAGCGTACCGCCACCCGAGACCGCGGAGGGCCCATGGTCGCCGCTGTCGCGCCTCGTCGGGTCGCGTCGACGACGTGACGATAGGGTCCACAGGAGCACTGTCGGCCAAAGGAGACTGTTTGTGTCTGGCTTTTCTACCGTGAACCTGTTGGAGATCGAGGACTCCGTGGGCGATCGCGCGCCTGGGATCGAGGGCCGGTTCGGCCGCAAGCATCTGGGCTCGCGGGATCTCGGCGTCAGCCTCTTTCGCTACGCGCCGAACCTGCGCAGCCCGATGGCGCACAGCCACCGCGAGCAGGAAGAGGTCTACATCGTGGTCGCCGGCTCCGGCCGAGTGCTCCTCAACAACGAGCTTCGAGATCTTCGCCAGTGGGATGTCGTGCGGGTCGCGCCCGAGGTCGTTCGAGCGTTCGAGGCGGGCCCCGACGGACTGGAGATCGTCGCGGTCGGCGGCCCCAAGCCCGCCGAGGGTGACGGTGTGCCCGGCACGGCCGCGTGGCCCGAGACGCCGTAGCCGCGGCGCTCTGCGCGCGCACTCGGCTGCTGCTTCGTGACAAACGGAGCTGGGCCGGCGTCCTTCTCAGGGCACTTTGGCGCGATGCACTGCGTGGGGACGGCTTGTCTGCGTCGTCGAACCGGCTTGGTTGGTGGCAGTCACTTGGCAGCTGTACCTGCCAGGCCTGGTCGGTCTGTAGTTTCTCGACGTGGCGCCGGCGATTCGTGCTCCGTTGACGCCAACACGCCCACCAACGCCAAGACGAACGTACATAGCCCCCAGCCACGACCCATCGCGCCCCGACACTAACCCACGCACGACCCCCGCGCAAGCGTCCTGACGGGCATATCACGCAGGGGTGCCCGCCACCTCGACTCTCGCATCGTGTCCGTCAGCGGATGTCGGGCTGTAGGGTTAGCTCGATGCGAGCGTTCGTTACGGGCGGCGGTCGTGGCATCGGAGCGAGCATCGCCCGAGCCCTCGCAGCCGACGGCTGGGATGTTTTAGTGGGCGCGCGCAGCCGCGCGCAGGTTGAGGCCGTCGCGGGCGAGATCGGCAGCGAGTGGGTCGAGGTCGACGTCGCGGATCGCGGCTCGGTCGAGCGGTCGGTCGCTGAGGCGGGCGAGCTAGACCTGCTGGTGGCGAACGCGGGCATCAGCGAGGGTCATGGCAGGCAGCCGTCTTGGGAGATCGACCCCAACGACTGGTGGCACGTCTACGAGGTCAACGTTCTTGGCGTCCACCTCTGCTGCCGCGCGGTGATCCCGGGGATGCTCGAGCGCGGCGGCGGCCGGATCGTGATTACGGGGAGCGGCTCGGCCTACCTTCCGGGCGGCGACGCCACGGCGTACCCGCCAAGCAAGGCCGCCGTCTGCCGCTACGGAGAGATGCTGGCCAACGAAGTAGCCGGCCGGATCCCCGTCTTCTTCTTCAGCCCCGGCCTCGTGCAGACGGAGTTGACTGCCGGCGCGTTCTCCGAGGAGGCGCCATGGACGCCGCCGGAGCTCGCTCCGGAACTCGTCCGCAGGCTCGCGACCGGCCGCTACGACGCGCTGGCCGGCCGCTACCTGCACGCCGAGCACGACAACGTCGACGAGCTGCTCGAGCGGATCGATGAGGTACGCGACCGCGACCTCAACGCGATCAGGCTCCGAAGATAACTACGGTACGTTCAGGCTTCGCTGCGCCGCCCTTCTTGCGCGCGTGCTCGGCGGCTCGGGGAATGCGATCGCCCGCCGCCGCTACGCGTTAGCGCTCAGTACGTGAACCAATGTCTCGACGAGCCGTCTGGTGGTCTCGCCGTTGTTGGCTCCATGGTGAGGGTTGAACTCGGTGACCGTCAGAGCGAGCACACGCCAGTCGGCGAGTAGCTCACTGAGCATCTCCTCGCAAGCGATCAGCGAAGGCGCAGTGCCGCGGTCCGAGTTCTCGGCGAGCGGCGCGTCGAGAAAATCCACGAGGTCAACGTCGAAGTGGATCGCCAACGCGTCGCATGCCGCAAGCGAAGTAAGCGCCGCTCGGGCGCTGCCCCGGGGATCAGCTGTGGCTCGGTCCACGTCGACCACGGGTAGCAGACGGTCGGCAATCACGCTGGCCTCAAAGTCCGTGTGCGGTCCCAGCCCGAGGAAGCTGATCTGCTCAGGGCCAAGCATTGGGTGCTGACCGGCGATCGCTGCAAACTCGGGCACGGCCCCGTCGATGTCGAGCATGTGCGCTACCCCCATCCAATCCAGAGCACCGTCGACGGTACTAGCGGGCACGTTGAGGTCAACGTGACGATCGACGTACACGACCCCCAATTTTTCGCCGTGAACCCCAAGGCCAGCAACGGTGCCAACACCGATCGTGCAGTCGCCCCCTAGGACAAAAACGGTGTCCTCGGCTGGGGCAGATCGCACGAGCGAAGCAACTTGCTTCGCGCGATCGATCACCGCGCCGGCGTTCGCCGCACGCGGGGACTCGGGATCCGGACGCCACCGAAACGTGCTCACCGTTCCACCGTAATGAGTCGTGACGCCGGCCTCCTGTAGATCCTCGATCAGTCCCGCGTCGAGGAGCGCCTGCGGACCCTCCTCCTGGCCTGGCGCGTAGGCGCCCGCGCTCGACGGCGCTTCGATGACCGTCACCGCTCTCATCGACAGCATGATCCCGCAGCACGTTGCCGAGCGCCCCGGAGCCGAAGGTCGGGCCGGTGCACAACCGCGGTAATCGATGTCCTACCGAGAGCTCAGTGCTGCGGCCGGACGGGGCAGAACAATGAACTTCACATAGGCGATGTCTGGTCCGGCGACTGCGACTTCGGCTTTGCACTCGTATCGGCGCGGTGTTCGTTCTACCTTCACGAATGAGCAGCCCGTCTGGGTCCCTTCGGGCTTGCGGAGTTCTGCCCGGAACAGGATCTCGTCGCCATTCTGGAGGCGGTAGACGATGTGCATCGTCACAGGAGGAGTGTTGTCGGCGACGTGCCAAGTGTTCGAGGAGTGCGCAGGAACCTCGTCCTTCGGAACCCGGCACCATTGGTTGGGGACCCCGTTCCCGTACTGCGTCACCTGCATGGGAAAGTCTGTGTCGTTCTGGCTTGTGCCCTTAATACGCGTTGAGTCGCAGACTCCCGCGGCCGGGTTCCGGGCGGCACCGGCTGAAGGGCGGCCCTGTCCCGCACGCGCTTGCTGCCCCGATGCCCCAACTCCTGCGGCAACTCCGACCAGCACGACCAAAACTGTCGCAACGAGCGAGCGTCGCGACCACAACCTGCCAGCTCCCAGCATCCGGTACCCCCTTTGCTGATCGTGTCCAGGATCCGATCCACCGTCTCAGCCGTTGCTTAGCCGCGTGGATGCCTTGGGCCGAAAGTATAAGAACCCAAGAATCGCCCGCGGCCGCGCGGCGTCGGGTCAGTGCAAAGCCGGCTTGGTCGAGTGGCTTAAGGCTCGGTGGGAAGGGCGGCGATTGCTTGGACCTCGACGAGGGCGCCTTCGACCATCAGCTCGACGCCGACTGTCGCTCGCGCGGGCGGCGGGGTAGGCACAAGCTCCCGGTAGGCGCGTTCGAACGCACCGAAGTCGCTCCTCCGCGTCAGGAAACACGTCATGTGGAGCACATTCTCAAGACCGGAGTTGGCCGTCTTCAGCGCTGCGTCTAAATTCAGCAGTGCCTGCCGAGTCTGTGCCTCGATTCCGCCGTCTACGAGCTGGCCGGAGCGAGGATCGGTGCCGAGAGAGCCAGAGCAGTAGACGGTGTGATCGAAAACGATCGCAGCCGAATAGTGCGCCAGCGGCACGCCACCGTCGCCGCTCGCTATCGCAGAGCGTGCCCTCAACGAGACCCCTCAGCCTCGAAGTCGGCACTGTGTGCATTCTTGGCGTGATCGGCCGCGGCTTCGTTGCCGTTCCACGCCGCACGGAGGATGGCGATCAGCGCTTCCCGGTCAAGCTCGCGCGGACTGTTGTCCACCAACCGGGCTACCGTCAATGCCTCGTCAGCGATCTGCGACAGATCAGCCTCGCGAATCCCAAGTTCTGCCAAGGATCCCGGAAGCCCGATCGCGCGAACTAGCCGTGTGATCTCCTCGATGGCCAGCACGGCGGCCTCTGCGTCGCCCGCGTGGTCGTCGCAGATGCCCATGGCCCGGGCGACGATCGCCAATTCCCGCTCGGCATTCGGGCGTATGAAGTCCAGCACGTAGGGTGCCATCAGCCCCACGCCGAGGCCATGCGGCGTGGACGTCCTGGCTCCCAGCGGATACTGGAGCGCGTGGGCTCCGGCCGTGCCAGCCTGAGCGAACGCCATCCCGGCGCTGAGGCTTCCTAACAGCATCATCGTGCGCACGTCGAGATCGTCTCCGTGAAAGACCGCGGGCTCGAGCGCCCCATGGATCAGCGGGATCGCCTCGAGCGCGTGGCAGTCCGAGAAGTAGCTCTTGCCCCGGAACACGGGACCCGGATAGTTCCCCCACGTCGGCCGCGCCGCCGCCGTGTACGCCTCGAGGGCATGCACGAGCGCGTCAATTCCAGCGTAGGCAGTCGTCGCCGGCGGGCAGCTCAATGTGAGCTCCGGGTCGCAGA
Source organism: uncultured Solirubrobacterales bacterium (assembly GCA_963756105.1). Taxonomy (GTDB): domain Bacteria; phylum Actinomycetota; class Thermoleophilia; order Solirubrobacterales; family Solirubrobacteraceae; genus Palsa-465. The sequence goes on from CAVWMM010000001.1 coordinate 348,201, forward strand.
CTGCTGCGCAAGGGATCAGGTATCGGCTGGAGATGCCGATCTTCATCGGAAGATCGGGATCTCGCAGAACCGCGACCGGGGACACCTCGGAGCCGGTACCGGCGGTGGTCGGTACCGCAATGATCGGCAGACATGGCCCGGGTACCATCTCCTCGCCGTAGTAGCTGGAAAGCGCTCCGCCGTGGCTCAGAAGCAAGGCCACTAGCTTGGCCATGTCGAGCGCTGATCCGCCGCCAACCCCGACGATCACCTCGATGTCTCTACCTGACACGGAGTCAACGCACTCATGTGCACTTTCGACCGGCACGTCCGCGGGCGTCTGCGTGTAGATGTCCGTAGCGATGCCGGAACGAGCCAGCGACCGGATAGCGCGCTCGTACCCTTCCGTTTGTGAAACCCCTGGATCTGAACAGACGAGCGCGCGACCGCCTTCGCTGCCGACGACGCCTCCCAGATGCTGAATCGTTCCACAGCCGAATAGGACCGTGCCGGGTAGGCGCAGGATCGTGTTACCGGGCGCTCCGATCGGCTCACCCCTCTGTTGAGAAGCGAAATCGAATGAACCTGCGCCCGCGGAGACACTCATCTGTTTGTGTGTTCCAGCCGTAGGCCTGATTCGGCGACCTGAAGGAGCTTCTCTGCCTCTCGCCATACGCTGTCATCAACGGTGAAGCCTTCCCGGAGCCCTTGAGCACGAGCGCTCCGGCTGCGATCGCCCGGGACGGCGACCCCGTTTCTGTGCTCGGCGCTGCAGCTTCGGCGAACGTCGTCTAGATACCGCGAGAGGCGACCGGGGACCTCATCGACTCCGAAGTCCCCGGGATCGACGACCATGAACAGGTCCCCTTTGGTGCTCTCGCGCTCGGCGTCAAGCGTGCCGTGTACCGCGGTGCCGAGCGCGGTTCCGGTCAGTGCCGCGACCATGAGCTCGATAGCGAGACCGAGGCCATAACCCTTGGGCCCCCCGAACGGGCTGATCGCGCCACCCACAGCAAGGTCGGGATCCAGGGTTGGAGTGCCAGCGCGGTCCACCGCCCAGCCCTCCTCGAGCGGAATTCGATTCCTCGCGTGCGCCAGCACGCGGCCCATCGACACCGCGCCCGTGGCCATGTCGAGCACGAACGGCTCGGGCTCAGCTGGAATCCCGATCGCGATCGGATTCGTCCCAAGCACCCGGGTGCAGCCGCCCCACGCGTGTACCAAGGCCTCGCTCGTCGTCATCGCAACGCCGATGAGTCCGTGAGTGGCGATCTCCTCGACGTACGGACCTAACAAACCAAGGTGATTGGCGCCGTGAACGGCGCCGATCGCAACGCCTGTCTCGCCGACGCGGCGGATCAGTTCGCCAACAGTGGCGAGCCCCACCACGGGACCAAAGCCGCGCTGTCCATCGACCACGAGCGCACTCGGAGACCTCCACAGAATCTTTGGCGTGCTGTCCGCCGCGATCACGCCAGCCCGCATGCGGCCAACAATGGTGGGCACACGCTGGAGTCCGTGTGATGGGTGGCCGCGTAGATCTGCTTCGGTCAGCCAGCGAGCCTGCACGCCCGCGGGCCCCGCGGATGCGCCGTGCGTTTGCAGAATCTCGCCGATGAGCGCGATCTCATCGGCGTAGGTCACGATCATGCGTCGACCGGCTACTCGTAGAAGCCGTCTGGCGCCTTGATTAGCCCCGTGTACTGCTCGGGATCGTGCCCGAACCACACCTCGGCGCCGATCTCCTGGGAGATGTGCGTCAGACGACGCGCGGCCTTGACCATCCCGAGGCTGTCGAACACCGATGCCGTGCCTGGGAGAACCGGCGGCGGACCGAGGTTTGCCGCCGCGTAGCAGACGTCGGATGCAAGCAACAGGTTCCCCATCGCGGGCAGCTCAACCAGCAACGCGAGCAGGCCCTCCACGTGCCCCGCCCCGAAGTTCAACACTCGTACGCCCGGAGCGATCGTGAAGTCGGGATCGGTTCTGTCCACGATCGACCAGTTCAGGCCAGCCCGGATCCACGCTTCGATGTCGCCCTTGACGTAGGCTGGGCTCCCGTCGACCCGTGCATAGTGCTCCAGTGCGCCGCGCAGCTCGTCGCGGTGAACGATGATGCGCGCGCCTCGGAAGAACTCGAGACATCCGCTGTGGTCCATGTGGAGATGCGAGGCGACCACGACGTCGATGTCAGAGGGACGGAGCTTGAGCTGCTCGAGGCGATGCGGAAGAAAGCACTCCTCGCTCGCGTTGAGCACCTCGAGCGGTTTCAGCGCATCCGGCCAACGCTCATCGGATTCCGGATGCGACCCCGTGTCGAACAGGATCCGATGCTCGTCGCACTCGATCAGCACCGAGTAGCTAGGAATCGTCAGCCACTCGGCCGCCCGATTGGGATCATCGACGGTCGCGAGCGTCGGCCCGAACAGCATGATCGACCGATCCAGCGATAGCGTGCCATGGTCAAGCACATGGACGCGTCTAACGCTCGTCGGTGCAGCCGCGAGGCCGGTCTGATGTGCTGTTGGAGCTACGGATGCCATGTCAGCCTCCTTAGGACCGGGGCACTCAGGCTGGTTGCAGTGAGGTCTCACGAAGTGAGGAGCGCACGGTGATAGCCGCCTCTCTTCCCATCTGCGCCGCGCTTTCCATCTGCGCCCAATCGCCGGTGTAATCACCCGCGAGCGAGATGCGTCCGTCGATCCCGCGCTCGAACGCGCGCTGATGCTGGCTCCGTCCGGGCTTTTGGAACGGTTGCGCTTTCGGCCAGCGTTGTATCCAAACGTCATCAATGATGTCGCGGGTCTCCGGAAACACGCGGGCGAGGTCGCCAAGGAACGTATCCCGGATCTGCGCGTCGGAGCGCTCAAGCTGCGACCTGGCGGGACCCGCGCCGGCGTAGAGCATGATCGCCCCACCTGGTCGACGTTCCCCAGAATCGCTGCGGAGAACGTTCGCGTGGTTGAAGAACATCGTGAACGACAGACCAGGCGTGACGACTGAATAGAGGTCGTCCCACGGCATCCGCGACGTCTCCTTGGTGAGGATCGCGGCGACCACGAACGGTCCGTAGTCGATGCTGTCGAGCGCGGCCGCCAGATCCGACGGCTGACCGACGACGATCTCCTTTGTCACGTAAGCGGGCGTGGCGACTATCCCGCGGCGGGCGCGGACAGTGTGACGCTGGCCCCCTTCCTCATACTCGACTGAAACACCTCGATCTGCGGTCACCTCAACACGACGCACCGTCGCACCCGTCCTGACGCGCTCACCGAGCTCGCGCCCGAGTGCGATCGGCAACTGGGCGGATCCCCCGCGCATGTTGCGACCGAGCACCGTCTCGCCCGAGCTCCACACGTGCGCGAACAGGGCCGCCATGCAGCCTGCCGCAACCTCCTCGGGTTCGGCGGTCATTCGATGCGCGGTCGTGCGAAACAGTGCATCCACCTGCGGGTGGACGTTGCCGACAAGATCAGCGAACGTGCGGTCGTCCATGAAGGCGAGCAACCGCTCACGGATCGCTCCCAAGGACGCCCCGTCCGAGCCTCGCGATAGCTGTTCGTACTGGCCCGCAGCGCGACGAATCCTCAACCCGCTAGTGACAAGGTCGATCCGGGCCCGGCGCTCGATCGGCAGGCGGAACGGGTATGTCTCCGGCCGAGCGCCACGTACCAGCTTCCCCTCCATCCACACCCCCAGGAGATCACCGTTGATGCGCAGCGTCTCGAGCTGGAGGTCTTCGACCATGCGGCCAACGATCGAGTCCGGCTCGGGAAACATGTGTGCGCCGACGCTCAGCCAGTAGTCGCCCCGTATCTCAGAGCGGATCCGGCCGCCAACCCGCTCCTCGGCCTCCAAAAGAAGTACGTCGCGATCGCGAAGATTCCAGGCCGCGGTGAGCCCGGCGATCCCGCCTCCGACGATTACGCAATCCAGCGTTCGCTCGTCCTGCTCAGCGCGCTCCACTTCAGGCCCGTTCCTGGTTCGTCGCTCAGCGGCTGCGGTGCTCACAATACCCTCCCTTCATCCGAGTCTCACGTCAGTCATCGGTCCGGAGCAAGCACATCTGGGCTTGGGGTCGATGCCATGACCGACGCCGCCTCCAAGAGGCGCTCGTCCTCATCGCGCTCTGGCAAACGATCACGCCACTGGATGCGCTCTCCGTCCTGCACGATCCGTCGGAATGCGTAGAGAATCACGGAGACGAGCAGGATGCCGCATCCAATCAGCAGATCGCCGGCATTGCCGTACCCGGTAATGCTCGGGTTCAGCGCTGCCAAGACGATCAGTGCCAGGTTGAATGCGGCCAGCGCTCCTGCGAATGGGACCCACGCCGCGCGCAATTTGATTGGGCGTGGCCAAGTCGGCCGGTCTTTCCTAAGCAATATGAAGCCAGTGAGGGCAAAGAACACCGCGATGAAATAGCCAAGGTTGCCCGCCAGCAAGACCGCCAGCGGATTTGCGACGAAGAACACGAGTAGGAGATTTACTACTAAGTCAATTGTCATTGCGCGAGCTGGCACATGAGCCCGATTAAGATGATCTAGCTCCTTGACCGTCAGCCTGTCTCGCGCCATCTGGTAAAGAGAGCGACCGGCGTCGCCGGTCGAGGAATTCATCACAAGTAACAGCGCCGCAACGAGCAACGCGACGATCAAACCGCCGCCTCCACCGAGGACCCTGCTGAACAACGGGCCATAGAAGCCGCTCGGGGACGCGTTGATCTGAGCTGTGGTCACCACACCACCGATAGCAAAGATGACGAACACGTAGTAGAACAGTTGCCACGCACCTGCGCCGCGCAGCGCCCGCCACGTGTCTCGATTTGTATCCCGGAACTCCGGCGCGAAGCTTGCGCAGATCTCGGTTCCGTAACTAGTCCACCCCATAACGTACATCCAAACCAGGGCAACCTTCAAGGCCGTGCCCGCACTTGGAAGAGACCAGTGCAAAAAGGATGAGCTCCAGTTACCAGTGACGAATGGAGAGACGATGAAGATCCCGACAGGAATGACAAACAAGGCCCCGAGCAGCCAGGTCGTTCGCATAAAGACCCTGATGCCGACGACATTGATGAGCCACACGAAGATGATCGCGCCCGCGGCAATCAGTTGAGGGAGACCAACATGCACCGTGCCATCCCAAAAAGTCCACGTGGTGTGCGGGAACCATTGAGCCTGAATGAGCTCGCCGATCACTAGCCCGACGACGGCCAATGCCACCGACCAGCCAAACCAGTAGCCGAACGTCGAGACGGGACCCACCAACGTCGAATAGCGTTTCCAACCTTGGTTGGCGTAAAGCGCGAGCCCACCAGACTTGCGCGGAAACATCGTGGACATCTCCGAGAAGATCCGTGTCTGACTGACCCCGATCATTACGGAGATCCCCCAGAGCAGCACTGCCGCCCAAGCGCCCAGCGCGACGATGGACGGGCCGATCGTGGTAAGGCCCGCGGCTGACGCCACGAGCGCGACAGCAACGCCGTCTTTCCAGCTGAGGACTTTCAGCAGCTGTCGCTCCTCTGCGCGAGGCACGTCTTCGGGCTGAGCGGCCATCAATATCCCTCCTGCGAGAAATAGCGGTTCCCACCGATGCGCGGAGGGTTGAGAACCGACGCACTCACGGCTTTCGAGCGAGCTCGCCCACTACTGCGCGACGCTAGGCAGGGGGCGCAGCACCGGATACGCATCGATCCTCGTCCTCTCCTCTTGACTGGGCGACTTGATTTCGGTCCCAGATGGTCTATGTTCTAATGGTCTAGGCATTCGATGTCAAGACTTTGCGTAGGATTCCTGTATGAGCTCAGACAACGGTGCCGCGAGCAGTGCTTGGATCGAGCCCATAAAGGGCCGCCGAGCATTCGAAGACATCCTCGATCAGCTGGAGACGGCGCTTCTGACGGGACAACTCTCGGCCGGCGACCGCCTTCCCGGAGAGCGCGAACTCGCCGCTGCCTTCGGGGTATCTCGAGCTTCCGTCCGCGAGGCTCTGCGCGTGCTCGAGGCGCTCGGCCTGCTGGAGGTAAGGAGGGGCGTCGAGGGCGTGGCTTTGAAGACGGCGCCAGGGGACGTGTTCGCCGATCTCCTACGACTGCATTTGGCGCTTGGTCACTACCAACCCGAATCGATCGTCCAGTTCAGAGCGATCCTGGAGTCGTGGGCCGCTGCGGAAGTCGCCGAAGCCGCCGACGAAGGCATCTTCTCCGAGCTCAGCAGCGTGGTCGACGAAATGACCAACCCCGAACTGGATCCTGTCGCGTTCCATGCCCTAGACGTTCAGTTTCACTCAATTCTCATCGACGCCTGCGGCAACAGCTCGCAGCGCTCGCCCTCAGAGGTTGCCGCACCGTGGTGCGGCAAGCCATGCTTGACGGGCTCGCAGCGGGCGAATGGTCCGAGACGCTCGTCCAGCTCCAATCCGAACACCGCGCACTCTTTGAAACGATCCAGCGAGGCGAAAGCCGTGCGGCTGCGCGCGCTATGCAGGAGCACATCGAGACATGGTCATTACGTGCCCTGAAGCTGGTGAGTTCGCCGCCTTCTCCCTCCGGAAGCCGGCCATGATCCGGTGCGCCCCTTTCAAGCGCCCTGACTCGCTCTTATCGTTCGCGCAGATGACAACGCAGATGCAAGAAGTACGGCTTCTTCGCGGCGGGAGCGAGTTCGTTGGCGCTTTCAACGGCGGTCGCAGATGCACGAGGCTCGCGCAACTCATCGATCAGGAATCCGTTGTCAGATAGCGCCCGTGTGTAGCTCTCGAGCGGACGATCGACCCCGTCGAACGTCATCTCGAGCCCATTTCGCGCGATGACTTCTGTAAAACGCTGCTCGCTGAAATAGTCGTCGAAATGCTCGGTAGGGCGGTTCAGCGGATGAATGATCGCGATGCACAGCACGCCGCCGGCCTCGAGCACCCGCGCGATCTCCTTGATTACGCCGGCGGGGTGCGGCATGTCGTGCAACGACATGAACGCGACTGCAAGGTCAAACTCGTCGGTCGGCCATGGGAGCGCCCCAGCGTCACCGCAGACGACCTCCTCGTACCCGCCCGCGTCCCTGGCGCGATCGGCCAAGGTTCGAGAGCTATCGACGCCCGCCACCCGATGGCCAGAGTCCGCAAGCCATCGACCAACCCGCCCCTCGCCGCAGCCAATATCTAGGGTTCTCCTGCCTGCCCTTGGCACGAGTTCGGCAAATGCCGGAAGGTTTAGCTGCCAGTAGTACACGTCATGCTCAGGAGTACGGGCCCACGCCAGCCACTGCTCGGCGTTGACCTCCCATGCCTCGCTGACATCGCCGGGCTTCGCCATCCTGGCGGATAATCGCATCGCCGCGCTGCCTCTTGCTCGCAACAATCAACGAGCCGCCGGTGTTCGCGATCGCGGTCGGGAGGTTGCATGGATGGTCACCAATCCACGAACTTGGAAGGGGTTTGTGTAGCGTTCGCGACCGTGATGTGCAGCGGGCAGGGCGACGGCAGCAGCGAGAGGGTCTTTAAGGAAAAGAGTATGGCCGGGCCTGTCGGAGCTCGCGGGGCGCGCTCGGAGAGCTGCTGATGCTGCTCGAGGGGCCTCGCTTAGCGTCTTCGGCTCCGCCGCTCAACCAGATTCTGAGCCATGGTCTCAGGGTCGACGCGGATGACACGGCGCTGGTGTCGCGCGTGCGATCAATGACCTGGCGTGAGCTTGACAGCGAGAGCTCGGCGCTTGCGGGGGGCTACCACCGGATTGGTTTGCGGGAGGGGGATCGGATCGCTTCGCTGATGCCCAACCGAATCGACCTTGTCGTGCATTACCTCGCGTGCTTCAAAGCGGGGCTGGTGGCGACGCCGTTGAACTACCGATACACCCATCAAGAGATCGATCACGCGCTCGGGGTCAGTGGTGCCGCCGCGTTGCTCGCCCACGTCGAGCGTGTCGAGGATGTCGCCACGAGTGCCCTCGCGTCTGGTCTTCCCTGCGGGATCGTCGCCTACCGAGACGGGACCGCCGATCCGCAGGTCAGCTGGCCCCACAGCTTCGGGGAGCTGTTGGATGGCGAGCCGCTCGTCTTTGACCCTCTGCCGGATCCATCGATCCCTGCGGTGATCTTCTTTACCTCGGGGAGCACAGGGCCGGCGAAGGGGGTAACACACTCGCGCGAGTCACTGCGCTGGATGATCGCGAGCGCCGCCGCGGCGTTTGAGCTCACTGACGAAGACGAGTTTCTGCCTGGGTCCTCCATGTCACACCTCGGCTCGTTTCTGTGGACCCTGATGACTCTCTCGGTGGGCGGCAGAGTCGTGGTAGCGCGGACCGTCGACGCGCACGAGCTGCTTCCGCTGCTCCGGGACAACCGGCCGACGGTGCTGGCCATGATTCCGGCGGCTTTGGTCGCGCTGGTGCGCGATCACGATCTGCGGCCCGACGACTTCGCGTCGCTGCGACTCTGCCGTGCGGGCGCTGACAAGGTTTCCGCCGAGCTGTTGGCCGAATTCGCGGCAGCCGCCGGGTTTCCCATCTCCGAGGGCTACGGCATGACCGAGGTCGGCATCGCGACGCTCAACCCGCCCTCTGGTGTCAACAAGCAGGGATCGATCGGGCGTCCGGTCGACGGATTCGCGATCGCCCTACGCGACGATGACGGCAACCCCGTGCCCCCCGGCTCGGTAGGACGCATCTTCATCCGGACGCGCAGCCGTATGGCGGCTTACTGGAACGCCGTGGACGCCACCAGCGAAGTCGTCTCCGGCGAGTGGCTCGATTCGGGCGACCTGGCTCACGCCGACGAAGACTCGTATCTGTGGTTCTTTGGCCGAAAGAAGCAGATCATCGTCCACGATGGCTCCAATATCAGCCCCTTCGAGGTCGAAGGAGCGTTGCTCGAGCACCCGGCGATCGGCCTGGCCGGAGTTGTCGGCGTCCGTGACGCCATGCACGGGGAGACGGTACGCGCCTACGTCACCATCCGCGACGGCGCGAGCCGCCCCTCCAGTGCCGACCTGATCGTGTTCTGCAGAGAAAGGGTCGGCTACAAGGCGCCCGAAGAGGTCATCTTTCTTGACGAGATGCCGCTCAATCCGACGGGAAAGATCGACCGGGTCGGGCTCAAGCGGATGGCCGAGGACCACCTGCACGCCCACAGTCTCGAGCCCGGGGAATAGCCGCGACGTTCCGTGTGTTAATGGTCTGCCGTCATCGCTGTCTGGATGAGCTCGAAATCGGAGCATGAAATCTCGAACAGGCCGAAGCGGAATACGTATCCCCATCGACGCTTGTCCTTGATGAAGCTCAGTTCCTCGATCAGCGGCGCGATCGGCGCCTGGACACACGGAGAAAACTCGACGTTGCGACGCCACGGTCGGAAGTCTCGGGACATTTCGACCTGGTAGAGCTCGTCGTCGGCCACGCGACCGATGGCCGTGAAAGCCTGCAGACGCGCGCCGCCCCGGAGGCTGGTTTTCGGGGAATAGAACACGAGCAAATCCCCAGCGCTGAGTCGCTTGAGCCGTGACGTTTTGCCGTGCCCGGCCTGGGCGAAGCCGCCCTCAACCCCTGCGAGAACGTGATCCCGGCTGACCGTATTCACCCAACATCTCATCCCAAGAGCACCAGCCCGATCATTTCAGCCGGTCGCGATCGGCCCACGCGCGCCACGTCGACCCACCGGGAGCTCGCTCATGCCGTCTCGACGGCGTCGCGGACCGCCGTGCGCCATGGCGCCGGGCGCAGGACGGTCGCTCCCACGGCGGCCGCGAGCAGGGCGGTGGCGGTGATGACCTCCCAGCCGTGGTGGAAGGCTGCGAGCGCGGCGTGGGGGGCGTGCGGGGTGCCGATGACGGCGATGAGGATGGCGACGCCGATCGCGAGCCCGACCTGCCGGAGCATGTTGATGACGGCCGAACCGGTGGCGAAGGACGCGGGTGGCAGGGAGCTGGTGCCGACGGCCATGAACGTCGGGAGGGTGAGCCCGACGCCCGCGCCAGTCAGCAGCATCCCGGGCAGCACCTGGCCCGCGTAGTTGGGCGCGAGGCCTGTCCGGACCGCCCACCAAGCGGCTCCGATCGCGTAGACGGTGGCGCCGAGGGCGATGACCCGTCCGGGACCGAAGCGTTCGATGAGTCGCCCGGCGACGCCGAAAGCGAACACGGGGACCAGCAGCGGGCCCGGGGCGATGCTTAGGCCAGTTCGCAGCGCGGAGTAGCCCCACACGTCCTGCATCCACAGCACGAGCGAGAGAAGCATCGCGCCGAACGCGATCATGAAGGTGAGCGACACCAGCGAGGCCCCGGTGAATGTGCGGACGCGGAAAAGTCCGGGGTCGACGAGCGGGTTAGCGCCGCGCCGCAGCCGCAGGACGAATGCGAGGAGCAGGACGATCCCGCCGGCGAGCGAGCCGAGGATCCGGAACGACCCCCATCCCCAGGCGTTGCCCTGCACCAGCCCTAGGGTCAGCCCGGCTATGCCGGCGGTGACGAGCGCGGCGCCCGGGAGGTCCGGGTGCGGGACCGGATGCCCGGCCACGGTCGGGAGTCGGCGCCACGCGACGAGCAGCGCTGCGATCCCGATCGGAACGTTGACGAAGAACACCCAGCGCCAGGACAGGGCGACCAGCAGCCCTCCGACGACGGGTCCGAGCGCGGCTGCCAGCCCGCCGAGCGCCGTCCACGCCCGCACGGACGACTGGCGCTTCTCAGACGGCGCGGTCGCGAGGACCAGCGAGAGCGAGGTCGGGGTCAAGAGCGCCGCCCCGCCCGCCTGGAAGATGCGAAACACGACAAGCATCACGAGGCTTGAGGCCGCCCCGCACGCCGCCGAGGCAGCGGTGAACACGAGCACGCCGAGAAGGAAGCCGACATCTCGGGAGCGCCCTTCGGCGAGCCTCCCGAAGAGGACGAGCAGCGAGGCATAGACGATCGCGTATGCGTTCAGCGTCCAGGAGAGGTCGGCCAGCGAGCGCTCGTGGAGATCGCGGCCGATCGACGGCAGCGCGACGTTGACGATGAACAGGTCGAGGCTGGCGAGGACGACGCCTGCGCACACGATCGCGAGCACCACCCCAGGCGCGGCGTCTCGCCGGCGAAGCTGACTTAGCTTTCTCACAGCTAGACCCTATCACGGCTGGCTGAGGTGTGGCTATGTCAGCTATCATGGTTGCGGTGAGCGAGACCACCCTCCCAGCCCGAGGTGACGATGACCGGCCGGCTTGACCCCAGCGGCGGCTGGAGCCGTGAACGCTGTCCGATGGCGGCAACGCTCGGCGTCGTGAGCACCCGCACCGCGTTCCTCTTGTTGCGCGAGGCGTTCTACGGCGCGCACCGCTTCGAGGAGTTCGTCCAGCGGACCGAGATGAGCGAGCCGGTGGCCGCGGCACGGCTGCGGGAGCTCGTCGACCACGGCCTACTCGAGCGGGTGCCCTACCGCGACCCCGGGCAGCGAACCCGATCGGGCTACCGCCTCACACCCAAAGGCGCCGAGCTGCTCCCCGCCCTCGTCGCGCTGATGGACTGGGGCGATCGCTGGGCGCTCGAAGACGGCGCTCGAGTCGGCCTGCGCCATGCTGGCTGCGGAGCCCCCGTCCACGCCCTACTGCGCTGCGCCGCCGACCACGACGTCGCCGCCGACGCACTCGAGCTCGCCCCCATCCACCTGCCGAAGACCTGAATCGGCCGGGCGGTTCATGGCTGCCGGCTAATGCCGGCTGCCGCCTCTGGCGCTCAGCATCAGGGATTGATCCATAGTTGAACTGCAAGGCCCATTCCGAGCGCCACGATCAGGAGGCGCAGTAGGCGTGCGGGGAGGCGTCGCGTGACGCGTGGGCCGAGATTGCTGCCAATGAGCATGCCGATGCCCAGAGGTATGACGGCGGACCAGTCCACTGAACCCGTGAAGACGAAGACCGCGGCCGAGGCGATCGTCCCGGCACCGATAAGCATGTTCTTGAGCGCGTTGGCGGTCGGGAGGTGGCGATCGACGAGCAGCAGCATCAGCGTGAGGGTCATCACGCCCGAGCCGGCGCCGAAATAGCCGTTGTAAACCGACAGCGGGAGCACACCAGCCGCCAGCGCGGCGGCGGGCGTGCCTTCATGGCCGCGCTCTCGCCAAGCGGTCAGGCGGGGCTCGAAGAGCAGCGCTATGGACGCGGCGGCGACCAAAAACGGCACAATCCGCTCGAAGAGCCCGGGTGGGGTGAGGAGCAAGACGACGGCTCCGCCGGCGCCTCCCAACGCAGCGACCAAGCTCCAGCGCCGAAGCCATCCGCCCCAACCTTTGAGCTCGGGCTGAGACGCGAGGGCTGAACCCGGCCAACAGGCGACCAGAGCGATGATGTTGGCGATACTGGCCGGGCGCGCATGGAGCCCGACGGCTAGGAGGGCAGGGTAGGACACCAACGAGGTGATGCCGCCGGCGCTGCCGACCACGCCAGCGATGACGCCAGCCACCACGAGTGCGGCGGTATCGAGGGTCGTAAGCGTGTAGGGCCTCCTTCCTGCGGCTACCCGTGCGCGGGCAGAACTATGGAAAGCCCTTGGGTCTTGTCCCTTAAGGTGTGCGCCCGCTGGGCGGTCCCGGTGCCGCTAGGTCCAGTCCGCCGGAACCCTACTGTCAGTGGCGTCTGCGCACGAGCCGGGCGCGGAACCCTGGGCGCCACCACAAGCGATTCGGATCCTACCCACGATTCGGTTGCGGTTTATCGCCCCGAGGCAAGGGACTCGAGGAAGCAAGTTCCCCCCAGGTGATGCGTCGTCGCCCGATCCCAGTGATTCGGCGGTAGCGAGGCATCGCGAACCGCGGGGCCTAGCCTTAGTCCCAAAGACCTTCATCAGTAGACATCAGTGCCTCCCTTGGAGCTGAGCGCTGCGAAGCCACCCAGTCCGAAGGAGGACACCGGATGAAGCTTCGCGCTAACGCCCGCACCTCGGATCGATAGGAGTTGAGAGTGATGGAAGACCAGGGCACGCAGAGGGGTTCTTTCCTCGGTAGGGCGAGATCTGCGATCGAGAACGTTCAGCAGGACGAGCGCGTCAAGCAGGCCGCCGCCGCTGCCGGGGAGGCGGCGGAGCAGACCCGTGAGGCTTCGAAGAACTTCTCTCGCAAGGTGACCCAGCAGGACTCGTGGGAGGAGCTACGGGGCGACGTCGAGGAGCTGACCGAGATCGTGCGCGCGCACCAAGCGTTGATCGTCGATCTGCTCGATCGCGTGGAGGCGCTGGAGGCGCGTCGTGGTGGCTGATACGTCAATTGCCGAGTTACGCGCTGACGCCGTTCGCCGCGCACCGAATGCCCCGGATTTCACTCGTGTGATCGAAGACGCCGGCCTCGAGCGGCTGGCTGCTTACTACGTGTTTACGGCGCTGATCGCTGGCGTGGTTAGCGACGGGGACGCTTTGGCGCCGGCTCGCTGGCCCGGGCAGCTCGCTGAGCCGATGAAGAGCATGGGCCTGACCCGGTTTGCGCCGAGGAGCGAGCGCGGCCTCGACGCGGACCTGACCGCGTCGGAGCAGGCAACGCGCCGGAGCGCCGGGAGAGGGTTCGAGTTCGCGCAGCTGGCCGCCGACTTGATCAACGCGGGCGCGCTCGGTCCACTCTGCGACGAGGCGGACCGCGTCCGGGTGGTCCGGGCCCGCGATCGGGACGGGTTCGACTTCGAAATGCTGGCCGGGGACGCCGTCGTGGGCAAGTGCAAGGCAGAGGATCATTGGGAGCTCGTCGCGCAGCAACTGGCAAGTGCGCCGCACGGCGATGATCCGCTGGCCACCCCAGCGAGCGGTAATGCGTACGCGAAGAAGACGGCCCACTGGGTCAAGGAGCACGGCCTTTCGCACGGAATCGCGAGAACAACGGACCTCGCCGTCGGCTTTTTCCCGCTGGGCACCGCGGTCGGCGTGGGAACACGGCTCGTGCGCTCGCGGATCCAGACGGGCCGGCAGGAAGCCGACGCGCTTCAGCGCCTCGGCGTCGTGCTTCGGAGGCTGCACGCCCAAGCCAACGGCGAACTCAGTCGCGCCTCGCGCTAAGGGAGGCGCCGGCGCATCCGAGAAGCGCCCGGAGAGTTAGGCGAGGCCGAGCTGTTTGGCCTGCAGGTTGGCGTCCCAGAAGGCGGAGATGACGATCAGCCGGTCGCCGCTCCATTTGGAGGTCTGCCCGAACTCGACGTCGAACGCTTTGCCAGTGGGGGCGAGGATGCTGCCATCGGGGAGCGTCATTTCCCCGTCGAAGGTGCCGGTAGCGTTGGTGACGACCGTGATCCAGTCTCCGCTTCCGAACTGAATCGGATAGGGCGTGTTGACGTGCATGTCGGGGAAGCTCCGCAGGAACTGCTGCATCGCGGCGGAGTGTGCTTCCGATCCGTAGATCGGCTCTGCGAGCCCGGTGATGTGCGCGACCATGTCTGGGTGGTGGACGGCGTCCACGGCTTTCCAATCGCGGGCGTTGAAGGCGTCGTCGCCCTTGGCCATGAGCTCGAGCAGGTGAGCCGTCCGGCTGGCGGCGGGGGTTGTGGTGGCCATGACTGCTCCTCTCGATAGGTATTGTTTTAGACTCTACTCTAAATTTTTACCTAAGTCAAGAATTGCTATGCTCCTGCCATGACCGAAGCCGGGTTGCGCGAGCGCAAGAAGGCCCACTCGCGCCAGGCCATCGCCGACGCCGCCGCGCGGCTGTTCGCCGAGCGGGGCTACGAGCAGGTGGCCGTCAGCGATGTGGCGCGTGAGGCCGAGGTCTCAGAACAGACCGTCTACAACTACTTCCAGACCAAGGAGCAGCTGGTCACCGACCGCGACCAGCACGTTCAGGACGAGCTGAGCCGGCTGATCCGAGCGCGAGCACCCGGAACCACGCCCGCCGCCGCTATTCGCGAGTTTGTCCTGGACTCTGTTGAAGGCATCCGCCGCGTTCCCGCCGACCAGTGGCTTGGCGAGATCGGCTACCTGGCCGCGATGAGCCCCACCATCCACCGGCTCATGCTCGACATGTCCAACCGTCAGGCCCTCGCCATCGCCACCGCGATCAGCGAGACGAGCGAGGTTACGCCCGAGATCGCCCGGCTTCAGGGCATCGCACTCGCCGGCGTGTTCCAAATCCTCATCACCGAGGCTGGGCAGCGCACCCGCGAGGGCCAAACCAAGAAAAGATCGCTGACGAACTGGTGCCGGCAATCGAAGCGGTCTTAGACGACCTCGACCATTGGCTTGCGTCAAGCGCTAGGTAGGCGCCTAGCCAAGGCGCGGCGGCCAGGAGTATCAGCTTGACCCCTCACCGGACCCAATCTGCGGCGGCTCGGACTTGGCCCCGGAGCCCACCTGGGCCTTCAGTTGAGCGAGTTCGTCGTCTACGGCGCTTTTTGCTCCGAGCTGGTCAAGCTGCCTGTCGATGTCGTCCTGGGGCGGCCCGAGCGAGGTGAGATCGTCGAACGTCCCGGCTGCCTGGAGTTCGTCCACGGCCGACGCGCGGGCTTGCATCTGATCGGTCTTGTCGATCGCCCGCTGCATGGCCTCGCCGAGGTCGGCCATGTGGTCCCCGATCCCGGTCGCTGCCTCGGAGATCTGTACCTGCGCCTCCGACGCCGAGTACTGCGCCTTGATCACCTCCTTCTTAGTCCGGAATTCCTCGATCTTGGTCTGGAGGTTGCGCTCTGAGTCGATCAGCTTCTGTTGCTGTGACTCCAGATCAGCCACCTGCTGATCGAGCGAGCTCGTCTCCTGGACGATCACCTGCTTGCGCTCGATCGCGGCGCGAGCCAGATCCTCGCGGCCAGCGGACATGGCCTCGTGGGCCTGCCCATCTAGCTTGTCCGCCTGCTGCTTCAGCTGCTCCTCCTGTAGCTGAAGGCGCTTCTTGGAGGTGACAACGTCGGCGATTCCCTGCTTGACCTTCTGGAGGTCTTCGATCTGCTGCTCGTACGCATAGTCCAGGGTCTCGGCCGGATCCTCCGCTCGGTCAAGCAGATGCGAGACCTTCGCCTTGGTCAGAGTCTCGATTCGACCTCCAAGTCCGGGCATCAATTCCTCCAATCGGCTGGCATGTGGCTCGCGATTTCGCGAATCCGTTCAGCCTGGCAGCTAGACCTCGTGCCGGTCAAGGGTGAGCGCAGGCTCCGCGGGTTCCGCCCGCGCGTCCGTCTCACGGACTGGGGCTGGGTACGATGCGCCACCGTCTCCCCTGCCACACCTCGGTCAGTGTGAGAATGCCCTCAGCTGTCCCGTACGCACCGGAGGCGACGCAGAAGTCCCGCTTTGGGCAGGAAACGCCGGTAAGCCCGCTGTTGGACCTCGGCGGTCTCGGGGTGGAGACCACGGCCCACCGCCGTCCGTTCCACAGCTCCGCGAGCGTCACCTCCGCTGCAGGCCCTACATCGTTGCCCACGGACATGCACTGGTGCTGCCCGCTGCACGACACGGCGCTTAGCTGATCTTGGCTCCCCGGGTCGGGGGTGGCGAGGACCGACCACCGTGCTCCATGCGAGAGCTCCGCCAGGTTGCTCGAATAAAAGCCCTCGCGGGTCTGGGTGAAGTACTCGCCCGCCGCGATGCAACCACCCCGGGCCGGACAGGAGATGCCGAACATCAGGCTGTCGTTCAGCCTCCGCGGGTGGGGGCTGGGCGCGACCTGCCAGCGGTTGCCGTTCCAGCGGGCGATCAGCGGGTATTGCGCTCTGCTGTTCAGCGGCGCCCACCAGCCCGCAGCGGTGCAGTCAAACGGCGTGCGGCACGAGACGCTCGTCAGCAGCGTCGAGGCGTTGGTCGGGGCGGCGGCAGGCACGACCGTCCACCGCGTTCCGTTCCAAAGCTCGGCGATGTCCGACGTGACGCCGGTCCGGTTGAAGTTTTTGTCGCCGACAGCCATACAGAACCGGGGAGTGGGGCACGACACCCCGTTTAGCTCGCTGTCGATCGACCTCGAGGGCGCGGGCGACGGGAACCTCGACCACTTGGAACCGTTCCAGCGCTCAGTCAACGTGACCGGGGCGAACACCGAACCGATGTTCTCGCTGCCGACCGCGAAGCAGCTCCTCGCGCCGGCGCACGCGATCCCATACAGCCTGCTCCACGCGGCCTTTGCCACGGGCGCCGAGGAACGCTCACGTCTTCACGTGAACCGCTCGATCAACGGCGTGTATCGCTGGCTGGTGGCATCCGGCGCACGCGCCCCTGCCGCGAAACACTCAGTCACCGTCGGACACGAAACCCCGCTCAACTGAGCGAATACCCCGTTCGAAGCGACGGCGGGGCGAGCCCTCACCCTCGCGGGCGACAGCATCGCCAACACGCCGCCGACGAACGTCCCCAGCAAAGACACTGCTGAGACCCACGCGAGTGCACATGTGACTCGACCCGCAGGCGGCATCGCCGAGACTGATTTCGAGCGGGCCATCCAACCTACTTAGAGCGACGTCCGCGACTCTGACGTGGCCGGGACGGTGCCGGGGGACCTCATTGTTGGCCAGCCGGTGGGCATGGTCTGCTTGGGTAGGTTGGGCTGCAGGTAACCGGACGGCGCGCCCAGGACCACTAGGAGGTGGTCGAAGTTCCGTCCCTCGATCGTCGACCAGCCGCCCGGGTCGCCACAGGGGCACCGGTGCCGGTCTACGTCTGCGAGCGTCTTGTCGCGCTTGCCCGCCGCCCAGCCGGTCTCGAGGTTCGGGTACGCATCGTGGAGAGTTGCGATCCTCTCACCCGCTCTAACCGTCTGCCCCGCCCTGACGCTGACGGTGATGTTCTCAGACACATAGACGTACTTGCCGGCGAACGGTCCGCTCGAGAGCCGGTAGACGACGACCCCGCCGCCAAGCCAACCCGGGTCGTGGTCTGTGGCCATCGTCACCCTGCCCTCGCCGAGCGCCAGGAGTGGGCCTGAGCCCTCATAGTCGACTCCCTGATCAATGCGGAGTCGATGGAGGCCGCGCACCGCCCGAAGTGGATTGGTGTATCCGAGGACGGCGTAGTGGACGTTTTTGGCCATCGTGTTACCGGACCTATCCGTGGCGGTGACCGTGAAGGTCTTGATGCCTGGCGTGCTTGTGTCGATCGCGTGGCCGTTTGCGACCGCCCCGGTGCACGTGGCGATCGGACCGGTGGTCCCTCGTCCGCCGCAGCTGAACCGGGCGATCACACCCGAGAACAGCCCGTACAAAGCGCGCGGCCGCGGCGAGACGATCCTGACCGAGAGACCCGCCGACTGCAAGGCGCCGCCACTCGTGGTGTTCGCCTTCGGCGCAACCGCGGCCGTAATCCCCGCGGACAGGCACGCCAGCCAGAATCCCGTAATGAGTGTCCCGAGCCACCAAACGCGCGTGGACCGCGCAAAACCGGAAAGACGCCCTGCAGACCGCCCGGAATGACCCGGTTCCGACACGGCCTCACCCTACTCGTGTTGCCCGGCGAAGGTCATGCCGGCGGCAACCGAGTCGCTGAGCTTTGGGACGAGGCGCCAGTACGGTCGACTGGAAAGGACTAGCAAACGAAGGAGAGATAGATGAGCAGGCAAAACTTTCTCAGCGACGAGCCTTGGGACGAGTTGCGCGAGGACCTGCAGATGCGTTCCCGCGTCTTCGACAGGCGTGTCGACGACATGCTCAGCGCCTCGCTACACGAGCTTCTGCCGGGCTCCCCGGGCTTCCGACTGCACATGCACTACGGCGGCGAGGAAATGTTCTTCGTTGCCAGGGGTGCGCCCACGTTTCGGGATGGTCGGACCGAGGAGCGGCTTGCTCCAGGAGACGTCGTGCATTGCCCGGAAGGGCTCGATGGTTTGCATACGTTCACGAACCCGACGACTGAACCGGTCCGAATCCTCGCGCTGTCAGCCGGCCGTTTCCCGGATGTCGTCGCGTATCCAGAGCAGGGGATCGCTTGGGTTGCGACGCGGAATCCGGACTTTCCCGCGCCGCAGAGTAGTGACAAAGGCATCATCGCCCGCTTTGAGCTTCCAATGCAGGACTGACACCGTCAACTCAGCGTCGTCGGCGGCCTCAAAGCGGGACAGGTTCAGGTTGGCTGTGGCACCCGCCTGCAGAAGACAAAGAAAAAGCCGATCATCCTTCGCAACGCCCACGAAAGAAGAGGAGGACCAGGGAGCTCGCAGATGTACGACAACTTCGAGGACGGGGGCCATCTAATCCGACGTAGCGACTGTAGTGCCCGTGTTCGATTCCCATGAGCGGGGGAACTTCCTCACGACGGGCGCTCTCCCCGGACGATCGCAAATTGTTAGTCGCATCGCTCGGCGTCCTGGTGGCCGTGTTCGCATTGGTCGCCTCAAACGTCGCGGCGAACCACTCGCCGAAGCCTCACAATCTCCCTATCGGGATTGTCGGGACGCCGGCGGTGGCTCACGCTGCCCGTGCTGAACTCGGTCGGGCGGCGCCGGGCGCCTTCGATGTCCACGCTTACCAGTCCCTGAGCACGGCGAGGACCGCCATACTTCACCGTTCGGTCTACGGCGCGTTCCAGCCGGTCCCCTCGCCGGTCCTGCAGGTTGCCAGCGCGGCCAGTCCCTTTGTGGCCGCCTTGCTGCAGAGAACCTTCGCGCCGGTGGCCAGCCGATCCGGTCGGGCTCTGGCGGTCCATGATCTGGTTCCGCTGCCGTCATCTGACTCCAGTGGGGCCACGACCTTCTCCGCCGTCCTTAGCCTCATCATCGCCGGACTGGCGGGTACAACGCTCATCTACACACTGACTCGCCACCGCCCCGAGGCCGTCCGGGTGATCGTCACCGTGGCTACCGGAATCGCGGCCGGACTGATCACGGCTCTGGTCACCAACGTCATCACAGGGGCCTTTCATTCCCACTTCTTCGCGGTGTGGGGCGTGGCCGCGCTGTTCGTCCTCGCGATCGCCATGCCGATCGCAGCCTTTCAGGTGATTTTCGGCATGGCCGGGACGGCGATCGGCGCGCTGCTCTTCCTGATCATCGGCAACCCCGCCTCGGGGGGAAGCTCGGCCCCCCAGCTCCTCCCGGGCTTCTGGCGAATCCTCAGTCAAATCCTGCCGCCCGGCGCCGCTGTCACCTCCATGCGCGATGTCGTCTACTTCAACGGCCACGGGAGCTATCACGAACTCATAGTTCTCGCCGTCTACGCGGTGCTCGGCGCCGCCGTGGCGATGATCGCGTACAGACTGCGCACGCGCGCCGCAGCGACCACGGTGGCTACCTGAACCGGGAAGTAAACGCCGCCGACCTGACTGTCGCAGCCGCCTGCGGCGGTGGAACCCTATGTCGATGGATCGCATCGCCGTGGTCGGATCTGGTGGCGCGGGGAAGACGACTCTCTGCCGGTTACTCGGTGAGCGCCTCGACCTGCCGGTCATCCATCTCGACGCGCACTACTGGCGACCGGGATGGACCCCGACCAACGCCGAGGAGTGGCGCCGGCGTCAGCAGGAGCTGCTCGCTGGTGAGCGTTGGATCGTGGACGGCAACTACAGCTCGACTCTCGATCTTCGCCTCAGTCGTGCCGACACCGTGATCGTGCTCGCGCTGTCCCGGTGGCGGTGTCTGCTCGGGGTCGCGCGCCGTTGGCTTAGGTATCACGGGCACGAGCTGCAAGCATCAGGGTGCCCTGAGCGCGTCGATCTCTCCTTCCTGCGCTGGGTCTGGGACTACCCGACCAGTGGCCGAGCCCGTCTCGACGCTGCTGTCACGGCTCACGCGGGCGAGCAAATTCGCATCGTGGAGTTGGTGACACGAGGGCAGATCGAGTCGTTTCTCGCGGCTGTCGAACGCTGATCGCACAGACCACGGCCTCGCGCTCGCCATGTGCCAGCCGGGCGCTTGCAAAAGGCCGCCCGGGTCGCTCATCGCGCCAGGGCGCCCATCGGGTCCCAGGGCGGGAGCACGATGGGATCGACCTCGAGCGCGGACCGAAGCTCGGGTGTGAGCAGCTCTTGGGGCACGGCAAGCTCGAACAGGTACTGGTCGAACCACGAATCGTTCATCGTGTAGAAGCCGTCGCGACCACGCTCGGTCCCCCAGCTGTTCTCGACCCGCCACCGCCGCGGCGCACCGTCGACGATGTCGACGCCGGTGAACAGCATCGCATGGGTCATGCTCGATTCGTGCGCGAGCAAGCGACCGGCCTTGTCGAGCTCGAACGCGGTGTCGTACACCGCCGGCAGGTCGTACAGCTTGGCGTCCCACAGTCCGTATTCGTTGCTCATCATCGGGGAGACGTCGCAGCCGAACCACACCGGCTGTCCGCCGGAGAGCAGGCGCGCGGCGAGCTCCTTCATGACGTCCAGTCCGACGTTGAGGTACAGCACCGGTGGCGCCTCCACCACGTTGCCGAGGAACTCGACCGTGAACGTACGCCCCATCGGGCTCGACGGACGTGGGTCGTTGACCAGGCACACGTACTCCTCGAGCGGGAGTTCGACGTAGGTCGAGGCGAACTCGGCCGGAGTCATCTCCCCCACGCGGTGGAACCCGTCGTCCTTGTCGCGCCACTGCCAAAAAAACCGCTCGGGAGGGGTGCCAAGGTGAATGCTCAGCACGCGGTGCACGACCTTGAGCACCTCCGCCTTGGCCGCACGGGCCTTCTCGGGCTCGATCAGCGCCAGCTCCCGCAGGCTCAACGCGCCCTGCCTAAGCACCGAGCGCAGCACGCTGTTCATGCGGCGCGTGTTGCCCGAGCTCTCGGTCTCAGGCATGAACGGCTTGGGCACGAGGCCGTGCTTGCGCACGATCGAGACGAACATGTCCCACTGCCCGCCGTCGTCGGCGACGGTGTCCAGCAGGTGCGCGACGACGCGGTCGTCGAGCTCGCGCGAGGCGGTGGTGATGATCGACTCCAGGAAATAGTTAGCCCGCTCGAGCTTGTCCCAGAACATCACGTGGTTCTGCGAGAACTCGAAGTCCTTGACCGCGAGCTTCTCTCGCACGCCCGCGCGCACAAGGTTGAGTCCCGCGAACAGCCAGCAGCGGCCGCTGTGAGCCTGGTCGGTGGCGCCCCAGTCGTCGAGTCGCTCTGAGGCCGTGTGATCGGCGGCATTGACGATTTCGCGATCGATCGCCACCTCGTCCACCGAGACCCGGGTCACGGCATTCTGCACGACTCGGTAGGACGGATTGGACTGGAAGTCGGTCCGGAAAACCTCGAGCTCGTCGGGGGTGAGCATCCCGGCGGTAGCCGCACTGAGAGTCATGAATTCACGATAGCGTCCGAACCCGCGCGAGCCGAGACATCGGGTTCGCCGCTCAGGAGAGAGCGCGCTCCAGGGCGGCTCGATCTGTCGCTGCGCCGTGTGCCGGGAGCACGACATCGACCGGCAGCCTGAGCAGTGGCCGCAGCCCCTCGAGGACCTGCTCGCGAGTCACGCCGCCACGCAACCACTCGTTCAGCGCCAGGCCCGTTCCGAAGTCGGCAAGCGAATCACCTGCAACGACGGCGCGGAAACGCTCGACCCACAGGACGAGGTCGTTCTGCTCGCGGCCCGCGTGCGCCTCGATCCCGACCACGAGCCGATCGCCGGGGCCCGTACCAATGGACGGTATGACCACCACTCCGAAGCCATTCCAAGTCCGGGCTACCGTCACCCGCCTGCTCGACAGTGATGCCGTACTTATCGATCAGGTCCTGCGCGGTATCGGGCGGCGGCGCGAACAGGGTGGCACCGAGCCGTTCGACGAGCGCCCGCGCGTCACGCTCATGCCATGGAGCGGTGAGCACAATCACCGGCTCGCGGTCCCGCGCGAGCGCGAGGAGCGTATCCGGCACCGCGAGCGGGTCGAACAGGAGCAGGCGCTCGCCGTCGTCGATCGCGCACGAGGACACCTCGCGCGGCCACCGCTGCCCCGCTGTCCACCCTGGGTGCGGCGCCTGCCAATGCCAAAGCCCAGCCCGTAGCTCGCGCACGGCTGCAATCTAGCCAGCTACTCGCGACACCGGTTGGTTAGTCGCCCGGCACGGTCCTTCACGCGCCAGAGGGAAGCTAGGCCCCCCGCTGCTACACCTCGCCGTCGTAATACGACACATGACCGTCGGCTCGGCGCAGCAGCACGGTATCCCGGCCATCCCCCGGCCAGACACCGATCTTGTCGCTGTCCGGATACACAGCGACCGCCGGCTCCCTCGAGCTGGAGAACATGATCACGCGAGCCGGCTGCTCGGTCCGGTTGGTCAACTTGTGTGCACCGTCACGGCCCGCCGGGAAGCGCGCCAGCGCACCCGCGGGAGCGGCATTCTCTCCGTCGGACGTCCGCACGACTACCTCTCCAGCCAGCACGAGTAACCACTCCTCCACGTACTCATAGTGGTAAGGGCATATGCTCTCGCCGGGCGGGATCTCGTAGAGCTTGATCCCTGTCTCCTGTGCGTCAAGCTCCGCGCCGACGCGCACGACTCCGACGCGATAGCCCTCAGGATCGTCGTCGTCGTACTCGAACCCGCAGTCGAAAACGTTTACGTGCCGCATATATGCAGATCTTTCCACGACCTGTAGAGACTGGCCTTACCTGAGTGTCGCTTGGGCATAGTCGACCAGCGTTGTGTAGCGGGGGTCTTCGTGCGCTGACCAGTACAGCTCTCGTAAGTTGCGAGTCACACCGCCTACTCGGCCATCTCCGACTGGCTCGGCGTCGAGCGTCGTGATAGGCATCACGCCGCCGGCGGTTGATGTGGCGAACATCTCGGTGCAGTGACGCAGAGCCTTCGCCGATAGCGGCCGGATCTCGGTGCGCTGGCCAATCCGGTCGGCAAGCTCCAAGACGGTGCGCCGGGTGATGCCTTGCAGCGCACCAGAGTCCGGGGTGATCAGGCATCCCTCGATCAGCGCGAATACGTTGTAGCCGGGGCCCTCTGTCACATTGTCGTCTCCATCGAGAAGGACCGGATAGCGCGCCCCGCGGTCGTAGGCCTCATAGAGGCCGCGCGTGAGATCACCCCAGTGGAAGTTCTTGACCGTCGGATCCACCGAGGTGATCGGGATCCGGCGGACGGTGCGCGGGATGACGACGTCCATTCCCTTCTCGCAGTCCTCCGGAGGAAGCAGCCAGACGTATGGGATCGCGTATGCATAGAAGCGATTCTTGAACTGACGTGGGTCGCGGTTGCCTCCTTCGGCGACTCCTCGCGTGCACATGAGGTTGACGTAGGACTCGCGCAGTCCGGTACTCGCCACGAGCGCGTGAAGGATGGCTTTGATCTCGCTGCGGTCCTGCGGCGGCGTCAGGCTCAGCTTCCGACAGCCGCGCTCGAAGCGATCGAGGTGATCGTCGAGCCGAAAGAAACGTCCGTGCCAAACAGCGACGACGTCGTAGGTGACATCCGCGTGCGCGAAGCCGACCTCGAGTATGGGAATCCGCGCCTGGCCCACCGGCACGATCTGACCGTCGATAAACGCCGCTCCGTCAACGAGCGCGGCCTCATGCAGGGCGAAAGCCGCGCCGGGGCCGGCCGTCTCATCTGGGATCGCTGGGCTCACGTCGCCCTCCTCTGGTTCATCGGTCTGGACCAGTGTCCGCGACGATTATGCGCTTCGCACGAGCGATACGCCGGAGACCTGGCCATAAGCCATGCTGATCGAGAGCCATGCCGATCGCGTGTCTTTGATTTCCCGGATCGCGCTGCGCCGGCGCTAGTGTCCCCTGATGGGGACGGCCACGGCGATCACTTCGACCGGGTTGACCGAGGCCGAGGCAACGCGCCGCCTTGCGGCGCGCGGGAAGCTCCCCCAGAGGCGTTCGAGTCGTTCTTACGCGAGCATCGTCCGCGGAAATACGCTTTCGATTCCGAACGGGATCCTGCTCGTTTTCGGCGTGCTGACGATCGTGTTCGCGTCGTGGCGAGATGCCTTGTTTCTCGGGATCCTCGTCTCAAACATCGCGATTGGTTCCTTCCAGGAGATCCGGTCCAAGCGCGCGCTCGACAGGCTCGCGGCGCTGGTCGCTCCGGAGGCGGTAGTGGTCAGAGATGGCGCCGACCGTCGCGTGCAGGTCGACGAGGTGGTCGTCGGTGACCTTGTGCGCGTGTCGGCGGGTGATCAGGTGGTCGCTGACGGGCGCCTCGTGTCAGCCGACGGTCTTGCCCTGGATGAGTCCAACCTCACCGGTGAGTCTCAGCTGGCCGTGCGCGGAGCGGGAGACAGTGTGTGGTCGGGTTCGTTCGTGGTCGAGGGCGGCGCCCTGTTCGAGGCGACCGCCGTGGGGGCCGACAGCCGTGCCGAGCGGCTGACCTCCACCGCACGAGCCTTTCGTCATCCGCGCTCTCCCCTCGAGCGAGCCAACGATCGGCTGCTGCTGTGGCTCGTCGCGCTCTCCGTGCCGGTGGTGATCGGGCTGACGGCCTCCGTCTTGGCCCGCCCCGAGAGCGTATATGCGCGTGTGCAAACGCTCACCGCCGGGATCGTCAACCTCGTGCCCGAGGGTCTCATCCTGCTGATCAGCGTCGCCGCCGCGGTGTCGGCGTTCAAGATCGCCAAGCGTGGCGTACTCGCCCAACAGCTCAACGCAATTGAGTCGCTCGCCTCGGTCGATGTCGTCTGCACCGACAAGACCGGGACCCTGACCGAGCCGACACTGCGGGTCATCCGGCTCGTGCCCGCGGTCGGCACGGACCAGTCGGGTCTCGCCCGCGAGCTCGCGAGGTACGCCGCCAGCGCGCCGTCTCGCAATCTGACCCTGCAGGCGATCGCCGACGCCAGACTGGCGAACGTCACCCCCGACCGCGTGATCGGGCAGGTGCCATTCTCCTCCCGGCGTCGGTGGAGCGCGCTCGACCTTGGTGACGAGCGGCTCGTCCTCGGATCGCCGGATCGGTTCGCGAACGCCGAAGCTGCGCTCGCGAACCGGGCCCGGAGCGAGGCAGCCGCCGGCCGGCGAGTGCTCGAACTCGGACGCACCGAGGCGCGCCTGGCCGGCGATGGCTCGGAGCCCAAACTCCCCGACGAGATGCAGCCGCTCGGTCTCGTCGTTCTCGCCGAGCAGTTGCGCTCCAACGTCGCCGAGACAGTCGCCTTCTTCTCCGCCCAAGATGTCGCGTTGAAGGTCCTCTCCGGCGACGCACCCCCAACGGTGGGTGCGATCGCCAAGGACGTGGGCATTCCGGGCTCGGCGCCTGCTCTCGACGGCGAAGCCCTGCCTTCGCAGCCTGCCGCGCTCCGGGAGGCCGTGCTGTCCGCGCCCGCTGTCGGGCGGATCTCGCCCGAGGGCAAGCAGGCCGTCGTCGCAGCGCTCGCTTCAGCTGGTCGCTACGTGGCGATGGTCGGCGACGGGGTAAATGACGTGCCCGCCCTCAAGGAGGCGCGCCTCGCCATCGCGCAGGGGTCCGGGACGCAGATGGCGCGCTCGGTCGCCGATCTGGTGCTCGTCCGCGACGACTTCGCCGCCGTGCCTGGAATGGTCGCCGAGGGGCGACAGATCCTCCGCAACATCCAACGTGTGGCTCGCCTGTTCATCACCAAGGCGGTGTTTACGGCGCTGGTCGGTGTGGCAATCGCGATCCCGACCGGCACCTTCCCGCTGCTCCCGCGACAGTTCACGATCGCCTCCACCGTCACGATCGGCATCCCAGCCTTTCTGCTCGCGCTCGCGCCCAGCTCCGGGTCGTGGCGGCCCGATGACTACCTACGGTCGGTCGCCCGCTTTGCGATCCCTGCCGGGCTCGCGATCGGAATCGGAATCGTGGCCGGATACGTGCTCGCGCGCTATGTGTTCGGTATCGACCTAACCCACTCGCGGACGGTGGCAACCGGGATTGTTGTTGTCTGCGGACTCGCGGTCGTGATCCGACTCGAGGACGAGAGCAGGCGACGGCGACTCGCCGTGGCTGGGCTGTGCGCGCTGATGGCGCTGCTCTTCGCCGTGGCGCTGATAATCCCCTTCTTGCGGCACTTCTACGAGCTGGCAATCCCCAACGGGGATACGACGGTCGCGTGGGCACTCGGCACCATTCTCGGAATCGGAGGAATGTTGGGCGCGCTACGGCTGCTTCGTGTGTGACGGGCCGACAGATCGAGCCACGCCGCTCACAGCGGTCCGTCAGAACGGTCCGCGCGGTTCATACGAGCCGCGCCGCGCGCCAACGGAGACGAAGGTCAAGCCATCGGGGCCCGCGACCGGACAGCGCTTCGTCTCAGGGTCGAAGCGAATAAAACTCCCCACCGATACAGGAACCTCGCTGCCCCCGACGAGCCAGTGACCCGAACCCCTGACGACTACGGACACTTCTTCCTGACCAGAGGCCGTTTCGTCGTGCTCTCTGCCCTCGGCGCCGGGCGGGAGCTCAAACCAATTGATCCCGAAGGACTCGACGCCAAGCTCGCGGCGAACGAAGCGCACGGTGCTGCCGGGCCCCGCCCCTTCGATGTCGCCGATGTTCACAACGGAGTACCCCATCAGTCGCACCGTAGCGGCTCTTGGTCTAACCGCATATCTACGTGGTCGCTAACCCCGGTACACCGCGCGACGCATGGGCGACCTGCTCAGCACCACGCGACCTACCGGCTGCTAGGGGAGCTGCCCACCCGTCGCCAATCCGCTCGCTGTCACGTATAGCCGGAAGGGAACGTGGACAATCCGCGTTATAAAGGGCGTTCAAGACGGGATGGTTCCCATTAGCCGTTCGGTGACGGGCCGGTGAATGATAAGGAGTTGCTGAGGTTACCTTGGAGCGGCATGCAAGTGATATTCGCCGTGGTTTTAGAGCACGACATCACGATCGTGTGGTGGGTGGTGGGGTTAGCCACCTTGAACTCTCCAGAGGGATGCGCGTAGTACGCAAGGACGATCGCGTAGGCGAACGGGCAAGTGAATCCGCCGACCGCGATATGGGGACAGCGGGTATGCGCCCATTGCACGCGACCTAGAAAAGACTTTGTGACGCCCGCCGGCAAATGGACGGAATCCGAGCTAGAGCCCCCGCAGGCACTTGACATCAGCGTCGCGACCACCAAAGTCGCGCTCAAACTGAAGCCACGCCGCCAGCCCGTGCCCATTGAGAGCGACTGTACCCGTACTGAACAACCAATGCAATACGTGACGGCCTGTCGACGAGCTCTCCCGGCGAGGACGAATACACCCCGGTCGAGTCGCCACTGAGGTCATCGTCACCGGTGCCACTCCAGATTACACTCTCGTCTGTCCGCCCCATACGGGAGGTTAATTGATCAACAGCGAGGGATAGCAATGGGCACACCCGCACCAGCGACTAAGGACCGCGTGGAGGCGGTCCGATGTCATCCGCGCCGGGCACCAGACGTTTCGAACATCTGGCGTCGGGCGCGTGAGCTCGGATGTGGGTGGTTTCTGATGGTTGGCGAGAGGGCACATGAGAAGCTCGTGGCGAAGGTCGCGGCTCAGGCTGGCGAGTACTTGGAGGACGGGGAGACTGTCCAAGATGCGCTTATTGGCCAGACGGAGCCGGGGCCCAACTCCGGGTTGATGGGGATGATCGCCGCCGTCCGGATGATCACCGGCAAGCTTCAGATGCGGCTGGTGATCGTCACCGACCGTAACGTCTACCTGGCCCATTCGGGCACCGTGCGTCCGTCCAGGATCAAAGAGATCCTTGTCAAGCACAGGCGCGCCGAGGCGGCCTCGCTCATGAGCATCAGCTACGGCGTCGTGCGCGTCGACAAGTACGACGTCTGCGTCCGCGACGCAGGGCGGAAGCGGGCGGGTCAGTTGGTAGAACCCGTCGCCGGAATCGATTCCTCCCGGACCACGTGAGTGATCGCTGGGCCCGGCTCGGGCCCACCGGACGCTTGCGCCGCGGCAGTCGGCTGGCTACCTTGGTCACGTGGCGCGATTGGGAGCCACCGTTGAGGGCGGAGCGGCTCGGGGCGTGGAGCCGGGGTATCGATTGGCCGCGACGGGCCGCGAGGCGGCGGAAGATGAGCGGCTGGGGCTGCTGGAGCAAATCTACGACCCAGGCTCGCGGCGTCGACGAGCCCTGGTTGAGCCGGGCTGGCGCTGTCTGGAGGTCGGCGCGGGACGGGGATCAATGGCGGTGTGGCTCGCCGAGAAGGTCGGGCCGAGCGGACATGTGGTCGCCAGCGATATCGACGTCGGCTATCTGCAACGGCTGGACGTCCCGAATCTGACGGCAGTCGAGCACAACATCCTCGAGGATCCACTCGAGCCGCTCGGGGTCGGCTCGTTTGATCTGGTCTGCTCGCGATTGATGCTGTTTCACCTGGTGGACAGGCAGGAATTGGCGATCAAACGGATGGTGAAGTGCCTGCGCCCCGGCGGCTGGCTGATCGATGAGGACGCCGATTGGGGCACGATCGCTCCTGTTGATCCGTGGCATCCGTCGTATGCCGGCTATCACGACGCGTGGCGAGACGGCGACTGGTGGACTATCCGCGGGTACGACAAGGTTTTTGGCCGCAAGCTGCCGGCGCTGTTTGAACGCTGTGGTCTTGAGGACATACGGCATGAGGCTGCCACCGAAGTGGTGCGCGGAGGGTCACCCTGGGCCAGGTGGTGGGCAGTAACGCTGGAGGTGATGAATGAACTCGGCGGGGGCGGCGCCGTGGAGTCCTACCGGCGTGAGCTCGAGCTGATGACCGGCGCGCTGACCGACCCAACCGTTTTGGTCCTTAGGGAGCTGCTGCATGCGTGCCAGGGCAGGCGAGTTCGCAACGCCGATTAGCCGGCTGTCGCTGATCAGAGCGGTACTCCGCCGGGACTCGAACACTCTCTGCAGATGCCAGATGTAAGGCTTCGGCGGTGGCGGATGGCGGACATAGACCGCGTCGCCCTAATGACCAACGACTGTCATGAAGGCGGGAGCCCGCCGGTGTGACGGTGACGTCGGACCTCCCCCGAAGAATCAGCGCTTCGGCACAAGCGATTCGCGGAAGGAGGCCCACGTGCAGTATCTCGGCATCGATTGGGGCACCCGCAAGGCAGCGTGGTGCGCGCTTGACGATCACGGCCAGATCAACGAAGGAGGGATGTCCGCCGATGAGGGCGGGCTGGCGCGGCTGGTGCACACGCTCGGCACGGACGTTCGGGGCTGCATCGAGATGATGAGCGGCGCGGTCTGGGTCCGCGACCGACTCGCTGCGTGCGGCTGGGAGATCCAGATCGCCGACGCGCGCAAGGTCAAGGCGATCGCGCCGCTGGCGTGCAAGACCGACCGCGTCGACGCGCGCGTGCTTGCCGAGCTCGTCCGCCGCCAGCTGGTGCCCGAGGTGTGGGTCCCGACGCTCATCGATCGGGAGCTGCGCGAGCGGTTGCGCCGACGCGCTCACCTCGTTCGCCTGCGCACCTCAGCTACGAACCGAACGTTCGGGTTGCTGACGCAGTGGGGCTTGCGGGCGAACGTCGCCGCGCTGCGGAAACCCGAGACGCTCGAGCGGCTCGCCGAGCACGGCGTCCCCGCGGTATGGCTGCAGTCGATCACCACGCTCATCTCGGTGATCGACGACCTCGATCGGCAGATCGCGCCGATCGAGCGCGAGCTGCGTCCGCTCGCGCACAGCAACGACCAGGTCCGGCTGCTGATGAGCATCCCCGGGATCGCCGAGCTGCTCGGCCTCACGCTCGTCGCCGAGATCGGCGACATCTCGCGGTTCCCCACCGCGCGCAAGCTCGTCGGCTATTCCGGGTTGACGCCGACGATCAAGCAGTCCGGGCAGAGCTCGCGAACAGGCAGGATCTCCAAAGCAGGCCCGAACACGCTGCGGTGGGCGGCGGTCGAGGCCGCCCAATCCGCGTGGCGGCCAAGCAGCCCTTGGCACCGGCTCTACACCGAGACCAAGCGCCGGCATGGCAAGGCCAACCCCGCGAAGGCCGCCGTCGCCCGCAAGGTCCTGATCGCCTGCTGGCACATCCTCTCCCTCAACCAGCCGTTCAAGCCGAGCGCGTCAAGCGCCGCCGATCATGTCCCGGCAAGCTCCTCCATTCGTCTGGCCGCCTAAAGGCCCACAAACGATCTGAGAAGCCGGGGCAGCTGCAACCCGACCACGTGCGCAGCCAAGCGCCGAAAGAGATCTCAGCAACCCGCTGCCGGGCGCGACCCCGAGGTGACCAACTGATCGCACCACGTCCTTGACATCACCCACGCCTTCAAAGAGATCGGGAGCTGCGCGAGCGGTTGCGCCGACGCGCTCACCTCGTTCGCCTGCGCACCTCAGCTACGAACCGAACGTTCGGGTTGCTGACGCAGTGGGGCTTGCGGGCGAACGTCGCCGCGCTGCGGAAACCCGAGACGCTCGAGCGGCTCGCCGAGCACGGCGTCCCCGCGGTATGGCTGCAGTCGATCACCACGCTCATCTCGGTGATCGACGACCTCGATCGGCAGATCGCGCCGATCGAGCGCGAGCTGCGTCCGCTCGCGCACGGCAACGACCAGGTCCGGCTGCTGATGAGCATCCCCGGGATCGCCGAGCTGCTCGGCCTCACGCTCGTCGCCGAGATCGGCGACATCTCGCGGTTCCCCACCGCGCGCAAGCTCGTCGGCTATTCCGGGTTGACGCCGACGATCAAGCAGTCCGGGCAGAGCTCGCGAACAGGCAGGATCTCCAAAGCAGGCCCGAACACGCTGCGGTGGGCGGCGGTCGAGGCCGCCCAATCCGCGTGGCGGCCAAGCAGCCCTTGGCACCGGCTCTACACCGAGACCAAGCGCCGGCATGGCAAGGCCAACCCCGCGAAGGCCGCCGTCGCCCGCAAGGTCCTGATCGCCTGCTGGCACATCCTCTCCCTCAACCAGCCGTTCAAGCCGAGCGCGTCAAGCGCCGCCGATCATGTCCCGGCAAGCTCCTCCATTCGTCTGGCCGCCTAAAGGCCCACAAACGATCTGAGAAGCCGGGGCAGCTGCAACCCGACCACGTGCGCAGCCAAGCGCCGAAAGAGATCTCAGCAACCCGCTGCCGGGCGCGACCCCGAGGTGACCAACTGATCGCACCACGTCCTTGACATCACCCACGCCTTCAAAGAGACGAATATCTCAGTCCTTGGTGGTGGATGGCGGATGACCTTCCGGCGTGGCTCCGCACGGAGATATCCGAGGAACGCGGTCCCACCCGGGCGATCTGTCTCCCTGAAGACGACAGCGCCTTGGGACGCGTCGCCCTGCGTTTGCCGCAGTTCGCCTCCGAGGCAGTCCGGTGCGCGGCGGTGCAGACGAG
This sequence comes from uncultured Solirubrobacterales bacterium, assembly GCA_963756105.1. Taxonomy (GTDB): domain Bacteria; phylum Actinomycetota; class Thermoleophilia; order Solirubrobacterales; family Solirubrobacteraceae; genus Palsa-465. The sequence goes on from CAVWMM010000001.1 coordinate 380,232, forward strand.
CGACCAGCCGGCAGGGGAATTGAGCTTCTGGCTCCTTCCCGATGCGAGAGGGCGAGGACTGGCGTTCACCGCCATTACCGAGATGATGAACATCGCCGCCAATGCAGGGTTGAAGTCACTGGTCCTTGACATCGAGCAGAGAAACGTTGCCTCGATACGCGTGGCGGAGCGCCTGGGTGCAGAACGGCGGACCCCAACCCGAGTACACACCGACCGCTTCGGCAACCATCGAACGATGGTGGTCTATCTGCTCCCCGTAGCGCAGGGTCGGCACCAATCCGCTTCCCCCTAGGACGACTCACAACAGCGTCGGCGACGTGCCGCGGACGGGCTACGCTCGGTCGAATGCCTCGTCAGAACCGGGCCACGCCAATGGGCGAGCTGATCGCGACGCCGGCTCGGGGACTGGTGTACGGCAACCGCGGTTGCCTGCATGACCGGCGTGGCCGGATCCGTCGGCCTTACGACGGCCGGCGATGGATCGCGTGTCGTCTTGAGTTCCGTGGCCGGAGACGCTCGCCATTGATGGCGCCCGGCCGCTACACGGAGCTGTTCTTCCTCGACGAGGCGACGGCACTGGCAGCTGGGCACCGCCCGTGCGCCGAGTGCCGCGCGCGAGGACTATCGGCGCCTGTGCGCGGTATGGGCCGAGCTACATCCCGGTCAGGTCGGCGCCGACGCGATCGATGTGCAGCTGCACTCAGAGCGACTCGTCCCCGCCGGCGCCGGCCGCCTGCTGCACCGCTTGAGTTTTGACGAACTTCCCGACGGCGCGTTCGTGCTGCGCGACCGGATGCCGTGGCTGGTGCTCGGCCGGAGGCTGCTTGAGTGGAGCCCGATGGGCTACCGCGCCGCGCTGCCGCGCCCGACGGGCGGCGTAGCGAGCGTGATCACGCCGCGGTCGCTGCTGGCGCTGCTCGGATTGGGCTGGGAGCCGGCAGTGCCGCTCCTGCACCCTTCGGCCACCGGGGGCTGAGCAGTTGCGGCTGGCGTCAGCTACGGTGGCGCAAATGGACAGCCATCCCTCGCTGATCGAGTTCCCGGCTAATGACCCCGACCGGGCTAGGCGCTTCTGGTCGGGTTTGCTCGGTGCCGAGCTCAACCCGCGCACCGGGAAGGAAGGGCAAGGCTGGCAAACCCAAACCGGCGCCACCGCCGTTGGCGTTCATATGCGCGGCACCGGCCCTGGCGACACGGCCTCGCTGCCCTATTTCACGGTTGCCGACATCGACGCTGCGCTCGAGCAGGTCCGAGCGCTCGGCGGGAGCGTCATCCACCCCGGCTCGCGCTGGGCGATCTGCCGCGACTCCGAGGGCAGCCCGTTCGGGCTGGCGCGCAAACCGTAGCGGCGACGACGGTTCTCTGAAGGAACACACGCGTGTCAGGATGCGCGGCGTGGATCGGGCGCGTGTAGAGCTAACCGAGAAGCGCTTCGCGCTCCCGGGCGAGGCGCTCGAGGATCTGGCGACGCGACTGTCTCGCACGCGGCTGCCTGTCGATCTCGGGTCAGGCTGGGAGCAGGGCGTGCCGATCGGTTGGCTGCGCGGCCTGCTCGACGATTGGCGCGCCTTTGATCCCGCGGCCCTGCAGCACCGTCTCGACGGGGTACGCCAGCTCCAGGCCGAGATCGACGGACAGCTTCTGCACGTGGTGATTGCTCACGGACATGGGCCCAACCAGCTCCCGCTGCTGCTCACGCACGGCTGGCCCGGCTCGTTTCTCGAGTACCTCGGGTTGCTTGCGCTGCTGTGCGATCCGGGCGCTCACGCCGCGGACCCGGCGGACGCCTTCACGGTGATCGTCCCGTCGTTGCCCGGCTACGGGTTCAGCGGGCCGCCACCGCGGACCGGATTCACGGCACGGCAAGTGGCGGCACTGTGGCACGCGCTCATGAGCTCCGGTCTAGGTCACGCGCGTTACGTCGCGCACGGGAGCGATCTGGGGGCTGGCGTCACGGCCTGGCTTGCTCGAGATCACCCCGAGGCCGTCCGCGCGATCCACCTCGCCACACCCGGCCTCGCGCCCGCGCCCGCTCCCCGCACGCAGCCGGAGGCGACATACGCCGGCGCCGTCGAGACCTGGACCGCGGAGGAAGGAGGGTACGCCCACGAACATGCCACCAAGCCCGCCACACTTGGCGCCGCCTTGTCGGACAGCCCTGCGGGACTGGCCGCCTGGATCGCCGAGAAAGTCGTCGCGTGGAGCAGCACGCGTCCAGACGGGACTCCGGCGTTTGACCGCGAATCACTGTTGTCCACGCTGACGCTCTACTGGACCACTGGGACGATCACCACATCGCTATTGCCCTACTGGTCCTATCGCCACGACCCCGACGCCCCCATGCCACCCGATGACCCATCTCGGATCCCAACCGCGGTCAGCATTTTCGGCGGCGAGCGCGTCCCCTTCCCCAAGCCACCGCGCGAACTGGCACAGCGCTACTACACCCTGAGCTACTGGGCCGAGCACCAGGTCGGTGGACATTTTCCAGCCGTCGCCGAGCCCGAGTTGCTCGCCCGAACGCTGCGCGAAGTGTTCCGCAGCGCGCGGTAGCCGCCCACTGCCGACGCGGCTCGGCATGCTCACGAGGCGGAGATCGCCGACCGCACGACCGCTGAGACAATGGCCACATTCTTGCCTGGAGCAGCTGCTGGTGATGTGGGCGTCCCGGGAACGCTGCCCCGGGTCATCGGTGTGCGCGGGGCACGTCACAACAACCTGCGGGACATTGACGTGGATGTGCCGCTCTGGCGTACGGTCGCCGTGGTCGGAGTGTCCGGTTCGGGCAAGACGTCGCTGGCGATCGGCACTCTGTACGCCGAGGGCATGCACCGGTTCCTGGAAGGCCTGAGCACCTACAGCCGACGGCGGCTGGCCCAGGCGCAGCGACCGGACGTCGACCGCATCGACCACCTGCCGCCGGCGCTGGCCTTACGGCAGCGCCCACCGATCCCAGGGCCGCGCAGCACGGTCGGCACGATGTCCGAGGTGCTCAACGTGCTCCGCCTGATGATGTCGCGGCTGGGCTCGCATCTGTGCCCGAACGGGCACCTGGTCGATCCGTCGATTGCCACGCAGGGCATGGAGATCGTCTGCCCGGTATGCGGCGCTCACTTCGAGCACCCCAGCGCCGAATCCTTCTCGTTCAACTCCTACGGCGCTTGCCCAGCCTGCCAGGGCCTGGGCGTGCGCTCGGAAGTAGACGTCAGCACCCTGATTCCCGATCCGGACAAGTCAATCGAGGAAGGCGCCGTGCTGCCGTGGAATTCCGGCGGGCGGCGGCTGTCGATGTACGCCGCCCGCGAGCAGGGGGTCCGGCTCGATGTCCCGTACCGGTCGCTCACCGAGCGCGAGCGCGACATCGTGCTGCGCGGTAAACCGGTCAAGCGCCAGGTGACGCTTCAGTCGGAGCGGACAGGGCGGTCCGTACGGCTGTCGGTTAATTACGACAACGCCGTCGCGGCGGTGGAGCGTTCGCTACGCAGCGACAACGAGCGCACCCGCCGCCTGGTGCAGCGGTTTCTCATCACCCGCGTCTGCTCGGTATGCCACGGCGCCCGACTGCGGCCCGAGGCACTGAGCTCGCAGCTCGGTGGCCGCAACATCGCCGAGATCAGCGGCCTAGGCCTGGGCGAGCTACGCGGATTCACCGAGGGGCTGCCCGCCGGGCTTCCGGCCGAGCTCAGCCGGATGACCATCGGTCTGCTCGCGGAGCTGAACGGCACGCTCACCCCGCTGCTCGACGTGGGTCTCAGCTACCTGACACTCGACCGGGCCGGCGCCTCGCTGTCGACCGGCGAGCGGCAGCGAATCGAGCTCACCTCGACGGTGCGCGCGAGCACCACGGGAATGCTCTATGTGCTGGACGAGCCATCTGTCGGTCTCCACCCGGCCAACACTCAGGGGCTGCGCAAGACGCTCACCGCCCTGGCCGAGAACGGCAATTCCGTCGTAGTGGTGGAGCACGAGCGGGAGATCGTCCGGACCGCGGACTGGGTCATCGAACTGGGCCCCGCCGCAGGAGCCCAAGGCGGCCGCGTGATCGCCGAGGGTCCTCCCGGCGAGCTGGAAAGGGACCCGCACTCGATTATCGGCCCGTTCCTGGCTGGCGCTCCGGCCGTGCCGGGTGACCGGGCGGTGCGGCGCGGACCTGGCGGCGAGATCACCGTTCACGTCGGCGACCTGTACAACCTGCACGACGTCACCGCCGACTTCCCCGTGGGCCGGCTGACCGCGCTCGCCGGGCCGTCCGGTGCCGGGAAGACCGCACTCGTCCTGGACAGCCTCATCCCGGCCGCACGGGCCGCCCTGAGGGGGTCGGCTCCGCCCCCGCATGTCCGCCGCCTCGATCTGGGCGGCATCCGCCAGGTCGTCGAGGTCGACGCCTCGCCGATCGGCCAGAACTCGCGTTCAACGCCGGCGACCTACAGCGGGGCGTTCGACCACATCCGCCGCGCGTTCGCCGACTCCGGGTACGCGCGGAGGCGACGCTGGAAGCCCGGTCACTTCTCGTTCAACACCCGCGAGGGCCAGTGCCCGACCTGCCGCGGGCTTGGGGATATCGACCTCGACGTTCAGTACCTGCCCGACATCACCGTCCAGTGCCCAACGTGTCACGGGGCCCGCTTCAACGACGCCACTCTGGCGGTGACGGTCGACGGCCTGACCATCGCCGACGTGCTCGGCCTGAGCGTGGACGACGCATTGCAGCGGTTCGCTCACCGGGCTGCGGTCATCGGGGCGCTGCGCCCCGTCAGCGAGGTCGGGCTGGGTTATCTGCGGCTCGGCGAGCCCACGCCGTCCCTCTCCGGCGGCGAGTCACAGCGACTGCGGATCGCCACCCGCCTGCGCAGCAGCCAGCGCGGCGCGCTCTACGTCTTTGACGAGCCGTCCACTGGCCTGCACCCGCTCGACGTGGCCACGCTCGCTGGCGTGTTCGACCGGCTGCTGGACGCCGGTGCCACGATCATCGTCATCGATCACGACTTGGACCTGCTCGCCGCTGCGGACCACCTCATCGACATGGGGCCCGGCGGCGGTCCGGACGGCGGGCACATCGTTGCGGCGGGCACGCCGGACGAGGTTGCGCGCGCTCCGGGCAGCGTGACCGGCCCGTGGATGGCCGAGCATCTGGGCCTCAAAGAAGCCGGGCCAGCTCGGTAAAGGCGCACACAAGACCCGAGGCTTGACATTGGCGATTGTCAAGTCCTGGAGCGTCAAGCATCATTCGGGAGGTGACAACGACACTCATCAGCGGAGCGAACAGGGGTCTTGGCTTTGAGGTCGCTCGTCAGCTGGCGGCCACCGGCCATCAGGTCTGGATCGGCGCGCGTGACCACGCACGCGGTCAGGCAGCGGCCGCCGCGCTCGGCGCTAGATTCGTCCAACTCGATGTGACCGATGATGCCTCCGTGGCGGCCGCGACCGAGACCGTCGGGGCGTTGGATGTCCTCGTCAACAACGCAGGCATAAGTGGCGGCCGGATCAGCCCAGGCGAAGCCACGGTCGACGACATGCGCAGCGTCTACGAAACGAACGTCTTCGGGCCAGTTCGCCTCCTCCGCGCGTTTATCCCATTGCTCGACAACTCCCCGGCGCCCGTGATCGTCAACGTCTCGAGTGGCGTAGGCTCTCTCGGTCTCGCTTCCGATCCCGAAAGCCCCTTGAGCGAAGCCAACTTTCCGGTCTACGCCTCGTCCAAAGCCGCTCTCAACATGCTGACGATCCGGTACGCCGCCGCCTTCCCGAGGATGCGGATCAACTCTGTCGATCCGGGCTTCACCGCGACCGACTTCAACGACAATAGAGGCACCCAAACCGTCGAGCAAGGTGCCGAGGCGATCGTCCGCTACGCGCTGATCACCGGCGACGGGCCAACCGGTGGCTTCTTTGACAAGAACGGCCCCGAACCCTGGTGACCTAAGCAGAGAAGACGAGAGGGACGAGATCCACATGGCGATCGTGCAACGCACTGTCCAGATCAAGGCCTCGCCGCAGGAGACCATGGCGCTCTTGAGCGATGCCAGCCGCTGGCCGGACTGGTATCCGGGGATGACGGAGATCAACGTCTCCGCTCCCTTCCCAGAAGAAGGAGGCAAAGTGGCTTTCAAAGTGAAGTCGGCCGGCGTGTCCTTACCGATCACCGAGACGGTCCTCGACTACCAGCCGGGCAAGCTGCAGCTTCTCCAGATGGAGGGCATGTTGTCGGGGCGCGCTCGCTGGGAGCTCACCCCGGAAGGCGACGGAACGCGCTTGACCACGACGTTCGACTACGCGCTGCCGGGCGGCGTGTTAGGCAAGCTCGCTGATGCGCTCATCGTTGAGCGCATGAACGGCAAGAGTCTCGGAGAAGGTCTCAACAACTTCAAGGCGTTCGTAGAACGCAATTAGGTTGTTCCGTGGCCCGTTCAGCCCGCACGTAGGAGGTGGTGGTCGAGTCCGTGCTCGGTGCATAGCCGGGGCACGCTGTCGGGATCGAACTCGACGCCGTAGCGGCTGCCGAGCTCGCCCATCTGGGATGGTTCGAACCCGGGTTTTTGCATCAGGTCCGCGAGCTCGTCAAAGAAGTGCTCGAACCCTCCGGGGGCGATGATCTCGAGGATGCGGCACGGCGCGTCGTCGGGATTCCAGAACGTGTGCCACTGGTCGCGCGGTTTGAATGCCAGCTCGCCCGCGTCGGCGTAGATGACGTCGTCGCCCAGGAGCGCACCCATCCGGCCCTCGAGCACGAAGCTGTACTCGTCCTCTCTGGAATGGCGGTGAACCGGCGCGACCAGTGTGCGGGGCGGGATGGGGTGCTCGACGAGCGAGAACCCCCCACCGGTCTCCTCTGCCCAGGCCATGAACCTGACTCCGACCGAGCCGAGATCGACCTTCTTGCCGGCCGCCGGAGCGATTTTGCGCGGTCCCTGGGAAGCCTCGAATCGCTTGATCGTCTCCGTTGGGGCGGCTTCCATCACAACCTCCTTGATGAATCATCGAACAGACATGTGCGATGAACTTATACAGTCGGCCGCCCCTTCTGTCAATATTCACAAGACAGGTATGAGCGACGAAAAGAGCGAGCGTCGGCCCTATCGCAAGAAACGCCGCGCCGAGCAAGAGGCCCGCACGCGCCTCAAGATCACCGAGGCGGCGGTGAAGCTGCACGGAACGGTCGGCCCGTCCCGCACGACGATCAAGGACGTCGCCGCCGAAGCACGCGTGCAGCGCGCGACCGTATACAGGCACTTCCCGGACCTCGAGTCGTTGTTCATGTCCTGCTCGGCGCACTGGGCGAGCCTCAACCCCCCACCAGACCCGAGCGCGTGGGCCCGGATCGCCGACCCCGACGCGCGCCTGCGGCACGCGCTCACCGAGCTCTACACGTGGTACGCGTGGGCCGAGCCGATGCTCAGAAACGTCCTCCGTGACGCGCCACTCGTCCCGGCAAGCGCCCGAGCCAGCGAGGGCTTCCAGGACCACTTCCGCGCACTCCACGCCGCGTTGATGGTTGGTCGGCGCACCCGCGGGCGACCCCGCATCCGGACGGCGGCTGCGATCGGCCACGCGCTCGACTTCAACACCTGGGGGTCCTTAGCGCGCGAGCACCGACTCGAGACCGACGAGACGGTCGAGCTCATGGCCGCCCTGGTCAGCGCCGCCCGTCGACCCACCCTCCGCTAGGCCATAAGCGCCCGTGCGCGATCAGTAGCCGTCGGCACTCCGCGAGCCTCATGGCACTACCCACACCCCCCGAACGCGGCGCATGATCAACGTCACTTCGCGGCCGTCCATTCCGCATGGACTGGCCCGATTGAGTTTGACCCGAGCGGAGGCACCGTCGGGCGAGAAGACAGTACGATGCGCGCAGCTCGAGCCAAGCCCGTTCTGCGTCGCCAATGCGCCCGACTTCAATGGCTGGCCTGCGCGTCTACCGCTCGACGAAACGGCGATAATCGCGCCCGCCGCGATGGCGGCAAGGACTCCAACGGATGCGAGCCCGGCGCCGACCCGCGCGTCCTCTCGCAACTTGCCGAGCGTGGCTCGGACCCGCCCCGGCACCACGACGATCGTGATCTGGACCTCCCCCAGCCCTGACGCGTCGTGGGCGGTCTCCTCCTTCGCCATCAGGTGCCCAGTATCCAACGGCACCAGTGGGCGATCAAGGGAACGCTCGCCTCGACGGGGTGCCGCCGCGAGAAACCCCGGCAACGGAGCGGCGCTCACCGGACGCGTAGCATCCACCTCATGGAGAACAGGCAATTGATTTCGCATGCCGAAGCGGAACGGATCTTGCTGAGGGCAGGCTATTCCCGGGAACGGATCGAGGACCTGCTACGCCACCTTCCTGATCCGATTGACGCCGACCGCGACGCCGCCGAGCTCTTCAAGCTCGGACTGTCTCGCGGCACCCTCATGGATCGGATGGGCGGCAGCCCCTGAGCGCCCGGACGCCCGAGCTGACGGCGTCGCGACGGCGAGGTGTGCACCGCGGCCGGCTGTTTCACTGACCGGGGTCAGCCGCCTTGGCAGATCTTCTCGGCGCGCTGGAACGCGGGAGATTGAGGGTTCATTCCCGCGCCGGCGCCGGAGCTTTCCGAGATGCCGTTGCCGTTGCTGGTGACGGTGGGGTCGGGGAAGTTGGGGACGCCGTGCTCGCGCATGCACCCCGTGTGGGCGAGGGCCTGCCGTCTGGCTCTGGCCAGCGCGCCAGCGGGAAGGCCGCCGCTTGTGCCGCTGCCGAGAACGCTTTGGCACGTCTTGTCGGCTGACTTGTAAGCCGGTGACTGCGTGTTCATCGTGCCCGGCAGGTCAAAGTTGTAGCCGTCGATGCCGAAGCTGTTCGGGGTTTCGGTGGTGCTCGGGTCCGGGAAGCCGGAGACGCCGTGGTCACGCATGCAGCCCGAGTACTTGTCCAGCGAGGCGATCGTGCCGGAACGGGCCGCGGTCCTCGAGTTGCTCGAGGAGCCGCGGGCCGCGAGCACAATCGCGCAGCTCGCGGCGACGATCGTGATCGCGAGTTGGCGTCGCGAGGGGATCATGATTGCGCCGCCTGTACCTGGAAGACCCATCTGACGCCTCGGTTGTCCCTCATGCAGCCCGTTGTACGCGAGCGACGGTCCCAAGCGCGTAACGCAGTTACCTGTTTGTAACCCGCGCTTCGACGGCGACGAGGCGCTCGCCAAGACGACGATCACCGACTACGGCGTGGTCGCGCTCGACCGCGGCCTTCCCGGCATCCACGGCGAGGAGGACACCTTGGCGGGGGCTCTGGCAACTAGGATGCGCGATCAGAACTCATGGCCGACCGCAAGGACCTAGATTTCAGCTATTCGCTGACCGACCGCGTGATTCGGCTCAGCCTGGGTGAGCTGGCGGACTTCAGCTGTGCGAAGTACGACGGCGACTTCACGCTGACGCTGGAGCAGGCTCAGCGGCGCAAGCACGAGTACGTTGCCGAGCAGATCGGAATTGAACCGGGGCGACGCGTGCTTGATCTCGGCTGCGGTTGGGGCGGCTTGCTCAGTTACATCCGGAGCCTGAGCGCGACTGGAGTCGGCGTGACCTTGTCATCGGCCCAGGTTGCGGCGTGCCACCGCCACGGCCTCGACGTCCATCTCCGCGACGCCCGCGGAGTTACCCGCGAGGACTTCGGCCCGTTCGATGCCGTCGCGAGTCTCGGCGCCTTCGAGCACTTCTGTTCTCCAGACGACTACTGGGCGGGTCGACAGGAGGACATTTACCGTGGGCTTTTCGAGCGTGTCGCTGGGGTGCTGCCGGACAAGGGACGGTTCTACCTTCAGACGATGGTCTTCGGACAGAACATGATTCCGTTGGAAGAGGTCGATCGCGATGCGCCGCGAGGCTCCGACGCTTGGTGTCTGGCCATGATGGGTGCTGCGTTCCCTGGCTCGTTTCTTCCCTTGGGGCAGGAGCAAGTCGTCCGCTGCGCTGCACCGCGTTTCCGGCTCGTGTCCGCCGTGAGCGGCAGGCTCGACTACATCGAAACCATCCGCCAATGGGATCGGCGGACGGAGTCGTGGCGTCCCAGGTTGGCTTTGCTCAAGCTCCGCCTTCTGCCGCGCTGGCTTACGGATCCTGATTTCCGGTTCGCCTTCACGTCGGGCGTCAGCTCCAACAGCGTCTGCTTCGAGCGGGAACTAATGGACCACTACCGCATGGTCTTCGAGAAGACGTAACGCGCAGATGCGCGGGAACCGCGTATCTCAGGATGACGGTGTCTTGGCTACAACGGGTTATCGGGGCTAACGGTCGCGGAGGTTGGAGCGAGCATGCCCGCGATTCGATCCTCGATGTAAACGACGGGATCGCGACCGCGGCCGGCCTCGCTGAGGGCTTCGGCACCGTCGGTGCCTCGACCGGTACGTTGCTCTTGGCGGGAGCGGCGGTGATCGTGGCCGGCGGGCTCGCCGCCGCAGGTGCCCGGTATTCCGAGGAACGGACCGAGTGGGAGATGAGCCGCACCCTGCTCGAAGCCGAACGAGCCAGCATCGCGGAAGATCCCGAGGCGGAGTTCGAGGAGCTCGTCGGGATCTACGAGGCGAAGGGCCTCTCAGCGGATCTCGCGCGGCAGGTCGCCGAGGCACTCACCGAACACGACCCAGTGGCCGCTCACGCCGACGCAGAACTAAACCTTCACATGGCCGCGTCGCCGCGAACGAGCCTGCACGCCGCCGTGATCGCCGGCCTGTCCTACGCGCTGGGCGCCGCCATTCCGCTCGCCGTGGTAAGCGTGGTGCCGGTCGGCCCGCGGATCGAGCTCACCTTCGTTGCAGTGCTCCTGGCGCTCGCATTAACCGGCTGGTTCACCTCTTGGCTCACTGGGCTTTCGGTGGTTCGCCTTGTGCGCCGCAACCTGGTGCTCGGTGCGGCCACGATGGCGGCCGGCGTCGTCATCGGCGTCATCAGCGGGATCAAATCGTCCTAATCGTGACCGCATGAGCGCGCCGCCTCGAGTTCGGCCACGCAAGGGTTACCCCCACGACAGGTAGACTGCGGATTCTCGGGGCAGCGGAGCACAGCGTGATCCTGCACACCGACATACCCACCCGAGCCCAGATCGACTCCCTGCTGGAAGACCGTGATCCGGCAAGCGTTTCGATCTACCTCCCGACTGATCCTGCCTCGTCGGGGGAGGCCGAGCGGATCGAGTTCGGGAACCTTGCGGTCGACGCGCTCGGGCAACTGCGCGGGGCGAGCACCGCGCGCGAGCGCGTGGCTGCGATCGAAGAGGAACTCGCTGATCTTGCCGACGACGACGAGTTCTGGCGCCACCAGGCGCGAAGCCTCGGCGTGTTCGTCACACCCGCGGTGCTCAGAAGCTTTCGGCTGCCGAATCGGCTCGTCAGCTCGGTGGTGGTGTCGGACCGGTTCTTCGTCAAGCCGTTGCTGCGCGCGGTCACTTTCCCGCACGTCGCGTTCGTGCTGGCACTCGCTCAGCGATCGGTCCGGGTGATCGAGGTTGCCCCTGAGATGAATCCCTCGGAGGTGCGGGTTGAGGACATGCCCTCTGACGTCGCCAGCGTGGCCGGCCGCTCGTCGATCGCAGATCGCGCGCCCAATCGACGGATTCAGGGCAGCGAGGGACAGAAGGTCTTGATGCGGAAGTACGCGCGGAGGATCGACCAGGTGCTCAGGCCGTTCCTCAATGGCCTCGACGTGCCGCTGATCCTGGCCGCGAGCGAGCCGATCGACAGCATTTTCAGGTCGGTCAACTCGTATCCTCAGCTCGCGCCGGCATCGATCGCGGGCAATCCCGAGCCGACTCCGGACGCAGAGTTGGCGAAGCGCGCGCGGGTCGTGCTCGATGAGCTACACGCCGATGAGTTGCGCCAGCTTCACGAGCTCTACGAGCACCGATCCTCTGAGGGCCGCGCGCTGTCCGACATCGCCGAGGTGGCGCGCGCCGCGACCTACGGAGCAGTCGACACGGTGCTCGTCGACATGGACGAGGTCGTCCCAGGTTCGCTCGACGAGCGGACCGGCGCGGTCGCATTCGGCGAGGCCGGGCCGACCCGCTACGGGGTCCTTGACGAGATCGCCCGGCGTGTGTGGCTCGCCGGCGGGCGGGTGCTGGCCGTCCGCCGAGACGACATTCCGGGCCGCACCCCGGTCGCCGCGATCCTGCGCTACGCGCTCGTCCTCAGTTGAAGCGCCCCACCGCATCTTCCTCGATCCACGCGCAGCTGCCCAGCGCTGCGCAGCGGCGCGCAGCCGGTCGGGGCGCGCGCGAGCGCCTCAAGCGGAGCGAGCTCGCTAGCTGGGAGCGGACAAGCGCGACGAACCCGGTTGCGATCATTTTGGGCCAGAACGAGATCCGCCAGGCCGAGCTTCTGCCAATCCGACATGCGCGAATGGCGACGTCTCCATGGGCGTTCTACCGCGGCGCCGCGGCTGTGATGGCCGCCGACCTCGCCCCCCGCGCGGACACGGGCTTGACCGTGCAACTGTGCGGCGACGCCCACATCCTCAACTTCGGGTTGTGGGCCACCCCAGAGCGCCGCCTGTCGTTCGATCTGCGCGACTTTGACGAAACCCTGCCCGGCCCGTTCGAGTGGGACGTCTCGCGGCTCGTCGCGAGCATCTTCGTCCTGGCTCGCGAGTCAGGGCTGAAGGCGAGTGTCCCGGAGGAAGCGGTAGCCCGGTGCTTGCGAACCTACAGAGATCGGATTGGCCACTACGCCAGGGCGGGGCAACTGGATATCTGGTACGACCTGATCAGGGTGCAGCAGCTCGTCGCATTGTTTGCGCCCGAAGATCAGGAGCGCGTTTCGTCGCATATCGAGCGCAAGGCGCGTCGGCGGACCAGCGCCGGCGCCGTCCGGAAGCTCACAGAACGCGTCCGAGGCCACCTCCGGATCATCGAGGACCCACCTCTACGTGTCCGCCTGGAGGCAAACGAGCCCGCCCTAGCGGACGAAGTCTTCGAGGCCTACCGAGCCTCGCTTCCTGAATACCGCCGTCACCTGCTCGACCGCTTCTCGTTCGTCGACGCCGCGCGCCAGGTGGTCGGCGTCGGCAGCGTGGGGATGAGAGTGTTCCTCGTGCTGCTCGAAGGGCGCGACGGCGCCGACCCGCTGTTTCTGCAGATCAAACAGGCTGGCAGTTCGGTGTACGAGGCCTACCGCGGTCCCAGCCACTACCGAAACCACGGGGAGCGGGTGGTCGTCGGTAAGCGCCTGATTCAAAGCGCGACCGACATCTTCGCCGGCTACACCTCCGTCGGCAGCCACGACTTTTACGTCCGTCAGTTCCGCGACATGAAAGTGATTCCCAAGGGAGAGCTGATTGCACCTCGCTTGGCAGAGTTCGCCACCGCCTGCGGCAAGGCCCTGGCTCGTGCCCACGCTCGCTCCGGCGACCCCATCGCGATCGCCGCCTACATCGGTAAGGGGCGACGCTTCGATGAGGCGCTCGCGGAGTTTGCCGTCAACTATGCAGATCAGACCGCCCACGACCACCAGCAGCTATCCGACGCGATCGCCAGCGGGACGATTGAGGGGGCCCAATAAGGATGGCGGCGCGGCCCGGCGGGAAGGATCAGACCGCGGCCCAATCACCGTAGGCGTCTAGGTCGGCAGACTTTCGGTCGCCGGTCGGTCAGGCAGCCGGGTAGCCCACCAGTCGAGGGGGACGATCCGCATTGCGAGTTCGAACGAGCCTCGATCGAGGGACTCTGCGAGTTGGGCGATAGCTACGAGATTGTCGCGCAGCCACTCGTCTTCAACCGGCCCCACGGCCTGAGTCGCCGGGCTGACACGGCTCAGTCTCGGCTGACTCAGGTGCTCCTCGAGCGGCTCCGACTCGTCGAGCACGCTACCCCACCAGTACAGACGACTGTAGAGCTCGACGTGGCGATCCACGATCTCCGCGTACGTGCCCGAGTTGACCATCACGTCGGCCCACCGTCCGAGCACCTCCTGGCCGCGACCGAGCAGCCTCGTGATCAGGCGGTGGAGCTCTTCGCGGCTGTCAGCGCTCGCGAGCATTTCGTCCATCGCGGCGGCGAGACTCGCCGTGTCACGCACGGCCTGCGAGCCGGCCGCGAGCGCTCCGTCGTCGAGCTCGCCGTCCGGGACGAGACCGGCGAGCTCGAGCAGACCACTCCAAACGAGGCGTGCCGCGCGGACGAAATCGAACAGTGCGTACTGCGCGAGCACGGACCAGCGCTCGCGCTGCCGACGCTCGAGTACTTCGTTGAGCACCGCCGCGGTCACCGCGACGACGATCAAGCTCGCGACAAGGCTCGTGAAGAGCGCGTGACGCGACCAGAACCCGTCGTTGGCGAGGCCCCAGGCGATCGCCCCGGAAAGGACGAGCAAACTCACGCCGCCGATGATCCGCGTCACGCGCACGTACCTCCGGAGGTCGGTGCGGCGCGGACCGACACTTTGGCGAGCCATCTCTTGGCGAGCATAGTGCGCCCCGCCAGCGCGGTGGCGTCAGCACGTCCGTCGGTCTCAGGCCTCGCCCTCGACCAGCATGTGAAAGCCGGCGTTGCGGATCTTCCCGGGCCTTAGCCCCGCTTGCGCCATCAGGGCATGGACCTCCTTGGGAGTGCGCTCGCGGCCGCCCTCGCACTCGACGAGCATGTGCAGGTCAACCATTGTCGTGATCGGATTGGCGAAGGCTGGATCGAGGCGCTGGTCGATGGCGACGGCTTTTGCCCCGGATGGCATCGCGGCCTTGACGTTGCGAAGGATCTGCACACATGCCTCGTCGTTCCAGTCATGCAGGATCCACTTCAGTAGATAGAGGTCGGCGCGAGCGTGAAGCTCGCCGAAAAGGTCGCCGGGAATGCGCTGCACTCGCGCGCCAACGCCGCATTGGGCGAGAAACCCCCCTGCCTCGGCCAGCACTGTCGGCGCGTCGATCAGGATTCCGCGGGCCCGCTTGCGGCGGGCAAGGATCGCGGCCAGCAGCGTGCCGATCCCGCCGGCGACGTCGCAGATCACGCCGCGGCGAGGCCACGGGTACGCGCGCGAAAGCGCGCCGACATCGATCGCGGTCATCTCTCGCATCGCCTTGGCGAACCGGGCGCCTTCGTCGGGATGCTTCTCGAGGTGCTCCCAGACCGAGTCGCCGAACGCGCGGCGATGACCCGACGGCTGGGCGCCGTCGCGCAGCTGGGTCGCGAGCTCCTCGTAGCCGCGGGCGTATGCCGGGGCGGCGACATACGAGACCCACGACGCGATCGTGTAGGGATGGTCGCGCCGCAGCGGTGCTCCGATGCGGCTGAGCCGAACCCGCCCGTCGCGATCGAGATGCGCGAGACGGGACGCGGCCGCGGCGCTCAGCACGCGCCTGGTCACGTCCGGGTCGAGTCCGAGCTCCCGCGCGACGTCGACAGGATTCCGGCGGCGATCACCAAGTGCGTCGGCGATCCCGGTGTCCACGAGAGCGCCGGCAAGCTTCGTACGCTGAAGCCCTGCCACGAGATCCCACAACAACCCCTCCGCTGGGTAGGGAAGATCGACGAGGTCCAGCGTGCGGCGCCGCAGCGACATCGCTCGCTGGATCACACCGAAGGGCATCGGGAACGGCGGCAGCGGCACGCGAGGAGCCTATCCGCCGTGACTCGACTAGGCCATGGCCAGCTGACACTGGTCAATCGCGGGCCCGTCGTCGTTGCCGTTGAACCGCCGCGTTACGATGATTCGCTCGATGTCTACTGTCATCGGAGTTCCAGGCGACCGCCAGCGATTTATAGTCACGGGAGATACGCAATGTACCGTCAAATTTCTACGCCAGATAAGTGACAAATCAGCTCATGAACAAGAAACTCGTCGCTGAAGTTTTCGGTTGGTACGGCGCGGCAGCGATACTGTTGGCCTATGTGCTAGTTAGCTTTAAGGTGGTACACACCAGTGGCTACGTTTATCAGCTACTAAACCTAACCGGGGGCATCGGCATAGTGGTAATTTCAGTAATCAAGAAGGCCGAGCAGCCGGCCGTACTTAATACCTTGTGGTCAATCGTTGCGCTAGTGGCCATCATTGGTCTCATCGTCAAATAGATAACGTCTACAGCTCAACCGCTTGGAGACTTAGTTCGTCGCGACTAAAGGGCTCGGCGCGGTTTGGTTGCTGATCGTCCGGAGTGGGATAAGATCGGTCGCGTGGGGTGCACGAATGTGTCGCCGTTGACGGAGGACTGTAGATGAGGGTTGTGGTCTGCGGGGGCGGGATCAGCGGTCTCACGCTGGCGCTGGCGTTGCACGCCGTCGAGATCGATGTCGACGTCTACGAGGCGTGTCCCGAGGTGGAGGAGATGGGGGTCGGAATCAACGTCATGCCCCACGCCGTGCGCGAGCTCGCCGAGCTCGGACTGGCCGACGAGTTGGCGAACGCCGGGATCGAGACGAGCGAGCTGGTCATGTTCAACAGGCACGGACAGGAGATCTGGCGCGAGCCGGCCGGGCTCGCTGATGGCTACCGGTGGCCGCAGTACTCGATCCACCGCGGGCACCTGCTCGGTCTGCTCTACCGCGCCTGCCTGGGGCGATTGGGACCCGACCGGGTTCACACGAGTAAGGAGGGAGTGAGGTTTTCGCAGGAAGCCGAGAGCGCGTCTCTATATTTCGCCGACGGCGGCAGCGAGACGGGCGATGTCGTGGTCGGCGCCGACGGGGTCGGATCGACGATCCGCTCCCAGCTTTATCCGGACGAGGGTCCACCCCTATGGAACGGGGTCACAATGTTCAGGGCGGTCTCACTCGCCAAGTCGCCGCTCACTGGCAAGTCGATGGTGCTGATCGGGCGCGCTGGACGGCGCGCCGTCATATACCCGATGTCGGGCCCGGGCCCCGACGGCCTCGCGCAGGTGAACCTGGTTCTCGACGCGGAGCTCGGCGCGGCGCGACCGATGCCGCGCCACGACTGGAAGCATGAGGTCGATCGCCGGGAGGTCCGGCACCTATTCGAGGCGATGCGATTCGACTGGATCGACCTGGGGGCGCTCATCGATGCCGCCGAGCAGTGGTGGCAATATCCGATGGCCGACCGTGATCCGCTTCCGCGGTGGTCGTTCGGTCGGGTCACTCTGGTTGGTGACGCGGCTCACCCGATGTACCCGGTCGGGTCGAACGGCGCCTCGCAGGCGATAGTCGACGCCCGCACGCTTGCGCATGCGCTCGCCGTCGAGCCCTCGATCGAAGCGGCCTTGGAGACGTACGAGTCGAGCCGCCGCCCACTGACCGCGGCGGTCGTGGCCGCCAACCGCGATCTCGTGGCCGTGAAATGCATGGAGCTGGCCGAGGAACGCGCTCCCAACGGATTCGACGACATCAACGACGTCTTCGCCCCGGGCGAGCTTCAGGCCCTGTCCGACGAGTTCAAACGGATCGCCGGATTCGACCCGGTCGAGCTGAACGAGCGCCCCTCGTTGACCGTCACGCAACCGCGGATCAGCTGACCCCGACGGTGCGCACGCGTAAGCTCGGAACCAGCGGCCCGGAGATCTCGGTCGTTGGCCTTGGCGCGTGGCAAGCCGGCGGCAACTGGGGAGCGAATCCCGGCGACGACGAGCTCATCGAGGCTTATCACTCCGCCTTCGAAGCGGGCATCAATTGGATCGATACTGCGGAGGTCTACGGCCCCCACCGTTCTGAGGAGCTCGTCGGACGCGCTGTGGCGAACCGCGACGACGTGATGGTGTTCACCAAGGTGGGGCCCCTCCCTCTGGGCAGCGGCTACGAGCCGGACGGAATCCGCTCGGGGGCGGAGGGCAGCCTGCGGCGCATTGGGCGGGATGCGATCGACCTCTACCAGCTCCATCAGCCCGTGCCTGGCTTGGACATCGAGGCGGCCTGGGACGCGATGGCCGGCCTGGTCGACGATGGCCTGGTGCGCTACATCGGCCTGTCCAACGTCGACCGCGAGCAGATCGAGCTCTGTCAGCGAATCCGCCGGGTGGACTCGCTGCAGCCGAACTTCTCGATGCTCTACCGCAACCTGCAGGGGCTGATCGCTTGGTGCGGCGAGCAGGGCATCGGCGTGATCTCGTACGGCCCGCTGGCCTTCGGTTTGCTAACGGGCGCAATCACCGCCACAACGCGCTTCCCGGCGGACGATTGGCGAAGCGGGAACACCGATGTCCCGGCAGTGCAACGGCTTTACGGCGACCTATTCGGGCCCGAGGTCATCGCCGGCAATCTGGCGAAGGTCGAGGGGCTCGCGCCGGTCGCCCGTCGACTCGAAATCAGCCGCGCACAGCTCGCGCTCGCCTGGGCAATCGACCAAGCGGGCGTCACCGGTGTTATCTGCGGCACGCGCTCAGCACAGCGCGCGCGAGAGAACGCCGCCGCCGGATCGGTCGAGCTCTCGGCCGACGACCTCGCGGCGATCGACGCGGCGATCGCCTGAGAGCGGCGGCGGTCCAAACGCGCAGTCGAGGCCTCGGGGCGGGTGCCCGTCACGCTCGCCGCCGAGCACCATAGCGACGGCGCGCACACCCTTATCATCCTGGGTCCTCATGTCCGGAGTGCCACCACCCGGGACCGCGGAATCCCCGGTGCCGTCTCCCGCGGTCATCTCGGAGGACGCGGTAAGCAGCGCCGCTTATGTCCTCGGGCTCCTCACCGACGAGGACATGGACTGGCTGGTCGCTCATGGCATCCGCCGCACACTTGGCCCGGGTGAAGTCGTCACCCGCGAAGGAGAACCGGTCAGCGCGCTGACGCTGGTGCTGCAAGGGGCAATGCGCGCCACCTCGACGGTGGCCGAGCGTCCCGAGGAGGAGCGGCTGCGCGGGGATGTGGTCGGGCTAGTGGCCGTGGTGGACGGGAGTCCCGCGCTGTGGACCGAGGTGGTGACCGAGTCGGCGACCGTGCTCGAGATCCGTACCGCGAGCCTGAATGCCAAGCTCGAGCTCGACTTGGGCTTTGCGGCGCGCTTCTACCGCGCCATGGCGGTGATCCTCTCCAGCCGCCGCCGGCTGACGCGCGACCCCAACGGGAATTGGCTTTCGCCGCCGCACGCGCTCAAGGTCAATACCTACCTCGCCGAGGACCGCATGAGAAGGCTGTTGCGTCGCGTCGACGCCAGCGACGCTGTCGTCCTGACCGGTTCCGACCTGACGGTCGAACAGGTGGGACGCGTGGCGTGGTCGCGAGCCCCCGTGACCATCGCGGAGACGGCGGAAGAGCGCCTTCGCCGTTCCCGTCAGACGGTCGATCGGCTCGTCGCCGGAGAATCCCCCGTTTACGGACTGAACACCAACCTGGGAGAGCTCAAAGACGAGCGCATCGCCGACGAGGATCAGGCGGTGTTTCAGCGCCACATCCTCTTGAGCCACGCGACGGCGGTCGGCGAGCCGTACCCGTCCGACGTCGTTCGCGCGATCATGCTCGCCCGCCTCAACGGCATGGCCCGCGGCGCCGCCGGCGTACAGCCCGAGGTCTTTCACACGCTGCTCGAGATGCTCCGCGCGGGCGTTCTTCCCGTGGTACCGAGCCGCGGGTCGATCGGGATGTCCGATCTCGCTCCTCTCGCGCACGTCGCGCTACCCCTCATCGGCGAGGGAGAGGTGGAGCTCGACGGGCGGCGCATGCCCGGCGCAGAGGGCCTGGCGGCGGCGGGAATCAAGCCACCGCGGCTTGCCGCCAAGGACGGCCTTGCGCTCGTGAGCGCCAATTCCGCATCGGTGGGACATGGCGCCCTCGTCGTCGCGCGCGCGATCGAGCTCCTCGCTGTGGCAAATCTGGCCGCACCCCTGAGCCTCGAGGGACTAGGCGGACACGTCTCGGCGCTCGACCGCCGCATTGCCACAGCCCGGCGCTTCTCCGGGCACATGGCCTGCGCACACGACATGCGCTTGCTGCTCGCAGATTCGAGCCTCTACACGATAAAGCCGGCCTTCGGCGTCCAGGACCCGATCAGCTTCCGCTCCGCCAGCCAGGTGCACGGGGCTGTCCTCGACGTCGTCGAGCAGGTTCGCGCCACCGTGGAGACCGAGCTGAACTCCAGCGGCGACAACCCCATGGTCGTGGTCGAGCCCGATGAGGTCATCTCCGACGGCAACTTCCATCCCGCCGCGCTTTCGATCGCGTTCGATTCGCTTGCCATCGCCCTCGCGCAGCTGACCTCGATGTCGGCCAACCGCATCGTGCGCTTGATGGACAGAGGGTTCACGCATCTGCCGACGTACCTGACCGCCCGCCCCGGACTGAACGTCGGGCTCGGGGTGCTGCAGAAGACCGCCACTGCTTTGAACGCCGAGGTCCGTATGGGGGCAAATCCCGCATCGCTGGACTATGTACCGGTGGCGGGCGCGATCGAGGATCATGCGACCATGGCGGTCGAGGGCGCGGCGAAGGCGTGGCGCGCCGTTGATGCCGCGTTCGAGCTGTTCGCGATCGAGTTGCTTGTCGCCGCCCAGGCGGTCGATCTGCGTGACGGGATCGAGCTCGGAGCCGGCACCGCGGCCGCCTACGCCGGAATTCGCGCCGCCGCTCCACCGATGATCGAAGATCGGCTGCTGGCCGCGGATATCTTCGCCGTGCGCGCGATCCTGGATGACGGATCGCTGCTGCGGGACGTGGGTACAGCGGTCGGACACCGCCTCGGGCTCGGGATCGAGCCCGTTTAGGTCATCGCGCGTCCGGTGCCGCGCGGCAGACGAGCCGCTGCATCAACCGATCAGTTGGCGATGATCGAGATGACTATGACTACGAGGAAGGCGGCAAACAACACCGTCACGCCCGCCCTTGTGTATCGCAGCGCCGGCGCGGCGACCCTCCAGCGCCCGGGCGGACCGATGGCGACTTCGGAACGGATCTGCCCGCGTGACAAACCCATCTCTCGCGCCTCGCGCGTGATTTCGCTGATCATTGGGGGCGGTCCCGAGATCATCACCGCCCGGTCGCGGATATCCGGGACGAACTCCTTGGCGATGGCCTCGACCGTCGGGAGGCCTCGCTCGTCCGCATTCCACACGTGGACCCGCAAGCCCTGATGAACGCCGGCGTGCTGCAGCAGGCGGTCAAGCATGAACGCCTGCTCAGCGTGATCCACGCCGACGACCAGGTCGACGTCGTAGTCGGCGTACTGGTCTGGATGTGCCGCCATCTCCTCGGCCATCCCGGCAAACGGCGTGATGCCGATGCCGCCGGCGAGCCACAGCTGTTTCTTGCGCTCGGGTCGACCGATCACCAACCGCCCATAGGCCCCGTGCAATAGTGCCCGCGCCTCGTGGCTGGCGGCGATCTCCTGGATCCGGGCAGTGTGCGCTCCCGCGCCCTCCACGACGAGCGTGATCTCGTCCTTGACAGGGGACGACGCGATGCTGAAAGGATGCGCCTCGAACTCCCGGTGCACCTGGGCGAGGCTGTCGACGAGATCGACGTACGTGAACTGCCCCGCCTTAAAGCGGGCCGGACGCCCGACCGGTAGGGCGTGGAGCTCGATCGCATTCGCGGCCGGGTGGTAATCGGCGCCCACGATCCGGTACTCACGTTTCGGCTCCGCCACGCGCCGCACGAGCGCCACCCACACAAAGGCGATCGTCCCCAGCCCGAAAATCACGAATAGGTAAATGCGCAGGCCCGGAAGCGCGGCGGTGTCGAAGGCCGAGTTGTCGATGAGGATGCTGTAGCCGGTCAGGATCATGGCCACTCCCAGCAGCAGGTGAACCGCTCGCCACCAATCGAACGACAGCCGCATGTACATCGTCGGTATGAGCGCGAGAGCGATCGCTATGTAGGAGATCCAGTCCAGCACCACCACGTGAAACGGCACGGTGACCTGGGCCGACTTCACAAAGCTTGAGCCGATCAACAAGCCGCCGACGAGGTACATGATCGGGTGAAAGCTGACGATCCCGAACATCAACATGCCCACCACCCCATGGGCTACATAGACCTTTGTCAGGTCCCCGAAGAGCAGCTCGAGAATCGCCGTGCGACTCGCCAAGACGACCACGACCGCGAGCAGCACCGCCGCCGTGATACCCGTGACCTCGCCGAGTACGAAGCCGGTCCCGCGTTTGCTGATGGCCCCCCCGTTGGCCGCGTTGGTGTGCGCGTCGATGAAATACAGGAGCAGCGCGACCCCAACCACCACGGCGATGGCCGTGTAGCCAAGCACGCCGGGCCCGCCACCCCAACGACGCATCTTGCGCTCCAGCGCGATCGACCATCGCTCCTGTCTCACGCTCGTCATGGCCCTGTCACCCGCGAATCTCTAAGCCCCTGATTCCAACGTTCAACGATCGTGTCTCTCTAAGCCGTCCCCTGAGCAACCCCTGAACCCGTCCGCTCTGGGCTGCGGATCATACGAGCCCTCGGCGGCTCCGTGCGTTCCGGGCGGAATGCCCCCGTACCAACCTCGTTAGCTCGCCAGGATCCCGCGGATCTCGAGGCAGAGACGATCCAGCTCGTCCTCGGTGTTGTAGTAGTGGACCGAGGCGCGCACGAGGTCGGGGAGGCCCCGGCGCTCCATGTCGATTCGGGTATCGCTCGCCTCCGAGGTCCACACGTTGATCGCGCGCTCGCGCAGCGACCGCCGGACAATCCCTGGCTCGACGCCTTCGACCGTGAAGCTGACGATCCCGCACTTGCGGCGGCCGAGATCACGCACCCGCACGCCATCGATCTCGTCTAACCGACCCCGTAGCGAGTCGGCCAGGAAGCGCACGCGCCGATCGATGACATCTATCCCGATTGCCCGTGTGTAGTCGATCGCGACCCCAAGTCCGATCTTGCCGGCGAAGTTGCACTCCCAGTTCTCAAAACGGCGAGCTCCGGGGAGCAGCTCGTAGTGGTCGCGGGACACCCATGGTGCCGCGTGCAGGTCCACGAGCGGAGGGTGCAGGGCCTCGGCGAGTTCGCGTCGTGCGTATAGAAGCCCCGTGCCACGCGGTCCACGCAGGTACTTGCGTCCGGTCAGCGAGAGCAGGTCGCAACCGATCTCGTTCACGTCGAGCGGAAGCTGCCCTGCTGACTGGCAGGCGTCGAGCAGAAACGGCACGCCCGCGGCGTTTGCCGCCTTGCCGATTACCTGCGCGGGGTTTACGAGCCCGCCGTTCGTCGGGACGTGGGTGACCGCGATCAGCTTCACCCGCTCGTCGACCATCTTCTCGAGCGCCTCGGCCGACACCTGCCCGTCCTCGTCGTCCGGGATCACTTCGATCTTGGCGCCCGTCCGCCGGGCGACGTGCAGGAACGCCACGTAGTTGCTCACGTATTCGGCCGCCGCTGTCAGGATCCGGTCCCCGGGCGCGAAGTCAAACGCGTAGAACGCCATATCCCAGGCGCGCGTGGCGTTCTCGACGAACGCGATCTCCCCCGGGTCGCAGGTCAGCAGATCGGCGGCGGCGTCATAGACGTGATCGACCTGGTCGTGATTGCGCTCCTCGGCCTCGTAGCCGCCGATCCTGGCTTCGAGAGTCAGGTGGTCCTGGACGGCGCGCAGGACCGGCGTCGGGGGCAGCGCGGCGCCGGCGTTGTTGAGGTGTACGACCTCCTCGACCCCCGGGGTGTCCGCCCGAGCGGCCGCGATATCGATCTCGCCGGTCTCTCCGATCAACTCAGCCAACGCGCAACGCGGCAGCCTACGGCATGGGCGCCGCGGCGCACGGCCTCGGCGATCGCTACTCCTCGTCGAGTAGGACGAGCGCTTGCCCGTTGAGCCGCGGCAGGTGCACGACCGGCCGTAGAAAGCCGCCCGTCGAGAAGTCGACGGCCACGACGTGTTCCTCGCCGACGCAGTAAAGGCGCCCGTTCGCCCCGAATCTCAGCCCCCGGGGCTTGCGGAACTGCAGCAAGGGCTCGGGGACAAAGACGCGGTGTAGCTTTCCGGTGGCTGGGTGGTATTCGCGAATGCTGGTGAGCGCGTCGGGAGCGCGAAGGGCGACTCGCTGGCGACGACGACGTGTCCGTTTGGAGCAAGCGTGAGGTCGAGCGGGCTGAGCTCCTCGCCGCTGTTGAGATAGATGAGTTCACCCGCCGGGTCGAGGCAGAGCCCGCGCGGATCGACTATCCGCGGATCGCCGCCGAACCGCCCGATCCGCTCACCGTCGGCCTTGAAGCTGAGAATCGCTCCATAGCCCCTGGCGGTGGCGCTGCTGGCGCTTGGTGACGAGGATGCGCATGACGCGAGACTCACGATCAGCCGGGGGGTCCCGGCGCGCGTAGGCGGGGTCTAGAGACCGTATGTCTCCAGGAGCTTGAGCCAGATCTCGCTTGTGGTCGGAAACGCGGGAACGGCGTGCCAGAGGCGGTCAAGCGGTACCTCGGCGGTCACAGCGATAGTGGCCGCGTGGAGATGGTCGACGACCCCGGGGCCAACGAATGTGACGCCGAGCAGCACGTTGCGCTGCTCGTCGACGACGATCTTCGCTCGACCGTTGTAACCGTCGGCTTGCAGTGCGGCACCTGGAACGCTGCCGATGTCGTATTCCGCCGTTCCCACGGCAAAGCCGTCTCTGCGCGCCTTTGACTCGGTGCGGCCAACCGAGATGATCTCCGGGTCGGTGAAGATCGCCTGGGGGGCACCCAATCCGTCAGCAACGTCGCGAAGCGCCGGCCGCTCGTCGCCGAGGCCATGTGCGCGAGCGGCGATCGCGTCGCCGCAGATCCGCCCCTGATACTTGCCCATGTGAGTGAGGAGATTGAGTCCGTTGACGTCACCGACGGCGTAGAGCCAGCCGTCCACTAGGTCGACCGCTCGCATGCTCCGGTCGACTGAGATCGGGCCGCGTGAGTCCAGGCCGATGGTCTCAAGACCGATATCGCTCACATTCGCGGTTCGCCCAGCCGCCACCAGAATTTCCTCGGCCTCGAGCTGCGAGCCATCGTCGACGTCGACTACCACGGTCGCTTCCGGGGCTCGACGTTGAACGCGGACCACCGATCTGCCGAAGCGCACGGATATCCCCGACTCCTCAAACGACTTCGCGAGCAGCTCGCCAGCGAAGGGCTCGTGTCGCGCGAGCAACCCGTCCTCGCGCACCAACGCGGTGACTTCCTCGGCGCCGAGGGAGTGAAGGGCCTGGGACATCTCACACCCGACCGGCCCGCCGCCGATTACAACCAGTCGTCTGGGTACCCGTGTGACGCTCGTCGCGTCCCGGTTGGTCCAAGGTCGTGCCTCAATCAGTCCCGGGACGTTGGGCATCAGCGGATCGCTGCCCGTGGCGACGACGACCGCATGCCGGGCCTCAAGCGCTCTGATATCCCCGTCCGGCATCGCCACGTTCACGCGCAACGGTCCGGCGAGGCGCCCCTGACCGCGGACAAAAGTCGCAGGCATCTCTTCGACCGAGCTCACCTCCGGACCATCCTGGTAGTGGCCCACAAAGTCGTCGCGGCGGGCGAGCACCGGAGCGGGATTTGATCGGCCCACGCAGTTCCAACCCCGGCATTCGACCCACTGCGCCCGCGAGCTCCATCGGCCAAAGCAGGGCCTTGCTCGGAATGCATCCGTAGAAGTTGCACTCGCCGCCGACCAAGCGCCTCTCCACCAAGGCGACGGTCAAACCGCCTCGCACGATCCGGGCGGCAGCGTCGAGCCCAACCGGGCCTCCACCAATCACGATCACATCAACGACACCGTCGCTCACAGTCAATACCTCCTCTGTTCGCCGTTCTCTCCCCCTTCCGCGTGGCGTCCTCTCAGGCGTCGGCCCTAAGCGCCGTAGGACGCGACCTCGCTGTAAAGCCTGATCACCAAATTCGCCGTGCCATGCAGGTGGTGAAGGGTTTCGCGAACCTCGGGCAGTTGCTCAAGGCGCTGGCGTTGTTCCGGGCTTCTCATCTCAACGATCGCCGCGACCGAGGTTTGGTCGGGGGTCTCGAGAACCCGTGCCGACACGAACCCGGGATCCTTGGCGATCTCGCCGAACATCTCGTTCAGACGCTGAACAGCGGTTCGTTCCTCTGTGGGATCGACCTCCCACACATGGACGAGTACAGGACTCTCGTTCATCGGCACCTCGCTTTTGGGCTCGACCGCAATCGGATCGTTGTTCCAGGCGGATTCGCGCCGATCATATGTCGCCCAGGCACTCACGAGCCAACCGGAGAGTGCGCCCTGGACTGCGGGACGCCCGCGTACGTGGTTCGATCGCCGGGGACCCAGGCCCTCCGGCGCTTCCGATCAACCGTGACTCTTCGGCTGGCTGGCCGCCGCCAGCGTCGCCGCCGGCACCTTGGCCCTGTTCGCCGTCCTCGCACCCAAGGACAGCTCATCGCGCCGCTGCTGTTCGTCTACCTTGGACTCGCCTCCGCCGGCGGAACCAGTGGCGCGGCAGTGTGGATCGGCGTGTGGAAGCCAGCACGGGCGCATACCATGCAAAATGGCGACAAGAGCTGATGGGTCATGGCTGACGACGGCAACAATGCGGTGCCCCCGCCCCCGATGCCTCGGGACAAGCGCGGCTGGCGGGTAGCGCCGGCGCCCGACGGCCGCGGGACGCCCGAGGACCACAAGCCGCCCCCGCCTCACCGGGTGCGGTGGTTCTGGATGTTGCTAGTGGTGCTGCTGGCGGTCAACTGGATCGGCTTGCTGATGGCGAACTCGTCGGGGCAGCCGCGGGTGACGGTGCCGTTCAGCCCGTATTTCTTGCAGCAGGTCCAGGCGGGCAAGGTGAAGTCGATCTCGTCGACGGGGAGCACGATCCAGGGCACGTTCACGACCAAGCTGCGCTACCCGCCGAGCGACTCCAAGGCCACGCCCACGACGCTGTTCTCGACGCAGGTGCCGGCGTTTTGGAACGGCGCCTCGTTGACTTCACTTTTGCGGTCCAAGGGGGTGCAGGTCAACGCTCAGGCGCCGAGTTCGGGCTCGGTGCTGGCGGACATCCTGCTCGGGTTCGGTCCCACGCTGCTCTTGATCGGCCTGTTCTGGCTTTTCGCGCGCCGGGCTCAGTCCGCCGCTGGCGGAGGTCTCGGTGGGCTGGGCAATTTCGGCCGCTCGCAGGCGCGGCGCGCAGATCCAGAGAAGATCACGGTCACGTTCGACGACGTGGCGGGAATCGACGAGGCGAAGGCCGAGCTGACTGAGATCGTGGACTTCCTGAAGACCCCGGATCGGTACATGCGCTTGGGCGGCCGGATGCCGCACGGCGTGCTGCTGTTCGGGCCGCCCGGCACCGGCAAGACGCTGCTCGCGCGCGCGGTCGCCGGGGAGGCGCACGCGGCGTTCTTCTCGATCGCGGCCTCGGAGTTCATCGAGGCGATCGTCGGTGTCGGCGCGGCGCGCGTGCGCGATCTCTTCGCCAAGGCCAAGGAGGCCGCGCCATCGATCATCTTCATCGACGAGCTCGACGCGATCGGCCGCTCGCGCCAGGGTACCGCGGGCATCACCGGCGCCAACGACGAGCGCGAGCAGACGCTTGGACCAGATCCTCACCGAGATGGACGGGTTCGAACCGACCCAGGCGGTCGTCGTGCTCGGCGCGACCAACCGCCCGGAGATCCTCGACCCGGCGCTGCTGCGCCCGGGGCGCTTCGACCGCCGTGTCGCCGTTCAGCCCCCCGACCGCGACGGCCGGAAGAAGATTCTCCAGGTGCACACCCGCTCGATGCCGCTGGCCGACGACGTCGATCTTGAAGCGCTCGCGTCGACCACACCGGGGATGGTGGGCGCCGACCTCGCCAACCTCGCCAACGAGGCGGCGCTGCTCGCGGCGCGACGAAACCACAGCAAGGTCGACGATGGCCGACTTCACCGACTCGCTGGAGAAGATCCTGCTCGGCGCGCCCCGGGGCATCGTGCTCAGCCCCGAGGATCGCGAGCGCACGGCCTACCACGAGTCCGGCCACGCGCTCGTCGGGATGCTGACACCCGACGCCGACCCCGTGCGCAAGGTCTCGATCATCCCCCGCGGTCAAGCGCTGGGCGTCACCCTCTCCACCCCGGATTCGGACCGAGTCTCCTACTCCCGTGAGGAGCTCGACGCCAAGATCAAGGTCTCGCTCGGCGGACGCGTGGCCGAGGAGGTCGTCTACGGCAAGATCACCACCGGCGCCGAGTCAGACCTCCAGCAGCTCACCCAGATCGCCCGCCAGATGGTCGGCCGCTGGGGGATGAGCGACAAGCTCGGCCCGATCACTCTCCTGCCCAGTGACGGCCAGGGCCCACTGCTCCCCGGCGCCAGCGAGACCTCGCCCCGAAACCCAGTGGCTGATCGACGAGGAGGTGCGTCGCATCGTCGACGAAGCCCACGAAGAGGTGACGCGACTGCTCACAGAGCACCGCGAACAACTCGACAACCTCGCCCAGCGCGCTCCTCAAAGCCGAAACCCTCGACGCACCCGACGCCTACGCCGCCGCAGGCGTCCCGATGCGCGCATCTGAGCTGGCCGGCACTTCGTCGCTCTGAACGGGGGCCAAACTCGCGCCCCGGGGCCGACCCTTGAAAAATCGGCGGTCCAAGGCATAGTTGTGGGAGTGCTGGGCGCGAGCACCATTTACGACATTCCCTCGCAGCTGCTCTCGAGTGGGGCGCACCGGGAGTTGCCGTTCACCCTCCTGAGCGGCTCGGGAAACCCGCACTCCTCCGCATTCCTCGCCTCTACAGGTCAGCGGGATGGATTCCTGCTGATCGTGGCCTTTTTGGTCACGTTCCTGTTCATTCGCACCAGTGCTCGGCTGAACCGCAAGCAGGTCTCGTGGTGGCCGGGAAGCGTGACGACCGAGGGGGGATTGCACATCCATCACCTGGTCTGGGGGATCTGGTTGGCCCTCGGGTCGGGCTTTTTGTCGATCGCGTTGCGACCGGCCGGGTTCTGGGCGGAGGCGCTGGCGGTCTTGTTTGGCATTGGTGCTGGCCTGACGCTCGATGAGTTCGCGCTGTGGCTGCGTCTCGACGATGTCTACTGGAGCAAGGAAGGCCGAGCATCGCTCGATGCGGTGATCGTCGCCGGCTTGCTCGGTGGACTGGTCCTGGTCGGTCTGTCGCCCCTCAACTCCTCCGCACACGGATGGGAGGCCGTCCTCGCCCTGGCGATCGACGTGGCGCTGTGCGTCGTCGCGATTCTCAAAGGGCGGCTTCTGCTGGGTCTGATTGGTGTGTTCGTTCCGCTGGTGTCGCTGGTGGCGGTCATACGGCTTGCGGCGCCCTCCTCGCCCTGGGCTCGTTGGTTTTACCGGCCAGGAAGTCACAAGCTGTCGCGCTCCGAGGCCCGATTCGCCCGCGCGCGGGCTCGGCATACCCGGATCATGGACCTCGTTGCCGGCGCGCCGACAGCGGTCGCGACCGGCACTGTGGCCCAGCCTGACGAGTCCGCCAAGACCGACTGACTCGGGGCGCGAACGCTACGGCGACCACGCGGTCGAAGTGGACTCCGCGAGCAGACACGTCATGGTCTAAGGTGTCTTCATCTTGAGCATCGGTGCTCCGACCACGGCGTCCAGGAACCGCGAAGCCTGGGCGATCCGCGGTCTCATTCGGCGACACTGGGTCGCCACTTTGGGGGTGGCGGCGGTTCTCGCCTTCATGGTGGCGATGTTCGTCGTGGCGGTTCTAAATGGACCGGCCGGAGCCGTCAGCGACTCCAGCAGCTGCTCACAGTGGGGCAACGCGAACCAGAATCAACAGGCCGCCTACGCCAAGCTCTACCTCAGGGAGCATGGCTCGCTTAGCGGCGGACGGAGCTCGCCGGCAAGCGTTATCACCGCGATCAACGACGGCTGCACGGAGGCTTACGGCGAGGACGTCTCCGACACCACGAGCGTCGTACAGGCGATCAAGGGCGACTTCTGACCTGGTCTCGCACGCCGAGAGGTCAGGCGGCAGCCGCGCCCGACGAGGCGTCCTGCTCACGCCTGAGCTTTGCCGCGAGATCTTCGAACAAGGGGTAAACGCCCCGACCGAAAGCCTCGTGGAGGGCCGGCCTCCACATCTCCCACCGCTCGATCAGCGTTTGGCCAAGCATTAGCCTGATCAACTCTACGTCGATGGCGCCAAGCCTCTCGAGCGCCGCCAGCTGCTCAAAGAAGTCGAGCTCACGGTAGAGCACGTATGCCTCGGGGGCGTCGGCTGCGACGTAGCCCACGAATGCTTCGCGTAGATCGTCCGCTGACTTGAACCGTCCGGCCATGCGCCGCGCCTCCACGAGGGCGTCCTCGTTCCAGCGGCGAAAGAACTCGGCCGCCATCTGCGCCTCTCGGCTCCTGCGTGTCTCCCGCACCTGCTGGGCCGCGAACATCGCTGCGCCGAAGCCTCCTAGCAGGCCGATGGCCAATACGGACGTCGCAATCGCATTGACTTCGGTCCAGTTGGCTGCCGTAACCAGCAAGCTCATTCTCCGATCAACCGTCGCTAATCCACCCTTCTCACCATAAGGCGAGTACGGGACGGAGTCCGGTCACCGGCGCTTGATACAAAGCTCAAAGTCTGACCCGAGCACACGTCAAGTGATTCTTCGCGCGACGACACGTGAGCGACGCGATCTCCCGGCGCGGTTGGTGGCGGCAACGCGCCTGGCCGCGCTCTCAGTCGCCGTGGCCGCGTTGCTGACCGGGTGCGGCGGCAGCTCGACCCACTCGTCGACCTCCGGGGTCCGTCACGCCGCGACCGCGACGCTCACGACGACAGGCTCGTCAACTCCCACCAAGCGATCGCCGCCGACACATACCTCATGCCGTTCGGTGGTCTACATCGGAGACTCGACCTCGGACGGCGAGGCATCGGCCGAGTTTGTCCCCAACGCGAGCCTTCGAGCACCTGCGGAGCTCTCGAAGGTCGGCGTCAAGACCATCCACATGGAGGTCTCGGGCGCACGCTCAATTCACGAGATCTACGAAGGCATCCCCAACGGCGCCATGGTGGCCCAGCGATGGGTCTCCGCCGGCTTCCATGGGTGCTGGATCCTCGCGCTCGGGACCAACGATGCCGCGGACGTCGCCGCAGGTTCGACGTTCAGCTTACGCACGCGGATCGCGCAAATGATGTCGATCATCGGCAAGCAGCCGGTGCTCTGGGTCAACGTTCTCACGCTCCCGACCGCAACCACGTACTACAACGAATCTGGGATGAGACGGTGGGACGAGGACCTGCTGTCTGCGTGCAGCAAGTATCCGACGATGCAGGTATACGACTGGGCGGCGCATGCAAAAACGAGTTGGTTTATCCCGGATGGCATCCACTACACCCCTACCGGATACATCGCACGCACCCGGCTGATCGTCGGCGCGCTCGTCAAAGCCTTTCCGGCCGATCGGTACGTCGCGCAGACCTCTCCGATCGTTCAAGCGTTTGCAAATGCGTTTTCGCACAATGGGCCGTCGAGCAGCAGTTGTCTCGTCCAGTGATCGCGACGAGATTTGACTCCCGATGACGGCGACGCTCGTTCGGTGAGGCCCCTGGACGGCACCCGCGTCGTCGTGACGGGCGCGACCAGCGGGCTCGGTCGGGCGATGGCCGAGGCGCTGGTCGCGGCTGGCGCTCGGGTTGGCGCTACCAGTCGAAGCCGAGCTCGAGCCGAGGCCGTGGCGGAGAGCCTCGGCCCCGGAGCGGTCGGGTTCGAGTTGGACGTCCGCGACCAAGCATCCGTAAAGGAGTGCGTGGATGAGATCTACGAGCGGTTCGGCGGGGTGGACGTGCTCGTCAACAACGCCGGGATCGGGATGCGAACCGTCAATCCAAGATTCCTATCCGACCCGCAACCGTTCTGGGAAGTGTCGCCCGCGGGGTTTCGCGACGTGATCGAGACGAAGGTCACCGGCGTCTTCCTCGTTGCGCGCGCGATCGTCCCGCAAATGCTGGCGGCGGGCTCCGGACGGATCATCAACATCTCGATGAGCACTCGGACGATGACCCGGCGAGGGTTCGTGCCCTACGGGCCGGCAGGTGCCGGGGTCGAGGCTCTCTCGCGGATCATGGCCGCCGACCTCGCCGGAACTCCCGTGACGGTCAACCTTCTGCTGCCAGGAGGCCCAACCGCGACGGGGATGATCCCCGACGACGCGTCGGCCCAAGCCCGCGCGAGGCTGGTGGACCCGGGGATCATGGGGCCGGCGATCGTGTGGATGGCGTCCGCGAACGCCAACGGCCTCCACGATGAACGCATCATCGCCACCGAGTTCAAGGATTGGCTCGCCAGGCGCCTGGACGCAACGCGCGCTTAAGCCGCAATTCCTAGGGGGGTTCCCTGGGGCGAAGCACCGGCGCGTCGATCATGCTTTCAGCGATGGTCCCGTCCAACGTCTCGCTACGGCTCAACGTAGATTCGGCGAGCGATCCGATCAGCGGCTCGCTGATTCACCCCGACGGCCGCCGGCAGATGTTCAGCGGCTGGATCGAGCTCACCGCCGCGCTGGAAGAAGTCCGCCATCCCGAGCGATCAGAGGTCGTCGCCCATTCGCACACCGATCCCGGCGGTTGCTCTCCCAGCCAGGACCCCACGACCCAGGATTCGACGAGCTCGGATCGCCGTACTTCACCGGGCAGCCGATCCGAAGATCCACCCTCCCGGTAGCCCACGGCCCCTATAACCCCGGGGCTCAATCTAGAGTCCCGCTCCGTGTCGACCGTGTTGGTATCGCAGGAGCAGGACTTTCCGCGTTGGTACCAGGAGGTGATCGCCAAGGCGCAGCTGGCCGAGAACGGGCCGGTGCGCGGCACGATGGTGATCCGACCGTGGGGCTATGCGATCTGGGAACGCCTCCAAGCGGCGATCGACGAGCGCATCAAGGCGACCGGGGCTCGCAACGCGTATTTTCCGCTGTTGATCCCCGAGGCATTCCTCGCGCGCGAGGCCGACCACGTCGAAGGCTTCAGCCCTGAGCTGGCCGTGGTCACCCACGGTGGCGGCAAGGAACTCGAGGAGGTCGCCGTGGTCCGTCCGACGAGCGAGACGATCGTCAACTCCTCGTTCGCGCGATGGATCTCGAGCTACCGTGACCTGCCATTGCTGATCAACCAGTGGGCCAACGTAGTCCGCTGGGAGCTGCGGCCCAGACTCTTCCTCCGCACGTCCGAGTTTCTCTGGCAGGAGGGGCACACCGCTCACGCGACGCGCGAGGACGCTCACGCATACGCGCTGAGGATCCTCGAGGAGGTCTACACCGACGCGATGGTCGAGGAGCTCGCGATCCCGGTCTATCGCGGCCGCAAGACCGAGCGGGAGAAGTTCGCCGGCGCGGACATCTCCTGGTCATGCGAGGGCGTCATGCGTGACGGCAAGGCATTACAGATGGGCACCTCACACGAACTCGGCCAGAACTTCGCGCGGGCGTTCGGCATCCAATTCAACGATCGCGAAGGTGAGCTCCGGCACGTCTGGCAGACATCTTGGGGGGCGTCGACGCGGCTGATCGGCGCGATGATCATGGTCCATGGCGACGACCACGGATTGCGGGTGCCGCCACGCCTAGCTCCGACCCAGGTCGTCGTACTCGTTGCGCGCGCCGGCGAGGGCGTGATCGAGGCTGCGACGACAGTCGTGGATCAGCTTGAGCGGGCAGGAGTACGCGTCGAGCTGGATGACCGCGTCGAGGTTTCGCTGGGGCGGCGGATCACCGACCATGAGCTGCGCGGAGTCCCGCTTCGCGTCGAGCTCGGTCCGCGAGAACTGGCCGCAAACCAAGCCGCGATCGCTCGCCGCGCTCGCACCAAGAAGGAGATGGTCGCGCTCCGAGCGCTCGCCGACCTTCCGCGGATGCTGGCCGAGGATCAGGGGGAATTGCTCGCCCAGGCGACAAGGCTTCGCGACGAGCGCACACGCCCTGCCCGATCGATCGACGAAGCACTGAAGATCGCCAGCGAGGGGTTCGCCCGCCTCCCCTGGCAAGCGCTCGGGACAGCGGGAGAAGACCGGCTCGCGGCGGCCGGGGTGTCAGTGCGTTGCCTGGTGCGAGAGGACGGCGAACCCGTCGACGTTCCGGACGCTGCCGGCGTGGACGCACTCCTGGCGCGCGCGTATTGAGCGAGCCCACGGCGCGTCCACGCTGGCTGATCTAGCGCGCGACCGGAATTTGGAGCTCTGTCACGCTCGGTCCATCCGGCCCCATCTCGTGGTAGAGCTCGCGGCTGTAGCCCGCGAGGCGCAAACCGCTGTCCTGCACCCAGCGGATGAGAGCCTCGTAGACCGGACCGATGCCTTCCATGGTGCCTCGATGCACCACCGAAGCGACTTCGATGACCGGTAGCTCGACCACCTTCACCGCGCCGTCGGCGGGCACGTCCTGCGCACCGATCTCGAACGCGACGTGGACGCCGACGCTTCCATCGTCATCCGGGTCGTCGTAATAGCCGATCAATGTGCCGGGACGTGCGCCGGCCCGCTGTAGATGGTCCGCCAGCCTGGGGCCGAGATCCATGAACAACGGGCCGATGTGCTCGGGGTCAAGCGCGGCTGCTTTGCCGCGGATCTCGGCGATGCGCAGCGGCTGGGTGTGCTTTACGACCACATCTTGCGGGTTCACCACGGTGCTCCCTTCGATTGCTCGGAGATGCGCCTCGACCCGGCGAAGGCGCTCCTGCTCTTCAGCCACGGTGCTCTCGAGCTGAGCGCGGCGCAGGCGCAACATGCCGCGGAGCTGCTCAAGCGACGGCTCGCCACCGAGCAGCTCGCTTATCTGCTCGAGCTTGAAGCCGAGGCCGCGCAGCGCCAGCAGCCTGTGCAGCCGCTCGAGCTGCTGCACGTCATACGATCTGTAACCCGTGTCCGGGTCCACGCTCTCGGGCGTGAGCAGACCGAGCTGGTCGTAGTGCCGAAGCATTCTCGGCGAGACCTGTCCGAGCCTGGCGAACTCTCCGATGTTCAACATGACGATCGCAGTGATACGCCCTGACACCGTGTCAGGGTCAAGGGCCCAGAGACGAAAATAAGGAGACACGCGATGAACAGCGACCAAGCGAGCGCCGACGGCCGGGTTCGCCGGCTCTCGGACGGAAACGAGATTCCCCTCCTCGGCCTCGGTGTATGGCAGGTGCCAAACGGGCCCGAGTGCGTCGACGCCGTGCGCTGGGCACTCGAGCTCGGGTACCGACATATCGACACGGCCCAGGCGTACGGCAACGAGGAGAGCGTGGGACAGGGCCTGCACGACAGCGGCGTGCCGCGCGAGGACGTGTTCATCACGACCAAGTTCTACCCGGCACGCCGGGACCCCGCCGCCGAGGCCGAGCGGAGCCTACGCCGGCTCGGCGTCGACCAACTCGACCTGTACATCATCCACTGGCCCCAAGGCGGTCCGACCTGGGCGTGGCCCGGGATGGAGCGGGCGCTCGAGCTCGGCCACACGCGTTCGATCGGGGTGTCGAACTTCAACGTGCAGGAGCTGCAAGAGGTGAGCGCCGTCGCGAGCGTCGCGCCGGCAGTCGATCAGGTGCAGTTCAGCCCGTTCGAGTACCGTCGGGCACTGCTCGACGCATGCAAGCACGGCGGCGTCGTGCTCGAGGCCTACAGCCCGCTGGGCACCGGACGGCACCTCGGAAACGAGACGGTGAGGCGGATCGCGGGTCGCCTCGGGCGCGCGCCGGCGCAGGTGCTGTTGCGCTGGTGTTTGCAGCGCGAGATCCCCGTGATCCCCAAATCGACTCACCGCGAGCGGATCGCGGAGAATGCGCAGATCTTCGATTTCGAGCTCTCCGACGAGGACATGGCGGGTCTAGACGCGCTCGATCGGACCGGCGGGACGGGACGGGCCCTCGAACGCAAGTGGTGGTGAGACCCGAATGACCCCCATCGTCGCGACAGCCGAGATCAACCGCCCTCCGGAGGAGGTCTTCGCCTATGTCACCGACCCGGCGCGCTTTCCCGGGTGGCAGCAGGGCGTCGTCAGCGGGCGGATCGACGGCGCTCCCGTCGGGGTGGGTTCGAGATGCACCACCGTGCGCAAGATCGGAGGCGGGACGCGCGAGGTGGTCACCGAGCTAACCGAGTACGACCCGCCTTGGCGGTGGGCGGACCACGGCGTCCAGGGACCAATCCGGGCGGTCGTGTCCGTCTCGATCCAGCAGCTCGAGCAGGGCCGGTCGCGGATCACGATCGAGGTCGACTTTGAGGGACACGGGATCGGCAGGCTGCTCGTCCCGCTCGTGGTTCGCCGCCAAGCCGAGCGAGAGATGCCGGACAACATGCGGCGCCTGAGGGAGAACCTCGAGGGCGTCGCCTCAGGCTAAAGAAACCCACCAGCCGACGACCGCCGGGTAACCGTCCGCGGCCCCGTTTAGGGTCCGAACGAGTGTTCGACACCCGTTCGCATCAGGGCGCTCAGAGCGAGGCGCACTGGCTCGCCGATCTGAATCTCGAGCAGCGGCGGGCGGTGGAGCACTGCGACGGGCCGTTGTTGATCCTCGCCGGCGCGGGCACCGGGAAGACGACGACGCTGTCGGCTCGGGTGTCGTTCCTCGTCGGCGAAGGCGTTCCGCCGGAGCGGATCCTGCTGCTCACGTTCACCCGGCGGGCGGCGAGGGAGATGCTCCAGCGGACTCGGGCGATGGTCGCGATGCCAGCCGGCGCCGGGGGCGTGCTCGGGGGCACCTTTCACTCCGTCGCACACCACTTCGTGCGGCGGCACGGCAGCGCGGTGGGCCTGCCGGGCGGGTTTGGGGTCCTCGATGCCGGCGACGCGGCCGACCTCCTGGACCTCCTGCGCGAGGAGCACGGTCACGCGCGGCGGGAGCGGCGCTTTCCAAAGAAGAGCACGCTGCTCGATATCTACTCCCGCACGGTCAATGCCCAACGGCCGCTGGCCGAAGTGCTTGCGGAGGCGTTCCCGTGGTGCGAGGAGCATCGAGACGAGATCGCCGCGCTGTTCAAGGCCTACACGGCCCGCAAGCGCGTACTCGGCGTGCTCGATCTGGACGATCTGCTGCTGTACTGGCGGGCGCTGGCGGCCGATGATGTCATCGGCGCGGAGCTCGAGGCCCGGTTCGAGCACGTCTTGGTCGACGAGTACCAGGACGTCAACGGCCTGCAGGTGGAGATCGTGCGCTGCCTGCGCCGCCAGCGCCGCGGCCTGACCGCCGTGGGGGACGATTTTCAGGCCATCTACGGGTGGCGGGCCGCGTCGGCCAGGCACATTCTGGATTTCCCCGACCATTTCCCGGACGCCACCGTCGTCACGCTCGATCGCAACTACCGGTCCACGCAGCCAATCCTCGACACGGCCAACGCGCTCTCGTCGCAGGCCGACCAGGCCTTTCCCAGACGGCTGCGCGCGCAGCGCGCTGGAGGCGTGGCTCCCGAGCTGATCTTCTGTAGCGACGAGTCGGCGCAGGCGAGCGAGGTGTGCGAGCGGGTGCTCGAGGCGCGAGAGCGCGGCATGGATCTCCGCGAACAGGCAGTGCTCATGCGCACCTCTCACGACAGCGACCTGCTGGAGCTCGAGCTAACCCGCCGGGGGATACCGTTCGTGAAATACGGCGGTCTGCGCTACCTCGAGGCGGCCCACGTCAAGGACCTGATCGCCCTCTTTCGCCTGGCGGACAACACCGCCGACGAGATCTCGTGGTTCCGAGTGCTGCAGCTACTCGAAGGCGTGGGTCCGGCCTGGCTCGGCGCGTTCTCGATGTGCTCGTGGTCGCCGACGGCGACCGCGTTGGCGCGTGGCGCGAGGCCCGTGAGCGCCTCCCCCCCGACGCCCGAGAGCACGCCCAGGGAGTCATCGACGCCTTGCGCGAGGCCCGAGAGCAGCCCTCCGCCGGCGTGCGAGCCGAGCTGCTCAGCGAATCGCTCGCTCCGCTGATCAGGACGCACTACCCGGACGGCGCACTACGTCTGAAGGACTTCGAGCAGCTTGTGCAGGCCGCGCGTGAGGCCTCGGGGCTGGGCCACTTCGTCTCGGAACTCGTCATCGATCCTCCGGCCTCGAGCGCGGACCTCGCGGGTCCGCCGCACCTCGACGAGGACTATCTCATCCTCTCGACGGTCCACTCCGCCAAGGGCCTTGAGTGGGCAGCGGTGCACGTACTCGCCCTGTACGACGGCAACTTCCCCGCGTGCATGGCGGCGGGGTCCAGCGAGACCATCGACGAGGAGCGCCGTCTGCTCTACGTGGCGATGACTCGCGCCCGGCGCCAGCTGCACCTCTACGTCCCGGTCCGTTACTACCACCGACCCAAGGGGAGCGACGACGTGCACGGCTACGGAAAGCCCTCCCGCTTCCTGAGCGACGCGGTGCAAGCGTGCTGCCAGGTACTCCGGCCACAGGAGCCCGACCACCGCCTCCCCCGCGAGGCGACGGCGCGCCGGATCGAGGTCTCAGTCGACTCCCTGTTCGAGTAGCGACGTCAGGGCCGAGCGGGCACCGACTACGGCAGAACCGGTTTCTCGGCTGGTAGGACGAGCACCGAGCTGCGCGCGTTGTTCAGCTCGGCGCGGACGTCGCCCCCGATCACGTTGTGTCCCGCCGGCGCCTCGGGCGCCGAGCCGACGACGATCAGGTCGACGGCCTCTTCCGGGGACCTCACGACCCTCGCGTCCAGCTTGTCGGCAA
This sequence comes from uncultured Solirubrobacterales bacterium, assembly GCA_963756105.1. Classification (GTDB taxonomy): domain Bacteria; phylum Actinomycetota; class Thermoleophilia; order Solirubrobacterales; family Solirubrobacteraceae; genus Palsa-465. Next base: position 418,622 of record CAVWMM010000001.1, read on the forward strand.
GTGCGCCCGCGGTCTCCCGCGCGACCTCGTTCATCGGACCGGCGAGGGGCACCGCGATCGACCCGACCGTGGCGCCGAGTTGGGTCCGCAGGCCCGCCGCCGCGATCCCGATCGCCACCGAGCCACCGTCGAGGAGATGCTGGGCCGAGGTACCGGGCTCGACGTGGCCGGGCGCGGTCCTGTAGTCGGAACCGAACACCAGCAGTGACGCTCCCTCGCTCTCTGCCAGCTGTGCGAGGCGCTCTCCGGTGGAGGCGCCGATGACGATATGCCGAGCTACCTCCGGTTCGCCCAGGAGGGACGCTCCACGCTCCAGGCGCTGCTCGGCGTCGTGCTGGGCCAGCTCCTCTCTGCGAGGATCGAATTCCCGCGCATGGCGCACGTACGCCAGCGCGAGGGTGAAGCCGGCGGGCGCCAACATCCTGCCCAGGGCAAGGGCGTCGTCGTCGTTGGGCGTTCCGTCGTAGGAGATGATCAGGTCGGCGCCCATCTGGCGGTAATCCTCCGTGAAGCCCATCGCGTTGCCATCGGCCGGATGGACAGTTTCGCGGACTCGTCGCTATCCAAGTGGCAAGACCCTCGTCGAGTCGGCGCGGCTCCACGCCGGCGGGCCGAAACGGTCAGCTTGCCGGAGCTTTAACTCTATGACCAACTCGTAATTACTTACGGTGCGGTTTCAGTCACCTAGTTCTTATTGATCCGGCCTCCCTCCCCTGCTGCAATGGGGGCGACTTAGCGGCCCGAGAGAGCAGTCATTCAGTCCTGAAGTTCTCCGGAGTCGCCTCAGGGCGAATTACCACGTCACCGAAAAGGGAGAACAAATGCGTTCCTTTGTACGCAGATGGGGCGGCCTGGCCGTGCTCGCTATTGGGGCAGGACTTCTGAGCGCCGCTCCTGCCGCCGCGTCCGGGTCCGCCGTCGTAGGACACGTCTACGTCAATGACAACACCAAAGGCACCAACACCGTCGCCGCGTTCTACCGTCACGCCGACGGAGCTCTTACTCCGATCCCGGGCTCGCCGTTCGCGGCCGGCGGCGCCGGGTCTGGCAGCGGGCTCGCGTCGCAGGGCGCGATCCAAGTCTCGAGCGACGGTCGCTTCTTGCTCGCGGTGGATGCGGGCAGCGACCAGATCTCCGTGCTTCGTATCAAACACAATGGAGCGGTGAAGCTGGTGCCGCACGGCGTCGTCTCGTCCAACGGGATAGAACCGGTCAGCGTCGCCGAGCATGCCGGACTCGTCTACGTGGCCAACTCCGGGACCGGAGGCTCCAACTACACAGGGTTCACCCTGAGCGCCAGCGGGCGCCTGAAGCCGCTGGCGCACTCCACGTTCACGCTCCCCGACGGCTCGGATCCGGGAGACGTTCTCTTCAACTCGACAGGTAAGAACCTCGCCGGCACGCGTGTCGGGACCTCGCAGATCGACAGCTTCAGGGTCCGGTCTGACGGTCGTCTGAAGCCGGCTAAGGGCTCGCCCTACGCCGCTCAAGGTCCCGGTCCTTTCGGGAGCGAGTTCCGACCCACCAACCCGGCGCAGCTATTCGTTTCAAACGCCCATGGCGCCGCCCTCGCCGGAACGGTGTCCGCGTTCAAGGTGGCCGCCACCGGCGCGCTTTCCTCGATCGGCTCCTCCCCCTTCGCCGACCACCAGACGGCTCCATGCTGGGTCGAGATCACCCACAACGGGCGGTTCCTCTTCACGGTCAACACCGGGTCTGGAAGCGTCTCCCGGTACTCGATCGCTCACAGCGGGAGCCTCTCGTTCCTCGGAACCACACCGCTGAGCACGAGTAACCCCGGTGCCGTCGACGCCCGGCTCAGCCCAGACGGCCGCGATCTGTACGTCGACCAGAGCGGCGCGGATTCGGTGGCGGAGCTCGCCGTCCACGGCGGCCACCTGACCGAGATCGGGGTCGTGGACTTGCCGACCGGCGCGACGCCCGCGGGCATCGTGGTCCACTAGGTTCGAGCCACTCTGCCGCAACTACCAACAGCCGGGGGCTCACGCTCCCGGCTGTTGCACGGTTGTGCCGGCGGCGCGCGGCTAGGGCTTCAGCACGACGGCGGCCTCGGGGGTGGCCACGTGGAAACTGAAGCTCTCTTCGAGATACAGGCGTACCACCTCGCCGTCGTGTGAGTCGTACCCGATCGACAGGTCTTCGCCCGACTCGAACAGGAAATCGCCGCCCCGCATGCTCACCACCACCGCGCCCTGAACACCGGGAGCCCACACGATCGCTCCTTGCAGGATCTTCTCGAGGTGCTCCAGCAAGGGGTAGCCGCCGTGCTCCGCGGTCTCCACGACCCGCCTGTACTGGTTGCGTCCCAGAGCCAGGCCGTAGGGCCCGCCGATCCCGTCGCAGAGCAGGCGCTCAACCGCTCCGGCCACGTGTCGCGGATATCCCTCCGCCGTCTCACCGAGTGACACCTGCTCACGGGGCGAGGCCTCACTGATCCCGGTGAGCGCGCCGTGCCAGCCGTGGAAGACGGCGACGTTCTCGGCAACCGCGATCTGGTGCGCGGCCTTGTCCAGTGCCTCGAGGTCGGCGTCTCGTGCTCCCCGGTCGGCGTCGCGGAGCTCGTCGCGGGACAACTCGAAGTCGGCGCGCGCCTCGACCAGCGGGCAGAACTCGGCGGTGGAGCCCCGTCACCCCTTCGCTCGGGGTCGAGGCCACCGGGCTCGTTCGCCCCAGGTTGGTCGCCGAGTACTCCCAGCCGTGGGGGCCCGAGAAGTCGATCAGCTTGCGGGCAGCGAGCGCCGGCGTCAGCCGCTCGCTTGGCTTCGTCGTCGAGCAGCTTCCAGGTCGCGTCGCTGATCGGCGCGTGCGAGCGAAGCAGATGGTTCATCGCGAGACCCCCCTGAGACTGCGGATTCCGAGCGAAGCGTCCTGCTGGTCGCCCTCGGGTCCAGACCCGCCTCCTTCGAACGTCTCCGCCTCGGCTTCCTCGCCGTGCTCGACGATGTCTCCGGTCTGAAAGAGGATGCCCTGCGCGACCTCGCGCCAGGGCGGCACGCGCCGCAGCAGGAACTCGAGGTCCATGCTGAAGTGCTTGAACTCCTCACCCTGGGCGTCCCGCATCACGGAGAGTGCCTCGGGATCGGTCTCGATCGCGATGCGCTGTTCATACCAGCCAATGGCTTCGGCCTCTTCCGTCAAGCGAGGCACACAGACGCGCAAAGGTCCGGGTGTCGGGAGGCAGCTCCTGGGGTGGCTCGTGGTACTGGTCGAAACCCATCGCAGCTCCTTAGGTGAGACGGTCGTAGATAGGGGCTGGGTCAGCCTACCTGTACAGCGCCGGTCGTCAGCTCGCGTTTGCCGGGCGAGCGATGGCCGTCGGGCCACCCCGATCCCGGTCGCGACTACGCCACTTGGGGGATGACCTCTGCAGCCAGCCGTTCGAGCTGGCCCGAGTCGTCGACCAGCGGGTTCAACAACAGCAGTTCGGCGCCTGCCCCGACCACCTCAAGCAGCCCGGCAGCGCACGCCGCCGGGGGTCCGGCTACCGCGACGGGCAAAAGCCCCGAACGGCCGTAGTGGTGCGTCAGTGCAGCCTCGATCGTGTCGCGTGCGCGTCGCTCGTCGTCATCGACGTGGATGTAGACGCGCTTGGCGATGGCGAAGCCGGCCGGATCTCTCCCCTGCTCGCTGAGTTCGCCGCGGACGATCTGCACCTGTTGAGCAAATTGCGCCGTGGTCTGAGAACCGGCTCCGAAGAATCCGTCGCCGAGGCGCACGGCGCGCCGAAGCGCTAGCGGATGGTTGCCTCCGATCCACATTGGAGGGTAGGGGCGCTGGACCGGCTTGGGCTCCATCGAAGCGCCGCGCAGCTGCCAAAAGCGTCCCTCGAAGTTGATCTCTCGCTCGGTCCAGCAAGCCTTCATCAGCTCGAGTCCCTCCGTGAAACGGGCTCCCAGCGCTGAGCCATCGATGCCGAAGGCCGCGAACGGCCTGGAACGGCCTCCCGTACCAAAGCCCACCTCCACGCGGCCTTGGCTGAGCCAGTCCAGCGTGGCGATGCCCTTGGCCAGATGGACCGGGGTGTGCAGCGGACTCACGAACACGGCGCACCCCAGCCGGAGTCGCGAGACGCAGGCGGCGGCATAGGTCAGCGCCTCCAGCGGCGCCAGCATGCGCGCCGATCCCAGGACCTGCTCCTGGGTCCATGCGCTGGAGAACCCGAGCTCTTGGGCCCGCCTCAAGTGCGCGCTGAACGCGGCGGGGTCAAATCCGTCCTTGGGGACGTACTGAGGAAGCGATATCGCGAAGCGCACCGGCGTCGGTCAGTTCCTGCGCCCAGACACCAAGAAGCCCGCGCCCACCGCGGCGATGCTCAACCCGCCGACACCACCGACGAGTTCGAGGCGTCGAGGCGAGCGCGCGAACCAAGTGCGGAAGGCCCCCGCCGCCAGCACCCAGACGGTGTCGGAAACGACCGCGATCGTCGCAAATATCACCCCGAGCATGAGGATTTGGGCGGTGACGTCCCCCGCTCCACGGCTCGCGAACTGCGGCAGGATCGCGGCCAAAAAGACGATCGTCTTGGGGTTGGTCGCGCCGACCGTGAGTCCCTGGAAAAACGAGACGTGGCCCGAGCGCGATTTGCCCGCGGAGGCCAGCACCGCCGCGAGCGAGCGCCGCTCTCTGAAGGTCTTCGCACCCAGGTAGATCAGGTAGCACCCGCCGACGAGCTTGACCGCGGTGAAGGCAGTCACCGATTGCTCTACGAGCGCTCCGATGCCAAAGCCGACCGCGACGACCTGTAGGTATTCGCCGACCGCGTTCCCCAGCACGCTCAGGACGGCGACCCGCCGGCCACTCCCCAGTGCCCTGCCGACCGCGAACAGGACGCTCGGTCCCGGAATGACGATCACAATAAACGCCGTCCCCGCAAAAGCCAGCAACCGGCTCCAGGAGAGCATGAGGTCCACTCTACGCCACGGCCTGACACGGGCGGGAGCACCGCGACCGCGACCCGTTGTGGATCGCGCGCGCGGACGATCGGCGATCATGTCAGCGCGCCCGTCGCGCTCGAAATGTCGGTATCTGCCACCACGCCACGTACGCCCGATCTCAGCGGCCATGCTCTGAACGGTCGTTACGAGCTCCACGCCCTGATTGGCGAGGGCGCCTTCGGACGGGTGTATCGGGGCCGGGACAGACGTCTGGCTCGACCTGTCGCGGTAAAAGTGATCAAGCCGTGGTGGACCGAGCATGCGGACTGGGTGCGGCGCTTTGAGCGTGAGGCCCAGCTGACGGCGAGCGTGAGCGGTCCGGGGATCGTTCAGATCTTCGACGTCGGACAAGCGGAGGAGGGGCTCTACTACGTCACGGAGCTCGTCGAAGGCGAGAGCGTCGCGACCCGTTTACGTCGCGGCCCGCTCGCCGTTGGGCAGGCGTGCGACGTGGCCGAGCAGTTATGTCGCGCGCTGGCGCCGGCGCACGCTCGGGGCGTGGTGCACCGCGACATCAAGCCGGCCAACGTCCTGATCTCAGCCGGAGGTCGGGTGAAGGTCGCCGACTTCGGCGTGGCGAGGCTTCTCGGGTGGAACGACACTGCCCCGTCGACGGTGATCGGAACGCCCGCCTATATGTCGCCCGAGCAGGCCCGCGGCCGCGGCACCAGTCCGGCGACAGACGTCTACAGCATCGGCGTGGTGCTTTACGAGATGTTGGCCGCCCGGCCGCCGTTCCGCGGGACCTCCGCGCTTGACCTTGCTCTGTGTCATCTGCAGGACCCGCCTCCACCGCTTCCCGCGGCCATCCCGCCGGACCTACGAGCTGTGGTTGAGCATGCTCTTGCCAAGGACCCGGCTGAGCGCTACCGGAACGGCGGCGAGATGGCGGATGCCTTGGGCCGCGCTCGGAACGCCTACCGGAACCGGCCGCCGGCGGGGGGCGCAGCTCGAGCGGCGTTCCCGGAGCTCCGGGGGCCCGCCGGAACTCTCGTCGCGCCCTGGACGTCGCAGCGACGCAACGTGCGCCCCGCGCGGCGCCGGGGCACGATAGCCGCGTTCTCGGCCGTCCTGGTGGTCCTCGTGGGGATGGTGGCTGCGGCGATCCTCATGGATCGCTCGGGGCGCGCGCCGGTGTCCGTCCCCCGGATCGTAGGTTTCTCCTCAGCCGATGCTCGCAGCAGTCTTCAGCAGCTCGGCCTTCACACCAGGCTCAACGAGGTACCCGCGCCCGGCGTCACAACTGGCACCGTCACCGGCCAGACCCCGTCTCCGGGGGCAAAGCTGGGGCGAGGCTCCACCGTCTCGCTCTCGGTTGCCGAGGCGCCCCGCTGGCGGGCCGTGACGACCTTTACCAATCAAGTGGGACAGGCGTCCGCTCCCTTCCGGATCCGCGGCAGCCGCTGGCGCATCGTGTATCGCATGTCCTACAACGGCGCGTGTACGTTCTTGTTCTTCTGCATGGGACCGACCGCCCGAGTCGACAACGTCGAGGGCGGCGGAACCCTGAGCACGTTTGGGCTCAACTCAGGCAGCGATCAGACACGCATGTTCGACTCGGGCCCCGGCATTTACCAGATCAAGATCACGCCAGGCGACGACTCGGCGGCCTGGTCGGTGGAGGTCGAGGACTACTACTGATCGGACCGCCGGGCGGGCGAAGCCTCTGCCGGACCGAACCCTGAGTGCGTCGCGCGGATGTGATGGACTGGTCGATGTGAGTTCCCTGTCTCTGAAGCCAGCCGCCTCCAATTCATCGGGAGCCCTCGCGCGATTCCATCCGGCGGTGCGGACGTGGTTTGAGCGGCGTTTCACGGAGGGTCCGACCGAAGCACAGGCAGGAGGTTGGCCGGCGATCGTGGCGGGCCGGCATACCCTGGTGTGCGCGCCGACCGGGTCAGGCAAGACCCTGGCCGGATTCTTGGCCGCGATCGACGCGCTGTATCAAGCCCACGAGGCGGGCGAGGCGATCGTGGGCCTGACGAAGGTCGTGTACCTGAGCCCGCTGAAGGCGCTGGCGGTCGACGTGCATACCAACCTCGAGCAGCCGCTCGAGGAAATCGCGGCGGTGGCCCGGGAGCTCGGCCACGAGCCGGCGCCGATCACGGTTGGCGTGCGTACCGGCGATTCGACCTCCTCGCAGCGGCAGGCCATGCTGCGGCGGCCTCCCAACCTGCTCGTGACGACGCCCGAGTCCCTCTATCTGTACCTGACCGCGGGGCGATCCCGGGACACCCTGAGCACCGTCGAGACGGTGATCGTGGACGAGATCCACGCGCTGGCCCGCGACAAGCGCGGCTCGCACCTCGCGGTTTCCCTCGAGCGGCTCGCCGCCGTCACCGAGCGCCGCCCCGTTCGGATCGGACTCTCTGCGACCGTCAAGCCGGTGGAGACGGCGGCCCGCCTGCTGGTGGGCGCGGAAGAGCCGCTGCCGGCGATCGTCGACAGCGGTCACCGGCGGGCGCTCGAGATCTCACTCGAGCTCCCCGACGGGGAGCTCGAAGCGGCCATCTCCTCCGACCAGATGGGCGAGATCCTTGACCTCATTGCGGGCCACGTCGCGCGCCACCGGACGACGTTGGTGTTCGTGAACACCAGGGCGTTATCCGAGCGCGTTGCCCACGAGCTCGGGGAACGCCTCGGAGAGGGCGAAGTCGCAGCTCACCACGGATCGCTGTCACGGGAGCGCCGCCAGCGCGTGGAGCATCGCCTGCGGGCGGGCGAGCTGAGGGCCTTGGTTGCCACGGCATCGCTTGAGCTGGGCATCGACGTCGGCCCGGTCGAGCTTGTGTGCCAGATCGGTTCGCCCCACAGCATCGCCACCTTCCTGCAGCGGGTGGGACGGGCCAATCACCAGCGCGACGGTGTCCCGCGCGGCGTCATCTACCCCACGACGCGCGACGAGCTCGTGGAATGCGCCGCGCTGCTCGCCGCGGTCAGGCGGGGGCGCCTCGACGCGCTTCATCCGCCCGAGCGTGCGCTCGACATCCTCGCCCAGCAGATCGTCGCCGAGGTCGCGGCTCGAGGCGAGCAAGGCGTGGGCGAGGACGAGCTGTTTGCCCTGATGAAGCGCGCGTGGCCGTACCGGGAGCTCTCCCGAAACGACTTCGAGGAGATCCTGGAGCTGGCGTCCGCGGGGATAGAGACCGGTCGGGGACGGCGCATGGCGTACCTCCATCGCGACCGGGTGAACGGTCAGCTGCGCGCGCGCCGCGGCGCTCGGCTGGCGAGCCTCACCTCGGGGGGCGCGATCCCCGAGAACGGCGATTACCGCGTCCTGCTCGAACCCGGAGACCTGTTCCTGGGGACCGTGAACGAGGACTTCGCGATCGAGTCGATGCAGGGCGATGTGTTCCTGCTGGGCACCCATCCCTGGCAGATCTCGGGGGTCACCAACGGGGTGCTTAGAGTTCGCGACGCGACGGGCAGACACCCCACGATTCCGTTCTGGTTGGGCGAAGCACCGGGGCGTACCGATGAGCTTTCAGACGAGGTCTCGCGGTTGCGGCGCGCCGTGGCGGAGGCCCTGGACGGCGGAGGGCGGGAGGCCGCCGCCGCGTTCGTGGAGGAGGTATCGGGCGTGGACAAGGTGGCGGCCACCCTGGTCGCGGATTATCTGCATACGGGTCGCGCGGAGCTCGGCGGCGTGCTTCCCAGCGTGCAGGACATCGTGTTCGAGCGCTTCTTCGACGAAACCGGCGGAATGCAGCTGATCGTCCACGCGCCGCTCGGGTCGAGGATCAATCGGGCGCTCGGGCTCGGGCTGCGTAAGAAGTTCTGCCTGAACTTCGACTTCGAGCTCCAGGCGGCGGCGAGCAACGACGCGGTGCTGCTGTCGCTGGGTCCCCAGCACTCGTTCCCGCTCGAGGACGTCCCCGCCTTCCTCCGCTCCCACAACGCTCAGGACGCGGTCTCGCAGGCCGTGCTGCGAAGTCCCATGTTCACGGCGCGCTGGCGGTGGAACCTGAACCGCTCCCTGGCGGTGTTGCGCCGCAAGGGTGGGAAAGTCAATCCATTCAACATCCAGCGCATGGAGGCGGCTGACCTGATGGCGGCGGTGTTCCCCTCGCTCGCGGCGTGCCAGGACAACGCCCCGGCCGGCCCGGTCGAGATTCCCGACCACCCGCTGGTACGAGAGACGATGAACGACTGCCTCACGGAGGCCATGGACATCGACGGTCTCAAAGCGCTCGTGAAACGCTTTGAGCTGGGCACGGTCCGTCTCCATTTCGTCGACACCGTGCAGCCGAGCGTGCTCTCGCACGAGATTCTGAACGGCGCGCCGTTTACGTTTCTCGACGAAGACGCGGAGATCGGGGAGCGCCGCTCGCGCGCCGTTGCGCTTCCACGGGGACTTCCAGTCGAGCCTCGGGAGCTCGGCCGGCTTGACGCCGACGCGATCGAGCGCGTCAGGCGCGAGGCGGTCCCCGACGTGCGCGACCCCGACGAGCTGCACGACGTGCTGCTGTCGCTCGTGGTGGTCCGCCCCCGCTCGGAGTGGGAAGAGCATTTCGGAACTCTGGCTGGCGACGGCCGCTGCTTTACCGTGCTTCGGTCGGGCACCTCGGAGCCGTTGTGGTCGGCGACCGAGCGCCGTGGAGAGGTCGAAGCGCTCTTCCCCGGCGCCCGGTTGCACCCGGACCATGCGCTTCCTCGGAGCCTGGCGCGTGACGCCGATCCCGACGATGCCGTCGTGACCGCCGTGCAGGGCCACCTCGAGATCTCCGGCCCCGTGAGCGAGGCGCAGCTAGCAGCGGCCACCGGCCTATCGCCGGGCTCGGTGAAGATCGCACTGGAAGCGCTTCGAGCCCGCGGCTTTGCGGTGGGCGGGCCATTCGAGCCAGGACACACGGACCAGTGGTGCGCGCGGCGACTGCTGGCGCGGATTCACAGCTACACCCGCGAGCGCCGCCGCGCCCAGATTCGGCCCGTCAGCCAAGAGAGGTGGGAAGAGTTTCTGGAGTCGTGGTGGCACGTGTCGCCCGGGACCCAGCTATATGGGCGTGGCGGGGTGGCCGAGGCGATCGAACAGCTCCAGGGCTCGGAATGGCCGGCCGGAGAATGGGAGCGGATCTTGGCGGGGCGGGTCCATTCCTACCGCCCCGAATGGCTCGACGACCTCTGTCTGTCGGGAGAAGTGGTGTGGGGACGCCTGTCGCTGATCGAGCGGGCGGCCGAGGGCGAGGATCATGCCGACGGCGATCCGGCTGAGTGGACGGGCAAAACGCCATCCAGGCGCACCCCGATCACATTCATGCTCCGCCAGGACTTGACCTGGTTGCTGCAGGCTCACCGAGGCGACACGCAGCCGGCGGAGCCGACGACGGGACCGGGGCGCGAGGTGCTCGACGCGTTGCGCCGTCGCGGGGCGCTGTTCCACCCCGAGCTTCAGTCGGTCACAGGTCGGCTGCCGACAGAGATCGAGGAAGGCCTGTGGGACGGCGTCGCCAGGGGGCTGATAACGGCGGACGGTTTCAACGCGATCCGCTCTCTGCTCAATGCCCGCACGCGCTTCGCGCGCCGGCAGCAGCCATATCCACGGCGGGCCTCTCGCGGGCAACGGGGAAGCTGGCGGCACGGCGTGGAGGGCCGCTGGACCCTGCTGCCCGCGGCCGACCCGACCGAGGAAATCGAGGAGCTCGCCGAGGCGGTCGCCGACCAGCTGCTGTTGCGCTGGGGTGTTGTGTGCCGCGACGTCTACCTCAAGGAACGCCTCGCCGTGCCGTGGCGAGAGGTTCTGAGGGCACTGCGCCGGCTCGAGGCCCGTGGCCTGACGCGCGGCGGGCACTTCGTCACCGGGGTGAGCGGCGAGCAGTTCGCCAACGAGACCACGATCCCGCTGCTGCGGGGTCGCCGCTCCCACGCGTCTCAAACAGGAGCTCGTCGATCGGCATGAAGATCCAGGCGGCGGTACTCGAGCGTTTTGGCGATCCGCTGGTCGTCACCGACGTCGAGCTCGCCGAGCCGCGGGCAGGCGAGGTGTTGGTGCGGCTCGAGGCGTGCGGCGTGTGCCACACGGACATGTACACAGCATCGGGCGCCGACCCTTCGGGGTACGCCCCGACGGTGCTCGGACACGAAGGTGCCGGAGTGGTCGAGCTCCTCGGCCCGGGCGTCACCAGCGTCGAGACCGGGGACCGGGTGGTCACGCTGTTCTCGCCCCAGTGCAGGGAGTGCATCCATTGCCTGGATCCGCGCACCAACTTGTGCCTGGCCATTCGCGACCAGCAGAACCGCGGCTTCTTGCCAGACGGGACTGCCCGCCTCTCCTGGCGCGGCGAGCCCATCCGCCATTTCATGGGCACGAGCACCTTCGCGCAATACACCGTGATGCCGGAGATCGCGCTCGCCCGGATCTCGCCACAGGCGCAGCCCGACCGGGCGTGTCTGTTCGCCTGCGGGCTGTCCACCGGTCTCGGGGCGGCCATGAACACCGCCAAGGTGCAGCCGGGGTCGACCTGCGTGGTGTTCGGCGCCGGCATGGTCGGGCTGGGGGTCGTCGCGGGCTGCCGGCTGCGGCGCGCGGAGCGGATCATCTGCGTCGATCTCTCCGAGGAGCGGCTCGAACTCGCACGCGGCCAGGGGGCGACCGAGACCTGGGTCGGCGGCGAGGACACGGTGGCGCGCGTGCTCGAGGAGACCGGCGGCTTCGGCGCCGACTACACCTTCGAGGCCACCGGCCTCGTGCAGATCATGCGCCAAGCCGTGGAGGCGGCCCGCATGGGGTGGGGTCTCTGCACCGTCATCGGCGTGGCCGGCAAGGGCGAGACGCTCGACATCATCCCGCGCTACCTGATCACGGGCCGGCGGGTATGTGGATCGTCGTTCGGCGGCGTCAAGGGCCGTGACCAGGTCCCAGAGCTCGTCGAGCTCTATCTAGACGGCCAACTCGACGTCGATCCGTTCATCTCGCACCGCGTCCCCCTCGACCAGGTCAACCACGCTTTCGAGCTGATGGAGCGCCAGGACGGCATCCGCAGCGTGATCATGTTCTGAGCGCTCGGATGCCGAGTGTGGCCGCACGTTGCCTCACCGGAGCCCCCGGCGGTGGTCCCGCGATCGCCCCAGGCGCGCACTTCCCAGGCGCCGTCGGGACGGCTTGGGACGATCGCCCGCTTGGGCCGTGTGCTCTTCCCGGGCGCGCTCGCGGTCCTCGCTGAGCCCCACCTCCAGGAACACCAAGCCCATCGCGATGATGAGCCCTACCCCGATCAGCAGGAAGCCGACGAACTGCCCCGTGCTGCCGAAAGCGACGGCGCACACCGCACCCGCGATGACCAGCAGTCCGCACGAGCCAAACGCCGCGATGCGGGCACGCCAGGTCATGGCGAGTGGTCGTCGCCGTGAGTGCGGTCACACCGAGAGTGGTCACCGATGGCCGACTGGCAAGGACGCAGCGAGTGTGGCGTACCTGAAAGGTACGCGAGCGAGCGAGGACGAAGCCAGGCGCCGTCCGGGAGCCGCTCGAATGTGATCGTACTTACGGTGGCGGCCACTGGCTCAGCGCGGCCTCCGCGAGCAGCTCGACCTGGCCCACGTCGGCCGACACGGGGAAGCAGATCACTTCGTCGGCGCCCGCCGCCTCGAAACCGGACAGGTATCGCCTGACGGTGTCTGCGTCCTTCGCCGCGCTCGCGACGATCTGCTCGGCGTAGTCGCCCAGGAACGCGTAGTAGTCACCGAGGGCCTCTCTGGCGATTCGCTCCCCGTCGCCGCCCAACGCGAAGTAGAACAGCGCCATCGACCGCGGCTTCCCGTCGCGACCCGCGTCCGACCACGCTGCGTTGAGCCGCTCAATACCCTGGGCCAACGCGTCCGGGGTGCCGCCGCCAAGTGCCCAGCCATCGGCGTAGCGCGCGGCCCGCTCGAACGCGGCCTGGGAGGTGCCGCCGATAAGGAGCGTCGGCCGGTCGCCCTGCGCCGGCGGCGGCCCGATCCCGCTCGCTCCCCCCCATATGGCCGTAAGGTCAGCCAACTGACGCTCGAAGAGGCGACCGCGGGCGTGGAAGTCGACGCCGCTGACCTCGAAGTCGTCGGGCCTGCCGCCAACGGCCAGGCCGAGCGTCAGCCGCCCGCCGGACAGGGAGTCGATCGTGGCGGCCTGCTTGGCTAGTAGCGCCGTGTTGGAGCGCAGCGGTGCGATCAGGATGTCGGTGGCGAGCCGGATCCGCTCCGTGACCGCAGCGGCCGCGGCCAGCGTCACAAGCGACTCGTAGTTGGGATAGACGATCCGATCAAGCGTCCCCAGGCTGGCGAAGCCGGCCTGCTCGGCCCTGCGAGACCACTCGACGATGCCGGCGCGGTCGACCCCGCGTACCACGTTAGGTAGCCCGATTCCAACGTCCATCGCGATTCCTCTCCTAGCTGTACGTCAACCGGAACACGGGGTGATCGCCGGCGATCCGGCGGAACTCCTCGTCGGATGGAGTCCGGCCTGACTCCTCCGAAGAAGACACCCGACCTCGAATTTCCACTTCCTCAGGTAAGCCCGCAGCAGGCGGCGATTTCTCGTCGTCGGCTAGCTCCACGGCCGCGAACGGCTGCCACCCGGCGACCGACCCTAAGCCTGCCCTCCCCGCTCACCCGCAGGTTCTTGACCCATTGCGTCTGACCCCGCGGCGCGACCAGATAATCGGCGCCGTCGAAGCGCATCAGGTTCACCGGCGTCTGGCGCCACTCACCCGAACTTCGGCCGCGGACCTCGAGCACCCGAGATCCGTAGACGCTTATCCCCAGCCGCGTGAGCGCTGCGATAGTCGGGTTGAACAGATGCGCGGTGATCCAGCCCGGCCGCTGGTAGTGCTCGGCCGGTGGTTCCCCTCACCCGCCGAATTCGTCGGCTGCAGCTTGGAAGAGCTCTATCTGCTTTGCGAGCGCGTCGCCGGTGTAGCCCGGGATCGCACCAGCGCGTCGACGATACGACGCGCGGGCGAGGAGCCGCTCGAACTCGTCACTGAAGCGGACCTCGTCGAGCTGTTGACGGTCTCCCTGCAAAACGACAAATCCATTCAGATCTCCGCCGTGCGGCCCGAGAAACATCACATCGAAGCGCTCGATCAGACCCTCCTGCTGCAGCCTCCCGTAATACTCGATCGACTCCTGCAAGACCTGACGCCTGCTTCTCGCGGCCGCGCGCGACGTCCCCCCAACCGATGAACAAAGCCTCGCCTGCCATCGCCCTCTCCTATCTATGTTGCCGAGTTGGGCCCAGCCTATCCACTGCGAGACGCGGCAGGGCAAGCCGCAGACCCAAGCTCAAACCAGCCTGTCCGGAAGCCCGAAGCGCTCGAACGTACCGGCGAGGCGCCGCGGATCGAAGGGCAGATCCGGGAAACGCTGGTAGGCCTCGGGCTCGGTCGGTTCGGTCGAGCGCACGATGAACGCCGTGACGTCGCTGATCTCGGCTCCGCGGAAGCTCATCACGTTCAAAGCGAAGGGAAGGTAAGCCTGCGCCTGCTCGTCCCAGGAGTAGAAAGCCAGCGCGGGCTGGCCGTTGGCGCGCGTGAGCACGGTCCGCCAACGCCAGTCTCCTGACATTGGCGAGTGCCTCGCCCACATGGCGATGCCGTCGCGCGTTCGGTACCACGTCGCCAGCGGCGGCATCGTGAACGTGGCGTCGTGCGCGAGCATGGAAGCGAACGCCTCAACGTCGCAGCGCTCCCAGGCGTCGACGTAGCGCGTCACGAGCGCACGCAGTTCATCGTCACCTAGCGTGCGTAGCGTCTCCTGCTGACTCTGCTCGGGCACACGCTCCTCGGTCGCTGCTCGGGCGCGCTGAAGCGCGCTGTTAACGGAGGCAACCGTCGTGTCGAGCATCTCCGCCGTTTCCTTGGCCGAGAATCCGAGCACCTCGCGGAGGATCAGTACCGCTCGCTGGTTGGCCGGCAGGTGCTGAAGCGCGGCAATGAATGCGAGCTCAACCCCCTCCCGCTGCTCGTAGCGGGCATCCGGCGCGGCAAAGCCGTCCTCGACGCCGACCATCTCGTCCGGGTAGGGCTCCACCCACACTGACTCCACGATCGGTTCGCCGGGTGCCACGTGCGGATCCGTCGCGCGGCCCGTAGTCGATCGGCAGGACACGCTTGGGCCGCCGCGCGATCTGGTTAAGGCATGAGTTCGTTGCGATCGTGTACAGCCACGTACGCAGCGCGCTGCGTTCCTGGAAACGCGCCAATCCGCGCCAGGACCGCAGCAGCGTGTCCTGAAGTGCGTCGTCCGCGTCGTAGACCGAACCCAGCATCCGGTAGCAATGGGCGTGCAGCTCTCCGCGATACGGCTCGACGAGGCTGGCGAAGGCCCCCTCGTCGCCGCCTCTGGCAGCCTCGAGCAGTCGTGGCTCGGGCATCGCGCGTGTCCGATGGCTCGCCATCCGCATCAACAATCTAGACCGCCGAAGCCTTGGAGGCTCATCGGCCGATTAGTTTCGGAGCTCGCGCTGGTCTGATCGTTGATGGAGTCTGCCTCGCCGAGACCGGTCGTCCACCTGGAGCTTCATACCGCGGGCCTTGCGGATGCGAGCAACTTTTACTCGCAGCTCTGCGGCTGGGGAGCCGCGCGCATCGAGACCCCTTTTGGCTCCTACCAGTCGCTCGCGCTTGGCGGCTCAGTCGGTGGCGGGATCGTCCAATGCCCCACGGAGCGCGCGCTGTGGCTGCCGTACGTCGAGGTCGCAGAGATCAGAGCCATGACCGAGCGCGCGGAGCGTCTCGGGGGACGCGTCCTGCTCTCGCCGCGCGAAGGCCCGGCCGGCTGGAGGAGCGTCGTCGCCACTCCCGCGGCCGGCGAGCTGGCGTTCTGGCAGCCCAAGCGCTGAGCGCGTAGGTTTCGTACTGAAACCCCCAGATAAGGAGAGTTGATGGGCAGAGTCAGCGTGCGCTACATCGTGGACGACGTCGATGCCGCGATCGCCTTCTACTGCGGGCCGCTCGGCTTTCACGAGGACATGCACCCGGCGCCGAGCTTCGCGATGCTTTCTTTTGGCGACCTGCGGCTCGTGCTCAGCGCGCCGGGCGGTGGCCCGGGGGGCGGTCAGGCGATGCCCGACGGAACGATGCCCCAGCCCGGAGGCTGGAACCGCTTCCAGCTGGAGGTCGACGACATCGACGGCACCGTCGAGCGGCTGCGCGAGCACGGCGCGCGGTTCCGCAACGAGATAGTCACAGGCGTCGGCGGCAAGCAGATACTCGTGGAGGACCCCGCAGGGAACCCGATCGAGCTCTTCGAGCCGACGATCGATGAGGCGAAGCTCTGAAAGAGCGCCGGGCCGACCCGCCTACGACGCCGCCACGGCACGCGAGGTCCCGTGAGGAAGCGGCTTCCCCTTCCCGTCGAGGCCCTGGATCTTGAAGTAGAAGTCGCGGGTCCTGAGCCGCATGCGCGTCTCGAAGCTCGACCACGCGACGGTCCTTAGCCGCTTGAACCGGCCCCTGCTGGATCGTCGCGCAAGCACTCGCCACTGAGCGACCTGCGTCGCCCCGTTCCAGCTCACATAGACGTTGTAGACCCCGTGCGTCGAGGATTTGCGGACCGCGAGCGCCGGGGCCCACGTCGGATGCCCCACCCACGGGGAGCGGTACGTGCGGTAGGACTGGATTGGCGAGCGGAACGAGCCGCTGAAGAGCTGCTTGCCCCCGGGCGCGTATTCGGAGAAGGTGGAAGCCGTTCCCCAGCCAACGAAGACATCTCGGTTGGGCAGCACCTGCACGCTCCCCTGACTCCGGGCCAGAACCGGGGGCTTGTGCGTGATCGCGCGCGCGAGCGTCGCTGTCCGTTTGGCCATGCCGAGGCGAATCTCCAACGCACGCGACTGCGGCGCTTCCGCGGGTGTGGCAGCGTCGTCGAACACGGTCAAGAGCCTGTGTGGTTGAAGCGTCGCGTCGTGCTGCCACTCGAAGTTCGTGTGCGGTCCCATCCTGAAGCTCGAGTGTTTGCCCCCCAACGTCCAGATGATCTTGCCGGTCTTCTTGTTGATCAGGTAGATCGCCCAGGTGTTGCGCGAAGAGATCAGGATGTTGCCGTCTTTGAGCTGCTGGATCGAGTTCATGTGGAAGTAGTCATAGTCCACCCCCGGGACGTAATGGGCGTAGCTATTGGCCACCAGCACGTGGCCAAGCGAGTGCCATTCCCACACCACCCGGCCCGTGGCGATGTCGATTTCTTGAACGATGTAATCGATCGCCGTGCCGTCCGCCGGACCGCCGACCGACGTGAGGTTGGTCGTCTCCGGCGCCCACACGGTGATGAGCGCGGTCCCTTCGGGCGTCAGCGTGATCTCGTGTTGGTCGGTGCCCTGCGACTGGTACCCGTCGCCAGGGGTGATCCTGTGGATGACGCGGTACGAGCGGTTGAGGATGAGGTCCTGCCCCTGGCCGCGCCCGCCGCGATCGATCACTCCCTGCCAGTAGGTGAGAACGGGCTGACGGTGGTACCTCTGCTCGCGGAGGCCATATGCCTGCCGGTTGGCGCCGCCCGTCGGGCGGTACCAGAGCAGCCGGCCGCGCGGGCTAAGGATGTATACGGCGTTCTGGCCCGAGCTCTGGGCGTCCAACAAGATCTGGCCCGACGCGGGGTCGGTGTCTTTTCCGGTCATCCTTACCCACGGCACGCGGAAGCGAGGCTCGGTCACGAACGAGTGCGTTCCGGGAAGATCGGACGTCGCAGAGTCTTCGCGAGCGTGCGGAGCGGCCGTCTGGGCCAAGCCACCGCCGCCGACGGGCCGCGCCACCGAGAACGAGAACCGCAGGTGCCGCGCGCCGCGAGTACCCGACGCGGTTCCCGCCGCCGCCGAGCGCAACGTCGCGGTAACCAAAACGTGCTCACCCAGAGCAAATGGCCGCGCCGGCGAGAACGCGGTCCCGCGGCCAGCGGGCTGCCTGCTCAGCCGCCCCGCGTGTACGCCGGTGCGCGAACCCACGACCTCCAGCGCCGCGATCTCGTCCGGCGAGACCGCGGGGAAGTCCACATCCGTTTCCGGCGACGCGTCTGGAGTCCCTGGAAACGGCAACACGTCCAGACCCTCCGAGGCGGGGCTCGACGCCCCGTGGGAGGAGCCGGCAGCAGCCGGCGGCACGTGACCGGCGGCCACGACGACGGCCGTCGCCCCCACCCCCACCAATGCAGCGATTGCCGCCATCGACGGCCCCACCCGCCATCGAGCGATCTGGGTCGCCCTCCTCCAGCTCACGCGGGCATTTTATGCGTCGTGCCGGGGTTTTCTGATCACGATCGCCGAAGCGAAGCTGCTCGGCTGGCGCCGAGGGTGCCCCGCGCGCCAACACCACCCGGCCGCCGAGGGCCCCCGCGCGCCAAACACCACCCGGCCACCGAGGGCCCCCGCGCGCCAACACCAGCCAGCCACCAGCCGTAACGTGAGGTAAACGTTTGGTGATTACTGAGTGATAGTTTCCGCCGACCGGCTGAGGGACCGATCAGACAAAGGAGAGGTGCGTTTGAGGCACTGGCTACGTCCTAAGGCCTTTTGGGCGGGCGCCATCGCGCTTGCCGTGGCTGCGCTCGCGATTGTCGTCGGCACCGGCGCGGCCGCAGGAACCACGTCCGCGGGCGCCAAACCCGCGGTACCGCCCGGGACCGCTTACTCGCGGATCACAGGGCGCCCGATCCTGGGGAGCAGTCCCGCCGGCATCTCCAACTCTGCGGCGGCCCCGACGCCGACTCCCCCGCGAAAGCAACAGATTCGGGTCCTGAAGCGCGTTCTGCACGGGATGCAGAAGAACTACGCCAAGTACGCGAACGAAACCCCGGGACCGCAGGACATCATGGATTACGGCATCGGGTCGCTGTGGCTCAAGGGCATCGACGGGGCCGGCACGACCGTTGCGGTGATCGAGGGCTGGAAGGATTCCCACATCGCCGCGACAGGTGGCGGGCTTCGACAAGCAGTTCGGCCTGCCCAACCCGAAGATCCGCACGATCTACCCGGCCGGCCCGCTCCCGAAGAAGTGTCCGGCGGGGATGGTCAAGCTCGGCAGCTATGGCTCCTGCAGCGCGTGGCAGGGCGAGCTGATGCTCGACGTCATATCAGCTCACCTCGTCGCCCCGTACGCCAAGATCGTCATCTCGGCCACGCCGGCCGACACGCGAGATCAACGCCGATGCCGCCCAGCAGGTGGCGCCACCGGAGATGATGAAGGCGCTCGAGGACATCGCGAGCCACCACCTGGCCAACTCGATCTCGATCAGCGACGGGACCGGTGAAACGACCTATACCAACGGCCGGGAGGAGATCCTGGCCCAGAACCCCGGTGAGCTGGCGGCCGCCGCCGCGGGCATTCCGGTGCTCAACGCCACGGGCGACTGTGGCGTGGTGCAGAACCTCGCGGTGGCCAACGGGCAGTGCGAGGACGTCTCCAACGGTCCGGATACGGCGACCTGGGACGACTCTCCCTGGAATACGGGCGTGGGCGGGAGCGTCCCGAACGTCAGCCCCACCAACGGCAAGCGCCTTGGCCCGGATCCGCTCTGGCACGTCCGTATCCACCCCGCAACGCCGAGTTCTCCGAAGGTGCCGGGTTCTCCTCGGTGTTCTCCCGCCCCTCCTACCAGGACGGCGTGGCGCACATCACCGGGAGCCCGATGCGGTCGGTACCCGACATCGTCATGGACGCCCAGGACGGCACCTCGGAGGCGGCTCCGCTGCTCAACGGGGTGATGGCCCTGGCCACCCAGATGAACCACGGCAACGTCGGGCCGATCAATCCGGCGCTGTACCGCGTGCTCGGCCCGGCCGGGGCAAAGGACGGCATCTCCGACGTGGTGAAGGGCAACGAGTCGGCCGAGACCCCGAGCGGCAAGGTGACGGTTCCCGGCTTTGTCGCGAAGAAGGGCTTCGACGTGGCAAGCGGCTGGGGGACCGTCTTCGCCCCCCGGTTCGTGCCCGCCCTGGCGGCGGCCACGAAAGCCTCGGGGGACGAGGCCTCCTACCGCCACAAGGCGCGGGCGCAGCTCGTCGCCCTCGAGCATTCCCTCCAGGTCTCACCCACCCGCGTGGGATCCCACGGCAGGTGCTACCTCCAGGCCGACGGCTTCCTGCCGAAATACCCGGTGGTCCTATCGATCGACGGTCACAACGTGGCCACGGTGAAGGCCAATCGCTCGGGCGTGGTGACCTACATGGTCGAGCCGTCAATGCTCGGCTTGGGCGCCGGCACCCACCGGTGCAAGCCTCAGCAGCATGCTGATCACCAAGAGCGGGCAGGTCCGCGTGAGCTGAGGCAGCCTCACGGAGCTCGCCTTTCGGCGCGCCTCAGGCGCGCCGAAAGGCTCGGCTCGCGAGGGGGATGAAGACGAGCAGGAGCCCGCAGAGCCAGGCAAGCGTCCCGAGTGCGGGAGACAGCGCGTGGCCGTATCCGATCGTGAGGGCCCGGGCGGCGTCAACGGCCAGCGTGACGGGGTTGACGTTGGCAAACGCGCGTACCGCTCCGGGCATGCTCGAGGTAGGCACGAACGCGGAGGAAGCGAAGACCAGCGGGAAGACCCAGATGAACCCCACCGATTGAGCGGTCTCGGGGTTGCGCGCGCTTATGCCGACGAAGGCGCTGATCCACGAGAACACGTAGG
>CAVWMM010000002.1:0-216615 GCA_963756105.1 uncultured Solirubrobacterales bacterium
AGCCGTCGTCCCCGCGCGGGGGGCCTCGTCGCTGTCAACCATGCGTGTGCCGCCTTTCACGGGCACCTCGACCGGCACTATCTCCTCCCGAAAGATTCCCTCGGCGACTGCGCGCTCGGCTTTGTGCTGGCTGCCCGCGGCGAATTTGTCCTGTTCCTCGCGGCTGATGCCGTACTGCTCGGCGAGGTTCTCCGCGGTGATGCCCATGTGGATGTCGTTGAAGGCATCCCACAGGCCGTCGTGGACCATCGAATCGATCAGCTGGGCATCGCCAGTCCGCGCGCCAAAACGCGCGGCCGGCATCAGATACGGAGCGCGCGTCATGTTCTCCATGCCGCCCGCCACGACGACGTTACGTCGCCTGCCCGGATCATCTGCGACGCGATCGCAACCGCTTTGAGGCCCGAACCGCAGACCATGTTGATGGTCGTCCCAGGCACCTCCTTCGGGATGCCCGCGCCGATCGCCACCTGGCGTGCGGGGTTCTGGCCGAGACCGGCGGTCAGGACGCAGCCGAGCACGACCTCGTCCACCTCCTCCCCAGCACTCGGCCCGCTCGAGCGCGGCACGCACCACGCACGCGCCGAGCCCGTGGCCGCGATGTCCTTGAACTGCCCGCCGAAGCTACCCACAGGCGTCCGTAGCGCGCTGACGATCACAGCATCTTCCATCGTGGCCTCCTCGGATGAGGGACACCTGATCCGTGCCCCGTGGCACCAGCATACGCTCCACCCTTAGCCGCGCCGCGTCGCCGCCTCTACGACGGCGCGTATGGATGCTTCGGGAGCAGGCGGTGGCCGTCGACGACGGCGGTGGCGATGTCGACGAGTTTGCGGTTGGCGGTGCGGAGTGCTCGCGGAGCATCTCGAAGGCGCTTGCCTCGTCGATCGGAGTGGCGTTCCATGAGGATGCCTTTGGCACGTTCGATGAGGGCACGGCGCCCGAACGCGCCTTCGAGGTCGTGGTATTCGGCGAAGCGGCGCAGCACGATGTCGATCGAGCTCTGCCAGTCGTCGACGTCGGCGTCGCTGATGTGGGCGAACACGCCGCGCTTGGATGCCTCCTTGACGAACTCAGGATCGGGCGTGTGGAGCAGGACGATCACGGGACAGGCGGCTTCCCGCACGATCTTCTCGATCAGCCCGAGCGCGTGGTCGGAGCTTTCCCCGAGCCCGACCAGCGCGACGTCGGGTCGCTCGCGGGCGGTCACGGCTCCGACGTCTGCGACGTCGATCTCGCGCGCGATCACCTCGTGCCCGAGGGCCGTGACGATCGGGGCGACAAGGGCCAAGCGATCTTTGCGCTCGTTGGCGATCAGCACGCGCAGATGCTCGGTGTCGCGGTAGCTCATGACGGCTCCAGCCAATTCGATTCTAGCCCCGGAAAGCGAATCTCCGAGACTGCCGTTCTGCGTCTTGTCGATCGGGTGTATGGTGGGGGTTCGCTCGCCCAAAACCTCGGCAGGCGGTCTTCCGGCTCCAACTCTCGGCCGGCGTGGCGTATCGACCCAGCGGTCAGCGCCGACACGCAGCGTCAGGAGCCGAGCATGTCCATCTCCACACCGAACCGGGTTACCAACGGGGCGCCGCCGAGCGTCTGCGGGCCTTTCCGAGGGTTTGCCTCAGTACGTTCAGGACTTCGTTCGCAAGCCGCGTCGTCTGCTGATCGAGGGGAGTGGGTGGAGGCGGCGAGCGGCAAGACGTTCGAGACGCTCAACCCGGCGACTGAGGAGAATCTGGGGTCGGTGGCGCACGGCGCGGCCGAGGACATCGAGCTGGCCGTAGGCTGCGGCTCGTCGCTGCTTTGATGACGAGCGCTCGGATTGGCGGCGGATGACGCCGTCGGAGCGCGGCAAGGTGATCCACCGGATCGGCGACCTGATCGAGCGGCACGCGGACGAGCTTGCCGTGCTCGAGACGCTCGACAACGGCAAGCCGCTGGCGATCGCCAAGGCGGCGGACGTCGCCCTGTCCGCCGACCTGTTCCACTACATGTCGGGCTGGGCGACGAAGATCGAGGGCAACACGATCCCGATCTCCGCCGTCACCTCGCCTGGATCTGAGTTCCTGGCCTACACGCGCAGGGAGCCGGTGGGTGTGGTCGGGCAGATCATCCCGTGGAACTTCCCGTTGCTGATGGCTGCGTGGAAGCTCGGCCCGGCGCTCGCGGCCGGCGTGACGGTGGTGCTCAAGCCCGCCGAGCAGACGCCGCTCTCGGCGCTGCGACTCGGTGAGCTGATGCTGGAGGCCGGGCTGCCCGCCGGCGTGGTCAACATCGTGACCGGGTTCGGGGACGCGGGCGCGGCGCTCGCGGCCCATGCCGGCGTCGACAAGGTCGCCTTCACGGGCTCGACCGAGGTCGGCCGGCTGATCGTGCAGGCGGCGGCGGGCAATCTCAAGAAGGTCACGCTCGAGCTGGGTGGCAAGAGCCCGCAGGTGCTCTACAAGGATGCCGACATGGACGTGGCGATCCCCGGCGCGGCGAACGGCATCTTCTTCAACCAGGGCCAATGCTGCAACGCCGGCTCGCGCCTGTACATCGAGCGCGACGTCTACGACGAGGTCGTCCAGGGGATCTCCGACGAGGCCAGGAAGATCAAGGTCGGCCCGGGGCTCGACCCCGACACCCAGATGGGGCCGCTGACCTCCGCAGAGCAGCACGAGAAGGTGCTCGGCTACCTGTCGTCGGGGCTTGACGCCGGCGCCCGCGCGCCGGCCGGCGGCGGCCGGGCGGGCGACCGCGGGTACTTCGTCGAGCCGACGGTGCTCACCGACACCACGCCCGACATGAAGGTCGTGCGCGAGGAGATCTTCGGCCCGGTGGTGTGCGCGATTCCGTTCGGCTCCGAGGACGACGACGTCATCGACAGCGGCAACGACACGAACTACGGCCTCGCGTCGGGGATCTGGACGCGCGACATCAACAAGGCGCACCGCACCGCCCACCGCTTGCGGGCCGGCACGGTGTGGATCAACTGCTACAGCGTGTTCGACGCCGCGATGCCGTTCGGCGGCTACAAGGAGTCGGGCTGGGGCCGGGAGATGGGCCACAACGCGCTGGATAACTACCTCGAAACCAAGTCCGTAGTCACCCAACTCGCATAGGGAGCGACCGCACCAATCAAAGGAAGGCACCATGAAAGCCGCCGTCGTTCACGACTTCACCCAGCCACTCACGATCGAAAACGTACCCAGGCCCGAGCCGAGCGACGGCCAGGTGCTCGTCCGGATCGAGGCATGTGGCCTCTGCCACACCGACATCCACGCAGCGCACGGGGACTGGCCGATCAAGCCGCCCCTGCCGCTGATCCCGGGCCACGAGGGCGTGGGGATCGTCGAAGCTCTCGGCCCGGGCGTCGGCGAGGAGATCAGGGAGGGAGACCGGGTTGCGGTCCCGTGGCTTGGTTTCGCGTGCGGGCACTGCCGGTACTGCAACTCGGGCCGGGAGACGCTCTGCGAGGTGCAGATCAACACCGGCTACGGCATGGACGGCGGGTTACGCCGAGTACGTCGCCGCCTATGCGCGCCACGTCGTGAAGGTGCCCGACGGCGTGGACTCCTTTGACGCCGCGCCGCTGAGTTGCGCCGGCGTGACGGTCTACAAGGCGGTCAAGAGCTCGATGGTCGGTCCTTCGGAGCTGTGCGCGATCTTCGGTGTTGGCGGCCTGGGTCACCTGGCGGTCCAGTACGCCAAGATCCAGGGCGGGACGGTGGTCGCCGTCGACCTGGAC
This sequence comes from uncultured Solirubrobacterales bacterium, assembly GCA_963756105.1. GTDB lineage: Bacteria > Actinomycetota > Thermoleophilia > Solirubrobacterales > Solirubrobacteraceae > Palsa-465. Next base: position 3,731 of record CAVWMM010000002.1, read on the forward strand.
GACGACAAGCTGGAGATGGCGAAGGAGCTCGGTGCCGATTACGTGATCAACGCCGCCGAGCAGGATCCCGCGGCGGAGATCCAAAAGCTGGGCGGTGCCGACGCCGCGATCGCGCCTCGCGGTGTCTGCCCAGGCCGTTCGAGCAGGCCTTCGAGTCGCTGGCCCGGGGCGGGACATTGATGATGGTCGCGCTGCCGCGCGGACAACTACGTGAAGCTGCCGATCTTTGAGACGGTGCTCCGGGGGATTAATATTCAAGGGTTCGATCGTCGGGACCCACCGCGACGTCGAGGACGTATTCAAGCTGCACACGCTCGGTCGTACCCGGGTGCTCCACGAGACCCGCCCGCTCGAGGAGGTCAACGAGGCGTTCGACGACATCCTGCACGCGCGCAACAAGGAGCCGCGCGTGGTCCTCACCGTCTGACCACCAGGCACGACAGAAGCACCCTTGAAGGAGGGTCCCGATATGAGCTCGTCCACCATCAGCACACACGCCGCCGAGACGTTCTCGTCGTCGGCGCTCCATCGCGGGCGAGCAGCTCGAGCGCCGTCTCGAGGAGCTGTTGCATCAGGACCGCTTCGCGCCGCCTCCGAAGTTCGTCGCCACCGAACACGTCAACGACGCGTCGCTGCACGCCCGGGCCGAGCTCGACCCGAATGGGTTCTGGGCCGAGCAGGCCCGCGAGCTGCATTGGGATAAGCCGTTCACGACCGTGCTCGATGACTCGAACCCGCCGTTCTACAAGTGGTTCACGGACGGTAAGCTGAACGTGTCCTACAACTGCCTTGACCGGCACGTCGAGGCCGGCCGCGGCGACCGCGTCGCGTTCCACTGGGCCGGCGAGGAGGGCGAGCAGCGCGCGATCACCTACGCCGAGCTACACCGCGACGTGCAAAGGCTCGCGAACGCGCTCAAGGAGCTGGGCGTCGGCAAGGGCGACATCGTCGGGATCTACCTGCCGATGATCCCCGAGGTCATCGTCTCGATGCTCGCCTGCGCGCGGATCGGCGCGCCCCACAACGTCGTGTTCGGCGGGTTCGCGCCCGAGGCGGTCAGGGAGCGAATGGAGGTCTCGCGCGCGAAGGTGCTGATCACCGTCGACGGCGCTCGGCGCAAAGGCAAGACCGCGCCGGTGAAGGCCGCCGTCGACGCAGTGTTGGGCGACCTCGAGTCGCTCGAGCACATCGTCGTCGTGCGCCACACCGGCATCGATACTCCGATGACGCAGGATCGGGACGTGTTCTACGACGAGATCCTCGCCGCCGCGGACCCGTTCTGCCCGGCGGAGCCGATGGAGGCCGAGCACCCGCTGTTCATCCTCTACAGCTCGGGCTCGACCGCGAAGCCGAAAGGGATCGTTCACACCACCGGCGGGTATCTGACCGGGGTCAGCTCCACCCACCGGTACGTGTTCGACCTCGACCCCGAGCGTGACGTGTACTTCTGCTCTGCCGACGTCGGCTGGATCACGGGGCACTCCTACATCGTCTACGGCCCACTCGCCAACGGCGCGACGAGCGTGATGTACGAGGGCGCGCCCGACTACCCGGACAAGGGCATCTGGTGGGAGCTCGTCGAGCGCTACGGCGTGACGATCTTCTACACCGCGCCCGACGGCGATCCGCGCCTGCATGAAATGGGGCGCCGAGCACCCGAACGCGCACGACCTCTCGTCGTTGCGGCTGCTGGGGACGGTCGGTGAGCCGATCAACCCCAAAGCGTGGCTCTGGTACCACGTCGTAATCGGCCGTGAGCGCTGTCCGATCGTCGATACCTGGTGGCAGACCGAGACCGGCCAGATCATGATCTCGCCGCTGCCCGGTCTGACCGAGACCAAGCCGGGCTCGGCGACGTTCCCGCTTCCGGGCGTTCTCGCCGACGTGGTCGACGAGACCACCGGTGAGTCGGTCGAGCAGGGCCAGGGACTGCTGGTGCTCAAGCGCCCCTGGCCCGGAATGCTGCGCACCCTGTACGGCGACGACGAGCGCTACGTCGAGACGTACTTCTCGCGCTTCGGCAACGACACCTACCTCGTCGGCGACGCCGCGATCCGCGACAAGGACGGCTACCTGTGGATCGTCGGACGGATCGACGATGTCATCAACGTGTCCGGGCACCGCCTCTCGACCGCCGAGGTCGAGTCGGCGATCGTCGCGCACCACAACGTCGCCGAAGCCGCGGTCGTCGCCCAGTCGGACGAGCTCACCGGTCAGGCGATCGTCGCGTACGTGACCCTCCAGGGAGACCTCGAGGGGACTCCGGAGATCGAGGCTCAGATCCGCGAGCACGTCGCCTCGCAAATCGGCAAGCTCGCCCGGCCGAAGCGCATCCTGTGGAGCGAGGACCTGCCCAAGACACGCTCGGGGAAGATCATGCGCCGGCTGCTGAGGGACATCGCCGAGGGCCGGACGCTCGGCGACGTGACCACGCTCCGCGACCCGACCGTGATGGCAGAGCTCCAGAAGAAGGTCGCGGCCGCCCAGTCCCAGGAGGAATAGGCGCGATGACCGAAGCGAGCGCTCCCGAAGTAGAGGCGCAGGTCTCGCGCCTCTACGAGCGGGCCGAGACGCAGGCCGCCAGGGCAAGCGAGGAGCTGGTCGGCTCGCGGGGTTTCGGCGGGCTGCTCGGCCAGTTCGCAGAGAACACGGCGGCGGTCACGAAGCTCTCGAGCGACGCGATGGACCTCGTGCTGCGCAACCTGCGGGTCGCCGGGCGGCGCGACGTCGTGCGTCTCGCACGGCAGCTCGCGCGCACCGAGGACAAGCTCGAGCGGGTGTTGCAGGAGGTCGAACAGTTGCGCGACGAGCTCGCGCGCGCCGGCGCGGAACGGCCGGCGAAGGCGGCGTCCCCGGTCAAGGCCGCGAGTCCCAGGGCATCTCGAGCATCCGCCGCCCGCGGCTCCGAGCGTCGGAAGACTTCGTGAGCGCGCTGCGGGACGCTGGCTCGCCTTCCGCGCGCGACGGTCGAGTTCGCGAACGTGATCCTGACGACCCCCGACGCCGCGATCGGCGCAGACGCCGCGCGACGTCGTCTGGACGCATCGCGGGACGACGCTCTACCGATACCGCTCGAGCAGCGCGAGCATCCGATGCCGGTCCTGCTCGTGTTCGCGCTGATCAACCGGCCCGAGATCTTCGACCTGCGGCCCGGGAACTCGTTCGTCGAGTTCCTGCTCGAGGAGGGATACGACGTGTTCCTCGTCGACTGGGGCGTCCCCGACGAGGCGGACTCCGACATGGGGCTCGCCGAGTTCGTCTGCGACGAGCTGCACTGGGCGGTCCGCGAGACGCTGCGCGCGCGCGGCGAGGAGGAGCTGACGCTGCTGGGCTGGTGCATCGGCGGCACGCTGTGCGCGATGTACTGCGCGCTGCATCCCGGCGGCGCGGTGCGCAACGCGGTGCTGCTGACGACCCCGATCGACCCGAGCCGACTCGCTGTACGCGCGCTGGGTGGGCCGCGACGAGTTCGACGTCGACCTGATCGCCGACAGCTATCGAGCCGTCCCGGGCGCGGGGATCGACTGGGCCAACAAGCTGATGAAGCCGGTGACCAACTACGTCACCACCTACCGCCGGCTGTTGCAGAGCATCCTCGACGGCAAGGACCCGCGCGAGAGCTACCAGGCGATGGCCAAGTGGGTTGCCGACAACCCGCCGTTTCCCGGCCGCGCCTACCGCGAGTGGATCACCTGGATGTACAAGGAGAACAGGCTTGGTCGCCGGGCGCGTGCGGCTGCGCGGCGCCGCGTCGACCTGCGCGGATCGAGCAGAACCTGCTCGTGGTGACCGCCGGCGCTGACCACATCGCGCCGCGCGACGGGACCGTGCCGCTGCTCGACCTGGTCGCCAGCGAGGACGTCACGCACTTGGACCGCCCGGGCGGGCACATCGGGCTGATGGCCGGCTCGAAGGCCAAGCACGAGATCTGGCCCGAGCTCGCGGACTGGTTGCGCGAGCGCTCGGGCCACTGAGGACAGAGGAGAGAACATGTCAGTCACAACCAGCCCGAGCCGAGTCAACGGTCGCAACGGCCCCGCCTGCACGGACGCGTCGCGTTCGTCACCGGCGGCACCCGCGGCATCGGCGCCGCGATCTGCCACAGCCTCGCCGAGCAGGGCGCGGACGTGGCGGCCGGCTACAGCCGCGACCGCGACAACGCCGAGGCGTTCGTCGGCAAGCTCACACAGGAGGGCCTGAACGGCACGCATCCACCAGGGCAACATCGGCTCCGCCGATGACTGCCGGCGCACGGTCGGGCGAGGTGATCGAGCGGCACGGGCGGCTCGACATCCTCGTCAACAACGCCGGGATCACGATCGACAAGACGGTGCTGAAGATGAGCGACGAGGACTGGTACAGGGTCATCGCGGTCAACCTCTCCGGCGCGTTCTTCATGTCCCAGGCGGTGCTGCCGCACATGATCGAGCGCGGCTCGGGCCGGATCATCAACATCTCCTCGATCATCGGCGAGACGGGCAACATCGGCCAGGCCAACTACGCCGCCTCGAAGTCCGGGCTGTTCGGGCTGACCAAGACGCTCGCGCGCGAGGCGCGCATCCAGCTCAAGCGCGCCGGCAAGCTCGAGGACGATGGCATCGGCATCACCGTCAACACGGTCGCCCCCGGGTTCATCGCGACCGAGATGCTCGAGCACATCCCCGAGAAGGTGCTCGACGGGATCAAGGCGAAGATCCCGCTCGGACGGCTCGGGCGGCCCGACGAGATCGCGCGCGTCGTGCACTTCCTCGTCGCCGACCAGTCCTCCTACATCACCGGGGCGGTCTGGGCGGTCAACGGCGGGATGGACATGTGAGCGGTGAGCGTCGCGCGGCGCTCGTCACCGGGCCGCGAGCGGCATCGGCGCGGCGATCGCGGCGCGCCTGGAGCGGGACGGCTGGGATGTGCTGACGGTCGACGTCCGCGGCGACGTCGGACTTGCAGCACGGACCTCACGACGCGCGAGGGCAACAGCGACGCCGTCGCCGCGGCGCTACGAGCGATTCGGTCGGCTGGACGCGGTGATCCCCAACGCGGGCTTTCAGCACGTGGCACCGATCGAGGAGTTCCCCGAGGACCGCTGGGACGCGGTCATCGCGCTCCTGTTGACGAGCCCGTTCCTGCTCGCCCGCTACGCCTGGCCGCATCTGCGAGAGTCAGGCGCCGGCCGCTTCGTCGCGATCGCCTCCGTCCACGGGCTGGTGGCCTCGCCGTACAAGGCGGCCTACGTCGCGGCCAAGCACGGCGTGCTCGGGCTCGTCAAGACGCTCGCCCTCGAGGGCGCCGAGCACGGGATCAGCGCCAGCGCCGTATGCCCCGCCTATGTGCGCACGCCGCTCGTCGAGAGCCAGATCGCCGACCAGGCGAAGCGCCCACGGCCTGCCCGAGGACCGGGTGCTCGAGCGAGGTGATCCTCGCGCCGCAGGCCGTCAAGCGCCTGATCGAGCCCGAGGAGGTCGCCGCGACGGTCGCTTTCCTACTCGGACCCGACGGGCGCGCGTTCACCGGCGCGCCGGTGATCATGGATCAGGGCTGGAGCGCCCGTGAGCGGATGCTCCGCCTGCTGGGCGCGGTTCAGCTCGAGCGCGCGCGCACGGCGGCGAGCAGCGCGCGGCCAGTGCTCACGCAGCGCCTCGTGGCCCATGAACAGGCCGAGATGGCCGCCGGCGGCGGTGTCGCGCACGATCTGGCCTCGTCGGCGTGCGCGGCGTAGTCAGCGAGCGCGAAGACCTGATCGGGTGGCGTGATGTGGTCGGTGGCGCCGGCGAGCAGGTTCAGCGGGCACTCGATCCGGCCGAGGTCGACGCGCTCGCCGGCGATCTGAGCTTGCCGGCGATCAGCTCGTTGTCGCGGAACAGGTGCTCGACGATCCAGAGATAGAACGCGCCGGGGATCGCCTGGGTGTGCTTGAACCAATCCTCGAACTCGCGATAGCGAGCCACGTGTGCGGGATCGTCGAGGTTGCGCGAGCAGCTGCGAGCTGACGGGCGACCTCGTTGCCGGGCTGGATCGCGATGAACCCGGTGAGCATGTGCTCGCCGCTTGAGCACGCCGCCGCCCGCCGCGACGAGCGCCGCGGTAGAAGCGCGAGGTCTCCCCCCGGCGCGAGGCGCCTGCAGCGCCGCGTGGATCACCGGCTCGCCGGCATGGAAGTCGATCGGCGCGCCGGCGATCGTCAGCGTGTTGACCCGCTCGGGATGCAGGGCGGCGTAGATCGTCGCGAGCCACCCGCCCTGGCAGTCGCCGATCAGGTTGACGCGTCCGCCGCAGTGCGTGACGGCGCGCGTCGACCACGTCGAGGTAGTCGTCGATCGCGGCGTCCTTCGTCTCCGCGCGTGGCGCCGATCCAGTCGAGCGAGTAGCGCGCGCGCGAGCCCGGCTGCGAGGATCGTGCGCATCTGGCTCTGCTCGCGCGAGTAGTCCACGATGCACGAGTCGTGTCCGGCCTGCGGCGGGAGCACGAGCGTCGGGACCAGACCGCCGGCCCGGGCGGTCGAGAAGTCGCGCAGGCGGGCGACGGGCGCCTCGAACACGATCTCGTTGCGGAGTGGTCCAGCGGGCGGGCGCCGTCGGTCGGTCGCCACACGCAACCAGCGGATCAGGTCCACCATCAAATCGCTGGGTCGCTCCTCGCGTCTGAGCGCGCCCGGCCCAGCAATCGGCCAAGCCCGTCGAACGGCGGCACCCCACGCGGCGATGCCGTCCGCGAACGCAAGCTCCTCGAACGACGGTGACACGTGGCGGACAAGCGAGCTCCTTTCGCTCGAAGGCTCGGAGTGCACCCATGCCGCGGAAACGTGCCGATTAGCACGATCCAGGCTAACACTCGCTTGCAAATTTGCCTTGATACTGCTAATCTGCAAGCAGGCTGAACGAATCCCTCCGACCCAACAAGGAGCACCAACATGGATAACCAGATCAACCAAGACCAACACCACCGTTCCTGACTTCGAGGCCGCGACCGAGCGCGCCCGCGAGGCCAACGAGCGACTCGCGACGTCGGCCGCAAGGTCACGAGCGCCTACCTCGACGGCGTCGAGAAGTACGTGCCGGGCGTCGCCCAGTTCGAGCGCAAGATCGGCTGAGCAGTCAAGGTCGAGGCCGTCGCCGGCCTCTTCGCCACGCACGCGAAGCTGACCGAGGAGTCGTCAAGGCGACGTCTCGGCCGCGCGCGAGCTGATCACGGCCTAGCAGGCTCGCGTGCCGGCACGCAACGGGACGGTGTCCCTCCGTCACGATAGCCCGGGCGCGTCAGCGCTCGTGCTACTCGTAGCGTTCTTCCAGGCCGTTCCGCACAACTCGCCGCCGAGCTCGGGCACGACACCCATGATCGGCTCGCGCGGATCGCCGCAACCACACTCCCATCCACGGCGTCGAGGACGTGATGGTGCTTCTGCCGAACCGGGGACTGCTCGCCGACTAATCCCTGGCGCGCCTGCACTGTTAGCGGCGCGGACCATCCTTACCGAGCGCGAACCCGGCGCCGATGCGACATCGCCGCCTTCCTCCGAACCGGACTGGCGAACACCGCGACGCACCGACGAGTGGCAGCTTCGATCTTTCCCTCAACTTCGCCGCGGCCGCGTCCCACGCCGATGAAGCCTCGTAGACCTCGATCAAGGCTTGCCGCTGTCCCCGGTCAGCGCCGGGTCCTCCGGATGGCCTCAACCAGCTTCGAGGGCCCATCCACCTCGCGCGGCACGCCCGCCTGATCGTAAAGGGTGTCCGCCGAAATCTGCAGCCATCGGCGATCGTTGGAGTACCTGCTCCGAAGGGGCCCGCAGCCCACGCTCGATCTGCGACAAATACGGATTCGAGATCCCCGACCAGCTCTGCGAACTGGCGCATCGACACCTCCGACAGCTCTCGCTGGCGACGGATGAACTCGCCCATCGAGGAAGCGCTGCTGTTCGCCACATCCCCAGCATACGCAGCCGTGCGGGCGCGCTCCAGAGCCACGTCCAGACGCGTCTCGGTCCTCATCCTCGATGAGCACAACCTTGCTGAGATGGCCCGCCATGGCGTGTCGGCAACGGGAGGTCATAGTTGATCGCGGGGCTGTTCGATTTTGGCGGCTCTGGCCCTGCACTCTAAGCGCTGCGCCGCCTTCCGGCCTCGAAGCGGCATTATCCCGGCGTGGCGTTTCGGACCATCATCGAGCCGTTCCGCATTCACGCCGTTGAACCGCTGCGGATGACCATGCCCGAGCAGCGCCAGCGAGCCGTTGGCGAGGCCGGCTACAACCTCTTCTCGCTCCGGTCAGAGGACGTGCTGATCGACCTGCTGACCGATTCCGGCACGGGTGCCATGTCCAGCGAGCAGTGGGCCGGACTGCAGCGCGGCGACGAGAGCTATGCAGGATCGCCGTCGTGGTATCGCTTCCTCGAGGCTGTGCAGGAGCTGTTTCCGTTCCCGCACGTCATTCCGACCCACCAGGGACGGGCGGCGGAAAAGATCCTGTTCAGCGCGCTCTGCGGTCCCGGTCAAATGGTCCCCAACAACACGCACTTCGACACAACCCGGGCCAACGTCGAAGCTACCGGCGCCGAGGCCGTCGACCTTCCCTCCCCGGAGGCTCGCGATCCCGCTGCGGCCCACCCCTTCAAAGGAAATATCGACCTCGAGCGGCTGGACGCGCTGCTTAGTGACCGTGCGCGCGCAATCCCCGTCGTGATCCTCACCATCACCAACAACTCGGGGGGCGGACAGCCGGTTTCTCTGGCCAACCTGCGGGGCGCCAGCGAGATCTGCCATCGCCATGGGGTCCCGATGTTCCTTGATGCCTGCCGCTTTGCGGAGAACGCATGGTTCATCCGCGAGCGTGAGAACGGGCAGTCGGAACGCACCGTGCGCGACATCGTTCGGGAGATGGCCTCGCTCGCTGACGGGATGACCATGAGCGCCAAGAAGGACGGCCTGGCCAATATCGGCGGCTGGCTGGCGCTCAACGATGCGGACCTGGCGCAGCGGTGCCGCAACCTGTTAATCCTCACGGAGGGATTTCCGACCTACGGTGGCTTGGCGGGGCGCGATCTCGAGGCCGTGGCTCAGGGACTTCGCGAAGTAGTGCAGCACGACTACTTGCGCTATCGCATCCGCTCCACTGCCTATCTGGGAGATGCCCTGGTGCAGCTGGGGGTTCCAATCGTGCGGCCCACCGGCGGTCACGCGGTGTACATCGATGCCCGCGCGCTGCTTCCCCAGATTTCACCGCTGCAATACCCGGGGCAGGCGCTGGCGGTCGAGCTGTACGTGGTCGGCGGGGTACGCGGTTGCGAGATCGGATCGGTGATGTTCGGCCGACGTCCCGATGGATCTGAGCGCCCGGCCGCGATGGAGCTGGTCCGGTTGGCGATCCCGCGGCGGACGTATACGCAGAGTCACATCGATTACGTCATCGAGGTCTGCGCCCAGGTGGCGCACGATGCCGCTGCGTTGCGCGGTTACCGCATCGTCGAGGAGCCACCGGCCCTGCGGCACTTCACCGCGCGCTTCGAGCCGCTGACTGACGGCTAAGGAGCCTCGACTGGGTGAAAGCGCGCATTCTCCCGCGAGGGCCGCAGGGCGCGCGGGGACCGGCGGCGTCCCCTCGCGCTAGCCTCAGCTGCGTGGACGCCGAGGAGGAGTACTTCGATCTCGATGCCGCGGGGCTGAGGGCCGACGATCGAGACGTGGCGACTTCGCTGGAGGTACTCGCCACCAAACTCGAGGAGGCGTTGCCGACGCACACCAACGTGGAGCGACGGGGCCGGGGATTGTTCGCGCGCGACAAGCGCGTTGAACGGATCGAGGTGCGGCTCGGCGATTGGGTTTTCTCCCTCCGACGAGCGAACGGGCGTATCGAGGGCGGGCGCGAACGCGAGGTGGGTGGCATCTCGATCAAGCGCGAGCCGCTCGACGTTGGAGCGTGGGTCAACGCCCTCGCGCAGGAGCTGCGCGAGGCGTCCGGACGCAGCGCCGAGGCGCGAGAAGCGCTGGCGCGGCTGCTGAGCTGATGGCCGACGACGACCGCGACGCATCCGCTGCCGCCGAGGAGCGCGAGCAGGCCGACTCGCTTGCGCGGATCGAAGTCGGGACACATCCCCTTGCAGGCCGAGCGGCGGCTGCGGGAGATGGCCCAGAGCGGCGCGCCTTTCTCGAGCACGCTGTCGGTCAACGAGTTCGCCCTCTCTTCGAAGCTCGGGCTGCAACCGCTCGGGCAGGTGCTCGGTGCCTCGGTGCATCAGGTGGGCTGGCAGAACCTGCCCTGGTCCGCTTCCTGGGGAGGAGGACTGATCTGCGAGCTCGACGTGATCAGTGCGGCATGGGACGAGGCGCGGCGGCTCGCCTTCGATCGACTTGCCGAGGAGGCAGGCCATCTGGGAGCCGACGTGGTGGTCGGCGTGCGCTTGCATCGTGGTGCGCACGACTGGGCCGCCGGCGCGGTCGACTACGTCGTGAACGGCACGGCGGCGCGGCTGCCCGGCTCGGATCGCTCCGGCCGCCCATTGCTCAGCGACCTCTCGGGTCAGGAGGTCTGGCTTTTGAATCGCGCGGGCTATGCGCCCGTCGGGCTGGTCGCGGCGACCGCGGTGTTCTTCGTGTCGCCGTCGTACTCGACCCAGTGGGCTCGGTTCATGACCAACGCCATGAACCAGGAGCTGACCGAATTCACGCAGGGCGTCTACGCGGCCCGGGAGAGCGCGCTGCGATCCCTCGTCAGGCAGGCGAGCGCCAATGGGGCAGACGGAATCGTCGGCGTGCGAATCGAGCAGGACACCGGTATGCACAGCTTCAGGGTTGGCTCCTCCGTCGGGGGCCGAGGAGACCGCGAGGGCCTGATCATCACTTTGCAAGTCTTTGGCACCGCGATCCGCGCGCGGGACGTGCCGAGCAGTACCCAGTCCAGGCCGCCATCGATCTGGGCCGGTAGCTGGGGTCAGACAGTCGAGCAACCCCGATAGGAGTCAAATACATGAGCGAAGCCAGCTACGACCCGACGTCACTGGAGGGCGTGCCCGAGGCCGGGCGCGAGCGGCTGGAGCAGAACAGGCAAGGACTCTTCACCTCGGACCTGTCGGTCAACGAGTTCCTGCTCATCAAGCAGGCGGGCTTCGACCCATTGGGGCTGGTGATCGGCAGCTCGATCTACCACATCGGCGTTCAGGTCGCCGGCTGGAAACGCAGCCAGGAGATGACCGTGCTCTCGGAGGCGATGTACCACGCTCGTCAGCTCGCGATGACGCGCATGGAGGAGGAGGCCGACGCGCTCGGTGCCGACGGCGTGGTCGGCGTGCGGCTCGATATCGGCCGCTACGAGTGGGGTCAGAACATGGCCGAGTTCATCGCGATCGGCACCGCGGTCAAACACCGTGCCGGCGTATTGCACCGGGCGCCGAGCGGGCGACCCTTCACCAGTGATCTCTCAGGTCAGGACTTCTGGACGCTGCTGCGAACGGGTCACCGGCCGGTTGGGATGGTGATGGGCAGCTGCGTCTACCACGTCGCCCATCGCGGGATGCTGCAGTCGCTCGGGCAGATGGGCCGCAACGTGGAGCTTCCCAACTTCACCCAGGCCCTCTACGACGCGCGGGAGCTGGCCATGGAGCGCATGCAGACCGAGGCTCAGGAGCTCCAGTCCGAGGGGATAGTCGGCGTCCAGCTCCAGGAGAAGAGCCACGGGTGGGGCAGCCACATGATCGAGTTCTTCGCCGTCGGCACCGCGATCGTGGCCGGCGACGAGCGCGGCGAGATCGAGCCACCGACGCCGGTGCTCGATCTCGGCCGGTAGGAGCCTCAGCGGTGCCCGGCGGCTAGGACGACCGACTTCTCGGCCTGACGGTCGGGGATCCTCCAGTAGGTCTTGAGCAAGGTCGCCGTCTGCGCGGGGTCTAACAATTCAAAGCCGCTGCGGCGGTAGAAGTCGATCGCCCAGGTCGCGGCCGCCCACGTGCCGACCAAGATCCGCTTGTCGCTCAGCTGGCGGAGGTGCTCGAGCAATCTGGCGCCGAGACCATGGCGTTGCGCCTTTGGCAAGACGTAGGCGTGGCGGATCAGGGTGACGTCACGCACGGTTTGAATGCCCATGACCGCGAGCAGCTCGCCGTGAGCTTCATACCCCCAGAAGGCGACGCCGGCAGAGATTTCGCCGGCGAGCTCGGTTGTCGTCATGTATGGCTCGTGCCAGCAGTCAGCTGGGATCACGCCTCGGTAGGCCTCGGCTGCCGAGTTGATGATCGCCAGCAGGTGGATCCGGTCGCCATCGGAACAAGGTCGAATACGGCCCACATCCGAACCTAGACGCCGCGCGACCTACATTCGTTCCGCGCGCGGATTGACCGCATCTGGAGTTGGGCGGCGTCTACCGGATCGACGTCGCGAGCTTCATTTGCGTGCCCGATGCAGCCGGCGTCACTTAGTAGCCCTGCTGCGGGTGCGGGCGGCCGCACTTCCGGCACGGCTGGCGGCGCTACTGGCCCGGGAGCGAGTGCCCGAGGACGTCGATCGCTTCGAGGCCGCAGCCTTGGTTCGACGCGTGGCGGAAGACGTCGTTCGCCGCGAGGAAGTGGTTGTCGCCTTTGTCACCTGCTTCTGGGCACGGTCGAAGTCTTTCTGGAGTGCCTTCATCAGCTTGCCGATGTCGCGACGGCTGCCGGAGACCGAGGTGCTCAGCTGCTTCTGGAGGTCGCGGGCGCCAGCGCTGGCGTCGCGACCGACGTCCTTGCGAAGATCGCCGAGCGCCTCATGTGCGGCATCGAGGGATTTCGTCAGCCGTTTGAGCGCTGCCGGCTGCTTGAACGCGCTCGAGCGCGCGGACGACGAGGTTGACTTCCTGGCTTGCGGCATTCGCGGCCCTCCTGTGAGCTGGATGAACAAACGCGAGTATGACCCAACCGAACGCGCGTGTGAAAGTCGTTTGAAGAGAAAGTGTGCGAAGCCAACCCAAGCTGGCGTTCACTCGCCCGCGAAAAACCTCGCGGCGCGGCGCTCCATTTCCTCGGGTGACACGAGCTCGATGCGCTGGCTGAGCATCCACTGCTGGCCGAAAGGATCTCTGAGGCGTCCGCCTCGCTCGCCGTAGAACTGGTCCGCCAACGGATAGAGAACCTCTGCGCCCGCCGTCAACGCGCGCTGCCAGGCCGCGTCGACGTCGCGCCAGTAGGTGGCCATGATCGCGCTCACGCGGCCGTCGAGAGACTCGGGCGAGCTGGCCGGAGAGCCGTTTTCGGCTTCCTCGGTGATCATCACCACGGAGTCGCCGATAAGCAGCTCGGCGTGGATCAGCTCTCCATCGGGACCGGTGAAGCGCTCGCCCAGCTCCTCTGCACCAAACGCGTCGCGGTAAAAGTCGATCGCCGCAGCGCCGTTAGGCACGACGAGGCGCGGCGTCACGGTGTGAAGGTGCGCGGGAACCGGCTCGACGGAGTCGCCCGGCATCGTCACTCCGACGCCATCCGACGCACGACCTCGACCACCTTTCGCAGGGGATCGACCGATCCCAGAGGATCGCCCGGGACTTGAAGCGCGTGATCGAGACCCCGCAACTCGATCACCTCCAGCGCCGGACTGTCGGGGATCGCGTCCCGCCGCCAGAAGTCGTCGGCGCTGCCACCCATCACCACCGTGGTCCGGCGCGCTCGCGTCAGGCCCTCGCAGACGGTGGGCTGTGTAAGCGCGGGCGTGAGCCAGACCGCCGGAAGGTCGCGGTCGGCGACTAGGCCGGCCAGCAGTGTCGCCAGCGATTTCCCGACCACGAACACTCGCTCTGCACCGGCTGCCGCGAGCGCCGCTTCAGCGGCGGCCCGCTGCCACGCGACCGGATCGGGATGGTCGCCCGGCTGGCCCAGGACCTCGAGCGCGCTCCAGTTCTCCGCGAGGGCGGCCTCCCGGGCGAACCAAAGTACGGGGGCTTGCGTCGGATAGAACATGCCCGGCAGGAGGACCGCACAGCGTGCCGGGTCACCCTCGTGACGCAGGACGGCGCAGGGGCCCAGGTCAATGCGCTCCGCCATCGGAGCCGGAGAGTAATCGCTGACCGTCGATGACCGCTCGCGGCTCAGAGCAGGCTTCCCCGCGGCGGGACGGTCCAGGTCCGCCGCGCGAAGTCGGCGGCGGCCTCGTCCCCCAACTGCGCCACGATGGTCGCCCCGGACGCCGCCATCGCACGGGCCAGGTCGGCCCACGCGCGCGCGATCGAACCAACTTTTGCCGTCGGGCCAAAGCCCGTGGCCGCGCGCAACTCGTCTGCGCGCGCCTGCACATCTGCGAGCGTGAACTGCCCGAACGGCTTGTATCCGTCCGCCGCGTAGACGGGCACGCCGAGCGGATCCGTCCCGGTCACGTGGTCCTCCCGCGCAGCGAATCGGGCGCCGTCACCACAGCCCCCACTTCGGCATCGAGGAGAGCGCGCCGTTCCTCAGTGCCCGCTCGGTGTCGCGCGTGCGTACGCTGGTTGGGTAGGGCGGCCGCTTCCACGGATGGGGAGCGATCGTCCCGTAGTGCTCGCGCAGGTATGCGGTCAGCTCCCCGCGGTGCGAGGCGCAGGAGTAGCGGCGCGGGCCGAGCGGTCCGCCGCCCAGCCACGCGAGCCAGTGGCCCGGCGGGACCTCCAGGTACTCCCCGAAGGCGAGTTCGCGCAACCCGTGCTCGAGCATTCGCTGGGTCTCAGGGTCGGGGACGGCGCCGCAGTACTCACAGCGAAAGATGACCCTGGTCGGCAACCGACACCTCACCAAGACGGCTCATACCCGCTGCGCAGCTCCTCAGACGGCCGGCGCCAATCGGGCTCGAGGTCGAAGACGGTGCGGATGGCGCGCTCGCGCAGGCGGCGTAGCACGGGGCCGTAGGAGAAGCGGGCACCCCGCGCGGCCAGCGTTCCCAGCGGGCTGGGTTCCATGAAGGGCATGAACCGGTCCGGGAAGCCCGGCATCGTGCAGGCCATGCAGATCCCGCCCACGTTGGGGCAGCCGCCGACGCCGCCGACCCACCCGCGTATGGGAACGTTGCACTTCACGACCGGGCCCTTGCAGCCGACCTTGACCAGGCAGCCGTGGTGGTCGGCCGGAGTGGTCGCGAACTGGCCCTGCTCGGCGAAGCCCGCGCGGCCACACGCCTCCTGGACGGTGCGGGTGAAGAGCGATCGCGGTCGACCCTGCTCGTCGAGCTCGGGCATGTCTTGCAGGCCCGCGACGTAGAGCGTGAGATTCAGCAGGGTCTCGGTGATGTTGTCCGGCTGCACCGGGCAGCCGGGAAGGTTGACGATCGGGGCGCCTCGCCGGGTACTCCAGTGTGCGCCCAGATAGTCGCGCAGCCCCATGGCCCCCGTCGGGTTGCCGCGCATCGCCGGGATCCCGCCGTACGCCGCGCAGGTCCCGAGCGCGAGCACCGCGGCGGCTCGCGGAGCGAGTCGGTCGATCCAGGTCGTGGTGGGAATCGGCTGCCCGCTATGCGGATCGACCCCCAGACCTGACCAGTGGCCGTCTCCGCTGATCTGTTCGTTTGGAACGGAGCCCTCGAGGACGAGCAGAAAGGGATCGAGGCGGCCGGCCGCGGCGCGGCGGAACGCCTCCACGAACTCGTCACCGGTCTCGTAGGCAAGCATCGGGTTGTAGATCGCGACCGACGGCGTCCCCGGAAGCACGCCGCGCAGGAGGTCCTCGAGGCTCGGGTTCGTCGCGGCGGTCATCGCGACTGAATCGCCGTCGCAGCCCAGGCCGGTCGTGAGCCAGAGGATGTGGACGAGTTGATGCTCGGCGTAGGAACGAGCCGCGAACCGGGCGCGCGCCGGCATCACCCTGTTGCCTGGACGAGGTCCGCCGGCAGGAGCCGCTGAACGGCTCCGCCCGTCCGCTCGGAGAGCGCGCTGATGTGCTCCGCGACAGACCCGTGGAGATGCCAGCCGTCGTCGCCGCAGCTCACCAGCCCGGCGGACGCCAGGCGCTTCAGCGCGTGGGTGATCGAGGGTCTCTCAGCGCCGACCAGGCGACCGAGCAAGAGGTGGGTCAACGGCAGCGGTAGGCGTATCCCGTCGGGCTCGACTCTTCCCCAGCGGGCGGCCAGGTGCCAGAGCAAGAGCAGCAGCCGCACCTCGAGTCGCGGTTGGGCGGCGATCGCGCGCTGCACCGCGAGGTTGTGGACGCGGCGCTCGGCGCGGTGAAGCAGGGCTTGCGTGATCTGGGGCCACGGCCTCACGCGATCGGTAAATGCCGCATCGAGGATCGCGAATCGCACCGGGTGCAGCGCACGCCAGGTGACGTCGCAGCCGACGAACTCGTCCTCGTCCTCTTCGGCGACCGGCTGGACCAGGTCGCCTCGGCCGAGGAGCTCGGCCACCACGCGGTCGACCACGCGCACGTAGCCGACGAGCGCGCCGGCGAGCACGAGCAGACCAGGACCCCCTACGGCGGCCGCGAGCGCCACCGAGAGATCGATCTGGCCGGGTTCCAGCTCGAACGTGACGGCGGTGGCGGCCGGGCGGGCCGCGAGCCGCATGCGCACATCGAGCTCGCCTGCCAGGTCCGGGTCGAGGTCGAGCAGGTAATGCGAATACCTCCGACGAGTGTGCGCCATCTGCCTCGGGAGGGCGAGTCTACGCATAGCGCAGTCCGGCGACAAGCCATGAGTCCGTCGCTGCGTCCGACGTATAACGTCTCGCGTCCTCGGGGGTGGTCGAGATCGGTGTAACCCCGCTTACCCCGTCCCTGGAACGGTCCGGTGCGAAGTGGTATCTCGTTTAGAGACGGGCTGCCGTAGGCGTGAAGCGGGGCTGCTCTGACACCCATAGGAGAGGCGTATGTGCTTGGCGATTCCCGGGCAGGTGATCGAGTTTGTGGACTCGGCGAACCAGATCGCCAAGGTTGACGTCGTGGGGGTGAGGCGCAACATCAACGTGGGACTGCTCGCCGAAGACGACGGCGGCGGCGTGGTGCCGGGCGACTGGGTTCTGATCCACGTGGGGTTCGCCCTCTCCAAGGTCGACGAGGAGGAGGCCAAAGCGACGCTCGGGTTGCTCGAGCGGATGGGGGCCGAGTACGAGCAGGAGCTCGACGAGCTACGGGCGAGCGTGATCGAGTGACCGCCCCGGCGTGCGACACGCGCTCGGGCTGCATCACCTGCGGCGATGAGGGGATCCCGATGCGCGTCGTGTCGGCCGGAGACGGCACCGCGATCTGCGTCGACGACAAGGGCACCGAGCACGAAGTCGCGGTCGAGCTGGTCGACTCCGTGTCTGCCGGGAACGAGTTACTGGTTCATGCCGGCGTCGCGATCGCCGCGCTCTCGGCGACGAGCGAAGCTTCCACCAGCAGGAACGGCGCGCGGTGAAGTTCGTCGACGAGTTCCGCGACGCCCAGCTCGGCCGCGTGGTGGCCGGCGAGATCGTCTCCGCCCTTGAGCCTGGGCGCAACTACAAGGTCATGGAGGTGTGCGGGGGCCACACCCACTCGATCTACAAGTACGGCATCGACGACCTGCTCCCCGACAACGTCGAGCTCGTCCACGGGCCCGGCTGCCCCGTTTGCGTGATCCCGATGGGGCGCGTCGACGACGGGATCGCGGTCGCGCTAAACGACGGCGTCATCTTCACCTGCTTCGGCGACATGTTGCGCGTTCCCGGCTCGGATCAGACTCTCCTTGACGCCAAGGCTCAAGGCGCGGACGTGCGCATGGTCTATTCGCCGCTGGATGCGCTCCGGATAGCGCGCTCCAACCCCGATCGCCAGGTCGTCTTCTTCGCCATCGGCTTCGAGACGACCGCGCCGTCGACGGCGCTGACGCTGAAACGTGCGAAGGCCGAGGGGGTGGAGAACTTCTCGTGCATCTGTAACCACGTCACCATCGTGCCGCCGCTCCGGGCGCTGCTCGAGTCTCCCGATCTGCGCCTGGACGGCTTCATCGGCCCCGGGCACGTCTGCACCGTCGTGGGCGCACGGCCGTTCGAGTTCATCCCCGCGGACTACGACCGGCCGGTCGTGATCTCGGGCTTCGAGCCACTGGACATCCTGCAGTCGATTCTCATGATCCTGCTTCAACTTCGGCGAGGGCCGGCGCGAGGTGCAGAACCAGTACACCCGCGTCGTGCCGAGGGAGGGCAACCTGCGCGCGCTCGAAGTGATGGCCGAGGTCTTCGAGCTTCGGCCACACTTCGAGTGGCGTGGACTCGGGTTCATCTCCCAGAGCGCGCTCAAGCTGTCCGATGCCTACCGCGACTTCGACGCCGAGGAGCGGTTCGCGGTGCCCGGGGTACGGGTCGCCGACCCGAAGGCCTGCCAGTGCGGCGAGGTCCTGAAGGGCGTGATCAAGCCGTGGGAGTGCAAGGTCTTCGGGACGGCCTGCACGCCCGAGCACGCCATCGGCACGTGCATGGTTTCGCCGGAGGGCGCGTGCGCGGCGTATTACAACTACGGGCGCTACGCACGCGAGAAGGAGGCTGTGTGAGCGTGCCGCGAAAGAGGGTCGCGTGAGCGCGGTCGGCCGCGAAGAGCGCGTGCTCCAGATCATCGAGACGGCTCGCTCGAAAGCGCCGCGGTTCCGCGACCAGCAGGTAACGCTCGCGCACGGGGCCGGCGGCAAGGCAACGCGAACGCTGATCGAGGGGCTCTTCGTCCCCGCCTTCGCGCCGCCAGAGGGAGGGGCGCTCGCGGCGCTCGCGGATGCCGGCACGGTCGCGCTCGACGGGGCGAGGCTTGCGATGACGACGGACAGCTTCGTGGTCAAGCCGCTGCGCTTCCCGGGCGGCTCGATCGGCGAGCTGGCGGTCAACGGGACCGTGAACGACCTGGCGATGGCCGGCGCGCGTCCGCTGGCGCTGTCCGTCTCCGTGATCTTGGAGGAGGGGCTCGGCGCGGAGGAGCTCAAGGCCGAGATCGACGCAATCGCGCAGGCCGCGAGGGCCGCGTCGGTAGAGATCGTCGCCGGCGACACGAAGGTGGTCGAGCGCGGTGCGGCGGATGGGATGTACATCTGTACCTCGGGCATCGGGGTAGTGGATCAGCGGGCCAGCCTCGCCCCGGACAGGCTTGCGCCCGGCGACCTGGTCCTGGTGTCCGGGCCAGTCGGCGAGCACGGGACCGCGATCATGCTCGCGCGCAACGAGTTCGACCTCGACGCCGAGCTCGAGTCGGACACGCGACCGCTTTGGGCGGCCACGGATGCGCTGCTCGAGGCGACCGGCCCCCGGCTGCACTGTTTGCGCGATGCGACCCGGGGCGGGGTGGCTTCGGTGCTCAACGAGCTCGCCCGCGCCTCCCGGGTTTCGGTGGTCGTCCGGGAGTCGGAGGTCCCGGTCTCGCCCATAGTTCACGCCGCGGCGGAGCTGCTGGGGATCGATCCGATGTATGTGGCCAATGAGGGTCGGCTGGTGGCGTGCGTGGCGCCCGAAGCGGCGCGGGATGCGCTCGCGGCGCTGCGAGCAGTGCCGGGGTGCGAACAGGCGGCGGCGATTGGAGAGGTGCGGCCGGAGCCGCCCGGGATGGTGCTGGTAGAGACGAGTTTTGGCGGCAGGCGGGTGATGGACGAGCTGGTGGGTGACCCGCTGCCGCGGATTTGCTGACAACCGAGGAGAGGACCGCAGTGGCAACCACAGTCGAATTCACCGAGAGGCAGCACGAGACCGAGCAGGTCACCGCTCACGTGTTGTGGATGACCACGGGGCTGTCTTGCGAGGGCGACTCCGTGGCAATGACCTCGGCGACCAACCCCAGCCTCGAGGACATCATCCAGGGCGTGATTCCCGGCATGCCGAGGGTGGTCATCCACAACCAGGTCATCGCTTTCGAGGTCGGGGACGAGTACATCCAGGCCTGGTACGACGCCGAGGAGGGCAAGCTCGACCCGTTCGTGCTCGTCGTCGAGGGGTCCGTGGGCAACGAGGACATCAACGGCGAGGGCCACTGGACGGGCTTCGGCGTCAACCCCGGCAACGGACAGCCGATCACGCTCAACGAGTGGATCGACCGCCTCGCGCCGAAGGCTGCCGCGGTCGTCGCGGTGGGGACGTGCGCGACCTACGGTGGGATCCCGGCGATGAAGAACAACCCGACCGGCGCGATGGGCGTCGCCGACTACCTCGGCTGGAACTGGCGGTCGAAGGCAGGCCTGCCGGTGGTGAACATTCCCGGCTGCCCGGCGCAGCCCGACAACACCACCGAGACGCTCATGTACCTGGTGTTCCACCTCGCGGGCCTGGCCCCGGTGCCCGAGCTCGACGAACAGCTCCGGCCCAAGTGGCTGTTCGAACGGACGGTGCGCGAGGGGTGCAACCGCGCGGGGTTCGTCGAGCAGGGCAATTTCGCCACGGAGTACGGCTCGGACCATCGCTGCCTGGTCAAGCTCGGCTGCAAGGGGCCGGTGGTCAAGTGCAACGTCCCCGTCCGCGGGTGGGTCAACGGCATCGGCGGCTGCCCCAACGTCGGCGGCATCTGCATGGCGTGCACCATGCCCGGCTTCCCCGACAAGTACATGCCCTTCATGGAGCCCGACACTTGGGGCAACACAGCTGCGAACTTCGAGAAGTTCACCTACGGCCCGATCATGCGGTACTTCCGCCACCGCAACATCGACAAGAAGTACGACATCGAACCGGAGTGGCGGCGCCGCGGACCGGCGTTGACCAGCGGGTACGAGAAGCGCTGGTGAGCACAGTCCGGTCAATGCGTTCGATCGCTTAGGAGAGTCAGATGGCCACAGTTGAGACACCCAAAGAGCAGAGCGTGATGGTCAAGGAGATGTCGTGGGATCCGATCACCCGGATCGTCGGCAGTCTCGGCATCCACACGGAGATCGACTTCTCCAACCGCACGGTGAACAAGTGCTACTCGACGTCGATGATCTTCCGCGGGTTCGACATCTTCATGAAGGGCATCGACCCGCGCGATGCTCACTTCATCACCAGCCGCATCTGCGGCATCTGCGGCGACAACCACTGCACGTGCTCGTGCCTGAACCAGAACATGGCGTATGGCGTCAAGCCGCCGGCGCTCGGCGATCTGGCCTTCAACCTCGCCGAGACCGCCGACTACATCTTCGACCACGCGATCTTCAACGACTGCATGGCGAACGTCGACTTCTGCGAGCAGATGGTCAAGGACACCAACCCGACGCTGCTCCAGAAGGCTGAGAAGACGGCCGCGCCTCACTCGGATATCCACGGCTACAACACGATCGCCGACATCATGCGGTCGCTGAACCCGTTCACGGGCAGCTTCTATCTGGAAACACTGCAAGTGGCGAGGTACACGCGGGAGATGTACTGCCTGTTCGGGGGACGCCACACGCACCCCTCGACGATCATGCCGGGAGGGTGCAGCGCCGACATCACCATCAGACCTGCACCGAGTACTACGTGCGTCTGATGCGTTACTTCGACTACGTCAAGCGAGTCGTGCCGATGCACGACGACCTGTACGACTTCTTCCTGCAGGAGCTCCCGGGCTACGACATGGTCGGATTCAGGGAGACCAACCTCGTCAACTGGGGCTCGTTCGACGACCCCGACTACGTCGACTACGACTACCGGCATATGACCGATTGGGGCCGCCACCGCTACATCACGCCCGGGATCGCGATCGGCGGCGAGCTGATCACCACCGACCTCGTCGAGATCAACCTCGCGATCCGGATCCTGCTGGGTAGCTCGTACTTCGACGGCTGGGAGAACGAGCCCACGTTCGTGACCCAGGACCCGCTCGGCAACCCGGTCGACAAGAACCACCCCTGGAACAAGGTCACGCTGCCCAAGCCGCAGAAGCGCGACTGGGCCGACAAGTACTCCTGGGTGGTCTCGCCGCGAGTCTACGACAAGCGCACGGGGAAGCACGTGTGCTGCGACACGGGAGGGGGACCATTCGCGCGCCAGTGGTGCACGGCCAAGGCGGGACTGGTCGACTTCGGCTACGCCAAGGCGACCGGCAATTCGATCCAGATGGTGCTGCCCAAGTCGGCGTCGATGCCCGAGATGGAGCTCGAGTGGAAGGTGCCCGAGAAGTCGAACGCGATCGAGCGCGACCGTGCCCGCTCCTACCACCAGGCCTACTCGGCGTTGATCGCACTGCACTGCCTGGAGCGGGCGCTCAAGGAGGTCAGGGCCGGCCGGACAAAGAGCTGGAACGACTTCAAGGTCCCCGACGAGGCGATCAGCTGCGGCTTCCACGAGGCCGCCCGCGGCGTGCTCTCGCACCACATGGTCATCCGCGACGGAAAGATCGCCAACTACCAGCCCTACCCACCGACGCCGTGGAACGCGAGCCCTCGCGACACCTTCGGCACCCCCGGACCGTACGAGGACGCCGTACAGAACACGCCCATCTTCGAGGAGAACGGCCCGGAGAACTTCAAGGGCGTCGACATCATGCGCGCGGTGCGGAGCTTCGACCCGTGCTTGCCGTGCGGCGTGCACATGTACACCGGCAAGGGCCAGGTGCGCAAGGTGATTCACACGCCGACTGCGCTCGCATGAGCCAGGACGGTATCTCCCGCAGAGCTGCTCGACCGCATCGAGCAGCTCTCGGCGCGCATAGAGGAGCTCGAGGAGCGACGAGGGCCCGCGAGCTCGCGCAGGGCCTCGTTGCCGCGGTGGTCGCTATGTACGGAGACGGGCTGCGTCGCATCATGGAAGTGATCGGCGCGGCCCGCGAGCGCGGGGGAGACGATCCTGGACGAGCTGGCGCAGGACGGGGCCGTCGCCAGCCTGCTGCTGATCCACGACCTCTACCCCGTCCCACTTGAGCAGCGCGTGCGCGAGGCCCTCGACACCGTGCGGCCCTACATGGAGTCCCACGGAGGCAACGTCGAGCTGCTTGGAATCGAGGGCGGGGTGCGCAAGATTCGCGCTTCAGGGGAGCTGCGACGGGTGCGCCGCATCGCGGTCGACGCTCGAGCTGGCGATCAAGCAGGCGCTCGACGAGCACGCCCCGGACCTCGTCGGCCTGGAGGTCGAGGGCGTGACCGAGCCGCAACCGCTCGCCGGCAATGGGGCGGGCTCGTTCGAGTTGCCGATGGTCCACTCCGGTGGCGCCGAGCTGCCGCTGGTCGACGCGCAACCGCACCAGCTGGGTGCCGCTCGAGCGGGCAGCGGGCCTCGACCTCGGCGAGCTCCGCGCGCTCGAGGTCGATGGAGTCGCGCTGCTGGTGGCAAACATCGAGCGGCTCGCTGCGTCGCGTACAGAGACGAGTGCGCGGCGTGCGGTGAGCCGCTTGATCGCGGCGAGCTGGAGGTTCGCATGCTCCGGTGCTCGAGCTGCGGCGCGGACTTCGATCTGCGCAGAGCGGGGCGCGCCGCCGGGGACGAGCCGCTCCAGCTGACGCCGGTGCCTCTCCTCGAGGCGGGGGGCATCCGGGTCGCGGTAGCCGGTGAGCGGAGACCGGCGTGTCCTCGAATTCGGGGGCCGGCGGGCGTCGCCCGACGCTGGCGGCTCGATGCGATGGCCCAAGCCCGGCGGCGTGCAGAGACGGTCGCGCGGATGCGCTCGCTCGCCCAGGGCACCGGCGTATCCGCGAGTCCCGCGCTCAGCCTCGGCCGGCGCAGGAGCGATGCGAGATCTGCAAGCGCCCTTGCCCGACGACCACCGCCATCTGCTCCAACTCGAGGAGCGCCGGATCGTGTGCTCGTGCGAGGCTTGCTGGGCGCTTCACTCCGGCGACGCCGCGTACCGTCCGGTGGGAACGCGGACGGTCTGGCTGGAGCAGTTCGAGCTCGATGATCAGCTGTGGGCGAGCTTTCAGATCCCGATCGCGCTCGCGTTCTTCATGCGCTCGACGGTCACCGGGGGCGTTGTCGCGTTCTACCCGAGCCCGGCCGGCGCCACCGAGTCCGAGCTGAGCCTCGACTCGTGGGAGGAGCTCGTGCGCCGCAACCGCGTCCTCGAGCGACTCGATCCCGACGCCGAGGCTCTGATCGTAAACCGCCTCGACGATCCGCCACAGTTCGTGATTGCGCCGATCGACCAGTGCTACGCGCTGGTCGGCGCTGATCAAGACGCGCTGGGAGGGGATCTCGGGCGGCGCCGGCGCTACGCGATGCGGTGCCCGAGTTCTTCGCCTCGCTCAAGGCAGAGACCAACCAGCCACCGGTCCTGCGCCCGCCTTCGGGAGCGCACCCATGAGCCTCCAGACCGGACCGACGCCGCTCGAGGTGCCCGTTCCACAGCCCGAGTTCGAGATCACCGGCGCCGCCCACCTCGCGTTCGCAGCGGTTCCCACGATGGTCTTCTCGGCGCGCGCTACGGAAGCGTCCGTGCGCGAGATCCAGTCGCTGTCGCTCTCGGTCCAGGTGATGATCGACCCCGCTAAGCGGGGCTACGACGAGGCCACGCGAGCGCGCCTGGAGGAGCTGTTCGGGCCGCCGGCGAGCTGGGCGCCGTCGACCCAGGGACTGGCGTGGGCGCAGGTAGCGGTCGTGTGCCCGCCTTCACCGAGCAGACGACCTTTCGCGATCCAGGTCCCGTGCACCTACGACCTCGAGGTCGCCGGCGACCAAGTACTTCTACGCGCTCGAGGATGGCGAGGTGCCGCTGCGCTTCCATTTCAACGGACAGGTCTTCTACCGCGGCCGGCGACGGCAAGCTGCAGGTGACGCCCGTCCCCTGGAGCAGGACCGCGGGCTTCCGCATGCCGGTCTCGGCGTGGCGGGCGATGATCGCCGAGCACTTTCCCGGCGTGGGCTGGATCCGGCTCAGCCAGGCAACGCTCGGGGCCCTGAACGCATGCCGCGCCTCGCAGGGGCTGCCGACGTTCGACGCGTGCCTGACCGAGCTGCTCGAGGACAAGGGAGCCCACGATGCCGCTCGATGAGCTCGTCTCCTCTCTGCTGTACGAGGGTTACGCGCTCTACCCGTACACCCCGGGTGCGACCAAGAACGCCACCCCGACCCCGTTCGGGATCGTGTACCCGCCGGCGTACGCCGCCGAGTGCGCCGGGTGCCTTCGACCACGCGCGCCTGGAGTGCGTGCTCGAGCCCGAGCCGGACGCGACGGTCTCCGCCGTTGTTCGCTGGCTCGCTCCGACCGGTGAGGGCCATCAAGCCCGGGAGCACCGCGTGGAGCTGGGGCCGGTGGCGACTCGGCGAGCGGACGGAGTACGTCCTCGACGGCGGTCGCTTCACGCTGCGCTCGGAGCCGCTGGCCCAAGGTGGGCGTGTGCTTGTCCGCGCGTGCATCCACAACACGGCGCAGGTCCCGGCGGGTCTCGACCGTGCCACGGCGCTCCAGGACGCGCTGATCTCGACACATATCGTCCTGCGCGCGTCAGCCGGCCGGTTCGCCTCGCCGGTTGAGAGCGGCCGCGAAAGTGTGAACATCTGGCCCGTGCTCGCCACGCCTGAGGACGACGCCGTGTTGGGCGCTGCAATCGTCCTGCCCGACCACCCCCAGCTCGCCCCCGAAAGCCACGGCAGCCTGTTCGACAACACGGAGATCGAGGAGGCGCTGCTGCTTCATATTCACTCGCTGACCGCCACCGAGCGCGAGCAGGCCGTGGCGAGCGACCCGGCGGTCGCTGAGATGCTCGAGCGCGCGCTCGCGCTTGGCCCCGAAGAGATCCTCTCCTCCACGGAGAGCTGAAGGAGGTGCCCAGCGCCCCGGATGCGCCGCCGGTGTACGGCGCCGACGACAACCCCGGCGAGGAGCGCATCACCGTCGACGGCGTTACGTTCGAGCGCGGCGACAAGCTCCTGCTCAAGCCGGGAACGGACCGCGACCCCTTCGACCGCATGCTCGACGGTCGCCTCGCCACCCTCGAAAGAATCTACGTCGACTTCGACGACCGCGTCCACCTCGCGGTCACCGTCGATGACGATCCCGGCCAGGACCTGATGCGCGAGACCGGCCGCTATCTGTTCTTCCGTCCAGGAGAGGTGAAGCCAGATGAGTGACACCGCCCAGCGGACAAAGCCGATCCTCGTCGCGGGAGTCGGTAACGCCTGGTTGCGCGACGACGGTTTCGGCGGCGAGGTGACCAAGGCGCTCTCCGAGCGTGAGTTGCCCGCGGGCGTACAGGTGATCGACTTCGGCTCCGGCGGGCTCGATCTCGCCTACGAGGTGATGCGCGGTTACGACGCGCTCATCCTGATCGACGTGAGCCGTCAGGGCGAGTCGCCGGGCACCCTCTACGTGATGGAGGCCAAGGAGGACGACGTCGAGGGCTCGATCGAAGACGGACAGATGATCGACCCGCACGGGATGGACCCCCAGACCGTGCTGCGCTTCGTCAAGTACGTCGGTGGCTGGCCGGGGCGCGTCTTCGTCGTCGCGTGCGAGCCCGAGGTCGTCGAGGACGTCGGCTTCGGGTTGAGCGATCCGGTTCGGGCGTCCGTGGGAAGGGCCGTTGACGTCGTGCTCGAGACGATCGGGGAGCTCGGCGGTGCATGAGCTCTCGATCGCCACTGCGGTCGTGAACACCGCGCTCAAGCACGCCGAGGGGCGCAAGGTGTCGTCGGTCAGCGTGCGGGCTGGCCGCCTGCGCCAGGTCGTGCCCGAGTCGCTGCGCTTCTACTTCGAGATCGTCGCGCGCGACACGGCGTGCGAGGGGGCCCGGCTCGAGCTGATCGAGAGCGAGGCCCGACTGCGCTGCGAGCGCTGCGGGCATGCGTGGGAGCCCGACTGGCCGATGTTCCGATGCCCAGAGTGCGCTGCGGCCAGCGTTCGGGTGACGTCGGGCGAGGAGCTTGAAGTGCAATACATCGAGGTGGAGGAAAAGGAGCCCGCATGCATCGCACCAAGGTGAGGATCGTCGAGGACGCGCTCGACGCCAACAACACGATCGCGAGCGCCAACCGCGACGACTTCGACCGCCAGAGCGTGACCGTGCTGAACCTGATGAGCGCGCCGGGCGCGGGAAAGACCTCGTTGTTGGAGAGCACGCTTGCGCCGCCCCCCGATGGCGTCCGCGTCGGCGTGCTCGAGGGCGACGTGCAGGGCTCCTACGACGCCGACCGGCTCGCCACCCTCCACGTCCCCGTCACCCAGCTGAACACCGATCCGGGCTTCGGGGGCGAGTGTCACCTGGACGCCAACATGGTGCGCTCGGCGCTTCCCGCCGTTCCGCTCGAAGAGCTCGATTTGCTGGTGATCGAGAACGTCGGGAATTTGGTTTGTCCCGCTGAATTCAGAATCGGGGAGGACGCGCGGGCAATGGTGTGCGCGGTCACCGAGGGAGAGGACAAGCCGCTCAAGTACCCGCTGATGTTCCGCACGTGCGAGCTCGTCGTGATCAACAAGATCGACCTTCTGGCGCACCTGGACTTCGACCTCAGCCGATTCCTCTACAACCTCGACGCGGTCAACCCGGGCGTGCGGCGGATGCTGGTAAGCGCGCGGACGGGGGAGAACGTGGACGAGTTCCGCGAGTGGCTGCGAGAGCTGCCCGACCGCGCCACGGTCGAGGTCTCCGCGTGAACGCCGGGCCGTGAGTGGCGCGAGCGCTACCGCCGCGTCCCTGATCGCCGAAATCGAGCGCTCGCTCGAGCGCCGCTCCGACGCCAACCGGTGCTACTTCGAGGCGGAGGGGGAGCGCACCGCGCGGCTCTGTCACGGGATGGCCGAGCGCTTTGCTCGCGGTGGTCGCCTCGTCGCCCTGGGCAGCTCCCCTCAGGCGCGTTCAGACGTGCGCCACGTCGCGGTCGAGTTCGTACATCCCGTGATCGTGGGCAAGCGCGCCCTGCCCGCGATCGGCCTGGCGCACGAGGGCGGAGGACTCGCCCGCCAGGTGCAGCTGCTCGCGCGGCCCGATGACATCGTGATCGCCTACGGCGCCGACGAGGGCGACCGCGAGCTGCTGCACGCGCTCGCTCTCGTCCGCGATCGCGGGTGCCTGACCGTCTCCTACGCCCGCGACAGCGGTGCCGAGTGGGAGTTTGAGCCCCCGAGCGATGACCCCTGCGTCCGTCAGGAGCTCGCCGAGACGCACTACCACGTCCTCTGGGAGCTGGTGCACGTGTTCTTCGAGCACCGCGGGCTGCTGCAGGGACGGGAGGCCCGGCCGGTGCATGACACCGGCGCCTCGAGCTTCCTGTACCCGTTCCTCGCCGAGCGCGAGCACGACCTCGAGGCGGTGGTGGCCGACGTCCGACGCTCCATCGAGATGAAGGCCAAGGAGGTCGGTGCGCTGCGCCAGCAGACGTTGAGCGAGAACCGCGATGTGCTCGAGCGGGCCGCACGCGCCCTGCGCGCGCGCTTCGACGCCGGCGGCAAGCTACTGGCGCTGGGCAACGGTGGCTCGGCCACGGACGCCATGGACGTCGTCGCGGACTTCCGCATGCCACCCCACAGGGGGCCCCCCGAGAGCCGCCGAGCTGCCGGGCCGCCGAGGCCGGCGCTCGACCTCACCGAGGACTCCGCGATCCTGACCGCTATCGCCAACGACGTCGGCGTGGAGGAGATCTTTCAGCGGCAAGTGATCGCCTACGGCCGCAGCGGCGACATCCTGCTGGCGCTCTCGACGAGCGGCAACTCGGGCAACGTGATCGCCGCGCTGGCGGAGGGGCGCAAGCGCGGGCTCGAGACGGTCGCGCTGGTCGGCTATGACGGCGGTCGCGTCTCTTCGGAGGGGTTGGCCGACCACGTCGTGATCACCCGCTCCCAGAACATTCCCCGCATCCAGGAGGCCCAGGCGAGCGCATACCACGTCCTGCGCGAGCTCGTGGAGGCGGCGGGCGACCCAGTCGCGAACGCGCCACAATCGAATCCACCCGAAGTAGACAAAGCCTGAAGGGAGAGCAGATGAGGAAGTACAGAGGACCGATCCGGTTCGCCCTGTTGGTGTTCGCCGCGCTGGGCGCCGGATGGGCCTACATGGTCGCCGACGAGGAGCGTTTCGCGCGGCTCGAGAAGGGCGCCGACGTGATCTTTGACCGCGTCTTGCCGGCCGAGTAGTACCCCGAGATCCATGACACCGCAGCCCCTGGCGGCCCACGCAACGCGGGTCCGCGCGCGCGTGCGGGTGCGGGGCACCGTACAGGGGGTGGGCTTCAGGCCGTTCGTCTTCAAGCTGGCCGAGGCGCTCGCGGTGGGTGGGTTCGTCCGCAACGACTCCAATGGGGTGTTGCTCGAGGTCGAGGGTCCCGCGGGGGCGGTTCGCGAGCTCATCAGCAGGCTCGAGCACGAGCCGCCACCGCTGGCTGTGATCGAGCGACTGGAGACCAGCTGGATCGAACCGCAGGCGTCGGACAGGTTCTCGATCCTCCAGAGCGAGCCAGACCAGGCGCCCAATGCGCCGGTCACAGCCGACACCGCTACCTGTGAGGACTGCCTGCGGGAGCTGCTTAACCCCGCGGACCGCCGCTTCCGCTACCCCTTCATCAACTGCACCAACTGCGGGCCGCGGTTCACGATCGTGCACGGCATCCCCTACGACCGCCCGCTCACGACGATGGCGGATTTCAAGATGTGCCCGGCGTGCCGGCGCGAGTACGAGGATCCCCGCGATCGCCGCTTCCACGCCCAGCCGAACGCGTGCCCGGTCTGCGGGCCGCGAGTCTCGCTGCTCAACGGCTCCGGGGTGCCGCGCACGACGGGCGAGGAGGCGCTCCTGGACGCGGCCGCCGCGCTCGCCGACGGGGCGATCCTTGCGCTCAAGGGGCTCGGCGGCTACCACCTCGCGTGCCTGGCGGCCAACGAGACGGCGGCGAGCGCGCTGCGCGAGCGAAAGCACCGCGAGGACAAGCCCTTCGCCCTGATGGCGCCGAGCATCGACGCCGCGCGCTCGCTGGTCGAGTTGAGCGCGGGGGAGGAGGAGATCCTGCGCGGACGGGAGCGACCAATCGTGATCGGCCGCCGCCGCCGCGGCGCACCGGTCGCGGGCGCGGTCGCCCCCCGCTCACGCGACCTGGGGGTGATGCTTGCGTACTCGCCGCTTCACCACCTCCTTGTAAGCGATGTCGGCGAGACGCTCGTGATGACGAGCGGCAACGTCTCCGATGAGCCGATCGCCTACGAAGACGACGACGCGCTGCGACGCCTCAATCAGATCGCGGACCTCTTCCTCGTCCACGACCGGCCGATCGCGACCCGCACCGACGACTCGGTTGTGCGCGCGACCAAGCGCCGCACGCCCCCGCTGCTGATGCGCCGATCGCGGGGGTACGTGCCGGCGAGCATCCCGCTCCCGCTTCACGCCTCCCGGCCGCTGCTCGCGTGCGGCGCCGAGCTGAAGAACACTTTCTGCGTCGCCAAGGACGCTCGCGCCTGGGTCTCGCACCACATCGGCGATCTGGAGAACTACGAGACGCTCCGCAGCGCCACCGCGGGGATCGAGCATTTCGGCCGCCTCTTCGGGGTGCGGCCCGAGGTCGTGGCCCACGATCTGCACCCCGAGTACCTCTCGACCAAGTACGCGCTGGAACGCGTCGACCTGGAGCCGCTCGCCGTCCAGCACCACCACGCCCACCTGGCCGCGTGCCTCGCCGAGCACGGCGAGCGCGGCCCGGCCGTCGGCGCGATCTACGACGGGACGGGCTATGGCACGGACGGCACGATCTGGGGCGGCGAGCTTCTCGTCGGCGGACTCGAGGGCTTCGAGCGCGCCGGCCACCTGCTTCCGGTTCGGCTACCCGGCGGTCAGCGGGCGATCCGCGAGCCGTGGCGAATGGCGTGCGCGTGGCTGCTCAGCGCTCGTGGCGAGGAGGCGGGCCCGCCCGGCCCGATCGCCGCCCAGGTCGAGCCCGGCGCCTGGCGCGCGGTGTCAGAGCTCGCCCGGCGAGGCGTGGCCGCGCCTCTCACAACGAGCATGGGCCGCCTGTTCGACGCGGTTGCGGCTCTGTGCGGCGTGCGTCTGCGCGTCAACTATGAAGGGCAGGCCGCGGCGGAGCTGGAGGCGCTGTGCGACCCAGCGCAGCGTGACGCCTACCCGCTGCCGCAGGTGCGCGAGGATGGGGATTACGTCCTCGACGCCCGTCCGACGGTCGTCGAGGTGGTGAGGGAGGTCGAGCGCGACGTGCCCGTGGAGCGGGTCGCGGCGCGCTTCCACAACGCGGTCGCGACCGCCACCGCGCGTGCCTGCATCGACCTTGCCAGCGAGCGGGAGCTCGACACAGTCGTGCTCAGCGGCGGCTCGTTCCAGAACCGCGCGCTGCTCGAATCTGTCGCTTCGAGCCTGGAGCAGGCCGGCCTGCGCGTGCTCGTGCCCGAGCGCCTGCCCCCCAACGACGGGGGCATCTCCTACGGCCAGGCGGCGGTGGCTGCGGCCCGGCTGGCCGAAGAGCGCTGAACGCCGTCAAGCGTTTGTTTAAAGACGCGCCGGGTAGGTCAACGAGCGCAGAATCGCACTCGAGGAGGAGGGCGCGATGGCTACGACGACCGCCAATCAGCTTCGCACTATCGAGACCGATATTCCGGCTCGGCTCGACCGTTTGCCGTGGTCCAGGTGGCACTGGAAGATCCTCATCGGTCTGGGGACGGTGTGGATCCTCGACGGGCTCGAGGTCACGATCGTCGGGTCGATCGCGGGCGCCATCTCCGCCAAGGGGAGCGGCGTAAATATCTCCGCGGCAGACATCGCCGGGCTGGCGGCCTCGCTGTACGTGGCGGGGGCCTGCTTCGGGGCGCTCGTGTTCGGTCAGCTCACGGACCGCTTCGGGCGCAAGAAGCTGTTCATGGTCACCCTCGGCGTGTACCTGGCGGCGACGATCGCGACCGCATTCTCATTCGCCCCCTGGTGGTTCTTCATGTGCCGGTTCATAACCGGAATGGGCATCGGCGGCGAGTACAGCGCGATCAATTCGGCTATCGATGAGCTGATTCCCGCGCAGCACCGCGGTCGCATCGACATCATCATCAACGGCACCTACTGGGCGGGGGCCGCGGCGGGCGCGCTGCTCTCGGTTGCCGCGCTGCACATCTTCTCGCCATTCCTCGACTGGCGCGTGTGCTTCGGGCTCGGCTTCGCGCTCGGCACGGCAATCCTGATCGTCCGCCGCAGCGTGCCCGAGAGCCCCCGCTGGCTGTTCATCCACGGCCGCGAGCAGGAGGCCGAGGAGGTCACGCGCGAGATCGAACGCGAGGTTGTCGACAGCACCGGGGCCGAGCTAGAAGCGCCCGACGACACGATCACGGTGCGCCAGCGCAAGACGATAAGCCTGCCCGAGATCACCAAGACGATCGTCAAGACCTACCCCAAGCGCACGGTGCTCGGACTCGCTCTGTTCATCGGACAGGCCTTTCTCTACAACTCGATCCTCTTTGGGTACGCGACCCTGCTGGGCACCTTCTTCGGTGTCTCGACGGCGGACGCTCCGTACTACCTGGTGGCCTTCGCGGCCGGCAACCTGCTCGGTCCGATAATCCTCGGCGGCCTCTTCGACAGCGTCGGACGAAAGCCGATGATCGCCGGCACCTACATCCTCTCCGGGGTGCTGCTGCTGGTCACCGGCTACCTGTTCGAGCAGAACCAGCTGACCGCCGGGACGCTTACCCTGGCCTGGACGGTGGTGTTCTTCTTTGCCTCGGCGGGAGTCAGCGCGGCCTACCTGACTGTCAGCGAGGTCTTCCCGATGGAGACCCGCGCGCTTGCGATCGCGGTCTTCTACGCGGTCGGCACCGGCATCGGCGGCATCATCGGACCCCAGCTCTTTGGCCCGATGGTCGCCACCGGCAACGCTTCAAGGGTGTTCCTGGCGCTGGCGATCGGCGCGGGCCTGATGATCGTAGGGGGGGTGGTCGAGATCATCTTCGGGGTCAAGGCAGAGCGCCAGCGCCTCGAGAGGATCGCCAAGCCCCTCACGCAGGTCAACCCCATGCGCGGAACGCCGGCCGCGGGCGGGGCGGCCACCGCCCGGGTGCAATGACGGTCCGGACGTAAAACCCACGCAGACGTGCGAGAGCCGATTCCGCCATCGGGAGCGCAGCTCGAACTCACTCACGGCGATCAGCGCGCCGTGGTTGTGGAGGTTGGGGGCGGGCTGCGCGCCTACGCGGTCGGCGGCGTGGACGTCCTCGACGGCTACGGGCGCGACGAGATGTGCACCGTCGGCCGCGGTCAGATGCTGATCCCGTGGCCCAACCGGCTCAAGGACGGCAGGTACGAATGGTGCGGAGCCGAGTTCCAGCTGGACCTCAGCGAGCCGCCGCGCGGCAACGCGATCCACGGCCTCGTTCGCTGGTCAAACTGGACCCCGGAGCAACGCGAGCACCACAGAGCGGTGATGGCTCACGTGCTGCACCCTTCCGAGGGCTATCCCTTCGCGCTTTCGCTGAGCATCGAGTACACGCTGGGAGACCGGGGACTCACAGTCAGGACGGTCGCGACCAACGTGGGCCGCGACCCGTGCCCATTCGGGGCCGGCTCGCATCCCTACCTGACCGCCGGCACATCGACGATCGACGGCTGCACGCTCACTGCACCCGGCGCCACGTGGATGCAGACCGATGAGCGCATGACCCCGACCGGCTCTGAGACCGTCGAGGGGACCGAGTACGATTTTCGCTCGTCCAGGCAGATTTCAACCACCAAGCTCGACACGGGCTACGGGGAGCTCTCGAGAGACGACGACGGCCTCGCACGTGTGACGCTCCAAGCTCCGGCCGACGGCCTCACCGCGACGTTGTGGATGGACTCGAACTACCAGTACCTGATGCTGTTCACGGGCGACTCGATACCGGATGAGAGCCGGCGCCGCAAAGGCCTCGCCGTCGAGCCCATGACCTGTGCCCCCAATGCCTTTCAATCCGGCGACGGGCTCTTGCGGCTCGAGCCCGGCGAGACGTTCACCGGGGCGTGGGGGATAGAAGCGGGCTAGTAGCGCGGCGCAAGCGCGAACGCATGCTCGTCGGGTAGGGCACGGCCAGAAATAAAAGGGCGGGGCGTCATCCAGCTGCGCCCCGCCCAGCCGTCGCGCATGCGCGACGGCACGGTCCGGCACATGTGCCGGACCGAACGACTCAAATCATCCGCACGACCAGGCGCTAGGCCCGCTGGCCGCCCAGATCTTTGCCGCGATCGCGCTCTGCTCCGCCGGCGACGCGTCCTGCGGCAAACCGCTGCCGCCATAACCCTGCCAGGTGGAGGGCATGATCTGATACGCGCCACCCGCACCGGAGCTCGAGTTGACCGCGCCCCAGTTGCCGCCGCTCTCACACTGCACGACGTACGACGGGATCGAGTAGCCGCCGCTGCCGCCGCTCGTGGAAGCGGCCGGCTGCGGGGAGCTCGAGCTGGTGACGGCCGGCGCGGGGGCCGCAGTCACCGCTGAGGCCTCGGGGGTCCCGACGATCCGCACGCGCAGGTGAAGCGCGCGCCTGGTCTTGGGGCCGACGACGCCATCGTGAGTCAGGTGGTGGCGCCGCTGGAAGCCGGCGACCGCCCCCTTGGTACCCGAGCCGAAGTAGCCCGTGGGGTAGCGGTGAACCGCTCGCTGTACCTGCTTCACGGCCGGTCCGCGGTCGCCCGCCATGAGCAGCTCGGGCGAGGGAACTGGGGCCGAGCGGTGACCGCTCGACTTGCTCTGCTTGTGTGCGGCGATGCCGAGCGAGCTTGACTCGTCGGGCTTGCCGCGCGGGGTCGGTGTTGTCGTGGCGCCGGCGACGGTGGTCGCCGCGAGCGAAGCGCCCGCCGCGAGCGTCGCGCCGGCTGCAATCAGGACGCGCGCTTTGGCGCGCCCCGACGATCGACTCGGATCCTTGTTCTCATCCTCGAAATTGGGCATACCGTGGCCCTCCTTCGTGTCAGGCCGACAACAGCGGGCGCTCGCCGATCAACCCGATCGGCGCCGGGTCGCTAAGACCGCACGACCGCCGCCCACCTGGGGCAGCGATCTACCCGATGCCCCGCCGCGAAGAAACCGTCAGGCGGGGGAGTCGGCAGATTTGCGTTCCCGCCAATAACCCCGCTTCGGCCGAGGGTAACGGGAAGTGTGAGCTAGATCACACAGGCCGTTGGATCTGAACGTGTCCGCTGGAGGCCTCAGGCGATGGCTCCGTGGCCGGGGCTGCCTGCGCTGCTCGCTGCTTGCGCGCCACGGCGCCGAGCACCGTCGCGCAAAGCAAAACTAAGGCCAATCCGCCCACGGCCCACAGCAGCGTAACGTTGCCCACGCCCACGTACTTCAGGCCCGAGGCGAAGATCACGAGGCCGATCACCGGCCGCAAGTAGCGGTCGGGGACCGTGCTCGAAAGCATCGATCCCACCAGGACGCCGGGGACGCTGCCGATGATCAGCGATCCGGTGACCCCAAACTCGACGTGGCCGAACAGGAGCGCTCCGGCCGCGGCGGCGAGCGTCAAGGGCACCGCCTGGGTGAGGTCGGTACCGACGAGCTGGTTGGCGCCGATCATGGGGTAGGCGAAGAGCAGCAGCACGATCATCAACGAGCCTGACCCCACGGAGGTGAGGCCGACCACGAGCCCGCCGACAACCCCGATGGCCACGGTGATCGGGGGTCGGACCGCCACCTCGTGGACGCGAAGGGTCCGCTCGCCACCGCGCCGCCGATCGAGGACGTAGCGCAGCCCCATCGCGCCCGCGCCGAGCAACAACGCAACCCCTAGCGCGAGCTCGACGCGGCTGGAGGCGTTGTGGCCGTTCCCGAGCAAGTGCAGGATGTAGGTGCCCGCAAAAGCGGCGGGCACGGCTCCCAGCGCCATCCACTTGACCAGCCCGAAGTTGACCGTGTGCGCGCGCATATGGACGGCCGCGCCGATGGGCCGCATGACCACGGAGGCGACCAGGTCGCTCGAGATCGCGGCTATCGGCTTGACGCCAAAGAGGACGATCAGCATCGGCGTCATCAGGGCGCCCCCACCCGCACCCGTCATGCCCACGAGTAAGCCGACTACCGCCGCTCCGAGTATCAGATAAGGATCCATTGGAGCTTCCTCTGGAGGCTAATGGAAATCTGGATGGTCGTGAGCTCTGACGCCTCTCAGTTCGACGTGCGGGAGCTGGACGGCAATCGCTCGTTGTCCGTCGCCCGCGCGAGCTCTCGGAGCGCGTCCGCGACCTCGGCGGGCCGTTCCAGCGGCCCCATGTGGCCCGTGTCGGGCAGTTCGATCAACCGATGGAGCGCAGGGAGCTCGCCGGCGATGCGGCGGGCGTGAGAGGGAGGAGTGAGACGGTCTTGGTCCCCGTCCATCACGAGCGTCGGCACCGTCAGCCGCTCGAGCGTGTGGTGAAGCTCCATGTCGGCGAGCGCGAAGCCGACCGCCGCACGGATGCTCGGAGCGCAGCCGACGAGCATCCGCTCCCAGTACGCCACCAGCGCGGGCGAGGCACTGGGGCCGAAGGCGACGTACCGAAGCGCGGCGTACGAGACAGGGGAGGAGAACGGCGGCAGGGGCGCGCGAATGCCAAAGAAGAAGCGACGGACAATGGGATCGCGCAGGGCGTGGGTGACTCGCGAGACCGAGACCAGCAGCTGGTTGGCCGCGAGGTCTCCCAGACCAGTGAACAGAAGCCCCGCCCCGCGTACGCGGCTCACATCGTGGTGCTCGGCCCACGCCGCGATGCTCATGCCCCCGAGGGAGTGACCGGCGACGATCGCGCGCTCTCCCTCCGACACCGTGGCGGCGAGCACGCCTCCAGGTCCTCGCCGAAGCGCTGCAACGAGTAGTCGTTGTCGACCGCCGGGGCACTGTGGCCGTGCCCGCGGAGGTCATAGGCGACGATCCTGAATTCGCCCGAGAGCTCCCGCATGACCAGCGCCCAGTAACGCAGCGCCTCGGTCCACCCGTGGCCGAGCACGAGCGTCGGGAGCTCGTCGGATCCGAAGATCTCGGCGTGGATGGCCGTGCCGTCCGCCGAGCGCACGGGCACCGCCCTGCCCCTCGGCGGGTCCTCCAGGAGTGCGCGCCGCGGATCCGAGGCGATGCGGCGGAGGTGTCTGCGTTCCACGAGCGCACCCGCCGCGCTCGCGGCCACGACGGCAGCCGTCCACGTCCGCTTCGAGGTCCCTGCCACAGCCAAATGCTACGTAGGATCCTGACCGTGCGAATCGGCCTGCTCACCGGCGGCGGCGATTGCCCGGGGCTCAACGCGGTGATCCGCGCCGTGGTGCGCAAGGGCATCGACGGCCACGGCGATGAGGTCGTGGGGTTCAGGGACGGGTGGCGCGGGCCGGTTGAAGACAATGCCGAGGAGCTCACGATCGAGTCGACGCGCGGCATCCTGCCTCGCGGGGGGACGATCCTCGGTAGCTCGCGTACCAACCCCTACCGGCGCGAACGGGGACCGGAGACCGTCCGCGAGACGCTCGCTCGCCACCGCATCGACGGGCTGATCACGATCGGCGGCGAGGACACGCTTGGGGTCGCCTCGCGACTTCACCACGAGGGGCTTGCAGTGGTGGGCGTGCCGAAGACGATCGACAACGACCTTGGCGGCACCGAGGTGACCTTCGGCTTCGACACGGCGCTTCAGGTCGCCACCGACGCAATCGACAGGCTGCACACGACCGCCGAAAGCCACCATCGCGTGCTCGTGGTCGAGGTGATGGGGCGGACCGCGGGTTGGATCGCCCTTCACGCCGGGATCGCCGGTGGCGCCGACGTGATCCTGATTCCGGAGCTGCCGTTCGACATCGGGGAGGCGTGCCAGCTGCTTCGCCGGCGTCACGCGCGGGGCCGAAACTTCTCGATCGTGGTCGCGGCCGAGGGGGCGACGCCGAAAGAGGGCACGATGACTGTCCAGACAGGCCGGCGGGACGAGTTCGGTCATCCCCGGCTCGGGGGCATCGGCCACACGCTGGAGCAGGAGATCGAGCGCCGCACGGGCTTCGAGACGCGCGCCACGGTACTGGGGCACGTGCAGCGGGGAGGCACCCCCACGGCGTTCGACCGCGTCCTCGCAACGCGCCTGGGGCTGGCTGCGGTGGACGCTGTCCACGAACGACGGTGGGGCACGATGGTGGCGCTGCGGGGCAACGAGATCGTGTCGGTGGGGTTAGCCGACGCGCTCAACGACATCCGCCGGGTCCCGGTGCAGGAGTACCGTCAATTCGGGGTTTTGTTCGGGTAACAACACCATGACACCGCGCTCCTACAAACCCTTATGCTGCCGGTAGTGGAGCCGCTGATCCACACCCACCGCTCTCCGTGACGGCTGCCGGAACCGTCACTTCCCTCGATGAGCTGTGCGTGGACACGATCCGCACGCTGTCGATGGACGCGGTGCAGAAGGCCAACTCCGGGCACCCGGGGGCGCCGATGGGACTGGCCCCGCTGGCCTACGTGCTTTTCACGCGCGTGATGCAGCACAACCCGCGCGACCGCCTGGCCCGACCGCGACCGCTTCGTGCTTTCGGCGGGCCACGCCTCGATGCTGCTCTACTCGACGCTGTACCTGAGCGGCTATGACCTCGATGCTCGAGGACATCGAGCAGTTCCGCCAGCTGGGCTCGCCGGACGCCGGGCCACCCGGAGTACCGCCACGCGCCCGGGGTCGAGGCCACCACCGGGTCCGCTCGGGCAGGGCGTCTCGAGGCCGTCGGCATGGCGCTCGCCGAGCGGATGCTGGCCGCGCGTTTCAACGCGCGACGGGCCACGAGGTCGTCGACCACTGCACGTTCGTGATCGCCTCCGACGGAGACATCCAGGAGGGCATCTCCTCCGAGGCGTCGTCGCTCGCCGGGCCATCTCGGCCTCGGGCAGGCTGATCGTCTTCTACGACGACAACAAGATCCAGCTCGCCGGCCCGACGTCGCGTGGCTTCTCCGAGGACGTCGCCGCGCGCTACGAGGCCTACGGCTGGCACGTGCAGAACGTCGGCGAGGACATATCGCTGGACCGGCTCGAGGAGCGCCACCGCGCGGCGATCGAGGTCGAGCGACCGTCCGTCGCTGATCATCGTGCGCACGCACATCGGCTACGGCAGCCCGCACAAGCAGGACACGTCGCAGCGCCCACGGCTCGCCGCTCGGCGAGGAGGAGGTGCGGCTGACCAAGGAGGTCTACGGCTGGGACCCGGACAAGCACTTCTACGTGCCCGAGGAGGCGCTCGAGCACTGGCGCGAGTGCGTCGAGCGCGGCGCGCGAGCTCGCAGGCCGAGTGGGAGCAGCGCTTCGACGCCTACCGCGAGGCCCATCCCGAGCTGGCGCGCCGAGCTCGAGCGGATCGTCGCGCCGGCGGGCTGCCCGACGGGCTGGGACGCCGAGGTCGCCGCGGTTCGACCCCGCGAGAACGATCGATCGCCACGCGCAAGGCGTCGGAGCGAGGTCGATCCAGTGGGCGGCCGCGCGCGTCCCCGAGCTGGTCGGCGGCTCCGCCGACCTCGCCACCTCGACGCTCACCGAGATCGACGGCGGCGGCGACGTGGAGACGGGCGAGTACGCGGGGCGCAACATCCATTTCGGCGTGCGCGAGCACGCGATGGGCGCGATCGTCAACGGGCTCGCGCCTGCACGGCTTCCGCGCCTTCGGCGCCACGTTTTTGAACTTCTCCGACTACATGCGCGGGCGCGGTGCGGCTGTCGGCGCTGATGGAGCTGCCCTCGATCTGGGTCTTCACGCACGACTCGATCGGGCTCGGCGAGGACGGCCCGACCCACCAGCCGATCGAGCAGCTGGCGGCGCTGCGGGCGATGCCGCATGCTGACGGTGATCCGGCCCGCCGACGCGAACGAGACCGCGCTCGCCTGGCGGCACGCGATCAACTCCACCGACCACCCGGCGGCGCTGGTCTTCTCGCGCCAGAACCTGCCGATCCTCGATCCCGGCGGCGGTCCCCGACGACGCGATCGAGCGCGGCGCCTACGTGCTGCGCGATTCCCGCGGCGAGCCCGACGACCCGAGGTGATCCTGATCGCCACCGGCACGCGAGGTCACATCTGCGCTGCGCGGCCGCCGACCTGCTCGAGGCCGGACGGGATCGCCGCGCGAGTCGTCAGCATGCCCTGCATGGAGCACTTCGCCGCACCAGACGAGCGCATACCGCGACCAGGTGCTGCCGCCGCGAGTGCAGGGCGCGCGTCTCGGTCGAGGCGGCGAGCACGCTGGGCTGGCATCGCTGGGTCGGTGACCTGGGCGAGGCGATCGGCATGCAGACCTTCGGTGCCTCGGCTCCGGCCGAGCGCGCTCTACCAGCACTTCGGCTTTACGCCCGAGCACATCGCGGCGACGGCGCGGAACGTGGTAGCGCGGGCGAATGAGAGGACTGATGACGAGGAGGTGGCCGAGTCGAACCCGCAACTCAAGGCGCTGACGGAGGCTGGGGTGAGCGTGTGGCTCGACCAGATCCGCCGCTCGCTCGTAGAGGGCGGCGAGCTCGCCCGCATGGTCGCGGAGGAGAGCGCTGCGAGGCGTCACCTCAACCCGTCGATCTTCGAGAAGGCGATTCTGGGCTCCAACGACTACGACGATGCGCTCGAGGACGCTTCGCCCGCGACCAGCTCGAGCCCAGGAGATCTACGAGCGACTCGCGCTGCGCGACGTCCAGGAGGCCTGCTGACGTGCTCGCGCCGGTCCACGAGGAGGCCGGCGGGCGCGACGGCTTCGTCTCGCTCGAGGTGGCGCCGGACCTGGCGCACGACACCGAGGGCACGCTCGAGCACGGCCCGCACGTACTGGCAGGCGGTCGACCGCCCCAACGTGCTGATCAAGATCCCCGGCACGCCCGAGGGCGTCCCCGCGATCGAGCAGGCGATCTACGAGGGCATCAACGTCAACGTCACGCTGCTGTTCGCGGTCGAGGCCTACGAGGCGGTGGCCGAGCGCCTACATCCGCGGGCTCGAGCGCCGCCACGCCGAGGGCAAGTCGCTCGACGTGCAACTCGGTGGCCTAGCTTCTTCGTCTCGCGCGTGGACACGCCACGTCGACAAGCGCGCTCGAGCAGCTGGGCCGCAGCGACCTCGCCGGGCACGGCCGCGGTGGCCAACGCCCGCGCCGCGTACCGGCGCTTCAAGGAGATCTTCGCGGGCGAGCGCTGGGAGCGGCTCGCGGCAGGCCGGCGCGGCCGTGCAGCGGCCGCTGTGGGCCTCGACCGGGCACCAAGAACCCGGCCTACCCGACACCAAGTACGTCGACGAGCTGATCGCGCCCGCACACCGTCAACACGATGCCGCTCGCGACGCTGAACGGCGGTCGCCGACCACGGCAACGTGATCCCCGGCACGACGGCCGACGATCGACCCCACGGCGGAGCTCGAGGCGCTCGCGCAGGCCGGGCGTCGACATGACAGCAGGTCACCGACGAGCTGCTCGACGGACGGCGTCAGAGCAGTTCGAGGACGCGATGAGCCGGCTGCTGGAGGGGATCGAGGAAGCGCTGCGGCGGCGGTCGTCACCGGTCGCCCGCCGACGATCCAGGCCGTGCATCCCGTCCGAGCTCCAGCGGCCGATCGCGACCGGGTCAAGCGCGCGCTCGACGAGACGGTCGCCGCAACGGGTGTGGCGCCGGGACCCCTCGCTGTGGGGTGGACCCGGCGTGCCCGAGATCAGGACCGGCTCGGCTGGCTGACGGTGTCCGAGACGATGCTCGAGCAGCGCCCGAGCTGCACGCGTTCGCCGACGCGTGCCGCGAGCAGAGGGCTTCACCGACGCGGTGCTGCTCGGGCATGGGCGGGTCCTCGCTCGGGCCCGAGGTGATCCGCAGGTCGTTCGGAGACCGCCCCGCGGGCTTGAGGCTCAGCGTGCTCGACTCCACCCACCCCGACGCGATCGCTCGCTGTCGCAGGACGTCGGTCGACCTGGAGCGGACGCTGTTCATCGTCTCCTCGAAGTCCGGCGGGACGTCGAGACGCTCTCGCAATACCGCTACTTCAGCGCGCTGGCCGAGCCCGAGCAGTTCGTGGTCGTCACCGACCCCGGCAGCCCGCTCGAGCGGCTCGCGCACGACGACGGTCTGCGCCACTCCTTCCTCAACCCGCCCGACATCGGCGGGCGCTACTCGGTGCTCTCGCTGTTCGGGCTGGTGCCCGCGGCGCTGATGGGCGTGGGCATCGAGGCGCTGCTGCACCGCTGTCAGGTCGCCGAGCAGAACTGCGCGCACTATGACTCGCCGGAATCAAACTCGGGCCTGTGGCTGGGCGCCGCGCTCGGTGAGCTGGCGCTGCCAGGGCCGCGACAAGCTCACGTTCTTCGTCTCGGAGCCGATCGGGAGCTTCGGTCTCTGGGTCGAGCAGCTGGTGGCGGAGTCGACGGGCAAGCAGGGGCGGGGGATCCTGCCGGTCGCCGACGAGCCGCTGGGCGATCCCGAGCGTCTACGGCGCCGACCGCGTCTTCGTCTACCTGCGCAACGCCGAGCAGCCCGACCGAGGAGCTCGACGACGCGCTGGCGCGCTGGCCGCCGCGGGCCATCCGACGTTCACGCTCGCCACCCACGGTGCGCACCGACCTGGGGCGGGTCTTCTTCCTTCGCCGAGTTCGCGGTGGCGGTCGCCGGCTGGGCGCTCGAGATCAACCCGTTCGACCAGCCAAACGTGCAGGAGGCCAAGGACAACACGAGCTCGCGTGCTCGGATTCCGGCTCGATTCCCGAGGTGCAGGAGGCAGCCGACGACGCGCTCCGAGCGCTGCTTGCCGACGCGCAGCCGCCCGCACTACGTGGCGGTCCTCGGCTACCTGCCCGTACTCGGATGAGCTCGACGCGGCGATCGCCGAGCTGCGCACCGTGATCCGGGAGGCCACCGGAGCGGCCGTGACCTTCGGCTACGGTCCGCGCTTCCAGCACTCGACCGGGCAGCTGCACAAGGGCGGGCCGCCCAACGGCCGCTTCCTGCAGCTGGTCTACGGACCCGCGCCGCGACGCCGAGATCCCGGGCGCCGGCTACTCGTTCGGCACGCTGATCGCGGCCCAGGCCGCCGGCGACCTCGAGACGCTGCGCTCACACGGGCTGCGCGCCGAGCGGGTCAGGCTCGAGGGCGACCCGCGCTGCCGCGGTGCGCGCGCTCACCGAGCGGATCGCTGGACTGCTGCAGAAGAGCTAGCCATGGCCACCACGACAAGCGTCCAGGCCGCCGTCCAGGAGGTCAACCCGCTCGTCGCAGGGGCTCGAGCGGCTGCCGGTTCATCCCACGGCGATCGTCGATCTTCGGCGCCACCGGCGACCTCGCCCACCGCAAGCTGCTGCCGGCGCTCTACAACCTCGCCCACGAGGGCGCGCTGCCCGAGCGCTTCGAGCTGATCGGCGTCGCGCGCTCCCGCTGACAGCGACGAGGAGTTTCGCGAAGATGGCCCGCGAGTCGATCGAGCGCTATTCGCGCACCAAGCCCGACCCCGACGTGCTCGACGGCCTGCTCGCCGACATCCGCTACGTCTGCCGGGCTCGTTCGACGACGACCGAGGTCTACGCCGAGATCGAGCGCAGGCCTGCGGGAGTTCGACGAGGAGGCCGGGCAGCCGCTGAACCGGATCTTCTACCTGTCGACCGCGCCGCAGTTCTTCCCGGTGATCGCCGGCGCGCTCGGCGACGCCGGGCTCGACCAGCACCGAGGGCGCGCGAGACGCGGATCGTGATCGAGAAGCCGTTCGGCTACGACCTGGCGTCGGCCGCGCGAGCTCAACCGCGCGCTGCTCGAGGTCTTCGACGAGTCGCAGATCTTCCGGATCGACCACTACCTCGGCAAGGAGACGGTCCAGAACCTGCTGGCGCTTCCGGTTCGCCAACGCGCTGTTCGAGCCGGTGTGGAACCGCAACTACATCGACAGCGTCCAGATCACCGCCGCCGAGGACATCGGCATCGAGGGCCGCGCCGGCTACTACGAGGGCGCCGGCGCGCTGCGCGACCTCGTCCAGAACCACATGCTCCAGCTGCTCGCGCTGCTCACGATCGAGCCGCCGGCGTCGTTTGAGGCCAACCGGCTACGCGACGAGAAGGTGAAGGTGCTCGAGTCGATCGTCCCGCCGGCGCCGCGCGACGTGGCCGCGATGGCCGTGCGCGCGCAGTACGGCCCCGGCGTGTCGGCGGGGCAAGCCGGTCCCGGGCTACCGCGAGGAGGAGGGCGTGGCCCCCGACTCCCGCACCGAGACCTACGCGGCGCTGCGCCTCGGTATCTCCAACTGGCGCTGGGCGGGCGTGCCGTTCTACCTGCGCACCGGCAAGCGGCTGGCGCGCAAGGTGACCGAGATCGCCGTGACGCTCAAGCCGGTGCCGCACCTGGCGCTTCAGACAGAGCGGGTCGGTCGGGGTGCAGCCAAACCAGGTGATCCTCACGGTCCAGCCCGACGAGGGTGTGTCGGTCTCGCTGGGGGCGAAGATCCCCGGCCCGCGGATGCGGATCCGCCCGGTCAACATGGAGTTCCACTACGGCACCTCGTTCATGTCGCAGTCGCCCGAGGCCTACGAGCGGCTGATCCTCGAC
Organism: uncultured Solirubrobacterales bacterium; assembly: GCA_963756105.1. GTDB lineage: Bacteria > Actinomycetota > Thermoleophilia > Solirubrobacterales > Solirubrobacteraceae > Palsa-465. The sequence goes on from CAVWMM010000002.1 coordinate 47,923, forward strand.
GCGATGCGCGGGGACGCCACGCTGTTCACACGCAACGACGAGGTCGAGGCGCTGTGGGGGATCATCGATCCCGATCCTGCAGACCTGGGAGCGCGACACCAGGTCGCCGATACGCCAGTACCCGGCGGGGTCCGCGGGCCCGGCCGCCGCGTCCAAGCTGCTGCTGCCCGGTCACACCTGGCGGCGGCTGTGAGCGGACAGTCTGCGAGTGCCATGACCGGCGGGAGGCGCGGTGGCGATTGAAGCGGCCGCCGACGACGTCTGGGCGGAGCGAGGACACGACTCCCGAGGCGATCGAGGAGGCGCTGCGCGAGTTGCTGCGCGCGCGTCACGCCGCCAACCAGGGGCTCGCGCCGGCACGCGTGCTCAATCTGGTCGTGGTCGTGGACCGCGACTGGAAGGGAGAGATCTCCAACCGGCTGCAGCGGGTCGGCCGCTACCACGCCTCGAGGACCATCCTCTGCGCGGTGGAGGAGGGGCTCGAAAGGCTTGACGCCCGTGTGGTGATGAGCTACGACGAGCCCGAGGACCCCTCGGGCTTCGGCGAGATCCGCGAGGGAGTCGAAATCGACATGGGGCCGGCGCACCTGGGTCGAATCCAGACGATCGTCGACCCGGTCATCGTCTCCGAGTTGCCCACGATGGTGTGGTCCCCCCACGGCCACCTGGAGGCCGAATCCGCGCTCGCTGAGCTGACCGACGTGCATCTGCTCGACTCGGATGATGCCTCGGACACGAGTGAGGCGTTCGCCCGGGCGCGCGATCTTTTGGGGTCGAGCTACGTGGTCGACCTCGCGTGGCTGCGGACCACCCCCTGGCGCGAGCGGCTCGCCGCGAGCTTCGACCCGGCCCGTCGCCGGCGGGCGCTCGCCGAGATCGACGGTGTCGTCGTGCGCCACCGCGCCGGGGCTTCCGCGAGTGCACTGCTGCTGGCCGGGTGGCTCTCCTCGCGACTTCAGTGGGAACCCGGGCCACTGAGCGAGGGTGCCGGAGGCACCCTCGAGGGCACGGCGACCGCTGATGGTCGTGAGGTCGCGCTGCGCATGGAGCCGGTCGAGCAGGAATCCCCCGGGCTCGCCGGGGTCACCATCTCCGGAGCCGACGGCTTCTCCCTCTCCCTCGACCGCGGGGCCGGTGGCCTGCACGCGCGGGCCCACCTGCTGAGCGGCGTGGACCGAACCTGGCGCATTCTGGGCCGCTCGCGAGGAGAGGCGGGCATCCTCGGCGAGGGCGTGCGCCAGGCGCTGCTGCGCGATCCCACCTACGGACCGGCGCTCAACTGCGCGTCAAGGTTGTACTGAAGTGACGGTCGAGCTGCAGATATGCGAGGACCCCGCGGCGACGTGCGCCAAGCTGCTCTCGATGGCGGCCGCTTCAGGGGGACATCTGGTGCTCGCCGGCGGATCGACCCCCCGCGCGGCATACCAGGCCGCCGCCGCGCACGGCGTCGACTGGGGCTCGGCGACGGTGTGGTTCGGCGACGAGCGGTGCGTGTCCGCCGACGACGAGCTGTCGAACTTCGGCATGGTCAAGGAGTCACTTCTGGAACGGCTCTCCGGTCCGGGGCCGGCGGTGCATCGGATCGAGGGCGAGCTGGGGCCTGCTGAAGCCGCCGCGTCGTACGAGCGCTCGCTGGACGCCGCTGGACGCCCCGAGTTCGACGTCGTGCTGCTCGGCTTGGGACCCGACGGCCACACCGCCTCGCTCTTTCCCAGGCAGGGTTCTCTTGCGGTGCGTGAGCGGCTCGTGGTGGGCGTGCCGAAGGCCGGACTCGAGCCGTTCGTGCCGCGAGTGACGTTGACGCTTCCCGCGCTCGGGGGCGGCAAGCGAGTGGTCTTTCTCGTTGAAGGGCAATCGAAGGCCGGTGCGGTTGCCGCTGCCTTCGGCCCCGACGCCAAGCCGGACCCGCGGGTGCCTGCGTCGATGCTGCCGCCGTTCGCGAGCGACGTGGTCGTACTTTTGGACGAGGCGGCTGCGACCGGGGTGCCGAGCGCGTGAACGTGCTCGGCCTTGATCTCGGCGGAACTAAGCTCGCGACGGCGACGCTGCGCGACCATGCGCTCTCGCATTCCGAGCTGGAGTTGACCGACCTGTCGAGTTCAGAGGCGCTGATCTCGCAGCTCTGCTCGGTGGCCACCCGGCACGGCGTGGAGGGACTCGACGCCATTGGAATCGGCGTGCCATCGGTAGTCGAGTTCGAGACCGGCCGGGTGGTCTCCTCGGTCAACGTGCCGCTGCGCGACGTGCCGCTGCGGACCGTCCTGCAGGAGCGGTTGGACACGCCGGTGTTCGTCGACAACGACGCCACCGCCGCCGCGCTCGCCGAAGCCCACGACGAGCAGTTAAAATCTGGTCGCGCACGATCTGGTCATGATCACGGTGGGCACTGGCGTGGGTGGTGGGGTCGTGATCGGCGGGCGTATCTACAGGGGCGCCACCGGCGGCGCGGGCGAGTTCGGCCATACCATCGTGGGCTTGGACCTGGCGGGGTCAGTTCCCGGGCCGATGGGGTTCCCGCAGCCCGGATCACTCGAGTTCGTGGCCTCGGGCCACGCGCTCGACAGACTCGCCCAGCAGGCCGCAGACGTGCACCCCGAGTCGGCCCTGGGACAGCTTCGCCGTCAGGGGAAGCCAGTACTCGGCGCCGACGCCGTGAAGGCGGCCGAGAACGGCAATCCTTCGGCGCAGCGCATGGTCGAGATCTGGGGGCAGCGGGTGGGGATCGGGGTCGCCAACGCGATCAACACCTTCGATCCCGAGGAAGTGGTCATCGGGGGCGGCGCGGCGAGGGCGGGTGAGCTCCTGCTGGAACCGGCCAAGCGCATCGCTTGCGGCTACGTCGTGCCGGGGCTCGGCAAGCGGACGACGATCCGGCTCGCGCGCCATGGGGTGCAGGCCGGGGTGCTGGGCGCCGCGCTGCTCGCGGCACACGAGCTGGACCAGCCCGCCTTGACCGGCCACGGGTCAGCGAGGTGGGATCGTGATCTTTAGGCTCATCGGAGGGGAGGTCTCATCGTGATAGTGGCGATCGGCTTCGACCACGCAGGCGTTCCCTTGCGCCAGCGCCTGCTCGCGGAGATTGAGCAGGCCGGCCACGAGGCTCTCGACTTGGGCACCGATAGCCCGGTTCCGATCGATTACCCCGACAAGGCTGTCGAGGTGGGAAGGGCAGTCCTGGAGGGCCAGGCCGAGCGCGGCATCCTCGTGTGCGGCTCCGGAGCGGGCGTATCGGTCGCCGCGTGCAAGATGCGCGGGATCCGAGCCGCCACCGTCCACGACACCTACACCGCGCATCAGGCCGTCGAGCACGATGGCGTCAACATCCTCTGCATGGGCGGGCGCGTCGTTGGTTCCGAGCTGGCGGCGGAAATCGCGGCGGCGTTCCTCGGTGCCACCATCTCCAACGATGAGCGCCACGTCCGCCGGCGGGCCGAGGTCGACGAGATCGAGCGCACCGGTGGACTAGAGTGAGCGCCGTTCCATGCGCGTAATGGAGTGCAACGTCTGCGGCGAAACACTCGCCGCCGCCACGGACGCGGAGCTGGAGCGCCAGCTGCTCGCCCACTGCGAAGCCGAGCACCCAACGGCCGGCTACGACGAAGCGCGGGCGCGGGAAATGGTCGCCAACGAGGCTTACGACGCCACCGACAGCTGAGTGTCGCGTGGGCTCGGGCTGGAGGATCTTTCAGTGAGCGGTCCAGAGCTCATCGTGACCGTTCGCCACGGGGAGACGGAGTGGAGCGCGAGCGGGCAGCACACAGGCCGCACGGACCTGCCGCTGGTTGAGGCGGGGCGCGAGCAGGCGAGGGCACTCGCGCCGGCGCTCGACTCCCAGACGTTCGCGCGCGTTCTCACCAGCCCGCTCGAGCGGGCACGTGAGACGTGCGAGCTGACGGGCCTCGGCGCGGCCGCCGAGCTGGCCGACGATCTGCGCGAGTGGGACTACGGCGACTACGAAGGCTTGACCACGCCGCAGATTTGGGAGCAGCGCCCGGACTGGAACCTCTGGCGCGACGGCTGCCCTGGCGGGGAGAGCCCCGAGCAGGTTTCCGCTCGCGCTGACCACGTCCTCGCCTCGCTTGCGGAAACAGACGGGCAGGTAATCGTCTTCGCCCACGGCCACATCCTGCGCGTGCTCGCGGCGCGCTGGATCGAGATGCCCGTCACGGCCGGCGCGCGCCTGGGGCTGAGCGCGGGAGCCCTCTCGGTACTCGGCCACGAGCGCGAGACGCGGGTGCTCGAGCGCTGGAACGAAACTCCAGGGCGTCTGCTGTAGGCCCTTGGTCGAACGCTCTTTACTGGTCTAAGTCGATAGCGTTGCGCGCGTGCGGGAGATAGCCCCCGGGCTCTTTCACTGGACGGCCTTCCACGATGGAATTCGCAAGGACGTGAGCTCGTACTTCGTCTCGGGCTCCGGCGTCGTGATCGATCCTCTCCTCCCGTCGGAGGGCTTCGGTGGCGGTATCAATCCGGTGGAGTGGCTCGAAGAGCACGGGCCGCCCACCGCGATCGTGCTCTCGAACCGCCACCACTACCGGCACAGCGACCGGCTCGTGGACGCTTTCTCGATTCCGGTCTACGCGAGCGAACCGGGGATGCACGCGTTCTCGCCCGACCAGCACGTCCGCCCCTTTCACTTCGGCGACGAGCTCGTCGGCGCCGTGGTGACGCACGAGGTCGGCGCGATCTGCCCTGACGAGACCGCGTTGGAGATCCCTTCCGCACGCGCTCTCGCGCTGGCCGACGGGCTCGTCCGCTTCGACGATTCCGATGGTCCGGTGGGATTCGTCGCCGACTCTCTGCTCGGCGACGACCCCGAGAGTGTGAAGGCGGGATTGCGCAAGGCGTTCGAGCGCCTGCTCGCCCTCGACTTCGATCATCTCCTTCTCGCGCACGGGCTGCCCGCCGTCGGCGACGGCAAGGAGGAGTTGCGGGCGTTTCTGGAGACGTGAGCGTTCCCGACGCCGTACTCTCCCGGGCCGTGGGAGGCGAGGAGGCGCGCGGCGACGACTGGGCCATCGATGTATCGGACCTTCGCAAGTCCTACGGCGACGTCGAGGCGGTACGCGGCGTCGGCTTCAGGGTCGCCCACGGCGAGGTCTTCTGCCTGCTCGGCCCAAACGGCGCGGGCAAGACCACGACCGTCGAGATCCTCGAGGGCTACCGGACGCGCAGCGGCGGAGAGGCGCGCGTGCTTGGCATGGATCCAGCGCGGGCTCCTCGGGAGCTGCGCGAGCGCGTGGGGATAGTCCTTCAGCAGTGCGGTGTCCAGAGCTACCTGTCGGTCTTTGAGCTGGTAGAGATGTACGGGCGCTACTACTCCAGCAGCCGCCCGGTTGATGAGGTCATCGAGGTCGTCGGGCTCCAGTCCAAGCGCGACACGCGCGCCAACCACCTGAGCGGAGGACAGCGCCGGCGGCTCGACCTCGCGCTCGCGCTTGTGGGCGACCCCGACCTGATCTTCCTCGACGAGCCGACCACCGGATTCGATCCGGCCGCCCGCCGCAATGCCTGGTCCACGATCGAGTCGCTGCGCGACCTGGGCAAGACGATCTTCTTGACCACGCACTACATGGACGAGGCCCAGTTCCTCGCAAACCGCGTCGCGGTCATGCGCGAGGGCGTGATCGTGGCGAGCGGGCGCCCCGAGGAGCTGGGCGGACGCGATCTGCGCCCGGCCGAAGTCCGCTTCGCCCTTCCCGAAGGCGTCGTCCCGGGAGATCTGCCCGCCGTGCCGTCGGTCGACGTCTCGCTCACGAATGGCCGCGTGCTGATACAGACGAAGGAACCCGTGGCGGCCGCGCAGCGAATCACGACCTGGGCACTCGAGCGCGGCCTGGAGCTAGAGCATTTCTCGGTGACCCAGCCGACGCTGGAGGACATCTATCTCGAGCTGACCGGCAGCCAGGCGGAGGCGGGCGCGGCCGAGGAGGTACCGGCATGAGCTCGCTGCGCTCCGTGCCACGCGCCCGCACCGCGTCGACCTGGGGACGCGACCTCGGTCTCGTCCTGTGGCAGATCCGCTACGAGCAACGCTCCTACTGGCGCAACCGCGGCCGCGGCATCTTCACCTTCGTCTTCCCGATCATGTTCCTGGTGATCTTCGGATCGCTGAACAAGGGTGTCCACATACACACGCTCGGGGGGATCTCGTACGACACCTTCTTCGTACCGGGCATCCTCGCCTACGGCATCATCGGGACCACCTACGTCAACATGGCGATGTCCACTGCGATTCTTCGGGACGAGGGAGTGCTCAAGCGGATGCAGGGCACGCCGCTGCCGCGGTGGGCCTACATCGCAGCGCGGATCGGTTCGACCGTCATCATCGTGTTTGCGATCACGGTGGTCACGCTGGCGGTCGGCGCGGTCGCATACGGCGTGCACGTGCGGATCTCGACGCTCCCCGGTCTCATCGTCACCCTGATCCTCGGGACGGCCGCGTTCACGACCCTCGGGATCGGAATCACGCGGTTCATCAGCAACGCGGAAGCGGCGCCAGTCATCGTGAACCTAACCGTCCTGCCCCTCACCTTCATCTCGAACGTGTGGTTCCCGACCGACACGCTGCCCAACTGGCTGAACTCGATTGCCAAGATCTTTCCGATCCGGCCTCTCGCAGATGGCCTCCAGTACGCCTTCAATCCATACACGACCGGCGCGGGATTCAAGGCCTCGGATCTCCTGGCGCTGGCCATCTGGACCGCGATCGGAATCCTGCTCATGGTCCGCTTCCTCAACCAGCCGCTGGGAGAACGGGGGGGAGGGCTCCGGAGTCTCTCGCTGCGACGCTGAAGACTCAGGTTGAGAGCTTTCCGTCCGGCCGTCTGGCACTACACTGAGTTCCCGTAGCGGGCGTGCTGGAATCTGGTAGACAGGCACGGCTCAGGACCGTGTGCTCTTACGAGCGTGGAGGTTCGAATCCTCTCGCCCGCATCGGGAGTTCAATCCCCGCCGCTATCGTCTAGGGGACTAGGACGCCGCCCTCTCACGGCGGAAACCCGGGTTCGAATCCCGGTAGCGGTACTGGCCGATTTGCAGGTGTTTTGTAGCGCCCGACTCGCTGCAGGCGTTCACTACGGGAATCGCCGGGATTCACCCGCCGGCCATTGCGGCCTGGGCCTCGGCGAGCTTCGCTCGCACCGTCTCGGTCCCCTCCTTGAACTCAAGCAAGGGGCGCACGTCCCACGTGACCAGCCCGAAGAGCGGATAGGCCGCCATCAGTTCGAGTACATCGCGGTGCGAATCGGCGTTGACGACGCTGAAGCCGCCGCCCTCCATGAACCCGAAGACGCAGTCAAACGTGCCGTCGTCGACCTTACCTTCGAGCCAGCTGAGCGCCGTGTCGAATAGCTCAGGCGTTGGCGGCATAGGACCAGGTGTCGCGCTGACGTAGTACTTCATGGTGCCTCCTTGGAGTTCGCTAGAGGCCATGTGACCTCGAACTCAGATCGAGGAGCCGGCGAGCAGCCGCACTCGCGTCTGCACGCTTTCCGGGTCCGGTCCCAGCGCACCCCAGATCGTGTCGATTGCGACGGACCATAGCCTCCGGACGATGCTCAAGTCAAGCGGAGCCGGGGGGCAGCCGAAGGGGCGGCAGGGGTCAAGCTACAGCTTGAAGCGAAGCGTCTTCCGCGTGAATGCCAGCGTCGTAAAGACAGCGCTGAGCGGCTCGTCTATCTGGGCAGCTGCGCGCCGCGCTTGGCTTCGAGCTTGCGGCGCTCTCGCCGCGCGCCGTGAATCTGGCCGACCGCGTACCCACCACCAAGTGCGACGACGGCCGGGGCGATCGCGAGTATAAGCACGCTCACTGCGGCGATGACCTTCAGCACGACGATGACGGCGATGACAGCCGCGACCACGATGAGAACTGCTCTCATGGTGTTGACTATAGGGGTCCGGGTTCGACCGGGCCGTGAATCAGCGAGTCGCGGTCTTTACGAAGCTTCGCCAGCTGCCTGGGGCGGAGGCGTCCTGGTTTACGATGGTGGCTGAGCGATCCAAGGGCGCCGCCCCCCTGGAGCGTGGCGCACCCGGGAGGGAGGGTGGTATATGCGAGCCTGGGACGAGAGCGGAGCGCTGGAGGTCATCCGGCGGGCCCAGGTCGTGTCGCAGTATGCACGGACCAAGGGCTGCGGGTTGGACGAGGCCGATCAGATCGTCCAGAGCCGTGTCTCGAGGAGACGGTTCCTCGTAGGAGCCGGTGCCGCGATCGGGGCTGTTGGGCTCCCGGGCGCTTTGACGGCTCCCGCCCGCGCTGACCCCAAGGTCGAGCCGGCGCGTGACCGAGCCGGCCCTCGTGTAGTGATCGTGGGATCGGGGATAGCCGGCCTTGGATGCGCTTACCGGCTGTGGCGCCGGCACGGGGTCAAGTCCCAGGTCTATGAGTACAACACGGTCCCGGGTGGCCGCATCAAGACGCTCCGCGGCTACTTCCACGACGACCAGATCGTAGAAGAGCATGCCGAGTTCATAAATCCCGAACACACGGCGACGCTCACCCTGGCTAAGAGCTTCGGGCTCTCGCTCGACAACATGGACAAGTATCCGCCCGGTACCCATCCTTACGTCGAGACGCTCCGGTTCTTCGGCCGCCCCTGGTCCCAGCAGGCGGTGAACCAGGACTGGCACGAATGGGGGTGGAAACTCTTCCACGATGCCGCCTTCGCCACGGCCCGCTGGCCGGTGCTCTACGACCACTACACGCCGGGCGCGTTGAAGTTCGACAGGATGTCCATGCCCGAGTGGATCGACGCGTATATCCCGGGCGGGATGAAGTCCGACTTCGGCGCCTTATGCGTCTCTGCCGTGCTTGACGAGTACGGAGGGCCGCCCGGAGAGAATTCGGCTCTCAACCTGGTGTTCCTGCTGGGCCAGGACAGCAGTACGAGGAGCGGCTCCCAGCCCCACAAGACCCCGGCTCTAGGCGGTGGCGACGAGAAGTGGCACATCCACGGCGGGACCGACCTTCTGATCTCGGGGCTGATCGAGCGACTGCCCGCCGGAACCGTGAACCTCGACCGAAAGCTCGTGGCGGTTCGTACAGCGCGCCGCGCCGGCGGGTACGTGTGCACCTTCGAGAGCGGCGCGGCGACCAAGGAGGTGATCGCCGACCACGTGGTCCTGGCCATGCCCTTTACGACGCTGAGGCAGGTCGACCTGAGCGGCGTCAAAGACACCATCTCGCCCTTGCACCTACGGGCCATTAACGAGGAACCCCTCGGCACCAATTCCAAGTTCTTCGTCCAGTGCAAGCCTCGCGTCTGGAATCACCCCGACGACACCACGGGCAACGCCTACTGCGGCGGCCTGGTCCAAGGTGCGTGGGACGCCACCGTCTACCAGTCCGGCAAGGCCGGGATCCTAGTTGCCCTGCCAGGGGGCACTCTCTGCCACGACTGGGGGAGACGATTCGACCTGAAGACATATCGAGGGTCTCCGCCCCGACGCATGCTGGAGGGCTATCTCAGCGACTTCAACCTGCTCTTCCCGGGCGTAAAGGAGGCTTACAACGGCCGTTCCTACTACGTGTGGTCCCCGGGCGACCCGCACATCCTCGGGGCGTACTCGTACCTCAAGCCCGGGCAGTACACGGGCTTCAATGGCATCCAAGGAAGGCGCGAGGGGAACCTTCACTTCGCCGGCGAGCAGACCTCCATCAACTTCCAGGGGTACGTGGAGGGTGCCTTGAGAAGCGGGTACCGCTGCGCCGAAGAGATAGTCACGAACGATTAGCCCTCGACGGATGGCGCGGCGACCACGTGTCACGTGACGACATACAGCGGCTCGTTCCCCCTTGCCATCCGTTGCACGTTCTCGGCCGCTGCTGCTCCTCGCCGCCGCGAGGTTTCGTAGGTCGCACCGGCCACGTGCGGAGTGAGAACCACGTCGTCCATGCGCAGCAGAGGATCGTCAAGGGGGAGCGGCTCTACCGCAAAGACGTCGAGGCCGGCACCGGCGATCCGCTGGGAGCGAAGGGCGTCGAGCAGAGCGACCTGGTCGACGATCTGGCCCCTGGAGACATTGATCAGGATCGCAGTGGATTTCATCCTCTCGAACGCAGCCGACCCGATCATGCGACGCGTGGCTTGTGTCAGCGGGACATGGATTGAGACCAGGTCGGCCATAGAGAGCAGTTCGTCGAGCTTCTCTGGTCCCCCCAGGACCTCGATGCCGAGGCGAGCGGCCTGGTCGGCCGCGGACCCTGGCGGGCTTATCCCAACGACGCGAAGGCCAAGTGGCTGGCTCAGCTTGGCGAGCTCGCGGCCGCTCGTGCCCAGGCCGATCACCCCCAGGGTGCGGCCGTAAAGCTCGTCGCCGAAGGAGCGGTAAAAGACTCCGGCTTTCAGGTCCCGTTGGCTCCTCGAGAAGCGCTTGATCGTGCACAGCATCAGCATCAGAGCGTGCTCCGCGAGCGCCCGAGCGCTGAACTGTCCCGGGGTGTTGGCAACCGGGAGGCCGTTCGCTCTGAAGAGATCGAGGTCGAACCGGTCATACCCGGTGAGGATCAGTTGCCACAGCTTGACTCCTGCCCGGCTGGCTTGCGAAGCCATTTCAGGCTCGAGCGATGCCCCGCTGTCGACAACCGCGACAGCGTCTTGGACCTGGGAAGCAAAGGGCTGATCGGGAGCCCACATCACCACCTCGAATTCGCCTCCAAGCGCGGCGACGAAGTCGTCGTACCACGGGCTCACGTCTCCGGGGTCGGACATGTAAAGGATCTTCATCTCTTGCACCCGCCTCTGGCTTATGGAGTTATCGCTAGATCCTTTGTATCCACTTACGACGGTGTGGCAGGGATTTACCCTGTCACCGAGGGTCTCTCATATAGGGTGCCGCGGTGCCTCAGGGACACCGGCAGGAGATCCAGGACGCTCGCGCGCGCCGTCGCGCAATCGAACGTCGACGCAAGCAACGTGCTCGGCGAAGGCGAAGGCGCCTGCTTTGGCTCGTGTCGGCCGTCGTCGCGGTCGTGGTGGTGGTGCTCGCGGTCTCCTCGGTCGGTAGTGGAGGGAGCCAGCGGAAGACAACCATCGGGCGAGCGTCGCGCCCGAAGCCGCCAGTGCAGTTGCCGCGCGGCGGCCGGACGGTGCTCCCAGGGCACTTGGTGGTGGCCTACTACGGCATTGTCGGCACCTCGAACATCCTCGGCCGCACCAACAATCCAGGAGCGGATGCCGACGGGGTCGAGCGCCGAGCCCGCGCGTACTCCCACTTCGGCCGGCCGGTGCAGCCGGCGTTTGAGCTCGTCACCCAGATCGCCTCGCCCGACGCGGGACCGCAAGGAACCTACAGCACACCGCTTGACCCCTCGACAGTCGCGCGCTACTTGGCCGCGGCCCACCGGCACAAGCTGCTGCTGATCCTGGACTTCCAGCCCGGTCGAGGCGAGTTCCTGCCTGACGTCAAGCGCTACTCGCGTTTCCTGCTCGACCCGGCGGTCGGAGTGGGCCTGGACCCAGAATGGAAAGTGGGACCAGGCGAGGTGCCGGGTCAAGAGCTCGGTTCGGCCTCGGCGGCCAGTATCAACGCGGTCTCCAGTTACCTCTCGCGTCTTGTCGCCAAGCATCGTCTTCCGCAGAAGCTGTTCATCATTCATGAATTCCGGACCAGCGAGCTCCCCGACCGCAACAAGATCGCGATCCGTCCGGGCCTGGCCACCGTCCTACAAATGGATGGACTCGGACCGGTCAAGGACAAGCTCCACTCCTTCCGCCAGGTGACCAAGCACGCCGCACAGTTCCACATCGGATTTAAGGTCTTCTCCAGCGCTCCCAAGACCCGGTACTCATGACGCCCGATCAGATCATGAAGCTGCGTCCCCAGCCCGAGTACATCAGCTACCAGTAGTCGCATCCATCTTGATCTGCGACACCTGGTCGAGGTGACAGGTATCCTGACGACGGTCAAACGCGGCTGGCCCGCGCGGGTGTGCTGGAGGGGCAATGCGTAGGTATCTCATCAGCGCGGGTCAGACGAGCGCAGGACTGCTGGCTTTCGGCTGCGCGGCGGTCCGGGCGGCGATTGTGAGCGATGCGGGCGGGACGCCGCCGCCGGGCACCGGCGTGATGCCCAATCCGGTCCTCGGGACGCCGCACTTTGCCAATACGAGTAAGCCAGTCGAGCAAATCCGCCAGCTCGTAGAGTGCGACGGCACGATGTACGCGGTGGGGACCTTCTCCCACATTCTCCAGGGCACTCGCGTCTTCGGCCGTGCCAATGTCTTCAGCTTCAGCGCCACCCGCCGTTCACGATGAACCCCTGGACGCCGCGCGTCCACGGCATCGTCAACTCGATCGCCTTCAGGTCGGGAAAGTGCGGCGATGCCTACATCGGCGGCAGCTTCAACGAGGTCAACGGCACCCGGGTCGGGAACATCGCGGAGATCAGTACGCGCACAGGCAACGTGGTGCCGCAGTTCGCACACAATGTCTCAGGACCGGTCGACACTCTGCTGGCGGCGAACGGCCGCATCTTGGTGGGCGGCCACTACAGCTCGATCAACGGCAGCTCGGCGAACCCGTTCATGACGGGCCTGAACGCCACCACCGGCAAGGACGACAACTTCCTCCACCTGCGTATCCACGGCTCCTACCAATACCCGGGCGTGGCCCCCAACCCGACCGAGGTCTACAACCAGGCCCTCAGCCACGGCGGTGAGTACGACTTGGTGATGGGGGACTTCACCTCGGTAGGTGGCCTGTCGCGCCAGCAGGCCTTCATGCTACCTGCACCTCGGCGGCCGCTCCGCGAAGGTCACGGGCTGGACCTCGAGACGAAGCAGGGTCACTCGCCACCGACAAAAAAAAAAAAAAAAAAAAAAGAAGAGCCCTACTACGTGCGAGCGGGCTCGAATGGTCGCCCAACAACGACACGATCTACCTCGCCACGACCGGAAACAACGCGTACAGGACTTCGACAACAAGACCCCGAGGACCGGGCTATGCGCAACGTGCAGTGGCATTCCCAGCGACCCACACCTCCGTCAAGCGCAAGTGGATCAACTACACGGGCTGCGACTCGCTGTACAGCACGGCGGCCGATAGCGGCACGGCCTACTTTGCCGGCCACGAGCGCTGGTCGATGAACCGCCTCGGCTGCAACCACAAGGGTCCGGCGCGATCCCTGCCCAGGGGATGGAGGGCGTTTCGCCGACCACGGGCCTCCTATACGTGAATTCGAGCGGCACCGCCGGCTACTACATCAGGGGCCGTGGATACGGCGCGGACGACATGCTCCTCACCGGGGCCGGGCTGTGGATCGCGAGCGACAACTTCGAGGTGCGCAGCTCTGCGGCAAGTCCGAACCTGGCGGGCCTCTGCTTTTTGCCCTACTAGCTCAGGCGGTCTCGATCCGAATCGCGTGCCCCGCGTTCCGGGACTATCCGATGTCAGGTTCCTCAGGCTCTAGGGCGGACAGGACGTCCTCCTCGCCGTCGACCGCCGGCCCCTCCGTCGCTTCGCCAGCGCGCCCCACGCGGGACAGATGACGCCAGCAGCTGCCAGGCAAACGGGAGGTCGTGGGCCAGGTAGCGGCGACCGAGCCGGCGCGGTTCACGAGCCAGGCGAAACAGCCATTCCAAGCCCGACTGTTGCATCCAGCCAGGTGCGCGGCGAGCCGTCCCTGCGGCAAAGGAGATGGCCGCGCCGCAGCCCAACCAGGTTGCCGGCGCCAGCGGCGCCAGTCGCGCGATCAGCCGCTCCTGTTTCGGGAATCCAGCCCCACGAACGCGATGTCCGGAGCAGCCGCGGCGACACGCGCGCACACGGCATCGATTTCGGCGGGCGAGGCATCGAATCCGTGCGGCGGGGCCTCGACACCCGCCACCACGAGCTCGGGGTGTAGGCGGCAGAGGACGTCTCGGGGCCTGCTCCGCGACAATTAAACGGGCCGCCTCCCAGCAGGTAGACCGAGCGGCCTTCCCGCGCGGCCGCCCGGGAGAGCGAAAGGATGAGGGAAGCACCGGTGACGCGCTCCGGCACCGGCGTCCTGCACAGCCTGGCGGCCCACACGAGCGGCATGCCGTCCGCCACGAGCAGTGACGAGCCGGCAAGCAACCGCTTCAGGCCGGGGTCCCGGATGGCCGCCCGGAAGATGTCGACGTTTATGGTGGCAATACGCCCGCCGCGCCCTGCCCGTAGCTCTCCGAGCACGTGCTCGACGACCTGGGCCTCGGTGAGGGCGTCAATCGTCGAGGCCTCCCACATCGACCACGGAAAGCTCATCTGCATCCAGGTCGACGGTCGGGACGCCCACCTCAGATCCCATGTCCCCGGCGGTGCAGCAAGCGCAGCACCGAGTCTCCTAAACAAGCCCGGCACCAACGGCGAGCGCGAAGGGAACGCGACGTTCGTGCCAGTTGCGTCGGAGTGCCCGCCTGCTCCACAGCCGGACGTCGCGACCTGCCCGACAGGCGTAGGCAAAGGCAAGCTGACCGTAGATGCGGGCTGCCCCCGCGGGGGAAGTTTGGATGTCCGGATGGTGCTCCAGCATCCAGAGCAGCCCGTCGGCACGTGCTTGACGAGTCGTGCTGGAAGTACGAGCCATTTCCCCACGACACTGAAACCAGCGGGCGATCCACGAATGCGATCGGGCCGCGATGGGCCGCGCGGAGGACCATGTCCCAGTCTTCGTTCTGGCCGTGAGGGATGGATTCGTCGAACAACCCGATCCCGTCAAGCAGTGCTTCTCGCCGGAGGAGGTAGGTGGAGGAATGCACCATGACCATCCGCGAGCGCAGCAGCTTGTTGTAGGCGACAGAGTCCCGTCCGATGAGCCTCGGGCTCGACCGACCGTCGCACCGCACGACTACTGCAGCTCGCCATCTCGGCTCGCGGCCGTTCGCCGAGTGCTGCCACTTGCGCACGTAGCTTTCCCTGAAGCCACTCGTCGTCGTCGTCGCAGAAAGCAAGCAGCTCGGCCTGGAGCGCCAACGCGCCGGTGTTGCGCGCGCCGGCCAGACCGGGCGTCCGCCCATTGGTGAGCAACTCGACTCGGTCGTCGGCCCGGAGATCGACGTCCGGCAGACCGCCATCCCAGACGACGGCAAGGCGAGCTTGCCCGGATAGTCCTGCGTCAGCACAGCCTCTACGGCGGCCCTCAGTTGCTGCGACACCGTCCTCGCGTGGCCATTACGACGCCCACCGACGGGTACGCCGTCACCACCGGGACCTCTGGCCGAGATACCCGTAGTGTCTGAGCAGAGGCAGCGTGAGGGCGGTCACCGTCCGGCGGTCAGTCGCCGACATCGCCGTGCGCCATTCGTCATCCATGCGGATGGGTGTGCGCCCTGCTCGAAACCGCATCGGATTACCCGACGGTATGTGCGCGACACCGAGGTCGGCCCAGCGGCCGTCTTCGTCGGAGCCCATGAAGCCCAGCTGGCCGTTTCCCACCGGTAGGCCGGCAAACTGCGCGATTGCGGACACCGCCTCATCCGGCCGGGAGACCGCGTCTTCGTACCGGACCCGCATGATGGGATGCCCGCCGCGGCGAGCATGTGCAACGCACCGTTGTGGTAATTCCACTGCCCCGCGGTCCGGGCGGGCGCGATCGTTGGCATGTAGGTGCGCGCGGCCACATCCGAGTTCCGGACCTTGCGCGTCCACGAGTGCGCCACCGCACGACTGTCGCGAACGACGTGCACCAGCGAAGGTCAAGGTCCTTGCTGAGGCGAAGGCAGAACGCAAACGACGGGTTCTTGCTCGAGTCCGCGATTACCTCGCAACCGCTGACGTCCCGGATGGCGCCGTAGAGCTTGACGCAGTAATCGACGTACTCATCCACGATCCGCCGGAAACCGGGACGCACCGACGGCTCGAGAAGCCATGGGATGAAGCGGGCCCGGTCGACGGCCGTCCGTAGCTCCGCGACTCGCGTCGCGTGCGCCTTCCCGGATCCGTTGAACGCGGCAGCCAGGACTGCCTGCCAAAAGGGACAGCGGTGAAACGGCTCGCCGCAGCCGCAGCGGTCGTCTTCGATGACTCCGCGCTGCCAGACATACACGAGCTCGCCGATCGGGCAAACACCGGGAGCTGGCCGAGCAGGCGATTGATCAGCGAGCTGCTGCTTGTCTGATCGCCCCGATAAAGAGCACCTTAAAGAGATCCGCCCCAAATCACGCCCGCGGCATTCATAGCACAGCTAGTGGCCGTGGACCGGAAAAGTTGATACCGTGGCCGACAGTTGGGGGTTGACTCCAAGGCGATGGGGGCTATAACTGGCTGCCCAAGACTCAAGCGGCGGTCCGCTGCAGCACATGAATACCTCTACAGCGCAGGACTCGTGGGAGCTCAAGGACTATGTCCGGGTCCTTCGCCGCCGCTGGTTGATAGTCGTCGGGTTGACGATTTTGGGCGGCCTCATCGGCGGCATAGCCCTGAAGCTCGCGCCTAAGAAGTACACCTCGACCGCCTCTGTATATGTCCAGGGCCTGCCGACCGACGCTCTGGTGCAGGGCGGAGGAGCAGCCTCCGTCGACATGGATAGCGAGGCGCAATTGGTTCAGGCGCCCGCAGAACACAACTCGCCGCCAAGGGACTGCGACCCTCAACGACCGCAAAGAAGCTGAGCAGCGAGATCAGCGTCACGGTGCCAGCGAACACGACGGTCCTTGACATTGCCTGCGAATCGTCGACCGCGAGCCGAGCTGCCGCCTGTGCGAACGCGACGGCCGCGGCGTACTTGTCCGTTCGGCGCACCGACGCGGCGAACCTCGTCACGAGCGAGCTCTCGGCGGTGCGATCCAGAGTCCAGTCGATAACGCCGGGGGTCGTCAAACTAAACGCGCAGCTGGCCCAGGCGCCCGGCTCAAATCCAACCACGAGGCTCACTGAGCGGCTCCGGGCCAAGGCGGCCAGCAACCAGCTGAATGTGCTGGTTACTCGTATGAACGCCCTGTCGGCAGAGCTCGCGAGCCTCGACGCGTCCAACAACACGGTCGCCGGTCGGGTGGTGACCCCGGCGGACCGACCGAGCTCACCGACCTCACCGAAGACCCTCTTGTTCCTCCCGAGCGGTCTGCTGCGGGATTGCTCCTAGGCCTGCTCGCCGCCTTCTGGGCGGACTCTCGCGACAAACGCTTCCACGAACCTCGGGACGTCGAGCGCGCCTACGGTGTCCCAACGCTCCTGGACCTCGGCCACGTTCGCAGGCGGGCTGTCAGGAACCTCGTCACCTCGGCGGCGCAGCCACCCCCGGCGTTCGCCGAGCTCGCGGAGTATGTGGCGGCCATTCCAGCGCAGCGATCTCTCGTGCTGGCCGTGGGCGGAGGCTCGCCCGAGGGCGTGAGTGTCGTCGCGGCCAACCTGGCCGTTGCACTCTCGCGGGGGCGCCCGGGCGTCTTTCTCGTCTGTGCCGGAGCGGACACGACGCTCGTGCCGGGGTTGCTAGAGCGCCCGTATCGCAGCGGTCTCGGCGAGCTCCTCGCCAGCACGGCGACCATCGAGGAGGTTGCGCTGAGCCCCGAAGGGCTACCGGATCTCAGGGTCATTGGCCCTGGCCTGGAGGAAGGAGCGGCCCTCCGACATCAAAACTACGATGCTCGCCGCCACTTCATGGACAGCCTGCGCTCCCAGGCGCGGTACGCCATCGTAGAGTCGCCGCTGACCAACGGGGAACCCCCCGTTTTCACTCTCGCTGAACTCACAGACGGAGGCATCGCTGTCATTGAGACGTCGCGCACAAAGCGCGCCGACGTCGACCGCTGGCTACGCCATCTTGAGCGTGTTCGCGTACCCGCACTGGGAACCGCAGTGATTCCACGCCTTGACCACGCGCTGCGCTGGCGGTCCCGTCGGGCGCAGGTCACGCACCATCCCGCTGCGGAGGAGGCGGGTGACACCGTCCCGATTCGGGCCTAGCCGGCGGGAGGTAACGCGTAGCAGAGAGTTCATTGGCGACCGCCCTCGTACCTTGATCCGCTTCCGCGATCCAGCCTGGCCCATCAAGGCCCTGCTGCTGGGCTATCCGCTTTGGTGGGCTCTAGGAGTCGCAGACTTTTTGTGGATCATCCTCGCCATTCCGATGGCTGCGCGGATGATCGGCTGGCGTCACGCAGTCGATTGCGGGTGCGCGGGATTGGGATCTGGCTTCTTGGTTGCGCGGTGGCGGGAGCGCGGTGCTGGGGGCCGCACAGGAACCACCCAGCCCTCTCCAACGCGTGTTCTCGTACGCGGACGGACGGGGTGTACTGGGGATCACGATCTTGTTGTCTCGCGGGCAATCTGACGAAGACGAGCTTCCCGGCGCGCCTCGCCTGGATGCTCGGCGTCGTGATTTACACGATCCTCGGAGGGCTGGCGCGATGTAAGCGAGCTTCCAGTTCACTCGCGATTGGTCTGTTGTCGCGCTCGCTGCAGAGCAATGCTTCATCCAGGCGGTGACGCGGCCCAGGGCTGGCCAGTTGCAGAACGTACTGGGACGGCGCAACGGTAGGCGAAGGCGCGTTCGAATACACCAACACCTGGGGGGCGAGCCTGACATGCTGGTCCCTGGCTGATCGTCGGCTGGGTTGACAGCACGCGACGCGGCGGCTGCTCGTGGCTCGCTGGTGGTGTCGCGCGGTACGCTGCTGTACTCGCTGAACGCGCGGCGTGGCTGGGAGCGGGAATCGCTCTCGCTTCGTTATGCGGCTCCTCGCTAAGCGCTCGCGCGCGCTCATCGGCTCGTTGTGCGCGCCATCGCGGTGGCCGGGGTGATCTTGGTCGCGACGCCGTAGTGAGCGTCATCGGTCAACGCCTCTCACAGAGCGCCAGTCTCAGAGGCGGCTCGACTCTCTCGCGGTGAAAGATGGATTGAGCTCTCCCATCATCGGCTACGGCGATACCCGCAAGCAGACGGGCGGAGGCGATCACCACAGCCCCAACCGCCAACTGTCCGCTGTGTGGCCAACAGGAGGTGGGCAGCACGGGAGAGCTCTGGGCGGTCTTGGTCTGCGATGGGGTGTGGGCGCGATCCTCTACGTGGGCTTCTTCGTTGCGGGTCTTCCACTTCCGACGGGATCGCACCCCCTACGGACACGCAGGCGTTCTCGTTTTGATCCTGTCGCTGGTCTACCTGTTCAGTTACGACGCGCTGTCTGCACCGCTTGGCTTCACGATGCTCTCCTACGCGCTGCTTTGGCGAAACGAGCTTGCGCACGCCGGGGTACGCCTCGACCGCTGGATGTCTGGCGCGCTCGCCACTGAGAACGGCCCGCCATGAGCCAGAGCCGGTCGCGTGACCGATACCGCGCATCTCTCGCGGGACTAGCTGTGCGGGACGACCATTCAACGGAAGTCGCCGCGCGACACGGCCGGGATCGCCGAGATCGCGCGTGGCAGCACGCTGAACCTCGCGGGCGCGGCGATCGCGGCCGCGGCGACCCTGGGAGTCACTGTGCTCGTCGCGCGAACACTCAGCCGTGCGGTGGCCGGGGCGTTCTTCACCGCCACGTCGCTGTTCTTGATTGCCGAAGTGGTGACGGGACTGGGCGCGTACACCGGCCTCGTGTACTTCATCCCCCGCTTGCTGTCGTCCGGAGATGACAGTCGGATCGGCACAATGCTGCGCAGGGCAATCTTGCCGGTGACCGTCGCATCGGTCGCGGGAGCTGCCTGCTGATCGCGTTCGCCGAGCCGCTCGCACGCGCGATGCTCTCCGGCCGCGAGCCCAGCGGCGCCTCACCGTCGGACGTCGCGGACGCGCTCCGGGCGCTGGCCGTCGCGGTTCCGTTCGCCGCGCTGCTCGACACCTTCTTGGGGGCGACGCGCGGTTACCGCGACATGCGCCCAACCGTCGCGGTCGGCGGCGTGTGTCGAACAGTCCTGCAGCTAGTGGGAGTGCTCATCGCCGGGGTTGCCGGAGCCGCTGCGCTGCTTGCCCCGCTTTGGGCGCTCGCGTACATCCCGGCCGCCATCGCCGCGTGGATCTGGCTCCGGCGTATCCGCCACCGGTCGCCGCCGAGCGCCGGCTCGCGAGGGCGTCCTGCGCGCCACCAGCGCGAATCCGGATCGGTTCTGGATCTTTACGGCGCCACGCGCACTCGCGCTCGGAGCGCAACTCGTCATCCAACGCTTGGACATCGTGCTCGTCGCGATCATCCGTGGACAGGTCGACGCTGCCATCTACACGGCTGCGACGCGCTTTCTCGTCGTCGGTCAGCTTGGCAACCAAGCCATCAGCATGGCGGCCCAGCCGCAGCTCAGCCGGCTGTTCGGGCTGGGTGATTTGGCCGGCGCACGCGCGATCTACCAAATAACCACGGCCTGGCTCGTGGTCCTGACGTGGCCGCTGTACCTGCTTGCGATCAGCTTTGGTCCAGTCGTTCTGCGCATATTCGGCCACTCGTACACCGCAGGGTCAGGCGTGATGACCATTCTGGGCGCCGCGATGTTGTTGGGCAGCGCGTGTGGCCAGGTCGACGTGGTCCTGACCAGCACCGGCCGAAGTGCGCTGAGTCTGGCCAACGGCATAATCGCGCTCACGGTCAACGTGGGTGTCGACCTTGCGCTGATTCCGCGCTACGGGATCATGGGCGCGGCGATCGGTTGGGCCGCTTCCATCGCAGCTTCAAACCTGATCCCGCTGGCGCAGCTGGCGCGGATCATCCGCCTGCACCCCTTTGGGACGGCCACCGTGACCGCATGCGCGGTGACCGCAGTGAGCTTCGGCGCGATTCCGGTACTCGTTCGAGCTCTGCTCGGTGATGCCGCCGGAGCGCAGGTATTGGCCGTTGTCATCGGCTGCGCCGCCTCGCCGCGGGACTGTGGCGCTGGCGAGATCGGCTGCAGCTTTCGATGATCCCGCTGCCGCGCCTGCGTCACCGCGGCATTGCCGAGCTTTCGGCCAGCAAGCCTTGACCCATCCGAGCGAAAGGGCGACATGACCAAGATCCTGGTGATCCTCCTGTATCCGGCGGGAATTGCCGTGATCGTTGGCACCGGGATAATGGTGGCAAGGCGCTCACATGCCGTAACGATGGGGAGCGCGTCGGCGAGGGTACATACACGGCGCTGGGGTGGGGCGGACCTCGCCAGTTACACCAGCGGGCACGTCTCGGCGCGTGATGGCTTTCCTTGTAACTCTCGCTCTCGGCATGGTGGTGCTGTATGGCCTGATGGTGTTACTCGGCCTGCTCGTCGTGCACGCCGGCCCCACGATCGACAAGCCGATTTTTCACTGGATGGCGGGGCACCGCATCCATGTCTGGCGCAGTCTGATGAAGAGGGCTACCGAGGTCGGCGACAAGTACCCGACATGGGCCGCCGCTGCGACCGCGGCGGTGTGCCTCGCGGTGACGTGGTCTAAAGACCGATGGATTCCGCCCGTCTCCCTGGGCGCACTCATTGTCGTTGACCATTTCCTCACGCTTGCAATCAACCACACAGTCACCCGCACCCCGCCACCCGGAGCAGGTGGCATCTTCCCTTCCGGCGGTAGGATCGAGCCGTCGTCTTCTACGGTCTCATCGCATACCTGCTCTGGCGCGAGTTCAGCGGCCGGCGTCAAACGGCCATCATCGCGGGCGCGGTGGTCGCGGCGCTGGGCTTCGAAGAGGGCTACACCCGGGTCTACCTCGGGCTGCACTGGTTCACCGACACCGTCAGCGGGTTCATCTATGGCTGTCTGCTGCTCTGCATCTTCATCGCCGCGGTGCGCCTCATCGCGGGCCCCGCGCGCGGTCATGCTCGCGCGGCGGCGACCGCGGAGGACTTTGACGCGAGGGTCGGGAGGCCCGTCGGCGAGGTGCAGGTCGCGCGCAGTGCACTGCGGGTGCCGACGCGTTCCGACTGTGGCCGCGCAGGCGCCCCATAACCTGACGGGCCGACACCCGGAGCGTCACTCCTTCTGAGGCGGGTCACGTGGCCGGGCGTCATCAGGTCGTCAGCGTCATCACCAAAACCGCGCAAGCGGTGTCGGTGGGTGCAGGGCGGCTGACCTACCGGGCACGTATGCTCCCGGGCTTCCTGATTGTCGGGGCGCAGCGGAGTGGAACGACCTCGATGTACCGTGCGCTCAGCCAGCATCCAGCTGTGGTCAAGGCGGTGACTGCACAAGGGGGTGCACTACTTCGATACCAGTATGGCCGCGGCATCGGCTGGTACCGCGCCCATTTCCGCTCGATGGCGCACGCGCGGCGTGTCGATGGCGCCGACTGCCATCGAGTCCGTTGACGTTTGAGTCGAGCCCGTACTACATGTTTCACCCGCTGGCCGGGGAGCGAATCGCACGCGATCTGCCCGACGTCAAGCTGCTCGTTCTCGTGCGCGACCCAGTCGAACGCGCCTACTCCGCTCACGCCCACGAGTCGGCGCGCGGCTTTGAGAATGAGCCGTTCGAGCGGTCCCTTGAACTCGAGGCCGAGCGCCTGAGACGGAGAGGTGGAGCGCATCGTCGCGGACCCTGCCTACATCAGCTTCAGCCATCAGCACCACGCCTACCGTGAGCGGGGCAAGTACGCTGACCAGCTCTCCCGGCTGGCGCGGTTGTTCGGCCCGGAGCGAGTCCACGTCGTCGACAGCGGCGACTTCTTTACCAGACCCGAGCCGATCTACGATGCCGTGCTCGAGTTTCTGGGGCTGCCGCATTGCGGCTATCCGGTATTCCTACGCCACAACGTGCGCCCACGCTGCCGTTGTCCCCGGGTCTACGGAGATCGCTCGAGGAGTACTTGCCCGGTACGACGAGCGGTTGACGGACTGGCTCGGGCATGAGGCGAGCTGGCGGCGAGGCCCATGACCGCAGGGAAAGCGGGCCGAGTGTCAGCGTGTGGCGGATCGCCTGAGGTAGTGCGAGGGGTCCTGTCGCGCGTGCGGCTACTGCGCTGGTTCTCGGCAGTAGTCGTCATCGTGCTTGCCTTCGCCGCGTGCTCCTCCTGCTCCTCGGACTCGGACTGGCGACACGAGGCGGGGCCGTTTCCGGTGGGGAATCTCTTGAACTACGCCAACTCTGACTTCGAGGGGCACGCCAATTTCATCGGCGTCGCAAACGCGACGATCAACGACTCGAGCTGGGATTCCTGCACTCCGACTCGCTTCAGGACACGGTCGTGAGGAGGGGAACGTCCACCTTCAGGCTTCACACCGGGATCGGAATCGGGGTGAGCGGCGGAAGTACGTACACGGTTAGCGCATACGTGAGGCTGTCCTCGGCGTCGAGCGGCCAAGCGCTGACCTTCGGGCTGGCGTGCGTGACGTCGGCCGGGACGCGGCTGGGCTGGTCGTACACGCCGACGCTCGCCCTTGTGGGCGAGCAAACGTGGCAGTACGTGGAGGGACAGACGACCGTGCCTCCACCTGCGCTGAGGGTCGTCGGCTCACCGAAGCTGACGCTCAGCGGCATGGCACGACATGAGGTCGTCAACGTCGACGAGATGACCTTGCGGCCGTATCGCGCCGCGCTGGTCATCGGGGCGCACGGCAACATCGCGGACAGCGGCGCCTCGGCATACGACGCGACGGACTGGCTCGAGACGAACCACCGACTCGGGCCGCTCCAGTCCGACAAGATCTTCTTCGACGGCTCGACGCCGCTGCCTCAAGCTGGTCGAGCCCGGCCAACAACTGCTATGAGATCGAGCAGTCGCTGCCAGCTCGTCGTGGCCCGAGTGTGTGATCGCCTACAAGGTTCAGGAGTCCGAGGCGCAGCTAAGAGGCATTCCTTGCCGGATTGCCCCCCGATCAACAGATCATCATGGTGTGGTGGCAGGAGCCGAGAGCGCGTCGTTCTCGGGTTGTTCCGGGGCCAGTGGCAACGGCCCGAACTTCGTCTGCTACTTCGAGCAACAGTCGGACAACATCCGCCAGGCGGCGGCGGCCGACGGGGTCACACCCGAGGTTCTGGTGGGCATGGATGCGAATACATACGCGTACCCACGCGGGGACTAGCTGCTCGTTCATCCCCCCGAGTTCCAACGTCGACGTCTACCTCGCCGACCACTACGCCTAGAAAGTGACCAGCAACCTCGCAGCTGGGCCCGGCGAGCGGACCGATAACTGGCAGGGCTGGCTGGCCTGCGTGCTTCCGCAGAACAAGCCGATCGGCCTTGCCGAGTACGGGCTCAACCCGAACGGCTCGGATCCCGCCGGCACCGCGTCCGCCATCGCCGCGGACTCGGCTATCTGGCGGCCTTGCCGAAGACGACGCACGAGGAAACGGCGCTGTGGGAACTGTGGGACTCGGGCGCTGGCAGTCGAGAGCTGGGCCATCGACGATGAGCCGGCCGCGGTCAGCGCGTGGAAGGCAGCCGAGACGCAAAACGGTGGCGGCTAACGCGTTATCATGGCGGCGCTTCGTAATATGCTTTGTAAGCGGCAGGCGTCGTCTTTGCGGCGCTGGGAACTATTGGCGGCTGAGATCGAAAAAGGGGGGGAGCGTTGAAGCTAATTTTGGGTGCCGCCGCGGCAGCGGCGATGTTGATTTTCGCGGCGGTAGCGCCGGCGAATACCGCAGGGTTCGTGAACTGGTCGCAGTACCTTTTCTCGGCCCAACACAG
Organism: uncultured Solirubrobacterales bacterium; assembly: GCA_963756105.1. Classification (GTDB taxonomy): domain Bacteria; phylum Actinomycetota; class Thermoleophilia; order Solirubrobacterales; family Solirubrobacteraceae; genus Palsa-465. Next base: position 72,398 of record CAVWMM010000002.1, read on the forward strand.
CTCGCACAACGGTGCGGCAACCGCGATCACTACAGGGAACGCGGCGAACGTCTCGCTCGCGTGGAAATTTTCGCCCGGGACGGCCCCATCGGGCTTGGGCGGATTCTATGCCAGCCCGACCGTCTACGACGGTGTCATCTATATCGGCGCCCGTAATGGTTACTTTTTGGCTGCTAACGAGTCCACGGGCGCAAAGATCTGGTCACGCTTTATTGGCTACCAGCCCGATAAGACGTGCGGCCCCGAGGGTTTCACATCCACCGCAACGGTCGCACCTGATCCGACGAGCGGTAAGCCGACCGTGTACGTCTATGGCGCCACGGGCTACCTGTATGCGATGAATGCCGCGACTGGGGCGAACGTCTGGCCGCCCGCAGTGGTGGCGATCCCCTCGTCCACCGAAAGTAACTACTACGCCTGGGATTCACCGCTGGTCAGGGGAGGCAAGATCTACGTGGGCATCAGCTCGGGATGCGACGACCCTCTGGTACGAGCAGGGCTCGACTCGTTCAACCAGACCACGGGCAAGCGCCTCGGCACGTTCTGGACCACGCCGGCCGGGACGAGGGGCGCGAGCATCTGGTCGAGTCCGGCGGCCGTGGGCTCGTCGATCTATGTCACAACTGGTAATGGCCCCACAGGCAGCCTCGGCTTCTCGATCATCAAGGTCAGCTTGGGCCTGGTCAAGCAGGGGATCTGGTCGGTCCCCGTTGCGCAGCGGGTGAGCGACAGTGACTTCGGCGGTTCACCGACTATCTGGACCGCGACGATCAACGGCGCCGCCACACAAATGGTCGGCGCATGCAACAAGAACGGAAGGTATTACGCGCTGAGAACGTCAAAGCTTGCCGCCGGTACCGTCTGGCAGCGCGAGGTAGGCAACCCATCCACTAAGGGCCCCGGGGAGTGTGATGCGGCGGCGATTTTCGATGGCTCACGGTTGTTCGTGGCCAGCAACGGCACGACGATCGGGGGCACGGCCTACAGGGGTTCGGTGCGCCGTCTCAATCCGGCCACCGGCGCGATCGTTTGGCAGACAGGGCTGACCGGGTCCATCATCGGGTCGCCCGGCATGGATGGCGCCGGCGTCATCGCGGCGGGGTCGTTCGAACCCGGTAGCAGCCAGAACGGAGTGTTCCTGCTCAACGCCTCCAACGGCAAGCTGCTGAAGACGATCCCTTACGGCAAAAACAACACCTTCGGCCAGCCCGTCTTCGCGGACGACTACCTCCTGGTCGCAAGCAGCGGTGGCGGCGGCCTAACGGCATACAAAGCCCCCTAAGCCGCGGGATGATCGACCAGGAGAGAGGCGCATGACCGCAGGGCCGCGGGTTCTGGTCGTTGCGCATTACGCCAGCGTGCGGCACGGAGGGGAAGCCTCGATTCCGCTGCGTCTCTTTGGTCGGCTGCATGCGCGAGGCGTGCCCTGCTGGCTTGTGACCGACGAGCTGTACGCCGAGGAGCTCGCCCTCGAGCTTCCCCCCGAGCAATTCGGGTGCGTGACGTTCGTGGTCAGCCCGCCGGGTTTCTGGCTCGCGCAACGGGTGGGACCGCGGTTGCCTGCCGCGCTCCGGCCGTTCAACTGGGGCATTAGCCAGCTCGGGCGGCAGTACGCCATGGTCCCCGTAGTCCGCGAGCTGGTGAGAGCGCACGACATCGAGGTTGTGCATCAACCAATCAGCGTGTCGCCCGTCATCCCGTCTCCCATGGTGCGGCTCGGTGCGCCGGTGGTGATGGGTCCGCTCAACGGCGGGATGGAGCTGGCGCCCGCGTTTCGAGACCGAGACTCGAAAGCGGCCGCCCTGGTCAAGCGCGCCCGGCCCGCGTTCGCGGGGCTGCTGCACCGCTGGTGGCGTGGCCGCGTGGAGGCAGCCGCGATACTTGTCGCGAACGACCGCACCGCCCGGCTTCTCCGCCGGCCGCCCGGCTCCACCTGGAGACATTGTCTGACATCGGGGTGGTGCTCGGAGATTGGCCGGTCGTCGAGCCACCGGCCTCAGATGTCACCCGGTACCTCTTCCTCGGTCGGCTGGTCGGCTGGAAAGCTGTCGACCTGCTGCTTGACGCATTCGCGCCGGTCGCGCGGCAGATTCCTGCCCGCCTGGACATCGTCGGCGACGGCCCGGAACGTACCCGCCTCGTCGCGCGGGCTCGTCAGCTTGGGATATCCGACCACGTGCACTTTCACGGCTGGCTGTCTCCCGCGCGTTGCGCCGTGTTGATCCGAACCTGCGACGTGTTCGTTTCGGCGAGCCTGCAGGAATCCGGGGGGTGTCGCCGTGCTCGAGGCGATGGCCACCGGTCGCCCGGTCATAGCTGCTAGCTGGGGCGGCCCCGCAACCACCGTGACCGAAGAAGTGGGAATCCCCGTCGGCGTCGATACGGTGCGCGGTTTACGGCAGGGCCTGACCGACGCGATGCTGTCGCTGGCTGCAGAGCCGGCATTGCGTCGGCGACTGGGCGCCGCAGCCCGCCGACGGGTGGAAGAGCACTACGACTGGGAGCTGCTGACGCACCGACTGCTCGGGATCTATCGCCGAGTGATCGGTGCAGCCCGAACAAGCGGCGACCGGTCAGGATCTCGTCCCGGGCGCGCACGCCTTCGACCGCCGCGCGGGGACGGCGAATCGGATAACCGCTGGGCGCTTCGGGACAGAGCGCTGCGCAGATGACCCTCCTTCAGCGTGACCCGGGCGGCGCGGCGACGGTCGACGACATGGATAACGGCGGAGAACGGGCCGCATACCTCAACGGGATATGCCGGTTCTCTGGCCGGAGCCGGCGCAGGTCAAGCTGACCCGCGTCGGACGAGGTTGGAGCGACTCGCGGGGCATCCCGCAGCCACCGCGGTCGGCGGGCCACGAGGGCGAGCTGATCGTGCTCCCCAGCCATGCTGAACCGCGCTTACTCCTCCCGACCGAGCGCCGGGCTGCTGCGGCCGCGGTCCGACGCTACGGCGAGCCTGGTTCGCGGATCTCCACATTGCGCAAATGGGTGGTGTGGTTGGCGACCGTCAGCAACGGAGGCCCGCGCCTGTTTCGCGATCGTCTGGTGATCCAAGCCCCACCCGGGTCGCAGACAATCGCCTCGTACCTCAGTGCGACGCTGGGACGCGAGATCCGCATCAGCATGTACATCAGCAGCGCTCGCGCCAATCGCAAGCCGGTCCTGCAGCTGTTGACCTCGGACGGCGGGGCAATTGGGTTCGCGAAGGTCGGGATCGACGCCCTCACCTGTCAGCTGGTCCGAGCTGAGCGAACGGCGCTAGACCTGGTCGCGAATGCAAGTCCGCGTAGTCTCGCGGTCCCGCGAGTCCTCCACCACGGCGCCTGGAACGGTCTCGAGGTGCTGGTTCTGAGTCCGCTTCCGGTATGGCACCGCCGCCGCGCGGTATCCCGCTTGCAGCTCCAGGAGGCGATGCGAGAGGTCTCGGACGTAGTGGGCATCACCCGTGACCGGCTGGCGGCGTCCGCACACTGGCAGCGGCTACAAGACCGGCTGTCGTCCGCTCCGCATGGAGAGGAGCGAGCCGCACTGCAGTCAGAGCTCCGCAGGCTGGCAGAGCAGGGCGGCGAGATCGTGCTGTCCTACGGTTCGTGGCACGGTGACTGGAGTCCGTGGAACATGGCGAGCACGCGGACGAGCCTTTTGGTGTAGGACTGGGAGCGGTTTTCCACGGGGGTGCCACTCGGCTTTGATGCTCTGCATCACTGGGTCCAGACCGAGATTGGGCCGAGACACCGCAACCCCGCCCGCGTGGCCGGAGAGCTGATCGATCACGCTGACTCGCTTTTGAGCGACTTCGGCTTGGGGCCTCGCGAGACCCGGTTCACCGTGTTGCTTTACCTCGCTGAAGTGGCCGTCCGCGACCTTGTCGACGGCCAGGAAGACGCCGGCTCCTGGGTGGGAGGTCCCGGCGGCTGGTTGATCCCGGCAATCAGGGCCGAGCTCGCCCGGGGGATCTGAGAGAGGCGCTTAGGTCTTCGTCGCTTAGGGCAGCGCTGAGCCTACGCGCGGGAACAGCCTCCTCACGTAAAGTCCCGCTGCCCCCGATGAGCGTGAACGCCGTCGACAGCTCAACTCTGCCCGCGACCGATCCTCTTGGAATCGTGAGCGAAGCCATCGAGCGAGCGGAGGAGACTTTGCCGCTCGCCGCGCGCCACCTCGATCGATCGCTCGTGGACGTGCTCCGGATCCTGGGCTTTGACAAGACGTACACGTCGGCGCAGGGGTCGTATCTCTATGACTCCGCCGGGCGGGCCTATCTCGACTTTCACACAGGCGAAGGATTCGCGAGCCTGGGACACAACCATCCGGACGTCGGTGACGTTCTGCGGGCCGCCCTCGACGCTGACCTCGTGGATGGCGTTCAGATCCACTACTCGGCGTTGGCCGGAATGCTCGGCGAGGCGCTAGCGGAGAAGCTGCCCCGGGGACTCGACGCCGTTTTCTTCACGAGTACCGGCGCGGAGGCCGTCGACTCGGTGATGAAGTTCGCGCGCGCGGCGACCGGGCGGCCGCGTTTGCTCTCGTGCGACTCCGGCTTTCATGGCGTCACGCTGGGTCCGCTCTCGCTGGTCGGCGACGACTTCTTCAAGAAGGGGTTTGGCCCGCTCCTGACGGGATGTGAACGGGTTCCCTTCGGTGACCTCTCGCGCCTGGAGGCGGAGCTGCGCACCAGGGATGTCGCCGCATTCATCGTCGAGCCCATCCAAGGGCGGATGGTGACGCTTCCCCCTCCGGGCTATCTGGAGGCCGTGCAGACGTTGTGCCGCCGGTACGGCACGCTGTTCGTTATCGACGAAGTGCAGACGGGGCTAGGTCGTACCGGCGGGTGGTTCGCGCTGGAGCACTGGGGGCTGGAGCCCGACTTTGTGGTGATCGGCAAGGCGCTCAGCGGGGGCTACATGCCGGTCGCGGCGATGGTCACGACGCGGCGAATCTACGACCAGGCGGTCGGGGCGCTCGAGCGTTGCTATGTCCACCAATCGACCTTCGGGCGCAACCGGCTATCGATGGCGGGGGGTCTGGCGACCTTGCGCATCATCGAGCGCGACCAGCTCGTCGCGCACGCCGCTCACATGAGCGGGGTTCTCCGGCAGGGGCTCGAGGAGCTCGCCGACCGTCACGAGATGATCAAGGAGGTGCGCGGCCGCGGGCTCATGATCGGCCTCGAGCTGCGGGCTCCCAGCTCCGTGACTGGCAGGCTGAACTGGCGTCTGATCCACCTCGCCAGCGAGGGGCTCTTCCCTCAGCTTGTGGTGATCCCGCTGCATCGGGACCACGGTGTCATCACGATGGCGGCCGGAAAGAACGACGTCATCAAGTTGCTGCCGCCGCTGACGCTGTCCGAGTCCGAGGCCCTCAGCTTCCTCGAAGCGCTCGATGCCGTCCTGACCGACTGCGAGGGCGCGAGCAAAAACTGGTCCGTGGTACGGGATATCGCGGCGGCCACGCTCCGTCGCCGGAGTCCCGCGGCGAGCCGGTGAGCCTGCCGGCCCGGCCTCGCAGCAATCTCCCCGATCCCAGTCGCAAGGACCGCTGCCTGCTAACCGGCGCCACCGGCTTCATCGGCGGCCATCTCGCCCAACGGCTGGCGGGGGAGGGATATCGGGTCCGGTGTCTCGTTCGCACCACCAGCGACACATCGTTGCTCGAAACACTCGGGGTCGAGATCGTCGTCGGCGACGTCACGAGTGCCGGCTCTCTCGCCGGCGCAGTCGCTGGTTGCGGTCACGTCTTCCACTGCGCAGCCCTGGTGTCGGATTGGGCGACCGCAACCGAAATCGCGCGGGTCAACGTCCAAGGCACGCGCAACCTGCTCGAGGCCTCGGTCGTTTCATCTGCGGAGCGCTTCATCCACTTCAGCACGACTGACGTATACGGGTATCCCGGGGCAGACGCGGTCGACGAGAGCCTCGTGCCGTCGCGATTCCGGAACTGGTACTCACAGAGCAAGCGCGCAGCGGAGGTCGAAGTCCGGCGCACGCAGGGCTCCCGCGCCCTCGACACCGTGATCCTCCGACCGGCGACCGTTTACGGCCCGCGGTCAAGAGAAGTCGTCGGCGAGATCACGCGCGCGATGTGCGACGGGAACATGCTCCTCATAGGCGGCGGCCGCGCGGTCGCGGGGCTGTGCTACGTCGAGAACCTCGTCGACGCCGCTGTCATCGCACGGGTCAATACGCCCGCGGTTGGTCAGGCCTTCAACGTGACCGACGGCATCGACATCACGTGGAAGCAGTTCACGGATGACCTGGCCGACGGCATTGGCTGCTCCCGGGCCCGCTGGAACGTGCCCTACTGGATGGCGAACGGGGTCGCGTTCTCGCTCGAGCACGGCTACCGGCTGCTGCGCACCGCTACCGGCCTCACCTCACGACCCCTGCTCTCGCGACAGGCCGTGCACGTCATGGGCATCGACCAGAGGTTCAGCAACCGTCAAGCGAGAGAGGTGCTCGGCTGGGAGCCCCGCGTCGACTACGAGCGCGGCCTCCGGGCCACCGTCGAATGGCTACGTGACGAGTTCCTGGCCGGGCAACAGACCCGCTCTCGGTCGACGGCCGGTGCCTGAGCTTGCTCGGCTTCGCTCACCGATGGGTCGCGCTTCCGCGGAAGCGTTTGTGGCGTCCAGCCGCTAGCACGTTGTGGCTGACGGCAGTTCCGTCCGGCAAGCGAAGTACGATACGAACATGTGTTCTGCTGACGAGAAGATCGTCTTTTACCGGGACGACGCCCTGGACGCTGTTCGCAACCCCGAGGCGCGGCCGCTAGTCGAGCTGGAGCGCGAAATCCGCGAGCTCGGCGCTCACATAGCCGCCGCGACGTGCCGGTGGCTGCTGCTGATCGCAGAATTCGATGAGCGCGCAGGTTGGGCGGAATGGGGGGAATTGTTTCTTGCGCGCATTGGCTGTCGTGGCGATGCTCACTCGGACTCTCCACCGCACGCGAGCACGTGCGCGTCGCGCGACGGCTCACGCAGCTGCCGCTGGTGCGCGAGTCGTTCGCGCGCGGCGAGCTCTCGTATTGCAAGGTCAGAGCGATCACCCGCATCGCCACCGCTGAGATCGAGGCCCAGCTGGTTGAGCTCGCCCGTCATGCCACCGGGGCGCAGCTCGACAAGGTCGTGCGCGGGTGTGTGAGGGCGATCAGAGCGACGGAGGAGCAGGCCCGGCAGGCATACGAGGATCGATCTCTAACCCTGCTCTTTGAACAAGACGGATCGGTGCGGATCGAAGGGAGGCTGCCGGCCGATGAGGGCGCCCTGCTGCTATCGGCGCTGGAGGCAACCGCTGAGGTGCCTTTGGATGGGCCAGCACCAGAAGACGCTTCCGCGGAAGCGCCCGCGAGCGCGACCGCGCCTCAGCGGCGAGCCGATGCGCTGGTCGCGCTCGCCTGCGCAGCCCTCGCCGCCGACGGTGCTAAGCGGTCGGGTGGAGACCCTTGCGAGCTCGTCATCCATGTAGACCAGGCCACATTGCGCGCCGACGTAATCGAAGACCGCTCGGAACTCAGAGCGCCCGGCACGTCCGCCGAGCCGCTGGCGCTCGCGCCAGAAACCGTGCGCCGGCTGGGGTGCGACGCATCGGTAGTGGCGATGATCGAGCGAGCGGGCAAGCCCCTCTCCGTAGGCCGGAGGACACGCACGGTGCCGCCCTCGATCCGGCGCGCGCTCAGAGCCCGGGACCAGGGGTGCCGTTTCCCCGGGTGCACCCACACGCGCTTCCTCCACGCCCATCACATCCACCACTGGGCGAACGGCGGCCTCACCCAACTTGACAACCTGATCGAGCTTTGTTCCCACCACCATCGGCTCGTCCACGAGGGCGGGTATGCGGTCGAGCGAGCGGGCCCTCGCGGCGTGCGCTTTCGCCGGCCCGACGGACGCGAGATTCCGAACACCCCGCGGGCTCCGCTGGTCCGCGGACACCCACTCGAGCGCCAGCACCGTTCGGCCGGGCTGAGGATCGGCCCCACTACATGCACTCCACTTTCAGCGGGGGACCGCATCGACTACGACCTCGCGGTCTGCGGCGTGCTCGATCGGCGCGAGCGGAGCCCGTAGGCGGCAACGCTTTTAGCCGCTTACGGCGCCGCCGGTACGATCGCCACCGGATGGTCGGCGGTCTGCAAGTCGTTCGTCTCAAACGACGAGTTCCCCACGCGGACGGACGCGGGCACTCGCTCCAGGAAGGGTTCGACGGGCTCGAGGAAGCTGATCCTCGGCGTCCGATAGTGCATCGGGACGACCCACCGGGGCGAGAGCCGGTCAACGATCTCCGCGGCCTGCGCGGGGCCGATCGTCGGGCCGCCGCCCACGGGAATGAACAGCAATTCGACCGCGCCGAGCGCGGCCGCCTGCTCTTGTCTCAGCGCGCCCTGACCGAAATCGCCGAAGTGGGCCACGCGTAGACCGTCGAGCGCAAACGCGAAGATCGTGTTGGGCCCGCGCTCGGTACCCGCGCTCGGGTCGTGCTCGGCGGCGATCGCGATGACTTCTCCCACCGCAGACGGGAGGCGCCCGGCGGTGGAGCGCAGCACCTCGGGCGACCCCTCTATGGCTTCGATCCCGTTGTGGTCGGCGTGTTCGTGGGTCACCAGCACGAGATCGGCGTCGACGTTTTCGATCGGGGGGTAATCCCACTGGATCCCGCGCGATGTCAGTCCGGAGACGTCGGCGAACGGGTCGATGAAGACGCTTGTCTCGTCTGTCTGCAACAAGAATGACGACTGTCCATACCAAGCTACGCGCATTTCCGACTCCTGAAATCGGTTCCGCCGGACGATAGGGATTCGGCCGCGCGAGGTACTGCCGCCTCGAACTTGACACCCCTGTAGGATTTGTTTTCGGCTTCCGCGTCCAGGGAATAGGTTTCATACGCATGCCCGAGAAGGGTGCACGTCCCAACGTACATCCGGTGCAGGAACGCGTCCTCAAGGCGCTCACCTCGCTGAGCTCACCCCTGCTCCCGGACGACTACCTGGAGTTGATCAACCCGCTGTGGTCGACGCGCGAATTGCGGGGGACGGGTTCAGCAGGTTGAGCACGAGACTAAAACCGCGACGACGATCTTGATCAAAGCCTGGCTACCGCTGGCCCGGGCACAAGCCGGGCCAGTACGTGCGCATCGGAATCGACATCGAATGGCGTGCGTCATTGGCGCGCCTACTCGCTTACTTCCGATCCCTACCGCGAGGACGGCTTGATCAGCATCACCCCCAAGAGGGTTGACGCCGGCAAGGTGTCTCCCTACCTCGTCTCGAAGGCGAAGCCGGGCACGATCGTCTCGCTCAGCAAGATCGAGGGTGACTTCGTGCTGCCAGACCCGCCGCCGACGAAGCTGCTGTTCATCAGCGCCGGTAGCGGGGTCACGCCGATCATGAGCATGCTCCGCCACCTCGACCACTACGACGAGGTGAAAGACACCGTCCTGCTGCACTCCGCGCGCCACGCGGACGATGTGATCTTCGGTCCGCAACTGCGTGAGCTCGCGCGGCGCAGAGACGGCTTCACCCTCCACGAGCAGATCACGCGGGAGCAAGGCCGCATCGGCCCGTCCGACCTCGACCGGCTATGTGCGGACTGGCGGGAGCGGGAGACCTTCATCTCGGGCCCCAACGAGATGCTCGACGCCTTCGGCGAGCACCTCGAGCGCGACGGCGATATCGCGAAGCTCCACATGGAGCGTTTCCAGCCCAAGCTCGGGCTGGGCGAGGCGGGGGAGGGCGGAGGGGGCACGATCAAGTTCCTCATCTCGGACTGCGAGGCGGAGTCCGACGGACACATGCCGATCCTTGTCGCCGGCGAGGAGGCCGGCTTGGAGCTGCCTTACGGCTGCCGCGAGGGTATCTGTCACACGTGCGTGGGCGAGCTGTGCTCGGGACGGGTGCGGGACCTGCGCAACGGCAAGGTCTACGGCCAGGAAGGCGAGATGATCCGAACGTGCATAAGCGCCCCTGAGGGGCCAGTAGAAATCGACCTGTAGGGAGAGATCTAACCCATGGAGACTGCAAGCGGCAACGGCCAGCAGAAGACCGTGAGCGGCAACGGCCATCGCTCGGATGGCCTCGTCGCGATCGACACACCGGAGAACCCCCTGCACAGGCTCACGCCGGAGCAGATCGAGGAGATCGGACGCGAGTTCGATCAACTCCACGAGGAGGTAAAGGCGAGTCTTGGAGACCGCGACGCCCGCTATATCCGCTCGATCATCGCCATGCAGCGCCGGCTCGCGCTGATCGCCCGCGCCGAGCTGATCGCGTCGCGCTGGCGCATCCCGTGGGCGCTCGGAGCCGCGACGCTGGGGCTCGCCAAGATCCTCGAGAACATGGAGATCGGGCACAACGTCCTGCACGGCCAGTGGGATTGGATGAACGACCCGGTGATCAATTCGCGCGCCTGGGATTGGGACACGGCATCCACCGCGGAGGCCTGGCGGCACTCGCACAACTACATCCACCACACCTTCACCAACATCCTGGGCAAGGACCGTGATCTCGGCTACGAGATCATGCGCATCGACCCCCACCAGAAGTGGCATCCGTTCTACCTGCTGCAGCCCTTCTACAACGTGGCGCTGATGATGCTGTTCGAGTGGGGCGTGGCCCTGCACGACCTCGACTTCGACGCGATCCGCGCCGGCGAGAAGGATATGAAGCAGGTGCGAAAAGAGCTGAAGGGCATTGCCGGGAAGGCCCGTGCCCAGATCGTGAAGGACTACGTCGCCTGGCCGCTGATCAGCGGGCTGGTAATGGTTGGCGTTGAGGCGGCGGTGCTCGCGCTGAAGTCTCGGTCCGAAAACGGGCCCACCCGCCGCGTCCACCAGCTCAAGCGCGTCTCGCGTCGCGTCCAGCGCAGGCGCTCGCGCTCGCGCAAGGAACTCGTGGCAGCGCTCGTGCAGCGGCACGTATTCGTCGAGCCCTTCCGCCGCACGCTGACGGCGGACGTAGTCGCGAACATCATCCGCAACCTGTGGTCGTACGGAATCATCTTCTGCGGGCATTTCCCCGACCAGACGTACACGTTCACCCAGCAGGAGGTCGAGAACGAGAACCGGGGCGGCTGGTACGTGCGCCAGCTCACCGGCGCGGCGAACATCGACGGCGGACCGTTGTTCCACGTGCTAAGCGGCAACCTCGGCTACCAGGTGGAGCACCACCTGTACCCGGACATGCCCAGCACGCGCTACGCCGAGATCGCCCCAAAGGTGCGCGAGGTCTGCGTGCGCTACGGGCTCCCGTATAACTCCGGTCCGTTGGGCAAGCAGCTCGGGATGGTGCAGCGCACGATCCTGCGACTCGCCCTCCCGGGAGGCAAGCCGCGGCCCAAGCCCGGTGCCTACGCCGGGCCGCTGGTGCGCGGAAAGGGCGAGCAGCCCCGGGAGCCCGTGGGTCCGGCGGCGTAGGGGATAACCTCAGCTCGCCGACTGCGCGGCCCGGCTGAGCCCGACTGCGCGGCCCGGCCTCCCGTCGACGCCGGGGGAGCGATTCCACGCGGCTGACGTGGCCGCTGCGACTCGCGGAGCTCTCTCCCGCCAGGTCGGCGACGAGGATTCCGTCGCGGATCTGGGCCATCAGGTCGCCCACTCCGCTGGGGGAGTGGGGGAGCAGGATCGTGTTGGTGTTCGACCCCTCGCCGAGGGCCCTGATCATGTCCGTGTACTGGGTCAGAGCGACGAGCGCCATCGCCTCGCGGGGGTCGAGACCCTGCTTGGCGATGATCTCCAGCGACTCTCTGAGCCCCTCGGCGATGGCCTGTCGTTCGGCGGCGACTCCCTCGCCCTGGAGGCGCATGGTCTCCTTCTCGCCTTCGGCCTTCTTGACCGCGAGTGTCTTCTGCGCGTCGCCCTGGGCGCCCGCGGCGACCTGGTTTCGCTGGGCGGCGTTGATGTTGTTCATCGCGTCCTTGACCCGCTGGTCGGGCTCGATGTTCGTCACCAGCGCCTTGACGATCTCATAGCCATACTCCGCCATCTGCCGGTGCAGAGTGTCCTGGATGTGCATGGCGATAGTGTCGGCGTCCGCGTACGCCACGTCGAGATTCATGCTCGGGATGTGCGAGCGGACCACATCGAAGGCGTAGGACTTCATCTGGACCTCGGGGTCCTCGAGCTTGTAGAAGGCGTCCTGGACCTGTTGGGCCTCGGCGCCGACCTTGTACTGGACCGACGAGGTTGACGTGGACGAAGACGTTGTCCTTGGTCTTGGTCTCGATGTCGGCGTTGAGCTGCTCGACCTGAAGGCTCATCCGTCCCGCGACGCGCTCGACGAAGGGCGACTTGGTCTGCAAACCTGGGCCGGCCACCCGCACGAACTTGCCGAATCGCTCGACGATCGCGCGCTCCTGCTGCTGAACGGTGAAGAAAAAGATCGGCATGCCTGGAACGTTAGTACCTTCAGGCACGTGGCGCACGACTTCGAGCAGAAAACGCCGCCAGGCGGCGCACATCGGGACGTCGCCGGCGCGGAGCCCGAGGAGTTCCTTGGCCGGATCGCCGACGAGCGGTTGCTCGCCGAGCATTCGGTTCTGCCGGCGACGCCGGCACGCCCCGCGCCGATGGTGCCCGATCAGCGGCGACGATGGATCGTGGGCGTCGGCGCGACCCTCACCGGCGTGACGCTGATCGGAGGATCGGCCCTGATCCTTGCGGCGCTCGTGGGGATCATCTCGAGCGGCTTCGGGGCGTTTGAAATCGCCGCCCTGCTGGTGGGCATCGTGCTTGTCGCCACGCACTGGGGCTGGGTCCACGCGGCGGAGTTCACGGCCATGACGCTCGAGGGCCGCCAGGAGCACGCGCTGCTCGAACGCACGAGCCGCTGGCTCGCGGAGGTGGAGCCGTACACGCGCTACGAGATCACGACACACGTGGGCGAAGACGGCGCCATCACAATCGTGCGCACGCGCCACCGCCCCATGCCCAGCGGCGCGGGAAAGTTCACCTTCGTGACCGAGGTCGAGCACAGCGAGGTGCACTCTCCAGACGAGCCGGGGGCTGTGGTCGCCGAGCGGGCGGAGGCTCTACGCCGGCAGGCGGACTTGGACACCGACCGCGAACGTCAGCGGTGGACCGAGGTCGTCGGCGAACGCGAAACCGAGCATCTTCGCCGCGAACACGAGGAGGAGATCAAAGAGGCGCTGCGTGCAGAGTCGCAGGCGCTGTCGGAGCGGATCAACGCGAACCTGCGCGATCCACCGCTTGAGGAGTGAGCGGTAGGCCATGGCTGCGCTCGCCCCCTGCGGCGGTGCGAGCCGCGGTGGCGCGAGCCCATCGAGTGGTGGTCAGGGCCCCGATCGCGAACATCGCGACGCCCACACCTGCGATCACCGCCCAGGCCGGATGAGTCGCGTAGGCGAAACTCGGCCCGAGGCTGCCCGAAAGGGTGCCTCCGGCGATCGCGCCCAGGACTGCTACGCCGAGCGTTACGCCCACCTGACGGCTGGTCGAGGCGATGGCCGCCGCGACACCGGCCTGGGAGGACGGCATGCCGGAGACCGCCGTGTCGGTGATGGGCGGGTTGACCAGCCCGAAGCCGATGCCGAACACGCAGTAAGAGGCGAGCAGATAGCCCTCCGGTGTGGTAGGCGTCAGCGTGGTGAGCATCGCGGCCGCAGCGGCCACGGCAGCCCCGGCGATCAATAGCGAGGGGCGCGCGCCGATGCGGCCAACCATCCTTCCCGAAACCGGGGCGAAGATGAGCTGCATCCCTGCCAACGGCAGCAGGTAGAGCCCAGCGTCGAGAGGAGAGAGGTGGCGGACCTCCTGGAGGTAAAGCGTGTTCAGGAACAAAAACCCGCCCTCGGCCACGAAGGCCAGCAGCGCGAGCGCGCTCGCGCCTGAGAATGGCACGCTGCGGAAGAAGCGTAACTCGATCAGCGGCTCCCGTCGGTGCAGTTCGTAGAGGATCAGCGCCGCGAAGGCGATCAGCGCGACGGCGAACAGCGCCACGATCTCGGCCGAGGCCCAACCGGCACGCGGTCCCTCGATAATCGCGTAGGTCAGAGTTGTCAAGGCGACCATTACCAGCACCTGTCCCACGGGATCGAGCCGTCGCGGCCGCGAGGCGCGCGACTCGGGCACGAACATCGCCGTCAGCACGATCGCGGCGGCCCCGATCGGCACGTTGACGAAGAAGACCGCCCGCCAGCTGACTCCGTCGACGAGCGCTCCGCCGAGTATCGGGCCCAGCGCCAGGCTGAGGCCGAAGACCGCTCCCCAGATACCAATTGCCTGGGCCCGCTCGCGTGGATCCTCGAAGACGTTGCGGATGATCGACAAGGCCACGGGGTTGAGCATGGAGCCGCCGATCGCCTGTAAGACGCGGAAGGCGATGAGCATCGGCAGGCTCTGCGCAAGGCCACAGAGCAGCGACCCCAGCGAGAAGACGACCAACCCGATCTGAAACACCCGACGGCGGCCGAAGCGGTCCGCGGCCGAGCCCGAGGCCATGAGCAAACTGGCCAGGACCAGCGTGTAGGCATCGACGATCCATTGCAGCCCTGACACCGAGGCACTCAGCTCCCTGTGGATCGAGGGCAGCGCGACGTTGACGATCGTCGTGTCGAGCCCGACGATCAGCAGGCTCATGCAGCAGATGGCGAGTATCAGCCGCCGCCGCGAGCGGCTGCAGGTTTCCTGCGCTTCATCCGTCACCGATTCGATCGTAACCTCCGCCTACGTCCCTTCTTCCCCACCCGCTAGCCTGAACAGACCCCAACGGGCGGTCTCTTCTCTTGCCAAACGACAGCTTGGCCCAACATGAGGGGCCGTCGGCTTACCCGCAGGCACCGCCCGACACCGGGCGCCAGGCGGCGACGCTCGAGCTTCGCGACGTCACGAAGATCTACCCAAGTCAGGACCGCCCAGCGCTTTCACACCTCAACCTGAAGGTGGACGCAGGGGAGGTGTGCGTACTGGTAGGCCCCTCCGGGTCGGGGAAGACCACCGCGATGCGGCTGATCAACCGAATGATCCCGCTCTCCGGCGGGGACATCCTGATCGGCGACCGGAGCGTTCTGCGGCGCGATCCCGTGAAGCTTCGCCGCGAGATCGGCTACGTGATCCAGCAGATCGGGCTGTTTCCCCACCTCAACGTCAACGAAAACATCGCCACGGTGCCGCGGTTGCTGGGGTGGGACCGCGCCCGGATCACGGCCCGTGTCGGAGAACTGCTGGAGCTGATCGGTCTGCAGCCCGAGATCGGCAAGCGCTATCCCGCACAACTCTCGGGCGGTCAGCGCCAGCGCGTCGGCGTTGCCCGGGCGCTGGCGGGCGACCCGCCCCTCCTGCTCATGGACGAGCCATTCGGAGCGATCGACCCCATCAACCGCAACCGGCTCCAGGACGAGTTTCTGCGTCTGCAGCAACGTCTGCGCAAGACCGTCGTGTTCGTCACGCACGACATCGACGAGGCGATCAAGCTCGGGGACCGGATCGCGATCCTGCGCGAGGGCGGGACGCTCGCCCAGTACGACACTCCGGCGGAGATCCTGACCCAGCCCGCAGATGACTTCGTGGCCGAATTCGTCGGCACCGACCGCGCGCTCAAGCGGCTGGGCCTCTCGACGCTCGCCGGGTTGAGGCTGCCCGACGCCGACGGGCTTGACGTGGGCGACAGGCGCGTGCCCGTCACGACCACGGTGCGGGATGCGCTCTCGCTGGTACTCGACGCCGGCGGAGCCCCGCTGGCGGTCGTCGACGGGGACGCGACCGTCGGTGCCGTGACATTGGAGCTGCTCGGTGGCGTCCTCAAGGACGGCGCGCTTAGCTCAAACACGAGCCGGGAGGGGGCGACCCGGTGATTCTCTTCGCCTCCGGGCCTGTGATTCCGAACTTTGGCGGCGGAGGGGCCTACGCCTGCGAACGGGCAAACAGACTGTTCTGTGCCAACTGGGTCTCGCAGAACTGGAGCAGCGTGCTGTGGCCCGCCCTGCGCCAGCACGTCGTGCTGACGGTGATCGCGGTCGTGATCGGCTTCGTCATCTCGACCACGCTCGCGCTGATCGCATATCGCCGCGGCTGGGTAGAGCGACCTGTGGTGATCATCACCTCGATCCTCTACACGATCCCCTCGCTGGCGTTGTTCGAGCTACTGGTAGGAGTTCCGGGCCTCGGTCTCAGCCGGACCACGGCCGAGGTCGCACTCGTCTCCTACACCCTTCTGATCATGTTCCGCAACACGCTGACGGGTCTGCGCGAAGTGCCCGCGGAGGTGCGCGACGCGGCGGCGGGCATGGGTATGGGGCCGATGCGTTCTCTGCTGAGGGTGGACCTGCCGCTCGCCCTGCCGGCGATCATCGCCGGCGTGCGCATAGCGACCGTCACGGTGATCTCACTGGCGACGGTCGCCGCGCTGATCGACGACCAGGGTCTCGGCGCGCCGATCCTGCAGGCGATCTCGAACGAGGTCTTCAAGACCGAGCTGATCGTGGCCGGTGGCATGGCGATCGCGCTCGCCCTGCTGGCCGACGGCCTGCTCGTCCTGCTCCAACGCGTCCTGACCCCGTGGGCCAGGGTACGGGTATGAACAGCTTCTCGCAGGCCCTCGACTTCATCGGCCGCAATGGTCAGGTTCCAGGCGAACCGCACCTGCCCACGCTCGTCTACCTCACGCTCGGGACGGTCAAGATCGCGTGGATCGGGGTGGGTATCGCGCTGTTAATCGCGCTGCCGATCGGCCTGTGGTTGGGGCACATACACCGCGGATCCTTCCTGGCGATCAACGTCGGCAACATCTGGCGGGCGCTGCCGAGCTTGGCGGTGCTCGCGATCGGAGTCGCTTTCCTCGGCCTGGGTCTGCGCAACGTCGAGCTCGCCCTGATCGTGCTCGCGGTCCCGCCCGTGATCACCAACGCGTACGTGGCCATCGACGGCGTCGACCGCGACGTGGTCGACGCCGCTCGCGGCATGGGTCTGAGCGGCTGGCAGATCCTGCGCAAGGTGGAGGTCCCCCTCGGGGTGCCGCTGATCTTTGCCGGCATCCGCACGAGCGCTCTGTTCGTCGTCTCCACAACGACGATCGCCGCACTCACGGGGTACAGCGGCAGCCTTGGGGACATCATCAACAACGAGGCGAGCTACCACCTCTCAGGAGTGCTGGGGGCGGCGATGTGCATCGCTGCGCTGGCTCTGGGGACCGACCTTCTGCTGGCGGGAATCCAGCGCGCCTTGACACCGCGGGGCGTGACCCTTGAGCGCCACGCCGGGGCACAGGAGGCAGTGGGCCCGCCGCTGGCGGAGACCGTATGAAGAAAAACGACACTGAGGTAGGAGGCAAGATGACAAGGAAACTTCTATTCGCGGTTGCCGCCGCGTTGCTCGCGGTCGTCGCCGCGGCGTGCGGCAGCTCCTCATCGAGCAGCACAACGCACGCTGTAAAGACGACCGGCCAGCACGGTCCGGGGGCGGACAAGCCACCGATCGTGATGGGAGACAAGAACTTCCCGGAGGAGTACGTCCTCGGCTCGCTTTACCAGCAGGCCCTTGAGGCCAAGGGCTATCACGTGACGCTGAAGGGCAACATCGGATCCTCAGAGATCGTCTGGAAGGCGATGACCTCGGGCCAGATCCAGATGTATCCCGAGTACACCGGGGTGATCGTCTCGGTCCTAGCCGGCAACCCGAAGCCGCCGCACAGCGCGTCTCAGACCTACGGCGAGGCGAAGGCGTACCTCAACAAACACGGCTTTGACCTGCTCAACCCGACCCCGTTCTACGACACGGACGCGATGGGGACGCTGAAGTCCTTCGCCACCAAGCACCACCTGACGACGATCTCCGACCTCAAGCAGTTCGGTCACTCGCTCACGCTCGGCGGCGCGCCGGAGTTCGCCACGCGTTACGAGGGCCTCATCGGGCTCAAGCAGGCCTACGGCGTGAATCCGACATTCAAGCCGCTCGCGATCGGGTTGACCTATAAGGCGCTCGACTCGGGCCAGGTGCACGTCGCCGACGTGTTCACCACCGATCCCCAGCTGACGACCGGCAAGTACACGACGCTCACGGACCCCAAGAACATCTTCGGTTTCCAGAACGTTGCCCCGATCGTCAAGGCGAGCGTGCTCAACAAGGAGGGTCCGGCCTTCGCGCAGACGCTCAACAAGGTCAGCTCGCTGCTGACGCTGCCCGCGATCCGCAAGATGAACTTCGCGACCGAGATCGACAAGGAGTCACCGGCGAGCGTCGCGCACAAGTTCCTTGCCGCCAATGGGCTGACATAGCGCTAACCAGCGCATAGCCTTACCGGAGGCTATGTCCGTCTCGAAGGACGTCCCCGCGAGGCCACTCACATTTGTGCGTGGCCGAGGGGGGACGCCTCCGGGACCACGCCGCGGGAAGCACTCCGAGAAAGGCCACGAGCTCGGCGTCCTCGGGGGGCTCGCGGCGCTGAGCCTCGATGCGCTCTCGAGCGTCGCCTACGGCCCGGAGGCGATGCTGCTCGTGCTGGTGACCGCGGGCGCCGCCGGGCTCACCTACGTAGTCCCGCTGACGCTCGTGATCGTCGGCATGCTCGCGCTGCTGACGGTCTCGTACACCCAGGTGATCGCGGCCTATCCCGACGGTGGCGGCTCCTACGCGGTGGGGAAGGCGGAGCTCGGCCGCCCCTTCGCGCTGCTCGCGGCGGCCTCGCTCGTGGTGGACTATGTCCTGACCGTGGCGGTGAGCCTCGCCGCCGGCGCGGCGAGCCTCGGCAGCGCCTTCCCGGCCCTCGCCCACCATCTCCTCGTGGTTGCGTTGGTCGGGCTGGCGATCCTGACCGTCGTGAACATGTTCGGAATCGCGGAGTCGGCACGCCTGCTGTTGCTGCCCGCGGCCGTGTTCATCGTGAGCACCCTCGCCGTGATCGCGCTGGGACCGTTTCACTCCCAGCCGGTTGCCCGCATCGGGACGAGCCTCGGACCACTGCGGGCCACGACGGCGCTCGGCGTCGTGTTGATCCTCAAGGCGTTTGCCTCGGGGTGCTCGGCGGTCACGGGCGTGGAGGCCATCGCCAACGGCACGCCGGCGTTTCGCTCGCCACGGACGGCGCAGCGCACGGAGATAGTGCTCGGGGCGCTCCTGGGCGTGATGCTCGTGGGGCTATCGCTTTTGATCCACGCTCACCACATCGTGCCGCGCGGGGGAGTGACCGTCCTCGCCCAGCTGACCGCCGCTTCCTTCGGGAAGGGATGGGCCTTCTACGTCTCGAGCATCTCCGTTGCGCTTGTCCTCGGCCTTGCCGCCAACACGAGCTTCGGCGGGCTGCCCGTGCTGATGCACCTGCTCGCCCGGGACAACCGCCTGCCACACCTCTTCAACCTACGCGCCGAGAGGCCGGTGTACCGGTACGGAATCTGGGCCCTGGCGCTGGCGGCCGCGCTGCTCCTGCTCGCGGTGGACGCGAAGACGGAGCGCCTGATCCCGTTGTTCACGATCGGCGTGTTCGTCGGCTTCACCATCAGCCAGGTTGGCCTGGCCCGACGCTGGCTGCGCGACCGGCCTCGCAGCTGGCAAATTCGCGCCGCGCTCAACGGCACCGGCGCGGCGATCACCGCGATCGCAGTATTCGTCTTCCTGATCTCGAAGTTTCTCGAGGGCGCCTGGGTCGTCGTCTTGACGATCCCACTGTTGATCCTCCTGTTCTCGCGGATCGAGAACTACTACGCCGAGGCCGCCTCGGAGCTCAGGCTCGGCAAGACGCCACCAACACCGCGCAGGCGGCAGAGCGTCGTGATCGTGGCCACCTCGACCGTGAGCCTGGCGACCGAGAAGGCGATCAGTGCGGCGCTCTCGTTGGGGGAAATAGTGGTGGCGGTGGCGGTGGCCGGCGACGAGGAGGAGTGCGCGCGGATCAAGCGGGCCTGGGACGACTGGCAACCGGGCGTGTCGATCGAGGTCCTGCTCGACCCCCACCGCTCCTTGGCCCGGACGGTCGTGCGCTACATCGAATCGGTCGAGGACAAGGACCCCTCGATCACCGTGCTGATCCCCGAGATTGTTCCTGCGAAGTACCGCCACGAGATCCTTCACAACCAGCGGGGCCGCGTGCTGGAGACCGTGCTCAGGGCGCGCACGGACGTGATCGTCGCGGTGGTGCCGTTCAAGCTCCACGAGTAGCGCTCTTCCAAACGCTGTTGACATTAGTCGAACCAAGGCTGGTAATCTCGACGGCCTGTTGGCAGCACACCGACCTCACGCTGCCGGCGTGAGCGCTTCGAGGGTGGAGTCGTGGCGAGCACAGCGAAACCCGCACAGACCGGCGTGACTCTTCGAGCTACGCCAGTGCCGAGCGCGCGTCCAGCGGCGAGTCGCGTTCAATCAACAAGTAGCGAGGAGGGTATGTGGCAGCTGTAAGCGCACCACGAGAGCTCCGGCCTCCACCGCTGCCGGTCCGCTTCCGCAGGAGCACCGGCGGTGAGTACTGGGCGGAGTTCTTCGGAACATTCATCTTGATCTGCTTCGGTGACGGGGTGGTCGCGATGCTCTGGGCCCTCGTCGGGTCGGGCCGCAGCTCGGCCGGTCCGCTCCAGTCGTCCGGTGACTGGCTTCTGATCACCTGGGGATGGTTCCTCGCGGTGACGTTCGCCGTGTACACGGCCGGCGGCATTTCGGGCGCGCACATCAACCCTGCGGTCTCACTCGGACAGGCGATGCGCGGCCTTCTCCCATGGCGGAAGGTTCCCGGCTACTGGATCTCCCAGGTGGCGGGCGCATTCGTGGGGGCCGCACTCGTCTGGGCGGTTTACAACGCCGCGATCAACAACTACGACACCACGCACCACATCGTCAAGGGCACAGCAGCGTCGGTGGCGACCTACAGCACCTTCGCCACCTTCCCCGCCGCCTACTTCCACACGTGGATTGGCCCGTTCGTCGATCAGGTCGTGGGGACGTTCTTCCTCTGCCTGTTCATTTTCGCGCTCACCGATGACTTCAACCTTCCGGTCCGCGGCAACCTGGGACCGTTGGTCGTCGGCTTCGTCGTGATGGCGATCGGCATCTCGTTCGGCGCCAACGCCGGCTACGCGATCAACCCGGCGCGTGACCTCGGTCCGCGGCTGTTCGCGTGGGCAGCCGGCTGGGGCAAGATCGCGTTCCCGGGCGACTACGGAAACATCAACACCTACTTCTGGATACCGATCATCGGGCCTCTACTCGGCGGCGCCATCGCGGCGTTCTTCTACAACTTCGGCATCCAGGACTTCCTCAAGGCGCGCTTAGCGCCTGCGGAGGGAGAAGGAGGTCTGGCCCCACACGAAGAGCCAGTGCCCGGCACCGAAGCGGGACGCGGGGCCGTTCCGCCACCGCCTGCCGAGGACCTCTAAAGGCATAAGTGTCCGGGTGGGCGGCGCCTCCCAGCGCCGCCCACCGCGGGCACCCGCCGGGGCTTTTTTTCGCCGAATTCGCCACACTCGTTTTCGGTGCGAGCCCTGCTGGGCAATCCTCCCTGTAACTAACGTCACAGGGAGGGGTTCCCATCACAGTGCTTCGCAGATCGCGGCCCAAGTCAAAAAGGGAACGGCTGGAACAGAGGGGGCGGCAGCTTCGCGCCTCCGCCGCCGAACTCGACATTCCGTGGGTACGCTCTCTGCCCGCGTGGGTGGTGCGCGAGTCGGTGCTGTGGCTGGTGCTGACGCCGATCATGCTCTTCTACCTGCACCGCAAGGCGAGCGGCGCCACAAAGCTCGGCCGCGTTCGCGGCCCGGTGATATTCGCGGCCAACCACACCAGCCACCTCGACACGCCCGTGATACTCGCCGCCCTCCCGCGGCGATTTCGCAAGCGCACGGTGGTGGCAGCGGCCGCCGACTACTTCTACAGCAAGCGGCCCGCGGGGACGCTCGTCTCGTTGTTGTTCAACACCGTGCCCATGGACCGAAGCGGAGGCGGGCTCGAGCAACAGGCCTGCGCGCACGTCGACCGGCTGCTCGACGACGGCTGGAGCCTGCTGCTCTACCCGGAGGGCACGCGCTCTCGCAGCGGGTCACCGGGGCGGGCGCGGCGCGGCGCCGCGGTCCTGGCCAAGCGTCACGGGCTTCAGATCGTGCCGATCCGCGTGACCGGGACGCGTGACGCCATGCCCCCCGGCCGCTTCTGGCCACGCCGCAGGCACCGGAAGGGCCGTGTCATGCGGCAGCGGCACCCGGTGAGCCTCGCGTTCGGCGACCCCATAGTCCCGCGCGAGGATGCGACGGCGGTGATCGACACCGTGCAGCGGTTCTTCGAGACCGGCGCAAACGGATCGCGGCCCGGACCCGCCAGCGACGCTCCGCCGAGCGGCGGTGAAGCATTGATCGACGCTCCGCCGAGCAATGGTGAAGCTCCCATCCCCGCCGGCGAACCGCGCAAGTCCGGCGAGCCCGCGCGGACCCTGGCGCATCACTGAGCGTCAGACGTCGTCGTCGTCGACCCAGTCCATGGTCCGGGCGACGGCCTTCTTCCACTTGCGATAGCCCCTATCCCGCCGGCCGGCGTCCATCCCCGGAAGCCACTGCGCGGCCCTGTGCCAGTTGCGTTTGACGCTGTCGGCGTCGGGCCAGAACCCGACAGCCAGCCCCGCGGCGTAGGCCGCTCCCAGCGAGACGGTCTCGGCCACGATCGGGCGGATCACGGGAACCTGAAGCACGTCGGCGGCGAACTGCATCAACAGGTTGTTCGCCGTCATGCCTCCGTCGACGCGGAGCTGGGCGAGCTCCTTCCCGTAGTCGGCGTTCATCGCCTCGACCACTTCGAGCGTCTGCCAGGCGGTCGCTTCGAGCACCGCCCGGGCGAGATGGCCCTTGTTGATGTAGCCGGTCAGGCCGGTGATCACCCCGCGGGCGTCGCTGCGCCAGTGGGGCGCGAACAGGCCCGAGAAGGCGGGGACGAAATAGCAGCCGCCGTTGTCCTCGACCGTCAGCGCCAGTGTCTCGATCTCAGGGGCACTCCCGATCAACCCCACGTTGTCGCGAAACCACTGCACGAGCGCCCCGGTTACGGCGATCGACCCTTCCAGGGCGTAGGTCGGCCGCTCGTCGGAGAGCTGGTAGCCGAGCGTCGTGAGCAGTCCGGTGTGCGACCGGACCGGCTCGTGGCCGGTGTTCAAGAGCAGGAAGCTACCCGTGCCGTAGGTGCACTTCGCATCGCCGGGCGCAAAGCAGGCCTGCCCGACGAGCGCGGCGTGCTGGTCGCCCAGCACCGAGGCCACCGGGACGCCCGCGAGCGCCGTGCCGGCTTCTCCGAAGATCTCCGACGAAGGCCGGATCTCCGGCAGCATCGCGCGCGGGATCCCCATCGCGTCGAGTAGCTCGGCGTCCCAGTCGAGCGTGTGGAGGTTCATCAACAGGGTGCGGCTCGCGTTGGTCACGTCCGTCACGTGGCGCCCGCACAGATTCCACAAAAGCCACGAGTCCATCGTTCCGAACAGCACCTCTCCGGCCTCGGCACGCTCTCGCAGACCGGGGATGTGGTCGAGCAGCCACCGCACTTTCGGTCCCGAGAAATAGGTGGCGGCCGGCAGGCCGGTCTTCTCGCGAAAGCGGTCCTGACCAAAGCTGTGGGCAAGCTCGCGACAGAGACCGTCGGTGCGGGTGTCCTCCCAGTTGATCGCGTTATGCACTGGCGTCCCGGCGTCCCGGTCCCACAGCACGGTGGTCTCGCGCTGATTCGCGATTCCCACCGCCCCCAGCTCGCTCGGGGAGAGATTCGCTTTCTCGAGCGCCTGTGCGACCACGGTCAGCACGTTGCGCCAGATCTCCTGTGGGTCGTGCTCCACCCATCCCGGCCTGGGGAAGTAGTGCCGATGCTCCTTCTGCGCAACCGAGACGATGCGCGCGTGGTGATCGAACACGAGGCACCGCGATGAGGCAGTGCCCTGGTCGACCGAGGCTACGTAGCGGGGCGCCACGACGAGCGTAAGCCTACGAGGCCTTGGCGGTCGTATGGGGGTTGGTCTCGCGATGCCCCTGCACCCGATCTGCGGGCGCGGTCGCTACCACGGCATGCCGCCGAGCTCGCGGGAGATCGCGCGCGCCGACTCCATCACGTAGCCGACCAGCTCGGCCCGCGGCGAGCGGCCGTCGCAGATCCGCTCTATGGCGCCCGAGATGCCGATCGCTCCCACGACCACGCGCCTGCGGTCTTCGATCGGAGCGGCGATTGAGGCCAGGCCCAAATACAGCTCCTCGATCTCACTGGCCCAGCCGCGCCGCGAAATCTGCTCGAGCTCCTCACCAAGCCTGTAGCCGTCGGTGATCGTCCCGGTCGTATAGGACGCGAGGTCCCGCTCGGCGAGGTCGGTGGCGAGGTAGCGGTGGTGAGCCAGCAACGCCTTGCCCAGCGCGGTCGCGTGAGGTGGAATCAGGCTGCCGACGTCGAGCGCTTGGAGGCTGTCGTCCGGGCCGAAAGACGTGGTGGACGACCAGTACGAGGTTCTCGTGCAGGGTGCCGATCCGCACGCTTTCGCCACTCTGGGTGGCCAGCGCATCGGCCCAGTTGAGCGCGCGGCTGCGAAGCTCGTTGCCATCGAGGTAGCTCGACCCCATATGGAGCAGCGCAGCGCCGAGCTGGTACTTGCCAGTCTCATGATCCTGCTCGACGAACCCGACACTGTGAAGGGTGCGCAGGATGCCGTGGACGGTCCCCTTGGGAAGGTCCAGCTCGCCCGCGAGTTCGCCCACGCCGAGCCTGCGTGAGCGGCCCGAGAGCAGCCGCAGGATCGCCGCGGCCCGCTCGATCGACTGAATCTGCCCAGGCATCGCCTCACCGTCGCGGGTCCAGCTTCCCCACCCGGCTCAGTCGAACAGCGTTTGGCATTTGTCGAACATTTTCCGCTATTGTCGCGACCGGCACGAGGGATGAGAAAGAAGCTTCACGACCCTTGCGAGAGAACGCAAGCGCCTCGTTGGCTCGTCATGCCTTGGCTGGAACGCCGACGCTGGAGGGAGAGCCCATGAAAAAGCTCATCAACGCACCTGACGACGTGGTGCGGGACGCGCTGCGCGGGATGGAGCTAGCGCACGGAGATCGGCTCAGGGTGTCCTACGAGCCTCGCTACATCGTGCGTAGGGACGCGCCCGTGCAGGGCAAGGTGGGGCTCGTCTCGGGCGGCGGTTCAGGCCATGAGCCGATGCATGGAGGGTTCGTTGGGCCCGGCATGCTCGACGCGGCCTGCCCGGGCGAGATCTTTACCTCGCCAACGCCCGACCAGATGCAGGCCGCCACCAAGGCAGTCGACGGCGGCGCCGGGGTGCTGCACATCGTCAAGAACTACACGGGCGACGTGATGAACTTCGAGATGGCCGCCGATCTGGCCCGCAGCGAAGACGTCGCGGTGCGCGCGGTGGTCACCAATGACGACGTCGCCGTCGAGGACTCGCTCTACACCGCGGGCCGTCGCGGCGTCGGCATCACCGTCCTGCTCGAGAAGATCTGCGGCGCCGCCGCCGAAGACGATCGCTCGCTGGATGAGGTCGCCGGGCTCGCGGAGCGGGTGAACTCGGGCGGCCGCTCCATGGGCATGGCGCTCGCCCCTTGCATCACACCGGCGTCGGGGCAGCCGAGCTTCGAGCTGGCCGAGGACGAGGTCGAGATCGGGATCGGGATCCACGGCGAGCCGGGGAGATTTCGCGAGAAGATCGCCCCTGCCGCGCAGATCGCGGAGCGGCTGGTTACGCCGATCGTCGAGGACCTGCCGTTCTCCTCCGGAGACCGGGTGCTCGCATTTGTCAACGGCATGGGTGGTACGCCGTTGATCGAGCTCTACGTGATGTACGGAGAGGTCGCGAGGCTGCTCGAGGAGCGCGGCCTGCAGATCGAGCGCAACCTGATCGGCAACTACATCACGTCGCTCGAGATGCAAGGGTGCTCGATCACGCTGCTGCGCCTCGACGACGAGATGGTGCGGTACTGGGACGCGCCGGTCAACACGCCCGGGTTGCGCTGGGGAGCATGATTGGCAATCGATCGCGACACGGTGAGCGACTGGATGCGCCTTTTCGCCGCCGCGATGGAGGAGCATCGCGACGAGCTGTCCCGCCTCGACGCGGCGATCGGCGACGGCGATCACGGCACGAACATGGCCAGGGGCATGCGGGTGGCGGTTGAAAAGGTCAACGCCTCCGAAGACGCGGACGCCTCCGGCGTACTGAAGACCGTTGCGATGGCGCTGGTGTCGAACGTCGGCGGCGCGGCGGGGCCGTTGTACGGAACTCTCTTCTTGCAGATGGCGACCGCGCTCGCGGGAGGGGGAGAGATCGGTCTGAGCGAGTACGCGGCGGCGTGGCATAAGGGCTTGGAGGGCGTGCAGGCCCGCGGGAAGGCGCAGCTCGGCGATAAGACGATGGTCGACGCGCTGGTGCCCGCGGTCGAGGCGCTCGCGGGCGCCTCGGACTTCGATAGTGCGCTGCGCGACGCGGTCGCGGCCGCGGAGCGAGGGATGAAGGACACGATCCCGCTCGTGGCCCGCAAGGGCCGTGCCAGCTATTTGGGGGAGCGCAGCCGGGATCACCAGGACCCCGGCGCGACCTCCACCTACTACCTACACCAGACCGCGGCGCAAGCGCTCGCGGATTGAGACGAGGGAAGGAGAGGCGATGGCCGACTACGTGGCAGCACTCGATCAGGGGACTACGAGCACCCGTTGCATGATCTTCAACCACGGGGGGAGGTCGCGGCGGTCGAGCAGCTCGAGCACGAGCAGATCTACCCCCAGCCGGGTTGGGTGGAGCACGATGCAAACGAGATCTGGCAGCGCGCGCGCCAGGTGATGGATCGCGCTGTCGAGAACGTCGGCGGTGCCGGTTCGATTCAGGCGGCGGGCGTCACCAACCAACGGGAGACGGCCGTGGTCTGGGACCGCAACACCGGCGAGCCCGTCTACAACGCGATCGTCTGGCAGGACACGCGCACCGACAAGATCTGTGCCGAGCTCGAGCGCGAGGGCGGTCAGGACCGCTTCCGGCTCAAGACCGGACTGCCGATCGCGACCTACTTCTCGGGGCCAAAGGTGCGATGGATCTTGGAGAACGTCGACGGCGCGCGCGAGAGAGCCGACGCCGGGGAGCTGTACTTCGGCAACATCGACACGTGGTGCATCTGGAACCTCACGGGGGGGACCGACGGTGGCCTGCACATCACGGACCCGTCGAACGCGAGCCGTACCCTGCTGATGAATCTTCAGACCCTCGACTGGGACGATGACCTGCTCGAAACGATCGGGGTGCCGCGCTCGATGTTGCCCGAGATCCGTCCATCCAGTGCGGTCTATGGCGACGTCAAGATCGGCGCGCTTGCGGGAATTCCCGTCGCGGGCGATCTCGGCGATCAGCAGGCCGCCACGTTCGGCCAGACCGCGTTCTCGGTCGGCGAGGCCAAGAACACCTACGGGACCGGGAACTTCCTGCTCCTGAACACGGGCACCGAGGCGGTCCAATCAAAGAACGGGCTGATAACCACCGTCGGCTACAAGATCGGCGACGCAGCGCCCGTCTACTGCCTCGAGGGGTCGATCGCGATCACCGGTGCGCTCGTGCAGTGGCTGCGGGACAACCTCAAGATGATCCGGACCGCCCCGGAGGTCGAGGATCTCGCGAAGACGGTGCAGGACAACGGCGGCTGCTACATCGTGCCGGCGTTCTCGGGCCTGTTCGCTCCGTACTGGCGCAGCGACGCCCGCGGCGTGTTCGCGGGCCTGACCCGCTATGTCAACAACGGTCACATCGCGCGCGCGACGCTCGAGGCGACCGCGTTCCAAAGCCGTGAGGTGGCGGACGCGATGAACGCGGACTCGGGGGTCGAGCTCGAGTCGCTGAAGGTCGACGGCGGCATGGTCGTCAACGAAACGCTGATGCAGTTCCAGGCCGACATTCTCGGCGTCCCGGTGATCCGGCCACAGGTGGCCGAGACGACCGCGCTTGGGGCGGCGTACGCGGCCGGGCTGGCGAGCGGCTTTTGGAACAACGAAGACGAGCTGCGGGAGAACTGGGTCGAGGACAAGCGCTGGGAGCCCAGCATGAGCGACCAGGACCGCGACCGGGCCTTCCACTTCTGGAAGAAGGCGGTGCAGCGGACATTCGACTGGGCCGAGTGAGGATTCGAGGACCGATTCGCCCAAGCTGGGGAGCACACCGGGAGTAAGCTCGTTTCGAAATGGACAGGCTGGTGACGGATCTTCTGGTCGTCGGGGGTGGGGTCACCGGGGCTGGGGTTGCCTGGGACGCGACCCTGCGCGGCGTGGACGTGGTGCTCGCCGACCGCGGTGACCTCGCCTCGGGGACGAGTGGCAGGTTCCACGGCCTCGTCCACTCGGGAGGCCGCTACGCGGTCAAGGATCCCTCCGCGGCGGAGGAGTGCGCACGCGAGAACGGGATCGTGCGGCGGATCGCCGCCGACACGATCGAGGACACCGGTGGGCTGTTCGTGACCACGCCGTTCGACGACCCGGCCTACGCCGATCGATTCCTCCAAGGCTGCCGCGCGACCGGGGTCCCGTGCGAGGAGATCGAGCCGGCGCAGGCGCTGCGTGAGGAGCCGCTGCTGCACCCAGGCATCTCTCGGGTCTTCCGGGTGCCGGACGCGAGCGTCGACGTGTGGCAGCTGGTCTGGGCGCTGGCGCGCGGAGCACAACAGCGAGGAGCTCGCATCCTCCCATACCATCGGGTGATCGCAATCCATCGCGCCGCCGACGAGGTGACAGGCGCGCGCCTGCGCGATGAGCGCACGGGGGACGAGCTCGACATCGAGGCGCGCGTGACCGTCAGCGCGGCGGGCGCGTGGGCCGGACAGGTGGCGGAGCTCGCCGGCATCGAGGGCGTCCACGTGCAGCCGGGCCGGGGGATCATGATCGCGATGAACCACCGCCTCGTGAACAGGGTGGTCAACCGCTGCAAGATCCCCGCCGACGGCGACATCCTCGTGCCAGTGCGGACCGTCAGTGTGATCGGCACCACGGACGTCCACACCGACGACCCAGACGACCACACGGTGCGCCAGGAAGAGGTCGACGCGATGCTCGAGGAGGGCGCGAGGCTCGTGCCGGCGTTCAAGCAGGCCCGCGCGCTGCGCGTATGGACCGGGGTGAGGCCGCTGTTCGAGGATCGCAAGCTGGGCAGCGGCGGGACCCGCGACGTCACCCGCGCCCACACCCTCCTCGACCACTCAGAACGTGACGGCGTGAGCGGGTTCTTGACGATCACCGGCGGCAAGATGACCAGCTACCGGCTGATGGCGCAGGACACCGTCGACGGCGCGTGCCGCCAACTCGGCGTGGACGCTCCGTGCGTGACCGCGACTACGCCGCTGGAGGGAGCGCAGCGCGGCGAGCACACCACCGTGGGGGCGCGACTGGGCAGGCGCGAGGACACGCTGCTCAAAGACCAGCTCGTGTGCGAGTGCGAGCTGGTCCCACGCTCCGCGCTCGAGGAGGCTGTGCGCCGACGCGAGAGCGCGAGCCTGGACGACCTGCGCCGGGCGCTGCGGCTTGGCATGGGCCCCTGCCAGGGGGGGTTCTGCATGTACCGCGCGACCGGGATCGTGCACGGACTCGACGGCATCGATGCAGCGCGCGCGAACGCCGCGCTGCGCGAGTTCTTGCTGGAGCGTTGGAAGGGCAGCTGGCCAATCCTGTACGGCGACCAGCTGCGCGAGGCGCGCCTCGACGAGTGGATCTTCCAGGGGGTGCTCGACATCGCGCACCTGCCGGACACCGAGCGGGGCGAGTTCGCGAGCGAAGCGCCGGCGACGGCGACGCGGTCGTGAGCTTCGAGCGCCCCTACGATGTGGCGGTGATCGGCGCGGGCGTCGCTGGGCTGGCGGCCGGTGCGCAGCTCGCGCAGCGCGGCGCTTCCGTCTGCGTCATCGCCAAGGGGGTCGGTTCGACCCACCTAGCGCCGGGAACCATCGATGTGCTCGGACACGTCCCTGAGCTCGTGCACGAGCCCGGCGAGGCGCTGCGGGACTTCGTCGCCTCGCGCCCCGACCATCCCTACGCGCTGACGGGCTCGGAGTCTCTGGCCGCCGGAGTCGAGTGGTTTCGGGGATGCATCGAGCGCGGACCGCACCCCGGCTACCGCTACACGGGCGGCCTTGAGCGCAACCTGCTGCTGCCGACCGCGCTGGGGGCGATCCGCCCCTCCGCGCTCGTGCCCGAGACCTATGCGGCGGGGGAGGTGGGCGGTGACGGGCCGGTGTGCGTTGTCGGGATCCCACCTCTGCGCGACTTCCAGGCCTCCCTGTGCGCGGCCAACCTGGCGCGCGCTGGGGTGAGCGCGCGCGCGGTCGAACTCCCCGTCGACCTGGGGCGCCCCGAGGCCAACGCGGTTGGGCTCGCGCGGCGCCTCGACCAAAGCTCCTTTCGTGCCTCCTTCGCCGCGGAACTGACGCCCCGGTTGCGCAGCGGCGAACGCGTCGCCCTGCCGGCTGCGGTGGGCCTACGCGACCCGCACGGCGCGTGGGCGGACCTCCAGCACCGCCTTGGGCGCCACGTGTTCGAGATCCCGACGCCACCACCCTCCGCTTCGGGCATCCGCGTATACGACGCCCTGCGCGCCGCGCTCCGGGCGGCGGGGGGAACCTCGTACTCGGTGCGACGGCGATCGGCGGCGTTCGCGAAGGTGAGCGCGTAAGTGGTGTGCGGCTGCGCGTCAGCGGCCACGAGGTTGTCTATCGGGCACGCTGGGTCGTGCTCGCGACCGGCGGGTTGCACTCAGGAGGGATCGAGCTCTCGGCCGACTGGCGCGTCTCCGAAACCGTGTTCGGCCTGCCCCTGCGCGGGGTACCGGCGCCGGGCGAGCCGCGTTTCGTCCCCGAGTACTTTGCCTCCCAGCCACTGTCACGGGTGGGGATCGCGGTTGGCCCGGGGCTCCTCGCCGAGGGGACCGAGAACGTATTGGTGGCCGGCGCCGCGCTCCCCGGCGCCGAACCCTGGCGTGAGGGTTCGGGCGAGGGGATCGCGCTGGCCAGCGCGCACGCGGTTGCCGCGCGAGTGCTCGAGCATGAAGGAGCAGCGGCGGCCGTATGAGCGTCGACGAGGCTCCCGGGCACGAGCTCCTTCGCACGACGCTCGACCACTGCGTCAAGTGCACGATCTGCGAGACCGTCTGCCCCGTCTCCAACGTGACCCCGCTGTTCCCGGGGCCTAAGTACGCCGGACCGCAGGCCGAGCGCTACCGCGCTGCGGGGCAGCCCACGCCGGAGATGTCGGTCGACTACTGCTCGGGCTGCGGGCTTTGCACCACGTCTTGCCCGCAGGGTGTCCAGATCGCCGAGCTCAACGCGCACGCCCGCTACGCCGTCAAGGAGCGCCACGGGGTTCCCCTGCGCGATCGGCTGATCGCCCGTCCCACGGTGCTCGGTCGCGCCGGCACGCCGGTGGCGCCGCTGGCGAACGCGGCGTTGCGCTCCAGGCCGCTGCGTGCGCTCGCCGAGCGCGTGCTGGGGATCCACCGCGACGCGCCGGTGCCGAGCTTCGCGGGCCGGACGTTTCACTCGTGGGCCAAGCACCACGCCTCCCCTCCGACAGCACGCAGGGTCGTCTACTTCCACGGCTGCGGGACCGACTATTACGAGCCCGACGTCGGCAGGATGGTCGTCGACGTGCTCGAGCACAACGGCTTCGGAGTCGAGATCCCCGCGCAGGACTGCTGTGGCTTACCGCTGCAGTCAAACGGCCTCTTTAAGGACGCGCGCCAATACGTCCTGCGGCTGGCCCGCCGCCTCGCCCCGCACGCGCGCGACGGCACGCTGATCGTTGGCAACGCGACGAGTTGCACGAGCATGCTCAAGCGCGAAGCGCGCGAGATCCTCGGCCTCGAGGAGGATCCCGACCTCGCGCTCGTGAGCAGGCAGACCTACGACATCTGCGAGCTGCTCGTGCACCTCCACGACCGCGGCGAGCTGCGCACGGATTTCGAGCCCGTCCACGAGACCGTCGCCTACCACGCTCCGTGCCAGCTGCAGGCCCACTGGATCGGCAAACCGGCGCTCGAGCTGCTCGCGCTCATCCCGGGACTCGAGCTCCACGAGCTCGACGCACGCTGCTGCGGGATCGCGGGCACCTACGGACTCAAGCGCGAGAAGTACGAGATCGCAATGGACGTCGGCGCCGACCTGTTCGCCCAGGTCGAGAGCTCGGGCGCGGCAGTCGTCGCGTGCGACAGCGAGACCTGCCGGTGGCAGATAGAGCACGGCACCGGCCGCGCCTCGGTCCACCCGGTCGAGCTCGTGCATCGGGCCTACGGGCTCTCCTGAGAGGAGATCCGCGGTGGTCGGGATCGTCGTCGTCTCGCATAGCGCCGCGCTCGCCGACGGTGTGGTCGAGCTGGCGCGGCAGATGGGAGGCGAGGAGGTCAGTGTGGAGCCGGCTGGCGGCGCGGGCGATGGCGTGATCGGAACCGACGCCGAGCGCGTGCGGGAGGCGATTACGCGCGCGATGTCTGACGACGGCGTGCTCGTCCTGATGGACTTGGGCAGCGCGCTGATGAGCGCCGAGATGGCGGTCGAGCTGCTCGAAGGTGACGGCCGGGTGGTGCTATCGGAAGCGCCGCTGATCGAGGGTGCGGTCGCCGCGGCGGCCTCGGCCCGGACCGGGGCCCCGCTCGACGAGGTGGCCGCGGAGGCCAGGGGGGCGCTTGCGATGAAGGTTTCACAGCTCGACGGCGAGGGCGACGGCGCAGGCTCCGGGGACGCGCTCCCCGGCGCGGGCGCACAAGACGCCGCCGACGTGCCCGAGGTGCGGCTCGTAGTCGCCAATGAGCTGGGCCTGCACGCGCGGCCGGCCGCGCTCGTCGTGGAGCTCGCCGCCCGTTTCGACGCCGACCTGCGTCTCGCCACGGCCGGGGGCCGCGGCCCGGTGAGCGCCCGGAGCCTCACGGGCCTGATGACGCTGGGCGCGCGCAAGGGCGACGAGCTCGTGGCGCGAGCGTCGGGCGCCCAGGCGGACGATGCCCTTCGCGCCCTCGCGCAGCTCGTGCGGAATGGGTTCGGCGAGGACGGACGCGCGGTGCAGCCCGCGCCCGGCGGTGCCCCACCCGATCCCGGGCCGAGCACGGGAGAGCCTCTCCAGCCAGGGGCTCGCCTGCGCGGCCTCCCCGCCTCCAACGGGGTCGCGCTCGGTCCGCTGCGCCATCTCGAGCAGCCGCTGGAAGCACCCGCGCAGCGGCGTCCTGCGGGGGGGCCTGAGCAGGAGCGGGGAAGGCTCCAGCACGCGCTGGGCTCGGTCAGAGTGGCGACCGAGCACACCCGCGACCGACTGATCCAGCGCGGCGCAGCCGCCGAGGCGGAGATCTTTTCGGCGCAGACGGCGTTGCTCTCGGACGAGTCCCTGCTCCAGCGGGCCGGCGACGCGATCGCGGGCGGCAGCTCGGCCGAGACGGCCTGGTTTGAAGCAAGTGAGGAGAGCGCGGCGGCGTTGCGCGGGCTCGATAACGCGCTCCTGCGCGAACGGGCGGTTGATGTGGAGGACATCGCGCGCCAGGTGCTGGCTGTGCTCTCCGGCGAGGATCCTCGTCCCAGGCTGAACGAGGAGGGGATTCTCGCGCTGTCGGAGCTGACGCCGGCGCAGGCCGCAGCGATCGACGGGCGGCTCGTGCGCGGGATCGCGACCGCCCGGGGCACGCCCACCTCGCACGCGGCGATCATCGCCCGTGGACTGTCGGTACCCGCCGTGGTGGGCTTTGGCCCCGCGTTGCTGGGCATCCCCGAGGGCACGACGGTCGTGCTCGACGGCGAGGCGGGGACGCTCGACGTCTCGCCCGACGAGGAGACCCAGGGCGCTGCCCGCGAGAACATGGAGCGGATCGCCAGGCGCCGGCGTGCCGTCTCCCAAAGGGCCTCGGAGCCGGCCTTGACGCGCGATGGCGCCCGGATCGAGGTCTCTGCCAACGTCGGGGCCATGGAGGACGCGAGGCGGGCGGTCGAGATGGGCGCCGACGGGGTTGGTCTGCTGCGGACCGAGTTTCTGTTTCTCGAGCGCGCCGAGATGCCCACCGAGGACGACCAGGCCGACGCGCTGCGGGAGATCTGTGCGGTGCTGGGTGACCGCCCGGTGGTCGTGCGCACGCTCGACGTCGGAGCCGACAAGCCACTCCCGGCGCTGCCGCTTCAACCCGAAGCCAATCCGTTCCTCGGCCGGCGGGGGCTGAGGCTCTCGCTCGCGGAGCCCAACCTGTTCGCGACCCAGCTGCGCGCGATCGTCCGCGTCGCCGCCGACTATCCGCTCAGGGTGATGTTTCCCATGGTGGCGACCGTCGGCGAGCTCGAAGCCGCTTTGGCCGCGGTAAAGAAGGCGCAAGCGGCCACCGACTCCGATGGCCGTCTCGAGGTTGGGATCATGGTCGAGGTACCCGCGGCGGCGCTGCTGGCGGGTCGGCTGGCGGGGCGGGCGGAGTTCTTCTCCATCGGCACGAATGACCTCACGCAGTACACGATGGCCGCCGAGCGCGGCAACGAGCGCGTCGCAGACCTACTCGCGGGCCCCCAGCCGGCGGTCCTCGCGCTCGTCAAGTCGACCGTGGCGGGCGCGCGGGCGCGCGGGCGTCGGGTGGCGGTGTGCGGTGAGCTCGCGGGCGACCCCGCGGCTGCCGTACTCCTCGTTGGGCTCGGAGTCAAAGAGCTGAGCATGTCCGCGCCGTTGATTCCCGAGGTTAAAGAGATGCTGCGGGCGGTAAGCCTCGAGCAGGCGAAGGGCGCCGCCGATCAGGCGCTCGAGGCCGCGGATGCTTCGGTTGCACGCGCGATCGCGGCGGATCTGTTCTAAAGGGCGGTAGTACGATCGACCCCACCTTGGAAGCCGGCACGCTCAAACAGACGCCAGCGGGAAGCGTGCGAGCGAGCGCTCTGGTGATGGCCGGCACGGCCTCGCGCATCGTCGCGGTGCCTGTGGTGATGGCGCTGATCCTGAACCATTCATTCACGGCGGCGGCGATCGTGTTCCTCGCGGTCGCGAGCACCGACTTCCTCGACGGTCGGCTAGCGCGTCGGCTGCGGGTCACCTCGCGTCTCGGCTCGTTCCTCGACACGACGGCCGACAAGCTGCTGGTAACCGGCACCCTGTTCGCGCTCGTGGCGGTGTCACGGGCGTCGCCGTGGCTGGCCATGATCATCGTCGCCCGCGAGCTGTGCATGCTGGGTCTGCGCGCCGCCGTGGCCGCCCAGGGCTCGCGGCTGGAGACGTCGATGCTCGGCAAGTGGAAGGCCACGATCCAGTTCGTCGCGCTGGCGCTCGTGATCCTGAGACCCGACATCAGGTTCGGCGGGGCGTATCTCGACCAGTGGCTGCTGGCCTTCGCGGCCCTCGTCACGGTGTGGTCGGCGGTCGACTACTTCGTGCGCTTTTCCGGTGTGTTGCGCGCCCGGGCGTGAGCCGCGCTTTCGTCACGGGCGGCAGCGGCGTCGTAGGTCGAGCGGTTGTTCAGCGGCTACTTGAGGCCGGCGACGAGGTCGTCGCGCTCGCGCGCTCGCCCGCGGCGGGCGACGTCCTGACGGGCCTTGGCGCCACCGTCGCGGCCGGCGAGCTGCTCGACGAGCACGCGCTCGCGCGCGCGATGGGCGGCTGTGCGGTCGCGTTCAACATCGCCGGCGTCAATGCCCTCTGCGTCGAGGATCCCCGCCCGATGCTGCGCAGCAACGTGCAGGGGCCATCCGTCGTAGTGCGCGCGGCGGCGCAGGCGGGAGTCCCTCGGGTCGTGCACACGTCCTCAGCGGCGACCATAGGCGAGCCCCGCGGCGTGACCGGTGACGAGCGCACCCCGCACCGGGGCTGGTACCTGTCGACCTACGAGCGCTCCAAGACAGAAGGGGAACGAGCTGCATTCGATGCAGGGCATGCGCTGGGAGTCGAGGTCGTGTGCGTGAACCCCTCTTCCGTGCAGGGACCCGGGCGAGCCGGTGGCACGGCCCGCTTTTTGCTGGCGTTCCTCGATGGGAGGCTGCGCGTGTTCGTGCCCACAAACGTCAGCCTAGTCGACATCGCCGATTGCGCGGAGGGCCATCTGCTTGCCGCGGCGCGCGGGCTGCCGGGAGAGCGATACCTGCTGAGCGGTATGACCCTCTCACTGGGCGACGCGCTCGAGCTGGCCGGCGAGGTCGCCGGTGTCAAGCGCAAGCCCGTGCTCGTACCGCGCTTCGCCGCGGTCGGGATCGCGTCGGCGGTCGAACGGGGCTTCCGGCTCGCTCGCCGCCGCCCGCCCGTCTGTCGCGAGATGGTCAGGACGCTGCTGCACGGACACCGCTACGACGGCTCCCGCGCCACCCGCGAGCTCGGCCTGCGCTACACGAGTCCGCGAGAGACCCTGCGCAGGACGATCGAGTGGGCGCGCCGCAGCGGGCTTCTGTCCTCGTGAGCGTCGCCGTCTTGTGAGTCCGCGTCGGGGGGCGGCGGTATCCAGCCGCCAAACACGCGCTCGAGCTCCAGCGCGACGGCGATCGTGACGTCGTCGCGTCCGTGCGTCGCGGCGACCTGTACGCCCACGGGTAGGCCGCGAGAGAGCCCGAGCGGAACCTCGGTTACGGGCACGCGCGCGAGGTTGAAGACGGCCGAGGAGGACAGCAACCACGGACGGCCGGTCGTTGAGCCATGGCGGGGCGCCGCGCGGGGGTACGGGGGATGGATCAGCACGCCGTCGCCGATCGCCTCCACCAGCTCCTCGGCGAGCGAGCGCCCCATCGCGACGAGCCGTTGGTGCGACCGCCCGGCCGCGGGCAGCAGCTCGCTCGCCAGTATCAGCCGCGTGGGCACGGTGTGCGGTCCGTCCCGACGCAGCAGCGAGCTCCAGGTCGGGACCGCCGCCCCCGCCTGCTCGAGCAGCGCGAGCGTCGTCGTCTCAGAGCCCGCCTGCAGCGTCGCGAGGAAGGGCCAGGCCGCGTAGCGCCAGGAGCGCAGGCGCACGCGCCGGTGCCGCGCACCGGCGGCGACGAGCGCTCCTACCACCCGCTCGCGCACGTCGCGCAGCTCCCTGTTCATCGGCAGGATCGAGCTGTTCTCGACGGTGACCACCGTCAGGTCGCCGATCGCGACGGAGCGTGGGTCTCCCAATGGGGTCGGGCGAGCGAGCGGGTCGCGCTCGTCCGGACCGGCGATGATCCGCAGCAGCGGCATGAGGTCCTCCGCCCGGCGCGTCAGCAGCCCAGTCGCGAGGTAGCGCGCGGCGTCGCCGGTGGTGGGCGGCCAGTGGCCGACGTTGGGCACCAGCCCCGCCGAGGTCTTGTGGCCGAACACGCCGCAGAAGAACGCCGGGATGCGGATCGAACCGGCGATGTCGGAGGCGAGCCCGAACGGCGACGCACCGGAGCCGACGGCCGCTCCCTCGCCGCCCGACGAGCCCCCCGCCGTTCGCCGCGGGTCGTAGGGGTTGTTCGTGCGGCCGTAGAGCCGGTTTGCCGCCTCGATCCACATCGTCATCTCCGAGGTATTGGTGACCCCGAGCACGATCGCGCCGGCGTCCATCAGCCGCTGCACCGTGCACGCGTTGCGCTGCGCCTGGTACGCGCGGCGGGCGACGAGGCCGGCCGAGTGCGGCATTCCCTGTACCGCGATCGATTCCTTGACGGTGAAGGGCACGCCCAGCAGCGGCGGGAGCTCCGCTGGGTCTGACGTCGTGGCGATCTTGCGGTCGGCCGCCCGGGCCTCGGCCCGCGCTTGCTCAAACCGGTCCGAGGCGATCGCGCCAAGGCGCGAGCGCATGCGGGCGTGAAGTTCGATGTGCGCGTCCACGACCTCGGTGGCGGTCACCTCCCGCACGCGGATCGCCCGGGCCAGATCGGTCGCTGAACGCTCGGTGATGGCATTCATCGCGGCGTGAGTGTGTCAGGCGGGAGCGC
Source organism: uncultured Solirubrobacterales bacterium (assembly GCA_963756105.1). Classification (GTDB taxonomy): domain Bacteria; phylum Actinomycetota; class Thermoleophilia; order Solirubrobacterales; family Solirubrobacteraceae; genus Palsa-465. Next base: position 110,167 of record CAVWMM010000002.1, read on the forward strand.
CGTCTGAGCCCGCTGCTTCAATGGGCGCGCCGTGTACGACGACACCGAGCAGCTGCGGCGCGAGCTGGACGAGGCGACGGCGGACCTCAAGGCTCACATGGCGAGCTGGGAATACGCCTTTGCGATGGGGTCCAGCCGCGACGGCGGCAGTGAGCACCCCCTCCACTGGCGGACCCGGGCGCGCACGGACACGCTGGTCGCGCGCTGTCGAGATTTGCGCGCGCGGCTGAGTGAGCACGAGCTCTAGCGGGTAGGCAACCCATAACGCACCGGCACCGTTTGCCAACGGAGCCTTTTCAGCAATGGAAGGAGGGAGGCCATGGCAGAGAACCGAGGCGTTGCCTACATGGAGCCCGGGGAAGGTCGAGGTCCACGACATCGACTATCCGACGTTCGAACTGAGGGACGGGCCAGGGGTCAACCCGGCCAACGTCGGTCGCAAGATTGCCCCACGCAGCGATCCTCAGGTGCGTGGCGACGAACATCTGCGGCTCGGATCAGCACATGGTCCGCGGCCGGACGACGGCGCCCGAGCGGCCTGATCCTCGGCCACGAGATCACCGGCGAGGTGATCGAGACCGGGCCCGGGGTCGAGTTCATCAAGGAGGGCGACCTCGTGCTCGGTGCCGTTCAACATCGCATGCGGGCGCTGCCGCATGTGCAAGACCGGCAACACCGGGGTGTGCCTGAACGTCAACCCCGACCGACCCGGCTCGGCGTACGGCTACGTCGACATGGGCGGCTGGGTCGGCGGCCAGGCCGAGTACGTCATGGTCCCCTACGCGGACTGGAACCTGCTCAGGTTCCCCGACAAGGAGCAGGCGATGGAGAAGATCCTCGACCTGACGATGCTGTCGGACATCTTCCCGACCGGCTACCACGGCGCGTACACCGCCGGCGTCACCTCGGGCTCGACCGTCTACGTCGCGGGCGCGCGGACCGGTCGGGCTGGCAGCCGCGCACTCGGCGCAGCTGCTCGGCGCTGCGGTGGTGATCGTCGGCGACCTGATCCCCGAGCGGCTCGAGCAGGCGCGCAGCTTCGGCTGCGAGACGATCGACATCTCCAAGGGCGACTCCGAAGGACCAGATCGAGGAGATCCTCGGCGTGCCGGAGGTCGACTGCCGCCGTCGACGCCGTCGGCTTCGAGGCCCGGGGACACGGCGCCGACGCCGGGCACGAGGCGCCCGGCGACCGTGCTCAACTCGCTCATGGACGTGACCCGCGCGGCCGGCAAGCTGGGCATTCCCGGTCTATACGTGACCGAGGATCCAGGCGGAGTCGACGACGCCGCCAAGCAGGGCTCGCTGTCGATCCGGATCGGCCTCGGCTGGGCCAAGTCGCACGCGTTCACCACCGGCCAGTGCCCGGTGATGCGCTACCACCGCGGCCTCATGCAGATGATCCTGAACGACAAGGCGCAGATCGCCAAGGCCGTCAACGCGACCGTGATCTCGCTCGACGAGGCCCCTCAGGGCTACAAGGACTTCGACAGCGGGGTCGCCAAGAAGTTCGTACTCAACCCCAACGGCCTGATCAAGGCCTGAGCCCATGCGCTCGCGTGCGCCCGGTCAAACCCCGGGCGCACGCGCCGCGGCGCCGGCCGGTTGCCGCGTTGTCAGTTCCACTGAAGGGCAGCGCGCCGCGCCCAATACGCCTCGGTTTCCTCCGCGAGCGAGGCGAGCCGGCGCTCCGCGTCCGGCGTGAAGACGACATCTCGTGCGCGCAGGTTGCTGTGCAGCGTCGCGACGCTGGCCGCACCGCTCAGGACCACGTCGGCCCACGGCCGCGCGAGCACGGCGGCGAGCGCGAGCGCATCGGGCGAGGCACGGGCGGCGGCCGCGGCCGCATCGAGTTCCGGCACCGCCTCGCGGCCCGCCAAGCGGCCGTTCGCGAGCGCCTCCTTGACGTACACCTTCAGGCCGGCGGCGTGGGCGCGCTCGAGTGCCGGCCCTGCGCTGCGTTCGCGGAGGTTCCAGGTCACCTCCACGGCGTCGAACAGGTCAAGCTCGAGCGCATGCTGGAGCGTCTGCGACTGGCTCGGGCCGCTCACCGTTACCCCCACCGCGAGACCGTCTGCCCTCAGCGCGGCTAGCTCGGCCAGGACCTCCTCGTCGTCGAGCACGCCGCTCTCGGGGGTGGCGGAATGGATCTGATACAGGTTGAGCCACTCGCCGAGGTGCTCGCGCGTCTGCACGAGCTGGCGCCGCAGCGTCTGTAGATCGTGGTGCTTGACCTCAGGCGGGTCGGCGTGAACGCGCCAGCCGGCGGTGTACACGTAGCCCCACTTCGAGCTCACGACCACGCCGTCGGGCCGACGCGACCGAAGCCATTGCCCGAGGAACTCCTCGGCGAGCCCGTAGGAGCGCGCGGCGTCGAACGCCCGCACGCCGGCCTCGTAGGCCGCATCGAGCACCGCGTGGGCGTTGTCGCCCAGGGCACTGATCGATCGGTCTTGGCCTAGGTCGGCGCCGTGACCGAGGTTGAGGTAGCCCGGACGGCCCAACGCCGCAAGGCCCAATCCGATGTGCATGCCCTGCTCCAGTGCCAACACGTTCTTGAAACGCTATTGCGTCATGGCACGGCGTGCCTGCCACATTGGTTGCTCTGGATGGAACTACGCCGACTGGCGCGGCCGGTTCTATCCGCAGCGCGAGCCCCAGCGGCGGTGGCTCGAGGTCTACGCGCAGCGCTTCGACACGGTCGAGATCAACGCGACCTTCTACCGGCTGCCCAACCGCGATGCCGTGGCCCGCTGGGTGGAGCAGACCCCCGACTCGTTCGTCTTCACGGTCAAGGTCAGCCGCTATCTGACGCACATCAAGCGACTCACCGCGACGCGGGATGGGCTGGCTCTGTTCGCGGAACGGATCGAGCCGCTGGTCCAAGCGGGCCGCCTCGGCCCGTTGCTGTGGCAGCTGCCAGAGAACTTCCATCGCGACGACGAGAAGCTGAGCGCCTGGCTTGAGACGCTCGCTAATGATGAGCCGCCGGCCCTTCGCGGCACCCGCCACGCGATCGAGTTTCGCCATCCGAGCTGGTTCCAAGAGCCCGTGCTGGCCGCGCTGCGCGAACACGATGTGGCGCTGGTAATCGGCGATCACCCCAAGCGTCCGTTCCAGCTGCGCGTGCCCACGGCGTCATGGATGTTCGTGCGGTTTCACTACGGCAGTCGCGGCCGCGGGGGTAACTACTCGGCCAGCGAGCTGGATTGGTGGGCCGCCGAGGTGCGGCGTTGGCGACGCTCCCGCGAGGTCTATGCGTACTTCAACAACGACTGGCGTGGCTATGCCCCCGCCGACGCCCTGGCACTCCGGAAGCTAGTCGGCTGATCCGGGAAAGCGCTCGAGCTCGGAGCGCAGCCGCTCGCTCAGGCGACTACGGCCGTAGCGCTGCTCGATGCCCTCGAGCGTCGCACGGTAGTGGTCGAGCCGTCTCTGCTTCGGGCGAGAGCTCTCGGATGCCAGCTTCGCGGTCTTGTCCGCGAGCGCGACGGTCGCGGCGTCGCGGCCTGCATCGAGTACCTGGCGGCGTAGCGCCGCCTTGCGCTCGCCGTAGTCGGAGATCGAGTCGTCCTGGGTAAGGGCCTCGACCAGCCTCGTCACCTCTGGGCCAAAGCGTTCACGCAACTCCGCGGCGTCCACCTCGGTGTCTTCCAGTAGGTCGTGGAGAAGGCCGGCGAGCACGAGCACGCGCGGATGACCGTCCTCGCGCAACAGCTCCGCCACCGCGAGGGGATGCGCGACACCCTCTGCGTCGCCAACGGCCCTGTAGACCGACTGCACGAAGGCGCGCGCCTCGTCTCCGACCGCCGGCTCGGGAGTGGCCCGGTTCACGCTTTCAAGATAGTGGCTTCGGGGGGCTGGCCCCAGATCCGTAAACGACGTCCCTGCCCGCGGCCATTTACCGTACGCCGATCGCTCGTCGCATCGACAGCCCGCCGTGGGTCGTGCTCGACTGGACCGTAATCGGCGGCCGCGACCGCTATCTCGAAAGCGCGGCCGGCCGGCTGCTCCGCGACGAGGCGGCCGGAGACCGCGTGCGGATCGCTGTCCCCGAGGTCGCAGTCATCGAGGCGGCGGCGAATCAACGCCGAGCCGTTGCAGCAGCGCGAGCGAGGCTCGTCGCCGCACACGAACCGCTGAAGCGGCTGCCCGAGTTTCACGCGCGCGACCTTCGTCCGTGGCGACACAACTAGCGGCAGGGCCTGGAGGGCGTCCTCAGCGCGGTGGGCGGCGAGATCCTCGCTCTCCCCGACGTGCCGCATCGTCGCCTGCTCGAGCACGCTGCGGTCCGCGCGTGCCCCTTTGACGCCGAGGGCCACGGCTACCGCCCCACGCTCGTGTGGGAGACCGTGCTCGCCCTGCTGGCGCGCAGTCCCGCCCCCGTGATCATGATCAGCGCGGAGCACGCTGCCTTCTCCGAGACACGGGACAGGCCCGAGCTCGCCGCCGATCTCGTCGCCAGTCTGCGCGAACGCGGCGAGGAGGACCGGGTCTCTCTGTACTTCGACCTCGGTCAATTGATCGCCCAGACGCCGCGGGTGCGCGAGCTCGCCGGCCGATGGCGGCACTCGCTCACGGATCGACCCGACCTTCTGGATGCGCTTACCCAGAAACTGCTCGCGGTCACCGGCGCAGACGCCGGCGCGGTGGTCGCGGCCGACCTCCCGGCGGGTAGGGTCCGCGAGCCGCGCTTCCTCACCTTCACGAGGCCGCGCGATCTGCGCGTCGAGGAGGCATGAGTCAGCCCCACCGGAAGCTCGCTGCTGAACGTGTCGCTGACGATCGACTACACGCTCGCGTACGACATACCGATGCGGTCCGCGCCGGCGGTCGAGACGAAATGGACGTCCGTGAAGAGCGCGAGCACGATGGTGTTGAGATTTGAGGTCATCCAGCACCACTCGACGGACGATCCCAGCGAGTTCGGCGCCCGGCTCGTGGGCTGGTCAGACCCGAGGGAGGCGTAGCCCGACGACCGGCACCTGCGCCCGACCAAAACCCCCGACGGACCGTCTAGCCATTGGGCCTGCGGCGGGTGAAGAACGCCGCGAATCTCGATACGCACTCCTCGCAGATAGCGACCGATCCATCGCCAGAGGCCATTAGCGTGCCGTCTTGAGCGTTCGGCTTGCCGCAGAACGAGCATGCAGCAGGGGCAACGCCAAGCGGCGCGTACCGAGTCCGCTCGTCATCCGGAGGCTCAACGGTCATAACGTGAAAACTAACGTGCGGAACCGCGAAACGCCTGACCTCCGGCGCGGAGCAGGGCCTCCGCGGGCGCTCACACTGCAAGGCGCGTATGTTCGTAAGCCGCGGAACAGCGGGAAAGCGGCTTCGATGCCTCGCATAGCGAGTCTCGCCCGCCCAAGAGTGGCGAGTGTTGTGGCGAGCGGGCCGGAAAACCTCCTGCCAGCGATCCCTGTGGGATCAGCCGGTGGAGGCTTCTTGAGCTTGCCGAACCCTTCCTCTTACGGGCGGATTGGCGCCTCCAGGCGCTTCCGGGCCCCGTGAGGCAGTTCCGTCACCAAGCGCGCCCGGCAGGATTCGAACCTGCGGCCTGATGCTCCGGAGGCATCCGCTCTATCCCCTGAGCTACGGGCGCTAGGGCGTCCAAGAGTATCGCGTCCGTTCGGGTCTCAAGAGCAGCTCCATGCGAACACATGTTCCGTCCGACGTGGGTGGGAGATTAGAATGCGTGAGCACGATCACTCGTGGAAACGCAGCCGAATGCGCAGTTCTCAAGGCACTCGTCGACGCCGACATGCCGGCCTTCCTGCCCCTCGGTGAAGGATCCCCATTCGACATCGTTGCTGTGATGCCAAGCGATGGAAGTGTCGTCCGGATTCAGGTTAGGTCCGGGCGCGTGCGCAACAACTGCGTCCTGTTTAACACCTGCAGCACTGACCACGGTCATGGCCGGCGCCCTTACCACGGCGTGGCCGACGTCTTCGGCGCGGGCTACGAGTTCAGCCGATGGGCGGAGGCGACGTGGAGCCGAACCGCACCGAGCACCTTGGCAGACTGACCCCGTGGAGCTCTCGGTGTTCTTCGCGGGCACGGCCGGGTCCGTGCCGACTGCGCGACGGGGCATGCCGGCGCTATTGGTGCGCCGGGGCGGAGAGAGGATCCTCTTCGACTGCGGCGAGGGCACGCAGCGCCAGCTCGTGGGAACCGTGGGCCTCGCCGACCTCTCGGACATCTTTCTCACCCACTACCACGCCGACCATTGGTTGGGGCTGCCCGGACTACTGAAGACATTTGACCTGCGGTCGCGGGAGAAACCGCTGCGCGATCCACGGCCCGCGCGGGCTCCGAGACTTGATCGCCCTGGTGGTGCGTCCGTCGGCCGTGTCCGCTTCGAGCTCCAGATCGGCGAGCTCGAGGGGGCCAGGAGATCATGCGCGAGGGGTATCGAATCGCGCCGTTCCCGGTCGCCCATCGCGGCTCCGCGCTCGGCTACGTCCTCTTTGAAGACAAAGGCCGGGCGAATTCGACCCCGACGCGGCTGTGCGCCTCGGCCTGGTCCGGGGCCCGAGTTCGGTCGTGTGCAACGCGGCGAGACGATTCGCGGAGTCAGGCCCGATCAGGTGATGGGGCCCCCCCGCACCGGCCGCAAGCTCGCCATCTCGGGAGACACGATGCCGTGCGAGAGCCTGCGAGTGGCCTGCCTTCCGGGCGGATCTTCTGGTCCACGAGGCGACGTTCGCCGAGGACGAGCGCGAGCGCGCGGTGCAGACGAGCCACTCGACAGCTGTCCAGGCGGCGGAGGAGGCGAGGGCCGCCGAGGTTACGATGCTCGCGCTGACGCACTTCTCCACCCGCTACCCCGCGGGACTTCTGCGCGACGAGGCCCGGGCGAAATTCCCGAACACGGCCATTCCCCGCGACTTCGACCTGATCGACATCCCCTTCCCCGAGCGCGGCGGGCCCGAACTGGTTCATTGGACGGAGCGCGAGGAAGCGGCGGTTGTGAGCGATGGCCCGGCCTGAGCCCGTCGGCGGACTCCCGGCACAACGGCAGAGCACTCCGACGCGGACGGCCTCCTCGTCGCCGGAGCGGATCGAGACCGCCCGCATGATCGGCGAACGGCTCGCGCTCGAGCATGAGCAAGACCTCGTCAGGCTGCTCCTTGACCCCGGCGTAGCCGAGACGATCTGGTCCCCACACGAGATGCGAACTGCCTGGGTGTTCCACCGCAGGCTGGGGTCAAAGCTTGCGCACTGGGAGCACACGGTTTCGGGCAGTGGTTCTTCCGCGACCGCGTCACCGGAGCGATGATCGGACGGGGGGTCCCCAGCACACGATGGCCTCCGGCGCGACGAGATCGAGATCGGGTGGGCGGTCGTGCCCGAGCGGTGGCGCGAGGGGCTCGCCACCGAGCTCGCGTGCGCCTCACTCGACGTGGTCTTCAGTTCGCTCGCGCTGAACGAGGTCATCGCTTACACCCAACCGCACAACGTGGCATCCCAACGCGTGATGGACAAGTCGGGATTCGTCTACGAGCGCGACATCACCGTCGAGGCCCAGCCCTTCCTGCTGTATCGCCAGAGCGCTCCAGGCACGTAGGCTGGCCACGCCCGCGCCGACAGACCACGCCTCGGTTCCGTCCGCGGCGCTGCTACGCTGCCAGAGGAATTTTGGCCCCTTAACCCGGTCCAGCGAGGCCAGGAAGGCGCTTGATGGCTGCTGACGGCACTGTTGTCCTCGACGGCGAGGCTATGCGCCGCACGCTAGTGCGGATCGCGCACGAGATCGTCGAGAAGAATCCCCTTGATGGCGCGGACGCCCCCAGTGTCGCGCTGGTGGGCATTCACCGCCGCGGGGCAATACTCGCTCACCGGCTCTACGCGCAGACCAGCGAGCTGCTCGACACGGGGGTCCCGCTCGGCGAGCTGGACATCGCCTTCTACCGCGACGACCTGCGGATCCGCCCGAGCGCTCCGGTGGTCCACTCGACTAAGCTCGAGTTTTCGCTGGAACGTCGCACCGTCGTGATCGTCGACGACGTCCTCTATACCGGCCGGACCGTGCGAGCGGCCATCGACGCCATCTTCGACTACGGGAGGCCCGCTCGTATCCAGCTCGCCGCGATGGTCGACCGCGGCCACCGCGAGCTTCCCATCCGCCCTGACTACGTGGGCAAGAATCTGCCGACGTCGCGCCAGCAGCGCGTCAACGTCCGCGTCACCGAACTCGACGGCATCGACGAGGTCACGGTCGGGCCAGCCGCCGACCGGCTCGAAATGGTGGGAGGTGGGAGGATATGAATGGGAGGCTGCCCCGCAACCTGCTGTCGATCGAGGATCTCGACCGCGCCGGAATCGAGCGCATCCTCGACCGGGCCGAATCCTTCGCCGAGGTCTCCGGCCGCGAGATCAAGAAGGTTCCCGCGCTGCGGGGTCGCACGGTCGTCAACCTGTTCTACGAGGCGAGCACGCGCACCAGCTCTTCGTTCGAGCTGGCGGCCAAGCGGCTCTCCGCCGACGTCGTCAGCGTCCGCTCGATCGGTTCGAGCGTGGAGAAGGGCGAGTCGCTTAAAGACACCGTGCAGACGCTCTCGGCATACGATCCCGCCGCGATCGTGATCCGCTCGCCGCACGTGGGCGCGGCGGCCCTCGTCGCGGGGTGGACGCCGGCCTCGGTGATCAACGCGGGCGACGGAAAGCACGAGCATCCGACCCAGGCGCTTCTCGACGTCTTCACCTTGCGGCGCAGGCTCGGAGCGCTCGACGGAGCAAAGATCTGGATCGTGGGCGACGTGCTGCATTCGCGCGTGGCGCGCTCAAACATCCTCGCGCTCGGGCGGATGGGGGCGCAGGTCACCGTGTGCGGACCGCCCACCTTGCTTCCGCGCGAGATCGAGGCCCTGGGGTGCGCCGCCACGCCCTCGCTCCAGGGCATGGGCGAAGCCGACGTGGTCTACGTGCTGCGGATGCAGCAGGAGCGGATGCAGGACGCGTACGTCCCGTCCCTGCGCGAATACGCTCAGCGCTACCAGGTCACCGAGGCGCACCTGCGCGCCCGGCAGCTGCTGATGCACCCGGGGCCTGTCAATCGCGGGGTCGAGCTGTCGCCCGACGCGATCGATTCCCCCAGGGCGCTGATATCCGACCAGGTCAAGGCGGGGGTCGCGGTGAGGATGGCGGTCCTCTACGAGCTCCTGGTCGGCTCACCCGCGCTTGAGGCGGTGGCGTGATGGACCCCCCCCTCTTCAGGCGCCCCGCTCCGCCCGCAGAGCTGCTGATCCGTGGCGCCCACGCGCTCGATCCCCGCACAGGCCTCGACTGCCCGGTGGATGTGCTGGTCCGCAGCGGCCACATCGCCGAGATCGCTGAGCCGCATTCGCTCTCGGTCCCCGAGGGTGGCGATGCGCTGGAGGCGAGCGGAAAGCACCTCTTCCCGGCCTTCGTCGATCCCCATGTTCACCTGCGCACTCCCGGCCAGGAGTACAAGGAGACGATCGCGACGGGGACCGCGGCGGCCGCGGCGGGTGGCTTCGGCACGGTGGTCGCGATGCCCAACACCTCTCCACCGGCAGACGACGCGTCGATCCTGCGCGCTCAGACACAGACTGCCCGGGAAGACGCGCGCGTGCCGGTCGGCTTTCTCGCAGCGATCACGCGCGGGCAAAGAGGTGCTGAGCTGACCGAGATGGCCGAGCTCCGCGACGCCGGCGCGCTCGGCTTCACCGACGACGGTTGGCCCGTCGTCTCGGCTGGGATGCTCCGCAAGGCGCTGCAGTACCAGCGACTCTGCGGCGGTGTGCTGGCCCTCCACGAGGAGGACCCGGCGCTCTCGGCCGACGGCGCGATGCACGAGGGAGCGGTGTCGGCGCGGCTGGGGCTGGCGGGGATTCCCTCGATCTCGGAATCGACGATGGTCTCCAGGGACGCGGCCATCGCCGGGTATGAGGGCGGTCGGATCCACCTCCAGCACCTCTCGTGTGTCGGAGTCGGTCGCCGCACTCGAGCGGGCCAAGCTTGAAGGCGTACGCGTATCCGCGGAGGCGTGCCCACACCATCTGGTCCTCACCGACGCGTCGGTGCTCTCGCTCGACAGCCGCTTCAAGATGAACCCTCCGCTGCGTGGCGAGGCCGATCGCAGGGCGCTCGTGCGCGCACTGAAGAGTGGGCCTGATCGACTGCGTCGCGACCGACCACGCGCCGCACGCGACGCACGAGAAGGAGGTCCCCTTCGAGCAAGCGGCCATGGGCACGACAGGGCTGGAGACGGCATTCGCCGCTCTGCATACGAAGCTCGTGCTCGGCGGCGAACTGGAGCTCGGCACGCTCGTCGAGCGGATGACGGCGGGCGGGGCGCTGTTCGACCTCCCCGTGCCGACGATCGCCCAGGGCCAGATCGCGAGCCTGTGTGTCGTCGACCTCGGCGGAGGCTTCCAGGTCGGCGCGCGGGGATACGCGAGCATGTCCGAGAACTCGTGTTTCCACGGCCAGACTCTGCGTGGGCGCGTACTGCTGACGGTCGCGGCGGGCGCGGTCGCCTTCCGCGCGGTGGCCGCCACGGATTCCGCAAGCCTCCAGGCGATAAGCGTCGGCGTGACGGCGACGCCCGCCTACGTCCTGCTCGAGGACGGCGCCCGCTTCGACGGCCTCGCGTGCGCCGCCGACGACGTCGCCGTGGGCGAGATCGTCTTCACGACCTCGATGTCCGGATACCAGGAGGCGGTGACGGACCCCAGCTACGCGGGCCAACTGCTCGCCTTCACTTACCCCCAGATCGGCAACTACGGCGTGCGCGGCGAGGCCATGGAGTCCGACCGCATCCATGCCCGGGCGGCGATCATGCGCGCGGGGGTGAACCGCCAGGATTCGCCCGGCGCGCAGCAGGGCTGGCTGTCATGGCTGCAGGAGGGCGGCGTGCCCGCGATCACCGAGGTGGACACCCGCGCGCTCGTGCGCCACATCCGCCGCCAGGGAGCGATGCGGGGAGGCCTCTTTCCGGCGCGGATAAGCGAGCATCGGGCACGGGCGCTGATCGAGGCCGAGCCGCCGATGACCGGGCGAGACCTCGTCCCCGCGGTCACCTCGCCACAGCGCACCGTCTTGGCGGGCGCGGGGGTCCGGATCGCGATCCTCGATACCGGCGTCAAGCGCTCGATCGTGTCGGAGCTGCGGGCGCGCGGGGCGACCGTGGAGCTCCACCCGAGCACCGCCTCTGCCATAGAGCTGTTGCAAGGCGACCCCGACGCGGTCCTGCTCGCCAACGGGCCCGGTGACCCCGGCGCGCTCGACTACATAGTCGAGGTCGTCCGGCAACTCATCGGCAGCGTCCCCGTGTACGGAATCTGCCTGGGCCACCAGCTGCTGTGCCGCGCGGTTGGCCTCGAGACCTACAAGCTCGCATTCGGTCATCACGGCGCCAATCATCCGGTCAAGGACCTTGTCGATGGCACGATCGAGATCACCAGTCAGAACCACGGCTTTGCCGTCGTCGGCCCGGACGGCTCGCGCACGATTGAGGGCGACGACGCCGTGCGCTGGGAAACCGAATACGGAGCCGCCGAGCTGACCCACATCAACCTCTACGACCGCACCGTGGAGGGGCTGAGGCTCTGCGAGCTCCCAGCCGCGACCGTTCAGTACCACCCGGAGGCCGGCCCGGGGCCACACGACGCCCTGCACCTATTCGACCGCTTCATCGAGGACGCCCGTGCCGCGTAGAGACGACCTCCACAAGATTCTTCTGATCGGCTCCGGCCCGATCGTGATCGGGCAGGCAGCCGAGTTCGACTACTCGGGCACCCAGGCCTGCCGGGTCCTGATGGACGAGGGCTACGAGGTCGTGCTCGTGAACTCCAACCCGGCGACGATCATGACCGACCCGGAATTGGCGACGGCCACGTACATCGAGCCCCTCCAACGGCAGGCGGTCACCCAGGTGATCGAACGCGAGCGGCCCGACGCGCTCCTGCCAACGCTCGGTGGTCAGACCGCCCTGAATTTGTCAAAGGAGCTCCATGAGCTCGGCGTGCTGGATCGCTTCGGCGTCGAGCTGATTGGCGCCGAGTACGACGCGATCGCCCGCGCCGAGGACCGTGAGCTCTTCCGCGAGACGATTACGGCGGCTGGGCTGCGTGTGCCGCGATCGTCGATCGCGCACTCGCTGACCGACGCGCACGCGGCCGTCGAGCACGTGGGGCTGCCGTTCATCGTGCGACCCGCCTTCACCCTCGGCGGGACCGGCGGCGGAGTTGTCAGAAACGAGCGAGAGCTCGACGCCATGGTGGCGCGCGGCCTAAGCGCGTCGCCGATTGGCCAGGTGCTACTCGAGGAGTCGGTTCTGGGGTGGGGCGAGTTCGAGCTCGAGGTCATGCGCGATGGTGGCGACAACGTGGTGATCGTGTGCTCGATCGAGAACATCGACCCCATGGGGGTTCACACCGGGGACAGCGTGTGCGTCGCTCCCCAGCAGACGCTCTCAGACCGCGGCCTACCAGAAGCTCCGAGACCAGGCCATCGCCGTGATCCGCGCGGTGGGAGTCCAGACGGGCGGCTCCAACGTCCAGTTCGCGGTGAACCCTGAGACCGACGAGGTCGTCGTGATCGAGATGAATCCCCGCGTCTCGCGTTCGAGCGCGTTGGCGAGCAAGGCGACGGGCTTTCCGATCGCCAAGATCGCCGCGCGCCTCGCGGTCGGCTACACGCTCCAGGAGATCCCCAACGACATCACCCGCGCGACGCCCGCCAGCTTTGAGCCGGCGCTCGACTACTGCGTGGTCAAGTGGCCGCGCTTTGCCTTCGAGAAGTTTCCCGGCGCGGAATCGGGGTTGACCACCCACATGAAGTCGGTGGGGGAGGCCATGGCCATCGGACGAACCTTCAAGCAGGCCTTCGCCAAGGCGTTGCGTTCGCGCGAGCTGGACTCCAGACCGCGCTTTCCGGAATCGCTGGAGGAATTGCTCGAGGCGGTCGGGCGACCCGGCGCGGAGCGGTTCGACCGTCTTTTGGAGGCGTTGAGACGCGGTGCCTCGGTGGAGGAGCTCCACGCGCGCACGGACATCCATCGATGGTTCTTGAGCGAGTTCGCCGAGCTCATAGGCGGGCCGCCCGAGCCCCCCGGCGAACGGACGTTCAAGGCGGTGGACACCTGCGCGGCCGAGTTCGAAGCCCGGACCCCCTACTTCTATTCGAGCTGGGAGCGGCCGCCCAGGCTCACTCCCCCGGGCTCGCAAAACGGGGGGCCGCCGCTTTCCGAGGTCACACCGACGGGGCGCGGAACGATCGTCATCCTCGGGTCAGGGCCCAACCGGATCGGGCAGGGGATCGAGTTCGACTACTGCTGCGTCCATGCCGCCCAAACCGTGCGGGAGTCCGGCCGAGACGCCGTGATGATCAACTGCAACCCGGAGACGGTCTCCACCGACTATGACATCTCCGACCGGCTGTACTTCGAGCCGCTGACTCTGGAGGACGTGGTCGCGGTATGCGAGGCCGAGCGCAACGCGATCCACAGCGACGAGAGCGAGCTGGAGGGAGTGGTCGTCCAGTTCGGCGGTCAGACCCCGCTCAAGCTCGCCGCCGGCCTCCAGGCCGCCGGGATCCCCGTGCTCGGTACCAGCGTCGACGCGATCGATCTTGCCGAGGACCGTTCTCGTTTCGGGCCCATGCTGGATCGCCTCGGCTTCAAGGCGCCCCCGTACGCGACAGCGCGGTCGGTACAGGAGGCACTCGGCCGCGCCTCCGACGTCGGCTTTCCGCTACTGGTGCGGCCGAGCTACGTGCTGGGCGGCAGGGCCATGGAGATTGTCTACTCGCGGGCGGACCTGCGCGCATACCTAGAGCGGGCCGAGCTCGAGCCTGGTCGGCCGATCTACCTCGACCGCTTCCTCGAGGACTCCATCGAGATCGACGTGGACGCCCTGTGCGACGGCAGCCTCGCGGAGGGAGGGGGAGGCCGCGTCTGGATCGCGGGCATCATGCAGCACGTCGAGGAGGCCGGGATCCACTCAGGCGACTCCGCCTGCGTGCTCCCTCCCCACGCCCTGGGCGAGGAGGTGCTCGATCAGATCAGAGCCCAGACTGCCGCGATCGCGCTCGAGTTGGGTGTGGTCGGCCTGCTCAATGTCCAGTTCGCGATCCACGGCGAGACGCTGTACGTCCTAGAGGCCAATCCCCGGGCCTCTCGCACCGTGCCGTTCGTGTCCAAGGCGATCGGGACGCCCATCGCCAAGCTGGCCTGCCGGCTGATCCTGGGGGAGCGAATTCCCGACCTCGACCTTTCCGAAGAGCACCGTGAACGGGCACGTGTGCGTCAAGGAGGTGGTGCTGCCGTTCGACCGCTTCGCCGGTGCCGACGCGCTGCTGGGGCCCGAGATGCGCTCCACCGGCGAGGTGATGGGAATCGCCGCGATTTCCCCACGGCGTTCGCCAAGGCTCAGGCCGCCACCGGCTCGAACCTTCCCCTCACCGGTACCGCCTTCATCACCGTCACAGACGGGGACAAGCCCGCGGCCACAGGCATCGCCAGCATGCTGCACGACCTCTCCTTCAAGATCGTTGCCACGAGGGGCACTGCGCAGGCGATCCGCAAGATGGGCATCCCGGTGCAGACCATCAACAAGCTGGGCGAGGGCTCGCCCCACGTGGTCGACTGGATCGAGCGCGGCGACGTCGATCTGGTGATCAACACGCCGGTCGGCACCGGCGCGCGCGTCGATGGATACGAGATCCGCACCGCGGCGGTCGCCCGGCGAATCCCCTGCATCACCACCATGGCGGGCGGTATGGCCGCTGCGCGGGCGATAGCAGCCGCACGGCGGGGTGCTCCCGAGGTCCGTTCCCTGCAGGAGATCCACGGTATGCGGACGCGACGAGGCGAGCGCGCGGCGGCGAAGATAATCTGAGTCGTGCCGTGCGGTGTGCGCGGTGCGGCCGTGCCTTGCATAACCGACCCCGCTCCCTGGACGAGGTCACCTCGCAAAGTGCGAGCTTTTCCGGCCGAAAACAGGGGAGTTGTCAAGAAACATGGCGAAAACCCCTGCAAAGCGTGCCATTCCCGCAACCTGGCTCGACAATGCTTCACCTCAACTTGAGGGTGAGCGAAATTGGCCATTTTAGGGTTGATTGGCAGGCGCCAAGATGTATAGTCGCCGCCGATGCCGCCGGTCAGCGAATCGCTTCCCAAAGCCGTGCTCGCCCCGGAACGTTCGCTCGTCCAGCGCATGGAGGCGCTCCAGCGAGCCAACGACATCCGTACACGGCGGGCACAGCTGAAGCGCGATCTGAAGGCGGGGCGGCAACCGATCCACGAGCTGCTGCTGGCGCCTCCGGAGTACCTGGAGACGGCCAAGGTGTTCGACCTGCTGCTGGCGGTCCCGAAGTATGGGCGCGTGAAGGTCAACAAGATCCTCGCCCAGTGCCGGATCTCGCCCAGCAAGACGATCGGTGGGCTCTCCCAGCGCCAGCGCACCGAGCTCGTGGAGTTCATGCGCCTGCGCTAGCGAGCACGGGCGGAAGTGCCCGGCCTCAGCGAGCCCGTGGCAAAGGTATTCGTAATCACCGGGCCCTCCGGGGTGGGGAAGGGCACGCTCATCCGTGGGCTGCGCGAGCGCCTTCCCGAGCTCGAGCTATCGGTCTCGGCGACCACGCGACCGCCGCGGCCGGGCGAGCTCGACGGCGTCGACTACCACTTCCTCTCCGACGCCGAGTTCGACCGGCTCCTGCGCGAGGGAGCGTTCGTCGAGCACGCCGCCTACTCGGGGAACCGGTACGGCACCCTTCGCTGCGAGCTTCAACGAAGGCTCAAGCGAGGCGTGCCCGTCGTGCTCGAGATCGAAGTCCAGGGGGCCCGCCAGGTGAGGGAACGCATGCCCGACGCCGTGACGGTGTTCATCGCGCCCTCCGTCGCTCGAGTCGCTGCGCGCCCGCCTGGTGGGGCGGGGCACCGATCCCGCCACCGAGGTTGAGGAGCGGATGCGAACCGCTGCACGCGAGCTCTCCTCCAGGACCGAGTTCGGCCACGTCGTGGTCAACGATCGGCTGGAGGAGGCGACCGACGAGCTCGCGAAGATAGTGCGCGGCGCGCTTAGCAGCGAGCGGCCTGAAAGCCACTAAGCTTCTTCACCCACCCACGAGGAATGTGAGCGCCTTTGATCTCTCCGCGCATCGACAAGCTCCTTGAGCACGTCGACTCCGACTACGCAAGTGTGATCGTCGCCGCCAAGAGGGCGCGACAGATCAACTCCTACTACCACAACTTGGGCGAGGGAACCTTCGACGAGTTTCCGCCACCGATGGTTGAGACTCATTCCAAGAACTACCTGACGATCGCGCTCGAAGAGGTCGCTCAGGGCAAGCTCAAGTACCACTACAGGTAGGCCCCGCCGGCCGCCGGGGAGGGATGACATGGCCCGGTTGCTCCTCGGCGTAAGCGGCGGAGTCGCGGCCTACAAGGCGTTGCTCGCGGCGCGGCTGGCTGTCAAGCACGGGCATTCCGTCCGGGTCATCCAGACGCCGGCCAGCGTGAAGTTCGTCGGTCCGGCGTCGTTTGCGGCGCTGACCGGGGCGCCCGTGCTGATCGACGAGTTCGAGCCCGATCCAGACCGGGGGCGCTACCCGGGCGAACCGCCGGCGGATCGCGCGCCGATCAGTCATCTCGCCCTGGCGCAGCGCGCCGAGCTGTACCTGATCGCGCCCGCGAGCGCAAACACGATCGCCAAGCTCGCCCACGGCCACGCCGACAACCTCCTCACCGCGGCCGCGCTCGCCGCCTCGTGCCCCCTGGTCGTGGCCCCCGCGATGAACGACCGCATGTACGCCCACCCCGCCACCCAGGCCAACCTCGAACTGCTCCAGGCACGCGGCGCGACAGTGATTCCCCCGCACGAGGGCGAGCTGGCCTCGCACGGCGAATACGGCCTGGGCCGTCTGGCCGAGCCCGACCAGCTGGTCGCGACGTGCGAGGCGCTGCTGGGGAAGGATCAGACCTGGGCCGGCGTCCGTGTGCTCGTGACCGCCGGAGGAACCCGCGAGCCGATCGATTCCGTGCGCTTCATCGGCAACCGCTCCTCGGGCCGCATGGGGTTCGCGCTGGCGGCTCAAGCGGCCGCGCGCGGCGCGCGAAGTCACGCGTCGTGGCCGCCTCAGTCTCAACGACGCCCCCCGCCGGGGTAGAGGTGGTCGAGGTGGAAACGGCCGCCGAGCTCAAGCGGGCAAGCGAGCTGGCCTTCGAGGCCTGTGACGTCGTGCTGATGGCGGCCGCGGTGGCCGATTTTCGCCCCGCGCAGCCACGCCTCGGGAAAGTCAAGAAGGGAGATCCGCCGGCGCCGCCCGAGCCGCTGGAGCTCTCCCTCACCGACGATGTGATCGCGGGTCTGGCGGCGCGCCGCAGGCCGGGCCAGGTGTTGGTGGCATTTGCCGCCGAGCACGGTCCGGGGGCCGTCGAGGAGGGCCTCTCCAAGCTCGAGCGCAAGGGCGTCGACGCCGTGGTCGTCAACGACGTCTCGCGACCTGACATCGGTTTCGACTCCAGCGACAACGAGGTCGTGATCCTGACCCGGCGATGGCGGTCGGCGGGCGATCCCCAGGGCAGGCAAGGAAGAGGTCGCGCGCGCCGTGCTCGACGAGGTGCAGCGGCTGCGAGCGCGAGAGAGGAGGGGAGCGCGATGGAGCCGCGGAGAGCCCGCTCCGGCGCTGGCGCAGGAGCTTGAGGCTTCCGGCGCGCTGACGCGGCGCCTGCAGCGGAACATCGCCCAGGCCGTCCAGATCCGCGCGGAGACGCTCGCGAACTTGCTCGTCGCGCTGCTTGCCGAGGGCCACGTGCTGGTCGAGGACTATCCGGGCGTCGGCAAGACCGCGCTGGCGCGGGCGCTCGCGCGCTCGATCGACTGCCAGTTCGCGCGCATCCAGTGCACGCCCGACCTGCTGCCGGCGGACGTCGTCGGCACCAACGTCTACGACCAGCGCGAGCATCGCTTCGAGTTCCGCCCCGGTCCCGTGTTCGCCAACGTCGTGCTCGTGGACGAGATCAACCGCGCCTCGCCCAAGACCCAGTCGGGCCTGCTCGAGTGCATGCAGGAGCGCTCGGTCACGGTCGACGTGTACACGCACGAGCTGGCGCGGCCCTTCATCGTGCTGGCCACCCAGAACCCGATCGAATACGAGGGCACCTACCCGCTGCCCGAGGCCCAGGTCGACCGCTTCATGGTGCGGATCTCGCTCGGCTACCCCGAGCCTGCCGAGGAGGCCTCGATGCTGCACCAGCACGAGGCGGCGACCAGGTCGCGACGCTCGAGCCGGTCGTGGGCGCCGCCGACGTGCTCAGGGCCCAGGATGCGGCGGCCCGCGTGCGCGCGTCGGGACGCGCTGCGAGACTACGTCGTCCGGCTGCTCTGGCGCACCCGCGAGGATCCCCGCGTGGACCTCGGCGCGAGCCCGCGGGCTGGGCTGATGCTGCTGCGCGCCGCCAAGGCCAGGGCCATGATGCAGGGACGCGACCACGCCCTGCCCGATGACGTGCAGGCGCTCGCCGAGCCGGTGCTGGCCCACCGCCTGGTGCTGGCGCCCGGAGTTCCCGCGCGCGATGGCGCGCGACGTGGTCACGGACGCGATCATGGCGGTGAGGGCGCTGTGAGCAGGGTCGGAAGCGCTCGTTTACTGGCCGGGTCGCGCCGCCGTGGTGCTCGGCGCCGGCGCTGCCGCACATCGGTTGCGCTTGCGCTTGGTCCGGCGCCGCTGTTCGTCCTCGGGGTGGGGCTGTTGCTGGTCGGCCTGGCGCGCGCCGGCATGGACCTGGCTGTCGCGCCCGGGGCACGAGGTGATGCGGGATCTGTCCGCGGGACGGGTGGTCGAGGGAGAGCCGCTAGAGGCGACCCTGGCGCTTCGCGGCGGGTGGCTCGGTTGCCGAGCGGCGAGGTCCAGACCCGCTGGCGCGCGAGCGCGTGCCGCATTCCCCGCGGCCGCCGGGCCGCGAATCAAGGTGGTGGCCCGCTTCGAGCGGCGAGGGCTGAGGACGCTGCCGCCGCCGGCGCTGGTGGTGCGGGATCCACTCGACCTCAGCGCGCACTTCCGGTGAGTTCGCAGCCGGAGCAGGAAGCTACTCGTGCTGCCACGGACCGAGCCGGTGCGGTCGCGTGGAGCAGTGGCGGGAGCTCGCACGATCGGGCTTCTGAGCCGCTCGAGCGATCTTCTCGCCGCGGTTGAGCTCGACGGTCTGCGGGCCTACAGGCCGGGAACGCCCGCTTCAAGGATCCACTGGCCCGCGCTCGCGAAGGGCGCCGGCCTGCTCGAGCGCAAGCTGCGGGTCGCGGGTGACACGGTGCCGCTCGTCGTGCTCGACGCACGCGGGCCCGAGCCGCTCGGCCAACACGGCGACCATCTCGACGCGGCCGTGCGCGCGGCGGCATCGCTGACGCTCGAATTGGCACGGGCGCGAGGTTGCCGCCTGCTGCTGCCGGGAGAGCAGGCGGGCGCGCGAGATCTCGACCGACCTGCTCGCGTGGCCGGCCGCCCACGCCCGCCTGGCAGTGCTGGAGGGCGGCCCGGGCACGCGCGCGCCGTCGCCCGGTGCGATTCAGAGTGCGCTGGGCCCGCTCTTCTACGTCACCGCCGCGCCTGTCGAGCGGCCTCGGCGAACTTGCGACCCGGGCACGGGCGCCCCGTGGTCGTGGTGCTGCCCGCGCCCCTGGCCTCGCGTGGGCTGGGAGGGGTCGCGTTTACGGTGGCGGGATGCGTC
This sequence comes from uncultured Solirubrobacterales bacterium, assembly GCA_963756105.1. Taxonomy (GTDB): domain Bacteria; phylum Actinomycetota; class Thermoleophilia; order Solirubrobacterales; family Solirubrobacteraceae; genus Palsa-465. The sequence goes on from CAVWMM010000002.1 coordinate 129,863, forward strand.
GGCCTGTTGGTCGGCGCTCGCTCGTCCGGCGACGGGGCCGTCGCTGCACGCCGTCACGACGCGGCCTCGCGAGGGGAAGGCAGCAGGCGCCGTGAGCACGTTGGACCACGCGGCGGCCGCGGGCCCCGGGCGTACGGGCGGGGACGCGGTGGCGTCGCACTCGCGGCTGCAACGACGGTCTCAAGCGAGCGACCCGTGGTTCGCCTGGTGACGTTCGCGGCGCTCGTCCTCTACGGAGCTCTTACGGTGGTCCACGCTCATCAACCCGGCTCCCGCGTGGCGCCTCGTGGGCATGGCCGGGCTTTCGGTCGCCATCGTCGCTCTGGGCGCGATCGCCCTGCCTGCGCTCGCCAACCGAGCGTGGTACGGCGGCTGGCATCGGGTCAGCTGGATGGCGCGTGGCCGGTGGCGGCGAGGGCTGGTCGCGCTGCTTGTCCTGTCGCTTCTGTGCGACGCTCGCGCTCGCCGGGATCCCCGTCTCCTGGCTGTATCACGCGCGCGTGAGCGTCATCGCCACGGCGTGGGGAACGGGCTGCAAGCGCTGCCAGGCGTGCTCGTTCCCTATCTCGGGGGCAACGCGTGGGTGGAGATCGTGATTGCCTGGGCGCCGGGCTGTTGCTGCTGGGGGCGGCGCTCGTGGTGTGCACCCGCGTCGCCCTCGGAGCCTGCCGGCGCGGCGTCGCGGCGCTCCTGCTCTCAGCGCTCGCCGTGGTTCCGGCGACTGGTGATGCACCCGCGTGCTGCCCTATCTCCAAGGCCTGCTGCTGTTCGCGCTCGTGGCCGCGTTCATGTGGGGCGAGCGGGTGCGTCGCACGCGCTCCGGCGCCGCGCTCGGGTTGGTCGCGGCCGCGGCTCTGTTCGCCGCGCTGCTGGCCCCGGCGCTGGCTCGGCACCACCCTGGTTCAACTACGAGTCGCTGACCGGCTCGCTCTCGCCCTCCCACATCGAAATTTTCGACTGGGCGCAGCGCTACGGGCCCTACGACTGGCCGCGAGACGGCCGCACGGTCATGACCGTCAAAGCGCGCCAGCCGAATACTGGAAGGCCGAGAACCTGGACGTATTCAACGGCTTGGCTGGAGCGAGGGGGTGGGGCCGGCTGTCGGCGAACCTCCTCCCGCGCCTCGCGCGACGAGTGCGGAGCGTGGACGCAGAGGATCACGGTGACATGCAAGCCATGCGAACCACGAACGTGATCGCAGCCGGGACCGCGAGTCGGCCGTCGCAGATCGACGCGGCGGTATCGCCCGGAGAGAGCGCCGGGACGTGGACCGCCCAACAGCCGCTCGCGCCGGGCTCAACCTACAGGGTCTCGACCTATTCGCCGCGGCCCTCGCCCGCACAGCTTGCGGCGATCCCGGCGACGGCATACCCCGACGATCCGCTCGCCAACTATCGCGTGGTCGGGCTGCCTGCGATCCCGGCGTGGCCCCGCCGACAATCCGCAGGTGGAGTTCCCGCCTTTCCATTCCTCGGGCCCGGTGCTGAACCTGGGGGAACCCTTCGGGACCGTCGGGGCGAGCCTCGTGCGGCGGTCTCCGTACGCGCGCGCCTACGCGCTCGCCAGCGTCCCTGGCTGCGCAGTCCGCGACCCCCTACGCGTTCGTGAAGGCCGTGGAACAGTATCTCTCGCCCGCAAACGGCTTCAGCTACAACGAGAACACCAGGGTCTACCGCTATCCCCTCGAGGCCTTCCTCTTCAGTTCCCGAAGCGGCTACTGCCAGCAGTTCGCGGGCGCGATGGCGCTGTTGCTGCGCATGGGGGGTATCCCGGCTCGGGTGGCGACCGGATTCACGTCGGGAATCTACGCGAGCACGAGCAGGCAGTACCTGGTCTCCGACCGCGATGCCCACGCCTGGGTCGAGGTCTGGTTCCCCCGCTTCGGGTGGGTGCGGTTCGACCCGACCCCGGCCGTCGCGCCGGCCATCTCGAGCATCGCCCCGACCTCCACCGCGTCCAGCCAACCCCACAACCCGTCGAGGGTCACAGCCCGCCGGAACGCCTCCGCCGGTGGGGTGGGGGGTAACAAGAGCGCCGCGGTGGGTTCGGGCTCGCCTGGAGCCTGGGTCTTCGTGCTCCCCGCGCTCGGACTCCTAGCGCTCGCGGCGCTCGCGGCCGCGTGGCTCCGAGGCGGCCGGGCCGGATCCGACCAGCTGATCGCCGAGCTCGAGCGCGCCCTTGCCCGCTGCGGCCGTCCGGCTGCGGGCGGGTTGACGCTCCACGCGCTCGAGCACCGCTACCGCGACTCCCCGTCGGCGGAGCGGTACCTGCGGCGGCTCCGGCTCGCCAAGTACGGCGCCGTCAGCGAACTGCCCACCGGCAAGGAGCGACGCGCCCTGCGCGCACAACTGGCGGCCGGCCTGGGGATCACGGGCCGGCTCAGGGCGTTGTGGGCACTCCCTCCGCGGCGCCCAGCGCGTCGTGAGAGGGCTGCCTAAACTCAAACGGGATGGACCGCGACGACGTATACGAGCTATTCAGGCGCGGGACCGAGCTGCTCGAAGCGGGCCATAACCACCAGGCGACGGTGCCCCTGACCCGCGCCCGCGACCTGGCGCCCGACAAGACCTCAATCCGAGAGGCGCTGGGCCGCGCCCTCTTCCGCTCCGAGCGCTACGAGCAGGCGGCGAGGGAGTTTCAGGCGGTCGTGGATCGCGCCCCGACCAACGACTTCGCGCTCTTCTGCCTGGGGCGCTCGCTGCAGTTGCTCGGCCGCCACGCCGAAGCGCGCCGGCCGCTGGCGCTCGCCGCGAACATGCAGCCCGAGCGTCCCGACTACCGCTTGTATCGCGACCGGGCACGCGCCCGCGCCGCCGAAGCTGGCTTTTAGTTTCGGGTGCGCGCATGCGCGCGGGGCGCATGCGCCCCGGCCGACAAGAAGTGACAGGACGGCGGCTCCGGTGCTACGCTCACGGCGAAAGCTTGTCGCGCCGGGACGCTTCCCGGTGAAGTAGCGGAAGTGGGCGCAAGCCCGCTTTTTTTTATGGAGGAGACCAGTGAGTGCACTACAGAGCGATATCGAAGACCGACTGAAAACTGTCGAGCCCGGTGTCGAGGTGCTACTCGCCGAAGTCGTCTCGGGAGCGACGCTGCGTCTCTTCATCGACCATCCCGAGGGGGTGACGCTCGGGCTATGCGAGCGAGTCTCGGGCCGGCTGAACGACTACCGCGATCGCTACTCGCTTGAGGTGTCTTCGCCGGGCGCCGACCGCCCGCTGACGAAGCCGGCTCACTTCGAGCGTTTCGTCGGGCGCAGGGTTCGGGCGCGACTTCGTCCAAACGGGGGTGACAAGGGCGTGACCGGCGAGCTGCTTTCGGCCGACGGCCACGAAGCCACGATCGCCGCCACCGACGGCGTCATCACGCTCCCCTACGAACACATTCTTCGCTGCAACCTCGTCCCGGGAGACTGACACGTATGTCCAAGGAGATCGTCGAAGCCGTAAGGGGCCTCGCCGCCGAGAAGAACATTTCCGCCGAGAAGCTCATGGAGGCGCTGGAAGATGCCCTCCTCTCGGCCTACAAGAAGACGCCCGGGGCCGCGCGCTACGCGCGCGTGGAGATCGATCGCGCGAGTGGCGACTTCATCGTTTGGGAGCTGAAGATCCCGCCCGAGCTCGAGGATAAGGTACTCGTGGCCTCGAGCCTCGACGACGAGCCCACGGTCGACCCCGAGACCGGCGAGATGCGCGAGCCCCCCGAGCCGGAGCTAGACCCCGAGAAGCTCAAGGAGTACGAGGACCAGATCGAGATTGAGGACGTCACCCCGCATGACTTCGGCCGCATCGCCGCGCAGACGGCCAAGCAGGTGATCCTTCAGCGGATCCGCGAAGCCGAGCGGGACATGATGTTCGAGGAGTACCGCGACCGCGTCGGCGAGCTGATCACGGGCATCGTGCAGCAATCGGATTCGCGCTACACCCTCGTCCAGTTGCGCGAGCGCGTCGAGGCGCTTCTGCCGAAGTCCGAGCAGGTCGATGGCGAGCGCTACGACCACTCGCAGCGGATCAAGGCCGTGATCAAGGACGTCTCCAATTCGACCAAGGGACCCAGCATCATCGTCTCGCGCCGCGACCCCGAGCTGATCAAGCAGCTCTTCGAGCTCGAGGTCCCCGAGATTGCCGACGGCCTCGTGGAGATCACCGGCGTGGCGAGAGAGCCCGGATACCGATCCAAGATCGCCGTCGTCTCGCACGTCGACGGCGTCGACCCGGTGGGAGCGTGCGTTGGCCCCCGCGGCTCGCGCGTGCGCATGGTGGTCTCTGAGCTGCGAGGCGAGAAGATCGACATCATCCCCTACAACGACGAGCCCGCTCGCTTCGTCGCCAAGGCGCTGTCGCCCGCCCGCGTACGAGAGGTGCTCGTGGACGACGCCGGCAAGCAGGCCACGGTGATCGTCCCCGACGATCAGCTCTCGCTCGCGATCGGACGCGAGGGGCAGAACGCGCGCCTGGCCGCGCGACTCACCGGCTGGCGGATCGACATCCGCTCGGAGACCGAGTTCGCCGCCGAGGAGGCCGAGCGCGGCTATGAGCAGGAGGAGCTCCAGGGCCGCTGTGCGGCAGTCCTGTCCAACGGCCGCCGCTGCCCCAACGCTGCCCTGCCCGGGTCGCGCTACTGCGGCATCGAGGCTCACCAGGCGCTCGAGCGGGGAGACGGGCAACCGGGCGCCCAGGCACCCGCCCCGGCCGCGGAGGCCACGAGCCAGCCGGCGGAGTAGCCGCGCCTAGACTGAACACGAGATGAATAAGCGCGTACACGAGATCGCCAAGGAGAGAGGAGTCCCGAGCAAGGACGTGCTCGAGCGCCTGCGCGCCGCGGGCGTCGAGGTCAAGGCCGCCTCCTCCTCGGTCGACGAAGCGCTCGCCCAGCGGGTGCTCGATACGAGCGCGCAAGATGGCGGCAAGAACGGCGCCTCGGAGACCGCGAGCACCCCGGGCAACACCGCTTCCGATGGAGCTCCCGCGCGCGCACAGGCCGACGACCAGGCGCCTGGCCAGCAGGACACGCCGGCGTCGCAGCCCAGCGCGGTTGCCGCCAGTGAGCCTGGAGCCCCGGCCACTCGCACGCAGCCCAAGCGGCCGACGCGAGACTCCCTCCAGGGCGAGCGGGCACCCGGGAACGCCGGCGGGCGCCGACGGGTAGTGATCGACTCTCAAGCCTCGCGGCGCACGCCGGGAGGCGCTCCCACGGTCCAGCCGCCGCGCCGCCAGCGCCGCGGCCGGCGCCGGCGCGGCGTTTACGACGACGAGGCTGAGTCTCGGCCGACGGCGCCCGGGCCAAGTCGGCCGGCCGCCATCGCGATCAACTCGGGCTCGAGCGTCAAGGACGTCGCCGAGTATCTGGACGTCCCGGTCCCCGAGGTGATGAAGCGATTGATGGCGCTCGGCGAGATGAAGACTCTGACGCAGACTCTTTCCGATGAGGCGGTGCTGTTGCTCGCCTCCGAGCTGGACAAAGAGGTCGAGCTCGTCCACTCCGAGGACGAGACCGTCGCCGAGCCCGTCTACGACGACCCCGAAGAGCAGCTCGTCGAGCGGCCGCCGGTCGTGACGATCATGGGCCACGTCGACCACGGCAAGACCTCGCTGCTCGACGCGATCCGCGAGACCGAGGTCGCGGCGGGCGAGGCGGGCGGCATCACGCAGCACATCGGCGCTTACCAGGTCCACCACGCGGACAACACCGTCACCTTCCTCGACACCCCGGGCCACGAGGCGTTCACGGCCATGCGCGCGCGCGGCGCCAAGGCCACCGACATCGCGGTGATCGTGGTCGCCGCCGACGATGGCGTGAAGCCCCAGACGCAGGAAGCGATCGACCACGCCCGGGAGGCCGAGGTGCCGATGCTGGTGGCGATCAACAAGGTCGACAAGGAAGGTGCCCAGCCCGACAGGGTCCGCTCGCAGATGGCGGCCCTCGGCCTGCAGCCCGTCGCGTGGGGCGGCGACACCGAGTTTGTGGAGGTCTCCGCCAAGACCAAGCAGGGGCTGGACGACCTGCTGGAGACGATCATCCTGATGGCCGAGGTCGAGGAGCTGCGCGCCAACTCCGACGCGCCCGCGTCCGGCACCGTGATCGAGTCAAAGCTCGACCCCGGGCGTGGCCCCGTGGTGACGATCCTGATCAGCAGGGGGACGCTGGAGGTCGGCGACTCGCTCGTCGCCGGCGCCCACTGGGGCCGGGTCCGCGCCATGCACGACTTCCTCGGCGTCCGCGTCGCCCAGGCGCTCCCCGGCGAGCCCGTCGAGGTGCTGGGCTTCGACGGAGTGCCCGAGGCCGGCGAGCGCGTCCGCGTGGTCGAGAACGAGCGTCGCGCGCGGCAGCTCGCCACCGAGCGGGCCACGCGGCTCAAGACGGAGTCGCTCGCTCGCCGCGCGGGCAAGCGCATCTCGCTGGAGGACATCTTCAAGGAGGGCGTGCAAGAGCTCGGTCTTGTCATCAAGTCCGACGTCGCGGGCTCGCTGGAGGCGCTCCAGGACGAGATCGCCAAGCTCCCGCAGGAAGAGGTCTCGGTAAACGTCATCCGAGGCGCCGTCGGCGGCGTGACGGAGTCCGACGTGATGCTCGCCGCGGCCTCGGACGCGATCATCCTCGCCTTCAACGTAAGGCCGGTCGGCGATGCCCGCTCCGTCGCCGAGCGCGAGGGAGTCGAGATCCGCCATTACTCGGTGATCTACCGGGCGATCGACGAGTTGCGCAGCGCGATGCAGGGCATGCTCGCTCCCGAAGAGGTCGAGGAGACGCTCGGCACCGTGGAGGTCCGGCAGGTGTTCCGGGCCTCGCGAGTGGGCGCGATAGCGGGGTGCCACGTGCTCGAGGGCAGGGTGACCCGCGGCGCCAAGGTGAGGCTGGTGCGCGACGGCAGGGTGGTCTACGACGGGGAAGTGGCGAGCCTGAGGCGATTCAACGACGACGTGCGCGAGGTCAGCGCGGGTTATGACTGCGGCATCGTGCTCAGAGACTTCGCCGACATCAAGGAAGGCGACGTGCTCGAGCCGTACACCACGCGCTTGCTTGAGCGCGAGCTCGCCTAGCTGGGAGCCGTTGAATGTCCTCGGATGGCGGCTTTGTCGCCGTGCTGGTGATCGACCTGCACTTCGCCGCGGCTGGCTCGCTGAAGCAAAAGCGCAAGGAGCTCTCCTCGATCAAGTCCATCCTTCACCGCCGGCTGGGGGCCGCGGTGTCCGAGATCGACCACCAGGACCTATGGCAGCGATCCACGCTCACCGCGGCGCTCACCGGCGCCGCTCCCAGCGCGTGCAACCAGGCGGCCGATCGCCTGGAGCGCTGGCTGGAAGCCCGCGTTCCCGAGGGAGTACGGGTCCAGCGAATCGTCGTTTCGGTGCAGGAGCTGCAGCGATGACCGACCGCTCCACGCCCCGGCGAAACAATGCCCAACCTCCGAGTTATCTTGCAACCGGCCGCCCGGGTGACGTCGGTGTCGGGAGTTAGGATGCCATCCGGCCGCATGCGGCGAGTCGACGAGGCGGTGCGGGAGGTCCTCAGCGACGCCATCGCCACCCAGTTGCGCGACCCCCGCGTCGGATTCGTGACCGTTACCGGAGTCAAGACCAGCTCAGACCTGCGCCACGCGCGCGTCTACGTGAGCGTCCTGGGCGACCAGGAGACACGCGAGGCGAGTCTCGCCGGGCTCCGGTCGGCTCACGGTTTCCTCCAGGGGCTGCTCGCCGCCGAGCTCAAGCTCAAGCACACTCCCGCCCTGACCTTCTTCTACGATCAGTCGGTCGACCGGGGAATGCGGATATCCCGCCTACTCGACGAGCAGGACGAGACGGAGGCGGGCCCCGACGCAGCGCCAGAAGCGGAGACGGAGCACGATGTCTGAAGACGGCCACCAGTCCGACCGCGAGCTCGTGCTCGCCGAGCTTCACCGCGCCAAGAAGTTCGTGGTCGTGACGCACGAGCATCCGGACGGGGACGCCCTCGGCTCGCTGATCGCCATGCAGCAAATTCTCAGCGCCCGCGGCGCGGACAGCCTGATGTTTATCGATCCCGCCGATTTCCCCCTGCCGGAGGAATACGACTTTCTCTCGCTCCCGCATCTGATCGACGTGCCGCCCGACGACGTGGGCGAACGGACAATCGTCTTTCTCGACTGCGGCAACATCGAGCGCACCCCCGGTGCGGTCTTCCAGCGACCCGGGGCCCAGATGATCAACATCGACCACCATCACGACAACACGCGCTTCGGCACGATCAACTACGTCCGGCCTGACGCCTCGTGCACGGCCGAGATCGTGTGGGAGCTGATGCACGAGCTCTCGGTGCAGCCAACGGCGACAATCGCGGAGGCCCTCTACGTCGGCCTCATCACCGATACCGGCCGCTTCATGTACGAGAACACGGGACCCCGCGCGCACATCATGGCCGCCGAGCTGATCGAGCGGGGCGTCGACGTGCACGAGATCTACAGGCGCGTATATGAGGACGTCCCCTACGCCAAGGTCGCGCTGCTCACGCGGGGATTGCAAAAGATCGAGCGCTACGACGACGGCCGACTGACCGTCACCGCGCTGGACCTGTGCGACTTCACGGACGCCGGCGCGGAGGCGAGCTACTCCGAGGGTCTCGTCGACCTCCTGCGGTCCGTTCGCGGCACGGTGGTAGCCGCGCTCGTCCGCGAGCAAATGACCAACGGCGCCGGGCGGCCGCTGCACAAGGTCTCGCTGCGCGCGACCGACGACACCGTGGACGTGTCGCGCATCGCCCGTGCGCAAGGGGGAGGGGGCCACCGCCAGGCGGCCGGTTTCACCACCGGGATGTCACACCAAGAGCTCGTCCGCTTTCTGCGCGACGAGGTCGCGGCCCAGCTATAGCCTGATCCGCCGACGGGGTCTCCGGTGCCCGCAAGCACGGGGAGCAGCACTCGGGTTCACTCGGATGGCGTGGTCCTGCTCGACAAGCCGAGAGGAATCTCCTCGGCCGCGGCCGTGGCGCGAGTACGCCGAGCCTCGCCGCGGGGGACCAAGGTCGGGCATGGGGGGACCCTTGACCCCTTCGCGACGGGCCTGCTGCTGATCCTCCTCGGCCGCGCCACGCGCATCCAGCGGTTCTTGCTCTCGCTGCCCAAGACCTACGAGGTCACCGCGCGCTTCGGCGCACGCTCGAGCACCGGCGATCCCGAAGGCGAGCTCACACGCACGGGACGGGTGCCAAGAGGGGACCTTCCGTTGCCCACGGGCACGGTGGTCCAGCGGCCGCCCGCCTTCTCCGCGGTCAAGGTCGGTGGGGCTCGCGCCTACAAGCTCGCCCGCAGTGGCGCCGCCGTGGAGCTTCCGGAGCGCGAGGTCCAGGTCTATCGCTTCGAGGAGCGCTGGCGCGAGGGCGACCGCCGAGGCTTCGTGATCGAATGCTCGTCGGGCACTTACGTCCGCAGCCTGATCGCCGACCTCGGCGACGCCTACTGCGAGGCGCTCCGGCGCACCCGCATCGGTCACTTCGACGTCTTGCAGGCCGATCCCGAACGGGTAATCGAGCCCGCGCAGGCGCTTTGCTTCTTGCCCGCGATCCAGCTCGACGCGCAGGCTGCACGCCGCGCCGCCCACGGCGGCGCGGTCGCGGGAGAGGCCCACGGACCGGTGCGGCTGCTCGAAGGGGACAGGCTCGTCGCGGTCGCAGAGCCGCGCGCCGACGGAACGCTGCGGCCGGTGGTCGTGCTGCGGACCCCATAGGCTTTTCTCGATATGCGCACCACGATGCTCGAGGAGGCCCAGCCCCGCTCGCGCCGCGTGGCCGTGGGGGAGTTCGACGGAGTCCATCTCGGGCACCGGGAGGTGATCGCCGGCAGCGACACCGTCCTGACCTTTGATCCCCATCCCCTCCAGGTAGTCCGTCCCGAGGCGGCGCCGAAACTGCTCACGAGCCTCGAGGAGAAGGCCGAGCTGGTCGCCGAGCTCGGCGTGCAGGAGCTGGTGGTGATCCCGTTCGACGAGCGGTTCGCCCACCAGAGCCCGCGTGAGTTCATCGACCAGGTGCTCGTACAGCGGCTCCGGGCGGAGCTCGTCTCCGTGGGGGAGAACTTCCGCTTCGGGCACCGTGCGGCGGGCGACCCCGCGCTGCTCGCGGCCGATCCCCGCTTTAGGACGCGCGTGGTCCCGCTCGTCGAGGTCGAGGGCGAGGTGGTGTCTTCGAGCCACATCCGCGGGCTGGTGTTCGCGGGCGAGGTCGAGCTCGCGGCGAGCTTGTTGGGCGCGCCCTTCCAGATCGAGGGCGAGGTGGTGCAAGGCGATCGGCGGGGGCGCACCCTGGGCTTCCCCACCGCCAACATCGTCCCCGACGAAGCGCTGGTCTACCCCGGCCACGGCGTCTACGCCGCCCTTGCCGACGAGGGGCCGGCCGCGGTCAGCGTGGGGGTCCGGCCGACCTTCGGGACCGGTCGCGGCGTGCTCATCGAGGCCTACCTGATCGACCGCGAAGCCGATCTCTACGGACGCCGGCTGCGGATCCAGTTCCTCAAGCGCCTCCGGGGCGAGCGGCGCTTCGACTCGGCGCGCGCGCTGGTGGAACAGATGCGCGAAGACGTGGAGCGCACGCGCACCTTGCTAGCCTCGGGCCCGGCATGACCCCAATTAAGCCAACGGCATGACCGTAACCCAGGAGCGCAAGCGCGAGATCGTCGAGCGGTTCGGCTCGGGACCCACGGACACCGGGCGGACCGAGGTCCAGGTGGCCCTGCTCACCGAGCGAATCGCCGCGCTGACCGAACACCTCCGTGAGCACCGCAAAGACCATCACTCCCGCCGGGGGCTCTTGATGCTGGTCGGGCACCGCCGCAGATTGCTGGCGTACCTGCAGCGTTCCGACCTCGAGCGCTACCGCTCGCTGATCCGGGAGCTCGGTCTGCGCAGGTAACGCGCGCCGCCTTGTCCACTCAAGCAAGCGACGCGGTGCTCGGGGCCGGGACCCCCGCACCCGAGTTCACGCTCCGGCGCGAGGACGGCAGCGCGTTCACGCGCGCCGACCTTGAGGGCAAGACGACCGTGCTGGTCTTCTACCCCTTCGCCTTCAGCCCCGTGTGCACCGATCAGCTCAGCCTCTACCAGGAGGTGCTGGCCGAGATCGAAGAGCGCGGCGCGACGATCTACGGGGTCTCGTGCGACGCGAACTACTCGCAGAAGGCCTTCCGGGAGCAGGTGGGCGCGACGATCGAGCAGCTCTCCGACTTCGAGCCCAAGGGGGAGACGAGCCGGGCCTTCGGCGTCTATCACCCGGGCGGGTTCCCCCAGCGCGCACTCGTCGTGATCGGGCCGGACGCCGTGGTGCGCTGGAGCTATCAGGCGGCCTCGCCGGCGGAGCTGCCTGGCGCCAACCTGATCTTCGACGGGCTCGCGGCGCCCAGGTTGACAGATCTCCGCTCTGCGCCCGTTCCGCCCGTCACGCGCAACGACCACGTGCGGGGACACGCGGACGGCACCGTGGTTATCGAGTACGGCGACTTCGAGTGTCCCTATTGCGCGGCGCTGTGCTTGCGGCTGCACGGACAGGAGAGGCTTCGCCTCGTCTTCCGCCACTTTCCCGTGCGCTCGAGCCACCCCCGCGCCTGGGCGGCAGCCTATGCCGCCGAGGCGGCGGCGCTGCAGGGCCGCTTCTGGGAGATGCACGACTCGCTATTTGACGACCAGGGTCGCCTCGACGACCCGCACCTGTGGCGACGCGCTCGCGAGCTCGGCCTCGACGTGGACCGCTTTGACCGGGACCGGCGCAGCGATGGTGTCGCAGACAGGGTGCTCCAAGACTTCCGCGGCGGTGTGAGGGCGGGGGTGGTGACAACCCCCACTCTGTTCGCGGGCGGACAGATGTATACGGGGCGTATAGATCTCGGGGCTCTGGCGCCGAACGATGTCCCTGAGGTTTCGGAATCCGAAGCGCGAGGGACAAAGTCCGGGGGTGCCAGCTACCATCGACTTAGTTCGGATAAATAGAAAGCAAGAACGTCCTCGCCGACCGAAGGGCGAGGTAAGAAGGGAACTGAATATATGTCTGACGCCGTTACGCGCGTGTCCGTCGAGATCGAGGGCAAGGAGATCTCATTCGAGACAGGCAAGTTGGCCAAACAGGCCTCCGGCGCCGTCGTCGTCCGTTCGGGCGACACGATGGTCCTCTGTACTGCCACCGCGGGCAATCTGCGCGAGGTGGATTTTCTGCCACTCACGGTCGACGTCGAGGAGCGCATGTACGCGGCCGGGAAGATCCCCGGCTCGTTCTTCAAGCGCGAGGGGCGCGCCGGCGAGAAGGCCACGCTCTCCGCGCGGCTGATCGACCGCCCCATCCGGCCGCTGTTCCCCAAGGGGTGGCGGTACGAGACGCAGCTGGTGGCGATCCCCATCTCCGTCGACCACGTCAATCCCTACGACGTGCTGGCCATGAACGGCTGCTCCGCGGCCCTGATGGTCTCCAACATCCCCCTGCCCACCCCCGTGGGCGCGGTCCGCATCGGCAAGGTCGACGGCAACTTCGTCGTCAACCCGAACGAGGAGGACCTCGTCGAGGGCGGCCGATCTCGACCTGATCGTGGCGGGGACCGAAGAGGCGATCCTGATGGTCGAGGCTGGTGCCAACGAGATCCCCGAGGCGGAGATCCTCGACGCGCTCGACATCGCCCATCAGGAGATCAAGAAACTGTGCGCGCTGCAGCGCGAGCTCGCTGAGCGCGCAGGCAAGGAAAAACTTGCGGTGCAGGCTGCCGAGGTTGACCCCGACGCTCTATGAGGAGATCAAGTCTTCGTACGGAGCGGCGCTCGACGCGGCCACCCAGGTCGTGGACAAGCTCGAGCGTCAGGCCGCCTCGAAATCGGTCGAGGAGCAGGTGCTCGAGCGCTACGCCCGCGCTCCCCCCGCGGGAGAGGCCGAGCCAGCCGACTATGCGGAGCGCCGCGCGGCGGTCCAGTTCGCGTTCGACAAGCTCGAGCAGACGCTGATTCGCGAGCGGATCGCGGTCGACAAAAAGCGCCCCGATGGCCGCAGCGCCGAAGAGATTCGTCCCATCTCGATCGAGGTCGGGAGTCGCGCCCGAGGACGCACGGGTCGGCGCTGTTCACGCGCGGACAGACCCAGGCCCTGAGCGTCGTGGCGCTCGGCACGACGCGCGAGGAGATGCGACTCGACACGCTCGGCCTCGAGACCTCCAAGCGCTATTTCCACCACTACAACTTCCCGCCGTTCTCCGTCGGCGAGGCGGGGTTCATGCGTGGCCCCAAGCGCCGGGACATCGGCCACGGTGCGCTCGCCGAGCGTGCGCTGGTCCCGATGATCCCCAGCCAGGAGGAATTCCCCTACACGATCCGCGTCGTCTCGGACATCCTCGAGTCGAACGGATCGAGCTCCATGGCGAGCGTGTGCGGCTCGTCGCTAGCGCTGATGGACGCCGGGGTACCGATCAACCGCCCCGTGGCGGGAATCGCGATGGGGCTCATCAAGGAGGGCGACGACTACATCATCCTCACGGACATCGCCGGCGTCGAGGACCACCTCGGCGACATGGACTTCAAGGTCGCCGGTACCGAGCGGGGCATTACCGCCCTGCAGATGGACATCAAGATCACCGGCGTCACGTTCGAGATCATGCGCGACGCGCTCGCCCAAGCGAGGGTCGCGCGCCGCTTCATCCTCGAGGAGATGGACAAGGTGATCTCCGGGCCGCGTGCCGAGCTCTCCCGCTACGCGCCGCGGATCTCCACGATCCAGATCGATCCCGAGAAGATCGGGCTGCTGATCGGAAAGGGCGGCGAGACGATCCGCGCCCTGCAGGAGGAGTTCGAGGCCCAGATCGACGTCTCCGACGAGGGACAAGTGCTGGTCTACGCATCCGATGGCGAGCGCGGCGACGCGCTGGTCGATCGCATCCGTGCGATGACCAAGGAGGTCGAGATCGGCGACGAGTTCACCGGCAAGGTCGTCAAGACGACGACGTTTGGCGCTTTCGTCGAGCTGTCCAAGGGCACCGACGGGCTGCTGCACATCTCGAACATCGCGCCCGGCCGGCGCGATCGCCTCGGTCGAAGAGGTCGTCGAAAAGGGCGACGAGCTCGACCGTGCGCGTGGTCGAGGTCGACCGCGAGCGCGGGCGCATCGGGCTGCGGCTCGCCTCGGATCCCGATGTCGCCGGCAAGTCCGTCGAGCCGAGCTCCAGGCCGCCGGGACCGGCGACGGGGCCCGTCCCGCCGTCCCAGTGGCTCCCGCGGGCGCGACGGGCGTGGGCCGCGCCCGTCGGGGGACCGCGAAGAGACCGCGGGCGCGTATCGTGACCGAGACCGGGACCGCTCGCGCGATCGCGATCCGGACAGGCCGGTCAGCGCGGCCTGAGGCCTAACCCGCAGTGGCGGACGAACATCGCCTGACGACGCTGCCCTCCGGGGTGCGCGTCGTCAGCGAGGCGATGGCCGCGGTGCGCTCTGTCGCCCTCGGCATCTGGATCGGCTCGGGCTCCCGCAGCGAGGACGATGCCCACGCGGGACTGTCGCACCTGCTCGAACACCTCCTGTTCAAGGGTTCCTCGAAGTACAGCTCGCTCGAGATCGACCAGATCTTCGACGCGATGGGGGCGGAGCTCAACGCTGGGACCGGCAAGGAGACGACATCGGTATACGCGCGCGTGATCGACTCGCACCTGGCCGAGGCCTTCGACGTCATGTCGGACATGGTGTTCCGGCCCGCCTTCAAGGAGGTCGACTGCCGAGCGGGCGGTGATCCTCGAGGAGATCGCGATGTACGAGGACGACCCGCAGGAGAAGGTCTTCGACCTCTTCGGCGAGGCCGTCTTCGGCATCCACCCGCTGGGGCGAGCGATCATCGGCCGCTCGTCGGTCATCGCATCGACAGCCGGTGGAGGAGATCGCCCGCTTCCACCCAGCCGCTACGTCCCTGCCAACGTCGTGATCGCGGCCGCGGGCGCGGCCGATCACGATGCGCTGGTCGAGCTCGCGGCCGAGCGGGTGCCGGGCGGGCGGCGCCGCAACGGTCCGGCGCTTGGCTCGCCGCCTGAGCCGTCCGCTCCGGGGCGCCGGTTCGAGTCAAAGGAGACCGAGCAGTTCCACGTGTGCGTGGGGGCGCCGGGGCTCTCCCGCCACGACGAGCGCCGTTACGCACTGCGCGTGCTCGACACGATCTTCGGCGGCACAAGCTCCTCGCGCCTGTTCCAAGAGGTCCGCGAGCGACGCGGGCTTGCCTACGCGGTGTACTCGTTCGCGAGCGGGTACCAGGACGCCGGGCAGGTCGGCCTGTACGTCGGCACGCGCGCCGACAACCTCGCCGAAGCCATGGGGTGGTCGGCGCGCGAGCTCGAACGTATGGCGGAGCGGCCGGCCACCGCCGAGGAGCTGACGGAGTGCCAAGGAGAACCTCAAGGGCCGAGTCGTGCTCGTCGCTGGAGTCGACAGGCGCGCGCATGAGCCGGCTCGGGTCCGAGGTGCTCGCCGGGTGCGCCGCTGCGGTCGCTGGACGAGGTCGTGGAGCGAATCGACGCCGTCACGGTGCAAGACCTCGCCGAGCTCGCCACCGAGCTTGTGGGCTCCCGAGCGGCTGCTCGGCGGCGGGGATCGGTCCCGAGGCGGCGAGGTTTGAGGAGGCCGTCGCCTCTGTAGCGCCGGCCGCCGTGCCCGTCGACGCCTCCGCCGAGGAGGCGGCCGCGTGATCACGGTCGCGGTCGCGGGGGCGGCGGGCCGGATGGGGGAGACGGTCTGCCAGGCGGTGGACGAGGCGGACGACCTCGAGCTGGTCGCCCGGGCCGATCCGCGCGCTCGAGCTGTCGGTATCCGCGGCGCGCGAGGCCGGCCCCGGAGGTACTGGTCGACTTCACGTGCCTGACAGCGCGCTCGACAACGCGCGCGAGGCCGTAGCCGCGGGCGTACACGTCGTGATCGGCACGACGGGCTTCGATCAGGCTCGCCTGAGGGAATTCGAGGGCGCGGGCGCCAACGTGTTCGCGGCCCCAAACTTCGCGATCGGCGCGGTCCTGATGATGCGTTCGCCGCCGAGGCCGCGAAGCACATGGCTGACGCCGAGATCATCGAGCTCCACCACGAACCAAGGTCGACAGCCCGAGCGGCACGGCGGCACGGACCGCCAAGCTGATGCGCGAGGGGGCAGATCGGCCGCTGGAGGTACCGATCCACTCGGTGCGGCTGCCAGGGTTCGTCGCCCACCAGGAGGTCGTGCTGGGCGACGTCGGCCAGACGCTCACTATCCGCCACGACTCGCTTTCGCGCGAATCTTTCATGCCAGGGGTGCTGCTGGCCGTGAGGCGCGTACCCACGCTGCCGTCGTCGCCGACGATCGGGCTCGAGCATCTGCTCTTCTGAGCACGGGGCGCGGCACGGGGGGACCCCCCTGCGATAATGGCGCCGATGGGCCTCGACCTCGGCGCGATCCTGACGGCGATGGTGACCCCGTTCGATGCTCGGCGGCGAGCTCGATGAGGAGGCCGCTGTCGCGCTTGATGGACCACCTCCTCGACCACGGCTCAGACGGGCTAGTCCTGTGCGGCACGACCGGCGAGGCGTCCACCTCGCCGACGAGGAGAAGCTCGGTCTCATCGCGCCTCGGCGGTCGATGAGATGCGCCGTGCAGCGCTGCGGCGACGATCGTGGCGGGCGTCGGGCACAACGACACCAGGCATACGGTCGCGCTCGCCAGCGCGTGACGGAGCTGCGGCCCGATGCGCTGCTCGTCGTCAACCCCTACTACAACAAGCCCTCGCCGGCGCGGAATCGTGCGCCACTACAAGAGGTCGGCACGAGCGACCGACCTGCCGATCGTGCTCTACAACATTCCCCAGCGGACCGCGCAGGACATGCCCAACGACCTGCTTTCCGAGCTCGCGCAGATCGAAAACATCGCGGCGGTCAAGCAGGCCAATCCCGCCAACCTCGCGAGGATCGACGGGCTCTCGATCTATGCGGGCAACGACGACCTGCTCGCCGACGTGCTCGATCTCGGCGAGCCCGGCGGCATCCTGGTCGCGAGCCACGTGGTCGGCGAGGAGATGCGCCGCATGGTCGACGAGCCCGAGCACCGGCGCGAGATCGACGAGGAGCTGGGCGACGTCTACCGCGAGCTGGCGATCGCTCCCCTCGCGTGCTCGTCAAGGCCGCGCTCTCGCTGCTCGGACTCGAGGTGGGAAGCCCGCGACTGCCGTACGTCGAGCTCGACGAGTCCGAGCGCGACGCCGTACGGCGCGCTGCTCGAGCGGCACGGTCTGCTCGCCGCGGCGGCGTGAGCGGCCTCCGCATCCTGCCGCTCGGCGGGCTGGGCGAGATCGGCAAGAACATGACGGTCCTCGAGTACGACGATCGGATCGTCGTCGTGGACACCGGGCTTGCGCTTCCCGACCGCCGAGATGCTCGGGCATCGACCTGGTGCTGCCGGACTTCACCTATCTGCGCGAGCGGGCGACCGACATCGAGGCAATCGTGATCACCCACGGTCACGAGGACCATCTCGGGGCGCTGCCCTGGATCCTGCGCGAGACTCGGCCGACGGCCTTCCGCCCGTATACGGCCGGCGACTGACCGTCGCGATGGCGCGGTCCAAGCTCGACGAGCACCGGCTCAGAGACGTCAGCCTCATTGACTTAGAGCCCCCTTCGCGCGTGCAGCTCGGACCGTTCGTCGCTCGAGCTCGTGCACATGACGCACTCGATCCCCGACTCCTGCGCGGTTGCGCTCCAAACCGAGCTCGGCACGGTGCTCGTGACCGGCGACTACAAGTTCGACCAGACGCCCGTCGACGGCCCGCCCGCCGACGTCTCGCGCCTCGCCGAGCTCGGCCGCGAGGGGCTGCTGCTGTTGCTCGGTGACTCCACAAACGCAAACCGCCCTGGCTTCTCGCCCTCGGAACGCATCGTCGGGCCGCAGCTCGAGCGCGTTTTCGCCGACGCCACCGGCCGCATCATCGTGACCAGCTTCGCCTCGAACATCCACCGCGTGCAGCAGGTGGTCGACGCCGCGGAGACGCTCGGGCGCAAAGTGGCCCTGGTCGGCCGCTCCATGCGCAAGAACGTGGGCATCGGCCGCTCCCTCGGTCACATCGCGATTCCGGAGGGGATGGTGATCGGCGCCCACGAGGTCGAGGACTGGCCAGACGAGAAGGTCGTCGTGATCTCCACCGGCTCACAGGGAGAACCGCTGTCGGCCCTGCGCCGGATGGCCTACAACGACCATCCCCAGGTGAAGCTGCGAGCGGGTGACACCGTCGTGTTCTCCGCAACGCCGATTCCCGGAAACGAGCGCGCGGTGGGGGAGACGGTCGATCGCCTCTACCAACTCGGCTGCCACGTGGTCACGACCGCCGAGGCCATGATCCACGCCTCGGGGCACGGTCACCAGGAGGAGCTCAAGCTGATGCTCAACCTCGTCAAGCCGAGATACGTGTTGCCGGTCCACGGCGACTACAAACGGCTGTACCTCCACGCCGAGCTCGCCAACTCGGTGGGAGTCGCCCCCGACAGGGTCTTCCGGGGGCAGAATGGCCTGCCGCTCGAGATCGACCACGCCGGCGCCCGCTTCGGCGAGCCCGAGCGCTCGGGGATGGTGTTCGTCGATGGCGTCGACATCGGCGACCCCGCGGACGTCGCCCTGCGGGACAGGCGCATGCTCTCGGCCGATGGCGATCTTCATCGTCGTGGCGACGATCTCGGAACAGACCGGCGAGTCCGTCGCGCCTCCGGAGGTGATCTTCCGCGGCGTGCCCTTTGCCGACCAGGCCGATGGGCTGGTGGAAGAGATCCGCGCGGAGGTCGATCGTTCGCTCCGCGAGGCCGCGAGCGACGGCGTCCGCGAAATCGACCTGCTTCAGCAGGAGCTCCACGAGGACCTGGGCGCGTTCGTCTACGAGCGACTGCGCCGCAGGCCGATGGTGCTGCCCGTGGTGGTTGAGGTCTAGGGGGCTAGCTGCCCGCGCGGTCACCGATCCCTCGGCGGGCTCCACTCGGGCGAAGCTCAGGTGGGGCCGGCGAGGGAGGGTGACCGAGCGCTGGTATGCGTATTTCGAAGCGGGTTCCCTTACCGTCGCCGTTGGGGGAGTCGAGCGTAACCGTGCCGTCGTGTGACTCGACCACGGCACGCACGATCGCCAAGCCGAGGCCCGAACCGCGCCCGCCGTCGCGCGCGCCGCGCACGAACCGCTCGAACACGCGCCGTCCGAGCTCCGGGGCGATGCCGGGACCGTCGTCTGCGACAACCAGCACCGCCTCACCATCGGTGACGCGGGTGGAGGCGTGGACGTGAGTCCCCGGCGGCGTGTGACGCACCGCGTTCTCGAGCAGATTCAGCACGAGCCGGTGGAGGTCGTCGCCCATGCCGGCCACCACGGCTGGAGCCGGATCGATGGAGACCTCGTGATCGTCGGCGACGGGCTCTAGCTCGGCCGCTGCCTCGATCAGGACCTGGCCCAGATCGGTGGCCCGGCGCTGCGCCCCGCGCCTCGCGTCGGCGCGTGCCAGCAGCAGCAGGTCGCCCACGAGACGGCGCATCCTACGCGTGGAGCGCAGGGCGGCGTGGGCCGTCTCGGCCTGCTCGCCGCCCAGCTCCTCGGAGAGCAGCTCGAGATTCGCCAGCACGCTCGTCAGCGGCGTACGCAGCTCGTGCGAGGCGTCGGCGATGAACTCGCGCTGGCGCTCGAGCATGGCCTGGGTCTCGCCCCGGGAGGCATCGAGCGCGCGCAGCATCCCGTCGAGGGTGCGGGCGAGCTCAGCGATCTCATCCTCGGCTTCGGGATAGGGAAGCTGCAGGCTTGGGTCGCGGGTGCGTTCGATCTCCCGCGCCGCGTCGGTGAGCTCGGCGATCGGCCGCATGGCGCGACGGGCCACGAACAGGCCCGCGAGCAGTGCCAGAATGGCGCCCCCGAGGACGCCGAGCAGCAGAAAGAGGCGCACTCGCGCGAGGGTGTGGTCGATGTCCGACAGGGGCCGCGCATACAGCAGCCACCCCTCTCCCGATGGAAACCAGCCGATCTCACGTACCTCAACGCGGTAGCCGTTCTCCTCATAGGTTCCCGTCTGATGAGGAGGGAGAAACGCCGGCTGGTTGAGGACCTTGGGATTCGTGCTGTCGACGTCGGTCTGCGAGCACATCACCCGTCCGAGATCGCTGAAGACCCGGATCTGCGCGTTGTCGGCGCGGGCGAATGCGCTTAGGTTGATGTTCTCGGTGCAGTTGAGCTGGCCGGTCGTGGCGTCGTAGACGGGGTTGATCTGCTGCGCGAGCTTGCCCACCGCCGAGTGGACCTGGGCGTCGAACTCGCGGCTTACCTGGCCCTCGGTGAGGAAACCCACGACCGTGGCGAACGCAGCGAGGATCACGAAGGTCAGTACCGCCGAGCCGCCGGCGAGTCGCCAGCGGACGGGTACGGACCTATATGCGGAGTACGTAGCCCGCGCCGCGGATCGTATGAAGGAGCCGAGGCTCTCCACCGGCTTCGAGCTTTCTCCTCAGGTTCGACACGAAGACCTCGATCGTGTTGGTCATCGAGAAGGGGTCATAGCCCCAGACTTCATCGAGCAACCGCTGGCGCGAGATCACGATCCGCTCGTTGCGCATCATGTACTCGAGCAGTTCGAACTCGCGCTGGGTGAGATCGACCTCGCGCTCGCCCCGCGCCACCTCGTGCGTGTCGGGGTTGAGCTTAAGGTCGCCCACGGTCAACGTGGCTTGACCGCGCGGGGGCCGCCGCCGCAGCAGGGCCCGCAGGCGAGCGAGCAACTCCTGGCGCTCGAACGGCTTCACAAGGTAATCGTCCGCGCCGGAGTCGAGCCCCTCGACGCGAGCCTCGACAGCGTCCCTCGCGGTGAGCACCAGGATCGGGACGTCGTCGCTACGGCGCAGCGTCCTTGCCACTTCGATGCCATCTAGCCGAGGCAACCCCAGATCGAGGATGACCAGGTCCGGAAGGAACACCTGGGCCAGGTCAAGCGCGCTTACGCCATCCCCGGCGATCTTGACCTCGTAGCCCTCGAGTCGCAGAGAGCGCTGCAGCACGTGCGCGATCGCGTCGTCGTCCTCGACGACGAGCACGCGCGGCGGGCGTTCATAGTCCGACATGGCGGTTTAAAGGGTAGGGACCGAGATAAGAGGCGGTCTAAGAACCGCACGCTTGGGGGCCCGGGAAGGCCGTGGGCCAAGGCAGGAGCGAGCGAGCCCGCGTCGAAGCAGGCCTGACGGTACATGGCCACTCGCGCTTCAAAGAAGCCGCCTCCGAAGCGGGCCCGACGCTCCTTGCTCGCCCGCAATCGACCGGCCATGCCGCGGTTCGAGCTCGCGCCTCACCAGGTCGACATCATCGCGCTGGCGCTGATAGCGGTCGGAATCTTCTTGGTGTGCGTAGCCTACGCGGGCTTGAACGGCGGCGCGCTCGGTTCGGCCCTCGTCCTCGCCCTGCGGTTCCTCTTCGGCGTCATCGGATACGCGGTGCCCGCTGTCCTGCTCGTCGCCGGGGGACTGGTACTCGCGCGGGAGTTCCGGGTGCCGGGGAAACCGCTGCGAGCGGGAGCGCTGTGCCTGGTTTTGGGCCTGACGCTCGCGGTGGCCGCGGGCACGCTGGGCGTCGGCCCCGGCCCAACCGCCGGCCACGCGTTCTGGCGGCCGCGGCGCATTCGAGGCCCGCGGCGGCGTCATCGGCCAGGCCGAGCTGTGGCTCGCTTCGCATTTGGTCTCGACGCTCGGCGCCCAGATCCTGGCGGTCTTTCTGCTGTTGGCCGGGGTGATGCTCTCAAGCGGCGCGACAGTTGCGGGCGTCCTGCGCGCCACGGGCGCGGGCGTGGGGCGGACCACGCGGGTCCTCGGCCGCTCGGGCGAGCAGATCACTGCCTCACAGCCGCTCCGGCGCGCCGCGACGCTGGGGCGCCGGAGTCGCTCAGGCGGAACCGCGCCGGAGGGTGATGCCGCCGCCCCGGGCGCCGTCGGAACATCTCTCACCGGTGCGGGCAGCGCCGGCCAGGGTGACCAGGCGATGTTCCCGCCCGAGCCCGATACCGACGAGCTGATCGTGCGCGCGACTCACGTAGAGGCTCCCCCTGCGCGGGCCGTGGACGAAGAGGCGAGCGCCCCGAGTGCCGGCCCGACCGCCGCGGGCACAGCCGGCGCCCCCCCGCAAGAGCGCGTTCCCGCGCAGGACGGAAAAAACGACCTGACGCCCCAAGGGCGCTTCCGGGCCTCGATCACCGACGATCCCTCGTTTCAGTGGCGCGTCCCGAGCCCTCGATTTCTCACGCGATCGGGCGGCGAGGAGGCGCGGCCCGACACCGCGGGGCAGGAGCAGATCGAGCGCACGCTGATCGAGACGCTCGGGAATTTCGGCATCCAGGCTGCGGTGGTGGGCCGCGTAAGCGGGCCCCACATCACCCGCTACGAGCTCCGCCTCGCGCCCGGGACCAAGGTATCGAAGGTGGCCCAGCTCAAGGACGACCTGGCCTACTCCCTGGCCGCCATCGAAATCCGCATCCTCGCTCCGATCCCGGGCAAGCAGGCCGTGGGCGTCGAGGTGCCGAACGCGAGCCGTCGGATCGTCCACCTTGGCGACGTCTTTCAGGATCCGCCGCCCGACTGGTCGCCGCTCACGGTCTGGCTGGGCAAGGACATCGCCGGTCGCGCGATCGGAGCCGACCTCGCCAAGATGCCGCACCTCCTCGTCGCTGGCACCACCGGGTCGGGAAAGTCGGCGTGCGTGAACGCGATGCTGGCGAGCATCCTGCTTCGCGCCACGCCGCACGAGGTCCGTTTCGTGCTGGTCGACCCAAAGCAGGTCGAGCTCAATCACTACGAGTCGATTCCCCACCTGCTCACGCCGGTCATAACGAGCCCGCGGATGGCGGCCAACGCGCTCCAGAACCTGGTCAAGGAGATGGACCAGCGGTACGGGATGATGTCGCTCGCGCGAACCCGGTCGCTGCCCGAGCTCAATCGCGTGCGCGAGCGCCGCGGAGAGCCATCACTGCCCTACGTAGTGTGCGTGATCGACGAGCTGGCCGATCTCATGATGGTCGCCCCGGCCGACGTCGAGGATTCGGTGATCCGCCTCGCGCAGAAAGCCAGGGCGGTCGGCATCCATCTGGTGCTGGCGACCCAGTCGCCCCGCGTCGACGTGATCACGGGCATGATCAAGGCCAACGTCCCCTCGCGTATTGCCTTCGCGGTCTCGAGCCAGACCGACTCGCGCGTGATTCTTGACCACAACGGCGCTGAGTCGCTGCTCGGACAGGGCGACATGCTGTTCTCGCCCTTGGGCTCATCGAAGCTCCAACGGATCCAGGGCGCGTTCATAGACGAGGCCCAGATCGCCGAGCTGAGCGACGCCTGGCGCCGCCAGGGCGAGCCCCAGTTCGAGGAGCAGCTGCTGGAAGAGGTAGAGCCCGCCGAGGGCGACGGCGGCGGGGAGGATGTTCTGCGGCCCGACGAGGATCCGCTGCTGGAGGACGCGATCGCCCTGGTCGCGCAGATGGGCACCGCCTCGACCTCGATGCTCCAGCGCCGCCTGCGGCTCGGCTACACGCGCGCCGGGCGCCTGATCGACATGCTCGAGCGACGCGGGGTGATCTCCGGCTACGAAGGGTCAAAACCCCGCCAAGTGCTGATCAGCGAGGCCGACGTGCCGCGGATCCTTCACCACCTGGCCCACGATGGCGACGCGGATCCGGTGAGCGTTCCCGACGAGTGACGGCCGCACGGTCGTCGCGTAGCCTTCATCACGAATGCCAGGCATCGGTCCAACCCTCAGAGACGCCCGTATCCGTGCCCGGATCGACATGGCGGAGGTCGAGGCCCACACCAAGATCCGGGCGAAGTACCTGCGCGCGATCGAGAACGAGGAATGGGAGCTTCTGCCCGGACCGGTCTATATCAGGAGCTTCCTGCGCACCTACGGCGACTATCTGGGGCTCGACTCGAGAATGCTCGTCGAGGAGTTCAAGCGCCGCTACGAGGAACCGGCGGAGCACGAGCTGCAGCCGCTCACGCCTCCGCGGCGGGAACGAGCGCCCGACAGAGGCCCACGCCGGCCTCTGACCCTCCCTCCGTGGCTCGCGGTTGTGGGAGTGCTCGTGGCGGTGGTCGTGGTCCTCTACATCCTCGGCACAAACAGCTCGAAGAACAAGACCCCCCAGCCAGCGAGCGTCCACGCGGGCGTGCATCAGCACAAGCACCACCACGCGTCCAAGCCCACGCACACCACCAAGACGACCGTCCCGCCCAAGCCGGTGAAGGCCACCCTGCAGCTCGTGCCCACAGCTCCCGTCTACGTCTGCCTGGTCAACGGCGCGGGGACGAAGGTGATCCCAGGCGTCACATACAACCCGGGCCAGACCATTCCCACGGAGACCGCGGTCGTGTTCTATCTCACCCTGGGCAATGCGGACCTTCAGATGAAGGTCGACGGCAAGCCCATAACGATCACACCATCCCCGAGCCCGCTTACCTACCGGATCAGCGCGGCGGGTGCGTCAGCCGTGCCGGCAGGGAGCGTGCGGACGTGCACCTGAGCTCGCAGTGAATCCGCGCGCGGGAATCCTGGTGACCGGGACGGAGGTCCTTTCAGGACTCATCAGCGACCGCAACGGGCCGTGGCTTTCCGAGCGTTTGCGGGAGATCGGCCTCGATCCGGCCGTGATCCACATCGTCGGCGATCGCCCGGACGACCTGATGGCAGCGCTGCGGTGGATGGGAGAACAGGGATTTGCCGTGATCGTCACGAGCGGCGGTCTCGGGCCCACCGCCGACGACCTCACGGCGGAGGTGGTGGGGCGCTTCGCGGGCCGAGAAATGGTGCTCGACCCTGAGCTCGAGCTGCGGATCGCCGCGATCCTGGAGTCGATCACCTCGCGCTGGCCGGGGATCGACCGGGATGCCATCCGAGTCTCCAACCGCAAGCAGGCGCTGATCCCAAGGGGGGCCACGGTTCTCGATCCGGTGGGGACGGCGCCGGGTTTGGTGGTGCCGCCGGCCGCGGGAGAAGGTCCGATCGTGGTCGTGCTGCCCGGTCCGCCACCCGAGCTTCACCCGATGTGGAAGACGGCGCTTCAGGCCGCTGCGCTGCAGAAGGTGCTGACCAACCTCCCCACGTACCGCCGCGGCATCGTGCGCCTATTCGGACTGCCCGAGTCCGAGATCGCAAACACCCTGCGCGCGGCCGAGGAGGCCGGCCTCGAGCTCGAGCCACTCGAGATCACCACCTGCCTCCGCCGGGGAGAGATCGAGATCTCGACCCGCTACGAGCCGCCCGCTCAGCCCGCCTACGACGCGCTCATCGCCTTCATCCGCGACCGCCACGGCGATCGGCTGTTCTCCGAGGACGGATCGACAGTCGATGAGCAGGTCGCGAGGCTCCTCGAGGGCCGCACGATCGCGGTCGCCGAGTCGTGCACGGGAGGACTGATGGCCGCACGGCTGACCGATCGTGCCGGCTCTTCGGCCTATTTCCTCGGCGGCGCGGTCGTCTATTCAAACGAGGCCAAGGTCGCGCTGGCGGGGGTGGATCCCGACCTGATCGCCCGTCACGGAGCGGTCTCCGAGGAGGTCGCGCGCGCCCTAGCCGAGGGAGCGATTGCACGTTTCGGCGCCGACCTCGGCATCGGCGTGACCGGCATCGCGGGCCCCGACGGCGGAACTGAAGAGAAGCCCGTCGGGCTCGTCTGGTTCACCGTCGCCGAGCGCGACGGTGCCCAGATCACCCTCGGCACGCGTCTCCCCGGCGGGCGGAGCGACATCCGCGAGCGAGCGACGACGGTGGCTCTGCATCTGCTCAGGCGGCTGCTCCGAGGGCAAACCGAGTCCGTTCGTTCGGAGCCTTCGGAGCCCGAGGCCGCAAGCCGGCGGTGACCGGAGGCGCCCAGCAGCGCCTTCGCCTGTTCGTCGCCCTCGACCTGCCCGACCGCGCTCGCGATTCTCTGTTGCAATGGCGTGAGGGGGCGCTGCGGCACGTCTCCGGGCTGCGCCCGGTGGCACCGGAGGCACTGCACGCCACGCTGTGCTTCCTGGGTAGTCGGCCGGCGAGCGAGGTGGAGGCGATCGCAGGCGCCTGCGACGGGGCGGCACGGTCCGCTGGCGCGATCGGCGAGCTCCGCTTGGGCTCGCCACGCTGGCTCCCGCCCCGGCGGCCGCGCGTACTAGCCGCCGAGCTCGACGATCCGACCGGGGCACTGGGGAGTCTCCAGAGCGCGATATCCGCCGCGCTCGCGCAAGGCGGCTGGTACACGCCCGAGAAGAGACCGTTCCTCGCGCACGTGACCGTGGCCCGCGTGGCTGCGCGGGCGCGCGTGTCCGCGACGGAACTGCCGCCGCTCCCGCCCCTCGCCTTCCGTGCCCCGGCGGTGACGCTCTACCGCTCGCGCCTAGAGCGATCCGGAGCCCGATATGAACCTCTGGCGAGCATTCCGTTCAACTACCACCGGAGAGCGGGGTAGGTTCGGGCTCGCGGCGATCGCCCTCGTCCGCCGGGGGCGTGCCTTCGATCGGCTCGGCCCGCAGCCGGAGGTCGTCCGAGGTCAGGCAGCGACCGGTCGCGAGCTCGAACTGGTGGCCGTGCATCATGCACGTGAGCACGCCGTCCGCGTACTGGCCAAACTCGGTGAGGTCCGCCTTCATGTGCGGGCAGCGCCGTTGCACGCGGTATCCCGCGCACTCCCACGTCTCATCGGGGCCGGTGGTCTCGGCGTAGTAGCCCTCCAGGTACTGCAACCGCTCGTACGACAGGCATTTGAAGAAGTTGTAGACGTACTCGTTGTACTTTCCGTCCCGCTCCGCTTCGAAGCGACAGGAGAGGAAGAGCGAGTTGACCCAATCCTCCTCGCCCGAGTCCAGCACCGCCTCGATCAGCTCCGGCTTGACGAAGAACCGGAATCGGCAATTCTGGTCCTCCCAGCGGTAGACCCGCCGCTCGAGAAAGTCGACTACCACCTCGTCGGATCCGCACGAGAACAGAACGCGAGCATTGACGCCCGCGGAGGTGTGATCTGCCTTCTCGAGCAGCGGCTCGAGCAGGCGCTTCATCGAGCTCAGGATGTCGACCTTTCCGCGTGGCCAGCTCGCGCGCTCGGCCTCGATGACCGGGCGCATATGGGCCTGGTAGGTGCGGAGGTAGGACTCCTTGTCCTCGAAGATCGCGCGCCGCTCGTCGTCTGAGACCGGGTAGGAGACCTCGCAACGTGAGCCTTGCAGCGAGACGACGGTTCCAGGGATCACCAGGTGTCCACGATCGTCGCCCTGGTCGCGCATGTATTGCAGGAACACCGACTGGTCCAGGAAGATTGTCGGCTTGGCGGCGCCCGGCAGGTCGTTGAGGTAGAACAAGTCGTCGTCCAAAAAGCAGGGTGGCCCGGCAGTCGGGAAGACGTGCGTGGCGCCGACCTGAGCGGCATATTGCAGCGCCCGGGCGCTCTGCTGGTCGCGCTTGCGCCTCGTCAGGGCGTCCATGACTCGCTCGGGGAACCGATAGACCATCGGGAACCAGATCGCGCCCGAGAACTGGAGAAAGTGGGCGTCGAAGGGGCCGAGCGCGCGCAACACGTCAGCCTCGAGCGGGTGCGCGTCGTTCTGGTTGAAGATCCGCGTCTCGCCGTCGTCTACGACGAGTGCCGAGTCGCCGATCGGACCATCGGTGGGAGAGGTCAGCGAGATGATCGTGAAACTCAGGCCGTCGACTTCAGCCGGCTCGAGGTCGCGCGTCTTGATGAAGCGACTGAAACCCAGGTCGCGGAGCTCCCGCTCGAGGTCGTTGACCGGGTAATCCGGGAGCAGGACCTGCGCCTCCTTCGAGACGTGGGCCAGCAGGAACTCGGGATCGAAGTGGTCGTGGTGGAGATGGGAGATGTACAGGTAGTCCGGGCTCCCGATCGTCGCCGGATCGATCTGATGGTTGGCCGGAAAGGGACACCAGGACGCGAAATACGCGGGGCTGAACCAGGGGTCACAGAGAATGCTCCCGGCTCTCGTCCTTATGTAGAGGCCAGCTTGGCCCAAGAAAGTGATGTCCATATGGGAGCCCTCCATCGGAGTGACCATAGCTCGCCGCTCGGTTGAGGCGACGCAGGCGGGGCAGCCCCAATCCGGCTCGCTGGCCCCGTCCAGCGAATACGTTAGGCGAATTACGCCGACGGCGGCATGTGGGGCGCCCACTGCCGCGCTGTCTGGGCGCCCGACGCTGTCTGGGCGCGCGGCGCCCCGCCGCTTTTACAGACCCACATCAGGTTGTCGCGCTTTCGCCACGACTACGCCTTGTTTCGTCACAGCGCCTGGGTCTAGCGTGACTCGCGCATCGCGCCGACGGTTTGAGTCGCGCGATCGGCGCCGCCAATTGGTCCGTCCGGGGCCAGTCCTACCGTGAGCGGTTCAAACGCGCAAGACAAGGAGCCAGTAATCGATGAGCGAGCAGCAGCAGGCCGGTGTGACGCCTGAGGCGAAGTCCGACGCCAAGCGCCAGGCTGCGCTCAAAGGCGCTCTGAGCCAGATCGAGAAGCAGTTCGGCAAGGGCGCGGTAATGCGCATGGGAGACCCCGGCGCCCGCGTCGCCGTCGACGCCATTCCCACGGGGGCACTGTCGCTCGACATCGCGCTCGGGATCGGCGGCGTGCCGCGGGGGCGGATCGTCGAGGTCTTCGGCCCGGAGTCGTCGGGCAAAACCACGCTCGTCTACCACATCCTGGCCGAGGCGCAGAAGCTGGGCGGCGTGTGCGCGTTCATCGACGCCGAGCACGCCATGGATCCCATCTATGCCCGCCAGATCGGGGTGGATATCGACGAGCTGCTCGTCTCCCAGCCGGATTACGGCGAGCAGGCGCTCGAGATCGTCGACACGCTGATCCGCTCGGGCGCGGTGGACGTGGTCTCGGTCGACTCGGTGGCGGCGCTGACGCCGCGCTCCGAGCTCGATGGACAGATGGGCGACCAGTCCGTCGGGCTCCAGGCGCGGATGATGTCCCAGGCGATGCGCAAGCTCGCCGGCACGCTCAACCGGACCCAGACGCTTTGCCTGTTCACCAACCAGATCCGGGAGAAGGTGGGGGTGATGTTTGGCTCGCCGGAGACGCAGCCCGGCGGCCGCGCGCTCAAGTTCTACTCGTCGCAGCGCCTCGACATCCGCCGCATCGAGACACTCAAAGACGGCACCGAGGCCGTGGGCAACCGGGTCAGGGTCAAGGTCGTCAAGAACAAGGTCGCGGCCCCCTTCAAGCAGGCCGAGTTCGACATCGAGTTCGGCAAGGGCATCTCGACCGCCGGCAGCCTGATCGACTACGGAGTCGAGCAGAACATCATCACCAAGTCAGGCGCGTTCTTCTCCTACCGCGACGAGCGGCTCGGACAGGGACGCGGAAACGCCAAGGCATTCCTCGACGAGCATCCCGAGGTCGCCAAGGAGATCGAGGCCAAGATCTACGAGGCGCTGGGGCTGAGCCGCGACCTGGTCAAGCCAATAGAGTCTGGCGAGGCGGGGAACGGCGGTCAGGCCGCCAGCCCACGCGGTGGGACTCAGGCCGAGCCGCGACAGGGCCAGCACGGCAACGGGTCGCGCGGCGACTGGCGCAGCTCCGCCGCGCCGGGTGCCGGCGAGCGAACGGCTCCTGCTCGGAGCGCGGGCGGCCGACCCGCGGAGCAAGCCGCATGACCACGCGGTGAGACCCGGCGGGAACTTGGTCGCTGACGAGCTCGGGGGCGGCCAGGTCGAGCGCGCTTTGGCGGTCGCCTATCGCTTTGTGGATAAGCGCGAGCGAACCACCGCGGAGGTCGCTCGCCGACTAAAGCGCGACGGTTTCGACGCCGAAACCATCGAGCTGGCACTCCTCGCGCTGCACCAAGACGGAAGCCTCGATGACGTCCGCTTCGCGCGACTTTTCACCGAAGATAGGCGCGACCTCGAGCACTGGGGGAGCGAGCGAATCCGGCGTGCGCTGATCGAGCGCGGCGTCGATCCCGAGACCGTGGAAGCGGTCCTTCAGGCGGACGGAGTCGATGAAGCCGCGGAGAGCGACCACGACCGCGCCCTGGCGCTGCTGCGCCGCCGCTTCCCGGAACCGCCGCAGACCCGGCGTGACCGCGATCGGGCGCTGGGAATGCTGCTGCGCAAGGGCTACGAGAGCGACCTCGCGGTGGACGCGCTCTCGGCCTACGCTCGGGAATAGGGCGGGGATGTGCAACCGACGGGTCTGTAATTGCGCACCGGGGCTGGCGGTACTACGATCCGTGGTGCGAACGACTGGCCCGTCGGGCCAAAAAAACCAGCAAATAACGTGATTGTTCGGATTCCGGATAGGGCGCACACCGCAATATCAACCGGACCGCCCGGTTCATACAGATCGTGACGAGCGCCACCTCGCTCCTCCGTTGTCGATGGCCGATGAGAGGGCTGGCTGACCGGCATCCGTGGTGTCTAGACGGGTCATTCGGTCGCTCCCACAATTGAACACTTGCAGGTGACGGATCCCGGCGACGGGGCCGTCACGGAGAGGAACGACCATGGACATCATCGGTGCCGCAGCATTGATCGCTGTAGGGATCGTCCTCGCCGCCATGCTTTATTCCCGTGCACACCCCGCCAGGTCGCGGGGCACGCTGCAGGCCGGTGTCCAAGCCCATGGCGCGAGCCTTGGAGCCAGCCCCGGCACGGTTTCGCTCGGCAGGCGGCGGCAGACCGAATCGGGCCACGGTGATCGTTCCGGGACAGCCGAGGCCGAGCTAGCCGAGCGCGCCGCCGCTCTCGCTCGTCGCGAGGCCTCGCTCTCGGGACGCGAGCAAACGGTGGCCGACGGCGAGGCCGAGCTCAAGTTGGCGCGCGAGGCGCTCACAGAGCGCACGCACGAGCTCGAGCGGGCCCTGGAGCGATGCTCGGGGCTGTCCGCGGCCAGAGCCAAGGAGCTTCTGCTCAAGGAGGTGGAAGCCGGCGCCCGACACGACGCCGCGAGGCGCATCCGTGAGGTCGAGGAGGAGACCAAGCGCGAGGCAGAGAGGCGCGTTCGCAACATTCTCTCGGTCTGTATGCAGCGGTTGGCGGCGGGCCACGCCACCGAGACCACGGTCTCCGTGGTCCAGCTCTCCGCTGACGAGATGAAGGGAAGGATCATCGGCCGCGAAGGCCGCAACATCCGCGCGCTCGAGAACCTCACGGGCGTCGACTTCATCATCGATGACACCCCGGGAGCTGTGGTCCTCTCTGGCTTCGACGGCGTCCGCCGAGAGATCGCCAAGCTGACCTTGGAGAAGCTGCTCCAGGACGGCCGCATCCACCCTGCGCGGATCGAGGAGATGTACTACCAGGCGAAGTCAGAGCTCGAGAGCCACATCGTCGAGATGGGCGAGCAGGGCGTGCTGGACGCCGGGGTACAGGGCCTGAATCCCGAGCTGATCAAGCTCCTCGGCCGGCTGAAATTTCGCACCAGCTACGGCCAGAACGTACTCGCCCACTCCATCGAGGTCGCACGGCTCGCCGCGATGATGGCGGAGGAGCTTGGAGCGAGCGCCAAGACCGCGCGCCGGGCGGCGCTGCTGCACGACCTCGGTAAGTCGGTCACCCACGAGATCGAGGGCCCCCACGCCCTCGTGGGGGGCGACCTCGCGCGCAAGTACGGCGAGCCAGAGGCGGTCGCGCACGCCATGGAGGCCCACCACAACGAGGTCGAGCCGCAAACGGTCGAGGCGGTCATCGTGCAGGCGGCCGACGCGCTCTCGGGCGCCCGTCCCGGGGCGCGCGGGGAGTCGCTGGAGCAGTACGTCAAGCGCCTGCGCGACCTCGAGCAGATCGCCACCCGCCACGAGGGCGTGGACAAGGTCTACGCGATGCAGGCCGGCAGGGAGATCCGGGTGATGGTCATGCCCGGCACCGTGGACGACGACGCCGCGACGCTCCTCTCCTACGAGATCGCGCGGGAAATCGAGAAGGAGCTCGAGTATCCCGGCCAGATCAAGGTCACGGTGATCCGGGAGTCGCGCGCCGTCGAGTACGCCCGCTGAGCGCAGGCCGACAGCTACTCTGAGGTCGAGATGAAGCGCTATCACCTGACGACGCGGTAGCGCAAATCTTTATAGGCCGCTGCCGAGTCGCTTCTGCCCGCGGGATGGTGGTGGAAGGGAGTTCGCTGTGCTCTCCGACTTTCCTGTCCCTGTCCAAGTCGAGGTCCGTCGGGTCCTTGACAGCGCAGCACGACGGCTGCTGGCCGAGTCAGTTACGCGGCCTCAGCGAGCGGCTGACCGTCGTTCAAGCCGGCGCCCAGCTCGGCGACGGTCGCGGGCGGTTGCAGCAGCTTTAGCGGAGCGCCGCTCCGCCTGATCAGGCCACCGAGGAGCACTTCGACCTCATACCCGCCCGAGTCGGCAGAATCGGCGGGATGGACCCACTGAGCCAGGTTTCGGGGTCTCGGCGGTCGAGGCGTCGGTTTGCGGGGCTCCCATGGCTGCGGACGTGGGCCGATGACGCGCTTGCATTCGGCGTCTTTGGCGAACCTCTCAAGCCATTCCTTTGGCACCGCTTCGCCCTCGTCCAACACGCGAGACTTGGAGTTTGCTATCCGCCCTGGGCTGAGGGCGTGCTGCGGGTTCGCGATCCTTCCGGGGCTGAGCGCGTCAAGCCCCTGGCCAAACTCGATGTAGTCGCCACGCCAATCGCCAAGTAGGGTTTCATCACCTAGAGGTCGGCGGTTTTTGTTGCGGCCATTCCGGTTGTGGCCATGCCAGAAACCTCCGTATCCCTTGCGAAGCATTCGCACCTTGTCGGGACGTGGGGCACGAATCCTCTGTCGCGCTGCGCGGATCTCGGGCAAGACCTCTTCGGTGATCCAGTCGGCGGCCTTGAGGGCGTCATCGGCCAGCCAGCCGGCGGTAGCCGGTGGCCACAGGGCGCTGATGTCTGCGTCGACGGGGACACGCAGAAGTTGACCGCGTAGCTCCCGCCACGCGATTTCGAGCTTGAACAGCCTGACGCCGAGTCGCGGTGTCTGCGGCCGTCTCTCCGCGAGCCTAAGCGCCTTGTAGTGATCCGCAAGCGCTCGGCGTACTGAACGGTGTATCTGTTTGTCAGGCTGGCTACCAGTGACTTTCTCGGCGTAGTCGAGGCGCTTACGTCTCTGGCCCGCATCTTCGGGTAAGCCGGCAGCCGGGATCTCGTCAGTGACGTAACGCGCCACTACCGCGAGTTGGCCAAGCGCAGCGGTGCGAGGACTTGTGCCCGCGGGACGGCCACCGAGGTTTTTTCGGCCTTTTCGGGCGTCGCCCTTATTTGTAGAAGAAGGAGGTTTTTCTATGTCGCCGGTTTTCACCACAACAAGTCTAGAGACTCCCGCAGAGTTCCCTGTACGCGAACGCCGCGAGCAGCTCGGACTTTCACGTCACGCACTGGCAGCTCACGCTGGCTGCTCGGTGACTTACCTTCAGAACATCGAAGCGGGTGTCATCCCGGGACTCAGTCGAGTCCTGCCTCGCATCGAGGCGACCCTCGCTCAGCTCGAGTCTGAGCAGGGCACCTAAACCAGTCCAGAGCGCAGAACGCGCTCTGTAGAACAAATCAAGCCCGGCTGGCAACACCGGGCTTGACTAAGAGAAACGGGAAGATGTGGTTCCCAGCAGACAGAATAGCGCTCCTCGGAGCGGTCAGGCGGTTGTCCGCTTGCGAGACAATCGCGAGTACGAAGGTACCGTCGACCTTGCAGACGGTTTTGTCCACTTCACCGGACGCAGACGTGTTCGGGAAATCGACGGCATCACTTACCGGCACAGCGATTCGCGCTCATGGCCGCCTCAGCGGGTCCTCGAGGTCCGCTGGCTGGAGGGATCGGCAATCCCGATTGAGTCACCATGAGGGCCGCTCAAGTTTCACCACGCGCGGTCGAGTGGCTATGGAGGCCGTATTTTCCCCTTGGCAAGATCTCCGTCGTTGCCGGCCAAATGGGGCAGGCCAAATCACTACTGACCGTCTGGCTCGCCGACTACACGACAGCGAAGGGCGCGAGCGTAGTGATGCTCAGCGCCGAGGACGATCCAGCCGACACCATTCGGCCGCGCCTAGAAGCAGCTCAAGCCGATCTCTACAACGTCGAGATCAGCCAGGAGGCAAGCCTCAATGCTGCGGCGCTTGGCAAGTTATGTGATGAGGTCGGAGATGTTCGCCTCATCACGGTCGATCCGATTCAGGCGTATCTCCCTTCATCGGTGAACGCATGGAAGGGCCAAGATGTACGGCTCGCGCTCGAACCTATCCGACAGCTTGCAGCCGAGCGCTCGCTAGCCGTCGTGCTGATCCAGCACTTGAATCGGAGGGTCGACGGCGAGCCGTTGGCGAGGATTGCCGACAGCCAAGGCGTTCCTCAGCTTGCGCGGTCGGTGTGCATCTGGGGACCTGACCCGTCAGACCCGAACGGCGACCACGGCACTGCAAAGGTGCTGACACGGGTGAAAGGCAATCTGGCGCCGAGCTCCAAGGCAAGCGCCACCTTCACGATTTCCGAACGGACTGTGACGGGAAACCTGACGGTGCCGGTGCTCATCCGAGGCGCGGACGCTGAAATCACACCAGACGACGTGATCGCGGATCACGAGACGCGCACAGCTCGCGATGAGGCGGTCGAATGGCTTCGTGACGCTCTGAGCGATGGCCGGATGGCTGCCAAGGATGTGCAACGGCAAGCGCGCGACGTAGGGATCAGTGACCGAACGCTGAGGCGAGCGAAGGTGACGCTTCAGGTTGTCAGCGAGTCGAACCGCGATGACAGCGGTATCACCGCGTGGACGTGGCGCCTGGATGACCATGGTAACCATGTATATACCCCTGGCCATCTTGGCCATGTTGGCCATCTAGGCCATGTAGACAAGGTGGCCAAGATGGCCAAGGATACCAACATGGCCACCCTTATAGACGGCGAGGCAGCCTGATGTTTGCCGACTTCCCGCCCGCCGTTCAAGCCGTAGTCCGCCGCATTCTCGACAGCGCCGCGAGGCGACTACTAGACGAGCGAGCCGAAGAGACCGACAAGAACTACCCAGCGGTCTCCACACGTAGCCAAACATGAACACGACCACCACGACCAACCTCGAAGCTGGCCGACGACTCAAGGAACTGCGGCGTGTCGCAGCCGAACTATGGAGTGACCGTGATGACGCCCACGTGATGTCTGAGTTGGTCGGTGTCGTAAAGCGGATACGTGAACTCGAGGTTGAAGCTGGCATTCGACCGAGACAGCCCCACACCCGCACCACAAGGCAGTAGCCGTGTCTGCGACGTTGACTGACCAAGAATTACGTGACCTAGCCCAAACCATGTGCCAGCTCAGCGCTGACACACGACCGCTCCCATCCGGCTGGCGGCCAAGCAACAGGGCCATTGGCGAGTGGTATATCCGACTCCGCGAAGCGCACCATCACTGGCAGCGATGGCTCGAACCGTTTGGCAACCTGGCCGAAGACCCCAAGCTCGCGAAAGCAGCCCCCCAAGCAGACCCCAGCCGCGACCCGAGCCCAATCGCGGCTGAATAGCTGGCGGTGGCTCGCAAGCGAAGGGGGGGCGATCGTTTCAAAGTAGCGACGGCGACGGTGATCCCGTGATGGTGCGCAGCCGCGCGCGCGCCGTTGATTGATCGCTCGCTCGCGCGCCGAGGGTGACCATCCGACCAATCCCGAGGAGTTCCTATGACGGACGCGCAGGAGCGTGTGATTGAGGCCGTTCGCGCGGCGTGTCGATTGACGAGGCGGCCCGGCAGGCGGGTAAGCCGGCTGGCACGGTGCGGCGCTGGCTGACGGAGGGTCGCAAACGACCGGACGGTAAGCATGGCGCGTTCGCGCGTGTGGTCGATGAGGCGCGGAAGGCTCAGCGCGTCGATCTTGAAGGGGACATGACGCACGAGGAGGCCGAGCGGATCGTCGTCGCGGCGATGCGCCGCGGGAGCTTGCAGGCGGTGAAGCTGTGGCTCGCGCTTCACCCGCTGAACGATGGCGCGGCTGAGGGTGACCCGTTCGCGGAGTTCGACCCGCTGGGCTTTCGGTGAGTACGACGGGGCGCGGCTACGGGCACGCGCACCGCAAACTGAGGGAGCAGTGGCGTCCGCGCGTTGAGCGGGGCGAGGTTGCTTGCTGTCTGCCGTGGTGCGGCCTGCCGATCCTTCCGGGCGAGGAGTGGGATCTGGCGCACGACCCGATGGATCGCAGTCGCTGGCTGGGGCGGCTGAGCTCGCTGCAACCGCAACACGTTGCTGAGAAGCGGCTGCGGTTCTCGGCCGGCGAGGGTTTCGTTGGAGGTCTGGGAGTGGTGAGGTCGCTTGAGAGTTTTGAGGCGCTTCTGCTCGCGCCTGGTGCTCGACAACGGCCGGGCGATGGTGCTGGAGAGTTTCCAGCGGCGGATGCTTGAGGCGTTCTTCGAGGGCTGCCGCGAGAGCGTGGTGTGTGTCGCGAAGGGCGCGGGTAAGACGACGCTGCTCGCGGCGCTGGCGCTGTTCGAGCTGATCTCCGATCCGGCTTGCGAGGGCGCGGTGTGCGCCGCGTCGCGCGATCAGGGCGCGCTATTGCTCACGCAGCTGCGCGGGTTTGTGGAGCGAACACCCGGATTGGTGGCCCGCGTCAGGCTAAAGCAGCGAGAAGCAGTGAATCGCAAGACAGGGGGACGGTTTCGCGTCCTGGCGGCAGACAAAGACACGCTGGACGGGCTGCTGCTCTCGTTCGCGGTGGCCGATGAGCTGCATCGCTGGCGCGACGCGGAGCGGACACGATCCTGCTTGCGGGCGTTCAGAAGCGCGACGGGCGGCTGTTCGGGATCTCCACGGCGGGTGTGAAGGCCCAAGGGCTGTTGTGGGAGATGCGCGAGCGTGCGCTCGAGATCGGCGCGCAGCGCGACGGCGCTTATCCGGGCTGCGGACGGATCGCTTCTGTGGCGTGAGTGGTCGCTGGCCGAGGATGCCGACTACCGCGACCTTGAGGCGGTCAAGGCGGCTAACCCGGCTCCGTGGGTGACGGTGGAGCTGCTTCGCGAGCGGTTCGAGTCTTCGAGGACGGACTCGAACTGGCGGCGCTTGAGCGCGAATCAGTGGATTGAGCGCTGGGAGGTCGCGGC
The DNA here is from genome assembly GCA_963756105.1 of uncultured Solirubrobacterales bacterium. GTDB lineage: Bacteria > Actinomycetota > Thermoleophilia > Solirubrobacterales > Solirubrobacteraceae > Palsa-465. The sequence goes on from CAVWMM010000002.1 coordinate 166,883, forward strand.
GGTGATCGACGCGAAGGCGTGGGCCGATCTGATGGACGCGAAGGCTGAGGCGCTCGCGCCAGTGTGTTTGTCGATCGACGCGACCATGGACCGCTCGGTGTCAGCGATCGGGATCGCGGCGTTCATCGACCAGGCTGGCGAGGCCCGCTCGTGGACATCACCGAGCACGGAGCGGGTATCGCTTGGACGCTTGAGCGGGTGCTTTCACTCTCGGAGCGGTGGGAGAACGTGGGCGTGGTGGTCGACCCGGGCGGCCCGGCCGCGACCCTGACCGCGCCTTGAGGAGTTCGGACTGACGGTTCACCAGACCACGACACGGCAGGTCGCGCAGGCGTGCGGGCTGTTTTACGACGGCGTTGCGCAGGGAGTTCTCAGGCACCGCGGCTCGGAGCTGCTGCGGCTGAGCGTGCAGGGCGCGGTGAAGCGGCCGCTCTCGCAGTCGTGGGCGTTTGACCGGCGACGGGCGATCAGCGACCCGTCGCCGCTGATGGCGGCGGTACTGGCGCATTTCGGTTTGCTGGCCCACGGCCCGATGAGCCAGGCGGCTTTCGACCAACAGTTCTCGATTGAGGAGCAGATCACGTGAAGCTTTCAGTTCAGCGCTTCGCTGGTGATCCGAGGACGACGACGCGGCCAAAGAGCACTACTTGGCCGAGGTCGGCGGCAGCTACGTCTCCGATGAAACGGCGCTTGAGCGTGTGAGCCGCGAGCACGTAGCACGCTGGCCCGGGCTGGCAGCGCCGATTACCGAGACGACCGTGCGGACGTGGGTCAGGGAAGACGCTGAGTTCGCGGAGGCGCTCAAGGCGGCGCTAAGGCATCGCGAGGAGGGGCGCCGGCTTGGACAGGACAAGCCGCAGGCGCTTACCTCACCTGAGCAGTGGCCCTACGCGGGGCGGCTCGACGAGCGGCCGGATCCCTGCCGGGTTGCCTACGACGTTCGCGACCTTCTCGGTGGTCGGCGATGAGCTCGGCGATCGGCTTCGAGGGTGGAGGTCTGAGGCGTCGGTGGCATCGTCACCCTCGGCGTTGACAGTTGCCGCGGAGCTTGATCGCCCGGAGCCGGAGAGCAGAGCTTCATCCCGATCAGCGAGATGAGCGACCAAGACTGGGAGCTGGCGCGTTTCCGACCCGCAGCCGCAGCCTCGCCCGTCGCTGACGGTGCGGCACCGGATCAGAACTCTTTTCCAATGCCCTGACAAGGGGCTCAGACCAGGGCTGTTACAGGGACGGCCCCAACAGAAAGGAAAGTGCATATGGCACTGACAATTCGCGCACGGGAAGCCGTGCATCGGCAGTGGCACGCGACCCAGCGCCGCGGTCGCACGAAGGCGGCCAGGCGCCGTAGGACGGCGGTGGAGGCGTTGATAGGGCTTGGCCTTGACCGCACGGCGGCGTACTCGCTCGCGGCCACAGCGGCGCTGCTGGGCTGCGAGGAGCGCTCAAAGCCGCGACGGAGGGGTGACCGATGACCGCGACTGTGACCACGGCTCACAGCCGCTCGTTGCGGCGGATCTGGGCGACGCTGCCCGATCGCGAACTCGGCGAGCGCGAGCTCGATGAGTCCATCATCAAGGCCAGCGATGCTCACGGGGGAGATTACGCGTGGGCGAGCGCGATTAGGGCGGCGCTCACGGCGTGCGGCGCGGTTAAGGTGCGCGCGGGTGACGCGCCGCGCGAGTTGACCTACGAGCGCGCGGCGACCTTCCCGGATCTGCCCGCTAACAACGGGCCGGGTTCGGCTGGTTTCAATGACACGCTTCGCCGCGAGCATGAGGCCCGGGAGCAGGAACTCAGGCGCCAGGATGATCTCCGAGCCCGGGCGTCGCAGAGCTGCAGCTCCGGGACAGCAGCGTCGTGCAGCTTCTAGCTTACGATCTGGTTGAGGAGGGATTGACGAGCGGATCGGAGCGCTTCTGCGTTCGCTTGACGGAGCTGCGGTTGCGCGGCTGCGTGACCGACTGACGAACGGCACGGCAACGGCCGCGCCGACTACAGACGATGGCCGGGATGCCGGCCAGGAGGAGGACAAGATGACTTCAAAGGACGAAATGCGAGGCAGCCATGAGGACGCGCTTGACCCGATGGCTAAGGCACGCCGACTGGCGGATGGCACATGGAGCCCGCTTGACACGCCGGAGGATGCGAGGTGCTCTTGCGCGATGTGGAGAGCATCGAGCGCAGGACAGGGAGCAGCGCTGGGCTGAGGACGACGAGAAGGCCAACGCGCGGGCGAGACGGCACGCCGCGAAGCTGGCTGAATTGCGCGCCATCCGGGCCAAGCTGCGCAAGAGCGGTCAGGGCCATTTGCACAGGGCGGCAAGCCTGGTTGTGGACCACGAGAATGACCGCCTGCCGGACAGCGAGTACGCCGCGTTTCGTAAGGCCCTCAGTGCAGCGGTGACGGACAACGAACTCGAGGGCGAACTGGCGAAGCTCGAAGTGCGCGAGCGCGAGCAGGTACGCGTGACAAAACAGCCCGGTCCGTATGAGGCCCGGAGCCCGCATAGTTGGGTCCGCGATGTGCTCGTCGCCACCGACCCCGAAACGCGCGGCATGGTCGCCGGCCGGTCGGGTGAAAGCGACATGCGCCCGGCCAGTGTCAATGAGCGGCTGCGCCATCACGCGGCGGATGTTCGCCGGGCGCTGGTGACGCGCAGCGGGTATGGAAAGCTTGTGGAGCGGCAACTCCGCGAACAGGACCGCCAGGAGGACGCCGAGCAGCACCGCCAGGTCTCTCGGTTACGGTGGGAGCAGTTCCGCATTGGGGTTGTCAGTGGCGGTGGGACTACCGCTTCCGCGTCGGGCGGGGGTGCCCAGCGTTCATCGCTCCCGCTTTCCTGATGGAGCAGTGGGCGGCTTACCGGAGCCCCGACGCGGCTTTCGTCAGCCAGTGTCGCAGCGACGTGCAACTGCCGGCCTACGGGATGGAGGTTTACCTACCCGCGGTAACTGCCGCGACATCGGTGACTTCTGACACGGAACTGGCGGGTGTCGCTGAGACTGATCCGACGACTGCGCTCCTGAATGCGCCGATCGTCGTCAAGACCGGCCAGGTGGTTGTCAGTCAGCAATTCCTCGACCGTGTAGGGCCCTCTATCGCGGGCGATGCGGTGCTGTTCCAGTCGCTCCGAGAGCAGCTGGATTCCTCAGTCGACTCCTACGCGCTTGGGGTTGCTATCGCCGGCGCGCAAACGGTTACAGACACTGGCAGCTTTTCACTCGCTACTGCGTCGGGCTCGGGTGGTTTCTACCGGGATCTCAAGGCCGCTCGTAACCTTCTCCACGACACCGCAGGCGTGAGGCTCAGGGCGACGAGCCTCTTTGCGATTGGCGACGTTTGCGATTACCTCGCTTCGCTTGCCGACGCGCAAGGCCGGCCGATCTTCACGCCGAAGTTCGACGACGATCAGTTGCCGCTGCGCGCGGGCCAAGACGACGACTCCGGCGGGGCTCAGGATACACGGGCTACAACATTGCAGGGTTGTTCCTCTTCGCAGACGACAACATTGCGAGTTCTGGAGGTAACACTCAGCTCGTGGTGTGTAAGCCGTCGACAATCCTTCACATGTCGAGCGCCCCGGTGCCGTACCTGTATAGCGCTACCTATGCCAACTCGCTCGATGCGGTGTTGGGCGTGAGGTGCTACGTGGCCACGCTTCCTCGTTACTCAAGTGGCGTGGCGGTCATCAGCGGCTCGGCGTACGCGGCGAGCACGTTTGCCTGAGCCGACCCGGCCTGGCTTCACTTCGCGCGCTGACATGGACCAGCGCCAGCGCGCGAGAACCCCGCGCTGACCTTCGCCCGGCGCGGGGGCATCCCCCAGGCCCCGGCCACGTTGCGGACATTGCGTGGCCGGTGGCCCGGGGCCCTTCAGCTTTTGAGAGAAGAACTACCTAATGCCCTTCCGCGATAGTTGCGGACAGGCACACAGCATCATTGAGCAGGGGTACCAGCCGCCGTCTCATTGAGCGCTAGCTAAACGCGGTCCAGGAGGCTGTGGATCGCGCATAAGCTCGTCTACTCAGCCGTTACGCCAAGACTGTCGCTATTGGCCCCATGCGGGCAGCGTGCTGTGAGACCCGAATCAACAACAATTCGGCTTGAAAGCTGCCGCCTCGATCGAAAGCAGCGGGTAGGTGGAGCGACCTCAGTCCATGCCAAGGGTCTGGGCCCAGAAGTCGCGATTAGCGACCTTCTCGGCGTCGCCGCCAACCTTGCCGGACCCGTGACGCTGGTACCCACCGTTGCCAGCGCTGAAGTTCAGCTTGACCGCCTCCCCGCCGAGCATGCGAGACAGCGCCACCAGCATCGGCCAGCTCCACGGGGGCGAAACGACAACGAGTTCGAGGCCTGACTTGCCAGGCGCATCTTGGCGGTCTGGCGCATCTGCTCGGTCACGGCCTGCCGTACTCGTGCTTGAGCATCGGCCGGAGACCCCGGCAAAGAGAGGTCATAGGAAAACGACTGCGACATGAGGATCCTCCTCGTAGTTGATCTCGGCGCCCGGCTACAGCCGCGCCTGCGCACGCGGAACGATGCGGTGAGGTCAGGTTGGGAAACCGCAAGCGCACCGTGCCCCGCGAGCCGCTCGCCGACCCCGCGCGGGGTCAGGCTCTCCGGCCGATGCCGGCACGAGTCGTCCTGGCTCGAGTGTTCGTGCGGAGGACGCGCGCGAAGCGGAGGACGCGGGCAAGGACCATGCCAATCGCGAGCAGATCAGTCCGTCGGTGAGGCCATCGACGGTGATGCGATTCGTAAACAGCCAGCTGCCCAGGGCGTGGTTGTACCAGTGGTTCGCCCCGTAGGTGAACAGCAGTCGCGCGCCGATCACGATGATCCAGAACGCGGCGTACCCGGCTCCGGCGATGCTGATGAGCTTGTTGGTGGTCGAATCTCTCCGGATTGTCATCAGTAAGAGCGATCCCAGAGCGCCGAGCGCCAAGCCCACCGCGAGCCCGACCAGCTCAAGGGCGAGACCTCTCCCCGACGTCTGCGGGCTCTTGACGAAGATCGCTACCGCGACTATCGCCACGATCACCGGTCTGAAACCCTTCGCCAAGTGATCTCCCTCGTTCCGAGATCAGCCCACAGGACTGCACCAGAACGGCAAGGTTCACGATCAACACGTCCGCTGGCATCAGGTCACCTCGCGATTCGTCCGTGTGTCCGACGCGAGAGGACTCTCTCACCGCCATTGCCCTCGGTCAACCACAGCTAACAGAGAACGCTCGCCGGGCGACCGAGCACAGCGTCCCCTTGATCGAAAACCAGCACGCTGCAGTCGGCTGTGCATCGAGCACAAGCTCGCCATGCTGGTGTTGTTTGTGACCAGGTGACGCTCCTGATCGGTTGATGAACCATAAACCGAAGATCCAGCCGCTCACCGCGAAAGCCAGAATCGCTCCGCCCATGCGATCCGGCGAAGAATCTACGGCGACGATGAGGGCGACCAGTCGCCGGAGTGAGCGATGAGCACCGCCAGGAGCGCGAGCTACGGGTGGCGTAGGACCTTTTACTTTTTATGCCGAGCCGAATTTCCCTCGGGACCTTCGATATGACCGCGTCCGCTGACGGGGCCAGCTCGGGTCCCAGGCCAGTGCATTCAAACGAGACGACCGGGGGAGCCAGGTACTTCGGCTTTACGCCAAGACGAAGACGGCCCGCGTGACCAAGGTGACGGTGAAGATCACCGGCGAGTCGGGCGGCGGTTCGGGATTCGCCATCGGAGAGTTCGAAATTAATTAGCCAATAACAGCAGCAGGAGCGGCCCGCAAAGCTCCGCCTGCGCGCTGGCGCGAGCGCAGCTATTCCGCTCGCGGCGTAGTCAGTCCCGGCGCCGAAACCTTCGCGGCCTTTCAGCAGCGTCAGCCTGCTGCCCTCTGCGCAACACGCGGGACCGTCTTAGCGATTCAGCAGCGCGCTCACGAACGCCCTTGGTGCGGCCATGATCCGCCCGTAAAACGCACTCTCCTTACCGCCTTCCACGCTTCCAATCATCGCGCTTTACCAGCGTTTCGCCAATCGTTTCGTAAGCCCCTCCAGCAAAGCCGGCGCGCGGCGCGAGCTTTTCGCCAGTGGGGACATGCTTCGGTGTCGGATGGAGATCGCTCAAACACAAAGTGGCGGGAGACTTCGCGCCGAGCATCGCATTCTCAAGGTCTTAGAGCGCTTTCCGGCTGGGGTACAGCTGGAGCTCGGTGACGACGATTGAGACCACCGAATAGCGCGTAGGTGAAGGCTCCGCTCGTTGACTCCTGCCGCGTCGGGGGGTAGGCTGAACCCGTCAACGTAAATCGGCCCCGCACCGCTGACACGGCCGGGGCCACGGCACGAAGAGTTGAGGTCTTGATGCGCCAGCGATTTTCGCAGAGCCGGGGGCAGCGCCTAGGTGACGGGAGGTCACCGTGCAGCAGGGCGGCAAGGGGCGCAGCAGGGGCAATCAGCGGTGCCACAACCGCTTAGGAGACACCATGACCGTTCTCACCCTTACGCCCGCTCAGCGCGATGCGCTGCTTGAAGCCTGCGACGAGAACACCCGGTTTGCGGACGATGGCTCCGAGGAGTCGCTATGCCACGCACCCGCCGTAAGGCTCCTTGTCGACGACGAGTCTTTCCCGATGGCGACGGCAGCGGTCGGATCAAGCGCGTCGCGCGGGACCAGCTCATCAACTTCCTGACGCATCAGTTGAACGAGGCGCACTTCGTGCTAGACACCGGGTGGCTCAGGCTGTGGCACGTCTGCGTCAGCTTGCTTGAGCAGCTTGGCCATCAACCGGAAGGCGACATTGACACGGGTGTCGACTGCCATTGTGGTGCGTGTGAGAGGCGCGACAGGCGGCTAGCCGGGTTTGACGTTTGTTTCCGCAGGATGCAGGCGGAGGGACGCGACTGGGGCGACTTCGAGCGCTTCGAAGACCTGACCGCGTACTTCGCCGAGGCCGACGAGGACGTACTCATAATGTTTGCCGACATCTGGCGGATTGGGCATCGAGGTAACGCGGCTAGTTCCGACGACAGCGAAGCGGCGGCCTGATGGCTGCTGCGTACCCACAGAGAACGATCTCGCTCTCGCGCGGGAGTTGTTGACTGCTCACTGGACGACGTTTGAGCGTCAGACCGAGCAATCGCGTCGGGCCTATACCGAAGCGCTCCAGCGAACCGTCGAAGACCCAGACACCGCGGTTGCGGTCCTCAATGAAATGGCTCGCATCGCCCTGACTGCGGTCATGCTGCGCGCCGGGCGCTCGGCTTGGAGTACGAGGACGCACTGGCCGATCTCTTTAGTGAGGTTGCGAACCTGACCGACGAAGGCGACACCGATGGCTGGCTTCGTGTTCCCTCATTCAGACTGTTCGGGGCGCCTCTGGATGTGAGTAAAGGACACGTCCGGGGTAGAGCCAATACTTAGACGGGGCTTGGGATGTGCCCCCTCCGGGATTCGAACCCGGGACCTGCGGCTTCGGTAGAGCGCTGTTCTGTCCGCTGAACTAAGGGGGCGGCGCTCAGTGTAGGTAGTGGCCCAGACGCGAGCTGGGTGTTCCCTGGTTTGGCCGGACCTAATCGCTAGTATTGGCATCCGGTAGAGCGCTGCCGATTGATCTAGACCAGCTGCACATCCCAAGTAGGGTGGTGCCTGGCCTTTGAGAGAGGCAAGCACTTTGGAACGGCCCGCTTCGGCGGGTCGTTCCTCTTTTAGCTGGCGGTATCGACGCGGAGCTGGATTGCAATGCGCCCTGCACCGCGGCCCGAGGGCGCGACAACGGCGCTCTCCACGGTGGCGCGGATCAGCGCGCGACGCTCCTCGAGGCCCAGGCGCTCCCAATCGTCCGCGGCGTTCACTGTGAGCGCCGCCGTTGGACCGATGCGATAGAGCCGCGCTTGCGCGTCATCGCGCACCTGACGTAGCTCTGCAAGCCGCTCAACGGCTGCGGGCTCGTCGGCGAGGCCGGAGGCTGTAAAGGAACGCAGGGCGGCGTCTAGGTCCGCTTGCGCCTGCTCTAGCTCGCGCTCTGCCTTCCGAGCGGTGTCGGCGACGCTGGCCTGACCCTCGGCGTCCGCGAGCGCGCGGCGCACCGCATCAGTGACCACACGCTCGGCGATCTCCGCCGGGATGGTGACGTGCCGTGGACAGTCGCTTGTGCTGGGGCATCGGTAGATCGGATAATCCTCTTGTTTTGGCAGCTTCATGGAGGACAAGCGCGCCCCGCAGGAGCCGCAGCGCAGCACCCCGAGGCGTGCGAGCAGACGCTCCGACTTCGGCTTGCGACCGCGCGGGACCTTCATGCGCTGCACACGCTGCCACAGGTCACGGTCGATGATCGGCTCGTGCGCCTTGATGTTGTGGAGCTTCCCGAAGCGGATCTCGCCGAGGTAGACGCGAGACGCGAGCATGACTTGGACGCCACGGTGCGAGCGCGCGACGCCGTGCTCACGAAGCATCTTTCGTATCTGGGTGATCGACTTCCCTTCGGCTCGCATCTCGAACGAGCGGCGAGCGAGCGGCACGCTCGCCGGGTCTGGCTCGAGCGTCCCGTCATCGCGGCGGCGGTAGCCGATGTTCGACGCGCGCCCACGGCGTAGCTCCTCGCGCCACCGCGCGCGCTTGGCCGTCGGCTGAGCGCTCCTTCGCCGAGCGTCGGAAGTACTCCGAAACGGCGCCCATCATCGTGCCGCTCAGCCATTGGCCCGCTGAGGCGGCCGTCACCTGACCAACGTCAACGGCGAGCACTTGGCCACCGGCGGCCTCGACGCGCTCGACCACTTCGGCTTGCGTCGTCAGCGAGCGGAACAAGCGGTCGAAGTAGGCGGCGGCGACCACATCGGCTTGCCCGCTTTCGATCGCGGCAACGGCCGCGGAGAGGCCGGGGCGCTGCTCTAGCGACTTGCCGCCCGAGACGTCTAGCTCCTCGTGCACGGCGAACAGCTCGAGTCCGTCGCGCTCGCACGCTGCCTCGATGCGCTCCCGCTGCTCTGCGGGAGAGACGAAGCGCTCGCCGTCGCGGCCGCCAACTTGGGACACACGGACGATGCCGATCGCCCGGCGCCGCGTGGCATGATTGCTGGAAGCAGGAGCATTCAATATGCAAAAACGATACCACCTGACGACGTTCGGCTGCCAGATGAACGAGCACGACTCCGAGCGGATGAAGGGCATGCTCGAGTCGCTGGGCTACGCGGAGACGCCGACTCGCGGCGACGCCGACCTGATCCTCTTCAACACCTGCTCGATCCGCGAGCGCGCCGACAACCGCTTCCTCGCCCATCTCGGCGAGGCCAAGCGGCTCAAGCGCGAGCAGCCCGAGCGGGTCGTCGGGATCGGCGGCTGCTGGGCGCAGTCGGTCAAGGAGGAGATCTTCGCCCGCTTCCCGTTCGTCGACGTCGCGTTCGGCCCCGGCCAGGTGCACAAGCTCGCCGAGTTCTCTGACCAGCGACTCGCTGACGGCCCAGGGATACTTCGAGTTCGAGGGGTTCACCGGCCGGCTGCCGGCGAAGCGGGAGCGCGAGTTTCAGGCCTGGGTGCAGATCAGCGTCGGCTGCAACTGCGCTTGTTCTTATTGCATCGTTCCCTCGACGCGTGGCCGCGAGGTCTCCAGGCCGCCGGCCGAGCTCGTCGGCGAGGTCCGCCGCCTGGCGGAGGACGGCGTGCGCGAGGTAACGCTCCTCGGCCAGAACGTCAACTCCTACGGCCGCGATCTGCGCCCGAGACGAACGGATCACGTTCGCCGAGCTGCTCAGGCAGATCGACGCGATCGAGGGCATCGAGCGCATCCGCTACACGAGCCCGCACCCCAAGGACATGCGCGAGGACGTGATCCGCGCGCACGCGGAGCTGCCCTCGCTCTGCCAGCACATCCACCTCCCGCTGCAGTCGGGCTCGAGCGCGGTCCTCAAGCGGATGCGCCGCACGTACAACCGCGAGCGCTACCTCGACCGGGTCGCCGCTGATCCGCGAGCACGTCCCCGACTGCGCGATCACGACCGACATCATTGTCGGTTTCCCGGGCGAGACCGAGGAGGACTTCCGCAGACGCTCGAGGTGGCAGAGCAGGTCGGCTACGACGGCGCGTTCACGTTCGCCTACTCGCCGCGGCGCGGGACCGAGGCCGCGACGTTCCCGGACCAGGTGCCGCACGAGGTCAAGGTGCAGCGGCTCGAGCGGCTGGTCGAGGTGATCCAGCGCCGGGCCAACGAGCGCGCGCAGCGGTTCGTAGGGCGCACGCTGGAGGTGCTCGTGGAAGGGCCCATCGCGCACCGACCCCACTCGACTGCGTGGACGTACTAGCCACAACAAGGTCGTCAACTTCGACGGCCTGGCTTCTCCCGGCGAGCTCGTCGAGGTCGAGATCACGGGCGCGACCAGCCAGACGCTGTCGGGCCACGAGTCGATCCTGAGCCGCGCGGCGTAGGCTCAGCTGACCGACGCCGCGGCGGTTCCGCCGGACCAGATGCGAACATATGTTCCGTGCGCTGGAGCAACCTGAGCGCCGAGGCCGAGCAGCGGGCCCGGCTGGCCGGATACAAGGACGAAGCGGTGGTGCGCCATTTCGAGGCGCCCGACGCGATCCCGACCCGGTTCTACGAGGTCCGCGCCAAGTCGATCTTGAACCGCGTGCCCGCGGCGTCGCGGATGCCGTTTCGGTGGACGATCAACACTTTTCGGGGCTGCACGCACGCGTGCCAATTCTGTTTTGCTCGCCCCACTCACCGCTACCTCGACTTCGACGCCGGCCGGGACTTCGAGCGCGAGATCGTCGTCAAGGTCAACGCGCCCGAGCGGCTGCGCGTGGAGCTCGCCAGGCCCTCGTGGAAGCACGAGCACGTGGCGCTTGGTACGAACACCGACCCCTACCAGTGGGTGGAGGGCCGCTACAAGCTGATGCGCGGCGTCTGGGAGGCGATGCGGGACGCGTCCAACCCATGCTCGGTGCTCACGAAGTCGCCGCTCCTCTTGCGGGACCTCGATCTCATGCGCGAGCTCGACGAGCGCACGGAGTTCAGCGCCGCGCTCTCGGTCCCCACGCTGGACGAGAAGGCTTGGCGGTCCACGGAGCCGCACACGCCGAACCCGCGGGCGCGGCTCGAGGCGGTGGCCGAGCTGACCCGTAACGGGATCCGCACCGGCGTGCTCGTCGCCCCATTGATGCCCGGTATCAACGATCGCCCCGAGCAGGTCGAACCGATCCTGGAGCTCGCCGAGGAGGCCGGAGCCGCCTACGTGTCTGGGGTAGCCCTTCATCTGCGCGGCGAGGTCCGCGACCTGTTCTTCGAGTGGCTGCGGGACAACCGCCCTGACCTGATCCCTCGATATGAGGCGCTCTACGCCCGCGGCGCTTATATGCTGCCGCCCGAGCGTGCCCGCCTCGTGGCGATGGTGCGAAGTCGAAATGGCGACGACGAGATCCCCGCGCGGGGGCGGATGCGACCATCCCAGGCGCGCCCGACGGCTTTCGCGGAGCCATCCGGGCAGCAGCCATTATTCTGAGCCGAGGAGGGGGTGGAACCGCGACGGCGCGACTGCGTACTCAAAGTAGATGAGAAACCCTTTCCGGCAACCGAGCGAGCCACGGGAAGTTAACGAGCGAAACCCGCGGTTCGAACGGATGCTTCCCCAGACGCGTAGCTACGCGTGGGAGCGAGCGGGCCTGCGGTTGGAGCTCGACCGCCAAACCGTCCGCCGGGCGCAGCGCCAAGCGCTTGTGGTGCTGCCGCTGCTCGTCGGCGTGCTGTTTGTGTGGTTCGACCGCCGCGACATCGTTGGCCGCTCGACAGCCTCCAGCACCGGCTTCCAGGTGGGTGTCGTGATCGCCCTCGTCGTGCTCGGCTGGGCCTTTTCACGCGACCTCGGACAAGCGGCCGCACCGACGTTCTTCAAGCGGATGGACCCCGCCACGGCGGGAACCGTCGGGTTTTTGATCAGGCTCGCGGCGATCGCGATCACGATCGTGCTGGCGCTGCACATCGTCGGCCTCAACCCGGGGACGATCGCCGCCGGCGGCGCGTTTACCGCGATCGTCTTCGGTCTCGCCGCACAGCAGACGCTCGGCAACGTGATCGCTGGCATGGTGCTGCTCAGCGCGAGGCCGTTCCGCGTCGGGGAGCGCATCAGGCTCCAGGCCGGCGCGGTCGGGGGCTTCATCGAGGGGACCGTCGCGTCGCTAGGGCTGCTCTATACGACCCTTGCAACACAGGGCGAGGACCGGATCCTGATCCCCAACAACGTGGTCCTCTCGGCCGTGGTCGTCCCGCTGGTCGAGCCCGCCGCGGTCGACGTCCGCATCCGGCTGAGCGCGGGCATCAGGCCGAGCAGGGTGCAGGCGATCCTCGACGACGGCGTCTCGGTGCGCACGCGCAAGCCGCCGCAGGTGATACTCGAGGAGATCGACGGCGACAAGCTCGTGGTGAGGGTCCAGGCGACACCAGACCGGGCTCGCGACGGCGCGCGGTTGGCCGACGAAATCATCGCCGCGCTGGCTTCGGTGACGGGCGAGCACGCGCTGGCGCGCGACTAGGCATCGGGCGAGCTAGACGGCGGAGCTACTGCCTCTGCGCGCACGTACGGCGGTGCCGTAGGCGCAGATCTCGGTCCAGGTGCTTCCGAGCTCGGAGGTATCGAAGCGGAAAGCGATGATCGCGTCGGCGCCCTTGGCCTCGGCCTCGTCCACCAGACGCTGGGTGGCGTGCTCACGTCCGTCGGCGAGCATCTTGGTCATACCCTTGAGCTCACCGCCCACGAGCGACTTGAAAGAGGCCCCGATCTGAGATCCGACGTTGCGCGAGCGAACGGTCAGTCCGAAAACCTCGCCGAGCACCTCGGTCACCTGGTATCCCGGCAGATCGTTTCCCGTCGTGATCAGCACGCACGGATCCTATATGGCGCAGCGGACCTCGTACAAGACCGGGCTCAGTGCTTGCCGCGCTGCCCCGAGGCGAGGTCGGACGCGACCTTCGCACCGCCCATCAGCCGCTGCGCGGAGGCCGCGAACGCCGGCGCGACGCCGGCCACCGTGGCGCCGAGGCGCAGGGTGACGGGAGCGACGGTGACCTCAGCGCGGTTGCGCTCGATCGCCGAGATGACCGCCGCCGCGACTTCTTCGGAGGTCCGCGTGCCGATGCCCGGCGGGAGCTTCACCTTCGCGTCGGCGAACATGCCCGCATCGCGGATGAATCCGGGGAGCAGCACCGAAACCCCGACCCCGTGGGGGCGCAGGTCCTCCCGGAGGCTGAGCGCAAATCCCCGCAGGCCGAACTTGGTCGCCGCGTAGATCGACGACGCGGGACTTGCCGCCTTCCCGGACAGCGAGGACATGAAGACCATGTGGCCGTTGCGGCGCTCGATCATTCCGGGGGCCAGCGCCCGCGCCAAGGCGATCGGGGCGCGCAGGTTGACCTCGAGCAGGCGGTCGATCCTCTCCTCTGGCAGCGCCGTGAGCAAGCCGGTGGCCGGCAGCCCTGCGTTGGCCACGAGCACGTCCACGCCCACGTCGTTCACCTCCCCGATCAGGCGCTGCACTTGCTCGCGATCTGACAGGTCGCACGGGAGCGCGCGCCCACCGACCTCCGCGGCCAGCTCCTCGAGCACGTCCGCACGTCGGCCGGTAAGCGTCACGGCTGCTCCGCGCCCGGCGACAGCGCGGGCTATCGCATGGCCGAGTCCGCCCGTGGCGCCGGTGATGAGCACGTTCCCGTCGATCCTGCCCGCCATGGGTCCACGATACTGCCCGGACGTGGGCACCTTGAGCGGAAACGCACACGCCGGCGCTGGGCCCGTGCAGTCGCGCGAGCGGGCCGCACTGATAGCCCTGTTCGGGCCCACGGGAGTCGGCAAGACCGGGGTGGCGATCGCCCTGGCGGCGAAGCTCCGCGAATTGGGTGAGAGGCCGGTCGCGGTGTCGGCCGATGCGCTTCAGGTCTACGAGGGACTGGAGACGCTCACGGGCGCGGCGATGCCCGCCGAGCAGGCCGTGCTCGAGCACAGGCTGATCTCCTTTCTGCCGGTCCAGCAGACCTTCAGCGCGGGCCAGTACGCCGAGCTCGCCCACGCCGAGATCGACGAGCTCCTCCGCGCCGGGCGGCGGCCGATCGTCGTGGGCGGGACCGGGCTCTATCTGCGCGCCGCGGTGGGCGAGCTCAGCCTCAGACCGGCACCGCCCGAGGGCATCAGGGAGCGATGGCTGGCCGAACTCGAGCGCCGCGGCCCGGCTGCGCTGCACGCGGTGCTGGCGCAGCGCGCACCGTGGGCGGCCAGGGGCACTTCGCCGGGCGATCGGCAGCGCATCGTACGCGCACTCGAGCTGCTCGACCTCGGCGAGCTCGATCCACCCGAGGGCGAGTCCGAGCTCTGGAGCGCCGCAGTCCGCGTGCCGACGCTCCTGGTCGGCCTGACGCTCGCGCGCGAGCGGCTGTATGCGCGAATCGATGCACGTGCGGATGAGATCGTCGCCGCGGGAGCGCGCGAGGAGGTTCGCCGCGCCCACCTCGCCGGCGCGTCGGTCACCGCCCGCAAGGCTCTCGGTTTCGAAGAGCTCCTGATCGACGACGTCGACGCGATGAAACGCCGGACGCGCAACTACGCGCGGCGCCAGCTGACTTGGATGCGTAAGCTGGCCGGCGTGACCGTGATCGAGGTCGGACCGATGACGCCCCCGCAGGTCGCAGAACGGATCCGCGATCTGTGGTTGGCCGGCGAGGGCGCGGGGCGGGAGGTCCATACACTCCCGCCACGATGAGATTTGACAAGTGGCAGGCGCTCGGCAATGACTACATGTTGATCGAACAGGAGAACCTTCCTTTTGCGCTGACGCCCCCTCGGATCCGCGCCCTGTGTGCTCCGCATACCGGCGTGGCAGCCGACGGCGTGGTGCTGCTCTCCGCTCCGGACGGCCGGCAGGCGATCGCGCGGCTGCGTATCTTCAATCCCGATGGCTCGGAGGCCGAGGTATCGGGCAACGGCACCCGCCAGGCCGTGCTGCACCTGCGCCGCAACGGCTGGACGACCGCGGATTCGTTCACGGTGGAGACCGCCGCGGGCGTCCTACGCCCGACGATTACCTCGCCGACGACCTGCACGGTGGAGATGGGCAAGGCCCGCGTGCGCAGCGAGGATTTCCCCTCCGGCGGCGCGGACGGTCGTGGGTCGCTCACCGCGGCGGGCAGGACCTGGAGCTTTCGGCACGTCCAGGTGGGCAACCCGCAGTGCGTCATCCGTGTCGACGATGAGCGTGGCCTGGATGCCCTCGACTTGGAGCAAATCGGTCCGGAGATCGAGCGCCACGAGCTCTTTCCGCATCGAACCAACGTGTCTTGGTTCGTGCCGCTTGGCCGGGACGGGATCCGCGCGCGGATCTTCGAACGGGGGGTGGGGGAGACCTCCGCGAGCGGAACCGGCGCCGTCGGCGCCGCGGTGGCCTCCGTGCTCGACGGCGGTGCATCGCCCGTGACGGTCGTGCTCGATGGCGGTGAACTCGAGGTCACGGTGGAGGACGGCCTGCGGATCGCCCTGTCGGGCTGGGCGGTTCCGGTTTTCAGCGGTGAGCTCGCGGCTGAATTCGTGGAGGAACTGCGTGTCCTCGACTGAGACCAACCGCGCCAGCGCAGTGCGGCCCTCCAAGCGCCTTGAGCGGATCCCGCCGTACCTGTTTGCCGAGCTCGAGCGCAAGGTCCGCGCCAAGCGCGCGGAGGGAGTCGACGTGATCAGCCTCGGCATCGGCGACCCCGATACGCCGACCTACCCTCCGATCGTCGAATCCGCCAGGCGGGCTGTCGCGGACCCTGGCACCCACCGCTACCCCACGAATCGGGGCCGGTCCGAGTTCCGCGAGGCGGTCGCTGCGTTCTACGCGCGGCGCTTCGGCGTGGAGCTCGACCCCGAGACGGAGGTCATGCCCGCGATCGGAGCCAAAGAGTGCATCTTCCATCTCAACCTCGCGTTCCTTGATCCGGGCGACCTCGCGTTGGCCGCCGACCCGGGTTATCCGGTCTACACCGGGGGTCCGTTGCTCGCCGGCGCGGAGGCCGAGCCGATGCCCCTGTTGCCAGACCGTGGCTTCGCGCCTGACCTCGACGCCATCGGCGCCGAGAAGCTAGAGCGGGCACGCCTCATGTTCCTCAACTACCCAAACAACCCGACCGGCGCGATCGTCCCCGACGAGCTCTTCGCCCGGGCGGTCGAACTCGGCCGCCGCCGCGAGGTCCTCGTCATCCACGACAACGCCTACAGCGAAATCACCTACGACGGATATGTGGCGCCGTCTTTTTTGGCCACGCCGGGGGCGAAGGAGGTTGGCGTCGAGGTCTTCTCGCTCTCTAAGGGCTACAACATGACCGGCTGGCGGTGCGCGGCGATCGTTGGAAACGCGGAGGCGATCGAGCACTACTGGCGGCTGAAATCGAACATCGATTCGGGTTTGTTCGACGCCGTCCAGCTGGCAGGGGCGACGGCGCTGGGCCCCGAGCTCGACGGCTACGTGCGCGCGATGAATGAGCTCTACCTGCGCCGGCGCGACCTCGTCTGTGACGCGCTGGCTCAGGCCGGCGTCGCGGTGACCCCGCCGAAGGGCACGATCTATATCTGGGCGCCGATTCCCTCCGGATTCTCCTCTTCCGCGGACTACTGCGCGCACGTGCTCGACCGCACGGGGGTCGTGATCTCGCCGGGAGCCGCCTATGGCCCCAGCGGCGAGGGCTTCTTCCGCATATCGCTTACGACCCCGGAGGACCGCCTGCGCGAAGCGGTCGACCGGCTGCGGCGCCTGTAGGGGAGACTATCCTCGCGGAAGTTGGTGCCGCCAAACGCTCATTCGAGGACTCCCCGGCCGCCGGTGGTCGGTGACGGACGGCCCAGCGGCCGCGCGCGGCAGCGCGCCCTTTTGATCGCCGCCAGCGATGGCGACGGCGAGTTGTCCGAGCTGCACGAGCTGTTGCGCACGGCGGGGGTCGCCACCGTGGGCGAGGTGGTGCAGCGGCGAGACCATCCCCATCCCGACAGCTATCTCGGGGCCGGCAAGGTCCAGGAGCTGCGGGAGGAGGCCGGCGCGCAGATGCCAATCTGATCGCCGCCGACGACGAGCTATCGCCACGCCAGGAGCGCAGCCTGGAGACGGCGTTGGGTATGCCGGTGATCGACCGCACAGCGATCATCCTCGACATCTTCGCCGCGCACGCGCACAGCGCGGAGGGCAAGCTTCAGGTCGAGCTCGCGCAACTCGAGTACAACCTTGCGCGGATGCGAGGGCTCTGGTCTCACCTCGAGCGCCTCGGCGGCGGCATCGGGACCCGCGGGCCGGGTGAGAGCCAGATCGAGACAGACCGGCGCCTGGCGCGCGATCGCATCGCCGCCCTGAAGCGCAGACTCTCCAGGGTCCGCTCGAACCGTTCGGTGATGCGCTCCGAACGAGAGCGCTCGCAGCTGCCGGCGATCGCCTTGGCGGGGTATACGAACGCGGGCAAATCGACGCTGCTCAACGCGCTCACCGGCGCACCGCATGGGCGTCGGCGACCGCCTCTTTCACACGCTGGATCCGACCACTCGGCTGCTTACGGACGGCCGGACGCGACTACCTCGTGACGGACACTGTCGGCTTCATCAGGAAGCTCCCCCACCAGCTGATCGATGCCTTCGGCGCCACGCTGGAAGAGACCCGACGGGCTGACCTGATCCTTCATGTGGTCGATGGCTCGGCACCCGAGGAGGAGATGATGGCGATGGTCAGAGCTGTGGAGGACGTCCTCGAGGAGCTGGGCGCGGACCAGCCGCGCGTGCTGGCGCTCGCCAAGGCCGACCTGATCGACTCGGACCGGCGGGCCGAGCTCGCGCTACGGCACCCCGACGCGGTGCTCGTCTCGGCCCTGAGCGGAGAAGGGCTGGAGGACCTCATCGCAAGGCTGCAGGCCGAGTTCGCCCGGACCTTGAGACGGGTCGAGCTGCTTGTGCCCTACGGGGAGGGCGGCCGTCTCGCTGAGCTCCACGAGCTCGCCGGCGATCTCGATCGCACCGATACCGCGGAAGGGGTCCGGGTTACGGCCCGGCTGCCCGCGCAGACCGCGGCTCGCTTCGCTCGCTTCGCCCTCACGGGCGAGCGGGCGTGAAGACGTGCTCCTGAGCGTCCGCCGCCTCGACGCGCGGGCGCGGCTGCCGACGCGTGCTCATCCCGAGGATGCGGGACTCGACCTCTACGCGCTCGAGGAGGCGACGCTCGCGCCCGGGGCGCGAGCCGAGATCCAGACGGGGATCGCGGTGGAGATCCCGCCCGGGCATGCCGGGCTGGTCGTGCCACGATCCGGGCCTCGCCGCACGCCACGGAATAGCGCTCGCCAACGCCCCCGGCTTGATCGACTCCGGCTACCGGGGTGAGCTCCGGGTGCTCCTGCTCAATACAGATCGCGAGTTCGAATACCGCGTCTCCGCCGGGGACCGCGTCGCGCAGCTCGTCCTCGTCGCCTTGGCGCCCACCACGGTCACCGAGGTCTCGGAGCTGACGGAGTCCGCGCGCGGCGCGGGTGGGTTCGGATCGAGCGGGGAGTAGGGGCCCGCACGCCCACTGAACGCTGCTCTGGGTGAGGTGCCCAGCCGTTCACACAAGCATCGCCCCGCTCGGCATTCGGTCCGTACCGGGCGAGGCGATCGGCCTCTCCGCGGCGAAGCAGCGGGGCCGCCGACCCGAATCAATCTCGGCGTCGTCCGAGCGCGGGGCGGACACTTCACCGTCAGCAGCCTCGTGTTCGTCGTCGCCTGTCCGATCGTCGCTTTCACCAGCTATCACGGTCACTCGAGTGGCCTCAGCTTCGCCGTGGCGGCTGCCGTGGGCCTGCTGATAACGGGCACCCCGGCGCTCCTGTTTACGCGGCCACGCCCGGGCGGCAGCCCCGCCGCCGCCCGGCCCGCCTGGGTGGTGCCTCTGTCGATCCTGTTGGCGGCGCTCACGAGCGCCGTGCTGCCTGGGGCCTTCGCGGTGGGCCTGTTGGGATTTGGCGCGGGCTTTTTCTTCGTCTGCTTCGTCGTGTTCGCGAGCGATTACCGGCGCGTGAGGCACTGGGACCGTCACTGGGGACAGCAATGAGCTCAACGGCGTCAGCTGCACCTCGGCGACCGACTGCTCGGCGGTGCGCGAGGGGTACAACGGGACCGCGACCGAGAACGAGGTGCTGCGCTTCAACGGCAGGAAGTGGTCGTCGGTCTCCACTCCCCAGCCCGGCGGCACGGCCACCGGAGACGACAACGAGCTCTTCGGCGTCAGCTGCACCTCGGCTTCCCGCTGCTTGGCGGTCGGCACGACGCAATCGGGTTCGGGTCCGCAGTGGAACGAGTCGCTGCGCTTCAACGGGAAGAAGTGGTCAGAGCTCTCACCGTTGCAGCCTGGTTCGTTCGACGTCCTCAGCTCGATCTCGTGCACCTCGGGGTCAAACTGCTGGGCGGTCGGGAACGAGGCGACGCTCAACGCCTCCGGAGCCACGACTACCGTCAACCAGGCCCAATGGTGGAACGGTCAGACCTGGGCGGCGTTCTCGACTCCGCAGCCGGGGGGCACCGGGGGCGACGACGTAGATCAACTCAATGCGGTCGCGTGCGTTTCGAGCTCGGACTGCCGGGCGGTGGGTCAGGTGATGGGCGGAGACGCCAGCCCGAACGAGAAGCTGCACTGGGATGGCAAGAAGTGGTCGTCGGGGTAGAGGCCGCAGCCAGACTCGAGCTCGGCGGCGAAGCTGACCGCCGCTCCGCCTTCACCCCTGCCGAGTCCCGATCAGTCCGTGCGTTTCCAGGAACTGGGAGGCGACCGTGGCCGGATCGACGTGCTGCTCAACCTCCTCGTTCATCTCGCGCATCGCGGAGAGCGTGAGCAGCGCGCTCACGGCATTGACCGTCGCGGCGAACGTCGGGCCCTCCTTGGCCAGCGTCTTCTGAGTGACCACGGGACGACGTTGCCCCATCCGAGCACGTGCTTTGGATCTTCAGTAG
Source organism: uncultured Solirubrobacterales bacterium (assembly GCA_963756105.1). GTDB lineage: Bacteria > Actinomycetota > Thermoleophilia > Solirubrobacterales > Solirubrobacteraceae > Palsa-465. The sequence goes on from CAVWMM010000002.1 coordinate 186,837, forward strand.
CCGGTAGTCGCCGCTCGCGAGATCGCCGTCGGTCGTGTTCACGCCGGCGGCATCGACGGTGTTGTCGTCTAGCGCCTGGTACTGGTCGCCGACAGGGAGAACCTTGAACGAGCGCGTGGAGAACCCGTAGGTCAGCTGGAGGGCGGCAAGCACTGAGTTCTTGAACTGTGGCGCGCCGCCCACGATCAGCGTGTGACCGAGGGTGCGTAGATCCCGGACGGTGCTGAGTCCGTGCTGGGTGGCGTAGTAGTCGGTGACTGCGAGCCCCTCGGTGTCGCCGAATGGAGTCCGGTTGAGCAGCTCCAGGCCATGGCGTGTGGCGAACCGTTGGCCCGCGGCGTATGCCGCGGCGCTCGACTTGAACACTCCATGGTCGTGCGCGATCTGCGGGTTGAAGACATCGACGTACTCCGGGTACATGTCGAGCGAGCCTTGTTGCATCGCGCGGATCGCGACCTGGGTCGGGCCGATGTTGTTGTTCAGCGAGACGGAGAAACCCTCGGCCGTCAGCGCCTCGTCGTAGAGCTCGCCGAGGACGAACTGCTCGGGCGTGTTCTTGTCGCCCAGCAGGACGGACGGCCGTCCTGTGCCGGGCAGCGTCGTCGTGGGGGTGCTCTGTGTCTGGCCGCCTCCAGTCGAGCCGGCGGCGTGCACGGCGGTGGACCCGCATGCGGCAGCCAGCGTGCCGAGCGCGACCACGAGCGCTCGACCTCAAGGTGCCAGGCCGCATCCGTTGCCTGCTAGACCGGGGTGAGCGCCTAGACAGAAAAGACCACCACCTCGCTTCCCACGTAGTCGCGCGTGGCTGGAATGGTCATCCGGCCCGCCGTCGCGAGCCCGCTCGCGGCGCCCTCTCGCTCGAGCTGGTGCCCTCGGAGCAGATCGAGGCGCACTCGGTCGAGCTCAACCGTCCGGCGCCCGCGGGGCGAGACGGTCTCGCGGCGGCGCTCGAGCACGTACGCCCCGCGCTCGAAGTCGATCGCGGTCGGCTGACTGAAGTACGCCGTCCCTTCGCGCTCGCAGGTGTCCGGCAACGGAGCGGCGGCCCCGTCGCCGGCGCTCCAGCGCTGCAGGTCGGGGCTCAGCGCGATCGCGAGCAGGCCCCCGGCCTCTAGATGGCGCGCGGCACACGCGAGCATCGCGGCGCGTCCGGCCGCTCCGCCGAGGAGCTGGATCGTCTGCATCGGCACGAGGCAGAGGGTAAATCGCCGCTCGAGCGCGAACGCGCGCGCATCCGCGACGACGGTTTCGACACTCAGACCCTGGGCACGCCGGCCTAGCTCAGCGAGTAGCTGCTGGTCGTGGTCGAGCGCGACCATGCTATGGCCGCTGCGCGCCAGTTCGAGCGCCACCCTGCCCGTGCCGGCCCCCAGCTCGAGGATCGGAGAGCCCTGGCGCGCGGCGAGCTCGCGCCAGATCGGGAGGTCGGCGGCGTAGGAGCCACACTCGAGGTCGTGCCAGATCACCTCCGCGTCCTGGGGCGAGGCGGTCGCATGGGTCGCGGCGCCGACAGCAGTCCCGCTCATCGCAGACCGCCCACGGCTCGGGCCGCGATGGTCTTCGGACCGAGCAGGGTCATTCGATCACCAGTGCATGGAGGGTATCCGCGATTGCGACCGGCTCCGGATCGCTGGCGGCCTCGGCCTGCTCCCTGGAGGTGACTCCGCTCAGCACGATCGCGCCGTCGAGCTTCGCGGCCGCCGCGCCGGCGAGGTCGGAATCGAGACGGTCGCCCACGACGAGCGTTCTACCCGGCCCGAGGCGGTCGAGCGCCGTCGTGAACATCTGGGGCCTCGGTTTGCCGACGATGCGCGCCTCTTGGGCGGTCGCGTACTCGAGCGCCGCCACGATCGCACCCGTTCCGGGCCAGGGCCCGTCCTCGCGGGGAAAGGTGCGGTCGCGGCCCGCCGCGATCATCGCGGCGCCGCGCAGGACGGCCTGCGTGGCAGTGCACAGCTCCGAGAAGTGAAGGTCGTCGTGGCCTGCGATCACCACCAGCTGCGCGTAGGCGGCCCGCTGCGTGCCGTTGACGATCCGCATGCCCGAGTCGGCCACGTGGCGGAAGATCGCTGGCGCACCGATCACGTAGGCCTCTGTGCGCGGCTCGAACTGGGCCAGGACGTGCTGAATCGCCGCGCCGACCGTCACCACCTCCTCCAGCGAGGCCCTGATCCCGACCCTCCACAGCTTGCGGACGTATTCCTCCGGCGAGCGGCGCGGGTCGTTGGTCAGAAAGGCGATCGATTTTCCGCCGGCGCGCAGCTCGGCGATCGCCTCCGGCGCGCCCGGCGTCGGGCGCTCGCCGACCCAGACGCAGCCGTCGAGATCGAGCAGGACGTGGTCGTAGCGGTGGAGCAGGGGGGCGAGGGCCATGGCTCAGGTTTCAAAACAGCGTGCCTTGCGCCCCCTCGGGCGGGGACGCGAGGCATTCCGGCCCGTCGTAGCGAGCGTCGTTGACGGCGCTCCCCACCGGTCGGATCGCGATCTCGCTCGCCGGCAGGCCGCCCACAAGCGTACGCAGGGTCCCCGACGCGGTGCGGGGGTCAAGCCAGGCGCGCTCGTGATGGGGCGCCAGGATCACGGGCATGCGGTCGTGTAGCGAGGCGATGGCCGCGTTGGCCGCGGCCGTGAGGATCGTGCAGGTGCGCAGGGCCGGGCCGTCGTCCGCGCGCCACGCCGACCACAGGCCGGCGAAGGCAAAGGGCTCGCCGTCCGCCCGGGCGATGTGGTGAGGCTGCTTGTGGCCGCTCGGGAGCGTTCGCCACTCGTAGAACCCGTCAGCGAGGATCAGGCACCGGAAGCGATCGAAGGCACGGCGGTAGGCGGGGCGGGCCGCAACCGTCTCCACACGCGCGTTGATCATCTTCAGGCCCGTCTGCGGGCTTTGCGCCCAGGAGGGCACCAGACCCCAGCGGAGCAGCTCGCCGCGCGCCGCTCCCTCGCGGTCTGTGGTCACGGCGAGCACGTGATCACCGGGGGCGACGTTGTAGCGCGGAACAATCTCCACCGACCCGCCGACCGGGAAGCGCGCGCGGATCGAGGACGGGTCAGCGGCGGCGAGGGTGTAACGGCCGCACACTGGCAGCGGGAAGGCGAGACTTCACCGCGATCGCGCGGCGATCTCTTCGGAGCGTTGAGCTTTCGCCTTGCGCTGGCGTCGTCGCCCGGTGTAGATGAGCACCCCGAGCGCGACCAGCACCAGGAGGATCGAGTAGAAGATCCTGACGTCGAGACTCAGGCCCCCGGCCGCCGTGGCAATGCCGGTGACGATCCCGAACGCGAGTCCCAACACGGCGACGACCAGAATGCACAGCAGAAGGATGCCGCGCACGCGCGCGACCACACCGGCGCTCTTCGGCGGCAGGAGCAGGCCAACGAGCCATAGACCGCGCAGCTGCCTCCTCGTCGGCCCCTCGACGCCTAGCCTGTCGGTGGCGCGCTTGAGGTCGTCGGCCCTGCGCTCGGCGAGCGCGAGGGAGGCATCGGCCATCCGCCGCAGTTGGAGCCGCTCCTGCGGGCGCGCGGCGGCGAGGGCGCGCTGGAAGTGTGCCCGGGCCACCTTGGAGTCGTAGCGCTCGGCCGCACGCGCGCCGAGAATCGCCTGTGCAGCCGCCCGGTGGCGCGTCTCGGCCTCGAGCTCGTCATCCGAGCGACCCTCGAGCTCGTTGATCGCCTGCAACCCGCCGCGCTGCTCGACCCGCGTGATCCGCTGCTGCTTGGGCATCGCGGATGAGTTTAGAGTGCGGCGCCCCGGCTACGCCGGCGTGGCGATTCTCGTGGAGACGTCGCGCCCCCGCAGCGTGACCGGCTCGCCAAGCCGCCAGCGCGTTGCCTCCGCGGGGCGCGCGCAGCGCATGATCGCCTCGGATGCCAGCAGCCGCGAAGGGCTCTCCTTCGCCAAATCGGTAAGGCGTGCCGCCTCGTTGACCGGGTCGCCAATAACCGTGTACTCGTACCGGCGCGCCGCCCCGATGTTGCCCGCGAGGACGGTGCCGGCCGAGAGTCCGATCGCGACTTCGAGGCCGTCGAGCTCGACGCGCAGCCGCCGCCGCAGCTCGCGCGCTGCGGCGAGCGCCGCGCCCGCCGCGTCCGGATGGTCGGTCGGGCACCCAAAGACGCACAAGGCCGCGTCGCCCTCGAACTTATTTACCCAGCCGCCGTGGAGCGTGACCACCTCGTCGGTGAGCGCGAAGAAGCGGTTGAGCGTCTGCACGACCTCGCGCGGGTGGTGGGAGACGGCGAACGGCGTCGAGCCAATCACGTCGACGAACAGAACCGCGGCCTCGCGCAGCTCTCCGCCCAGCTCGACGCCGCGTGCGAGCGCCGAGCGGGCGACCTCCTCGCCGACGTGGCGGCCGAAGAGATCCTGGACGACGTCGCGTTCGCGCAGCCCGCTCACCATGCGGTTGAAGCCCGCCTGGAGCAGGCCGACCTCGCCGCTGTCGTCGACGGGAACCGCCACATCGGTATCGCCTTCCTCCACGCGGGCCATGGCCAGACGCACCGCCCGCACGGGATCGGCCACCGACCGGATCGCGACGAGGATCGTCGCGGCCCCCACGCTCAGGGCGATCCCGCAGAGAAAGAGCACCGTGACCGCCATGCGGTGCGGCGAGATGTTCGCTCCCGCCAGGTAGGCCACAGCGGCGACTGCGGCGCCCAATACGGCAACCGCGGTGCCGAACTCCCACGCTAGGTAGATACGCGCGGCGATCCCGGGCGAGAGCGGACACTCCGGCGCGCCCCGTTCGAGCGCGAGCGCGGTCACCGGACGCATGATGCGTTCGACGCCGAGGTAAGCGAGCGCGGAGGCGACAAGGCCGCCCAGCACGACCATGACCGCGACGAGGGCGCCGCCCGCCGCCGAGCCGTCGACTACCGCGTCGTAGGCTCCGAACCCCGCCGCCACGATCCACCAAACCGCGAGCGTCTGGGCCGCCTCGTGCAACGGCACACGCACCGCGCGCAGACGCTCCGCGGGCTCCGGCTGGCCGCCGCGCTCCAGCCAACGGCGCACGGGCGCAAACGACCGCTCGAACCACAGCGCACAGACCACCCAGGCAGCAGCGAAGGTGACGCACATGGCGATCAGCGTGACGATGTGCTCGTGCCTAGGGACGCGACCCGGCAGCGGCACCACGTAGACGATGAAAACGTACGTCAGCGCCGCCTCCACGAGGTTGATGACGGGAAGGGCGATGCGGAGGCGACGCCTGACGGTCCGCGTCAGAGCTTTGCGGTCGACCTCGGGCGGGGAAGCCCGCGGCTGGTCCGTCGCGAGTGCGGGAAGTACTGGGCGCGAGCGTGGCTCCACGGCCATGTCAACCGACCTCGCCCTCGATCGTACTGGCCGGCGCCGCCGCGCGCCGACCGCGGCAAAGTGCCGGGTCGTGCTTGGGCCAATGAGCGTTAGGGACCGGACACGCCCCCACGCGATACATAACGCGGGCCACCGGATTTAATTCTGAATCTTCGCCAGCGCGGGCCGACGCGTGTGTGAGACCCCGCACACGCGCACAGGGTAGCCTGTTCGCGGGGTGAGGGCTCAAGCGGTCAAACGATCGACGCGGTCCGCGCGCGGGCTGCCGCTGCTGGCGGCCGCGCTCGTGCTCGCGCTGGCGCCGGCGGCGGCGTTGGGCCGCGGCGCAGCCGCGCCCTACCACGTCCAGCGCCCGCCACGGGCAGGGTCGATCCAGGGCCTCGGTTGTCACGCGGCGACCTGCCTGGCGGCTGGATACGGGACGACTTCCCGTCCGGCGGCGACAGTCGTCGTGATCAACCACGGCAAGGCGACGGCGGGACAGCCGGTCGAGCACGCGAGCGCGCTGTGGGGCGCAGCGTGCGCCACATCCAGCTACTGCATCGCCGTGGGCCAGGACAACCACATCCATGCCGCTCGCTGGAACGGACATAGCGGCGAGGGCAACGGGAGAGAGGTAGGAATCGCCGCGCCCGTGGTGGACGGGCGCGCGGGAGCGCTTGTCACGCTGCGCTCGATGATCGCCGTCACCGGCGTGGCGTGCCCCGGGCCACACACGTGCCTCCTGACCGGGCAGGACCAGCCCCCGGGTGCGGCACACCACCAGACCGCCTCGGGCGCGCTGATCGTGATCACCAACGGGCATCCCGGACGCACCCAGGTCGTCCAAGGCACGCTGTCGATCAACCAGATCACGTGCCCGAGCACCTCGAAATGCCTCGCCATCGGGCAGACCTTCAACGGCGAGTCCGGGATCATCCCCGTGACGGATGCAGCCGCGGGCGGACTTCACCTGGTGCGGGAATCCACGGCCTACCGGGTTCCATCCGCGCTCAGCTACATCGGCTGCGCGACCGCTAGCCGCTGCATCGGCACGGCTGCCGCCGCCACCATGGCCATCAACGACGGCCGCCCGAGCCCGTGGAGGAGGGCGCCGCACCCTCTCTACCGCTACGGGCCGGTCAGCTGCTGGAGCTCGAACTGGTGCATCACGGCCGGCCCTGCCGGCGGCGAGCAGCTGCACTCCGTGGCTGTCAGCGGCCGGCAGGTGGGCCGCATCAGGCGCGTCAAGCTCGCTCATTTGTACGCGGTCGCCTGCTGGTCGCCCACGAACTGCCTCCTCGGTGGGTTTGACTACGACAGCTCACACCAGGAGACGGGGGCGCTGATCGACCTCGCGCCCGCGACACTGCCGCGCTGATATTGCCGTTCCTGCGTTCCTAGTAGACATAAGCCCGCTTATCAGGCATTGGAGATGGGCGTTTTGGCCGGATTTCCGGCTACTCCAGCGCCGCCGGTGCGACGCAGATCCCCCACACCCCCCACCCGAGCGCCGGGGTATGGGGAAAAGACGTCGCTAGGCGACGCACTTTCCCCAGACCCCTCAACAGATCCGGGGGTTTGGGGAATTTGCGTCGCCTGAAACGACCTTTAACGCCCGAACGCCTGTTCGGCGACCGACGCTATGACCTTCGAGAGCTGACTCCCTTGCCACGCCAGCGGCGAGTGCCCGGGCTGGTCGGTGATCAGGCGCGCGCCGGGGATGGCGGCCGCGTAGGCCTCCGCGAGCGCCTCCGGGTGCCCGGGATCGGGCTCGTCCGAGCTAGCGACCACGACCGTGGGCGGCGACACCCCCTCAAGGTCCCCGAGACCGGCGAACGGACGCGAGCGCGGGACGACGCGCAGCGCGTCGGCCACCGCCTCCGGGTGCTCGTGCTGCGCCATGCGCTGCCTGATCACTTTCAGCACCGCCTCCCGCCAGGCGGCCGGCACCCGCGGCTCCCCGTATGCCTCGACGAAGCCCTCGACGCCGCCCTCGCGCAAACCCGCGGCGAGCGCGTCCCAGCGCTCCAGCCGCTTGGGGTCGTCGACCTCCTCTGGGTCGCATCCGGGCGTTATGACAACCAGGCCGGCGACCCTCTCCGGGTGCTTGAGCGCCAGCCGCAGCGCCGTGTGGGCCCCCATCGAGGCCCCGGCGAGTACCGCGCGGTCGATCTCAAACCGGTCGAGCACGGCGAGCAGGTCGTCGCCCAGCTCGCGATAGCCGTAGGCGGTCGGGTCGGGTGCGGGCGACGAGCGCCCGTGGCCGCGGGCGTCGTAGGCGATGACCCTGTGTCGCGAGCGCTCGAGCGCGCGCGACCCCATGACCACGTAGCGCCGGGTCGCGGTGAGGCCGTGGAGCAGGACCACGGGGACGCCCTCGCCCACGTCCTCCGCGGCAAGCGAGACGCCGGGCAACTGCACCTCTCGCTCGGCCACGTTCCATAAACTACCGCCGGCACAGGGGCGCGGGAGGCGCCAGTGTCACGAGAGGAGAACCACCATGCGGATCAAACTGATCCTGACGGCGGCCGTGGCCGCCGTCATGTGTCTCGCGCCGGCGAGTGCACTGGCCCACGGGGCGTCCACGACCAAGCCCGAGTACTACGTCGCGCTGGGAGACTCGCTTTCCCGCGGCGACCAGCCGACCGCAACCGGAAAGACCATAAACACCAACGACGGCTACACCAACGACATCTACGCCGTCGAGAGCAAGAAGATCAAGGACCTCAAGTACAAGGACCTCGGCTGCCCCGGCGAGACGACGACCACGATGATCAAGGGGGGCATCTGCAAGTACGCGGCCGGGAGCCAGCTGAAGGCTGCCAAGCAATTCCTGGACGCACACAAGGGCCAGATCGCCTTCGTGACGATCGACATCGGTGCCAACGACGTCGACAACTGCGTCACGAGCATGGGCATCGACTACACGTGCATCGCGGAGGGCGAGGCGTCGATCGACAAGAACGTGCCGAAGATCGCGGCGACGCTGCGCAAGGCGACGGGAGCAAAGGTCCCGATCGTCGGCATGAACTACTACGACCCGTTCCTGGCCGCGTGGTTTGACGGCCCTAGCGGCCAGACCGAAGCCGGCGACTCCCAGCTGCTCGCCAAGTCGGTCAACAAGGACATCGCGAGCGGGTACACCTCCAACGGCGTCAAGGAGCTCGCGGACGTCGCAGACGCGTTCCATACCTACGAGTCGCTGTCGGACACCGAGACCTACAAAGGCAACCCCGTTCCGGTGGCTGTGGTCAAGATCTGCAAGCTCACCTGGATGTGCGCGCCCTCGCCGATCGGCCCGAACATCCACGCCGACGCGGCGGGCTATCGCTTAATCGCGGGCGTCTTCGAAGAGAAGAAGCTCTAGCTCGCGAGGCGCTCGCCCGGCCCCGCGACGTCGAGCGGGGCCGGGCGGCGCCCCGGCCGACCTCGGCAAACCCCCGCTACCATCGGCGTCATGGACGTCACCGAGCAGACCTTCCCGCAGGCCGTCATCGAGCGCTCCCACCAGCTGCCGGTGGTGGTCGACTTCTGGGCCGAGTGGTGCGGGCCATGCCGGCAGCTGGGACCGGTACTGGAACAGGCGGTAGCCGCGCGCGCGGGGCAGGTTGAGCTCGCCAAGGTCGACGTCGACTCCGAGCCGCGCCTGGCCAGCGAGTACCGCGTCCAAGGCATCCCCGCCGTCAAGGCGTTCCGCGACGGCAGCGTCGTGGCCGAGTTCACCGGCGCGCAGCCTCCGGCCATGGTCGAGCGGTTTCTCGACGGCCTCGTGCCTTCGGAGGCGGACGCGCTCGTGGCGCGCGGCGACGAGGGGTCGCTTCGACAAGCAGTGAAGCTCGAGCCGAGCCGCGCGGACGCGGCGGTGCCGCTGGCGCGCATCCTCCACGGACGCGGCGACTCCGACGGCGCGCTCGAGGTTCTCGCCCCCGTGCCTGGGAGCTTTGCGGCGGATGGCCTGGCGGCGCGCATCGGGCTGGAGCGCGGCGACGCGGCCGAGAGCCTCCCCGACTTAGGCGAAGCGTTCGCAGCGCTCGACGCGGGGGATCAACGACGGGCACTGGATCTGCTGCTCGGCGCGCTCACCTCGGCCGACGGTGCGCGCGACGACGTGCGGCGCGTGATCGTGGGCGTCCTCGACGAGCTCGGGGTCGACGATCCCCTGGCCCGCGACGCGCGACGACGGCTCGCCGCGGCCCTCTACTGACTTCCCAGCAGCGTCAGCTGCGCGTCGGCCCCACGCTCGAGCCCCGCGACCCTCACGCCGAGTAACCGCACCGGGCGAGGAGGAGCGAAGCGCCGCAGCAGCTCCACCGCGACCGGACCGACGCGATCTGCGGCGGCCACCGGCTCGGGCAGGGTGCGCGCGCGTGTGTGGGTCGAGAAGTCGTCGAGCCGCACCTTGATACCCACGGTTCGGCCGCTGCGGCCGTTCGCCTGAAGGGCGCCGCACAACTGCTCGACGAGCCGGGCGAGGATCCGCTCGAGCTCCTGCGAGTCGGCGATGTCGCGGTCAAAGGTGGTCTCGCGCGATTCCGATACGACCTTGCGCTGCCCGGACACCGCCGCCCCGTCCTCGAAGCGCGCCCGGCGCCCCAGCTCGGCTCCCAGGCGCGGGCCGAAGCGCGCCGCGAGCTCGTTCTCCGGCACCGCGGCGAGCTGACGCAGGGTGGTGATTCCCAGCCCCGCCAGACGCCCCTGGGTCTTCGGCCCGATACCCGGCACGAGGCCCGGCGGCGCCGACGCAAAGCGCGCGCGGGCTTGCTCCCGCGTCAGCACCACGAATCCGCGGGGCTTCTCGGCGTCCGAGGCGACCTTGGCGACGAGTTTGGAGGGCCCGATCCCGATCGAGCAACTCAAGCCCTCGCTGCGCTCGATCTCGGCCCGCACCATGCGCATGGTCGCGTGCGGAGCGGGCAGGCCTGTCAACTCGAGATAGGCCTCGTCGAACCCCACCACCTCGACATTCTCTATGTGCCGACGGATGATGGCCATCACGCGCCGCGAGACCTCGCGGTAATGGGCGAAATCCGGTGGCAGAAAGACCCCCTGGGGGCACAGACGCCGCGCGCGGGAGGCCGGCATCGCCGAGCCCACCCCGAACCGTCGCGCCTCGTAGGAGGCGGTCGTCACGACCGCACGGGGGCCGCTGCCGGCGACGATCACGGGGCGTCCCCGCAGCTCCGGCGCCCGGCGAAGCTCGACCGCGACGTAGAAGGCGTCCATGTCGATGTGTCCGATGATGTGGAGCCACTCCCGGGAGCTCATGCTTCCCCGGAGCGTAAGCCCCGCAGCGGCGCTCGCCGTTGAGCGTCACTGCGGCGTCCGGCGGACCTGACAGCGGTGCCAGGTACCCGATCTCGGTCAAGGTCGCGGTGGGTTGCGTGGTGCCCAACCTCAAGGGCAAGACCCTGAAGGCCGCAAAGAAGGCGCTCAAAGCCCACAGCTGCAGGCTCGGGAAGGTAACCCCGAAGGGCCAGACAAAGGGCACGGTGAAGAGCCAGAGGCCCGCGGCCGGAAAGACGCTCAAGCCCGGCGCCAAAGTGAACATCCGGCCCGGATAGCGGCGGCACCCAGGCCGCACGCCCGACCACGCTCGGGCAGGGGCTACGAGCACCGACAGGGCGTTCCGGCCGGTGGGATCAGTGTCCAAAAACGCTAGCCACGCCCCGCCTTGCTGCTTTCCGATCAAAGCACCCATTTTGGCCGCATGGGTCGGAACTTCTCGCTCGGTCACGAGCGAGAGTTCCCGTGTTGGCCGATCGTCGCTGTCTGCCTGCGCCTACTCGTGGGCGCTATTGATTCTGGCTCGATGGCGCCGGGCGCGCGTGAGGCGCTCGGCGCATTCTCAATGGTGGGGCGCCGGTGTCACGTAGCGGGTGAAGCCTTTGCTGGCCTGCCCGTAGGTCGCGTAGATGCCCTGCAGCCCTTTGGCCGACACGTAGGCCATGCCGCCGTCGTCGAGCTGCTTGTGGGGGAACTTGAGGGTGGCCAGCCACCGCCCGGTGGTGATGTCGTAGCGGTAGAAGTGGTCTTGGTCATAGTTGCCGTAGTCGTAAAACGTGCCGGTCACGGGGTCGATCGCCGCGCCCAGCACCGCCCGGTGAAAACCGGGCATGCCGGCCAGCGTCGCCCATCTATCGGTAGCGATGTCATAGACGCCAAACGCGTCGGCCTCGTCGTCTCCCCCGTCGCCGTAGATCTTGCCCTTGTACGGCGCCAGGCCGGCCCAGGAAGAGAAGTCGATCGGCGAATCGGACAGGCTGGAGTCCGTGGTGTTGGTGACCGGGTTATACGAGACGAAGCTCGAGCCATCGACCAGGTACAGCAGGCCACCGACCGCGGCGATGTCACCGGTGCCGTCTCCCAGGGGGTTGGCGATCGTCGACCACGTGCCGGTGGCGATGTCGTACACCCCCATCTGGCTGAAGTTGTCGGTGTAAACGGTGTAGATCTTGCCCTTCAGGTACGCGGCGCCCCCGTTGTTGCCCTGATTGATGGGCGCCGAAGTCAGTGTCGTCCACTTGTTGGTTTTGGGGTCATAGCGGTAGAAACCCGTGCCCCCGTACTGCTGGGCGTAGATCATGTTCGTGCTCGGATCAACCGTAACGTTGTTGACCGGCTTCGGGCTCGATGCACGCGTCTGAAACGTGCCCACTTTGGGGGCCGCCGCCGCGCCAGCCACCACCACCAGCGACACCGCACAGGCCGCCAGAGCGGCCCTCCCGACGCGCAACAAGCCTCGAGCGATGAGACCGTACATACCCAGCATTCCACGCCCCTTTCCACACGAGGCCGTCGGCAGCCGCCGATCGATGTGCTCTCGCGAAAGCGCATTCAACCTCAGCCGCCGAGCGCCTGTCAATGGGAGCGAAGCTCGGCGAGGGCCGCGGTGGTGCTGATCGCTCCCCGGCGGCCTCTGGCTCAGAGGCGGCTCTCGTCGTGCCAGCGGCTATGAATGCGTCTAGGTCCGAGCGACGAACTCTCACTCGACGGCCGACTCGCACCGCCCTCAGTTCGCCCAGGTCGATCCATTATCTGGACTTCGGGGTTATGCCGATCGGCGTGCTGGGTGCGTTCGCTGGGACTGGGTTGGTGAGGTTGCGGTCGGGATAATCCTGCACGCCTGAGCTGGGGGTCTGTCTGCTTCTCGGGTCAACCGAGAAGGGAGTGATCATGCGCGATGGTGTGTTGGTGTCGGGGGTCCGGGTGCGCGGGCCGCTGGGTGACTATGCCGATGGGTTCGCCGAGTTCCTTGCCGGCCGGGGATACTCGCCCGGGTCGGTCCGGCTGCAGATCCACTTGGTCGCGCAGCTGAGCCGGTGGCTTGATGCCGAGCGGCTCGGCGTGGGCGATCTCACCGAGCTGGTGGCGGAGCGGTTCATCGCGGTTCGCCGCGCGCGGGTGCAGCGGCTGTTTCGGTCGCGGCGGGCGCTGGAGCCGGTGCTCGGTTATCTGCGCGGCGTCGGCGTCGTGCCTATCGCGATGCCTGCGGTTCCGCTGACCGCAGTTGATGAGTTGCTCGAGCGGTACCGGCGCTATCTGCTGGTCGAGCGGACCGTCACGGTCGGGACGGCGAAGGTCTATGTGGAGGCGGTTCGTTCGTTCGTGGCGAGCTTCGAGCGCGATGGCCGACTTGAGCTGGAACAGGTCACGGCGGCGGAAGTGAGCGCGTTTGTGCTCGCGGAGACTGCGCGGCGGGGGTCGTCGATCTGTTCGCTCGCGACCGCGTTGCGGTCGTTTTTGGGCTTTTTGCACGTCGACGGTGTGCTCGAACGGTCGTTGGCGTTCGCGGTGCCCGGTGTCGGCGCCTGGCGTGGTGCAGGTCTGCCTCGGCCACTCGAGCGGGATGAGTTCCGCCGGCTTTTGGCCACCTGCGACCGGCGGACCGCGGTCGGCCGTCGCGATTTCGCGATCATGCTTTTGATGGGCCGGCTCGGGCTGCGGTGCGGCGAGGTCGCCGCGCTCGCGCTCGAGGACATCGACTGGCGCGCCGGCGAGCTGTTGATCTACGGCAAGGGCAGACGCGATGACCGCCTCCCGCTCCCAGTTGATGTCGGTCACGCGATCGCCGGCTATGTGCGACGAGGACGCCCTATAGGCGCGCTTGACCGGGCCGTGTTCGTGCGCATCCGGGCACCGCATCGGCGAATGGGCTCTGGAGCGGTCAGCCGCGTCGTGGCGGCCGCGGCAGCGCGCGCTGGCCTGCACCCGATCCGGGCGCACCGGCTGCGGCACACGGCAGCAACCGAATTGCTGAGGGCGGGCGCGAGCCTGCCAGAGGTCGGGCAGGTGCTGCGCCACCGCCGCGTGATCAGCACCGCGATCTACGCCAAGGTCGATGATCGTGCGCTGCGTCTGCTGGCCCGCTCGTGGCCGGAGGCACGGTCATGACGCCGCTCGGCCACGCAGCCAACGACTACCTGCGGATCCGGCGGGCGCTCGGGTTCAAACTGGTCGAAGAAGCCCGCCTGCTGCGGTCCTTCGTGGCCTACATGGATGCCGCTGGCGCCGAGACGATCACCGTCGAGCGCGCGCTGGGCTGGGCGACGTTGCCGATCTCGGCAACAGCGGTGCACAGGGCAAAGCGGCTGCGGGCAGTTCGCGGGTTCGCGCGTTACCTGAAGACGATCGATCCGGCGACGGAGCTGTTGGCGACCGATCTGCTCCCGGCTGGCGGCAGACCTCGGCCGACCCCCTACATCTACTCCGACCAGGACATCGTCGCGTTGATGGCGGCCGCAGGAGGGCTCAAGACGCGGCTGGGGTCGGCGACGATGCGCACGCTGATCGGACTGCTCGCCGTCACGGGGATCCGGATCGGCGAGGCGGTCCGGCTTGACCGCGACCACCTTGACCTCCAGCAGGGCCGTCTGATCGTGCACAACACCAAGTTCGGAAAGTCCCGGCAGCTGCCGCTGCACCCGACGACGGTGGCTGCGCTCCGTGGCTACTTTCAACTTCGGGACCGGCTAAAGCCAAGGCCGACGACTGCGGCGCTGCTGGTCGGGACACGAGGGGATCGGCTGACCCGCGACTACGCCGAGTGGGCTTTCCGGCTGCTTCGTGACCGCGCTGAGCTTCAGCCGCGGCCGGGGTGCGGGCCGCCGCGTCTGCATGACATGCGCCACTCCTTTGCCGTGCGCACGATGCTCGATAGCTACCGCCGCGGCGGCGATCCCGCTGCCTGCGCGGCGGCGTTGTCTACCTATCTCGGGCACGTCGACCCCGCGGCGAGCTATTGGTACTTGTCCGCCGCTCCCGAACTGCTCGCGCTCGCCGGCGATCGTCTCGAACACCACCTCACGGAGGCACGCTCATGAGCGCCCTCGCCCCGACCCTGCAAGCGTTCTTCACCGACCGGCTGATCGCCCAGCGACACGCCAGTCCGCACACAATCTCCTCCTACCGCGACACCATGCGACTGCTGCTCGAATTCGCGCAAGTCCGCACCAAGACGCCACCGCAACAGCTGGACCTCGCCGAGCTCGACGCAGAGACGATCTCCGCATTCCTCGACCACCTCGAGCACGAGCGCCGCAACACCGTCGGGACGCGCAACGCCCGGCTGGCCGCGATCCACTCGCTATACCGCTTCGCCAGCCTGCGCCACCCCGAGCATGCAGGATCGATCGCACGCGTGTTGGCGATCCCTCCCAAGCGCCATGACCGCGCCCTCATCACCCACCTCAGCGATCCCGAGATCGACGCGCTGCTCACCGCACCAGACCTCTTGACCTGGATCGGCCGGCGCGACCGGGCGATGCTTCATGTCGCAATCGAGACGGGCCTGCGCGTCTCGGAACTGACGGGGCTGACGATCGCCGACGCGCATCTCGCCGCCGCGGCGCATATCGCATGCCACGGCAAAGGGCGCAAGGACCGGATCACTCCTCTGACCAAAGCTACCGCCGACGTCCTGCGCGAGTGGCTCAACGAGCGAGGTGGTCTTTCCACCAATCCGATCTTCCCCACAACCCGCGGCGCCCCGCTCACCCGCGATGCCGTCGCTCGACGGCTTGCCTTACACCTCAGGACCGCGGCGAGCCTCTGTCCGTCACTGAACAACAAGAACGTGACGCCACACGTTCTGCGTCACACCGCCGCAATGCGACTCCTGCACGCAGGCGTCGACACCTCGGTGATCGCGCTCTGGCTCGGCCACGAGAACGTCGAGACCACCCAGATCTACCTCCACGCCGATCTTGCCATCAAAGAAGCCGCGCTCGCACGGGCCAAGCCACCGACGGCCAAGCCCGGACGCTACAAGCCCACCGACACGCTGCTCGCGTTCCTCGAAGCGCTCTGATTATCCGAACCCGCTTACGCCAAACTCGACCGCCCTCCCGCTCCCACCAAGTCCGATCGGCATAACCCCGAAGTCCAGATAATGGATCTAATGCTGAATTCAGCATTAGATCCAGTTCCGGATGGTTTGCTGGTTCAGCTTCAGCATGGCCGCAAGCTCGGGCACCGTCAGGAACTCGTCCGGCATGCACTGACTGAATCACATTGGGACGCGATGAGCCCGCTCGATGCAAATTGTCGGCGCGAACGTCGACGCAGCGCGCACCCGCGAGGACGGCTCGAGCCGACAGTGGCTACCCCTTTTCGATCAAGTCAGCGGTGACGAGGGGGCCGGCGCTGATTCTTGTCCCCCGCGAAGGAGAGGACATTTGGCGACGGCGGTCCCGGGCGCCTGAATCTTCGGCAGCGGAGCGGGCGCGACTCGCGGTGCTCGCGATCACGTGAGTCGCGTCCGGGCGGTCGCGTGCGCCTTGACTCTGCCCCAGGGTCAGTGGTCATGATCCGGCCGTGGCCGATGCTCCAGCAAGCGAGCTCCTCTCGATCGGCGAGTTCTCCCGCCGTACGCGGCTGTCCGTCAAGGCTCTGAGGATCTATCACGGCATCGGGCTCCTGCCTCCCGCGGTCATCGACGAGGACAGCCGGTACCGGCTCTACCGCATCGACCAGGTACGCACCGGGCAGCTGATCGGCCTGATGCGCGGTGCCGAGCTGAGCCTCGACGAGATCGGGCTGATCCTCGCCGAGCTGGCCACCGACCGGGAGCGGGCGACCAAGCGCCTCGAACGGCTCCTGGGCGAGATCGACCACCGGCACGCTAACCGCATGGTCCTGATCCGCCATATCCACTCCACGCTACTCGAAGGAGGCAGTTCCATGTTCCCCGTCAGGACGCGTCACATTCCGTCCCTCCGTGTCATGTCCATCCAACGCCGGCTCCACGGCTATGAGACTGACCGCTTCGTCGCCGAAGCGAAGGCCGTGTTCGCGGAGCATCTCGCTGGAGCCGAAGCGCCCGGGCCGTTCATCCTCATCTTTCACGGCCGGGTCGACGCCGAGAACGACGGACCGCTCGAGGCCGCGCTCGGTTGTCCCGATCACGTTCGGCCAACGGATGTGATCGGCATCCGCACCGAGCCGGCGCATGACGAGGCCTACACCACGATCACGAAGGCGCAGTGGGACTTCCCCGCGATCCTCGCCGCCTACGACGCGGTGGCGTGCTCGGAGGCGGTCATCAGACACCCCAGCTCGCGACTGTCGTGCCGAGAGGTGTATCTGGCCGAGCCGGACGAGCTCAGCGAACACGATCTCATCTGTGACGTCGCCTTCCCGCTCGGGGATCTCGAGCGGGCTACAGCACAACCGTTCCTGCAAGACACATGACGGGTCTGACCGCCGACCCAGATCGTTCTTCAGCCAGGCATATGCAGAAACTGCTTTGCCTCTGCTTCGGGCTAGGAGCAGCAGCGCAGCCACCCGTCCGGTCGATCGCGCCCAAGACTGCCGCTAATCGATCGAAGCAGCGGCCCGGCCAGCTGGGCCGACGGCTGCGGTGGTTGGCTATCGATTTCGGGATTCTCAGAGCCGAGCGGCGCTCTCCCGACCAGAGCAGGATTGTCTGAACCGGAAAACGGCCCGCGTTGAGGACCGAGTCCCTGCGGCTGGGCTCGTGTCGCCCGGGTAGGGGCGGGTGGGACCCTAGTTTGGTTCGCAGAGCACGCCGGCAGCGAGGGCGGTGGCGTGGGCGGCGACGGTCTCGGGGTCATCGAAGGTTGCGGCTACCGCGGCTGCGTCCCATGTCATCGCCCACCGGCTGGCGGCGTTCTCAGGGTCGGGGTCACCGGCCTGTGTGGCCAGCTCGCGGAAGAATCCGCGTATCCAGGCGCGGTGGTTCTTGACCACGTCGCGCACGACCCCACCCGGCTCCGGGTATTCCGCGCCTGCGTTAATAAATGCGCATCCGCACCACTGGGGCGACGTGAGCAATTCTGCGCGCCACGCGAACGCCGCGCGGACGCGATCGCCGGGCGAGGCGTCCGCGCTGAGGAGGGGCTCGAGTCGCTCGCGCATGCGTCGGCTGCGGTCAGCCAGGCAGGCCGCCACGAGTTCGTCTTTCGTGCGGAAGTGGACGTAGAGGGTGGCTTTGGCGACGCCAGACTCCGCGACGATCATGTCGACCCCGACGCGGCCGATACCCCTGGTGTAGAAGAGGCGCTCGGCGGTCTCGAGGATCCGCGCGGCGGCGGGCGTGCGCGGCGGCGGGGGCAGCTGAGTGGGGCGCTCCGGTGCTTTTTTCGAAGTTGACATTTCCCCTTGACATCATACAGACCTGTCTGTAGGGTTGCCGGCCGCCGGCCATACAGACCTGTCTGTTTGGTCCGCGTCTTCGTTTGCCCCCGACTCCTCGAGGTTTTTGCATGTCTCAGCTGCCTTCGCCGGCCGCCGTGGCTGGCGCGCCCGCGTCAACGCGGGAAGCCGTAGCGCGCAACGGACGCCACCGGATCGAGCCAACAACGACCGACGCTGACCCGAATCGAGCGCTTCGAGATCCCCAGCACCGCCACGGCGATCGTCGACGGGAGGCGCCGCCCGGGGCTGATCCCCGACCGCCAAGGTCGGCGTCGGCAGCTCCGCGCTCCGGTGAGCAGCCGACGTGGCTTCCTCGGCGCCATCTGCTCCCGACGACGCGCCTTCGGATTGGCGACGGACGCGAGCGCGAGGATCGTCACTCCAGTTGGTTGGAGCTGTTCTTTGACCTCGTGTTCGTGGCAGCGGTCAGCCGGCTGGCCGGCGCGCTCCAGCACGACGCCACGATGGGCAACCTCCTGCGCTTTGTCGGCCTGTTCATCCCGGTGTGGTGGACATGGCTGAACTTCTCCATTTATGCCGACCGGCACGAGGCCGAGGACGACCCGGTCCACCGCCTCGCCTTTTTGCTCGCCGGGTTGTTCGGCGTGGGGCTGGCGATCGGCGCCAACCAAGCAATGCACGGGCACGTGGCTGCCTTCCTCGTCGCGTTCCTGGCGCTCCGTGCGCTGCAGATGGGGCTCTGGGCCCGGGCCCGGCGGCACGTCCCGCAGGTCGCAAGGCTCTACCGGCGACATCTGTGCACGTTCGGCGCCGGCGGCCTGCTCTGGGCCGCGTCGCTCGCGGTTCCCGCAACGGTTCGACCGATGCTGTGGGTGGCCGCTCTTGCTATCGAGATCGCCGGTCCGCTCACGGCGACCCGGCCGCACGTATCTCTGCCGTTGAACCCGGTGCACCTCGCCGAGCGTCTGGAGATCTTCGTGCTGATCGTCCTCGGCGAGTCCGTGACCCGCTTGGTCGACGCCGCCACCCACCGTCCCTGGACCCCGCAGCTGATCGTCGTGCTAACTGCCGCCTTCGCGACGATCGCTTCACTGTGGTGGATCTCGCTGCGCGCCGCGGACGATGCACCCATCGCCAACCGCCCGACGACCGGCAAGCTCGCCCAACGGCTCCTCAACCTTCCCGTGGTCCTCAGCATCGCGGCCGCGAGCGCCGGCCTGCACATCGCGATCCTCGCAGCGAGCGGAGGAACGATCGGCGCGTCCGCACGAATGGCGCTCTACGGCGGAACCGGAGTGTTCCTGCTCGCGGCCGCCGCCCTTCCCGTCGGCCCAGCAGGTCGCGCCGCCCGCCTCGTGCGCCTCGTCGCCGCCGTCGCATCCTTCGCCCTCGTGCCAATGGGGTCCTTCGTCGCCCCGGTGTGGCTAGTACCGGCACTGACCGCCATCCTGATCGCCGAGATCGCCATCGAGCTACAGCTCGCGCGTTTGCGCAAGCAGGGCCGTCGATTGCGCGCCGCCGCGGAAGTCCTCCGTGCCGCGAGGTGGGTAGCGCTTTCCGGCGCGCGGCCAAGCCACCATTCGATCGCGGATAGCAAATCGGGTAGTGGGCCGACACCGGGAGCACGCCCAGCTTCGGGCGTGCCACACACCCTGAACCCCGGCGGCCCCATATTGGCACCACCACACCCCACCGCACCAGCCTCCGCTGCAGTTCAGGCATAGCGGCCCGCACGCGCCATCGAGAGATTCTCACCTCAGCCTCGCACGGGAGCCCACCGCCTTACACATTGATCGACAGCTGTCACATGCCCACTGGAAAACAAAGTCCCAGAGCCCTGTTGCGCAGCGGCCTACTCGACCAACCTTTGCTCAGCAGTAGCGGCCGCCCAGCGACATTTGCTAGACCTCATTTCCCCGCGCAGAGCAGCTTCGCGGCAGTCGGCCCCTCGCCTCGCATTGCGCGGGAACGAAGGCCAGCTATGCGTTGGAGTCCATCGCGCGTTTGATCAGCTCGAAATCTCGGTGCGGAATCTCGAACAAGCCGAGCCGGAAGACGTAACCCCAGCGCTGCTTGTCCTTGATGAAGCTAAGCCCGTCGATCAGGGGTCTGATCGGGGTCTCGACGCACTCGACGAACTCCACGTTGCGGCGCAAGATCGGTTCTGCTTTGCGAGACAAGCAGGACGTCGCGCTCGCTTCCCGTGGCCAAGCAACAGCTGTCGTCGCGGCTGGTCGCGTCGCTGCTCCGGGCTAGGAGCAGCAGCGCAGCCAGCCGTCCGGTCGATCGCGCCCAAGACTGCCGCTAATCGATCCAAGCGTCAGCGGATGCACCTCGGCCACCCGACGCTGAGCGGGCACAGCGTGATTTCCCGCAGCTGGAGGCTCGAACGGATTAGGCTGCCGTTGGGGCCGACGTAGAAATTGGGGGTGTGCTGTGAGCGCTGAAGGAGCAACGCGGACGGCTAGCACGGGGCCACGCTATGCCTGGTTGGCCGGCATCGTGTACGTCATCGCACTGGTGGCGGAGTCGGTGGTGGGCGCTGCCGGAATCAAGCTCACTCAGAACGACGCGCCTGCGAAGATCGCGAGCCGTCTCCACGATCATCGCGAGCTACTACTGGTGATCACGTACCTGTCCGTGGTCTATGCCGTCGCTTTCGTGATCTACATCTGGCGGGTGTACGACCTTTTGCGTCAGGACACACAGCGGCAGGGGAGTATCCCCGCTCTGGTGCTGGTGGGAGGAGCGCTCTTCATTGCCCTGCATGCTGTCAGCGACATCGGAATCACTGGTTTGCTCGGCGCAAAGCTCGCCACCTACGCCTACCAACACGATCCCGGCCTGTCGTACACGCTTTACCTGCTGACGTATGCACTCGACAGCGTGGGGGACGTGTTCGGCAGCATTGCTGCTATCGCAGCGGGCCTGCTCACGATCCGGAGGGGCGTACTGCCCCGCTGGCTTGGATGGTTCGCGATCGTCGCGGGATGCCTCTTCTTCCTCCAAGGCTTTGGCCTCGGCGGCGTCATCGCCACGTTCGGCCTAGTTCTCGACCTCATCGGATTCGTGCTCTTCCTGATCTTCGTCCTTGTAAGCAGCGTCGTCCTGCTAAAGGCGCGACGATACGGTCGCAGCAGCCACCTAACCGAGACCGCCTGATTCACGGCCGTCGTAACACCGGGCGACCGCTCAAGCTTCCACTTTGGGGTAATTGCGACAGTCTGGCGTTACGCCCAAGAGCCAAGCGGCGGTGTGCTCGATTGCAGAGTCGCTGCGAAAAACTGAAGTACCCCGGGCCGCCGGCCGCGCAATGGCCGCAACGCGACCGGAGCCTCGAGGACGCCCGCGGCAGCCAAGGTCTGCGCGCGGGGTTTCTCGCACGCCGTCCGCCGCTGCTCATGCTCAGCGGGTCAACTGCGCGCGAAGGTGAACGTCAGGCCGAGGCTCAGCTGAACGTTGACGCCGCATATGCGGACCCGCCGATGACGGCAATCCCGGACGGGAACCGAGCGACGGTGGCGATGTACTGACGTACGCCCAATACCGCATCCAAGCCGCCCGCGTATGTCGGTGGGTAGCAGTAGGTGACCGGCGCGCCCTGCATGTGCAAGACCGTTGACGGCTTACACACGATCAGCTGCGCGTTACTGCCGGAGTTTGGAATGTTGTCGTCGGCGAAAAGTGCCAGCCCGTTGACCACGTAACCCGAATACCCTTCGGCGCCGCCCGCATCGTTGTCCGCGCCAGCCCGAATCGGCAGATAGTTGTCGTCGTAACACGGGGAGAACACGGGCCGGCCTTGCGCGTCGGCGTATGAGCCGATGTAGTCGACGAAATCGCCGATCGCGAACATGTGGGTGCCGCGTAGGCTGACCCCTGCGGTGTCGTGCAGCAAGTTCTTCGCGGACTTCACGTCCTTGAGGAACCCGCCGACACCCGTAGTCGTTGCCAGCGCAAACGAGCCCGTAGTGGTTACCGACTGCGCCCCCGCGAGCGCCTGCGAGATCGCGTACGAGTCCACCTGCGCGTCCAGCTGCTGCTGGAGCTGCTCGAACAACACCTGGTCGCCAGCGATACCCGGGCCGGCGCGATCCAGGAAAGCCTGCGACACCGTTACCTGACCGGCCTTCGTGACGATCGGCGAGCTGGACAGCGAAGTCGTCGGGTCACCCTCGGAGACGCCCGACAACTCCGTCTGGGTCGCCACCGTCGTGCCACCCGTGACGACGGTCAAATACACCTCAAGCCCGTAATCAGGCAACGGCACATCGCTGCGGCACTGGTCGGCAAATGACCTGCAGGGGCTGCGGTACTCGGCCCAGACGTGGTCGATTAGGAAAGCGGGCGGCACAAACGCCGCTGCACCCCCGCCCGAAGCGGATGCGGTCAAACCGCCGCCGGGAACCAAGCCGGAGCGAATCTCGTGCAACTGCTTGCGATACACCGTCCGGTGCAGATCGGGATCGTCGTGTCGATGCTGCTCCCGGAGCTGCTGCTCGACGAACTTTCCATACCTACTGCGCCTCACGAGCGCTCGGCGAACGTCCGTGGCGTGCCGCGCAAGCCTCTCCTCGACCGCCTGCGGCCGCATGTCGCTACCCGAGCGGGTCGCAAAAGCGCCGTGAAGCTCCCGGTCCAGGTGTACGAGCGTGTCGCGGACCCACGAGTTCGGACTTCCGCTTTCATACCGACCCCGTTCCGCGACGACGGGCACCTTCTCGGCCTCGCGCTCCTGTAGCTGCGCCAGCTCGCGCTCAAGCCCAGTGTCAGTCGCAGCCGCGTTCACCGCCTTCCTGAATTGCGTGTATTCAGCATCGGATAGGCGTTCGTGTTCACGGCCAATGACGAGACTTGCAGCGCGATAGGTGTGTCCCTCGGCGCTCTCGCGCAGCTTTGTCCGAATCGAGCGCAACTCGGCCAGCCTTGCAGCGCGCCGGGCCGCGACCGCGTCCTTCTTCACGGCGTCCTCAGCCCACTGGAGCTCGCGCTCCTCTCGCTCGATCCTCTCGGCCTCGCGCAGAACTTCGCGCGGATCGGGGCTCCATTCCCCGCTCAGCACACGGCGAGCCGGGGCGCCCACCGGATCAAGCGCATCCTCGGCGGCGCGAATCTCGTCGTTTTTTGAAGCCATCAGTCCTCCTTGCGGCCGGCCACCACGACAGCCGCCAGCGTCCCTGCCGGCTCCGAACGGCCAGACCCAATCCCCCACTACCCTCGCGGGACTGGTAGCGTGAATTTGGGGTGATGCGATCAGCGTTCATGGTGTCGGTGGTGCTGGTTCTCGGGAGCGCGGGACTGGCAGGCTGCGGTGGAAGCTCGAACTCCGGCACCGGAAAATCAAGCTCCGGCCCGTCTGCCGGCCAGGCGCAGGTCATCGCCCTCGGCACGCGGTACGACGACGCCATCGGCGGCCGTGACGCAGCGACGGCTTGCGCTCTGATGACGCCCGGACTTCGGCGTGAGTTCGTGAACCGTGTCGGTAACGGAGCCGACTGCGAGCAGGCCCTCGGACATATCTTCAGCACCGTAACGAGACTAGGCGCAGCCCGGGCCCTCGAAGTGACGAAGAAGATCGAGATCACAAACGTTCAGATTCACGGACACACCGCCGACGTCAAGCTCCATCTCCGATTTCGGGGCAAGACAATTCACTCGCATGCCCAATTCCAGAAGACGCCGAACGGTTGGCGGCTCTCGTGCTGCGTGAGTGACGGAACCCCAGGCTAAACACGCCAGGGGTTGCGTTGCGATCGGCGACGGGGATAGGCTCGGTCTCGTAGCGGCAAAGGAGGACGCAATGGCGGTTGGGCTCATGGTCAGATTTGACGGCGGCACTGAGGATCAGTACCGGGCGGTGCACTCCCACACGCTGGTCGACCAGAATCCGCCCGAAGGCCTGATCTTCCACTCGGCGGGTCCAATCGAAGGGGGCTGGAGGATCATCGACTTCTGGGAGTCACGTGCGGCGTTCGACCGGTTCCTCGAGTCGGGTTTTGGGCCGGCGGCCCAGGAGCTCGGCGACCGGAGCTTCGCGACCCCGCCCGACATCGAGGAGTTCCCGGTTCACAACATCATCAAGCCGTAGCCGGCTGGCGGCGTGGCAGTTTGATAATGGAGTTGCGCGCCCTATCGGAGTCCACGAAACCGAGGTGAGGACTGAGCCGCGGCCGCGGGCCGAGCTGCCTGACGTGTCGCAGGTCTCAGGAATGCCAGTGCCAGACGGGCAGTCGCTACGCCACCGGCTCCGGGACCTTCAGCCTCGCGGAGGGATGCGTGAGCGCCAGCCGGCTGCGCGCGTTCTCCATCAGCGACGCCGACGGCGGGGTGCTGTTGAGGGCCTCGAGCAGATCCGCGCCCTCGATCCGCTCACAGTGGCACGCGGAAACGGCCCGCACCGAGGCTGTGCGTGGAATCTGTTGGAGCACGCCGATCTCGCCGAAATAGCTGGGCGCGCTCATCGCGCGCACGAACCGCTCGGGGCCGCCGTGCTCGCCCCGCGCGCTCACCTCCACCTCGCCGTCGACGAGAACGTAGAGAGCGTCTGCCGGCTCACCTTCGCGCACGATCTCGGCGCCGCTGCGGAACTCCACGTCGCTGGCAACGGCCGCGAGCCGTTCGAGCATCGGTCGGGACGCGGCGGCGAAGATGTCGAGTCGCTCGAGCAGAGCGACTCGCGAGTCGAGGACCGCCGCGCGCGGCGAGCTCTTTCTGTCGACCGAGACCAGCGCGGGCCAGCCCAGCAGGCCGACGGCGGTCGGTCCGAAAGCCATGATCAGGAGCGCCGCGTTGAGGCCGAGCGCGCTGACAATCGCCGGCGTCACCACGGTGCCGAGTGCGATCGCGCCGATGAAGCAGGCCGAGAAGACGCCGAACACGCGGGCGAGGCGGTCGGACGGAACCGACCGCTGGAGCGCGGTTATGGCGAGCACGTCAACCACCAGCGTCGACGCCCCGCGCAGGATCTGGACCGCGAAGGCGAGCTCGGGGTTGTGGATGAGGGTGAGCAGGGCGGTCGGCAGGCAGTAGCCGGCGGTGCCGGCGATGATGATCGGGGCCAGCCGCCGGGAGCTCGCCAGGCGGTCGACCGCTCCGGCGATCGCGATCCCGCCGATGCCCAGACCCGCCACGAGATAACCGAAGCCCTGCGCGCCCGTACCGAGACGGTGGGCCGATACGCCCACGAACAGCACGGTGTCGGTGCCGTACACGAAGCTGACGAGCACCGAGAAGGCCACGAGCGTGCGGGCCGCCGGCAGCTGGACGATCGTGCGCACGCCGACCGCCATCTGCCGCAGCGGCCCCGCCGCTCCCTCCTCCGTGACGTCCACCGGACGGCTGCGCACCCCCACGCGCGACACGATCAGGGCGGCGGCCACGAAGCTCGCGCC
Organism: uncultured Solirubrobacterales bacterium; assembly: GCA_963756105.1. Taxonomy (GTDB): domain Bacteria; phylum Actinomycetota; class Thermoleophilia; order Solirubrobacterales; family Solirubrobacteraceae; genus Palsa-465. The sequence continues at coordinate 212,145 of CAVWMM010000002.1, forward strand.
GTTGACCGCGAAGACCCAGGTGGGAGAGGAGAGCGCGAGCAACACGGCTCCCACCGCCGGTCCGGCGACCACGACGAGGTTGTCGATCGTCCCGTTGAGCGCGTTGGCCGCGACGAGCTCCTGCTCTCCCACGACCGAGGGGATCGTCGCCGCGACGGCGGGCTCGTAGACGACGTTTGAGGCCGCGGTGAGGCCGGCCAGCACGAGCGCGAGCGCCACCGGTGCGCCCGACGCGGCCACAGCTGCCAGCGCGCCTTGCCAGACCGCGCACATGACGTCTGCTCCCACCATCAGGCGGATGCGCTCGGTTCGCTCCGCGATCACACCGCCGTAGGGGCCGAGCACCAGTGGCGGGAGGCAGCGCACGAGCCCTGCCGCTCCCACCCAGGCCAGCGACCCGGTCCGATCGAAGACGAAAGCGAGCAGCGCCACGTTGTACGCCCAGCTGCCGGTCGCCGAGACGAGCAGCCCCCCGAGCAGCAGGCGCAGGTCGCGCGCGGCGAGCGCGGACCTGTAGGGCCGCAACCACCGTTCGAGCGGTCCTCCGGCAGAGATCCGCGTGGCCAGCGCGCTCACCGCACGGCTGCGCCCAGACGCGCTCGCAGATCGTCGACCAGGTGTGGTCGGGGCACGACCCCGGCGGCGCGCAGCGCGGCCTCGAGGTCGCCAAGCATCGCCTCGCGGCGCCCCCGGTCGGCGATCGCCAAAGCGACGAGCTCATCGATCGTCGCCCTGGCGCGCGGGAGCTCGATCGCGGCGTCCACCCACGCGCTCGGTGCGGGTCGTAGCGCTGCAATCAGCTCGGCGAGCTCTTCTTCTGTGAGATGCGTCATGGCGTTTGACCTCTTGACGGGCGACAGCGCCGGATTCTTCCCTCGCGCGGCGCGCGCTTAATCCAAGCCGTCAATCAGTCCAGCGCACTCGCCTGCGTCGCGGCGGCGGCCGCGGCCTCGGCGAGCTCGCGCGCCTGGACGGCAAGTTCGCTGTTACCGCCCACCACGAGGTTGATCTCGACCAGATGGGCTCCCGCTCGCGAGGCGGCAGCGGCGAGCTGGGCGGCTACGGCCGCGTCGGCGTTCACCTCGCCCGCGGCGTGCGAGGCGATCACGCGCGCGAGCTCCGCGACGCTGAGCGCGCACGCCGCGAGCTCCAGTGGTGGCTCGGCCGCCTCCCTGACGGCCCGGCCCAGACGCCAGTCGCGTACGTCCTCACGCTCGGCTCCCTCATCCCCGCGCCGCGCCAGCGTCTCCATCGCCTGGGCGTGCGCGCGCTCTCCGCGCTCAAGCAGGCGCAACGCGCGCGTGCGCAGCGCCTGGGCCTGGGCGCGGGCTCCCGCGGCGCCCTCCCATCCTTCTCGGGAGCGGTCGGCGGCGGCTGCGGCGAGGGACGCCGCCCACGCCGCGACCAGGGCGGCGATGGCTCCGCCCGGGGGCTCGAGGTCGCCCGCGGCGAGCCTTCGGCTGAGCGAGACGGTCGCCTCGACCAGCGTCGGATTTATGTGCTCGGCCATCGTCGGGAAGATTTTCGGTGATTCTCCGTCTTGTGGGCATCGGTCCAACTCCGGACGGAGGGCACCATGCAGGAAGAGCGCGAAAGAGAACGTCGAAGAGACCGAGGAGGTCGAGGCGCACAAGCGTTTTGGTCCCTCCGAGGAACCGGCGGGTCGCAGCGACCAAGACGACGAGGACGACGAGGTCGAGGCGCACAGGATGAACAAGGGGCCGGAGGAGTTCGGCAAGCGCTTCAGCACTTTTGACGCTCGCGGAGCGCGGCTGAGCTTCTAGCCAGTACAAGGGGGGCTAAACGGGGCGGCGGATGCCGCCCCGTTTGCGTTTAGCGGCTCGTATCGAGGATCTCAGCCAGGTCCTCGAGCAAGCGGACGCCCGCGGCTCGTCGCTCGTCCTCGAGCCGGTCGACCCGCAGTGCCAGGCGCGCGACAGCCTCGAGCTCGTCATCGGAGGCCCCAAGCAGCGCCTCGATCCGGCGGGCCTGCAAGCAGGAGGTCGAGCGCCACCGCGGCCTGGTTCGCGAACAGCCCGAGCAGGTCCATCTCGGCGACGCTGAAGCGGCGGCGCTCGGGCCGGTCGAGCACGTTGAGGACCCCCAGCACGCGATCGTCGCGCAGCAGCGGCACGGCCATCAGCCCCTTGGGCACGTACCCCGTCCGGCGGGCCTCGTCGACCGCGAAGCGAGGATCGCTCGCCACATCCTCGACCACCAGCGGCTGGCCCGATTGGGCGACCCAGCCGGCGATGCCCGCCGCTCCCGGGATCCGCCGCCCGACCAGCGTGTCCTCTCCCTCGCCCGTCACCGCCTCGAACACCAGCTCGCCGGCTGCGTGCGTCGAGCAGCATGATCGATGCGGCGCGCGCCCCGAAGATCGCGCGCGCGACCTCGACGATCGCCTGCAAGAGCGGCCTGTGGCCTTCGCGGGCGGCCAGCGCTCCCGCCGCCACGGCCGCCCGCAGGTCCGCCTCAGCCATCGTCGCGGTCCCGCGCATGTTGTTGGCGGTCTCCCGCAGCACCGTCTTGAGCTGGAAGGGCGTCAGCTGCGGGTGCTTTGGCGAGGATCAGCGCGCAGATGCCGGTCACGTGAGCGGTGGCGAACGAGTTTCCGGCGGCGATGATGCGCGAGCCGTCCAGCCACGCGACCTCGATGTCCATTCCCCGCGCGAAGAACTCGACCGGCGGCTCAGGGTTGTACAGAAACTCGAACGGGTCGTCGCCATCGTGGCTCGCCACCGAGACGACCGAGGAGAAGCGCCAGGGATAGCTGCGGACGTCGAGGTTGTGGGCCGAGGCGACGAACACGGTGCCGCCGAAGTAGGCGTCGTCGGCGATCTCGTGTAGAGCGCGGCCGTCTCGCGCTTGGGCGTCGAGAGGCTCAGGTTGACCACCTCGCAGCCCTCCGCGACCGCCCAGCGCAACCCGGCGAGCAGGGCCGACGGCGCCGCCCTTGGAGCCCGCGCCCGAGCACCCTGACGCTCCAGAGGTCGCAGTTCGGCGCGAACGAGCGCACGATTCCCGCGCAAGCGGTGCCATGGCCCGCGAGGTCGCCCGCGTCGTCCTCGGCACCACCCGTACCTCGCCATCGGCGCCTTTCTCCACCGCGACGGCCCGCTGTACGCCGCCGACCAGCTCGTGTGTGCTGTCGATCCCGCTGTCCACGATCGCGACGCGGACGCCTGTCCCGTCCGAGCCGCTCCACGCCCACTCGCGGTCGATCGGGTGGGGCCATGATCGCGCCACCGTGTGCGCGCGGGGATCGTCGCGTCGCAGGCTCCAGGCGGGAAGCTCGACGTCAGGCTCGGCCATGCTCATTCGCCGAGTTGCTCGCGCAGCTTGGCCAGGCAGCGGCTGATCCGGCTGGCGATTGTCCCCATGGGGATCTCCGAGCGCGGAGGCGATCTCCTGATAGCTCTGCTCCTGGGCGAAGAAGCGATCGAGGATCTCCTGGCAGTGCTCCGGGAGCGTGGTCATCGCCGCGTGTACGGCGAGCGCGAGCTCGATGCGCTCGAGCTCGGGGCTCGGCGCTGCGTTCGACTACCTCCAGCTCCTCGGTGGCGGGCTGCTCGCGGCTGGTCGCGCGCAGGCGATCGATCGCCAGCCTCCGGGTCAGCTGGCCGATCCAGGGGCGGATCGCCTCATCGGCGCGGAGCCTCCGAGATGCTCGTAGGTCCGCGCGAACACCTCCTGAAAGACGTCCTCGGCGTCGTGGTCGGCGAGCCGATATGCCTGGGTCGCGATCGCGTACACGTAACGAGAGAAGCGGTCCACGAGCAGCGCCCAAGCGTCTTCGTTGCCCGCTCGGCACGCCCCGACCAGCTCCCGATCGGTGATGTCGGGCGACAGGCTGACGGTGCCGGCGCGTCCTGGCATCATCGTGCCGCTATCAGCGCGGCGCCCAGCAGGCTGACAACGTGGAAGCTCTGGTCGACGGCGACCGTGAGCGCCGTCGGTGGCTGCGGCGACCGCTTGACTTTGCGCAGCCACACGTCGACGAATCGGCCGTCGTCGACGAGCAGATGTGGAACCGCTACCGCCCCGCCAACGATCAGCGCGCGACGGGCACTCGTGTGCCTGCCGATCCAGACGAGCGCCGGCGAGAACGAGGCCGTATATGCGAGAACGTGCGCGAACAGCGCCCGGCGGGAGCGAGAGTCACCGAGCCCGCCGGCCTTGTTCACGGCCTGCCACTCGGTCTGAACCAGAAAGTCGCCAACGAGGTGAGCGGTGAGCAGGACCAGGAGCACCCCGGGCCAGCCCACGGGAGTCCTATCCACCGCGCCTGGGCCCGGTGGAGACGATCATCACGTTGCATCCCGCGGCATGCGACACCCTGTTGGGGACGCTGCCCAATAGGCGTCTGGCGCCCGACATCCCCCGGTTACCGACGATGATCATGCTCGCTCTGACTCTGGATGCGACCTCGACCAGGGCTTGCGCCGGCTCGATCTCCACCACGTGCGTC
>CAVWMM010000003.1:0-287813 GCA_963756105.1 uncultured Solirubrobacterales bacterium
TTACCCCCTTCGGCCAGCGCTCGAGCGTCGTGGGCCGCCGGCACAGGGCCCGCATGATGCCGTCCCCCACGGCCAGGTAGTAGCTAACGACGTCGAGCTTCGTCACCGCGTCCGAGGTCGCGGTCGGCGGGAAGATCACCCGGTCGGGGTTGGAGACGCGCACTTCGCGCCCGCCGGCGTCTACTAGGGTGACCTCGGTCTTGGGCATTCGCGCTGGAGGGGATGCGGTCATCGCAAGGCGACGGGGACAAACCTATTCCTATCGATAGGGATCGTCTAAGGCTGCAAAAGTCATCGCGCGACGTATTCGAGCGGCAGCCCGCAACGGAGAGAGCGGGTTGGTTATGAACGTCCTTTCGCCAGTCTTTGTTTGAAGCGCTCGTCAACCGGGTACCGCGGGACGCGGTGTGGAGTGATCCGAAAGCGGACGTCGATCCGATGGCCGACGCCCGCGTTCCCGACAGGTGGCTGACCGTGCTCGATGCTCTGGCGGCGGCGTGTGCTTCCGAACGGGCCAACAGCGCGCCGACCGATTTAGTCTCTCGGCGAATCGGCCACGGCAACGGATCCCGGACGGCTCGGACCATGTTGCGGCTGCTGCGCCGCCGCGGCTATGTCCGCACGAGCCCCCAAACGGGAGATGGCGGGCCGGTGCGGTGGGCACTGACGCCTGCGGGGCAATCGCTTCGCACACGTCGGGCAAACGTGTACCTCACGCCGACTCGCCGCGCCAACTAGCCGACGAGCAGCTTGAAGCCGTGGTCCCACGCGCCCCGCGCGCCACCGACCTTTACCCAAACGATGCAGATCGCCTCGAGCTCGCGCGACCCTTCGATACCGCCGATGTCGATTGTGTCTGACCAGCCGAAGTCCTTCAGCACATCGCCGACGGTCGCTTTGGCCCCCTCATCGTCTCCGGCGATCAGCATCGTCGGCGAGCCCTCGGAAAATCTGGGATCGACGAAGTAGGGGTTGCCGATCGTGTTGAACGCCTTCACTACCTTGGCGTCGGGTAGCGCCCGCTGGACACGCTCCCCGAGCGAGTCCTCGCCCGAGACAGAGAGCTTCGGCGGAAAGCCGCCGGAGAAGTCGAGCGGGTTCATGGCGTCGATCACCACCTTGCCTGTGAACTTCTCAGCGCCCGCGTCGTCAATCGCCTGTTCGGCGGCCGCGCCCAAGACCGCCAGCACGAGCAACTCGCCGTACGCGGCGGACTCGGCGAATGTCCCGGATTGAATGCCGGCTCCATCGGCGGACAGCCATTCCCGCAGTTCGCTCTTGCCGGGGTCGCGCGAACCGATCATCACTTCGTAACCACGACCCTTGAACCCGGCCGCCAACCGGCGCCCGACCTCGCCGCTTCCGAGAACGCCTACGCGGCCCTTCGTTCGCCCCCCGTTTGGCATATCTGCTCCTCTCGCGGTCGTGCGCCCGCAATCTACTAGGTGTCAATGCCTCGACGAGGCCCGCACCTCTGGTCGGGGCGGCGAACTGCTTCAGCGGGCCCAAGCCTGGGTAGTGTTCCGAGCGTCAGTGAAAAAGGTTCTGGAACTCCTACTTTGCATCCTGCACCCGATCGCGGTGGTGTTGGTCTGGATCAACCTCGCGGCACGCCGTGATCTGGGATTGATCCCGAAGCTCGCCTGGGGCGTGGCCGCGCTCGTGCCTTTCGTGCCGTTCCTGTACGTCCTGACTGGGCACGACTTCATCTAACTGCAGCCGGCCCTGCTCGCTCCCAGCCCTGTCGGAGCCGGCATCAAGCGGCTCGGCCGCGGCCTTCTAGAGTGAAGGCTATGAGTCAGTCGGTCTCGCGCGCTTATGCGCTCGCTCCCGATGAGGTGGGCGATGACGGAGCGTTCCATCGGCTGGAGAGCCGCTTCCGCGGTTGGGTCACGGCGGATGGCTCGAGCGACTTCGCCGTTGAACCGGGGCGCTACCACCTGTACGTATCGCGGGCGTGTCCGTGGGCGCATCGCACGATCATCGGGCGGCGATGGCCACCATGAAGCAACGGATGCTCCGCGGTGAGCTATACCGCGCCGACGATCCAGAGCTAGTGGCTGACCACGCGAGGGCCCAGGAGCTGCTCGAGCGTTACAACCGAACCGGCCACGACCAGCGCGAGGAACGAGACCGCCTGCTGCGCGAGCTCCTCGGCGCTGTGGGAGACGGCGTGGTCGTGAAGTCTCCTCTGCGCTGTGACTACGGCACCCCCATAACCATCGGCGCGGGCACCTTCATCAACTATGACTGCGTCTTGCTCGACGTCGTATCGATCACGATCGGCGACCACTGCCAGCTGGGGACTCGCGTCCAGCTGGTCACGCCGACTCATCCCATCGATCCCGCGGCGCGACGGCGGGGCTGGGAAGCCGGCAAGCCCGTGGCGATCGGCAATAACGTGTGGCTGGGAGCCGGCGTCGTTGTTGACCCAGGAGTGACGATCGGTGACGACACTGTGGTCGGGGCCGGCGCCGTGGTCACACGCGACCTGCCTCCCGGCGTCGTCGCGGCCGGAGTCCCGGCGCGGGTGATTCGCGAGATCGGAGAGGGCGATCGGATCGAGGTTCCGGACCCGTGAGATCCTGGCGAGGCCTCACCGAACTCGCGAACGACGGGCCGACCAGTACCCACTAGGTGGACGGTCGCGCTTCGGCGGGTTCGGAAGGAGCCGCGGCGGCCGATTCCGGGCTGGCGGCTGGAAGCTCGGCGGAAGGCTCTGGGCGTGCCCCGCCGGTAATCGACTCCTTGAAACCCCGCATGCCCGCGCCGAGCGACCGGCCCATCTCGGGCAGACGCTTAGCGCCAAAGATCATCAACAGCACGAGCAGCAGGATGGCGATGTGAAGTGGGTTGTCAAGACCGACCATTGAAGGCTCCGATCGATTCGGGGTGGCGACTATCGAGTGAGAGCTTGAGTTGGCTCAAGGACGGGCCCTCCAGTCGAGCTCCGCGATCGCCCCGCCCCCGACCTGCACGCCCCGGGCGCGCGGGGAACCGTCGACCCAGAGCGTGTACCTGCCGGCGTTGAGGACGTCGAACACGGCCGTGAATGCGGGGCGGCCGTTGATGCTCCGTTCGAGCACCTCCTTGTGGCTGCGGGCGGAGGGTGAGTGCTCGGGGCTGATCTCGATCTCCGCGCCATGCATGTCGGAATCCGCGTGCACAATCAGCGCGCCCGTCTCGGCGCCGATGTCGAGCACGACGAACTCAGGGTGCTTGCGAGCGGCGTAGTTCTCTGCGTGCATGGAATGCCTCCTGGGGTTCGCCGGGGTTGTGCTGGGCGCCGCCCGGGCGGCGCCCAGCAATCGCCCCTGGTCTAGCTCGATGGAGTGTCGAATCCGTCCAGCGGGGTGCCGAGGTACGGGAACGTCGACTGGTACCGGTCGGGACCGGGCACGGTCGAGTACTGCGAGGGCTCCCACTGCTGGATCTCCCCGGCAGCGGCGTCGGGCTTGTAGTGCTTGTCGACTAGGTGGTAGGTGAGGCCCGCGACGGCGCGCAGTTCGATCGCGACGACATCGTCCGACACCCGCCGACCGTTGGGGAAGCCAGCGGGATCGTCGCCGAGCAGGCCGAAGCGGCTGGGCTTCGAGGTCGGCGGGATCGCCACGTTGAGCCGCAACTGGTCGGCCAGCACCTTCCCCGTGTAGTTCTGGAACCCGGTGATGATCCCGGGTGGGATACCGGTCAGCAGGATCGCGACCAGGTCCGCACGAGGCTTCTTCAGCTTGGCGAGGTGCGGGAACACCTTGGGGTAGAGCACCGGCAGCAACGCCGCCAGCTCCGGATGCTCGACATAGGAAGCGAACCGCTTGTCGCCCACTGGGTGAAGCGCGTTCCACTTGTCCTTGGAGCCGAGCGGCACGATCACCTCGTTGAAGAGGGGATTGCCGAGCCGGGAAACCTGGACCCACGGCCCCGACTCCGACTCGCTGCCGGTCTCGGTCATGCTGCACCTTGCGGCGGCTCGCGGCGCTCCACACGCCGATCACGGAGTGCTTGCCCGTGGGGTCCGTAGGCTTCGATCCATGGGCGGTCAGGTCCGAAATCGGGACCTGCAGCGCGATTGTGTGAATGTTGAGCGCCTTTGTGGCGTCGACGCCGGGCGCGGCCGGGGTCGGAATCAGCTGCAGGTTCTGAAACGGCCGCAGATCGCCGAGATCGAAGATCGCGCCGAGGTCGACGTAGAAGCCCTCGCGCCGCTGGCCGGCGAACACCTTGACGCCTCCGTGCAGGCTGTGCACGGCGGCTTTGGCCAGGTGAGCGTACTTGGGAGTCGACCGCGGGCCGATATTGCAGGGCGGGCACGGCAGATTCGCGCCAGCACCTTTGCCTTCAGCCCGCTGTGGTGGTGGGCGGTGCCGTACGCCGTCGTATCGGGCCCTTCGACCCGGGTCACCGAGTAGAACTGGCGCTTGTTCCAGCTCGGGCTGTCAAGCGACGTGATCGGGCCGGTGTTGTAGAGGAACGTGTTCGGATTGCGCAGGCGCGTGACGAACCTGAACACGTAGGCGATTTCCGGCTTTCCGTCGCCGTCATTGTCGATGTAGATCGAGTAGAGGACGTCGTCACCGAACTCAAAGAAGTTCGGTCCCCCGGGCGGGTCCTCGAGGGGGACGAAGTTCGAGATCAGCGTCACGGTGTGCGGCTGGTCCGGGCTCACAAACGCATAAACGTCGGTGTTGTCGGCCACCGGGTCCTTGCTGATCTCTGGTGCTTCACGATGCGATGACATCCGAATCACCTCCCTTTCTGGGCGAGTCCTTTGGCGCCGCGGCGAGCAGGCGCTTCACTAGCGCCGGGTCTCGATAGGTACGCTCGCGCTCGCCCCACATGACGGTCACTTCGTAGCGCCGCGCGTCGTGCACGTACGCCATCACCGGCTCTTGCGGCGCGGCTGAGGATGGCTTCGCCACCGCGCTGCCCCGCTCCTCGGACCGGATTGCCGCGGGTACGCCAATCGCAGCCGCACCAGCCGCCACGCCTGCCGAGGCCTTGATGAACGAAAGGCGACTGACGCCGCCTGGCTCGGGCTTCTCATCGGCCATTGCTGCCCCTCTCTGTCAGGGCCCACCGTCCGTATCGGTGGACGACGAACATTTCAATCGCTTCTACGCAGCGCCCTGCGCGCCGGATCACTTCGTCGCGATTAGCGCGCGAGAGCTCCTCGACGTCGCGCGTCCGCTGGCTGTCAGGCGATCGGCACGACGATGATCGGCGAACGCGTGGGCGAGAGGCTGCCGTGGGGCCGCGGCTCGGCTGTCACGAGTAGCGTCTGCACTCCCTTGAGGCTCGCGGGGACGGCCACCGACCCGGTGGTAGTTGCGAACAGCACGCTCGCGGGTCGGGGCGCGGAGCCCTTTCGTTGGAGCCATACCTCGTAGATGCGTCCGTGGGGCGGGGCCGGCAAGTGTGCGACCCGCAGCTGTGCGCTGGTTCCGGACTCGCGGACGGACGCGCTGGCCCCCGGCGCGTGCACGATCCCGGCGAAGGTGCGCACCCGAGTCCCACCCTGGGACGCGAGCACAACCACGACGACGACAAGCGCGGCCGCGGCGGCGGCAGCCAGAGCGAGGCCAGCGCGCGAAGAGAAAGACTGCAGCACGCGCGGCCGGCGCCTCCGATGCGTCGTTGCGTGTCCTTGTTGCGCACTCGCGGTCTGCTGTGCGGCTTCTTCCCGGACGATCGTCATGACCCGCTGCTTGAGTTGCGGTGGGGATGCCGCCGGAGTCATAGCTGCAGGCAGCTTCACCGCCGCTGCCCGCATCTGGGCGAGCTCGTTTTGACACCACGTGCAGCCGGCGAGGTGCTCCTCGAACGCGGGTAGCTCTGCGCTGTCGAGCGCACCGAGCGCGTACGCGGCGACATCTTCACTCCAACGCTCGTGGCCGCGGCCATCCGCTCCCGCGCTCATGCTCCAGTCCTTCCCGGCGCGACGGCGTGGCCCCCCGCCTCGAGCTGCGCCTGAAGCTTGCGCAATCCAAGGCGGATTCGGCCCTTGACCGTCCCCACCGGCTGCTCCAGTTCCGCGGCGATCTCGGTGTGCGTGAGGCCATCGAAGAAAGCGAGTTCGATCACCCGCCGCTGTTCATCGGGTAGCGCTGAGAGCGCCGCGCGAATCTCGCCCGCTTCCTGCCGGCGCTCCACTTCCTCATCCGTCCGCTGCGGAGCCTCGAGGTACTCGTCGAGCCCCTCGGCGCCGGCCCTTCTGCGCTCGTGCACTCCCCCTCGGCGGATTTTGTCGATCGCCATGTTGTGCACCATCGTCAACAGCCAACCGCGCACGTCTCCCCGCGTCGCGTCGTAGCGCTCGCGTCGGCGCCACAGCGACAAGAAAGCCTCCTGCACCACATCCTCAGCCAGCTGTCCAGAGCGGCACACTCGCCGGGCGAGCGAGTAAGCCGCGGCGGAGTGACGGTCGTAGATGACTTCGAAGGCATCGGCGTCGCCCTCGCGCGTGCGAGCCATCAATTCGCCATCTGAGAATTCCCGCAAACCCTGCGGGGACGCGACCGCGAGACGACGAGATCTCCTACCCAGTGGCGCCAACATCCTGTTGGCAGCCTTTATACGCCGTCTGGGCCGCCGTCGTTCGCTTAAGTGACCACCAGTTGACGCGCCGAGCTCAAGCGGCGGGTCCACGAGCGCGTCGTTAACCGACATGGGTGGGCCTTTCTCTCCCCTGTCTCCCGGAGGCTCTAAGACTGTACGCCGCGCCGCCCGCTGCGGATCACTCGGTCGGCATTGGTGCCAGCGTCGAGATTGGTCGAGTCCGCCGCGCTGTGGCCCGTAGGATGGCGATCATGGACATCGACGACAACGCTTCCGGAGCAGCCTCCACCGACGCCTCACGTCGGACGTGGCTCGCCGCCGAGAGGACCTGGCTTGCCTGGTGGCGAACGGGTTTGGCGGCGGCGGCTGTTGCGATCGCCGTGGGACGACTCGTTCCCACCGTGACCCACGGAGCGCGCTGGCCATTCAGGGTCCTGGGAATCGCCTATGGCGTGCTCGCGGTCGCTGCGTTGATTGCCGGAGCGCGACGCCAGCAGCGAACGGCCGATGCGCTCAGACGCGGAAGCTACCACGGCCTCTCATCACCACTCGTGTTATGGCTCACCGCCGGGGGCGTGATCTTGTCGGTTGGGACCATCGCGCTCGTCGCCGTGCGGTTCTGATCCGGATGGTGCGCCGTCGCGGACGACTTCACCGATCAGACGACCGAACGAGTCGCCTGTGCAACGCCGACCGAGGGGAGACACATGCCTGACCAACGCGCCGAGACATCCACAGCCGGCGGCGAAACGCCACCGCGCAGTCGCAATGCCGTTACCACGAAGCTCAGCCCCCGGTCGGTGACCGATACCGTCGAACGACTCTCCGCGACGGTGACAGCCAAGGGAATGAAGGTCTTCGCCGTCATCGACCACGGCGGCGAAGCCGAGTCGAACGGGCTCCACCTGCGCGACACCAAGGTCGTGATGTTCGGCAGCCCAAAGGCAGGCACCCCGGTGATGCAGGCCGCGCCGCTCGCGGCACTCGACTTGCCGCTCAAGGTGCTGATTTGGGCGGACGGTGATCAGACCAAGCTCAGCTACACGAGCCCCGGCGAGCTGGCGGCTCGTTACGACCTCACGGACGAGCTGGCGGCCAGACTGGCCGGGATAGACGGCCTCACCGACGCCGTCATAGACGGGTAGCGACGGCTGGGACAGAGCGGCGGGCGAGTTGCTATTCGCCGCGCCAGACGGGGTCGCGCTTTTCAAGGAAGGCCGTCATACCCTCCTGCGCGTCGTGCGCGAGCGCGTTCTCGGTCATGACGAGCTCGCAGCGCTCGTACGCATCATCCTCGGCGCGATCGATCTGGGAGTAGAAGGCCTGCTTTCCAATCGCGACGGTGTACGCGCTGGACCTGGCGATCGCTTGGATCAGCTCGATGACCGCGGATTCGAGTTCCTCGCGCGCCACGACGCGATTGACGAGCCCCCAGGCGAGCGCGGTGGCAGCATCGATCGGGTCGCCGGTAAGGAGCATCTCCATCGCCCGCTTCCGACCCACCGCACGAGATACGGGCACCATCGGAGTAGAGCAAAACAAGCCGATCTTGACCCCCGGCGTCGCGAAGCGTGTGCCCTCCGCTGCGACCGCCAAGTCGCACGCCGCCACTAGCTGGCAGCCTGCGGCGGTAGCGATGCCTTGGACCTTCGCGATCACGGGCTGGGAAACCTCGTGCAACATCTCCATCATCACGCTGCAGCGGTCGAATAGATGAGCCAAGAAGTCTCTGTCTCGGCCGATCATCTCCGAGAGGTCGTGTCCGGCCGAGAAGGCCGGGCCGGCGCCCTCGATCACGATCGCGCGGGTGTCGCTCCGCGCGGACATTTCGCGCACGGCCGCGATCACCTCCTCCATCAGGTCCAGCGACAGCGCGTTGCGCTTCTCGGGGCGGTTGAGCACGATCCGCGCGGCGGATCCGTCGCTGGTGACTAGCAAATTCCGGTAGTCGGTGTCTGGGAGCGAGGTCATGACGACAACGTACTCCGGCGCTGCCCGTGGCACAAGCAGCGTCGCAGGCCCGCGCTCATAACAGTCGCGTAACGGCGTTATCGGGGTGTTACGCCCGGGCGGCTACAACGACACAGGTGCTCTCGGTCCATCCGTCTTTGCGACGCCGCCGCCTGTCGTTTGCGGCCGCGATCGTCGGCTGCGCCCTGGCGATCGCCGCATGCGGGTCGTCGGGCAGCAAGTCGACCGACAGCGGCCGGACGAGCTTCTTGGCGTTCTCGACGTGCATGCGCTCGCACGGCGTCCCGAACTTCCCCGACCCGAGCGCTGGGGGCGGCATCCACCTCCCCCAGGGCTCGAACATCAACCCGTTCTCTCCGTCGTTCAAGACCGCACAGGCGCAGTGCCGGAAACGATTGCCCGGTGGAGGCCCCCCGGCTCACGTCAGCGAGCAGCAGAAGGAGCAGCTGGTGCGAATCTCGCAGTGCATGCGCGCCCACGACGTCTCCGGGTTCCCAGATCCGACGACGACGCCGCCAACCAACCCACAGGACTACAGCATCGTGGAGGGCATCGGCGCCGCGAGCGGCGGCCTGTTCCTGCTCGTACCGAAGACGATCGACGTCAACTCGCCCGCCTTCAAGGACGCGGCGAAGGCCTGCAACTTCCACTAGGCGTCGGCCGCGTGCCGATGTCGTAAGTCTCGCCTAGCCCCGAAGCCTCGCGACCTCGTGCTCTGGCTCATGCGGCCGCTCGGGCTCTGAGGACGATGCGAGGTCTCGGGCCGAGCTGCCCTCGATGTTGATGTGGGGAAGTCGCGAATCCAGCCACTTAGGAATCTTCCACGTCAAGGGACCAAGCAGCTCGAGGAACGCGGGCAGGAGCACGCAGCGAACGAGGACCGCGTCGAGGAATACCGCTACAGCCAGGCCGAAGCCGAACTCCTTCAGCGAGCGCTCATTGCCCAGCACGAAGGAGAGGAAGACGCAGATCATGATGGCCGCGGCGGCGGTGATGACTCGGCCGGTGAGGGCGATCCCGTCGACCACCGCGCCGGAGGCGTCTCCGGTCTTCACCCATTGCTCGCGAACGCGGGAGATCAGGAAGACCTCGTAGTCCATCGAGAGCCCGAACACCACGGCAAAGATGATCACGGGGATCCATGGCTCGATGGGGGCCTCTTGCACCCCGAAAAGACCAGCTAGGAACCCCTTTTGGAACACCAGCACCGTCGCGCCTAGCGCACCGCCGATGCTCAGCAGGTTCATCGCCGCCGCCTGAAGCGGAATCACCAGCGAGCGGAAGATCACTAACAAAAGCAGCGCCGAGAGGACGACCACGATCGCGATGAAGATCGGCAGCTTGGCCGAGAGCACGCCGGCGAAATCGACCGACCCGGCGGTGAACCCGCCCACCAGGACGCGGACCCCGCTGCTGTGGTCGATCGGGGGCAAGACGTCGTCGCGCAGATGGTGGACGAGGTTGGTCGTGGCGACGGCCTGCGGGGCCGAACGCGGATAGGCCTGGAGGACCGCAACCGCGCCGGAGGGACTGATCCGCGGAGTGGTGACTGCGGCGACGTCGGGGGTGCTCGAAACGGTGGCGCGTAACCGCGGCAGCACGGTCGCTCCGCGCGGCCCGTGTATCTCGGCGACGAGCGAAAGGGGTCCGTTGAAGCCCGGACCAAACCCACGCGCGAGCATGTCGAACGCCTGGCGCGTGGTGGAGCTCGCCGGGTCATTCCCGGCGTCGCTGTTGGTGAGACGAAGCGACGTTACGGGGATGACGAAGGCGAGCGTGATGACCAGCGCGCCGAGCGCGAGAACTATCGGACGCGTCCGCACGACCTCACTCCAGCGCCGCCAGAACGATTCTCGGGGCGGCCTTCCAGCTTCGGCTCGCCGGCGAGCGGCGCGGCCCGGGACTACCAGCCGCGGTCCGAAGCGCGACAGCAGCGCTGGGAGCAGAGTCAGCGAGGCCAACATCGTGAATAGCACGGCAACGACGGACCCGATGGCTAGGCCGTACAGGAAGCTGACGCCGGTGGCGAACATGCCCAGCAGCGCGATCACCACGGTGGTGCCCGCAAGCAAGATGGCCCGTCCAGAGGTGTCCATCGCCTCGAGCACGGACGCGCGCACGTCGCCCAGGCGACCGTGAGCTTCGCGGAACCGCGTGACGATGAAGAGCGCGTAGTCGATCCCTACGCCGAGGCCGATCATCAGCGCAAGATCGGTGGTCACATTCGGCATCGCGGTCACGTGGGTGATCAGTCCGATGATCGCCACGCCGGTCACCAGTCCGAATGCCGCGGTGATGAGGGGCATTCCCGCGGCGATTAGCGAGCCGAAGGTAATCAGCAGGATCACGAGCGCGGCAAGCGCTCCCACCGCGGTCGCGGGGCCAACGCTGAAGCCCTCCGCGTTCTCAATCACCTGGCCCCCGGCGGCCACGCGAACGCCCGGCACGTGCACACCTTGGACGGCGTTCACGACCGGCGTTCCGGTCGAGTTCGCCAGCTGATTGGGCGGCTTGTTGTAGAAGATCGAGGCAAATGCGGTTCGCCGATCGGGCGAGACCTGAAACTTTCCGCGCAGGCTGTAGGGCGACACGACCACCGACACGTGCGGCATTCGCGCCACGCGAGCGATCAGCGGCCCGATCGCTGCTCGGACTTGCGGCGAGTAGACATTGCCGCTGGCCGTGTGAAAGACGATGGTGTCGATATCTCCGCCCTGAGCCGGGAATTCGCGCTTTAGCAGGTTCAGTGCGTGCTGTGATTCCGTTCCTGGGAGCGTGAAATTGGTCGCGTAGTTGCGGCCGGCCGCCTGGGCGAGCACGGTCGTGAGGACCGCAATGGCGACCCACGTTAGAACCACTTTCTTACGGTGCTCGAGGCACCACCGCGCGAGTTTCAGCATCCGATCTGTGTGGTTGTCGTCGTCAGACGGCGTGACCCCGACCCTATGGACGTGGAGCCGCCATCACCTTGAGCGCCTGTTGTGCGGTCCCAACGGCGCCCCTTCTCGAATCAATCCTGTCGAGTTGACCTCAGGATACACAGGGCGAGATTTGGCGCAGAAGCGGCCGTTGACGACCGTTTTGGCGGGGCGATCGCGGCTCGAGCTGGCTCTCGAGAAAGGCTGGGAGCCACCTCTGCCGGGCGCGTCGGAAGGATGGGAGAAGACGTTGTCGAAGCTGAGCGGGGATTTAGATTGCAGACAGAGAATCCCGCGTTCACGCAGGGGGGTAGGGCTCCCCAGACGGTTTGTGTCCAAAGCGGTCATCGGCCGCGCTACAGAAGGAGAAAGGGTATGTACAGCGCTCGGCGCGCGGTGGCGATTGCCACGCTAACTATTGGGATGTGCGCCACACCAGCGGTGCTGACGACGGCGCAGGCGTCGGCCGCGCCTCAGGCTTCGGCCGCGAGGGCAGTAGCAGCAACCTGGCCGGTCGTTTCGAAGGGCGCCACGGGCGGACGCGTGCGCGCGATTCAGTACTTGCTCGACGCGCGCGGCGCGAAGCTCAAGGTCGATGGCATCTTCGGCTCGGGTACCGAGACTGCGGTCAAGGCCTTCCAAAAGAAGGTCAAGGTGCCGGCCGATGGCAAGGTCGGACCGATGACCTGGCCCAAGCTGATCATCACTGTCAAGAGCGGCAGCAAGGGTGATGCCGTGCGAGCGGTTCAGTGGCAGCTGGCAAATGAGTACGGTTTCACCAAGCTCAAGGTCGACGGGAACTTCGGCTCCGCGACCCAGTCCGCCGTCAAGAGCTTCCAGAAGAAGTACAAGCTGGCGCAGGACGGGATCGTCGGCTCGAAGACCTGGATGGCGCTAGAGGTAAACCACAAGTAGAGATTCAGTAGCGATCCACACGCTGTCGCCAGCCGCGAGCGTCGCCGTCGGCACGACCGTCTCGGCGCGGTCTTCACATAACGTGAGCTCACCCTCGCGGACCAAGAACCACTCCCCGAAGCCGTGGCTGTGGGGCGGCGGCCCGCCGCCCGGCTGGGCCAGCACCTCGATCACATCGAGACTGCCATTGGTCACGACCCGGTCGAGTTCGATCGTGACGTGGTTACCGCCGGCCACAACGTACACGGGTCGAGCCGCGAATCGAGTCGTGCGAAGCGGCGCGTCGCTCATGCCTGTGCCGTTTTCTGCGGGCTAGGCGACGAGCGCCCGCAGGTACGCCTCGACCGTCCCGGGATCACCCGTGTTGTCGCGGAAGCCGATGTATCGATCCGGGCGCACTACCAGGACTGTCACGTCGTCGACGCCGAGTTGAGCGGCTACCGACTCATCCATCCGGCCGACCGACCCGCCGTGGGGGTGTGTGCTGAAGCCCACGACCGCACTGACCACGGGGCCGCGGAGCCGGCCGAGATCCACGACCAATCCACCAACGCGGCGCGGGTCGGCCTGAGGGCCGCCGAGCACGAGCAGCGTGTGGCCCGGATTGTGGGTGAGCTCATGAAGCCGGCACGGATTGCGATCGGCGGGTTTGACGTTGGGCGTGTCCGGCAGGAGCTGGCCGGGCGCCAGACCTGGGCCACGGTCGCCGCCCACGGCGCGTGACATCGGATATGACCGGTCGAGTTCGGATGCGGCTGCCGCCTCGTGGTGTGCCCTCGTCGGATCGGCAACCCTTCGACGGATCTCGGCATCGCGTGTGGCTCGCGCGGCAAGGTCGGTCAGCGTGTGCGCGCTCTCGACCTGGTCACCAGACGAGACGATCAGCTCGGCGACCGGTCGCCGTTCCGTCTCGTAGGTCTCGATTAGACCTGGCCCCGACTGCGCCCGGCAGACCAGAGCCAGCTTCCAGCCGAGGTTGAACGCATCTTGAAGGCCGGTATTCATTCCGTGCCCCTCGGCCGGGGTGCAGGCGTGGGCGGCGTCGCCGGCCAGCACGACCCGTCCGAATTGATAGCGAGCGGCGATCCGGGAGTGGCAGCGGAACCTGCTCGGGTTCTCGACTTCGGTGACGCTGACACCGGGGACGTAACGCTCGAGCGCCTCGCGCGTCTCGGCGACGAGGTCACTCTCGTCAGAGGTGGGGCGCATGTAGGCACGCCACCGCTTATTCGGAAGCGGCGTCAGGATCAACGGAGGTTGGTCGAGATAAACCGAGACGATGTCGTAGGGGTCGTTCCAACCCTCGAGCGTCGTGTCGAATACCGCCCACTCCACCTGGATGTCTGCTCCGGGGAACGCGATCCCGGCCGCCTCGCGAACCGCGCTGTGGTACCCGTCGCATCCGACCAACCAGCCCGCGGTGACCTCGCGGCGTTCGCCGTCGCGTTCGAGCGTTGCAGTCACAGCGTCCTCTCGGGGAGTCACGCCGACCAGACGCGTGGAGCGGGTTATCTCGCCGCCGAGCGCCTCGAGGTACCCCGTCAAGACCGACTCCGTGAACTCCTCCGAGATGCCGATCTGAAAGCCATAGCGGCTGCTCGTGAGATCGAGATGGAGCTCGGCGAGGGTCGCACCATCGGAGTGAAACCGCGAGCCTCGGGTCCTCACGCCTTCGGCTAGGAAGCGCCCCGACAGTCCAACCGCCTCGAGGATCTCCAACGACCGTTCGTGCACCACGGTCGCCCGGTCCCACCCGAGCGGAGCATCGAGCGCGTCGATCAGCGTGCACGACACGTCACGCCGCGTCAGCTCCGCGGCCAGCAGCAACCCAGTCGGGCCAGCGCCGACCACGAGAACGTGCGGGTTCGAATCGATCGTTTCCGGCGGGTTCCGATTCAACATATGCCCTCTCGCTCGGCCGTCCCGCCGGGCACAGGCTACCGGCCGGCGCGCGGCGGTCCAACGTTTGCGCGCTGCTCGCTGAGAGTCGGCAAAGGGAGACCTACACGCGTTAGCCGACCTGCTCGGCCAGCTCGATGCTGATTCCCCCCGGGCCGGCGCGCCTAGCGACTGTGCCGACCGACGATCCGCGCGCCGCTGGTTCAGTGCGCCTAGCGACCGGCTGCCACGATTGCCGCGGGCCGCTCGCCGACGGGCAGGGTCCCGGTAGGAGACCCGTACCACGGTGCGTGGAAGCCCCTGACGCCGCCATCGGAGCGCATGACCCAATAGCCCGCGTTCGGGGGACGGGTGGCGAGCGCGACCGCGGTCACGTGGGGGGGCAGTTTGCCGGCATGGGAGTGCTGCGGGGCCGCGGCTCCGAATCCATGGACAGCCCCGTTTGCGGTGAGAATCAGGTAGCCGCCGCGACGGGTGGTCGCGAGCGCGACCGGCCGCGCGCCACGCAGCTTGCCCTTCAGGGAGCCATCCGAGGGAGCGTCGAAGGCGTCGACGCCCCCGTCAGATCTCAGAATCCAATAGCCGCCGGTGGCGCGATCAACGGCCAGCGAGAGCGCTCTGACCCCCTTTGGCAGCTTCCCTGCGTCCGAGCCGTGTGAAACGGCCCGTCCGTAACGGTAGATACCGCCGTTTGAGGTGAGCACCAGGTAGCCCCCCGCCGGTCCGGACGCGAGCGCGGTCGGCCGCGCGCCGCGCAGCCTGCCTCTCAGGGAACCGTGCCAGGGAGCATGGAAGGCATTGATGCCCCCATCTGACCTGAGGATCCAATAGCCGCCCGTCGAGCGATCGACGGCGAGCGCGACCGCCCTGACGCGTCCCTTGAGCTTGCCGAGGTCGGAGCCGTGCCACGCGGCGCCGCCAAACGGGCGCACGCCCCCGTCGGAGGTGAGGAGTAGATACCCGTCCGCCGGGCGCTTGTACGTCACCGCCCCGTTCAGCAGGTCATCGTCAATGTTGAACGTCACCCCGCCGTAGGTCGCATCGTGCGGGCCCTCGTACTGGTGGAGTCGCTGGTGATAGGCCCAGTCGCCGGATGGCATGTAGCGGTCACCGGTGGTCGCTTGGTCGTTCCAGTCCGCGATCGAGACGTCGTCGGGCTCGGGGAAGCGCGTCCGGTAAGCGCTTGCGAGATCCCTCATCGTGGAGAACGCGCTGCCGTAGAAACCCGATAGATAGCCATCCGCGTGAATCTGGCTCGTCCAGGCCCTCGCGAACGCCTGCACGGTCGCTCTGGTTGCGCCCGTGTCCGTATGGCCCTCCATGTCGTAGTAGATGGGGCTCCCGGGCCCCATCCCGAGAGCCCGCGCCCGACCGACCGCGTCCTTTGCCGCCGCGTTGCCCTCCGCAGCGGCCCGACTCGAGTTGATGATCACACAGCCCCCGCAATTGGTACCCGGGGCCTGCGGGCCGACGTAATAGGAAAAGAGCCGCCAGCCCGCATCGATTTCGTTGTGTACCCAGCCCGAGGTGAGGTTTGGCTGCGCGCAGGAGCTGTTGATCCCGCCGATGTAGATCCCGAGCGCGTGGAAGGGAGACGAGGACCAGTCCGCCATCTGCGAGGACGAGGGCGCGGCACAAGTATCGAACCCGCGGCCCCTGTAGATGCCCGTGGTAAACCCCTGACCCCGTGTGGCGGCTGATTCTCCAGCCCTGGTGGCCTTGGGCGTCGTTGATCGAACGATTGCAGCTGCTCGTGGAAGGGAGGTGCGGCCAAGCGCACGGGCGACCAGTTTCGGTGCACGCCGCCAGCTCGCGGTCACTTCCACGGCGGCCCGGCGCAGCGGGAAGCTCGTAACGTCGCCCTCTAGACCAAGGGCGGTGGCGGTCGCGCGGGGAGCGCCTGTGCTCGCCAGCGGGGAGATCAAGATTGCCTCGGTACGTCCGAGCGCGCGAGCAGGGCACCGCTCTTCACGGCCCGGCACCCCGAGGTACAGCGCGTGGCGATCGAAGCGGACGCACGTCTGGGGCTCACGGCGCAGGTCGAAGACCGGCCAGGAGCCCGGAATGCGAACAGACGTCCCGTGGTAGCGCACGGTCCTCCAGGCCGGACCGCTCGCGCGCGCCGCGCCGGCGCACGCGAGGATGCACGCGCACGCGCACGCGACCGCGAACGCGGCACCGACCGGGTTGCGCAACCGAATAAGGGCCCCCACGATCTCTGCTAACACGCTCGGGCGGTAAACGGAGTGCCTTTTCGGGCGAAGCCTCGACTTCGCCGCCGCCAGCTCAAAACCTGCGCTCGGTTTCTCTGACGCGACCCGACCGTTCGCGAGTCGCTGCCAGCCGTAGGCGTTGCCGACCGCGGATTCGCGCTGGTGCGCTGCGCAATCGGCGTGGCGCGCCTGTGCGCGCTAGCCGGGCCTGTGTGCGACGGCCGCCTTGTCAGCCGGTCGGCCCAGCCGTCACCTAAATGGTGCTCCGTGGGTCCGCCGCGTCAGTCGGAGTCGCCGTGGCGGCGCTGACCGTCGTGGCAAGCTCGCGCGTCTGGTCGTCGGCAAGCAGGAGGTCCGCGGCGAGACGCGGGAAACGCCTGCCATCGCCGATCGCGACGAGGTGCTCTCCCACCAGCCGTACGGTCTCGGCCAGGCGCCGACACTCGCGTTTCATCGCTTCCGCGTCACTGGCGAGTTCTCGATTGCGGATCGCTGCGCGTGAAAGCGTCTCCTCGGCCTCACGGCGGGCGTTTGAACGGATGTCGTCGGCCTCGCGCTGTCCCGTCGCGCGCAGCAACTCGGCCTCCCGCTCACTCGCCTCAGTGAGCTCGGCCATCTGGCGAATCGTCGTCTCTCGCAACTCGGCGGACTCGTGCTGGGCGGTCTCCCGCAGGCTTTTGGCCTCGTTGGCCGTCATCTCCCTGAGATTCTGGGCCTCGGCCTGCGCGGCCTCCCGGGCCTCCTTCGCCTGCTGGTGCGCCGCCTCCAGTGTCTCTTTGGCCTCGCGCTCGGCCTGCTCGAGCTTGACCTCGGCATCGGCGCGGCAACGCTCGATGACGTCCTCGGCCCTCTGGCGCGCGCGCCGAAGGACCTCACCGGCCTCCTCGCTCACCTCGGCGAGCGCGTGCCTCACGGCCGACTCGGGTGACGAGGAAATCTCCAGCTCGGTGACCAGCCGGTTGACATGCTCCAAGTACCGGTCGACCGCGCCGCGATCGTAGCCGCGTAGGACAACCGGAAACTGGATCCTGCGCACCTCCTCGACTAAGCGTTCGCGCGCGGCCGCACTCGTCAATTGCCGGGGAACCCGATGCGCGAGCAGATCCTTCTCGCGGGCGGCCTCGGTGTCGTCAATGACCAGGAGCGGCTTCCTTGTGGGAGCGCTACGGCTATGTGACTTCTTCAGATCGTCCATCGTTTCATTCCTCCAACCATGCCGCTGAGCCGGCCGCGACGCAGGTGACCGGTAACTCCGCCACCTGCGCCGGCATCTGCGTCTCCTCACGCAGTCGCTGATCGAGCCTCTTCAGAAGCGCTCCTCCCCCAGCGAGCATCATGCCGCGATCGAGCAGGTCTGAGGAAAGCTCGGGCGGCGTGTTGCCAAGCGTGTCCTTGACCGCCTCGACGATTTGCGCGACATGGCGTTCGAGCGCGCCGTAAATCTCCTCGCTTGTGAGCACCGCTCTCCTGGGCTGGCCCGAGCGCGTATCGCGGCCGCCGACCTCGACCATGACCTCCTCGCCGTTTGGAGACGCCGAGCCCATGCGGCGCTTTACCTTTTCCGCGGTCTGCCGCGAGATGAGCAGGCCGTGCTCCCGCTTCACATCCTTGACGATCGCCTCGTCGAGCTGGTCGCCGCCGACGGGGATCGACCGCGACGCGACGATTTCTCCTAGCGAGATCAGCGCGACCTCGGTGATGCCTCCGCCGATGTCGACGACTAGCGACCCGACTGCCTCGGCCACCGGCAGCTCCGCCCCGGTCGCCGCGGCTATCGGCTCCTCGATCACGTACACCTCGCTCGCGCCGGCGGCGCGGCAAGCTTCCTCCACCGCCCGCCTCGCCGGGTCGGTGGCTCCGCAGGGAACTCCGACCACCATCCGCAGGTGAACCCTGCGGTACTGGCACGCCTCTCGGCTAAAGCGCTTGAGCATCTCGGCCGCGAGATCGAAGTCGGTGATGACTCCATCCCTCAGCGGTCGAACCCCAGAGATCGGCCCAGCTTCCCGCTCGAGCAAGCGCTCCGCCCGGACCCCGACCGCGCGGATCTCCCCGGTCTCCGGTTTGACCGCGACAAGGCTCGGCTCAGCGAGCACGATTCCCCGTCCTCGCACATACACCAACGTGGTCGTGGTGCCCAGATCCACCGCTACATCCCGGTCGCGTAGGCCGGTCAGCCGCGCACGAGAACCCATCGCACTACACGACCAACTAGGAGCGGCGGGATCGCCTCTGACATCTTTGCTCGACCTCTCTTAATCAATGTACGCCCGCCGCGCAGCGCGTCAAGAGCCGCCAGGTTGCGTCTCGGCTAAGCGACGGGGCGGCTCGTCACCCGTGTCGTCCAACTGGGGAGCAACAACGGGATCAGCGACAGCGGACGGCCGGCGAATCTCCCTTTAGCTGCGGCGATTTCGGAACTTCAACCAAGGGGAAGGAGTTCGAACCCTCGGCGGAAGAAGGCGCGGCTCGATCCCGGGGCTTTTCGGGCGCAGAACCTCATGATTTGCAGGATCTTAATGTTGAGAGGGCTTCTAGCCCGCGCCCGGTCGCGGCACGATGCCATCGCCGACTGTCTTTGCGACGAGCTGCGCCCGCGAATGCACGCCGAGCTTCTTCATCGCGTTCCTCACATGGGTCCGCACCGTGGCGTGCGACAGGTGAAGTTCCGTGGCGATCTCCGGGCCGGTCAGGCCGAGCGCGATCATCTCAGCGATCTCCAGTTCCCGCCCGGTGAGCGCGGAGTCCGAGGTGGTGTCCTGACCGTCGGCGCCCCGACTTCCCCGCACTCGTCGCAGGACGACGATCAGGATCAGGCCGCGTCCCGTCACGGTCTCCCGGTGGCCCGCTAGCTCCACCATCACGTGCCTTCCGTCGGCACGCCGCAGCTCGCGGGTGGCGTAGAAGTCTCGGCCCCGCACCATGTCAAGCCATGCCTCATCGGACATTGGCGGTTTCACCGCAAACTCCTGATACCGATGCCCGATCAACTCGTTCCGCTTGTATCCGAGAAGCTGGACGAAGGCGTCGTTGACTTCCACACAGCGCCGGTCGTCGTCGACAAGCATCATCCCGTTGCGACAGCGCCTGAACGCCGCCCAAAAGAGGCCAAGCAGGCCGGTACTACCGTTGGCCTCTCCAGCCATCGCCCTCAAATTTAGACTCTTTGCCGAGACGCCTCGGGGTACGGGCCAGGATCGCCCGGAAGTGATGCATCATCGGCAACAGGAGAGCAGGGAGGGACCGTTCCCAGTCCCTCCCCCGCTCCTTCTCTCAGCAGTTGGTCCAGGCGCTCGGCCCCTGTGCGGAGTAGATCTTCTGGGCGATCGCGGTCTGCTCGCTCATCGGAGCGGTCTGCGGGGCGCCCGTCCCGCCGTACGCGGCCCACGTGGACGGCATGATCTGGTAGTAGCCGCCGGCGCCCGAGCTCGGATTCACCGCCGAGGGGTTGCCGCCTGACTCCGGCTGCCAGGTGCACGCCGGCAGCGGTGAGCCGGCAGATGCGGCTGACGTGCCAGCGTCACTCGTCTGAGTGACGGGTGTCGCCGATTCGGCGACCGGCGCCTTGGCTGCGGGCGCCACGGCTGCGGGCGCCACGGGGGGCGGCGGCGCGAGCATCCGCTCGAGCACGCTGATCGAGGACACGACCTGCGCGTCGGTGACACGCTGGTCGGACCCGAAGCCCCATCGGACGATGTTGCGGCCTGGGGCGCGGCGGCCGAACTTCGCGGCCACCTGGTGGTAGAGATGCGCGTAATGATGCGCGTCGCGCGGCGTGACCGGTTTTGCGTTCGCTACCGCGGGAATAGAAACGGCGAGCGTGACGCCCGCCGCAAGGGTCAGTCGTTTCAATTGACACTCCTGCGTTTCGTTTTTAGGTCAGGTACAGCCCAGGCCACGCAGCTACCGCCCTCAATCGGCGGCGCACTCGTACGTTGACTTCCTTCAGCGCGACCCAGTCAGGGTTGTGCCCTACGCATCACCTCCTTCAATCGGTGCGTCCTGGTCGACGACGCGGTCGCCTACCCAACGGCTTGACAACCCACACAGGAACGCGGCGCACGCGATGAGGTTTCAGCTCTCAGCCGCAGATACTGCAAACGGCTGACTGCTTGCTGGGCGGCCCGGGGGCCGTGCTGTTAGCGGGCGTCAAAGACGCGAAAACCCCTAGCCCACGGGGCTTTCGCCGCAAAATCAGCCGAGACGGTGCCTTGGCTGAACAACGTTTCCATGTCGGAGTTCCGGCGACGCTGATTGATGGAAACCAACATCGCGCGGCACGAACCCGGCGCCGCGGCTACACGCCCTGGGGCCCCAATCTGTCGCGTATCTCTCGCCAGAGCGAGCGGTAGGCGCGGGCCGCGGGCCGGCGCGGCGCGGAGCGATCGACGACTGTTCGATATACGCCCATTCGCTCGATGTCAGCGCTGGTTGGGATGGCCGTGGTCAACACATCGTGCGCACCGCCAAGCGCTTCAGTGACCTCGCGGTGGAGTCGCTTGCGCCCGTCGACCATCGAGAAGAACCCAAGGACCTGCGGCGCGTGACCGTTACCGTTGCGATGGATGACGCGGCGCAGCTGGTCGAAGGTCCTGGAGGACAGCGTGGCGGGAATCAGCGGGACGAGGAGCGCATCGGCTGCCTCGAACACGCTCTCCGATACCAGCGAAATGCTGGGCGGGCAGTCGAGGAAGATGTAGTCGTACTCGGGGGCCACGGGGGCGAGGACCCGGGCCAGACGGCGCGTCGGCTTCTTGGTGTTATCCAGCGCGAGATCCATGTGGCGGTAGGAGAAGTCCGCCGGGATCAGGTCGAGGCGCTCGAAGTCAGTGCCCTTGATCGATCCGTCGATGCGGCGCTTGCCGCGGACCAGTTTCGCCCCGCCGCCCTTGACTTTCGGCTTGATGCGGAACAGGTAGGTGCTGGCGCCCTGCGGATCGAGGTCCCACAGGAGCGTATGAGCCCCGCCGAGCGCGGCGAGATAGGCAAGATTCGCGGCGGCCGAGGTCTTCCCGACGCCTCCCTTGATGTTGTAGGTCGCGAGCACGGTGCTCATGCAAAGGTCTCCTTGATCGCGGCCCGGCGGGATCTATCGGCGAACGGGGCGAACCGCTGAGCAAACTCCCGACGCGCCTGCGCCTGCTGCGCTGTGAGTCGCTCGACGAGCAGACCCATCGCCATCAAAGCAGCGGCGCCGTTGCGCAGCGTTGCCGTTTCGTCGGCTATCGCGCAGAGCATTCCGGCCTGGATCTCGCGGTCCTGGAAGCGCCCCAGTGTGTCCTGTAGACACTTGAGGGTCCTGACCATCGGGTCGACTGTCGCTGCGGGGAACAGCTGGCCAAAGAACTCCAGGAGGTAGCGCAGCTCCTTGCCCTTCTTGCGCAGATCGTGCAGCGCGACGGGCGGGCTGTGGTCATCGATCGCCGTTCCCATCCTCACCATTCGGCCGTAGACGGTCGCGATCCGCTGGCCGGCGAGCTCGACGATCGGCTTTGTGGCGTCCGGACGGCCATCCTCGGAAAGCTCGAGGAGCGTCCCGACGAGCCGCTTCCACTCCGGGAATAGCGTTCGCGCGCGCTCGGAGCGTAGAGATCGGACCATCCGCCGCCGCTGGCGGATCCGATGTTCGGTCAGCAGCGCGTACAGCGGCTCGAGATCGGTCCGGTGCGCCGGCGGCAGCGACCTCGCGAACGCGTCGAAGTCGAGCAGGTAGACGTCGAGGTCGCGGGTTGGGCCGGTGATCTCCTGCAGCCACCGGAACTCGGCTCGGAACCGCGCGAGGTCGGTCGGCGGGAACACGCCGCGCAGTTCGCGCAGCAGCGACCGTGTCCGTCGGACGCCCACGCGTAGGTCATGTAGGAACTCGCTGTCGACGTCGGCGAGCGTGCCCGGCAGGTTGGCCTCGATCGCCGCAGTCAGCCGCGTGAGGATCGCGACAGCCGCCCGATCTGCGCGCTGCTGAGACTCCAGCACGACGTCGAGATTCGACAACGCGCCGCGCGGTATTCCGCCAGCCCTCGTGACAGCCTCGTCCGCGAGCGAGTAGGCCGCGTTCACCAGGCCGAGCTCGTCCTCCACGACGCCTTGCACCCGTCTCAGGGCCTTGTCGTAGCCCCTCACACCGGCCACGGTCAGCCGGGGCGCCAGTCGCGTCTGCGTCCGCTCGCCGGGCGCGATCGAAGGCTCTTCGATGCTCATGCGAGCGACTGTTTTGCGCTCTGAGTCCAGCACGCTCATCGTCCGCCGGCGCGCACGCACGCGCGCGAGCGTGGTCGCGGCACGCGCGTTGATAACGGGCGCCAGCCGATCGCGCAGAGCGCCCGGTGGAAGCTCGTTCGCACGGATCGCTCCCGGCGCGCTGGGCAAGCCCAGGCCAGCGACCTCACGACCATCGCCGTTGATCAGTTGCAGCCGGCCGTCTTCCCAGACCAGTGACATGTTCGACCGGTGCAAAAGGCCCTCGAACGTGTCGTAGTAAGCACGGTCAACGACCCTGCCCGCCTCCGACTCGAGCTCGAAGTGCCCGGCCAGCGCCGCACGCAACCCCCGAGGCGTCACCCGGTCCGGCAGCACGTAATCCGACGCGCGATGCGTCACGACCATATGGTTCGACGGCAGCGGTGGTGGACCCTCCCCTCGTGAGGTGAGGCTCGTGACAAAAGGCATCTCGAGACCCCGGCCGTTCGTGGCCACACCTCAGGGCGGAGAGGGAGGGATTCGAACCCTCGATGGACGAAACCGCCCATACCGGTTTTCGAGACCGGCGCATTCAACCGCTCTGCCACCTCTCCGGTCGGGGGCGAGGCTACCGGACGGTCAGTGGGGGCGGCGATCCGCTCGAAACGGCGGAGTTAGCCGCCAAACCGGTTTCGACCGCGCGCGCGTAGGTAGGCGCGTAGGTAGGCGCGGAGGCGATGGCGGCGGCTCAGCCGCCAGCGTCGGTGCGGGGAGTGCACAACGTGACACGGTCGGCGAGTGCGGCCGGCCGTGGCCAGAATGTGGCTCGCCGGCGCGACTAATCCGCCAACGTCGATCGAGGGAGGCGGCGTTGTCACCTTTTGCACGCCCGGAGGTCGCGGGGGGCGGGCGGAGGCTTGCGGCGGCGGGCGCGGGGCACGACGCCCGCACCGATCCTCAGTGCTCGTACGTCCCGATGACGCGCGCCTGCTCGATCACGTGGTCCTCGATCTGCTCGAGCAGAGCCCGGCGGTCCAGGCCTGGCGGAAGGTCGAGGTCGTCGTCGAGCGCGTACACCCAGAAGTAGTAGTGGTGCGGGCCGTGGCCCGGCGGCGGCGCGGGGCCGTTGTAGCCCTGGTTGCCTAACGAGTTGGTGCCAGAGACGACGTCGTCGGCACCCTCCGCCAGCGAATCCGCGTCGCCGGCGATGCCGTAGGCGACCCAGTGGGTGAAGCCGTCGACGAGCGGCGCGTCGGGGTCGTGGACCACGAGCGCGAAGGCCTTCGTGCCCTCCGGGATGCCCGACCACTGAAGCGGCGGCGAGACGTCCTCGGCGTCACCGGTGTGGCGCTCGGGAATCCGGCGGTGACCGTCGAACGCCGGGGAAGATATGCGGAGGTCTTGTACGTTCAGTTGCTGTGCCATGGCCTTGCCGTACCCGCGGCGCTCTGGCGCAAAACCTTACCGCGAGCCTCCAGTCCGCAACGAGCCACGCCGCCAACGGCGGCATGATTCGTGCGTGGCGCGGGTCTATGGCGGCGTCGAGACGGGTGGCACCTGGTGCGTGTGCGCGCTGGGGACGGGACCAGGCGAGCTCTGCGCGCGCGAACAGTTTCCAACCACCTCTTCCGAGGAGACGCTCGAGCGCATCGTCAAGTTCTTCGGCGAGCATCCCTCGCCGGATGCCGTCGGCATCGGCTCGTTCGGTCCCGTTGACCTCGACCTGAGCTCGGCGACGTGGGGGGAGGTGACGACCACGCCGAAGCCCGGATGGCAGCACACGCCGGTCGCGACCGTGCTCAGAGACCGCCTGAAGGTTCCGGTCGCCTTCGACACCGACGTCAACGCGGCCGCGGTCGCCGAGCAGCGCTGGGGAGCGGGGCAAGGCCGAGGGACCGTTTGCTATTTGACGGTCGGGACCGGTATCGGCGCGGGACTGGTCATCGACGGAAAGCCCCTCCACGGTCTGATCCACCCGGAGGTCGGTCATCTGCGGGTTCCGCACGACAGCCGCCGCGATGCGTTCGCCGGCAACTGCCCCGCGCACGGAGACTGCTGGGAAGGACTCGCGTCCGGCACGGCGATGGCAGAACGCTGGGGCCAGCCGCCCGCGGAGCTACCCGAGGGACACCCCGCGTGGCCGCTGGAGGCCGACTACCTGGCGCTCGGCATCCTCGCGATCGTCTGCGTCGCCTCGCCCGAGCGCGTGATCGCAGGCGGCGGAGTCATGAGCCGTCCTGCGCTCATGCGCATGGTGAGGCGGCGGCTCGTCAAGCTCGTGGCCGGCTATCTCGATACGCCCGCCCTGTCCTCGGGCATCGACGAGTACCTGGTCCCACCGGCGCTCGGCGACGACGCCGGCGTGCTGGGCGCGATCGCGCTCGCCCAGACCCTCGATCGCAACGCGACGCCGCACTGAAAAAGTCACCGCCGCGAGGCGAAGAACCTCTGCAGGAGCTCGGCGCACTCGCCCGCGAGCAGACCCCGCTCCACCTGGGGACGGTGGTTGAGCTGGGGTTGCGCGAGGACGTCGAGGACGCTGCCGGCCGCGCCGGCCTTGGGGTCGACCGCGCCGAAGATCACGCGCGGGAGGCGGGCGAGCACGATCGCGCCGGCGCACATCGCGCACGGCTCGAGCGTGATGTACATGACCGAGTCGAGCACCCGCCAGCTCCCGAGCGACCGCGCCGCCTCGCGCAGGGCGATCATCTCGGCGTGGGCGGTCGGGTCGGCGCGGAGCTCCCGCTCGTTGTGACCCAGCCCGACGACCTCGCCCTCGCGTACGATCACCGCGCCGATGGGGACGTCGTCGTGCTCGAGTGCGCGAGTCGCCTCCCGCAGCGCCAGCCGCATGAAGTACTCATCGCGGGGAAAGAAGTGAGGGCTCACAGGCTGAGTCGTCCCTCGACGACTCTACGCCCGGGGGGCGTCAGGCCAGCCGGGTGATGGCGATCACCATGCCCGCCAGCACGAACACGACGATCAGAACCAGCATCACGAGCCATGAGCGCGGCATGCGCATGGATTGGAGGCTAGCGAGCGCGTCGCGGCCCTGGATCGCGTTCGGCATAATCTCGCTCAGATGCGTAAGGGGATCGCGACGTTCGGGGTCACGATGCTTGCCGTTGTCGGGGTCGCCGCGGCGGCCGGCCCGACGATCACGGTGGCCGTAAAACCCGACACGCCGAACAGCCACTCCACGCTGAATGTCTCCGCGAAGGGCCCCTTCACCGAGTCTGGGATTCCGACCTCGCTCAAGGTGATCGCGCAGAAGGGCTTCAAGTCGAGCGCGAAGTCCGTGTCGGTGCTCTGTGACACCAGCAAGGTGAAGTCAAGCTCCTCGAACCCCTGCCCGGCGAAGAGCAAGATCGGCTCCGGGGAGGTCATCGCGACGGTCAGCGGCTTCGGCAAGCAGACCGTCCCGTTCACGATGTACCTCGGCAAGCCGGAGAAGAAGGGGGATATCGCCGCGATCGTGCTCTCCGGCGAAGATCCCGATCATCGGCACAGAGAACGTGGTCGGACGCCTCTTCAAGGCCAGCAATGGCTCCATCGAGATCCTCTTCTCGAAGCTGCCGAGTGTCCCGGTGTCGGCGAAGCTCAACAAGCTCGACTTCAGTGCTCACGCCGTCAACGGCAAGAACTCCCTGATCACCAACCCGCCGTCGTGCAGCGGCGGGCACTGGACGGGTAGCTTCACGCTCGGCTTCTCGAGCGGGAGCGTCTCCAAGACCACGCCGATTCCCTGCAGCAAGTAGCCGACTCGACGGGCGAGCTGCACCCGGCACTGAAGGCCGTCAGCGACGCCGTGCTGGCGGTGGCGTCGCAGCGCTCGGTCGAGCAGGTGCTCCAGCAGCTAGTCCACTCGGCGCGCGAGCTCGCCGATGCGAGGTTCGCCGCGCTGGGTGTACCCGATGGAGAGGGCGGGTTTCGAAGCTTCATCGTCTCGGGGATGAGCGACAAGCTGATCGCGGCGATGGGCCCGCTGCCGCGGACGCACGGGATGCTCGGGGCGATGCTCGAGACGCCGCAGCCATTCCGCACGGACGACATCCACCGCGATCCTCGCTTCCGCGGCTGGTGGCCGAAAGAGCACCCAGACATGCGCTCGTTCCTCGGCGTGCCGATCGTCTCCGCGGGCGAGGTGATAGGCGCCTTCTATCTGACCGAGAAGCGCGGCTCCGGGCATTCGACCCATCCGACCAGGCGCTGATCGAGCTGCTCGCGGCCCACGCCGCGATCGCCATCACCAACGCGCGCCTGTACGAACGCAGCCGCGAGCTCTCGATCGTCTCCGAGCGCAACCGCCTCGCACTCGAGCTCCACGACGTCGTGAGCCAGAAGCTGTTCAGTCTCATCCTCACCGCCGAGGCTGCCACGACCCTGCTCGATCGCAAGCCCGCCGACGACGATGCCGCCCGCACGCAGGTTGCGCGGGTGGGCGAGCTCGCGCGCGAGGCGCTCGAGGAGTTGCGTTCGCTGATCTTGGGGTTGCGGCCGCCCGAGCTCGAGCGCGACGGTCTTGCAGGGGTCTTGCGCAAGGAGACGGAGATGCTGGCGCGCCTGCACGGCGTACCGATCGAGTTGGAGGCCGGGGGCGACTCGCAGCCGGACGGAGACCCCCGCCGCGACTCAGCCATCCTGCGCATCGCCGACGAGGCGCTCCACAACGCCTTGCGCCACGCGGGAGCGACGCGCATCGCGGTGCGCCTGGAAAGAGGGGAGGGGCGCACCTTGGTGCAGGTGAGCGACGACGGGGCGGGCTTTGACCCCAGTGAGGCGCGAGTTGCGCTCGCGCCACCTCGGGCTCACGTCGATGGAGGAGCGAGCGCGCGAGCTCGGAGGCGAGCTCACGATCGTCTCCGCCCCGAACAGAGGCACAACGGTTCGCCTCCAGCTCGATGGCTGAGCCCATCAAAGTGATGCTCGCCGACGACCACGCGGTCGTGCGCGAGGGGCTTGCGGGTCGTTCCTCGAGCTGCAGGACGGAATCGAGGTCGTGGGCGAGGCCGCAGACGGCGAGCAGGCGCTCACGCTGGCCGAGCGCCTGCACCCCGACGTGATCCTCATGGACCTCGTCATGCCCCGGCTCGACGGGGTCGCAGGCGATGCGCGAGCTGCGGCGGCGGCTTCCCCAGACCCGGGTGATCGCGCTGACGAGCTTCCTCGACGACGAACGGCTGCTGCCGGCGATCGAGGCGGGGGCCGCGGGGTACCTGCTCAAGGACGTCGAACCGTCGGAGCTGGCGCGCGCTGTGCGGGCGGCCAAGGCGGGCAAGGCGATGCTCGATCCGACCGCGGCGGCGCGGCTCGTCGATGCGGTCGCCCAGGGGGCGACGCCCGCGTCCGCCAACCGCGAGCGCCTCACGCGGCGCGAGCAGGAGGTGCTCGAGCTGCTCGCGAGCGGACGCTCCAACAAGCGCATCGCGCTTCGAGCTCGGCATCTCGGAGAAGACGGTGAAGGCGCATGTGGGGCGGGTGCTCGCCAAGCTGGGCGTGAACGACCGCACCGAGGCGGCCGTGCTCGCGGTCAGCGAAGGCCTCGTCGGCACTCGGTCCTAGGACCAATTGCCTCTGGTAAGCGGGACCGGGCGGTCCTTACGCTGGCGGCATGCCACTTGCAATTGTCACTGGGGCCTCCCGTGGACTCGGGCTGGCCCTCGCGCGGGCCCTCGCCCGCGAGGGCTTCGCGCTCGTGATCGACTCGCGGGGCGCCGAGGACCTGCGTCGCGTCGCCGACGAGCTCTCGCACGAGACCGAGGTCAGCGCGATCGCGGGCGACGTCGCCGACCCGGCTCACCGGGCGGTGCTCATCAGCCGCCGCCGGAGAGCGCATCGACGTGCTCGTCAACAACGCGAGCGCGCTCGGCCCGAGCCCCCAGCCCGCGCTGGCCGAGTATCCGCTCAAGCAGATCGGGCGTGTCTTCGAGGTCAACGTGTTCGCCCCGCTCGCGCTCACGCAGCTCGCGCTCCCGCGGCTGCCCGACGGCGGCCGAGTACTCAACATCACCTCCGACGCCGCCACCGAGCCGTACCCGGGGTGGGGCGGCTATGGCTCCTCCAAGGCCGCTCTGGAGCAGGTCTCCGCGATCCTCGCCGCCGAGCACCCGTCGCTCAAGGTCTACGCGGTCGATCCCGGCGACATGCGTACGCGCATGCACCAGGAGGCCTTCCCCGGGGAGGACATCTCCGACCGCCCGCCGCCCGAGGAGAGCGTCCCCGGGCTGCTCGAGCTGATCGCCGGCGAGCTTCCCAGCGGCCGCTACCGGGCGCGGGAGATCGGTCTCGTGAGGCGATGAGCGCCCTGGCCGTTGAGGCGCGCGAGCCCGCCGAGAGCCGGGGCCTCGAGCGCGACGACGTGCGGCTGCTCGTTGCACGCAGGGCGCGAGGGGACCATCGAGCACCGTCGCTTCCGCGATCTTCCCGACCTTTTGGAGCCCGGCGACCTGCTCGTGGTCAACGTGTCGGCGACGCTCCCGGCGGCCGTGGTCTCCCTGCGCGGCGATCTGAGGGTCCATTTCTCCACCCGTGTGCCGGGCCTGGACGACTCCTGGCGGGTGGTCGAGCTGCGCAGCCCCGACGGCTCCACGCCACTCAAGGCGCGGACGGGTCAGCGGATCGCGCTGCCAGGCGGCGCCGAGCTCGCGCTCGCCGCGCCCTACCTGGGTGGCGGCGCGGCTGATGGTCGCGCGCCTGCACGCAACACAGGCGATCGAGGCGTACCTTGAGCGCCACGGCGAGCCGATCCGCTACGGCTACGTGCGCGACGCGTTCCCGCTGGAGGCCTACCAGAACGTGTACGCACGGAGCCCGGGGAGCTCGGAGATGCCGAGCGCCGGCCGCCCCTTCACCGCACAACTAATCAGGCGCCTGGTCGCGAAGGGTGTCGAGCTCGCCCCGCTCACCCTCCACGCCGGCGTCTCTTCGCCGGAGCGACACGAGCCGCCGTTCCCGGAGGAGTTCGAGCTACCGAAGAAGACCGCGGCGCTCGTCAACGGCGCCCAGCGGGTGATCGCCGTGGGGACGACCGTGGTCCGGGCGCTCGAAACCCAAGCCCGTCCCGACGGCACCGTGCGGCCGGGGGCGGGCTGGACGAAACTGGTCATAACGCCTCGACGCGGCCTCCGGGCCATCGACGGCCTCATCACCGGCTGGCACGAGCCCGAGGCATCGCACCTGCAACTGCTCGAGGCCGCGGCGGTGCTGAGCTACTCCAGCGCTCCTACCGGGCCGCGCTGGCGCACGGGTATCGATGGCACGAGTTCGGCGACTCCCACCTGGTCCTGCCTTAAACAGGATCGGCGGGGCGCATGCGCCCCGCCGCCGGCGGCGCATGCGCCGCCGGGGCCGGCGCACATGTGCGCCGGCCGACTACTGATTTGATTCAACCCGCTTGGCCAGCTCCTTCGGCCGCGGGTTGAGCAGCATCGCGCGCGCCGCGCGCTCGAGTGGCACCCTGGCCAGCCGGCCGACGGGACCGGGGTCGACCGCGAGGCCATAGGTGACCCTGGTGCGGCCATCGCCCAGCGACTCGAATTGCCAATAGCCCTCGAGCGACCTGAGGTCCCCGTCGTCGATCTGTCGCCACGAAAGCCGCGCGGGTCCGTCGTAGGTGAACCTGACTCTGCTTTTCACCTTGCGCAGCTTCGCGTCTGAGACCGTGTCGCAGACCACGGCACGTCCCTGTTCGTCGCGCTCCACGACGTCCATGCGCTCGAGGCCGCTTTGCCACTCGGGGGCGCTCGGGACGTCCTGCACCAGCGCCCAGCACCGCTCAAGCGGCGCGTCGACCTCGTCGGTGGCGGAGCCGGTGATGACGGTCACGCCGCGATGCTATGTGATACGCGCGTGAAGGAGATAAGCGGTTCCGCGAGCGCCACCGTGCGTGCCTCGGTCCAGGACTGCTACTCGCTGCTCGCGGCGGTGCAGCGGTATGGCGAGTGGAACAGGGAGCTGCTGCGAGAGCTCGAGGTCTTGCAACGCGAGCCCCTGGAGGTCCGAGCCATCGTCAACGTCAAGTGGACCCCGTTTCTCAGGACCATCGAGCTGACCGCCGCGGTCGACACGGATCCGCCCCACGGCGTGAAGATCACCCGGATCCCCAACGAGCCCTCCGACCCCGAGGAGCTCGAGCTCCTCTGGCGCCTGGAGCCAGACCGCGGTTCGTCGGCGACCCGGATCGAGCTGCGGTTCGTCGCCTTGGCGTCGTCGGTGCCGAGGTTCGTGCCGCTCGGAGGGATCGGAAAGCTGGTCGCGGAAAAGCTGGTCGAGTCGGCGCACGGACGCCCTCGGCGGCTAAGCCGTTGAGCGATTTGCCTGACCGCCAAAGAAGCTTCAGACTATGCCCATGCCCGAAACCGCCGCGACGACCGCCGTGAAGGGGTCCATCCTCGAGACGATCGGTGACACGCCGCTGGTGAGCCTCGCGCGCATCGGGGCCGGCGTCCGGCCCGCAGCTCGCGGCCAAGCTCGAGGTCTTCAATCCTGGTGGCTCGATCAAGGACCGCATCGCTCTCGCTTTGATCGAGGCGGCCGAGCGCGACGGAGCGCTGCGCCCCGGCGGCACGATCGTCGAGCCGACTTCGGGGAACACCGGCACCGGGCTGGCCATCGCCGCGCGATTGAAGGGCTATCGGGTCATCGCGGTGATGCCCGACAAGATGTCCAAGGAGAAGATCGACCTGCTGCGGGCCTACGGAGCCGACGTCGTGGTCGCGCCGACCGATGTGCCCCCGAGTCGCCCCAGTCGTACTACCGCGTTGCCGACCGCCTGACCGCCGAGATCCCTGGCGCGTTCCAGCCCAACCAGTACTTCAACAAGGCAAACCCGCAGGCCCACTATGAGTCGACGGGCCCCGAGGTCTGGGAGCAGACCGCGGGACGGATCACACACCTGGTCGTGGGAGTCGGGACGGGCGGGACCGTCACCGGGCACCTCGCGCTACCTGCGCGAGCGCCGGCCCGATCTGACAGTGGTGGGCGCGGACCCTGAGGGGTCGATCTACTCGGGCGGTGCCCGAGAGCGTCCACCCGTACCTGGTGGAGGGAGTGGGAGAGGACTTCTGGCCGGAGACCTTCGATCCGTCGGTCATCGACCGCTGGGTCACGGTCTCCGACCGGGACGCGTTCTTGACCACGCGGCGGCTGGCTCAGGTGGAGGGGATCCTCGCGGGCGGATCGGGCGGGCTGGCTGTGCACGCGGCGCTCGCCGTCGCCGCCGGGGTCGACGATCCCGAGGCGCTGATCGTGGTGATCGTTCCCGACGGAGGGCGCTCCTACTTGTCGAAGATCTTCGCCGACAGCTGGATGCGCCAGTACGGCTTCCTCGAGCGCGACACGCGGCTGGCGGTCGGTGACGTGCTCGCGCGCAAGGCCGACGCCCGGGAGATGCCGCCCATGGTCTCCGTCGAGACCCACTTCCGCGTTCGCGACGCGGTCGCGCTCCTGCACGAGCACCGCGTCTCGCAGCTGCCCGTGGTCAGCGCCCACGACCGCGCCACCGTGGTGGGGTCGATCAGCGAGCGCGGGCTGCTCAAGCACGCCACCGAGGACCCCATGCTGCTCGAGGCGGAGATCGTCGAGGTCATGGAGCCGCCACTGCCCACGGTCTCGAGCCACGATCCGGTGAGGGACGCCGTCGATCTCCTGGTCGCAGACCAGCAGGCGCTGCTCGTCACGGACGCGGGACGCCCCGTGGGGATCGTCACCCGCACCGACCTGCTGGAAGCGCTGGCCACGTGAGCAGCCCGGGCGGCGGCCGCGAGTCGTTCGCTACGCGAGCCGTCCACGCCGGGCTCGAACCCGACCCGACCTTCGGCTCGGTGATCCCCGCGATCCACCAGACTTCGACCTACGCGCAGAGCCGCCCCGGCGAGTTCTTCGAGGACTACGACTACGCGCGCTCGGCCAACCCCACGCGGGCCGCGCTCGAGCGGGCGCTCGGACAGCTCGAGGGCGGGGAGGCGGTGTGCTTCTCGTCGGGGATGGCCGCCGAGCACGCGCTGATCACCGTCGCCTGCGGCCCCGGCTCCCACGTCATCATGCCCGCCGACCTCTACGGCGGGACCTACCGGCTCGTCGACAAGGTGATGAGCCGCTGGGGACTCGAGTACGAGCTCGTCGACCAGACCGACCTCGCGCGCGCTCGAGCGCGCGATCAGAGACGACACGAGGATGATCTGGGTCGAGAGCCCGACCAACCCGCTCTTGAACGTGATCGACATCGACCGGGTGATCGCGATGCGGCGCGGCGCGCTGGTCGCGGTGGACAGCACCTTCGCGACCCCCTTCAACCAACAGCCCCTCGAGCTGGGGGCGGACTTCGTCGTGCACTCCACGACGAAGTACCTGGGCGGCCACTCGGACGTCGTGGGCGGGGTCGTGGTGGCGCGCGACCCCGAGTTCTACGAGCAGTTGCGCTTCGTCCAGAACGCGGTCGGGGCGGTCCCCGGGCCGCTCGACTGCTTCCTCGTGCACCGCGGGCTGCGCACCCTGCATCTGCGCATGCCCGCGCACGCGCAGGCCGCGGCCGAGGTGGTGGAGCTGCTGTCGCACTCGGACGACGTGAGCGAGGTCCGCTGGCCCGGATTCAGCGGCATGGTCAGCTTTCGGCATCCCCGCGCCGCCGACGTGGCGGCGGCCACTCGCGTCTTCACGCTGGCCGAGTCGCTGGGCGGGGTCGAGTCGCTGATCGAGGTACCTCAGGCGATGACCCACCAGTCCGTGGAGGACTCGAGCGCGGCGGTGCCGCCGGACCTGATCAGGCTAAGTTGTGGGGTTGAGTCGCCCGAGGACCTGGTTGCGGACCTGCGCCAGGCCCTGGCCGTGGCGGGCGAGCATTGAGAGCCCGAGCAGCGCCACGGCAAAGCACGTCACCGCGCCGACTCCGAGGCCCGCCCGGGCGCCCGCGAGCGCGATCACATAGCCGATGATCGGCCCTCCGATGGGAGTGGAGCCCTGGAAGGCCACAAACCACAGCGACATCACGCGGCCGCGCATCTGGGGCTTGGCCCGTAGCTGCAGAGTGGAGTTGCCCGTTGCCATGAAGGTGATGCTGGCTGCGCCCGCCAGCGCCAGCGCCGCGAGCTCGAACCCCAGGTTGGGGGCAATCGCGGCGAGCGCCATGGCGATCCCGAATCCGGTGACCGCGACCGTCAGCTGCGCGGTGCCCGTGCGGCCCTTCGCCGCGACCAGCAGGCCGCCTGCGACCGCCCCGATTCCCATCGCGGCGGTCATGAAGCCGTATCCGCTCGCGCCGGCGTGCAGCGCCCTTGAGGCCATGACCGGCAGCGAGACCTGGAACTCGTAGGTCAGACAGCCGACCGCGGCCATCATCAGCAGGGGGATCGCCAGGCCGGGCTCATTTCGCACGTAGCGAAAACCCTCTCGCAGCTGGCCGCGTGCCCGGGGGGCGGGAGTGGTGGGGGCCAGCGCGCCGCGGTTCAACGTTACGAGCGACGCCACCACGGCGACGAAGCTGGCCGCGTTGGCGAAGAAGCAGATGCCCTCGCCGACGGTGGCGATCAGGATGCCGGCCACGGCGGGCCCGATCGTGCGCGCGACGTTGACCAGTACCGAGTTGAGCGTCACGGCGTTGCGCAGGTGCTCGCCGCCCACCATCTCGAGCATGAATGACTGACGCGCGGGGTTCTCGAAGGCGTTGTTGAGGCCGAGCAGCACCGCCAGCACGCCGATCTCCCAGAACTTCACCGTTCCCGTGAGGGTGAGGATCCCCAGCGCGAGCGCCTGCAGCCCCATCGCGCTCTGCAGCATGACCATCAGACGCCGCTTGTCCATGCGGTCGGCGAGGACCCCGCCGTAGGGGGAGAGGAGCAGCACCGGCAGCGTCTGCAGCGCGACCACCAAGCCCAGCTTGGTGCTCGAGTGGGTGAGCGACAGCACCAGCCACGCCTGAGCCGTCATCTGCATCCAGGTGCCGATCAACGAGATCGACTGGCCCGCGAAGTAGCGCCGGTAATTGGGGACTGCGAGGGCGGCGAAGGTGATGCGGGAGGCCCGGACGACGCGCGTCACGAGCGGCCCCCCTTGAGGTTCTCGGCGAGATGCTCGAGTGCGGGCAGGGCCCGCTCGAGCGCCCGTAGGTCGCTCTCGGAGAGACGCTCGAGCGCGACGCTGACGACGTCGGTGCGCTCGCGGCGCATGCGCTCGGTCACGCGACGGCCGTGGCGTGTGGTCTTGACCAACGCGGCGCGCCGGTCGCCCGGATCGTCTATGCGCTCGATCAGCCCGCCCTCGGCGAGGTCGCCGACAATCCGCGAAAGCATGGTGGGGTTGATCCCTTCCTCGGCGGCGAGGCCGGAGAGGCGGATCGGCCCCAGGCGGTTGATCGTGTTGAGCAGGGAGATCCGAGTGGGCGTGAGGCCCGCAGCAGCGCCCGCGGCTGTGGGACGCAGCCGACGGTGCAGTCGGCTGATCGCGGCTCGCAGCCGGGCCGCGGTATCGATGTCAGGTGGGGATGCGGTGATGCTCACTGACCCTCTCGGAATCCTTGCGAAAATACTTGCTTGTCGGCAAGCAATATGTTAGCACTCCACGCGCCCTGTGGGCACCGCGTGCTATGGGGTCAGCGAGTGGCCGGTGAACGTGAGCGCGCTCATCGCCACGAGCAGCAGGAGGTTCGCGCCCAACAGCCAGCCGTAGGCTCGCCCCCGAAAGCGGTACGCAAACACCACGACCACCGGGAAAGCGGTCACGAGCATGCGCGCGTTGGGGCCAATGTGCTCGGAGAAGACCGCGACCACGCCGACCGCCGCGGCCCATGCGATCGCCTCTGGCGAGACCAGCCGTGGCCGTCGCACAAGCAGCACGAGCCCGGCGACGAGGACGATCGTCCCGAGCATGGCCGCCAGCGGCGAGAGGTCGAGCGTGGGGTGGGAGAGGTTGAGGTTCGCCAGCTGGCTCGCGAACAGCTCGCCCTGGTGTACGAGCGCGAGCGGATCGAGCCGTACGTGCCACCCGCTGCGCTGGGCGTCTAGCGTGGCAAAGGGCGTGCCCGTCCACCGCCAAAGGAAGGCCCCGAAGCCCACGACGCCGGCCACCGAGAGGAGCGGCGCCAGAAGGCTTGTGCGCGACTCGCGATCGCGCAGGCCACGGCGGCGGACCACGATGCCGGCGGAGAGCGTGCAGACGAGGATGAGCCAGAGCGCGTCGGCGCCGGTTGCGGTCGCCAGCCCCGCCAGCGCGCCTGCCAACACCCAGCGCCGCCGCTCCAGCGCGAGGATGCACCCCGCGGCAAGAGGAATCAGCAGCCCCTCGGAGTACGCCATCGAGAAGACGACCGAGCCGGGGAAGAGGCAGAACAGGATTGCGCCGCGACGGCCGGTCTGCGCGCCCCACCAGCCGGTGGCGAGCCGCTGGACGAGGACCGTCGCGATGAGGCCGCCGACGCCTGAGATCAGGGCTCCGGCGAGCACCGGCGACTGGATCCCGAGTTGCATGAGAAGCCAGATGAAGGCGGGGAAGAGGGGGAAGAACCCGAGCGTGCTCGGGGAGGGCACGGTGTGCGTGGGGTACCCGTGGAGCGCGAGGCGCGAGTACCAGACGCCGTCCCAATGGCCGATCGCCGAGCTGACCGACTGATGCGTGAGCGCCGCGTCGGCGAACGCGACGCCGACGAGCAGCGCTCGGATCGCGACGTAGACGCCGACCGTGGGCCACGTCCCGGCCATCGCCTGGGCGACACGGCGCCGCGGCAGGTGCGCCCGCGGGCGCTCCGCCTCGGCCAGCGCCGCCGGGGTCAGCGCAACCGCGGCATCGGGCGAGGGCGTGATATCGGCGGTCGGTGAACCCGAGATGACGAAAAGCTAGCCTGTTCGGGAGTCGGCGATGCCCGAGGCGGTTGTCCACCTTTCCTCCCTGGCCGGTAGCCCGCTGCTCGACTCGGCCGGAGAGCGCCTAGGGAAGATCGAGGATGTCGTCGCGCGCTTGGATGACGGCGATGGCGAGCCGCCCGTGATCGGCCTGCAAGCGCGCATCGGTGGGCGTGACCTGTTCGTGCCCATCTCCCGGGTGCAGCGGCTGGAGCGCGCCGCGGCGCGCACGTCCACGACCAAGCTCAATCTGGGGCAGTTCGAGCGCCGTCCAGGCGAGGTGCTGCTGCGCGCAGACGTACTGGACAGGAGCCTGATCAACGTCTCGACCGCGCGGCTGGTGAAGGCCCGCGAGGTGGAGCTCGTCTGCGACGATGGTGCCTGGCGCGTCGCGGGAATCGACTCCAGCCTGAGGCCACGGCTGTGGCGGCTCTTGCCGCGGCGGTTTCGCGGCCACGACACCGAACACTCCCAGTTCGTCCCGTGGAGCGAGATGGAGCCATTCGTCGGCCACGTCCCCACCTCGCGGCTGAAGCTCAGGCGAGGCGGATCGCGCGGCTGCACCCGGCCCAGATCGCCGACCTGGTGGAAGCGGCGTCGCACGAGGAGGGAGAAGAGATCCTCCAGGCCGTGGGTCAGGACAAGGAGCTCGAGGCGGACGTCTTCGAGGAGCTCGACGACGAGCACCAGGTCGAGTTCCTGCGCGAGCGCTCGGATCGAGAGGTCGCCGCGGTGCTGGCCCGGATGGAGAGCGACGACGCCGCGGATCTGCTGCTCGAACTCGCACAGGAGCGGCGCATCCCCGTGCTCGACCTGCTGCCGCCGGCCAAGCAGCGCAAGATCAGGGATCTGCTCGGGCTACAACCCCTCGACAGCCGGCGGCATGATGGACCCCGACTTTGTGTCGGTCCCAGCTGAGGCCACGGTCGCCGACAGCGCTGGCGCGGCTCCGCGCGAGCGAGCTCGGAGCGCAGGCAGCTTCGGTCGTGTGCGCGTCGACGACGCGGGCGTGCTCGCGGGGACCGTGCTGCTCGCCGAGCTCGTGCGGGCGGAGCCGCAGGCGGTCGGTCTCGGGCGCTGATGGAGGCGTCCGGCCCGACGGTTTCCGCCGGAGGCCGACCTGCCCGAGGTGGCGCTCGGTGATGGCCGACTACAACCTCGGTCGCGCTGCCCGTGGTCGACGGCGACGGGCAAGCCGGTGGGGGTCGTCGCGGTCGACGACGTGCTCGAGCTGCTGCTGCCCCGAGGAGTGGCGCCGCCGCGGCGGGACTGGCGAACGCTGACTAGTGACGGGTGCTAGCCTCGACTTGCAGCCGCAAATGCGGCGCGATTTGACAGACCTTTTCACGCGATAGAGACGACTCAGACGAACACCAAGACAGCGAGCTTCCGCGAAGTAGCGGCTCGCGGCTGCGGCGTCGGAGGCCGCTCTGCCGCCGGACTCTGATCTCCGGCAGCTGAGACGGCCTCGCCGGGCCCGGCTGCGGCCGGCCAGCGGCTACGGGAGGTCGAGCGATGGCGAACAACCCAACGGTCGGGCGCGCCGGCCAGCCGGCGCCGCGTGCGCGGCGCCCGCGCCCGCTCCCGCCGCGAGCCCGTGCGCCACGCGGGCGCCCACGCGCGAGCGTTTCGTGCTCGACTCCGCGCACGTCGGCGACATCCGCGGCGCCTTCGGGACGATCGGCCAGCACGAAGAGGGCACACCGCGGCATGCGCTCCCGCGCTGCTGGCGCTGCTGGCGATCATCGGGCCCGGGCTGATCGTGATGGTCGGCGACAACGACGCCGGGGGCGTCGCGACCTACACGCAGG
Organism: uncultured Solirubrobacterales bacterium; assembly: GCA_963756105.1. Classification (GTDB taxonomy): domain Bacteria; phylum Actinomycetota; class Thermoleophilia; order Solirubrobacterales; family Solirubrobacteraceae; genus Palsa-465. Next base: position 38,289 of record CAVWMM010000003.1, read on the forward strand.
CGGGTCAGAACTACGGGACCAGCCTGCTGTGGGTGTTGCTGCTGCTGATCCCCGTCCTGGTCGTCAACCAGGAGATGGTGGTCCGGCTGGGCGCGGTCACCGGGGTCGGTCACGCCCGGCTGATCAACGAGCGCTTCGGGCGGTTCTGGGGCGTGGTTCTCGGTCGGCGACCTCTTCGTCTTGAACTTCCTCACGATCGTCACCGAGTTCATCGGCGTCAGCCTGGCTCTCGGTTACTTCGGCGTCTCGAAGTACGTCGCCGTGCCGATCGCGGCCGTCGCGCTGATCGCGAATCACCGTGAGCGGCAGCTTCCGCTTCTGGGAGCGCTCGATGTTCGTGTTCGTGTTCGGGAATCTGCTCGTGATTCCGCTGTTCATCCTCGCCCACCCGCACATCGGCACGATGGCGCGCGACTTCGTCGTTCCCGGCATCCAGGGCGGCGCGACCTCGACTTCGGTGCTGCTGATCATCGCGATCGTCGGGACCACGGTGGCGCCGTGGCAGCTGTTCTTCCAGCAGTCCAACGTGATCGACAAGCGGATAACGCCGCGCTGGATCAACTATGAGCGCCTCGACACCTACGTCGGCGCGGTCGTGGTCGTGGTGGGCGCCGCGGCCCTGGTGGGCATTCGGCCTTCGCCTTCGCCGACACACGCCGTACTTCGGTCACTTCACCGACGCGGGAGGAGTCGCCTACGGCGCTCGACCACACGCTCGGATCGACGGCCGGAGCGCTGTTCGCCTTGGTGCTCCTAAACGCGTCGCTGATCGGCGCCGGCGCGCTGACGCTCTCGACGAGCTACGCGTTCGGGGACGTCTTCGGCACGAAGAGCTCGCTGCACCGCAGCTTCTCCGACGCGAAGACCTTCTACGCATGTTCGCGGTGCTGATCGCCGGCGCGGCGGCAATAGTGCTGATCCCGGGGGCTCCACTCGGCGTGATCACCGAAGCGGTCCAGGCACTCGCGGGCGTGTTGCTCCCCAGCGCGACCGTCTTTCTGTTGCTGCTGTGCAACGACCGCGAGGTGCTGGGCCCATGGCGCAACGCGCCGTGGCTCAACGCGGTCGCGAGCGTGATCGTGGCGGTGCTCGTGCTGCTTTCGCTGATCCTGATGGCGACCACGATCTTCCCCAGCGTCGACGTGACCACGCTGGCGCTGGTCGGTGGCGCCGTGCTCGCGGCCGGCATGCTCGGCTTCGGTGTGCTGGTGCTCCGTCCGGGTCGCGTGGCCCGCGCGGCCGTCGAGCCCGAGCCGCGGCATCCCCAAGCAGCAATGGACGATGCCTCCTCTGGCTCTGCTGCGCCGGCCCGAGTGGTCGCTGGGACGCAAGGTGGCGATGCTGGTCCTGCGCGGCTACCTCGTGGTCGCGGTGATCCTGCTGATCGTCAAAGCGCTCGAGCTGGGCGGCGTCTGAGCGCCCTCTAGTCCTCCCCTTCCCAGTAATCGAGTCTCTCACCGGGGCGGCCGAGGAACAGTCGCTCGCCCCCGGCGCTGCGCGTGCCGACCTTCCCGCTGTCCGGGTACTCGACGATCTCGGGCAGGAGCAGCGTGGAGAGCATGAGCACGCGGATCGGAGCGTCGGTCCGGTTGGTGACCTGGTGGAAACCGCGATCTCCGCGCGGGAAAGCGACCACGTCGCCCTCCTCGAGGTCCTGCTCGCCCTCGGAGGTGCGCAGCGTGGGCCGGCCGCGCACGACCAGCAGCCACTCCTCGTTGGCGTGGTGGGTGTGGTAGGGGAAGAGGCGCTCGCCGGGCTCGAGCTCGTACATGCTCCCCCCGATCAGCTCGGCGCCGATCCGCCTGCCCACCCAGGCGTCCTTGCTTCGCCACCCCGGGCGCTCCTCGGTCCGGTCCCACTCGCCATCGTCGTGGAGGTTGAAGACGCGGGGCATGCTCTACGGCTCTGGGCCCTCTTCCGTCGCCTCGCCCGCTGCCGCACCCAGCTCGACGCCGGGCAGGCGCTCGAGCGCGTGGGTTAGACGGTCGAGCGCCTCGGTCACATCGCTGCGGTCCGCCTTGCTCTCGAGCGCGAGCCGGATTCCGGCAGCCTCGCGACCGAGAAACTCCATATCCGCGAGCGCCCGCGCGTTGCGCTCGCGGTCGCGTTCCGTCTCCGCCTTGTCCCGATCGGCTTGGCGGTTCTGCGCGAGCAGGATCAAGGGGGCGGCGTACGCCGCCTGGGTCGAGAACACCAAGTTGAGGAGGATGAAGGGGTAGGGATCCCACCTGAAGGAGAAGGCGACACTGTTGATGATGATCCACACCACGACGATGGCCGTCTGCCAGAGCAGGAAGGTGGGAGTGCCGAAGAAGCGCGCGAACCTCTCCGCCGCGGGGCCGAACGCCTCGGGGTCATATGACGGGCCGCCCCCGTTCCCCGGGGCTTGCCGAGGTCGTCTGCGCGGGGACTCATGCGACTTGCGCGCGGGTCTCGCGCCAGTTGGCGGGTAGGACGCGGTCGAGCACGTCGTCGATCGTAACGGCGCCGACGAGCCGCCGGCTGGCGTCACAGACGGGCAGGGCGACGACGTCGTAGGCGGCGAGCTGCTCGGCCACGTCGCCCTCCGGCAGGTCGGGTGCGATGGGGTCCCATTCCTCCTCGAGGCAGCGCCCCAGAGGCTTGCCGGGTGCCTCGCGCAACAAGCGCTGGATTCCGACCACGCCCTGAAAGCGGCCGGTGGGAGTCTCCAGCGGCGGCTGGCAGATGAACACCTGGACCGCCAGCGGCACGGGCAGATCGGGGTCGCGGACGCGTGCCAGCGCCTCCGCGACCGTGGCGCGCGGATCGAGGATGATCGGCTCGGGGGTCATCAGGCCACCGGCCGTAGTCCGGGTCATAGCTGAGCAGCCTGCGGACGGGGTCGGCCTCGTCGGGATCCATCGCGCCGAGCAGCTCCGCCTGCCGCGTCAACGAGAACTCCCCCAGGAGGTCGGCCGCGTCGTCGGCCTCCATCTCCTCGAGCACGTGCACGAGCCGCTCCTTGTCCAGTCCCTCCACCAGCCGCACCTGCTCGTCCTCCGAAAGCTCCTCGAGCAGGTCGGCCAGGCGGTCGTCCTCCAGCGCCTCCGCGAGCACGCGCCGGCGGCTGAGTGGGAGGTTGCGAATCGCAGTCGCCATCTGGGCCGGATGAAGCCCACCCAGCGTCGCGGCCTCGCGGTCGATCGAGCGCTCGTCGGCGAACAGCTCGCCGGCCTCGCTCCAGTCGACGATGTCGGGCGGGCGCCTGCGCCCCGGCAGACCGCGACCCCGCACCGCGACGGTCGCGACCTCCCACGCGAACGGCTCGGGCGCCGGGACGATGCCCACGTCCACGACGCGGCCGCCTCGCAGCCGCCGGCCCATCAGCTCTCCATTGAGCAGCCGCTCGCCGGGCCGCAGCTCGAACTGGCGCAGATTGATCGACCCGCGACGCAGCCGCACGCCCTCGCCGGAGATCTCTCCGACCCTGCCCGCGCCGACGAAGACGCGGCGCCGCCCCACGCTGACGACGAAGCCGTTCACGCGCGGGGGCCGGCCGCCGAGGTCGATCACGACGTCGGTCACGTGACCCACGTCCGAGCCGTCGGCCGCCACCAGCGGCAGCCGGAGCAGCCTTGAGACGTACACAACGTTGTCGTTCACGTGCATAGCGTAAGCGAGGCCGACCCGGAAAACCCCCCGGCTGGCGGGTTTAGCGCCCCCGCGGTTTGTGCGGGGTGGTCCGATCGCGCGAGCTTGTCATCGTGGCTATCAGTGCCCCCACCAACGGTGCCGCGGCGATCGACAGCGCGTCCGCCTACGGCTTTGATGAGCCGGCGGTCGCCGCGCGGACGCTGAGGGGTGCTGCCATCGCTTCGGTGGGCGCGAGCCTGCCGGAGAACGTAGTCTCGAGCGCCTCGATTGCACGAAGGATCGGGGTAGACGCTGACTGGATCGTGCGGCGGACCGGGATCCGCGCACGGCGCGTGGCATCCCCAGGCGAACGCGTCTCTGCGCACGCAGCCCGCGCTGCGCGCAGCGCGCTCGATCGAGCTGGTGTTGACCCCGCGGACGTCGACCTGGTCGTGGTGGCCACCATCACCGCCGACGAGCTAATGCCAAACGCCGCGCCGCTGGTGGCGGCGGAGATCGGAGCCACGGGCGTGGCGGCGTTCGATGTCGGCGCGGCCTGCACCGGGTTTATGTCTGCGCTCGCGGTGGGCTGCGCGCAGATCGAGTCTGGGCGCGCCGCTTGCGCCGTGGTTGTCGGTGCGGACTTCATGTCGCGGATCACCGATCCCGACGACCGTGCGACGGCGGCGCTGTTCGCCGACGGCGCGGGCGCGGTGGTGCTCGTCGCGGCCGACGCGCCGGGACGGGTCGGCCCGATCGTGTTGGGATCGGACGGCGCCGGGGCCGACAAGATCGTCGCCGAGCGCTCGCGTGCGACGATCCAGATGCAGGGCCAGGACACCTTCCGCGAAGCGGTCGCGCGGTTGTCGTGGGCGACCGTGCAAGCGGCGCAGGCCGCGGGCGTCGGCCTCGAGGAGATCGACCTGTTCGTCTATCACCAGGCCAACCGCCGCATCCTCCGGGCGATCGCCGAGCGGCTCGCGCTCGAGCCCGAGCGCGTGGTCGACTGCATCGGCGAGCACGGCAACACGTCGGCCGCGAGCCTGCCGCTCGCGCTCGCCTACAGCGAGGAGCACGATCTCTTGCAGTCAGGAGATCGCGTGCTGCTGGGCGCGTTCGGAGCCGGCATGACGTGGGGAGCGACGGTCGTGGAATGGGGGGCGTGACCCGCGTGCACCGGGTTGTACCCCGATGATCGCCGACGTCGCTCGCTTCCGCCCCGAGGACCCCGATGAGCTCGTCTCGGCGGCGCTCGCCTGTCCGCTTTGCCTGCGCTGCGAGGATGTCGTCTTCACCGCCGCGCTCGAGGGCTACGATCCGCGGGTGGATTGTGAATGCCCCTGGTGCCTCGAACGCTGGCTCGTTTACCTGAACCCACAGCAGGCCCTGCGCTTCGGGCTCTTGACCGTCCGCGCGAGCGGCTGAGTCGATGAGCACGGTGGCGCCCGCGGGCGAGCGCTCGGGAGTGGGCGTCTCGACGCTCGAGCTGTTCGTCGAAGTGTTGGCCAGGGCCGGCGATGGCTCGGCGGCGGTCGAGTTCTACGACCGGTTGTGCGAAGCGATCTGCCGGCTCACGCACATGCGCCGCGCGGTCATCTTCCGCTACGACCCGGGCAGGCGGCGGGTGGGGGCCGTGGGGGCGCACGGCCTCGAGCTCGAGCGGTTCGCCCAGGCCCACGTCACGGTCGAGTCGGCGCCAATCACGGCGCGTGCGCTTCGCGAGGACCGCGTGCTGGAGGCTGTCGGCGACCTGCGCGAGGAGATCGCGCCCGAGTTCTCCGCTCTGTTCGATCAGCCCGTGCGGCTGGTGTGTGCGCCGATGGTCGCGGCCGACCGCCAGATCGGCGTGATCCTCGCCGACCGGCCGCTGTCCGACCCGCCCACCACCGACGAGGAGCGCGATCTGTTGTGGACGCTCGCCAAGGCGGCAGCGCTCGCCTCGGCGGCGGGGATCGTGGCCACCCAGGCAGAGAAGGCGCGCCAGCTGGAGCACCGCATCGATCTGGCGCGAGAGATCCACGAGGGAGTGATCCAGCGTCTGTTCGGCGTCTCGATGGCGCTCGACGGCGAGGGCAATCTGCCTGCGGCCGCCCGGTCGCGCTGCGCGCGCGAGGTGCAGGCGGCACTCTCGGATCTGCGCGCGGCGCTCAAGCGGCCGCTTGGTCGCGCGCCCCGCCAGACGGAGACGACCTTGCAGGACGAGGTCGCGCGGCTGGCTGCCGCCTATCCGGAACTGGGAGTCGCGCTCGAGATGGGCGAGGCCGACCACGTACCCGAGAGGCTGGAGCCGCTGGCCCAGTCGGTGCTCTCCGAGGCGGTTCTCAATGCGCGCAAGCACGCCCGCCCCGGTCGCGTCTCGGTCTCCGCGGGCAAGGTCGGGAATGCCTTCGTGTTGGACGTCGTAAACGACGGAGTGACGACTCGCGGACAGCACCGGCCAGGCATCGGGCTGAGGCTCGCCGCGCTCGAGACCGTGCAATCGGGCGGCGTGCTCGAGTTCGGCGAACGGGAGCCGGGCACGTGGCAGGTGCGTCTGGTGGTGCCGTGCGATGAGTGAGGCCCGCGCCGACGTCAGGCCACTCGCCGGGGAGGCTCCGCGCAGTCCGGACCGCCTCACGGTGCTGGTCGTCGATGACCACGATGTCGTGCACTGGGGTTTCAAGCTCATGCTGACCCAGCAGCCGTGGGTGGGCCGGTGCCTGAATGCCCGCACGGGCGCCCGGGCGCTCGCGCTCGCGCGGCGTTACCGGCCCCACGTGGCGCTGGTCGATCTGTTCGTCGGCGAGGAGTCGGGCGCCGAGATCTGCGAGAGGCTGCGCGCCGCCGAGCCGCGCACGCGCGTGCTGCTCTTCTCAGGCGCCGGAGAGATCTCCCCCGCCGCGGCGGCCGCCGCGGGAGCCTCCGGGTTCGCCTACAAGGACTGGCCCGCGAGACGCATCGCCAGCGCCGTGCGCGCCGTTGGGATGGGGCGCTCGGTCTTCGAACCACACCGGCCGGCCGGCGTACACGGCCTCTCCGAGCGCGAGCAGTCCGTGCTGTCGCTGATGGCCTCGGGCGCCACCAACCCCGAGATCGCGACCCAACTTCACCTCTCTCCCTACACCGTCAAGGAGTACGCGAGCTCCCTTTACAGAAAGCTCGGGGTGCGCAATCGAACCGAAGCGGTCCAGCGCGCACAGCGGCTGGGCTTGCTGGCGTGAGGGGTTTTTTAGAAGCCGGCCCAGGATCTCTTTAAGAGCCGCGGCTTCACTGGCGGGACGGTTGGAAGACGTCCCCATGGCCACCAAAACGTTCAAGACTGACCGCCGCCGCGCCCTGGTGGGCGGAGGACCGGAGGGCAACGAGCAGCTGACGACGATCGCTGGGGCGATCCTGATCGTGCTGCTCGCGGTCCTCGGCATCACGATCATCCGCATCGGTCAGCTGCTGTGGCTCCACCTCTTCCTCGGCCTGCTCCTGCTCGGCCCAATCGCGGTCAAGATGGCCAGCACGGGCTACCGGTTCGTGCGCTATTACGCGCGCAACCCGATATACCGGGCCAAGGGACCCCCCGAGCCAATCCTGCGCTCGATCGCGCCAATCGTCGTTGCCTCGACGTTGATGGTGTTCGTGACCGGGATCGTGCTGTTGGCCGTGGGCCCGAGCGGGAGGGGCGAGCTCGTACTGCTGCACAAGGTGAGCTTCTTCGTGTGGCTCGCGTTCACGGGGCTGCACCTGCTCGGTCATCTCCCCGCGCTCGGGCGCTGGCTTCGGGTGCCGCGGTCAGGCGCCGAGGGTCTCGGTACGCCTCCCGGCGCCGCCGGCCGCTGGCTCGTGCTCGGGGGTGGGCTGGCGACGGGGGTCATCATCGCCGTCGCTCTGATTCCCGATTTCGGCATCTGGACCGCGCACACCGCCCTCCTGCACCACCACCACTGAGGCTCCGTTTGCGCCCGGGCCCGTTTCCGGTGCGCGCGCGAGCGTGAAGCGCACCTCGACGTCGAGCCCTCCCGCCTGGCCAGGGCTGATGACGAGCTTCGCGTCGTGCGCGGTGGCGATCGCGGCGACGATCGACAACCCGAGCCCGAGGCCCTCCTGGTGCCCGATCCGGTCCGCGCCCAGTCGCTGGAACGGCTGGAGCAGTCTTTCGATCTCGCTCTGGGGGACCGCCGGCCCGGTGTTCGCGACACGCAGCTCGGCGACGCCGTCGTCGGCTTGCACCGCAACGCGGACCGTGCCTGCGGCGACGTTGTGGTGCATCGCGTTCTCGACGAGGTTGGAGACCAAGCGCTCCACGAGCCGCCTATCACCCTCGATCGGCGCCGTATGGAGCGAAGCCTCCAACGTCAATCCCTCAACCGCCATGTCGGTCTCGCGCGCGTCGACCACGGCGCGCGTCACCTCGGCGAGATCCATCGGGTCGCGACGGTCGATCCCACGTTGCCCGTGGGCGAGCGCGAGCAGTGCGTCGATCAGCTGCTCCTGCTGCTCGCCCTCCTCGAGCACCTGCTCACACGTTGCGCGGTAAGTCTCGACGGTCGCCCTGGGGTCGCTCATGACCATCTCGAGCAGGGCGCGAGCGGTCGTCAGAGGCGTGCGCAGCTCGTGTGAGGCGTTGGCCACGAAGCGCCGTTGCGCGTCAAAGGCCGCCTCCAGCCGCTCGAGCAGCCCGTCGATGGTCTCGGATAGCTGCCTCAGCTCGTCCCGGGGCCCCCGCAACGCCAGCCGTTCGTGAAGGTTGGCTTCCGAGATCTGCTGCGCCGCGGCGGTCATCGTTCGCAGGGGACGCAGCACGCGTCCCGCGACCAACCAGCCGAGCAGCACCGAGATGATCGCCATGATCCCGAGCGCGATGCCGGACTCCCCGATCAGCTGATGAAGGTCGGCGATGCGCTGGTTTGAGCCGACGCCGACGACCACGTCGCGGCCCGACTGCGAATACAACAGGTGCTGGCGAAGATGCGCCAGAGCCTTGGGGCCAGGGAACGTCGGTGTTTGGTCTTTGGGCACGCGCTTGAAGTGGACTGCACCGACTCCGCTGCCGCCGGAGGGGACGTGGCTGTTGGACGTGGCTGTTGGAGGGGGCCTTACGGCCGCGGATGTCGAACTGGAACGGTCTTACGGCCGCCGGGGCCTGGAGCAGCTCGCGCGGTCCGGTCCTCGCGAATGTGGCGTGGGAGACGAGCGTGTAGGTGATCGCGAGCAGCGCGGCGCCCGAGACTAGAAAGAGGCCGCCGTAGAGGAGCGTCAGTCGCCAGCGGACCGTGGTTCTGGGGTGGCGCAGCCGATGTGTGAGCCCGCTCAGCTTCACGATGACTCCTCGCCGATGCGGTAGCCGATGGGGGTGACGGTCTCGATAAGAGGCGGATCGCCGAGCTTGGCGCGCAGCCGGCTAACCGTCATGCGCACCACGTTAGTGAACGGATCGACCGCGTCATCCCAGGCCCGTTCGAGTAGCTGCTCGGTCGAGACCACCGCTCCCTGCGCGCCGAGGAGGACTTCGAGCACGGCGAACTCCTTGGGGCTGAGATCGACCGGATTCCCCCCTCTCGTCACTGACCGGTGTGCGGGATCGAGCTCGAGGTCGTCGCTCACCAGCGTCGGCGGAAGGGCATGGCGCGAGCGCCGCGCCAGCGCGCGCACGCGCGCGATCAGCTCGGCGACATGGAAGGGCTTGGCCAGGTAGTCGTCCGCGCCCATGCCGAGGCCCTGTACCCGATCCTCGACTCTTCCTGCCGCGGTCAGCATGAGGACCGCCGTCTGGCCGTCGGCCGCGAGCGAGCGACAGACGTCATCTCCGTGGACGGCGGGGAGGTCGCGATCGAGCACGACCACGTCATACGCCGTTAGCGCCGCGCGATCAAGCGCCTCGCGGCCGTCGAAGACGACGTCGACGGCCATGCCCTCGCGCCGCAGCACCGCGCCGATGGTGGCGGCGAGCCTCGGATGGTCCTCGGCCACCAGAACTCTCATGGCTTGATTCTGCCGCGCAAGCTACCTGTACTCCGGGTGGCGACGCCGGTGCGGGGTCAACTGCCCGCGCCGGCGTCGGATTGCGAGGATGCTCGATCGCGCATAACAGCGGCGTAACAGCGTTATCGCCGTGTTATTGGGCGTGGCGTAGACACCCGTGCGAGCTATGAGCAGGTGGATATTGATTGGGTGCGCCGCCGCGGTCTGCGCGCTTGCGGTCGCTGGGTGTGGCTCGTCGCATGACCCCAAGGCCGATGACGCCGCCTTCGCGCAAGCGCTGAAGTTCTCGAACTGCATGCGCGCCCACGGAGTCTCGAATTTCCCGGACCCGAGTGCAGGCGGCGGAATCGCGCTGGGCCCTGGGCTCAGCCCCCAGTCCCCTTCGTTCCAGTCCGCCCAGAAGGCGTGCTCGAAGTACGCGCCGTTCGGCGGCGGGCCGCCAAAGATGTCGGCGAGCGAGCGCCGCAAGGGGCTCAAGTTCGCAGAGTGCATGCGCGCCAACGGCGAGCCTGACTTCCCTGACCCGACGCTAGGGAATGCGACCCCGAGTGGGAGTTCGCCGGTCATCGCCTTGCGCGGCATGGTCTTCAAACTTCCGCCCGGGCTGAACCCCATGTCGCCCGGCTTCCAGCGGGCCGCGTCCGCGTGCGGAATCCGGCCGCCTCCGGGAAAGCCCTCGAGTGCGGGGTAAGCCGCGGTCGGTGTCCTCGGCCCTGCTTGCGGGCGTGAGCTGCGCCCTCGTCGTCGCCGCGTGCGGCGGGTCGGGGCATAAGCCCACAGCGTCAGCGAGCTCCGACTACGCCTTCGCAGAGTGCATGCGCGCGCACGGCGCTCCCAATTTCCCAGATCCCAGGCCAAGCTCCGAGGGCGGTGGCTTCGCATTTACGCTGAGCAGCTCGGGGGCGGTCATCGTCGACGGAACCTCCTTCAACGGACCCGCCTTCAACGCGGCGAAGAAGGCGTGCAGTCACCTCGACAGCGGCGTCTTTCCGTCACCGCTAACCGAGGCGCAGAAGCAGGGAATGGTCGCCAAGGCCCAATGCATCCGCAGACACGGCGTGCCGGGCTTCCCAGACCCCACCTTCGGTCCGGGCGGTTACGGTGCCGGCGTCAATTTGGGAGCCGGCCTCAGCCCTGACTCTCCCGCGATCAGGACCGCCGCGAAAGCGTGCACACACGTCGGCATCGGGATCCCGGGAACCGCGACATGAGGCCGCGTCGGAGCTGCGTCGCTCTTGCGGGCGCCGGTGGTCCGTGCGACGCAAATCCCCCACGGTCCGTGCGACGCAAATCCCCCCAATCCATGCGACGCAAATCCCCCACACCCCCGCCGACACACGTGGGTGTGGGGAATCTGCGTCGCGTACCGACGCACTTTCCCCAGACCACTCAAGAAACCCCTGGGTTTGGGGAGTTTGCGTCGCCCAGGTCGCTCAACCAGCCGCGCTAAGCCGCGTCGAAGTGCCGAACTCGACCGGGACGCTGTGCGCGTTTAGGATCACTCAAACGACCAGAAAGGGGACATCGTGCCCGAACGATCACCCGAGATCGAGCAGGTTCTGCGCGACACCCTGGACGCGGTGGTGCGATCTGACGTCAATGAAATTGGGCGGCGTACTTCGCGCGACGCCTGCGTGCTCTCAATCGGCTCCGACCCAAGCGAATGGGCCGAGGGTTACGACGAAATCATGCGCCTGTTTCGCGAGTCGACTCCCGAGGGCGAGCTCGGCGTCAGGGTCGGCCTGGACGAGGTCAACGCGTTCTGTGAGGGAAGCGTCGGGTGGGCAGCGGGTCGTGCGTATTTCGAGATGGAAGGAAGGCGCGTCCCGGTGCGCCTGACCGCGGTGCTGCACCAGGAGGACGGCGACTGGAAGACCGTTCAGAGCCACGCATCGATCGGGGTGCCTAACGAGCAGATGCTGGATCCCACGTTTCAAGGCACTGGCTAGCTCCGGGTAGCTCGCAGCGAGGCAAATCCCCGCACACCCCGACGCCAATCCCCCACACCCCCGCCTACGCACGTGGGTGTGGGGAAAGTGCGTCGCGTACCGACGCACTTTCCCCACACCCCTCAAGAAACCCGTGGGTTTGGGGAGTTTGCGTCGCCCACGTCGCTCAACCGGCCGCGCTAAGCCGCCTCGAAGCTGACCGTCACCGCGAGCCCGCCGTCGGGCGGTGCATGCGCCGATAGGACGGCTCCGTGAGCGGTAGCGATGGCGCGGACGATTGAGAGCCCGAGTCCATGGTGGCCGTCGGACCCGGTGCGATCGTCGCCGAGCCGCTGGAAGGGCTCAAAGAGCCGCTCCACGGCGTCCGCGGCGACCACCGGCCCAGTGTTGGCGACAGACAAGACCGAGTGGCCGTCGTACCTCCCGGTACTGACCTCGACCCGGCCACCGGCGAGGTTGTAGCGCGACGCGTTGTCGAGCAGATTGCCGACAAGCCGCTCGACCAGGGCGGGGTCGCCGGTGGTGGGCGCCGGCGCCAGAGCCGTCATGACCTCGACCGAGCGGTATTCGAACTCGGATCGCACAGGTGTCAGCGCCCGGCCACAGACTGCGGCCAGGTCGACCGCCTCGCGACGCTCGAGACCGCGCTCGCTCGAGGCGAGCGTGAGCAGGGCCTCGAGCAGTCGCTCCTGCTCGCGCCCCGACGTCAGCAGCTCCTCGCACGTGGCCCGCAAGGTCGCGGCGCTCGCGTCCGGGTCCGCCAGCGCCACCTGGAGCAGCGTCCTTTCGAGCGTCAGCGGCGTGCGCAGCTCGTGCGAGGCATTGGCGACGAAGCGCCGCTGAGCCTCAAAGGCTCCCTCGAGCCGTGCCAGGAGCTCATCGAGGGTGTCGCCGAGCTGCTTGAACTCGTCGTCGGGGCCCGTGAGCGCGAGCCGTTGGCTCAGATTGCCCGCCGAGATCGTGCGCGCGGTCGAGGTCATCTCTCGCAGCGGACGCAGCACCCGGCCCGAGGCAAACCATCCGAGCAGTGCGGACGCGACCGCGGTGATCGCGAGCACCACCCACGACACCACGAAGAGTTGGTTGACGTCGGCCGAATGCTGGTCGATGACGCTGGCACGGATGCGCGCGACCGAGCCATCTTGGATCGCCCGTGCGACCTGGATCTCGTGGCCGCGCGAGGAAAGTACCAGGATGACCACGATCACTCCGGTCCCGAGCAGCAGGAAGGTGCCGGCGTACAGCAGGGTGAGGCGGAGCCGCGCCGAGCGAGGTGGGAGCCGCAACCACGAGGCCGGCGCCAGTGCTGCCAGTCCGGCGCCCATCAGATCTTGTATCCGCTCTCACGGACCGTCTCGATGACCGGTGGGTCGCCGAGCTTCGTCCGCAGGCGGCCGATGGTGGTCTTGACGGTGCTCGTGAACGGGTTGGCTGCCTCGTCCCAAACTCGGGCGAGCAGCTCTTCGGCCGAGACGACTCGGCCCTCCGCCTGGAGCAGGCATTCGAGCAGCGCAAACTCCTTTGGGCTCAGCGCCAGCCGCCATTCGCCACGGAATGCCACCCGCCTCGCGGAGTCGAGCGTGAGGTCTCCGTGGGCCAGCCTCGGCGGTAGCGGCGCCGACGCCCGGCGCCCCAGCGCCCGGATCCGTGCCACGAGCTCAGAGAAATCGAACGGCTTTGGCAAGTAGTCGTCGGCGCCGAGCTCGAGTCCCTCCACGCGCTCGCGGATGGTGCTCGCCGCCGTCAGCATCAGCACGCGCGTCTCGCTGCGCTGTTCCGCGAGGGTCCGGCAGACCCGATCGCCGTGCACGCCGGGCAAGTCACGGTCGAGGACGATCACGTCGTAGCGGTTGATGGCGGCGTGGGCGAGTGCGTCTTGACCGTCGTATGCCACGTCGGTCGCCATGCCCTCGCGTCGCAATCTTCCGCGACTGCGGTCGCAAGCCGGCGGTGATCCTCGACAACCAGCACCCTCATGGTCTCGCCTCAAAGGATGTCCGATCCCAGGTGACGGTGAGGTCACAACCTCCGTCACCGAGCTGGCACCGCCCGTCCTCTAGAAGTGTCGCGGACGGCTCACAGGAGGCAGACGATGAGAAAACTAGCCATCACGACCCTTGCTCTACTCGCCGCTGCGTGTGGGTCTTCAGGCGGTAAGCCGCCGGATTCATCGGCGTCGAAGAACCCCGCCACCGCCGCGTTCAGATTCGCGGCCTGCATGCGCGACCACGGCGTGAGCAGTTTTCCCGACCCGCAAGTGACGACGGGCCCAGGTCACGCGTCGATCCGCCAGGCTGTTCCAGCCTCGGCCGGCTCCTCTCCGCGCTTCAAGTCGGCGCAGAAGGCCTGCCGGGGGATCATGCCCGGGCCGCAGAACGCGAATCAGGCGGCGGCGCAGCAGCAGGCGCACAAGGGGGACCTGCTCGCGTTCGCGCGATGCCTACGCAGCCACGGAATGTCAGGCTTCCCCGACCCCACAAGCCAGGGGCAGCTGACCCTGCAGATGCTGAGCTCAGCCGGCGTAGACATCCACACGCGCACGTTCCTGACCGCTGCGGACGCGTGCGTCGGGGTCACGCATGGGGCCATCACGAGAGCCCAGGTTGCGCAGGCCGTCAGCGGCGCCAGTTGATCGCATAACAGCCGCGTAACAGCGTTACGGCCGTGTTACCGGCGAGGCCGTAGAAACCGCAGTCGATGGTAAGCAAGTACTTGAGGAGGCGGCGTGCCTAACACTGGCCTGAAACTCATCTCGCGCGGCTGGCGCTGGCCGCGGCGTGCCGCGGGTCTGGCGCTCGCCATCGCGCTCGCGGTGGGCATCGCGGCGGGCGTCATTTTCATCCCGAACCGGGGCGGGTCGGCCCAGGCCGCATCCAGCCACCCGAGCGTGCCCTCGGGCGCGGCGACGGTCCAGCGTCGCGACCTGGTCGAGACCGATACCGAGTCGGGCACGCTCAGCTACGCCAACTCGCAGACCGTCTACAACAACGCCAGCGGCACGATCACGTGGCTGCCCAGCGTGGGCCAGGTGATCCAGCCGGGCAAGGCTCTGTTCAAGGTCGACGACCAGCCGGTGCTGCTGATGGACGGGACGACTCCGGCCTACCGGGAGCTCAGTGCCGCGGACTCGCCCGGTTCCGATATCAGGCAGCTCAATCGCGACCTCGTCAAGCTCGGCTTCAACCCGGACGGCATCGTGGTCAACGGTCAGTGGCAGGCCGCCACCACCGCCGGCGTCGAGGAACTGCAGACCGCCCATGACATGCCCGTGACCGGGACGCTGACGCTCGGGCAGGTCGTTTTCCTCCCCGGCCCCCAGCTCGTCGGCACCCTCGACGCGACGATCGGCTCAGGCGGAGGGGGATCAAGTTCGAGCTCGGGCAGCTCGGGCAGCTCGGGCAGCTCATCGAGCTCGGGGACCTCGGGCAGCAGCGGCAGCGCCTCGGAGATCATGCAGACGAGCTCCACGCGGCTGGTTGCGACCGTCGACCTCGACGCTTCGAAGCAAAGCGAGGCCAAGGTAGGGGAGAAGGTGACCGTGGAGATGCCAAACGGCAGCACCGTCAACGGCACGATCACCGGGGTGAGCCCGGTGGCCCAGAGCTCGAGCAACTCGGACAACTCCAACGGCAGCTCGTCGAGCGGCAACAGCAACAGCGGCAGCAGCGCCAACGACAACGGCAGCAGTTCGTCGGGCGCGACGATCCCGGTCACGGTCGGGCTCAGCGGCCGCCACACTGGCGCCGGCCTCGATCAGGCGGCGGTTAGCGTCAACTTTGCCCAGGCGCAGGCTAAGAATGTGCTGTCCGTGCCGGTGACGGCTCTGGTCGCGACCTCGGGCTCGAGCTACGCGGTTCAGGAGGCCAGCGCCTCCCACAAGCTGATTCCGGTCACGGTTGGGCTGTTTGCCGCCGGCTACGTGCAGATCTCAGGCTCTGGGCTCTACCCGGGCCTGGCGGTGACGGACTCGCAGGGATGAGCGCGGAAGCCGAAAGGACGCAGGCGCTCCCGGAGCAGCCGGCGGTCCAGGAGACCGCTCGGCAGGCGATCGCGCCCCCGCCGGTCCTGCCACGACCCGACGGTTTCGCGCTGCGGCTGGCCAATGTCACCAAGGAATATCCAGGTGGCGTCCAAGCGCTGCGCGGCGTCACCGTCGAGGTCGCGACCCGCGACCAGGTGGCGGTCATTGGTCCCTCCGGGTCCGGCAAGACCACGCTGCTCACGATCATGGGCACGCTCGAGCGGTCCACCGCCGGCGAGGTCCGCGTCGCGGGATACGACGTGCGGGCGGCCACCGACGTGGAGCTGGCCGGGCTGCGCGCCCACAGGATCGGGTTCGTCTTCCAGGACTTCCACCTACAGGAGTCGATGACGGCGCTCGACAACGTCGCCAACGGGATGCTCTACCTGGGCATGGGCGTAAAGCAGCGGCGCGAGCTCGCGCGATCCGCGCTGGAACGTGTCGGACTCGACCACCGTATTGAGTTCAAGCCCAAACAGCTCTCGGGGGGCGAGCGCCAACGTGTCGCCATCGCTCGCGCGATCGCAAAGCGGCCCCTGATCATCCTCGCGGATGAGCCGACGGGGAACCTCGACTCGAAGTCAGGGGGCGGCGTGGTGGCGCTGCTGCACGAACTGGCAGCGGATGGCGCCACGCTCGTGCTGATCACCCACAACCCGACGATCGCCGCGACCTTTGCGCGGCGGATCGAGATGGGCGACGGCGAAGTCGTCTCGGACGTTCGCTCATGAGCGTCGCGGCCCCCCCACGCCCGAGCCGGTCCGACAACGGCGCCTCCCGCCTTCCGCCGCGCGAGCTAATGGGCGTGGCGCTGCAAGGAATACGAACGAGGAAGCTGCGCGCCGCGCTCTCGGCGCTCGGGATCGCGATCGGAATCGCCGCGATGGTCGCGGTCGTGGGGGTCTCGGCTTCGGCGCAGGCCAACCTGCTCGCCGAGATCGACGCGCTCGGCACGAACCTTTTGACGGTCACCCCCGGTCAGAACTTCCTCGGCAACAACGAGGTGCTTCCCACCACATCCGTGCCGATGATCGACCACATGCGCAACGTCGACAGCGACGTAGCCGTCTATCAGCTCAGCAACGCAAACGTGTACCGCACGCCGTACGTGCCCCAGGCAGAGACGGGCGGCATCGGCGTCGACGCCTCCGGTGACAACCTGCCCCAGGTGATGGGGACGTCGATGGCCTCGGGCCACTTCCTCAACGCGGTCAGCAGCCGCTTCCCGGAGGTGGTCTTGGGTGCGGAGGCCGCAAGCATCCTGGGGATCACCCACGTGGGCGGTCACGTGATGGTCTACCTCGGCAACACCTGGTTCAACGTGGTCGGGATCATGAAACCGGCGGTGCTCGACTCGACGCTGGACTCGACGGTGTTCGTCTCGCTGCCCGTGGCACAGCGGCTCTTCCAGCTGGCGCCCAATCCGTCCGAGATCTACGTGCGCGCGAACGTGAACGACGTCACGCACGTGGCGAATTTGCTCGCGCCCACCGCCGACCCGCAGAGCCCGAGCGGGGTACAGGTCAGCCGCCCGTCCGACGCGCTCGAGGCCCGCGCCGCGGCCAAGGGCCAGTTCACCACGCTGCTGCTGGGACTCGGCGCGGTGGCCCTGCTCGTAGGCGCGATCGGGATCGCGAACATCATGGTGATCTCGGTGCTCGAGCGGCGCGGCGAAATCGGGCTGCGTCGCGCTCTTGGCGCGACCCGGCGCCACATCGTCGTGCAGTTCCTGACCGAATCGGCGCTGCTGGCGGCGATCGGCGGCGTCGTGGGGCTGGCCTTGGGAGCCGGCGCCACCGAGGTATACGCGCTGGTGCAGAAGGAGCCTTTCGTCGTCCCGCTGTACGCGCTCATAGCGGCGCCCGCCGCCGGCTTTGTGATCGGCGCGGTCGCCGGGCTGTACCCCGCGATCAAGGCGGCGCGGCTCAGCCCGACCGAGGCGCTGCGGGCCTGAGTCCGGGAATCCTTGACCGGGTGCGCGCATGCGCGCACCCGCCGGCCGCGCATGCGCGGCCGGGGCCGGCGCACATGTGCGCCGGCCAGATCTAATTGCCGAGCACGCGTCTCTCTAACCACTCGTTGCGAAACGCGCCGCGCGGGTCGACGCGCTCGAGCAACGCCGCGAAATCGTCGAGCCGGTCGTAAAGCCGGCCGATCGTGTCGGCGCGCATCACAAACAGCTTGCCCCAGTGGGGTCTTGCCTGAAACGGGGCGAGCGCCCGCTCCACGTCGACCAACGCCCGCTCGACCTCATGCTGGTGCGGCTTGAAGGTGAAGTGGATCGCCGCCGCGTCCTGGCCGTACTCGGGACTCATCCAGAGGTCGTCGGCAGCGATCGTGCGGATCTCGCTCACCTGGGTGAGCGGCCCGAGCGTCGGGCCGAGTCTGAGCACCGCCTCGATCGCCGCGACGGCGTGGCGACGCGGGACGATGTACTCGGACTGGAGCTCGGCGCCGCTTGAGGGGGTAAAGCCCAGGCGAAAGTGAGCCAGCCGTTCGGACCACGGTCCGGGCACCCCGAGTTGTCGCGTCGCGTGAACCGGATCGAGGCCGATGATCGGATGTTTGTCCTCGGTCGCCGCGGCGGCGCCGAAGAGCTCGCCGATGACATCCTCCTGCTCCTCTCCGACGCGGGTCTTGATCCACACCTGGTCGACGAACTCACCCCAGCGCGTGAACGCGCTCACGCTGTAGCCGCTCGCGAAGATGTCGCTGAAGTGCTCGAAGAGCGCGCTCCAGCGAAGTCCCTCGAATACACGCTGGCGTACCTCGTAGACGGGCTCTACGTCCAGCGTGATCCGTACGAGCGCGCCGACGGCGCCGAGGCCGACGACGAGGCCGTCGAAGTCCGGATCTCCGCGTGAGGCCGTCAACAGTCCGCCGTCCGCCGTGACCAGCTCGAGACCCGCCACCGCCGTCGCGAGGTTGCCGTTGTGGTTGCCCGACCCGTGAGTGGCGGTGCAGACAGCGCCGGCGGTCGCGATGTGCGGCAGCGACGCCAGGTTGGCGAGCGCCAGCCCTTCCTGCCCGAGCCACTCGGCGAGCTCGCCGTACCGCATGGCGCCCGGCACCGAAACCGTCATTTGCTCTCGGTTGAAGGCGACGTGCCGGTCCATCCGCTCGAGGGAGACCAGCTCCGCGGAATCGGCGATGTCGGTGAAGGAGTGACGAGAGCCCAGAACGCGAACGCGCGGCCTGGTGCTCACGGTTTGCTGTAGCTCCTCAAGAGTGCGGGGCGCGTGGATCGCATGCGCCCTGTAGGCGTAATTGCCGGCCCAGTTCCTCTGCGCCGTTTTCGCTCCTGTGGCCATGGGTACGTTCAGCCCAGACTACTTCTGGGAGGAGGTGTCGTGACCACCACCACCAAGACGCCGAGTACCCGGGGGCTGGCGATCACGATTTCTCTGGCGGCCGCCAGGTTGGCGTCGTCTACGGCTACGACACGGGCAGCATCGCCGGGGCGCTGCTGTTCTTGCCCAAAGCATTCAATCTGTCGACCAGCGCGGTCGAGTGGATCACGACGTTCACCGGCTTCGGGCTGATCCTCGGCGCGCTGATCGCGAACCGCCTTCATCCTGGCGATGGCGCCCGAGACCAAGGGCCGGCCGCTCGAGGCGATCCGCGTCTACTGGGAGAACGGCGCCAAGTGGCCCTCCGAGCAGGAGACGCTGGCCATACTCGAGCGCCAGCGGCGCGAAGATCGGACCGCGTGAGAAGGTTTGCCCCATGACCGGGGCCCAAATGGCGCGCGAGATGGGCGAGCAACCCGCACGGTTGCGCGCATTGATCGGGCGCATCGATGAAATCGACGAGCGCGTGCGGGCCATCGCGCCCTCCCCGATGGCCGGCATCACCATCGTCGCGCGCGGATCCTCGGACCACGCGGCCGTCTACGGGCGCTACCTGCTCGAGGCGGCTACCGGCAAGCCCGTTTCGCTCGCGGCCCCGAGCCTTCACACGCTCTACGAGATCGATGTCGACTACCGCGACCAGCTCGTGATCGCGGTCAGCCAGTCGGGCGCGACGCCGGAGAGCGTGCGGACGCTGCGCGCGCTGCGGGCCGGCGGCGGACGCGGGGCTGGCGATCACCAACGACCCCGCGAGCGCGCTCGCGCAGGCCGCCGGCGAGGCGATCGACCTGGACGTGGGAGAGGAGCGGGCGGTGCCGGCGACGAAGACCGTCACCGGACAGCTCACCGCGTTCGCGCTCATCGCCTCCGCCCTGGGACGCGTCCCCTTCTTTGCGGACGAGCTCGAGGCGTCGCTCGCCGAGTGGGCTGAGGTCGCGTAGCGCATGCGGCTACGCAGCCGACGAATCGTGTGTCCGGGCGGGACGCTCGCCGGCGAAGTCGTGGTCGAAGAGGGCCGGATTTCCTCCATCGGTCCGCAGGACACGTTTTTGGGCGACGCCGACGAGGTGATCGAGCTCGGCGACCGCTGGCTCGTACCCGGGTACATCGACCCGCACGTCCACGGCGGCTGTGACGGGCAGTGCAACACCTCCGACGCGGAGGAGGTCGCGGAGGTCGCGGGATTCCACGCTCGCCACGGGACCACGGGGCTCGTGGCCACGACGGTGGCCGCGCCGGTCGAGCAGCTCGTGGGGGCGCTTGAAGCGATCGCACGGTGCAGCGCCCCGACCCTGCTCGGCGCCCACCTTGAGGGCCCGTTCCTGAGTCCGGAGCGACCCGGCGCCATGGACCCGGGGCTCTTCCTCGCCCCCGACGTCGAGCAGCTCGGGCGGCTGCTCGAGGCGGGCGCGGGCGCAGTCCGCGTCGTGACCCTCGCACCGGAGCTGCCGGGGGCACTCGAGTTGGTCCGGATGCTGGCGCGCGCGGGCATCGTCGTATCGGTGGGCCATACCGACGCCTCCGACGCGGAGGTACGCGAGGCGGTGCTCGCCGGCGCGAGCGCCGCCACCCACGTGTTCAACGCGATGGCCCCATTCCACCACCGCGTGCCCGGCGCGGTAGGCGCCGTGCTCGACCTGCCCGAGGTCAGCTGCGAGCTGATTTGCGATGGCGTCCACGTCGACCCCGTGGCCATGCGTCTGCTCTATCGGGCCAAGGGAGCGTACGGAGTGCGTCTCGTGACCGACGCGATGTCGGCGGCGGGAATGCCCGACGGCGATTACCAGCTCGGCGGCCGCCAGGTCACCGTCATCGGCGGGCGGGCTGTTCTCGCCGGGGGCGGGTCGATCGCCGGGAGCACGTTGACCATGGAGGCGGCGGTGCAGAACGCGGTGCGCTTCCTGGGGATCTCGGTGGAGGAGGCGGTCCTGATGGCGTCGACCAACTCGGCGCGACTGCTCGGCCTTGG
Organism: uncultured Solirubrobacterales bacterium; assembly: GCA_963756105.1. GTDB lineage: Bacteria > Actinomycetota > Thermoleophilia > Solirubrobacterales > Solirubrobacteraceae > Palsa-465. Next base: position 59,124 of record CAVWMM010000003.1, read on the forward strand.
GCGGCGCAAGGGCGAGATCTCGGCTGGCTCGGACGCCGATCTGGTGGTGCTCGACGAGCTCCTGGCGGTCCAGGCGACGATGGTCGCGGGCCAGTGGATTATGGGACCGCCTTAGGGGAGCGTGCGCACGTATACCCGTACGCGCATGTCTTGGTACGCGGCCGCGTCGAACGAGCCCGCGAGGGGGTGCAGCACGGCCGCCCCCGCCAGGGCCACTGCGTCCGCCAACAGCTCGGGCCAAGCCTCTCCCCGCTTCAGCCCTGCCGCGAGCGCGGCGGTAGCGGCGTCTCCGGCGCCGGTCGGATTGCCGTGTAGCGCTTCGGGAGGGCGGGCTTCGAGGACCTCGTGCTCGTTCACCGCCACCATCCCCGTCGCGCCGCGGGAGACGACTACGGCGCCCGCGCCCCTGTCGCGCATGTGAGCGGCCGCCTCGAGCGGCGGCGCCCCCGGCAGGTAGCCCTCGAGCTCTTCCCCGTTTACCTTGACGACCGCCGGAGCGCCCTTCACGCCTTCGCGCAGCCACTCGTCGCGGCTGTCGAGGATCGCAGGCACCCCCGCATCCCGGGCCATCTCGACCAGGCGCCGAAGCCCGTCCGAGGGGGCGCCCGGTGGGGCGCTTCCAGACACCGTCATCACGCTCGCATTTCCGAGCAGTTCCGCGCAGCGCTGCTCGAGCGCGCGCCAGTCATCGCGCTCGATCGCGGGCCCGGGCTCGGACAGGCCGGTGACCTCGCCCGAGGATTCAACGACGAACACGGTCAGCCGCGTCTCGCCTTCGATCGGGATGGTCTCGTCGCGCAGTCCGCTGGCGGCGAGGTCAGCGCGCGCCGCGGCGCCCGGCAGCCCGCCGAGGAAGCCGACGACCGCCGTCTCTTCGTGAAGCTGGTGCAGCACGCGGGCGACATTGATGCCTTTGCCTCCCGCTCGCCGGGCCACGGACTTCACGCGGTTGGAGGCCTCGTGCCACCGCACGCGGGGAACTTCGTATGTGATGTCGAGTGCCGGGTTGGGGGTGACCGTGAGGATCAGGGCACCAGACAGGTGATGTTCCGTCGTGTCGTTCGATGGGCAGTCGCGGTCGCCGATGACCGGCACACGAGTTCCTGTGATTTCGCCACCAGCCGGTAGTGGCCCGGTGCGACTTCAAGCCGGTAGGCGTTCTTGGCCGACGACGTCGTGGTCCTGGCGACGGTGCGGCCCGAAGAGTTGATCGCGGAGACCTTGAACTTACGCCGGAGGCAGTGGTGCGGCACGTTGCAAAGGAGAACCCGACCGGCGATACGGGCGTCCCGTCGCGATCCGGACACCGCGCCCAACGCCACGGGTCCGGTCACGCCCGCGAGCATGCAAACCCCGATCAAGGCGCCGGATGCGATCATGCGCCGCACGCGGGCACCGTACCACTGCTTTAGCTGTGCTTCGGTGCCTGACAGGTCTTTGCCCAGGCGCAGACGCTGAACCCGTCGTGATCTGGATCGGGGTTCGACGGTGCGGCGATCACCTTGCCGTTGGAGTTGACGAGGTTGATTTTGTCCGCCTTCGTCAGCTTCGCCGAAGCACCGTTGACGGTGGCGTGGTCGAAGATCGGGCTGGTCAGATTGGGCAGGTCCGCGAGACCGCCCGCGATGCGGCGTGATTACCCGCCTTGAGCCGAAATAAACCTTTTACTAGAGAATTGGGCGGCGCGGGCGAATGCGTGGCGCGCGGACCCGCGGTAGCGTGCCGCCCGTGCAGCCACTCCATCCGCCGCTGACACGCCGCTTCAACGTGAGGATCCCCCTGCGGGACGGCGTCACGCTAGCCGCCGATCTGGTCCTGCCGCTCGAGCGGCCGGCGCCCGCGGTGATCTGGCGCACCCCGTACGGCCGCGGCGGCGAACGATGGACCGAGCGCGCCGACGCCTTCGCCAAGGCCGGCTACGGCGCGGTGTGGGTCGACGTACGCGGGCGCGGCGATTCTGAGGGCCGCTTTGAGCCCTACCGCAACGACGCCCTCGACGGCGTCGACGTGATTGCGTGGATCGCCGAGCAGGAGTGGTGCGACGGTGCGGTCGCGACCTACGGCGGGAGCTATCCCGGGCGCATCCAGTGGCTCACGGCGCTCCATCGTCCTCCTGCCCTGCGGGCAATGATCGTGCTCGTCACGCCCGCCGATCCGTTCGTCGAGAACCCCACCGGCGTGCCGGGCCCCATGCACGTGCACTGGTACCGGATGACGGAGGGCCGCGCCCTTCAGTACACCGAGGCGGTCGACTGGATGGCGGTCTATGCGCACCGTCCGCTCGCCGAGATGGACGAATTCGCCGGCTTTCACTCCGCCCTCTGGCGCGAGGAGTGCCGCCACCAGACGCTCGACGCCTGGTGGGCGCCGTTGCGCTACCAGCATCGCATCGGCGAGGTCGCGGTGCCCGTCCTCCACATCTCGGGCTGGTACGACGACGAGGAGATCGGAACACCGGCGAACTTCGCGGCGATGACGGCCGCTGGGCGTCCCGGGCAGAGGTTGTTGATGGGGCCTTGGGGGCACCAGGTGAACGCGGGCCGTCACCTCGGCGAACTCGACTTCGGCCACCGGGCGGTCGTGGACCTCGACGCGATCATGAGCGGGTTCCTCGACGAGGCGGTGCGCGGTCGCGCCCCGGTCGAGTCGGCCGCCGCGGTCCAGGTGTTTCTGATGGGCGCCAATGAGTGGCGCGATTACCCTGCCTGGCCGCCTCCCGAGGGTGTCGAGCGGACCTTCTACCTCGACAGCGGTGGGCGCGCCAACTCGCGATTTGGCGATGGCCGGCTCGTGGAGGTGAAACCTCCCGCGGAGTCGACCGCGGACGAGTGGCTGCACGACCCGAACCGGCCCGTGCCTTTCATCACGGGCGCCTCCTCGGCTCAGATCGGCGGCCCCGACGACTACGCGGCGATCGAGACGCGCGCCGACGTGCTCGTCTACACCGGCCAGGAGCTGACCGAGCCACTGGACGTGGTGGGACCGGTGATGCTGGTCGCGCACGTGGCCACGTCGGCCGCCGACACCGACGTGTGCGGGAAGTTGCTCGACGTCCACCCCAACGGGTTTGCGCAGCGGCTTTGCGACGGCATCACCAGGCTGCGCTATCGGGAAGGTCACGAGAGCGCCTTGGCGGTCGAGCCAGGGGCCGTCTACGAAGTCGAAGTGGTCATGTGGGACACCGCGCACCGCTTCCTCGCCGGCCACCGGATACGGCTCGAGGTCGCCTCCTCCGCTCACCCCAAATTTGCTCCGAACATGGGCACGGGCGCCGACGAGGCGCAGGCGCGTGAAGGGGTTCTCGCCCGCAATGTCTTGCACCACACCGCGTGCCATCCCTCCCGCCTGCGACTGACCGTGCTGCCGTCGTCTCCGCAGTCCTGAAGCAGCGACGGCCTAGCCGTCGCTCAGCGTCTTGCCCCGGCTCAGCACCTCGATGTAATTCGCGATCCGCTGGGCGCGGCGGCCCGGGTCCTTGACGTGGTGTAGCCGGTAGAGGAACGCGTAGCGGTCGGAGCCCGTGAGCGTCTGGAAGAACTCGCGCGCCGCGAGATGCCCATCGAGCGCCGCCTGGAAGTCCTCCGGGACGGTCGCCCGGCTCTGTGCCGGATAGGCCTCGTCCAAGCGTCCGTCGGCTTCGGCATCCCTGTACTCCCGTAGGCCCGCCGGCCTCATGCGGCCCTCGGCGATCAGCCGCCGCGCCCGCTCACGATTGATCGCCGACCACTTGCTCCGCGGCCGGCGCGGGGTGAAGCGCTGGAGGAAGAAGTGCTCGTCGTAGCGGCGCACCTGCCCGTCGATCCAGCCGAAACAGACCGCCTCTTCGAGCGCCTGCGCCTGTGTCACGGTCGCCTGCGGTGCACCCTTCTTGGCGATCTTCAGCCACGCGCCCGGTGCCGCGGCGTGGTTGGTGGCCAGCCAGTCCGCCCACGCGGCCTGGTCCGAAAGCTCGAGCGTGGGGGGTTCATTTGAGGCGGGCATCCGGGCGAAGGATGCCTGATGCCGCGCCGGACGCTCGACTCGTGGCGCTGTCGGATCCCGGAATGCGCGGTAGTCTTTGTTCGTGCCTGGTTGACGGTGACCGCTCGCCTTTGCTCTGTACCCGCGTCCACCACCTTCGCAGCCCTTTGGGGTGCGCCGGCGGGGTTTGCGCCTCTTGACGCGATTAGGATTCGGTCGTGCCCGCGATCCATGACCGAGGAAGGTGGCCGACGGAGCAGCCGATCGACCGCAGCGAGCATGAGCTCGCCGACTGGGAGCTTCTGACGGATGCCCTGGCCGAGGCGTTGGGCGCCCACGGCGTAATCGCCGTCGACGAGTTGCGACGCGGGATCGAGAGCATGCCGGCCGAAGCGTACGAGCGGGCTTCGTACTACGAACGGTGGCTGTACTCGCTCGAGCTCCTGCTGTCCGAGAAGGGCATAATCGCTCCGGGCGAGCTCGAGCAGAGGGTCTCTTCATGACATACCGGGCGGGCGAACGTGTCCGCGTGTCCAACCGCGATCACGCCGGCCATCACCGGACGCCGAGATACCTGAAGGGGGGAACGGGCACCATCGCCCGACTCCGCGGCTCGTTCAGGAATCCCGAGACGCGGGCCTACGGCGGGGACGGACTGCCAGAACTGCGCCTGTACAGCGTGAGCTTTGCGCAGCACGATCTCTGGCCCGACTATGACGGTGGCCCCGACGACCGCCTGTACGTCGATTTGTTCGAGCACTGGATCGAGCCGTTGCAGTGAGCGGAACTTCTGAGCATTCCGGCGATGGCCACGCCCACGACCCGATCACCGACGGGCTCGAGCCGCCCGCGGCGAGGCGCGCGAGGGCGCTCGAGGACCTTCTGATCGAGAGAGGAGTTCTCGCCCGCGAGGACGTGCGCGCCCGAATCGACTGGCTGGTGTCACGGACTCCCGCCGATGGGGCGCGACTCGTCGCGCGAGCCTGGGTGAATGTGGACTTCAGATCACGGCTGCTCGCCGACGCCCGCGAGGCCGCGCTCGAGCTCGGGCTCGACCCAGGGCCTTCCCCCGTCGTGGTCGCGGTCGAGAACACCGAGCGCGTCCATCACCTCGTCGTGTGCACGCTGTGCTCGTGCTACCCGCGCGCGCTGCTGGGGCCGCCGCCCGCCTGGTACAAGAGCCTGGCCTATCGGTCGCGCGCCGTGTCTGACCCGCGCGGCGTCCTGCGTGAGTTCGGGCTGGAGCTCGGACCGGCCGTGGAGCTGCGCGTGCTCGACTCGACGGCCGACATGCGCTACCTGGTCATTCCGCGCCGCCCGGCCGGCAGCGAGGCGATGGGTGAGGATGAGCTGGCCGGGCTCGTCACCCGCGACTCCATGATCGGCGTCACCGAGCCGCTTGAGCCGGCCCGAGCGCCCGCATAGCTGGGCGGAAATGCTCGCGAGGTCGCTCGACGACATCCGGCGAGAGTTTCCGGGCCTCGCCGAAGGCCGTGTCGCGCTCGATGGCGCCGCGGGCACGCTGGTCCCTCGGTCGGTGGTCGAAGCGGTCGCCGACGCCGCCCGTTATTCGATGGCCAACGTCCACGGTGAGTTCGAGGCCAGCGAGCGCAGCGGCGAGACGGTCGCGGCGGCGCGCCGCGCACTCGCCGACCTGGTCGGAGGCGAGCCACGCGGGGTGGTGCTGGGGCCGAACATGACGACGCTCACGTTCCATCTGGCGGATGCCCTGTCAGCGACGTGGCACCGGGGCGACGAGGTGGTGGTCACCTCGCTCGATCACGACGCCAACATCCGCCCCTGGGTGCTGGCCGCCGAGCGCACCGGCGCGACCGTTCGCTGGGCGGAATTCGACGTCGCTAGTGGGGAGCTCGCGCCCGAGGCGTTCGACAGTTTAGTCGGCGAGCGAACTCGCCTGGTCGCCGTGACCGCTGCCTCCAACGCGATTGGGACCAGGCCCGAAGTGAGGGAGATCAGCGACCGCGCCCACGCGGCCGGCGCGCTCACCTACGTCGACGGAGTCCACGCGACGCCGCACCTCCCCGTCGACGTCGCCGCGTTCGGCGCCGACTTCTACGCGTGCTCGACGTACAAGCTGTTCGGGCCTCATACCGGCGCGGTCGTCGCCAGCCCGGAGCTCTTTGAGCAACTCAGGCCCGCGAAGCTCGCTCCGTCGCCGGACTCGGTGCCGGAGCGCTTCGAGCGCGGCACCCCGGCGTTTGAGCTGCTCGCCGGGGTGAGCGCCGCGGTCGACTGGCTTGCAGGGCTGACGGAAGCTGGCGGCACCCGGCGCGAGCGGGTGCTGGCCGCGATGGGCGCGATAGAAGAGCATTTGGGCGCGCTGCTCGCGCGCGTGCTGGAGGGGCTCGCGGCGATCGATGGGGTCCGCGTGCTCGGCGCGGCGCGCCGGCGTACGCCGACGATCTCGTTTCTTGTCGACGGCCGCTCACCCGCGGCAGTCGCACGCCTGCTCGCGGGCCGCGGCATCTCGGTCTGGGACGGCGACAACTATGCGTACGAGCTCATGCGGCGCTTCGCGCTCCCCGACGGCGCGGTCCGCGCGAGCATCGTGCTCTACAACGACAGCGCCGACATCGACCGCTTCGTGGAAGCCGTGGCGGCGAGCGCCGCTCAGTAGAGCCCTTCACGCCGGGCGTAGCGCCCGGCGCGCTCGCGGTCGTAGCCGTCGGACTCTGCGTCCGTCAGCGAGCGCAGGATCTTGCCCGAGCTCGGGAGCTCGGAGCGGTCGATGTGGCGCTCGGGATTCCACAGATCGGAGCGGATGAGCGCCTTCGAGCACTGCGTGTACGCCTCCTCGATGGAGATCAGGAGCCCCAGGCTGGGAACCTTGCCCCCGACCGCGCTCGGGGCGAGCAGCTCGGGGTCATCGACGATCCTTGCACGACCGTTGACGCGGAACGTGTCGCCGACGCCGGGGATGAGAAAGAGGAGCGCGATGCGGGGGTCCTCCAGCAGGTTCGTAAGCGTGTCTGCGATTCGGTTGCCGGGCCGATCGGGCAGCAGGAGCGTGCGCTCGTCGAGGATCCGCACGAATCCCGGCGGATCGCCACGGGGCGAGATGTCCAGGCCGCCCTCGGGCCTGCCCGTGGCGACGCAGACAAACGGGGATCGCTCGATGAATTGCCTGGTCAGGCCGTTGAGCCGATCGACGATCTTGTCGGTGGCGCCGCGCTTGGGATGCCCGATGATCTCCCGCAGCTCGGTCTCCGCGCCGATGGGCCGCCCGTTCTCCACGGCGCACACGGTACATGGGGCGACGGGAGTGGAGGCTCGTCGGCGCGCGCTCAGTCGAGCCAGTTCTCGCAGATGCTGGCGACGTGCCGGGGATCGGTTCCGCAGCAACCGCCAAGCACGCGGACGTTCCTCGTGTGCGGCTTGAGCGCTTTGTAGTGAGCGCCCAGCTCGGCCGGTTCGCCGGCGTCAAGCGTCGAGGCACGATCGAGCTCGGCGTGGCTCTTGCGCGAGGCATTGGCACGGATGCCGCCGAGGCGCTCGATCCAGCGCCCGCCGCGCTCCAGCTCGGCCGCGAAGTGAACGGGATGGGCGCAGTTGATCATGAAATATGCACACGCCCCTCGTGTCGCAGCATCGACTTCGTCGATCGCCTCACTGAGCGTTACGCCACTGGGCAGCCGCCCGTCGGTCTCCAGCGTGAACGAGATCGACACGGGCACGCCCAGCTGGTCGGCTGCTCTGACTATCCCGACCGCCTCCTCGGCGTAGGCGAGCGTGAACGCGCTGACCATATCCACTCCGGCTTCGCGGAAGGTCGCGACCTGGGGCGAGTGGTACCGCTCGGCCTCCGCCGCGGCCATGGCCCGCGCGGGGCGGTAGGCGTCGCCGCGCGGACCAATCGTCCCGCACAACGCGATCGGCGTCTCGGTGGTCTCGTGTTCGACGCGGACCGTCTCGACGAAGCGGACCGCGGCGCGATTGACATCGGCCAGCTCCTGGGGTGAATAGCCCGACTGCTGACCCCAGTCCGCGTTCGCCCTCCACGTCGGAGTGTCGAGCGTGAAACCAAGCCCGTGCCGATGTGCGACCTGCAGATAGCCGCGGTAGTAGCGCCGTAGAGCGTCCCGACCGCGGTCGTCACGCAGCAGCAGGAACGAGGCGAAGTGCGGCAGGTCGATGCCCTCGCGATAGATCATCGTGGTTTCGAGCCCGCCGCCGCCGAGATACATGCGGTCGCAGTCGAGGCGTGGAAGGCGATCGTTCGGGGCCATGGCGACGATCAAACTTAGCGGGGGTGCCCCGGTCAGAATCGTGGCGAGACGGTATTGGAAGCTCATCCCAGACAATCGGGGACGCCGGTCCCGCCGTACCGGGTTCCAACTAAGGCTTGGGCGGTCAAGCGCGTCGCCCAGGTACTCCTTGCCGGTGCGTTCGAGCGCGCGCGCTCGGCGCGTGCGCGGAGCCTCGAGCAGGTGCCACGCTCGCCTGAGGAGATCGGAGCCGAGTGGCTGACCGCGATCCTGTGCTCCGGCACGCCGGGCGCCGCGGTGACGTCGGTGAGGGCGGTTGGTGGCGGGGTGGGGACGACGACTCGAAGGGCGCTTGCGCTCACCTACAACGAGGCCGGCGTGGCGGCGCGGCTTCCAACCGAGCTCTTCGCCAAGTGCACCACGGCGCTCGCCCAGCGGCTCATGCTCGGTCTGGGCGGGCTGCTGTATGGCGAGCCAGGCTTTTACAACCACGTCCGTCCGCTGCTGGAGATCGAGGCACCGATCGGGTACTTCGGCGGCGTCGACGCGCGCTCGTGGCGCTCGATCGTGCTGATCGAGGACGTCGTCTCAAGCCGCGGCGCGACGTTCTGGGATCCCGCGATAAGGGTCGGGCGCGACCGGATCGAATACCTCTTGGCGGATGTCGCCTCGTGGCACGGCGCTCTATGGGGGAGCGAGCGCCTCGCGCGGTGGCGGTGGTTGAAAACCCCCTCGGATCAGATGCGGTTGATAGATGCTCTGATCGGAATGGCCGACCGCAGGCAGATTGGGGCCGAGCGGGCCAATTCGGTGATCCCTGGAGGCCTGCGCGGGCGCCAAGACGACCTCTATAACGCGATGCGTCGCTCGATGGACCTCGTCAGCCGGGGCACACGCACCTACCTCCACGGCGATCTGCACATCGCCAACACGTACCTCACGTCCGATCGACGAGTTGGCATCGTCGATTGGCAGGTTGGGCTTCAGGGCTCCTGGGCCTACGACTACAGCTACCTCGTCGCTAGCGCCCTGGCGGTCGAGGACCGCCGCGCCTGGGAGGGCGACCTGCTCGGCTTCTACCTCGACCGTCTACGGGCCGCCGGCGGCGAGCCGCCTGCGTGGGACGAAGCGTGGCGGGCCTACCGGGCGGCACTGTTCTATCCGTACTTCGCCTGGGTGTACACGATCGGGCGCTCGCGTCTGCAGCCGAGCTTCCAGCCCGACGAGGTCAGCCTGACGATGATCGAGCGGATCTCGGCGGCGATCGAGGATCTCGAATCGCTTGGCGCCGTTGGGATGTGAGAGCGCACTCGCGATGCCCACAAATTCTCGGCTCGCTCCAAGGCGATTCTGATCTTTGCTCGTCAAATTCACTCCATGAAACTTTCGATGCCTTCCACCACACCACTGACTCCCCTCCAACCCGCCACGCCGGATCCCGCGAGCGCCCCTACATACGCTCCCGTGGGCGCGCCGGCTCCGGAGCCCGCTCACCTCGCCTCGCCGCCCTCCCCAGCGGCGGGGCAGGTGATCGGGCAGGTTCTCCCGATGTATTTCGTCGGAGATGAGTCCCACTCGATGAGCGGCGATCCGATCGCGGCCGTCAACCAGGGGCTCGTGGACCTCCGCGATGAGGTCGCCAAGCACCCGCTGATCGGCAAGAAGGTCCGGTTCGGGATCATCACCTTCGCGGACACGGCCGAGACGCGGCTCGAGCTGTCGGAGCTCAGCGAGGACCTGATCCTGCCCAGGCTCTCGACGCGCGGCCGCGGAACGAGTTACGCGAGCGCTTTCGAGGCGCTACGGCAAACCATCCCGGCGGACGTCGCGCTACTGAAGGTGAGCGGCTTTCAGGTCCACCGTCCGAGCGTGTTCTTCCTCTCGGACGGCCAGCCCACCGAGAGGGAGTCCAAGTGGCAGAAGCGGCTGACCGAGTTGAAGGACCCGGCGTTCAGAGAGCGGCCCAACGTGCTCGCGTTCGGCGTCGGCGACGCAGACCCGAAGGTGATTCAACAGTTGGCGAGTTCGCCCCGCCACGCCTTCATGATGCGCGAAGGGGTCTCGACGGCCGGCGCAATCGCCGAGTTCGCCGCTTCGATGCTCAACTCGATGGTCTCCTCGGCCGAACGTCTCGATCGCGGAGAGCGGTCGCTCGAGTTCGAGAAGCCCGAGGGCTTCGTCCAACTCGACGCCCCGCTCGTTTAGCTCGCGCCGATGGCATCGTCCGACCGGCGGGACGGCGTCGAGCTGATCGATCGCGGACCGCGTTCCACAAAGCCCCGATCGGGGGCCGCGCGACGACGCCGCCTCGCTAGAGGACCGCTGACGATCGGCGAGCCCGCACCCGCGGTCAACGCTCGCCTGTCGATCGCTGACCCCTACAGGCCCGACACCGTCGCCGACGGCGGCGACGCGTTCGGCCTTACGACCAGGGCTGCCTCGGTGCGGGGCCTGTTCAAGCGCTATCTCGGAGGCCCCCGCCAGGACGACTTCTGCCTCCACCTCCACGTCCCGACACGCACCCTGATCGTCGCGGTGGCCGACGGAGTCTCGGCCGCGCCACGGTCACATCTCGGTGCGGCATTGGCCGTAAGGCAGGCCGCGGCGGCAGCCGTCCGTCAACTCGACGCAGGGGCGGCCAACCTCGACTGGAGCGAGATCTTCAACCACGCGGCATGGGCGCTGATCGAGGAGCACCGGCGCGAACGCGCTGACTCGAGCGCGGGTGTGGGGGAGGCCGCCGGGTCACTCGCCACGACCTTGGCCGTTGCCGCGATCAGCGCCGGCCCGGATGAGTCAGACGACGAGCGCAGCGACGAGCACGCGGAGCCACTGGTATGCCGCCTACAGGCGGCCGCGATCGGGGACTCGCCGACGCTCGTCCTCTCGGAAGGCAGGTTCGAGCGCGTCGTCGGCGAGCAGGACGACATCGATGGATTGATCGGAGGCGGGGTGCACGCGCTCCCGCGCCACACCAGCCCGAGCCAAGTGCAAGCGCGACGATTGGGGCCAGACGAGGTCCTCCTGATCTGTACGGACGGGCTCGCGCTCCCGCTCGCGGATGGCAAGGGCGACGTGGGGCGCACCCTGGCCCGCGAGCTCTCCAACCCTCCCGACATCGTCGACTTCGCTCGGCTGCTCGACTTCAGCCGCAGCACCTACGACGACGACCGCACCCTGGTCGCCGTCTGGCCCGAGGCAGAGCGATGAGCGCAACCGCGCTCGAGCCGCATCGGCACGCCGGCGCCGGGCGCCGCCGTGATCAGCCGGCTGTGCGACTGGAAGAGCTGGGAGAGCTCGTTCCGGTCGGTCGTCCCGGCGGCCAGGGACGGGTTTACCGGCCGCTGGGCGTCCCTCCGGCGCCCGGCAGCGGCCCGGTGGTCGTCAAGCTCTACCGCCGCCCGCCGCCAGTCGCAGCCGTCGGCGTGCTGGGGGAGATGATCGCGTGGAGCCGCGCGCTCCCCGACGAGCACCGCGCGCAGCTGCACTGGATAGCCGCCTGGCCGACGGCGCTCGTTTGGGCGGCCGAGGGGCCGGTGGGCATCGCCATGCACGACCTCAGCGGCCGGTTCGAGATCCCCTTCCTGATGCCCAGCGGCCGCCGCGAGCGCGTCCTGCTCTCGCTCGAACACCTGCTGGTGAGCGACGATTACCTGCTGCTGCGAGGCTTGCCCATCCGCCTTGACACGACTGCGCGCACCGAGGTGGCCGAGCGGATAAGCGGAGCGCTGGCCTTCCTCCACCGCAGCGGGATCGCCGCGAGCGACATCGCTCCGAACAACGTGCTCATAGGGTGGCGGGGCTTCGAGCCGACCGTCTGCTTCATCGACTGCGACTCGATGGTCTTCCACGGTCGCCAGGCGCTCGCGACCGTCGAGACTGCCGACTGGCAGATCCCGGCTCCCTTCTCCGAGCCGCCGCGGACCCGTGCAGCCGACGCCTACAAGCTAGGGCTCGTCGTGCTACGCCTGTTCGCTCGATCGCACGACGCGCGCGATCCCGGGACTCATTTGCACCGCGTGCCCACGGAGCTGCGTTCGCTGCTGACGCGCTCGCTCAGTGCCGATGCGGCCAACCGGCCACCCGCCGGGGAATGGCAGCGAGCGCTTCGTGAGACGCTCGCCCGAGGCGGCCTCAACGAACGGTTCCCGGGCCCGAGGCCCAAGGCGCGCCCGACTAGGCGTCCCGTCGCGGCGGGCGAGAGCCCGCAGCGCTTTCGGTCGCGGAGTCCGCTACCTGCAGCCTCCAGGGCCGCAATGCCGCCTCCTGTGCCACGCCGTGGTGGCCACCGGCCCTTTTCGTCCGCATTGCTCGCGGTGGTCGTGGTCGTGGTCGTGCTGATGCTGCTCCTCGCCCGGTTCATGTCAGCGAGTGTCCAGTCGCTCGGCGGGGGAGGCGCCGCCTCCGGCCAGACCGGCGGCGGGGGTCGAGTCACCGCCCCGTTCCAGTACTACTACGTGCCCTCGGGGCCGGGCACCGGCTACGGCCTTCGCTAGACCACGGCGTCGTGGATTGAGTGGGCGTCCGGCTCCCGCGTAGGTGGAGGCTGTCAGCCCAGGAGCGGGACGTCCGCGGTTATGACCTCGTGTCCCTGGGGGGTGATGAGGACGTTGTCCTCGATGCGGATGCCGCCGGAGCCGAGCATGCTGTCCACCCGGTCCCACGCCACCTGGTCGCGATGCTGCCGGCGTTGCTCCGGGTCCGTCAGGAGCGCAGGCACGAAGTAGACGCCTGGTTCCACGGTGACGACCATGTCCGGCTCGAGCGGTAGGTCGATGCGCAGGTTGGGGTAGGGCTTGGGGTCATCTCGGCGTTGGCGCAGCGGTGTTGCACCGGCATCGCGCACGCCGAGGCCGACGAGGTGGCCGATTCCGTGGGGGAAGAAGAGCCACACCGCGCCGGACTCCACGAGCGATTCCGGCTCTCCGCGCAGGAGCCCAAGGGCGGTGAGGCCCTCGGCGATCGTCACGGCGGCGGCTAGGTGGACGTCGCGCCACTCCACGCCGGCGCGGCAGAGGTCGATCGCGGCGCGCTGTGCGCGGTGGACCACCGCGTGGAGCTCCTGCTGCGCGGGCTCGAGGCGGTCGCCGACCGGATATGTCCGGGTGATGTCGCTGGCGTAGCCGAGGTATTGCGCGCCCGCATCGATCAGCACCAGTTCGCCCGGGCGGAACCGACGCGGGCCGGGCTCGAAATGCAGCACCGCCGAATTCGGCCCCCCGCCGACGATCGTGTCGTACGCCATCGCCTCGGCTCCGTGGCGAAACGCCTCAGCCTCGAGCTCGATCTGCACCTCCCGCTCACTGACCCCTTCGCGTAGCAGGGGCACCGCGGCGGCAAATGCAGCGCTGGTGGCCCGTTGCGCGGCCCGCATGCGGTCGAGCTCGACCTCGTCCTTGCGGCGTCGAACGCCGGCAAGACCGAAACGGAGCTCCTCGGCCAAGTCGTCGTCGGACCGAGCGTCGCGAGGCGCGCTGCCAAGCCAAACGCTCGGCCTTCCCGGCCGCCGAGCAAGCCAGCCCTCGAGTTCGTCTGTAGTCGGCCCGTCCGGCTCCCCCGCGGGCGCTCCCGACCAGAGGCGGTCGCTGGTCGTGACCGGCGCGAGAAAATCGACCCACCCCTCGGTCTGGTCAAACGCCAGCACCCCGCCGGGACGGTTGCGGTCGGTCAGGTAGTAGTACTCGGAATGCGCCTCGAAGCGATAGGTGACATCGTCGCGACCGGGGCGCCGGAGCGGATCGCCGGCGCCGATCAGCACCGTTGCGTCATCCAGGTTCCACGCGTCGGCCACGGCCGCGCGTCGGCGCCGGAGCTCCCGCTCAACCGTGTCGATGGTGTCAGTCAACGCGCCCATTTTCCTAGGGGTTGCGTCGGGGTGCTCCGGGTGATTTATGCCCGCGAGACCGCGGCCGGCAGCACGACGAGGCTGGCCGCGCCGCCTAGAAGATGTTGAAGCAACCGTAGACGACGTAAAGCGGGTTCGTGAGGGATACACGTGCGCATTGCACAGCCGGTCGCCCGGGCCGCTGTCGGCTGCGCCGCGCATCGGCGCAGCCGTCGCCGCGTCGGACCCCGAAGAGAAGTGTGCGCCACCGGCCCAGCGGAGAGTGAACGACGAGGGTCGACGCCGGGTTCTCACGGGCGCGATTGGTGGCTCGCCAGGCGATCCTGCGGCGCGGAGCCCACTCCTGGACAATTCGCATTTCCCGTCAACCCCTGGCAAACGGAGGAAGCGACGCATGGGCACGATCACCACGAGCGACGGCACGGAGATCTTCTATAAGGATTGGGGGTCGGGCCAGACGATCGTGTTCAGCCATGGCTGGCCGCTTTCGGCAGACGATTGGGACACCCAGATGCTGTTTTTCCTGCAGAACGGCTATCGCGTCGTCGCTCATGACCGCCGCGGACACGGCCGCTCTACCCAGACCAGCGACGGCCACGACATGGACCACTACGCCGACGACCTGGCGGCGGTGACGGACCATCTCGATCTCCACGATGCCATTCACGTCGGGCACTCGACCGGGGGCGGCGAAGTCGTGCGCTACATCGCCCGGCACGGTGAGAGCCGTGTCGCGAAAGCGGCGCTGATCAGCGCTGTGCCGCCGCTGATGGTGCAGACCGACTCAAACCCGGGCGGGACGCCGAAGAGCGCGTTCGACGACCTCCAGGCCCAGCTCGCCGCCAATCGGTCGGTCTTCTATCGAAGCCTGGCGTCGGGGCCCTTCTACGGCTTTAACCGGCCCGGGGTGGAACCGTCGGAAGCGATCATCGAGAACTGGTGGCGCGAGGGCATGATGGGCGGAGCCAAGGCTCACTACGACGGCATCGTCGCCTTCTCCCAGACCGATTTCACGGAGGACCTCAAGAAGATCACGGTGCCGGTCCTAGTAATGCACGGCGACGACGACCAGATCGTTCCCTACGCCGACGCGGGACCACTGACCGCCAAGCTCCTGCAGAACGGAACGCTGAAGACGTACGCGGGATTCCCGCACGGCATGATCACCACGCAGGCCGCGACGATCAACCCCGATCTTCTGACTTTTTTCCGCTCGTGACCGGAGGCGCTGACCTCCGGTCCGCACACCAGATCCTCGCCCCCGCTAACAGGAGTCACGCATGGCACCCGAAGACCGGCTCACCGCATCGCATTCCTCCTCGAAGCATTCGAGTGATGAGCTGCAGAGCGTCGCGATCATTACTGGTGCCGAGCGAGGCATCGGCGCGGCCCTCGTGCAGGCGTTCCGCGACCTCGGGTACGCCGTCGTCGGAACATCACTTTCCATTCCTCCCTCCGACGAGGCTGACTTCTTCACCGTGCAGGGTGACATTACGCAGGCTGAGACCGGCCAACGCGTGGTGGAGCAGGCACTCGAGCGCTTTGGACGGATCGACAGCCTGATCAACAACGCCGGGATCTACATCGAGAAGGCCTTCACGGACTACACCCCTGAGGACTACGCGGCGATCACGGCGGTGAACCTGACCGGGTTCTTTGACATCACTCAGCGTGCTGTTCGGCAGATGGTCGCGCAGGGCAGTGGCCACGTGGTGTGCATCAGCAGCAGTCTGGTCGATCACGCCGACCACACGCGGCCCTCCGCGCTTACCTCGCTTACAAAGGGGGGACTGGTCGCTGCGACCCGCTCGTTAGCGATCGAATACGCATCTCGCGGAGTCCGGGTGAACGCCGTCTCCCTGGGTGTCATCAAGACGCCGATGGTCGAACCGTCGTCGTATGAGAACTTCGCCGCGTTGCACCCCCTGGGGCGGATGGGCGAGATCGCCGACGTCGTCGATGGAATCCTGTACCTGGAACGGGCGAGCTTCGTCACCGGCGAGATCTTGCACATCGACGGTGGTCAGTCGGCGGGACAGTGAGATGCGGCTTTCCGCCGAGATCTCAAATGCCGGTTGTGGCAACGAAATGAGGAGGTTCACGGATGACCGAGACCAAACAAGCAGAGCGGGCCGGCTTTGGGTCGGTCCGGCAAGAGGACGTCGACTGGAAGCCGTACCCGGCGTTCCCAGGCGCTGCCAACCTGGCCGTGTTGCAGGGAAATCCGAGCGAGCCCGGCCTGTATACGGTCAGGGTGAGGGTGCGTCCCGGTGCGAAGCTGCCGCCGCATTGGCACCCGGAGGATCGCGTCTACACGGTCATCTCCGGCATTTTCTATATCGGACTGGGCGAACGCTTCGACAGCGAGAAGCTCGAGCCATATGCGCCCGGCGCCGTGATCCTTCTGCCCGGCCACACTCCTCACTTCCACTGGGCGCGGTCGGGTGAGTACGTCACCCAGGTATCGGCGGTGGGCCCACTCGGCGTCGAATTCGTCGACCCGAGAGCGATGACAAGCGAAACGACTGATCCGGTCTTCGAAAGGGGCACCGACTCTTAGACTCGGTCTAAGGCGTATGGCAGTCGTGCAACTTCCGCGGATCGCTCGGGAGTTTCGAGCCGCCCGACGTGATTCGCATCTCGCTGTCTTGGAGGGATTCCATGCGGTGAAACATGCGCTGCGCTTCGGCGCGACGTTGGACGCTCTTGTCGGCACGAACGAGGCCGAGCTGAGGGAACTTGCAGCGGCTCTCGCGCCCGAGCTGCAGGCTGCGCTCGCCGCGGAGCTCGAGATCGTTTCTGCCGAAGTCTTTTCGGTTCTAGCCCCGCGACCGCCGCGAACCGAGGTCATGGGCATCGCCCAACGTCCCAAGATCGACGTGGCCGGGCTGCTTTTCGACCCGACGCCGCGACCGATCGTCCTGCTGGAAGACCCGAGGAATCTTCAGAACATGGGCGCGTGTGTACGGGTAGCGGCCGCGGCGGACGTCGCTGGAGTTCTCATGACTGGCACGCAGGACCCATGGCATCCGGACGCGCTCCGCGCGGCAGCCGGCTTGCACTTTGCGCTTCCGGTCAGCCGGATCGATTCGATGTCCTTCGGAGAGCGTCCCGTGGTCGCGGTCGATCCGCTAGGGGAGCCCTTTGATCCGGAGCGTCTGCCCCGTCGTGCGATCCTCGCCTTCGGAACCGAGCGGTACGGCATCTCGGATGATCTGCTCGCGCGAGCTGATCATCGCGTCGCGATCCCAATGCGTCCCGGGGTCTCGAGCCTGAACGTCGCCACCTCGGTTGCTGCGATTCTTTTCGCGTGGCGCCTACGTGCGATCTGACGCCGTCTTCGGAAGCTCAGGGATCACCGATTTGGGACGGGGCGAGCGAGCGGCGCGCGATGCGACGCTCGCCCGCGCTTGGCTCGCGCAGATCACGCGCTCGCCGGTGGTCGAGCTGAACCGCGCGGTCGCGGTCGCCCAGGCCGGTTCCGTTCCTCGGGCGCTCGAGATCGTCGAGCAGCTAGAGCTTGACGACTACCAATATCTCCACTCGACGCGCGCGGAGCTCCTCCGCCGGCTCGGCCGGACCGATGAGGCGCGCGAAGCGTTGGAGCGGGCGCTCGCGCTGTCACGCTCGCGGCGCGGGCGGCGCTTCCTTGAGCGACGGATCGCGGAGCTCTGATCGTGTCATGCTGGCCCGCCGATCTAAACAGGAGGTGGCATCGCGATGACAGAGCACAGAATCGGCACCCGGGAGGAATGGCAAGCGGAGCGCGACGAGCTGCTGAGAGAGGAGAAGGAGCTCACTCGTCGCAGCGACGAACTCGGGAGGAAGAGGC
This sequence comes from uncultured Solirubrobacterales bacterium, assembly GCA_963756105.1. Lineage (GTDB taxonomy): Bacteria > Actinomycetota > Thermoleophilia > Solirubrobacterales > Solirubrobacteraceae > Palsa-465. The sequence continues at coordinate 76,987 of CAVWMM010000003.1, forward strand.
GCGACTTGCCGTGGGTGCCGGTCGACAAGGACTATCGGTTCGACACCGAGGTCGGCCCGAAGACCTTCGTGGACCTTTTCGACGGCCGCTCCCAGCTGATCGTCTACCACTTCATGTTCGGACCCGATTGGACGGCAGGCTGCCCGGTCTGTTCCTCGATCGCGGACACGCTTGCTCCCCAGGTCGCCCACCTCAAGGCGAGGGATACCACGCTCCTACTCGCTTCCCGCGCGCCGCTTGAGAAGCTCCTCGCCTACAGGGAAAGGATGGGCTGGGCCATCGACTGGGTCTCGAGCGGCGGCAGCGACTTCAACCGGGACCTCGGTTTCCTTTACACCGCGGAGGAGCTGAGGCCGTTTCTTCAGGGCGAGATCCCGCTCACCGTGCGGCAAAACGCGCGCATGTGCGGCACGGATGCCGCGGGATACGTCTCGGAGGGACCTGGCCTCAGCGTCCATGCGTTGGCGAACGGGACCGTTTATCGGACCTACGTCACGACAGCCCGCGGTGTGGAGCCCGCGATGGCCTTCTACGGGCTGCTCGATCGCACGCCCAAGGGACGCAACGAGGACCCCTCCAAGCCTCTATGGCTGCGACGTCACGACGAATACGAAGCCACCTAGCCCTGGGCAAGTCTCCCTCCGCGCGGCATCCGGGGCGAGCCGGAAACGGCTGCCATGCAGCGCAGGACTACAAGCACATGTCGGAAGCACCGTTGGGTCGATAACCCCGCCCGATCGTCAGGGCTGCAGACTGAACGGCGGGTAGCGGTCGGTGATCAGAAGAAACGCGTAGGCCCCGACGCGGTTGTGCCAGCGGATTACGCCCTCGATGAAATCGAACAGAGAGCGGGGGTAGCGGCCCGTGAAGAGGATCGCAAACCAGGCGCAGATCGCAGCTAAGAACGCACCGATCGTGAGGAAGACCAGCACGATGTAGTGGGGGATGGCTAGCAGCCACTTGACAAGCGGTAGGCCGCGGCTGAGGTCCTGTTCGGCGTCGGGATAAGCGAACCTCAAGCGGACAGCCTGCTCCTCGTCGGTGGAGGGATAGCGGTCGTCCATGAGCAGGAAGTAGACGGCAATCCGGTTGGTGAAGCGAGTCAGCTGTAGGTTCCAGTCGTACCACCAGCGCGGGTACTTTTTGCGAAACAACAGCATCAACAGCACGGGGATGACGAGGATCCCAATGCCGCCGCCGGCGTAGCTGACCCCCCTCCCGCCGGTGCTGGCTCCGAAGCTGCCGCCCTCGATCGTTGCGGCGAGGATCGCGATTGGAATGATCGTGAAGATCCGCAACGCGGTGCTGAGTCGGTCGAGGCTGCGGTCGGGATAGTCGACCGAGAAGGTCAGCGGGTAGTCGTGGCCACCGCTCGGGGGAACGGCGTCGCCCGGCGGGGGCGTGGGAATCTGTCCCGAGGTTTCCATCGGCAGTGCTTTTCGGCGTCGCCAGCGGATGTCCTGTCACGGGATCCAAGCGGTGTTCGCGTGGGAGTCGAAAGGGTCGGTGGCCGGCGTGCGTGGCGGTACATTCGGGGAGCCGTTAGGTGCGCGGGTAGCGGCCAGAGCGCTGCTTCACTCGTCGCGCTCTCGTCCACTGGTGGGTCCACCGCTCTTGTCGCGTCGGCGGTGGCTGCCTCTCTCGGTGGATCGGCGCCGGCTTTCCGAGCGAGCCCCACGAGCCTCGGCGGCACCTCTCGGGGCAGAAAACTCGACCCCGGCGATGCTCCACCGCGGGCCTGGGCTCGCCGGAGCCCTTCTCAGGAGACCATCAGCGGCGTAAGCTCGAGCTCTGGCCGGACTGGACGCCCCATCCTGAGTTGACACCGCCGACGTTGACATCCGTCAGATCGCGCCTCAACACGTACACGGGGTACAGCATCGGGTGCGCCGTCGTATGGGCGGCCCTGCTCGCGACGGGCCGCCGCCTGCTGGACACCAAGAATTGGGACATGCTTCGGCTCAGTGCCGCGGGCTGGTGGGGGGGATGGCTCTCGGCCACGATCGCACGGGTCGGCTACCCGCCGCCGCGAAGGCTGACGGAAGAGGGCCACAGGCGACTCGAGAAGGTGTCACTCGTGCTGGTGCTGCTCGGGTTCATCAATTTCTTTCGGCTGTTGATCACAGGCAGGCGCCGGGCGAGCGGGACTGCGGACGGATCCAGCTGACGCGGCCACCCGGCGCGCGTGGCTCCCGGTGTCAGACCTCCAGGGCCACGGCCGACTCGCGCAGTCAGCCGAGGACGATCAGCGCCCGACGCCTGGCACCGGACGCCCTTCCTCGAGGTACAGGCACCTCGTCTGTCCGGCAACCGCCGAGACGCGCCGCCGGAGCGGTCCGCTCAGAAGCTCTAGCGCCTCAGCGAGCTCCACAAAGCGGTGTCGCTCGATCTCGTGTCCGTCGAGCGCGATCTCGCGCAGCTTCGCAGCGTCAAGCGCACCACAGTCGAACAGGAACCGGACGCCGCCCGGCCGGCTTTGCTTCGCGCGTAGGAAGTCGACGCAGGCTAGACGCGCGTGCTCGACCCGGAGACCACATTCCTCGAAGGTTTCACGACGACAGGCTTCCCACGGCGACTCGTCTTGGGGTTCGATCTGACCACCTGGGATTGTCCAACCCTTCTTGTACGTCGGTTTCAGGATCAACAGCCGGCCGTGCTCGTCGCTGATCAGCGCGCCCGCAGACGCGGGAATCTGTGGCACATCGGAGTACCGAGCAGCGTCAGATGAATCCGTCACCACGTGATCACCGCGAATGAGCCTTCCCGAGACGCCCGCTGCTAACACTCGGCGACGGCACAAACGCAGACGGCGCGGGGGCGACGGCCTCGAGCCCCGGCCCACGAGCCGGGCGCTCAGCGCGTTCGCTAGCTCGTCACGAGCGGGCCGTGATCGTCGCAGTGGCCGGCGTGGGGATGATGGAGCCGTCCGTCGACCAGGAAGTCGACGTGATCTCCGTGCGGCACGGCCTCATGCCCACAGCTCGAGCTATGCGAATGTCGTGGATCGCAGTCTGCAGGCTCGGTGTGCCCGCCCGGATGTGCAGCATCGATCCCGATCGCGTGCTCGTCGACGTGTCCTTCATGGGGGTGATGGAGATGACCTTCGTGCAGGTAGTCGACGTGGTCGTCGTGTCGCACCGCGGTATGACCGCAGCCAACTCCGTGAGTGTGCGAATGCTCGCCCTCATGAACGGTATGACTCATGCCGCCAACATACATATCGCGCACGCCGAGTTCAACCGCGCGATCCGAACTAGACAACGCCTAGGAGATCGTTGTCTCCGAGCTCCTCGCTTCGCGGCGACGACGCCGAGCCCACGGTTCCGATCCTCGGCGCGCGCACCGGAGCCGGCGTCGCCGCAGGATGCGTCCGCTATCCGGCTTTGGCGTACTCCCCCATGCCGGCGAAGTCGATCACGACGCAGGGGTCATCGCCAACGACCCAGCCGTCGTGACCGGCCGGAATCGCGACAACGTCGCCCGCGCCGAACTCGAGCTCCGTGCCGTCGTCCATCCGGATCTTCTGGCGTCCCGAGACCACGTATCCGAGGTGGGCCGCCTGGCAACTGTCCGTGCCGGCGATCGGCTTGACGTGCTCGGACCAGCGCCAACCTGGCTCGAACGTCGCCCTACCGACGATGCCGTCGCCGATGCTGACGATCTCGACGCGACCCTTGTCTGCCATCGGGCGCACCTCATCGGGCGCCTCAAAGGACTTGCGCTCCACCCGGTCCATCGCTCACCTCCGTAGGCTTGACGTTGCAGCGATCCTACCGCCGACAGCCGCGCTCGCGGGGTGCATGTGCTGCCGTGATCGGCTCGAGGGACGGTCCATGGCGGACCCGAAGAAGCACCGCTGAGGCGGTTGACGCCGGACGCGTTACGACGTCTCGCCGCCGACGGCGGCAGGCAGCCGCACCGTCTCAATCGGTTCGGCCAGCGGCATGCACATTGCCGCGGGCTGCGCTTCACGCCGCAGGATCCGCCGCAACCGCACGAATGCGATCGTGCCCAGCAGCCCTGGCACCCACAGGGCAATGGCGTGATAGAGGAGTACGGCACCGGTTGTAGTCGCAAGTGGCTGGTGAAACAGGACGAAGGCGCCGATCAATCCGCCGTCCAGTCCGAAGATCCCGCCCGGGATCGGAAGGTTCCCCCCAGTTGTCCGATCAGGTAGCCCACGACCAGCACGCCGAGCGCGGGAGAGTAATGAAGCGATCGAAAGGTGAACCCGAGGACGGCGATGTCGAATCCCATCGTTCCGAGGGAGCCCACGAGAACGCCGGTTGGCTGCTCTCGCAATATCACCAGTCCGTCGCGGACGCCCTGCCCGAGCGAGTCACGGGCAAATCGGCGGGCACTGGCGATTTTTCCCAGTCTTACGTTGGGCGGAACAGGAGCTGCTTTGCTCACGCGTGGCAGACCGAGTACGACGATCGCCGTGGCCACCAGGGCGGCCGCGCCGAATGCGTAGGTGAACGCGGGGTTGCGGTCGTGGTGAAGGACGCCCAGCGCGTATAACGCCGCGAAGACGATCAGCGTGCCGACGTTGGCCAGGCTGGTGAGGATGAAGAAGGCGACGGTTCGCCGGCCGATGTACTCAGTGCTCATGCCGCCTCGGCGCAATGCCCAAGCTCCCAGGGCGAGGCCTCCGGCGCCGCTCACCGATAGCACCGAATTCGCGCCCTGTTCAGACATGGCGATCTGGTAGCTGAGCTTCCAGGTCATCCGTCGACAGAACACCACGCGGAAAATCAGCACATAGGAAAGGGCCGACAGGACCTCCAAGGCCACCGCCGCCACAAGCCAGCCCGGCGAGGCGTGGCGCAGCTCGCTGCGCAGGCTCCCAAGCCCCGGACCCAACACGATCAAGACGACGACGACCACCCCGACCGCCGCGAACTCGAGCAGCCTGCGGCGAAGCCGTCGCGGGCTGAGCTCGGCCGGCATCTCGCTGTGGGTCGTCCGCGTGTCGCTCATCGCCGTCGCGACACATGATGAGTGAGCCGCGCCGCGTGGCCGAGCGGGCCTCGCCGAAGAGCATCCGAGAGCTGGCGGCGGTCAGCTATCGCGATTCGTCTCACTCCGGCTGGCGACCGCCGTCGGGCTGCGCCTGCGCTCCCGACTCCAGGGTCACAACGATTGCGGCACCGTTTGGTGGCTCAGAGGCCGCCAGGAGCTGCCACGACGTCGCTGGCGCGACGCACAGTTGTCCGGGCCGAAGGTGAGCCGCCCAGCCTGGGCCGTCCGGAGTGCGCGCGACCACGCTGGACCCGCCCACCCGCGCCGCGATCTCTCCCGCGAGGCGCGCAGCGCTCGCCGCCGCGGGCCCCCGGCGGCCGTCATCGGTCCGGATTAGCTGCACCTCTTTGATGTTGCTGAGGTCTCCCATGAGGATGGCGACGGGGATTGGTGTGGCCGCGGCGACAGCCTCGGCGGAGGTGCCAAGCGCCGATGCAGCCTCCGCAGAGCGTTGGCCGATAAGGACGAGCGACGCCTGCTCGGCGAGCGCCTCGTTCAGGATCCCCTCGGCAAGCGCACTGTGCACCATCAGCCGGGGCTCGGTGTCGACTCCGGCAGCGAATCCAGCCGCGCTGAGCTGTGCGAGGAGCTTGGCACGCGTCTGCGCATCGCCGGGCGAGCTCGCCAGTACCCCGCGGACGATGCCGCTGTCAGGCGCCGCGATGCGGGCACCGATCGCGAATCCGAGCGGCGCCTGACCGGGGTCCTCGACGGTGACGAGGATGCGCGCTCCCAACTGCTTAGTCGCCACGGCAGGGACCGGGACGCGGACCTTCGTGCCCTCGACGATCAGCGTCCCCACGACGATTGAGACAAGTATCAGCACGAGCGCGGCGTTCACGACGGATTCGTCGAATAGGCCGATGTTGAACCCCACAACGGTGGCTGCCAGCGTGGCAGCAGCCTGTGGAATGGTCAGGCCAAGCATCAACCCCGCTTGAGGCGTTGAGAAGCCCATGGTCCAACGCGCGAACAAGGAAGCGAGAGCCTTGCCGCCCATGCTCGCGACGATGAACAGGCCAGCGAGCTTCAGCGTCTCAGCCTCAATCATGACCTTGGGGTCCAGCAGCATGCCGACCGAGACGAGAAAGATCGGCACGAACACCGCCGACCCAAAGAAGTCGATCCGCTCCATCAGCGGTCCCTCGTTGGGTACGAGCCGGTTAAGAGCCAGTCCCGCAAAAAAGGCCCCGACGATGGGCTCGATCCCGAAGCTCTCGGCCAGTGTCCCGGCCGCCAGAAATGAGGCGATCGCGAGCAGGTAGCGGACGACTCGGTCCGTCCCGACGTAGCGGAACGCCAGGCGCGCGAGCCGCGGCAGAAGGCCAAGCGAGAATACGATGAGCACCGTCAGACCAACCACGATCTGAAGAGCGATGGAGCCCGCCGAGCCTCCCGCGAGCTGTGTCCCCGATACCGCGGCAAGGACGATGAGCGCCGCTGTATCTGTAAGCACCGTCGCGCCGACCGCGGTCGCCACGCCAACGTCGGTGGAGAGGCCGGCCTCGCGCACGGTCGGGTAGAGGAGGAGGGTGTGGGAGGCGAGCAGGGCGCCGAGCAGGAGCGCGGCGGGCGCCGACCAGCTCATCGCAAAGCCGATCGCGGTGCCCAACAGCATCGGGAGCGCGAACGTGATCGCGCCAAACGTCACCACCGCGCGGCGGTGCACTCGGACCAGAGCCAGGTCGAGCTCTACGCCCGCCACGAACATGAGGTACAGCAGCCCTAGCTGTCCCAGTTCGGGCACCGTCGTGTTCCCGGCCCCGATCAGGTCCAGGCCGTATGGGCCGATCGCAAAGCCGCCAACGATGAGGCCGATGATCCCGGGCACCTTCGCTTTTCGAACGAGCGGCGGGCCGAAGATGACCACCAAAAACAGGATCAGGAACTCCCACGCTGGCCCGGTCGGTGTCTTGACCGTGAGCGAGGCGAGGGATAGCGACGCAGCCTTGGTTGGCATTAGAGGGTCGTGTGCAGCAGCGGGATCGAGGTTTGGGCAGTGGCGGCCGCAGGGCCCACCCACTTCTTAAGCAAGCGGTCGATGGTGCCGTCGGCGGTGAACGCACGGATTGCCGAGCTGACGGCCTGCTCGTTGCTCGAGTTCTTGGGCAGCGCGGCGGCGATGGTCTCCTTGAACGGAAGCTGCGCCGCGGCCTCGAGCTTGCCGTGGGACTCTCTGGCGGTCGCAACCGCGGCCGGTAGGTCCTCGAGCACGGCGTCGACCGTTCCTCGGTCAAGGGCGGCCATCATCTGCGTCTCCTGATCGAAGATCCGGACGGGAAGATCCGGGTCGATCCATTTCCTGATGTCGCCGATGAAGACAGTCGCGCGGGTCGCTCCCCATCTGAGAGCCTGCGCGGTGTCGAGGTCGGGGATCGGGGTTCCGCTGCGTACGACCACGGTTGGCGCGTCGGTGAGATACGGAGTCGAGAACTGAAGGTGCTGCTCGCGCTCGGACGTCGGCGTAACCAGATCGAGTGCTAGGTCCGCGCCGCCCAGGTCTCCGGCGACGATCTGGTGGAAATGCTTGACCACGATGCGCACAGACCTCAAACCAAAGCGCTGGGCCATCGCCCGTGCCAGCTCGAATTCAAACCCGCCGGTCGGATGCTGGGGGGTGCCCTCCCAGAACCCCGGCGTGGGATACCCCGACATGGCGACAGTTAGGACGTGGGGCGTCCTGGGCGTGAAGGTCCCGGCGGCAGGGGAGGTGGAGAGAGTCCCACACCCGGCTGAACCGGCAGCCAACAGGACCACGCTGATGACCGCTCGCCGCAAATGCCTTCTCAGCACCCTGGGTGTACCTGCGCCCACCCGCAAATGATCGCTCGTCACCGCTTCAATGCGAGCGCTTCCTCTTGTCGCGGGGGCCGTTAGCGCGACCTTTGCCCTCAGCGCCCGCGATGGCGCGTACTAGATCGCCTTGCGGGTCTCAAAGAGGAAACTGGGTTGTGAGCGATCGGTCGCTTTTCACCTAGGTTTTGGACACGACCACCGCTACCTTCGATCCGATGGTCAGGATCGTGGCCGGCTTGGGGTTCTGCAAGAGCACGATTCCGGGTTTGCGCGACGAGGTCTTTTTCGTCACTTTCCCCAACGCGCAGTGAGCGTGGTGAGCGCGTCCTTGGCTTTGGCGAGGGTCTTGCCTTCGAGCTTGGGTACTAGGCATGCGGGGTTAATCACAACCCTTGGCGCGAGGCTTTTCGTGTTCATGCCCATCGAGGTATGCGTGGCGCCAGAGATCCAGAAGCTCGAGCCGGCCCCTCCACCGCCGCCGGCGTCGCCGCCGCCGTCGCCGCCAGCACCGCCGCCGTAGTAGCCGCCGCCGCCAGCACCGCCGAGGTCCCCGAGGTCGCAGCCGGTATTTAGCGAGCCGCCCTGGCCGAGCGAGCCCGCGTCGTTGTCGCACCCGTTAGTCGGTGGTTCCCGCATCCGCCGCCGGCGCTTCCGCCCAACCCGCCGTTGTCGCCGGCAGTCCCGCCGGTACAGGGGCTGGCGCTGCCGTTGCCGCCGTTGCCGGCCCCGGTCACGCTGCTGTCCCCGGCGGCGCCACCGGCGTCCGAGCAGATACCACCACCACCCCCGCCGCCGGCCACCACGAGCCGGGTGTCGCTCGTGGTAAGCGGGGTGCTCATGGGATCAAGCCTCACGTCAGATGCACCGCCACCACCGCCGCCATTGGCAGTGCCGTTCCCGTCGCCGCCGCCGTTGAAGCCGCCCCGGACCCCGAGTCGCGCCGGCGCAACCAACCTCGACATACACGGTGCTAGTCGCCCGCGGGAGCCGCACCCACGCGCCAACGACCGCTCCCTGCCCACCAGACCCAGCAGGTCCGCCGAACGCATCACTACTGGCAGCTCCAGCCGCCCCGATCGCCTTGACCTTCAAAGCGCCGACTCCAGCTGGCACCGAATAGGTCTGCTCGGCGCCGAGTGCACTAGAACTTCGCCGGCGAGAGGCTCACTCGGTGAAGCCGATTGGCGCTCGCAGGCGATCGCCGAAACCACCCCGATCAACAGCGCCACCACAAACCCCGCTGATACGACGCGCAATGCCCTCGTCATTGCCACGATTCCTTTCTGGCTACGAACCACCATCGTCGCCCCTTGCGCCTCGGTGCGGACACGGAAATAGCGCCAACATCGGCACGCTAATAACCATGCGACCTTATCTCGGCTGCGCCGCGTTGGGCAAATAACCTAACGACCTTGGCTAGAGTGCTACTTCTGCCCGAGCATCAGCCCGGGCAGCCTGACGAGCAACCGGGGTATGTCTGACTGTGAGCGAGCGAGGGCGTCGCCGAGCGCCGCGGCTGCTTCGGACTCGAGAGTTCTACCGTGGCCGACGAGCAGCATCGAGGGCTCATGGCCGGAGAGCTGTGAGCGCGGCGGCGTCAGGCGCAACATGGGATGCACGCCCGCCCGGCGGCCCAGCGCGAACGCCGGCGCCGTGCCGATCGCCTCGGCGATGATCAGTGCGCGGGTCTGTGGCCACCACAGTGCGACCTCTCTCCAACCCCTGCGGGAGAGGACCGGCACGACCTCGAACGGCGTGTCGGGTACCCGCTCCGGTAGGCGCAGCAGCGGTACGCCCAGGCGAGTGGCGATCGTCTGGCAGTCGCGGTTGTGGCGATCGAGTAGCTGCAAGACACCCGCCGGCGGCCCTAAAGACGACGCCGTCTGCAGGGCAGCCTCATCCTCGAACGGGTCAATCAGCCAGACTCGTCCATCGCTCAGTAGCGCGTGCGCGGTGCGCGACATCCTGCTGTGCTCGATCCACGTGAGTCCGAGGTCGTGACGCTGCAACGCGGCGCTCATCCTCCTAAACCCTATCCCCACCCTCAGGTCCGGCAGCGGGGCGAGGCGGATTTCACGCTCCTCAGCGCAGGGGTCTGTTCGGGCAGGGAGGTACTCAAAGGCCCTCGTTCCCCAGATGGCGATGACGGCGTGAGCCTTAGGGAGGGCCCGGGCGCCGGGGTCGGCCTGCGGCCCTTCTGGGCGTTTGCGGGCCCGTGGGTTCGGGGGCGGGCGAGCCGCCGGGGCCGGATTGGCTGATGACGGCGGCGGCGCGGTCGAGGAACTCGCGGACCGTGGTGAGCTCGCGGTCGCCGTAGGTGTCAAGCAGCGACATCATCTGTTGGATCAGGGGCCCGAAGACTTCGTCCTCGAGGGGGACGATCGCCTCCGTCGCTTCCACCAGCACGCTGCGCCGGTCATCGGGATGGGGTGAGCGGTGGATGTAGCCGATGCGCTCGAGGCGCTCGAGCGCGATCGACAGGCCGCCGCTGGTCAGACCGACCGAGCGCGCCAGCTGGGAGGGGGTCTGCGGTCCGTCGCTGCGCAGCCTGTCGATGAGGTGCAGGTCGGTGCGAGTGATCCCGAAGCGGTTTGCGGCCCGCTGGTCGAGCCCGTCGACCTCGGTGCCGAGCCGGCGGATCGCGCCCAGCGCGGCGCCCACCAGCTCGGCGCGGCTTGACAGTTTCCTTTGTCGCATGGTATCTTTGTCAGCAAGCTTCTTTTCCACATAGAGAAGCCTAGCCATTTGAGCGGCGAAAAGGAAGGGACCGATGAAGTTGCACAGGCTTGAGATGAACAAACCGACAAAGGTCGCCGGGGCAGTCCCGCGATCATCCGGCCGGACCGAAGCTCAAGCAGCTCCGGACGGGACCCGGGCCACGGAAATCCCACGGGATCGGTCCGGGCGATGGCTGGCCGGTTGCGGCGTGGCCGGTCCGTTACTGCTGGGGCTGTATTTCGGCGTCCCGGCTCTCGTGCCGCGCCTGGGCTCGCTGACCTATAACGGCGGCACGCCCTCCACCGGAAGGATCGTGGCCGTTGGCGCCGATTACCACCTGCTGCTCAGCATCGGGGGCTGGCTCCAGGGCACGGGGGCGCTGCTGTGCGTGGTGTTCCTGCTCGCGCTGGCGCACTGGTCCGGCAACGGCAGCGGCTGCCCGGCCGCATCCTGCTGCTCGGTTGCGCGGTGCTCGTCGGCCGCGTGCTCGCCGAGATGGTGTTCACCTTCACTTGGGCCAGTACGGCCGCCCACGGGCAGCCGGGCAGTGCCCGCGCGGCGTATGACCTGATGGCCCACTTCGCCCAAGTGTTCCCGATCGTGGCCGCCCCTATCTACATCGCCCTCGCCGCCGTGCTCGCCACCGGGAGGCCGGTGCTGCCCGCGATCTTTACCCGTCTCGCGGCCGTGCTGGGGGTCGGCTTCGTCCTCATTGGACTGGTAGCCGTCTTCGCCCCCGGGGCAGGCGCCGTGACTGGAGGCCTGTCCGGCCTCTGGATCCTAGCTGCTGGCATCACCGCTCTGCGTTCGTCAACGTCGCGCTCGTTGCGGCCTAACAGTCGCGCAGCAGAGACTCAGCCGGGCCGGAGCGCGTTCACTCCTCCCGGTCCCACTCTCCTCGATGCCGCCCCTTACCGCCCAAGAAGCTGACCATCTCCTTCCAACGGCTCGGCTTGACCCCTGGCTCGTGAACACGCCAGGCTGGCGCCGCGCCGCCGGGCTCCGGTAGCGTCCCGGCCTCGGCTGCATCGATCCCCAGGTCAACCCCCCGCTCGTGGAGCGAGACGATCTGATCGGCGGCGACGAACCGCCGGGAGCGCTCAGCGCGGATCACGATCCCGTGGAAAATGTCCTTTTCCTCCGCCGCGATGACGTGGTCGACCGTGCCGACCTGCTCCCCGCCGGAGGCATAGACGGGAACGCCGCTCTCGAGCACTTCGTAGGCGATCGGATATCCCTCGTCCACCGTCCCGTGGACATTACCGTCTCGGCGCGCCGTGGAGACGGGCTGACGGGCGTGTGAAAAACTAAGACCCGGCCCGGTCGAGGTCGCCCCGCTCGCCCGCGGCGCGGACACCCCGGACGGCCTGATCGCCGCCGGACTGATGACCTGATCGAGAGCGCAGGAGCTAGTTGGACCCGAAAACGCTGTTGACGAACTTGCAGCCGGTAGTGCGGTTTGATTCGCACGAGGCGTTCTTCGCACACGATGTGCGCGCCATGGCTGACAACGTCAGCTTTCGTCTTATGCGCGATGTCGATTCGACGCAAACGAAAGAGGCGGTGATCGCGACACACGACTCCGGACTGAGCGCCCAATTTCTTGGTCCTGACGTGTACCCGAACAAGATGCATTTCATGAGAGGCGATCACCTTGCTTTTTACTTGCAGGGTCCCGATCCGTTCGTCGACAGGATCGGGGATTACCGCCGGCTCGAGCGCGATCTCGATCCTCGTGTTCGCAACTTCGTCTACGGGCGGGCAGTCGGAGCCAACGGTAAAAGCGTGAGCAACCTTGAGGGCGAAGTCTGGCTGCAGTACTGGTACTTCTACCTCTACAACGATGCTCAGTTCGGCGGTCGGTTCGACCTTCACGAGGGAGACTGGGAGATGGTGCAGTTTCTCGCGCGTGACGGGGTTCCGATCACAGCGGTGTACGCGCAGCACGCATATGCTGAGCAAGCAAAGTACGCAGACGGCTCTCGCGATCCAACTTACGATTGTCCAATCGTGTTTCCAGGCCGCGGAAGCCACGCTTCATACTTCGAGCCGGGGCTGCAGCGCACGCATGTGAAGCTCAATGACGATTACCTCCCGCTTTCCTGGGATGCGGCCGACGGAAATGGTCGCCGAGTCCGCCAACAGCTCGTGATCCTTGACGATGAAAACCGTCCGACTTGGGTGCAGTGGCGTGGCATATGGGGTGGCACGCTTCCGCGTTTACCGCCACTGGATGGTGATAGCCCCGGAGGTCCAATCACGCATGGCGCGTGGGGGAAGCCCGAGCTATTGGCCGATCACGCGATTACACATGAGAAGCGCCCGATTGCTATCGGACCCCCGATCGGTGTGCGGCGATCGAAGGCCGGGCTCAAATTGCGCTTCGACTTCACGAAGGCACTAGATCCGATCGACCGGTTGGTCCTCACGGCGAAAGCTGCGAACGAGGCGCCGCTGACGAAGACGGTCGTCGTCGACTCGATCGCGCGCGGACAAATCGTCACGCACGACATGCTCGATCCTCAGATGAGCTACGCGATTGACATCAGCACGATCTCCGCGACCGGGGTCCCGACCAAGCCTGCCGACAGGCCGCAAAGGATCGGGCCCGTGCGGCCCCTGTCGCCCCTCAGGCCACTCGCACTTGTCCCTCGGGGGTGGGACAAACTGGTTCTATGGCTTGATTCGAGGCTCGCGCGTCGAGTCCCGCGCGTGCCGGCGGTGATCGACAACACCGGGCATGCGAACGATGGGCGAACCGGGTAGCAGCCAACCGTGGTCCGCCGGGTCGTCGGCGGTAGGCTCTGGACGGGCTGGATGAATGCACGTCCCGCACGAACTCGAGCTTTAGGCGATGCTGCCCACCGAGCAGCTCCTTGAGTCCTCATGATTGACACCACCCACCTCGACCACCACCATCGCAGGACGGCGGAGGCGATCCTCTCGCACCCTGTCAGCCACAACATCGAGTGGCGTGACGTCCTCTCCTTGCTGGAGGCAATCGGCGAGGTGAGCGAGGAGCACAACGGCAAGGTCAAGGTTGCTGTCGGCGGCGAGACCGAGACGCTGCACCGGCCGAGTGGGAAAGATGTCGGCGAGCAGATGGTCGTCGACCTCAGGCGCATGCTCGGCGCCGCCGGCATCACCGCCGCGGGGCTGCGCGAGCGACTAGACGTGAGCGCAGAGCCGGCCGGGACGCAGCCCAGGGGTCACGCGATCCTGGTGATCAGCTACCACGGCGCCGACATCTACCCGACCGATGCAACGGACGGCGCGCCGAAGAGGATCGTGCCGGAGGACCCGCGCGGCAGGCTGCGAACGATGCACCACAAGGCCGGCAGTCCCGAGGGCTGGTACGGCAGGATCGAGGAATCGTGGTACGCCGAGCTGGCCGAGGCGCTCAGGCCTGCGGCCGAGATACTCATCATCGGCAACGGCAAGGGTCACAGCAACGGGATTCTGCAGTTCATGCAGTACCTGGCACAACACGACCATGACCTGATGAAACGGATCGTCGGGTCGATCGAGACCGATGATGAGGACCTGACCGAGGCGAAGATACTGGCGCTTTCAAGGAGCTTCTACGGCGACCGCTCACCGCGCGATCACGGAGACGGCCGCTGGGGGGAGAAATAGCTCCGGGAGGCCGGCGAGTGCCGAGAGAGTAGGGGCTGATCAAGGCCCGCGTCCGAGCCGGGGCGACTGTCCCAGGCCCTTTCCTAAGCCCCCGCGAGCCCTTCGATCGCCGTGTCGAACGACGTCAGATCGGTTGGGGAGAACGTTCTCATCTCGCCTCCACTCGCACCGAGCAGGAACGACGGGGTTCCGGTGATACGAGCGTTCCCGGCCACCTCCGCGTCGCTGGCGATTTCCTTGGCTAGCTCCGGGTCCTTGCGGTCGGTTGCCCACCGGCCGAGGTCGACGTGCGGGATCTGACTCGCGATCCCCTCCAGGTACGTCTCGGTGACGTAGCCTGAGCCCTCCTCGCCCTGCTCGGCGTAGAACGTCTCGACGAAGTGCCACGCCTTGTTCTGCTTGCCTGCCGCCAGTGCGGCAACCTGCTGCGCCAAGAACACGTCCGGATCGCGCGTCGCCGTCTGCAGCGCGCGATACGCAATTCGCAACGTGTCCGTACGCACCCACCGCTGAATGATCGAGGGCAGAACGTCGAGCGAGAAATCCCTACAGAAGGGGCACTCGAGGTCGCCAAAGTAGTCGAGGGTGACCGGCGCACCCGGCTCGCCGAGTGCGTTTGCGCTCTGCGCAATATTCGCGAGCAGTGCGTTGATCTCGTCGCTGTCGTCGGTTGAGCTCATTTAGCCGACCGTCACACCACGTCTTGGCGATGATCTGTCTACGCCGAAGCTAACACCAGAGCAGCAAACGTGCCCGGGAGCCCGTCCGTCGGTGCCGGAGTAAGAGCGGCACAGACACGGTGCTATTGCGGGGCTCGCCGACGACGCCCACTGTGGCGCGCCGGGCGTGGTTGGTTGCGTGCCGCGGCGAACAGTGTGGCGACGTCCGGCTCCATGTAGTAGTCGGTGCCGCCGTCGGCACGGCCGGTGGTCGCGATCGGAAGCACCCGGCCCAGGTGGCGGCTGTAGCGCCCCGGCCAGGCGAGAATGCCCGCGAGCCCATGGGCACCCTTCCCAAGCCCAAGGCGCTTCGCGATGCTCTCACCGGCGAAGCGCTCTCCCGGCGCGCCCGCGAGTAGGTCAAACAGCTCGCGCGCCGGCGGTGCGAGCTTGGCGTACAGCCAGGCGGCCTGGTCGGCATCTTCTGCCGACCAGGCACGGGCCTCACGGTGATCCCACGATCCGCGCGGGCCGCGGTGTCCCCGTCCCCGCAACGGGGGCGGGGTCCCGGGCTCGGCCGCCAGGAAGGCCCCGAACCACGAGTAGAACTCCGCCACGCGCGCCTCAGGGACGGCAACCGTGACCTCCTTGTCGGCCATCAGACCTCGCTGGTCCCGCCCTGCTGCTCGGTCGCCTCGCCGCGCTCAGTTGCCTCGCGGCGAGCGGCGCAGCCCCGGCCATGGGCGTGACGTTGCGGCCTGCCGTAGCGGCCTCTGCGTCCCCGACCCGAGTGGCCGGCGAGGAAACGACCGAAGAACGCATGGAACTCCGCGATTCGATCCTCGGGCACATCGACCGTGACCTGCTGGTACTTCGTGCTGGTTGAGTTTGGATTGGATTCCATCTTTTACTCCTATGATTTGCTTACGTCAACCAGCATAGCAGAAGTAAATACTTAAGTAAAGTCCCGGCCGTGGCTGAGTCCGTGGCGCGGGTCACTCCGGCTATGGAATTACGCAAATCAGGTTCAGCTCTCCACGGCTCCACAAGTCCTTGCGCAAGCGGGACGTGGCGCTGGTGGGTACGCGCGCAAGCCTCCCGAAAGGCGGATGATCCGAGGATGAGCTCCGCTGTCACGGAGACGGTGACGTGGCACGACGCTGTTTGCTCTGGCCTGGTTGTGCCGGTGCCGCTGGGTCTCGGCACAGCCATTCACCCACGAGCCGGCTTGCGCAACTTCCGATCAAACGAAAGGAGATGGGCTACATGACTCGCCCGGACGCTCGGGGTGCACAACAAAAGGCTGACACCCCGGCCACAACGCTTCAGGACGTGCCGTTCAGTTCCGGAGCAAAGCTGACCATCGAGCGCCGCGGGGAGCTCGTCCTTTTGGGCATCAATCGTCCTTACATCCAGAACCGCATTGATCCTGAGACTTTCGAAAAACTGGCCGAGGCGTATTACCAATATGACCACGACCCGTCGCTGCGCGCCGCGATTCTGTTTGGCCACGGCGAGAGCTTTTCAAGAGGGATCGATGTCGACGGATTCAAGTCGCTCGCCGGGACGGGCAAGCCTTGGATCGCGAGCACTGGCACGATCGACCCTCTCGCAAGGCGCGCCCCGCGGATCACCAAGCCTCTAATCGTCGTAACGCATGGCGATACCTGGAATATGGCCCATGAGCTCCATCTTGTCGCCGACATCCGTATTGCTTCAGCCGACACCCGCTTCGGCCAGGACGAGAACAGTCATGGACGCTTTCCCGGAGGAGGAGCGACCATCCGGTTCCCGCGAGAAGTCGGCTGGGGGAACGCGATGCGCTACATCCTGACCGGAGATCACTGGAGCGCCGAAGAGACGCATACCGCATGGGCGAGGTGCAGAAGGTAGCTCCGGATGCCAAGGAAGCGCTGGAGGCTGGCATTCGAACTGCGAAGAAAATTGCCGATTGCGGTCCGCTTGGCATAAAGACCTCATTGGCGTCCGCTCACCTGGCGATTGATCACACCGAAGCAGAGGCACTGTCAAAACTCGACGCGCAGTTTGGAGCCCTGTTCCGCACACAGGACTTCCTCGAAGGCCGGAACGCAGAGGTGGAAGGCCGAAAGCCGGTCTACCAGGGAAAATAATGCTGTCAGAACTCGACTCTTGCCGGGACGGCCGTTATCGCGCCCGACGGGTGACGACGTTGTCATCCGCGCTGAAGCGGTCGCAGGAGGACCGCGAACGGCCACCGGTTGCAGACAGGGGCGTGCTGATTCCGGCGCGGGCATAGTGGACGGGGAGCCCGGCTCGTCCGCTGGCGGGGAGCGCGCCATGCGCATTTTCGTGCTTGCTGCTGGTGAGGGTTTGAAGAACACGGAGATCGCGGAGCGGCTCTCGCTCGACCACGCGACCGTTCGTAAATGGCGCAACCGGTTTGCGTCCGATCGGCTGGATGGGCTGCTCGATGAGCCCCGTCCTGGCCGGCCGCGGACGGTCACTGACGCGCGGGTTGAAGAGGTGATCGTCAAGACGCTGGAGTCCACCCCGATAGACGCGACGCACTGGTCGACCCGGTCGATGGCGGCCGAGGTCGGGCTCTCGCAGTCGGCGGTGTCGCGGATCTGGAGGGCGTTTGGTCTGCAGCCGCACCGTCAGGAGACGTGGAAGCTCTCCAAGGACCCGCAGTTCATCGACAAGGTCCGTGACCTGGTCGGTCTGTACCTCGATCCGCCTGAGCGGGCGGTGGTTCTGTGCGTGGATGAGAAGAGCCAGATCCAGGCGCTCGACCGGACCGCGCCGATCCTGCCGATGCTCCCGGAACACCACAGCGCGCGACGCACGACTACAAGCGCTCGGGCACGTCGAGCCTCTACGCCGCGCTGGACATCACGACCGGCAAGGTGATCGGATCGCTGCACTCCCGTCACCGCGCGATTGAGTTCAAGAAGTTTTTGACCACGCTTGATCGGGAGGTTCCGCCGAACCTCGACGTGCACCTGATCCTCGACAACGCCTCGACCCACAAGACGCCTGCGATCCAGAAATGGCTTGCCGCCCACCCGCGGTTCGTTCTGCACTTCACCCCCACCAGCTCCTCGTGGCTGAACCTCGTCGAGCGCTGGTTCGCAGAGCTGACCAATAAGAAGCTCAAACGCGGCGCCCACCGCTCGGTCCGTCAGCTCAACGACGACATCCGCACCTGGATCGAAACCTGGAACGAGAACCCACGACCCTACGTCTGGACCAAGACCACCGACCAAATACTCGAATCCATCACCCGCTACTGCGGACGGATTAACGACTCACGACACTAGCGGAGAAGTCCGAGCAGGATTTGACGTCTTCGCCCGTAACTGGCCCGAATCGGAGTACAGTCGGAGGTGAGCTGGCCCTGCGGCCCGGACTCTACCCAAGCCCGTATGCCACCAACGACGCATTGTGCGTCACGAGGCGAGAGGCGTGGGCTACTGGTTTTGACTGCGGGGCCGGTGCCGTACTTCTGCGGGGGTTGTCCCACCGGCCCGTTGGCTTCGTCCCGATCAGCTTAGACGCGCGGGGTTCTCGCCCTCTTCCTTTGCGCGCGGTCCCAACAGAGGGATGGGAAGGCGTGAAGATAATGGCGAGAACGAACCTACGACTGGTAGTGGGCTTGGATCGGCGGGCGCGCAGTGAAATGGGATCGACTCCTAGTGATGAGGACGGCCACGCCTCGGAGGGTGGCGCCCACGCGAGCATCACGGTCGAGGTATCCCTGGTCGCCGAGTCACGCGCTGTCGTGAGCGCCCCTTGAGCCAAAGACCGGACGCGAGACGCGACGAGATGTCAGGTGCCGATCTTCAGGAGCTCGAAGAGGTCAAGGATCTGATCGCACGCGGGCTCCAAATCGGCGTCCTCACGCACGCCGAGATCGCCACCGCCACGGCCGAGCTTGGCCTCGAGGACACCGAAATCGAGGAGTTGCACGGCCTGTTTGAGCGCTCTGAGATCGAGCTGATCGAGGAGATCGACCCGGCCGCCGCGCCCAGCCTGATCATCGACCGCGTGCCTGAGAAACGGATCCGCCGCAAGCCTCCGCTGAACCTGGAGCCGGACGGGACGACCGACGGTCTCCAGCTGTTCCTCAAGGGGATCGGCAAGGTGAGCCTGCTGACGGCTCGCGAGGAGGTTGATCTCGCGAAGCGGATCGAGCGCGGCTCGTTCGAGGCAAAGCAGAAGATGGTCGAGTCGAACCTGCGGCTTGTGGTCTCGATCGCGAAGAACTACCGCAACCAGGGGCTGCCATTCCTCGACCTGATCCAGGAGGGCACGCTCGGTCTCGTTCGCGCGACGGAGAAGTTCGACCACCGCAGGGGGTTCAAGTTCTCGACCTACGCCACCTGGTGGATCCGCCAGGCGATCGCGCGTTCGCTCGCGGACAAGGCGCGCACGATCCGGATCCCGGTCCACATCGTCGAGAAGCTCAACCAGATCGGTCGTGCCCAGCGCAAGCTGGTGACCGGTCTGGGCCGCGAGCCGAGCGTCGACGAGATCGCCGAGGTCACGGGGATCGAGCCCCATGAGGTCGAATCGATCAGGCGGTCCGCGCAGGCGCCGATCTCGCTCGAGAAGCCGGTCGGTGACGGAGAGCAGGCCGAGTTCGGCCAGATGATCGCCGACGAGCAAGCCGAATCTCCCTACGAGCGCGCCGTGGAGACCCTCAACAACGAGGCGCTGCGCGAGGCGCTCGAGAACCTCTCCTACCGCGAGCGGCGCGTGCTCGAGCTGCGCTACGGCCTCGGCGACCAGCGCCCGCGGACACTTGACGAGGTCGGGCGCACGTTCAACGTCACCCGTGAGCGAATTCGCCAGGTCGAACACCAGGCACTCGGGAAACTCCAAAACCTCCACCAGGCCCAGAAGCTGCGCGACGACGGCAAGATGGCATAGAGCTATCCGCTACGCACCTCATGCGTCCACGGGGCGTCATGCTCTGCTCGTGCCGCTGGCGATAACCCCGTACATGGGCTGGAACACCTATTACGGGATCGGCGGAACCTTCGACGAGCAGACGATCGTCAGCGTCGCGCAAGCGTTGGTCGACAGGGGTCTCGCTAGCGCCGGCTACAGGATCGTGTGGCTGGACTACGGCTGGGCGTCTGGCGCGCGTGGCGCGAACGGCGAGCTGATCGTCGCTGATGACCAATGGCCTCATGGGCTTCGCTGGTTGACCGAACTTTTGCATGCGATGGGGCTCCTGGCAGGCATCTACACCGACGCCGGAACGTCTGGCTCTGACGGCAAGGGGGTCGGCAGCCTCGGCCACTACCAGCAGGACGCCGATCGATTCGCGGCGTGGGGGTTCGACGCCGTCAAGATTGACTTTTGCGGCGGTGGTCAGCAGCACCTGGACCCCCGCTCGGTCTACAGCGAGTTCGTCGGAGCTATCCGCGCCAACTCAAGTAGCCGGTCCATGGTGGTCAACGTCTGCAACTTCTGGCGGCCCGGCCAAGTCGGCGACGGCTACCCACCACTCGAGCGCTCCGCCTACGCCACCCACGAGTGGGCGTCGCAGATCGCCGAGAGCTGGCGCACCGATACCGACATCGGCTTTATCAGAGACGTCACGTTCGAAAACGTGCTGCGCAACCTCGACGCGAACGCCCGCCACCCGGAGTCCGCCGGCCCGGGGCATTTCAACGATCCCGACTACATTGTCCCCGAGCTCGGAATAAGCCCCGTAGAGGCTCAGGCGCAGCTGACGATGTGGGCAGTCGTGGCGGCCCCGCTGGTGATCGGCGCCGACGTGCGCGCGCTGTCGTCGGAGACGGTAGCGATGCTGAGCAACCCCGACGTTATCGCCATCGATCAGGACCCGCTCGGCATCCAGGGCATCCCCAGCTCACGCGACAGCGACCGAGACATAGAGATGTGGGTCAAGCCACTCTTCGGCGGAGCCAAAGCCGTCGCCCTGCTGAACCGAGGCACACAGCAGCAACCGATCGAGGTCGACACCACCGACGTCGGACTCCCGGCCGCCAGCGCACTCCGGGTCCGCGATCTTTGGACATGCATTACCAGCACCGAAGCTGGCGCGATCGCCGCCGAAGTCCCAGCGCACGGCGCCCGGCTCTACCGCGTCACCCCAGCCGCGCCAACTTAACCGCCGCCGCTAGCCTCGGCTTATGGCTGCACGTGCCGAGGACCAACCGCCTGAAGCGAAGAAGCTGCCGTCCGGCCGGGTCTCGCGGACGGCGCGAATCGGCGGGTTGGTAACTGGGCAGGGCGTGCGGTGGGCCGGGATGCGAGCTGCCAATCGGGTGCGCACGCCCGAGCGCGCTGCGGCGGCCGAGAAGGAACGCACTGCCGCGTTGGTGGAGGAACTCATCGACCAGCTTGGCCGGATGCGTGGTGCGGCGATGAAGGTCGGGCAGATGATCTCGATGATCGAGTTGGAGGGACTTCCTGAGGAGCAGCAAGACGAGCTGCAGCGCAAGCTCGCGACCCTCCGCGACGGCATCCCGCCGGTGCCGTTTGCGCGCCTCGAGAAGCTGCTACGGAGGGAGCTGGGCGGGCCACTCGGCAACGTGTTCTCAGACTTCGACGAGCGGGCGTTTGCCGCTGCCTCGATCGGCCAAGTCCATCGAGCGACCACGGTCGACGGTGACGACGTCGCCGTGAAGGTGCAGTATCCGGGGGTCGCCGAGGCGGTCGAGACCGATCTACGCAACGCGATGCTGTTGGTGCCGATCCTGAAGCGTCTGGCCCCGGGCCTGGATGGCAAGGCGCTGGCCTCGGAGATGCGCGAGCGAATCGAGGAGGAGCTCGACTATGAGCTTGAGGCGCAGAACCAACGGCGCATCGAGCGACTGATGCGGGGCCATCCGTTCATCTACGTGCCGCGTGTCTACACGGACCTTTCCACTCGCCGCGTCCTGGTTTCGGAGTACGTCGAGGGAGAACGGTTTGAAGTAGTGCGCCGGGCCGATGAGGCGGAGCGCGATCGGTATGGGGAGATCGTCTTCAGGTTCTACTTTGGCCTTCTCTACCGCGATCGGATCGCTCTCGGCGACCCTCACCCCGGGAACTACCTGCTCCGTTCAGGCGGACGGATCTGTTTTCTTGACTTCGGGTTGGTTCGCAGCGTCGACGCGGGCCGCGTGGCCGCGGAGGCAGCGATCGCGGTCGCCGTCCGCGACAAAGACGCCGAGGACCTGAAAAACGCCCTCGTCGCTGGGGGCTATCTGCCCGCGGATCGGGCGGACGCGGTCGAAGCCGAGTTCGCGCTCAGACTTATGCGACGGGCGATCAAGTGGTACGCGGTGCCTGGGCAACGTCGATTCTCGAACAGGCAGGAGCATCGCGGCCGCGACCGTGAGCGACCCGACAGCGCGCAGCGGAGTGCGATCAGAGCCCAGGTCAACCAGTTCACGGTTCCGCCCGAATCGATCCTGATTCGCCGGATGCACGGCGTCGTTGCGATCGTGCTCCAGAACCTCCGGGCGGGCGCAGATTGGGGGGCCATCGCGGCGGAATACCTGCACGCTGACGCCCCGGCAACCCCACTCGGGCGAGCCGAGGCCGATTTCCTCGCGCGCCGCGGTCGGTGACCGGCCCTCGTTAACCGTCAGTCAGGACGCCTGCTCGAGCCGGAGGTACGGTTCGAGCAGGGCACGGAGCTGCATTCGGCCGCGATGGAGGCGGCTCTTGAACGCCGCCTGCCGGACGCCCGCGACCGCCGCGGCCTCGTCGGTCGAGAGCCCTTCGAGGTCGCGCAGGACGACGGCGGCGCGCAGGTCGGCGGGCAATTCAGCCAGCGCCCGCTCGAGCATTCGCTCGAACTCGCGGTCGAGGGTTCGGGCCTGGGGGCGTGCACCGGTCGCGTCCGGTAGCGCGGCAACCGCGTCGTCGTCGCCGGGCTGGCTGAACGCCGCCGGCGGCGGGCGCCGGGCGAGTCGCCGTTGGGCCTCGTTGAACGCGATCCGGTACAGCCAGGTCGAGAACTGGGAGCGCTCCTCGAACCGCGCCAGGCCCCTCCACGCCCGCAGGAAGACCTCCTGCGCGACCTCGTCGGCCTCCTGGCGGTCCAATCCGAACCGCCGCAGAGCGCCGTACACGCGGGCCGAGTGCTCGGTCACGAGCTGCGCGAAGGCACCCTCGTCGCCGGCACGGGACCGCGCGATCAGGGTGCGCTCGTCGGAGTGATCAGCGGTCGGCTGGTTCATGCAGCCGCCCCAGCACGGCGCCGGCGATCGCCGGCACGTCGGCGAGCGGCGGCGCGCTATGGAGCAGCGCGAGCATGCGCCGAAGGTCGTCGAGGACGCCGCGGCACTCGCGGCACTCGGCCGTGTGGCGCTCGACCCGCGCCCGGGCCGAGGCCGACAGATCGGAGTCGAGGTAGGCAGACATGTGCGGCGGCGTCCACCGGTGGTCGCGCCGGAAGCGCAGCTGGTGCCAGAGAGGGTTCATCGGTCGTGTGACCCGGTCATCGATGGAAAAGATTCGCAGACCGTTCCGGCGCCGTCGCGGGCGATGAACCGTTTCGGCGCGGACCGGGTCTAATGAGATACATGGACCACGAAAGGAGCACGATGACCAATCGCATCGAGAAGACCGACGAGCAGTGGCGCCAGGAGCTGACGCCGGACGCCTACAAGGTGCTTCGCCGCAAGGGCACCGAGCGCCCCTTCACCGGCACTTACGTCCACACGAAGGAGGACGGCACGTACCGCTGCGCCGCCTGCGACGCGGAGCTCTTCTCCTCGGACACCAAGTTCGACTCGGGCACCGGTTGGCCGAGCTTCACCGATCCGGCCAACGCCGCCAACGTCGAGCTGCACGAGGATCGCAGCCTCTTCATGCGCCGCGTCGAGGTGACGTGCGCCAGCTGCGGCGGCCACCTGGGCCACGTCTTCAACGACGGCCCCAACGGTTGCGACCGCTACTGCATCAACTCCGCCGCCCTCAAGCTCGACCAGACTCCGGTCAAGTAGCTACCAGCACACTGGGGTTGGTCGGCGGTCTACTCAAAGGCCACCATATCTCTAAGCGCCGGCTCGTGTCCTCGCGCCAGTTCGAGGCCGAGCCGGTAAGCGCAAACGGGAGCGAGCTCCAGACGTCTTCGCGCCGAGAAAGGAGGTGCGGATAGCCTTCGAGTCATGACCGAAGTCAGCAAGCGCTCGGCGATCGAGCATGCTCAGGAGGCGCTCGAGCCGGGCGAGCGGATCGAGCGTGTATTCCTCGCGGAGGCGGCCGCCGATCGGGACGCGTTGAAGGACGCGCGAAAGCGCCAGCGTGACGGAGAACCCGTAGGCGAGCTTCCGCTTGGGGCCAGGTACGCGAGGTTCGCGGTGATGGCGACCGACCGCAACCTGTACGTGTTTCCGCAGGCCACGAGGATGCGACGCGGTGAGCTTGGCGCCGCAACCGTCGCCGTCACCGGCTTGGTCCCCCTGGACGTAAGCGCCGGTGAGAAGCATCCGCTGGGCTCGATCCCGGTCGATCGCCAAGGCAAACCCCTGCAAGTCGGAGACTTGAAGCTGAAGATCGTCTGGATCAACCGAAAGGATGCCGAGGCCCTCGTTTCTTTTGTCAAGGAGCGAAGCCAACCGGTTGGTTGAAGCCGTCGTCGCGAGTGGCCCCTTTGACCAGCTCGTCCACGGAGTCCGTGAGATAGACGCCAGCGCGCCGGTGAAGCTCATGGGGAGATCTCGATTTCGCGCGCGCGGTATTGGCCGCAGGTCCTGAGCTCTCCTTCGTCCAGCATGATGCGCGTGCCGTGCCGGGGCGACCAGCAACAGGAGGTTGACCTATAACCACGAGCGGTCCGTTTCGGGGTCGTCCTGGTCCTGGTCCCGCGTCCGTGCTCGGGTTTCGCGCAGGGGGCGTCTGACGTGGTTTGCGTTGGCGTTGCTGACGGTGGGGTCGGTAGGGGACCTGGGTTCCGCCCCGGCGATGGCGGTGTTCGGGCTGGCGTCGGTCGCGCTCTACGTCCTGCCCGCGATTGTGTTTTTGGTGCCGGCCTCGTTGGTGTCAGCCGAGCTCGCGTCGGGCTGGGAGGGGGGTGTCTATAACTGGGTCAGCGAGGGGATCTCGCCCGCGATGGGCTTCGCGGCGGTGTGGTGCCAGTTCGCGCAGACCACTTTCTACTACCCGGCGGTGCTGGCGTACGTCGCGAGCACCCTGTCGTACGTCTTTGCGCCTGGCCTGGCGCACAGCGGCGTGTACCTAACCGTGGTGACATTGTCCTGTTCTGGGCGTCCGTGCTGGTAGCTGCCCGGGGCTTGGTCGCCGCCGACAAGCTCGCGTCGTGGGGGATAGTCATCGGCACGCTGATCCCGGGTCTTTTGCTCGTTGTGCTGGGGGGGATCTACTTGATTCAGGGGAACCATTCGGCGGCGCCGCTTAACGCGCATCACGTGCTGCCGCCCTGGCATGGGATCCCGAGCATCGTGCTGATCGTCAATGGCTTTTTCACCTACGCCGGGGTCGAGGTCAACGCCGTTCACGTCGACGAGCTCAGAGACGCACGGCGCGAGTTTCCCAAGGCGATCCTGCTCGCGGTGATCCTGGTCCTGCTCGTGTTCATCCCGCCGACGCTCGCGATCTCGGTCGCCGTGCCGTCGCAGCACATCGGCCTCACGGCCGGCGTGATGCAGGCCTTCAGGAGCTTGTTGCACCACTTCGGCGTTGCGTTTCTCGAGCCGGTGGTCGCGATCGGGCTCGTCGTCGCCTCGATCAGCGGCCTATTGGATTGGCTGGGCGGCCCGTCCACGGGACTGGTGCGGATCGCCCGCGAGCGGGGTTACCTGCCGCGGTATTTCCAGCGGGTCAACGCGAACGGGGTGCAGCTGCGGATCCTCGTCGCACAGGGGATCGTGATCACCGCAATCGGGCTGCTGTACGCGCTGGTGCCGACCGTGTCGCGCGCGTACTGGGTGTTCGCCGCGCTGGCGACGGAGGTCTATCTGATCATGTACGTGCTGATGTTCGTCGCGGCGACCCGTCTGCGCCGACACCAGCCCAACCATCCGCGCGGCTATCGAGCGCCCGCTCTGATGACAATCTGCCTGATCGGGGCGCTGGCTTCGCTGGCGGCGTGCATCGTCGGGCTGTTTCCGCCGAGCCAGCTCGGGCACGCGAGCACACCCGCGTACGTGTCGGCACTGCTGGCCGGTGTGCTGCTGGTCGGCGTACTCCCGCCCCTCCTGCTCTACCGGCTCCGTTGCCCCGAGTGGAAGACCGGGACGGCCCCGGGTAGGAACCTGGCATAAGACTCGGGCGTACCCGGAATGAGATCCCTCGGACCCATACGAGACTGGGAGCGGCGGCGTCGCCCGTCCTCACGCGTCGGAGGCCGACGAGGCGAGATCCGCTTCTGCCGGCAGGCCCGAGTCCAGGCGTGGCGCCTCGTGGTCCGTCTCGGGATCGTCCGCCGGGTACGAGGACGGGCGCGTCTTGGGGACCAGCAGGCCTGCCAGCACGCACACCAACAGGAACGCGGTGGCCATCACGTAGCTCTCGGTGAAACCGGTGACCGTCGGCAGGCCGTGCGCGGTGTTGTGGGCGATGAAGGTCGCCGCCAACTGGCCCCCGAGGGCCCGCCGAGCGTGCGCATCACCGTGTTCATGCCGGTTGCCACTCCGGTCTGCGTCGGCGGGACTGCCTGCACGATCAGGTTTCCGAGCGCCGAGAAGGCCAGCCCGATCCCGATCCCGAGCAGGGTCGCCGTGATCAGCATCTCATAGGGATGCTGATGGGCGAGCGCCGCATAACCGAATCCGGCAGCGGAGACCCCCGCGCCGACGACCAGCCCCGTCTTCGATCCGTACCGGCGCGCGACGCGGCCGGCCATCGTGCCGAGTACCCCCATCGCGGCGGCTGCGGGGAGCAGGTAGAGGCTCGAGACGACGACCGACGCTCCAAACCCGAACCCGGTGCTTTTGGGCAGCTGAGCGAACTGCGGGAACACGATGAACGACGAGTACAGCCCAGCGCCCAGCAGGAAGCCGGCCAGGTTGGTGGTCCACACGCCGCGGATCCGCATCATCTTCATGTCCACCAGCGGCACCCGGCTGTGGACCTCGACAAACACCCACAGCCCGCAGAACGACAGTCCGAGCGCGAATAGCCCCAGCGTCTTGGCGCCGCCCCAGCCCCACACGGTCGTCTGCGCGATCGCGATCAACACCGCGCATATGCCGGTGCTCATCAGCACGGCCGACAGCCAGTTCACTCGCCCGGGCGCGCGCACCGGAGACTCGGGGATGTAGCGCCAGGTGCAATAGGCGGCCAGCAGGGTGAGCGCGAGCGGGATCCAGAACAGCCAGTGCCAGCCGAGGTGCTCATCGATCAGGGCGCCCACCACCAGCCCAAAGCCCGCACCGATCCCCAGGATCGCGGACATCAGGCCGATGCTGCCGGCTACTCGGTCGCGCGGAAACTCATCCCGGGTGATCGAGAACGCCAGCGGGAAGATGCCGCCCGCCACCCCCTGGACAACGCGTGCGGCGATCAGCACCTCCAGCGACTGGGCGACCGCCGCCAGCAGCGTTCCGGCCGCGAGCACGAGCAGGGTCCACAGGAGCAGGCGCTCCTTCCCATAGATGTCTCCCAGGCGGCCGATGATCGAGGTCCCGACCGATGCGGACAGCAGAAACCCGGTCAGCAGCCAGCCCACGCCGGTTTCGCTCGCGTGCAGACTGTGCTGGAACGAGGGCAGCGCCGGAATGACCGCGGAGCTGAGCACCGCGTATGCGAGCCCCGCGAGCGACAGGACCGCCAGGATCACGTTCGGATGGACGCGATCCGGCCGGGAAGTTTCGGCACTCACACCCGTACCGTAGTGGCTCGAGTGTGCTCCGTCGCGTGCCGCGCCGATGTGGGGGTGGGACGCTGCTCAGCGGGCGTGTCTCAGGGTGATGACCACCGCTGGCTCGTGGATGCATCTGACCTCAGGCCCGGGCCAGCAGCGTAACGCCGGAGCGTTTCAGCCGGCGTTCGAAGGCGTCGAGGGGCCGTCGCGTATGGTTCGCAGAAATGGCTGCGATGAAGTGGTGGGGTGGGGCCTGGATGGCGTGGAGTTCACGCACGAGGACAAGCCCGAACTTGCTCCGTTCATCGCCCGCGTGCTAGGGCTCGAGGTGGGAGAGGTGACCGCGGCGCCGGTTCGGTTCGAGGGTCTGCAGATTCCGGAGCCGACTCTGCCGCCCGACCTGCGCGCCGCGCTCGAGCGTGGCGTCACTGCGGCGTTCGTATCGGTCGACCCGCTCGATCGGGTCGTGCACGGGCGCGGCAAGTCATTGCGCGATCTGATCCTTCAGCGCCGCGGCGAGTTTTCCCGACTCCCCGACGTCGTCGTGCGCCCGGGCAGCGAGAAGCAGGTGACGGCCGTGCTGCGCGCGGCGGTGAATGCGGACGCGGTAGTGATCCCGTTCGGAGGGGGGTCGTCGATCTCGGGCTCGCTTGAGGCACCCGCCACCGAGACGCGCCCGGTTCTCTCTGTCGATCTCGCGCGGCTCGACAAAGTGCTCGCGATCGATTCGAGCTCGCGTCTTGCACGCGTGCAGGCGGGTGTCTTCGGTCCCGATCTGGAAGCGCAGCTTCAGGCGCAGGGGTACACGTTTGGGCATTTCCCCGACTCCTTCACATACTCCACGCTGGGCGGCTGGATCGCCACGCGGTCTTCGGGGATGCAGTCCGATCGGTACGGCGACATCGCGGATCTGACGCGAGGGCCTCCGCGTCGTCACGCCGTCGGGAACGCTCGTGACGCGACCGGTCCCCTCTACGTCGACCGGCCCGAGCGTTCGGGAGATGGTGCTCGGCAGCGAGGGTCGCCTCGGGATCATCACCGAGGCGACCGTCCACGTGAGGCCGATCCCGGAGCGCCGGACGATCCTTGCTTATCTCTTCCCGACGTTCGCGGACGGCCTCGCGGCGATGCGGGACATCGCGGCGAGCGAGTGCTCGGTTTCGGTGACCCGCGTCTCCGATGCGCACGAGACGCAGTTCTCGTTCGCGATGCGGGTGCGGCCGACACTTGCGGACAGGTTGCAGGCGCGAGCTCTGCGGGCGTTCCTGAGGCGACGGCTCGGATTTGACGTGGCGGAGATGTGTCTGTCGTTCATTGGCTACGAGGGGAGCGAGAATCATGTCGCCGTTCAGCGTCGCGCGGTCGGAAAGATCGTCAAACGCCACGGCGGACTGTGCATCGGCTCCGGTCCGGGCGCGCTCTACGACCAGAAGAAATTCGACGTCCCCTACATCCGCGACTTCCTGCTCGACCGAGGGGCCCCCGGCGACGTGTCGGAGACGGCGATGCCGTGGAGCCAGGTGGCGAGCGTCTACGACGCAGTGACAGCTGCCGCGCACGGGGCCTTTGCCGAGCTTGGCGTCCAGGGTTACCTGATGTGCCACCTATCGCACAGCTATCACGCGGGAGCCTGCTTGTACTTCACGTTCGCATTTCGGCCGACGGCCGGCGGTGACATGCTCGGCGAATACGATCTCGTCAAGTCGGCGATCCAGCAGGCGTTCGTGGACAACGGCGCGACGCTGTCGCATCATCACGCGGTTGGGACCGAGCACGCTCGGTGGCTCGAGGAGGACATCTCGGCTCCCGGCGTCGTGATGCTTAAGGCATTGTTCGACGGAGCCGATCCCGGCAGGCACCTGAACCCCGGCAAGATCGTCGGAGCGGCACCCCGCGCGAGGAGGGAGGGGCCGCGGCGCGAGGAACAAGGGTCCAGGTAGCTTGGACAGGCCCCGGACGCGAGTTCGTGATCCAGAAGCGTTCTGCCGCCTTCTCGCCCACTGCCTCCTTGAACGGTTCGAGCTTCGACGGGAAGTAGTGGTAAAGCAGCGGCCTCGACACGGCTGCGGCTTCCGCGACCTCGCGCATAGAGATCTCCTCGTAAGCATGCTCGGCAAACGGCGCCGCGCCAGCGTCAATCAGCTGGCGGCGGCGTGTGTCGACCTGTAGTCGCCTGTACGCCGGCTCGGCAGTCATGGCAACGCATTCTCCTTGACCGCCGGTCAGCAGGATGATACCCTTCTTGACCAGCGGTCAATAAGGAGCAACATGATTGATACAGAACTCACTCGAATGCGTGATGAAACCGAGCAGCTTCGCTTGGTGGCTGAGCTCTCGAGTGCTGTCGACCGTTTTGAGCTCGCCAACCATGAGTTCGCCCAGTTCGCACGAACGACAGCGCACGATCTGATCGCGCCATTGGTTGCACTCTCGAGCCTGGCCGATCTGATGTCTGACCGCGGGGCCGACCCCGATTTCATGACCAGTCTTGACACGATCCGGTCCGCGATCGGCCGCACCCACACGATGGTCGACAGTGTCATGGGGTACGCCGAGAGCCTCGAGGCGACTCCCAAGCGCACACCCGTGAACGTGGATGACGCGTTGAGGCGGGTCCTGGACGCGCTGGGTGAAGAGATCCAACGCCGTGAGGCCGTGATCACATGTGGCAGCCTCCCCACGGTCCACGGAAATGAACACCAGCTGGAGTGCGTCCTCCTAAATCTGGTCGCGAATGCGCTGAAATTCGGCGGGCAACCACCCCACGTGCGGGTTGAGGCGAATCGCGAGCACGACGCGTGGCGCATCTCAGTCACCGACGATGGAATCGGCGTTCCGGAAAAGCAGCGCGCCGGGATCTTCGAACTGTTCGCAGGTGGAGGCCAGAACGGTGCCGGCCGGGGTGTCGGTCTCGCGACTTCCCGCCGTGTAGTGGAGCTCCACGGCGGCCGCATCTGGGTCGAGCCGAATAAGACCGGCGGCTCTAGCTTCCACTTCACGGTTCCGAATGAAGCGGCCGTGGCCAGCAGTCCGTGCGTAACGCGGCTAGCGGCGCAGAAAACCCGCATCTAGCGGGGCCTTGAGCGCGCCCGGAGAGATTCGAACTCCCGACCTTCGGTTCCGTAGTTTGGCCTTAGGTGCCTAACTGCCCGTGGTCGGGGACACGCTTTTTGAACGGTCTCGGGCGCCCGGCCACCGAGCGCCCTCGGCCGGTCCAGGACCTGTTCGCGTCGCGAAGCGAGCGTATTGAGCAAAGACCATGGCCTCGATGAAAGCGAGAGCGACGCTGACTGTCGCGTTTGCTCTTTGCGACACTCTCGTCCCATGGCCGAGAGCGCGACGGGTCAAATCGTCAAAGGGCTCTGGCGGTTCGAGGCGCTACTTCGTGACTGGACTGAACAGGAGGGCGGCGAGGATGGCTGGGAGCAAAGCGTCGCGTGGTGGGCTGTCGCGGCGGGGGGCGGATTCGTCTTGATCGATCCTCTCGTCGATGACTGGGACGCGGTCGATTCGCTCGTAGCCGGCGGAGGTGGCTGTACCGGCGTCGTGCGCACTTGCAACTGGCATCAGCGCAGCATCGTTGACGTCGTGGGCCGGTACGACGTGGGCGTCTGGGCGAGATCCCATCCAGATGCTCGCGTAGGTTATGCCTTTGACCATGCGGTAAGCGATGGTGACGAGCTCTTCGATGGGTTGCGGGCTATCGATGTCGAGCGCGCGGACGAGATTGCGCTATGGCTACCGCGGCAGCGGGCGCTTGTCTTCGGCGACGCGATGATCCGGACTCGCGCTGGCGAGCTTAGGGTTTGCCCTGAGTCGTGGACACAGCCTGAGGGCGGCCCCACGCGTCTCCGCATCCTTACTCGGCGCTCTCTCGGGCCTCCCCGTCGAGCATGTCTTCGTGTCTCACGGCCCGCTGGTCTTGGGCGATGGACTCGCGTCCCTGCGCAGTGCCACAAGCTGACGGCCGCAGCCCGGGTTCCGACCGGTAGGCCGCCCTCGTTCGCCAAACACGCTCAGCGACGGGCCGCGCACAAGAGTGTCGCAACGATCGAGCACGATTGATCATCTTGGGTCTGGCGGCGAGTCGCGGATAATGCTGGACATGACCGGACGTGTCGCGACCGCTCCCGTAGCTGCCGCCGGGCTAATCGTCGGCTACGCGGTGGCAGTCGCCAGTGGCTCGCGCCCGCTCGGCGGACTCGTACTGGCCGCGTGCGGGCTCGCGTGTATCGCGACATGGCTGCGCCGAGACGGTCGGCGGACGGCGACGACGCTCACGGCCGCCGGCTTGGGCGCCTTCGCGCTCTCGCACGTGGTCGGGCTCATCCTCGGTGCTTGGCCCGCGGTACTCCTCGCGGCCGCAGCTATAGGCATGCTGTGCTGGCGTGTGTCAGATTCTCGCCACATGAACCCGGAGCGGCGAGCCGCCGGAATTCGCGCAGGCTCCTGACTCCACGATCCGACGCCACAGTCGCTTGCCGATCGCTCGAGAAGCAACTCTTTGCGAATGTACGTCGCGGACGCATCCGTCGCAAAGGGAGCGACGCCTCGGCGAAAGCGAGCGTCCCGCCATCCCGCGCTGAGCCTGGCGGTGGGCGACCCGGCAGGGAGATTTCTCCCGTCGGCTAGATCGCGGTCGCCTGCTCTCGCTTGGATGCACGCGCAAGCTTCTGGCGGATCCCCGCGTCGAGCACGACCTTGCGCAGCCTCACGGCGTCGGGCGTGACCTCAACCGACTCGTCCGCAACGATGAACTCGAGCGCTTGGTCGAGCGAGAGCTTGTGGTGCGGCGCGAGCCGTACGAGCTCGTCCGCCGTGGACGAGCGAACGTTGGTGAGCTTCTTCTCGCGCACGGCGTTCGCGTCGAGGTCCTCGGAGCGCGAGTTCTCGCCCACGATCATGCCCTCGTACACCTCCTCGCCCGGGCCCACGAACAGCCGCCCACGGTCTGACAGCTTGAGCAGCGCGAACTGCGACGTCGTCCCGCGGCGGTCGGCCACGAGCGAGCCGGTCGGGCGTGTCTTGATCTCGCCGTGCCAGGGCTCGTAGCGCTCGAACACCGAGTGCAGGACGCCCGCGCCGCGGGTTTCGGTCATGAACTCGGTTCGGAAGCCAATCAGACCGCGCGCTGGGACCAGATACTCGAGCCGCACCCAGCCAATACCGTGGTTCACCATCTCGTCAAGGCGACCCTTGCGCAGCGCGAGCAGCTGCGTCGTCGCTCCAAGGAAGTCCTCCGGGATGTCGATCGCGAGTCGCTCGACGGGCTCGTGCACACGCCCATCCACCTCGCGAGTCAGTACCTGCGGCTTGCCGACGGTGAGCTCGAAGCCCTCGCGGCGGAGCGTCTCGACCAGCACGGCGAGCTGCAGCTCCCCCCGTCCCTGCACCTCCCAGGTGTCGGGACGCTCGGTGGGTTGAACCCGAATCGAAACGTTGCCGACGAGCTCCTGGTCGAGCCGGCTGCTCAGCAACCGCGCCGTGAGCTTGTCACCGGACCTGCCAGCCAGGGGCGAGGTGTTGATGCCGACTGTCATCGCCAGCGCGGGCTCATCCACGCTCACGGGTGGCAACGGCCGAGGGTCGGCGGGATCCGCGATCGTGTCCCCGATCATCACCTCGGGCAGGCCGGCCAGCGCGATGATCTCCCCGGGCCCTGCCCGGTCGGCGTCGACGCGGGTCATACCCTCAGTCACGTACAGCTCGGTGATCTTCAACCGCTGCACCGAGCCGTCGCGGCGGCACCACGCCACCGTCTGGCCCCGCTCGATCGCGCCCTGGTGCACGCGGCACAGCGCCAGCCGGCCGACGTAAGGCGAGGCGTCGAGGTTGGTCACAAGCGCCTGCAAACCGTGGTCCTCCGCGTAACTCGGCGGCGGCACGGTCTCAAGGATCAGCTCGAACAGCGGGCGCAGGTCATCGCCCTCCGTTCCCTCCTCAGACGACGCCCAGCCGGCCTTGGCATTCGTGTACACGATCGGGAAGTCGATCTGCGTCTCATCGGCGTCGAGGTCGAGAAACAGCTCGTAGACCTCGTTCACCACCTCGCCGCTGCGAGCATCGGGGCGGTCCACCTTGTTCACGACGAGGATCACGGGCAATCTCAAGTCCAACGCCTTACGCAGCACGAAGCGCGTTTGCGGCAACGGCCCCTCCGACGCGTCCACGAGCAGCAGCACCCCATCCACCATCGTCAGCCCACGCTCCACCTCGCCACCGAAGTCGGCGTGCCCAGGCGTATCCACGAGGTTGATCTTCGTATCACCGAAACGCACGGCGGCGTTCTTGGCGAAGATCGTGATGCCGCGTTCGCGCTCCTGATCCATCGAGTCCATCACCCGCTCGGACACCTCCTCGTGCGCGGCGAACACCCCGGACTGGCGCAGCATGGCGTCGACCAGCGTCGTCTTGCCGTGATCGACGTGAGCGATGATCGCGATATTGCGCAGTTCCTGCCTCAACCGCATTGCGTCAACACTAGAGACGGCGTCGCGCCGGTCCCTATCAGTCGGCGCGGAGAAGAGCTCTCGCCTTACCTCAGCGCAGAGAATGGTTGCGGTCCGGCGGCCCCACTCTCGGCCGAGGCCAGATTTGCCTCTCGGGCGTTCGCGAATTCCGAAGTGGCCGAGCGTGGTGCTCGGTGGTGTCGTTAGGCGGCGAAGGACCGTAGGTAGGCGTATGCGGCGTCGAGCGCGATGCGGAGCTGTTGGGGGTCGCGTCGGGTTTGGGTGAGGACGAGCCCGCCCTGGATGGCGGCGAGGGTCGCTGTCGCGAGACGGGTGGGGTCTGCGCCGCGCCGGAGCTTGCCGTCGGCCTGCATCTGTCGTAGCCCCTCTCGCAGTGGCGCCTCCCAGCGGTCAAAGCCAGCGGCGAGCTCGGCGCGGGCTTGTTCGTCTGTTTCGGCGAGTTCGCCGGCGAGGCTGCCGATCGGACAGCCCCCGATGGCGTGCCGGTCGACCTGTAGCTGGACGAGGTCGTCGCACCAGCCAGCGATCGCGGCCCATGAGGAGAGATCGGCGAGCGCGGGCTGGGCGCCCAGGACCTGCCGGACGGTGCGGTCGATTACGGCGTGGACGAGGTCGCCCTTGTCGGTGAAGTAGTGGTAGAGCTGGCCCTTGCTGACGTTCGCGGCGGCGCGCACGTCATCGAGGGTGGTGCCCGCGACACCGTGCTCGAAGACGAGCTCGGTGGCCGCGTCGAGCACGCGATTACGCGTAGCGCGGCCCTTGTCAGTACGGGGTTCGGTAACGGTCATGCGTATAGGTTAGCTCCTTTTGGACCGGTAGGTCCAGTCTGTGCTAAGCTCTATCGGCGTGGACTACAGGGTCCAAAATCTATCTGAGCGACAGGAGAGCAGATGACCGTCCAGGGCAAGACAGTGCTGGTGACTGGCGGCACCTCCGGGATCGGTGAGGCGATCGCCCGCGTCTACGCCGCCGAGGGCGCCGATGTAGTGATCACCGGGCGCAGCGAGGAGCGTGGTCGGCAGATCGCCGACTCGCTGACAAAGGACGGGACGCACGTGCGCTTCATCCGTGCCGACCTCGAGAACTTCGATGACGTCCGGCGCCTGGCCGACGAGGTCGACCGCGTCGATGTGCTCGTCAACAACGCCGGCGGTGGCGTCACCGGACCGACGCACGAGGTCGATAGCGATCAGTTCGACTCGACGTTCGCGCTGAACGTCAAGGCGCCGTTCTTCCTGACAGGGGCGTTCGCGCCTCGCATGGCGGACAACGGCGGCGGGACGATCGTCAACGTCTCGACGATGGTCGCGAGCTTCGGGCTGCCGGGGATGGCGCTGTACGGCTCGACAAAGGCGGCGCTCGAGTTGCTCACGAAGGCGTGGGCGGCCGAATACGGACCCGACGGCGTGCGTGTCAATGCCGTTGCTCCGGGCCCGACCAGGACACCCGGAACCGAGCCGATGGGCGAGAGACTCGACCAGCTCGCGAGCACGCTCCCACTCGGGCGCCCCGCCAGCCCGAACGAGATCGCCAACGCCGTGCTGTTCCTCGGCTCCGACGAGGCCTCCTACGTCAACGGCGCGGTCGTAGCGGTCGACGGCGGCCGGACCGCCGTATAGGCGGAAGGAGCAAGCAATGTCCACCGCCACCACCGAGATCCCCGCTGCCGATGGCGTTCGCCCAACACAGCCGGCGCCGGACCTCACGGTGCCGCTGCTGCGCGGAGGGCCCTACCGCCTCGGGGATCGACGGCCGAGGCTCTTCACGATGGTCGTGTTCTTTCGCGGGCTGCACTGCCCGGTCTGCCGCGCCCAGCTGAGCGAGCTCGAGCGCCGACTGGGCGAGCTCGAGGAGCGCGGCATCGAACCGATCGCCGTCAGCGGCGAGACGCTCGAGCGCACGACCACGCTCGCACACGAGTGGAACCTCGAGCGCCTGAATCTCGCGTACGGGCTGACCCAAGAGCAGATGCGCGCCTGGGGCCTGTTGATCTCCCGCGGCATCAATGAGGGCGAGCCGGCGCTTTTCAACGAGCCCGGCGTGTTCTTGATCTCCCCGGACCACACCGTGTACTACGTGTCGATCCTGTCGATGCCGGTCGGACGCCCCCGACTGGATGACCTGCTCGGCGGCATCGACTACTGGACTACTCACGACTACCCGGCACGCGGAGAGGCCTAGATGAGCGAGGCCAGCGCGGCGGCCGGCACGAATGCCCACCCACAGACGACGAGAGGAACAAGATGAGCACGACTACAACCGAGACCAGCAAGCCCCGAGGGCGGATCAGGATCGAGACCGGCACCAAGCGCGTGCGCGCCTACCTAGCAGGACAGGTCGTGGCCGACACCACCCATCCGCGGCTGGTGTGGGAGGTTCCCTACTACCCGGCCTACTACTTCCCCCTCGCCGACGTCCGCGCTGATGTCCTTGAAGCGGATGGCGGGATCGCTCACTCCCCGAGCCGTGGCGACGGGCGCACGCTCACCGTCAGGGCGGGGAGCAGGGTCGTACGGGCCGCGGCCCTCCGGTACCAGGACTCGCCGATCGAGGATCTGCGCGACCTGATCCGGCTCGACTGGGAGTCGATGGACGCCTGGTTTGAGGAGGACGAGCAGGTCTTCACCCACCCGCGCGACCCGTACACCCGCGTGGACATCCTGCCCAGCTCCAGGCACGTGCGAGTCGACGTCAAGGGGGTGACGGTCGCCGAGTCCACCAGCCCGAGGCTGCTGTTCGAGACCGGCCTGCCGACGCGCTACTACCTGCCCAAGACCCACGTTCGGCTGGACTTGCTGATCCCCACCGATGCCGTCAGCCACTGTCCATACAAGGGCCAGGCGGAATACTGGTCGGTGCGGGCAGGAGACAACGTTTACGAGGACCTGGCGTGGTCGTACCCGACCCCGCTACCAGAGAGCCAAAAGATCGCTGGGGTGATCGCCTTCTACAACGAGAAAGTCGACATCTACGTCGATGGCGAACTGCAGGAGCGGCCGTCCACCAAGTTCTCCTGATCGCACCACAGCGAGCCTGAACCCGCGAGAGCAGATCAGTACCGCGATGAGCAACCTGGCAGTCTTTTCTGGAGCGGTCCCGTCAGTAGCGATCTGCTGAGTAGCCTCAAATGACACTCGAACACAAGACAGGTCGTCACGCGAGCCACCTCGGGCATCGGGCGAGCTGTTGCCCCTGACGTGCCGAGGGTCGCACGGTGAGCAATCTTTGGAGACTGGAGGAAGCAGATGAGCACCCCATACGCGTTTGTCGTCCGCCTCGAGGCCAAACCAGAAAAAGCCGCCGCCGTGGCTGAGTTGCTGGGAGGCGCGTTGCCGCTCGCCCAAGCGGAGCCCGGCACCGTCGCCTGGTACGCGGCCAGAACCTCCGACACAACCTTCTGGATCTTCGACACGTTCGCCAGCGAGGACGCTCGGCAGGCGCACGTCGGAGGCCCGATCGCCGCCCTTCTCGTGGAGAAGGCCGACGAGCTGTTCGCGCTGCCGCCCGAGATACTTCCAGCAGACGTGCTGGCGGCCAAGTAGTTCCGTGGCAGGAAAGGAGAAGCGATCCTCGAGCCTCGGAGGCAGGTGCGACCGGCCTGCGCGCGCTACCGCCAAAGCATCTGGCACGGACGCGGACCGCGCGGCCACCTTGGTAGGCGTCAGTTAAATTGCAAGAACCGGTGCGGGGCCGTGCAACGACCGCTCGCGTACAGATATGGGACCTGAGACGATCGGTATCTCCATGGCCGACCGGGCGCTGATGCATGCCACGCAAGTGGTGCGCAGCTGCGCCTGCCCGCCGCGTTCAGGGTACATCGTGTCGCGCAGTGCCGGCCCACTCCACCGCCTCGTCAAGGCACGCGACGAGATATCCGCAACGCAGGAGTTCGTCGATCCGCTCGCGGCTCAGCTCTCGATAGCTGATGGAGCCGCTGACGAGCGTCCGTTGGAGCTCCCGTGTAGCGATAACCACGTAAGCCGACCAGGCGTCCTCCGGCAGCGTCATGACGGAGTGGAAGTCCGTCTCCGAGATTGTGCGAACCTTATCTACCAGCTCACGCACCACAGCGAAATCGGTCGCGGCCAACTCGGGGTCTAAACGTGCCGAAAACCCGAACCACGCCTGATCGGGTGATGGCTGCTCCGCCGGGCTGACTAGGACGCTACGAGTCGCATACCCGGTCCGGACCACCGCCAACCGAGCCCGGTGAACCTCCTCCGCAACCGGTGCCCCAGAAGCCCCGCGGGTCTCCGCGATGCCCGCGCCGACGGCCACGGCCAGCGGACTTAGCGGTGGGCCCTCCTGAGCGACCGCGTTGGCTGCCTGCCAGAACTCCTGGACCCACTTCCGACCGGCGCGCGAGACTAGGCGATGCAGGTCGCGACTGGTCGTACGCCACGATTGCCGCCGCGCCCCTACCCTCATCGCGCCCGACTCTACCAGCAGACGGCCTCCAGCAACGTTGCGCCGTCTGCACGCTGCAGACGCTCACTCCCTCGACCCCACGCCAGCGTTGGAACGTAGATTTCTGGTCGTACGTCAGATGCCACGCTCCCATCTAGGAGGAACGCGGGCTGCTGGCAAGCAACTCACACAAACAAAAATTCCGCGTTTGCGGGGCTTTTAGAGCGCGCCCGGAGAGATTCGAACTCCCGACCTTCGGTTCCGTAGACCCTTCTGGCAGTGGCGTGCCGTGCCGTGCCGTCCGGAACTTCCCGCTAATCCGGCGTTTCGGTCCCGGATCCGATCAGGCTCCTGGGGTCAGTTGCCGTGGCTTCTGTGTGCATCGAGTGTGCACCCATCGGCTCTAGCGGCTCCCCGAGATCATCCTCATCCATAAGGTGAACGTAGGTTTGGAGCGTGAACACGGCAGAGTGATGCCCCAGAAACCTCGAGACCTGCGGCAGTTTGCGACCCTGATCGAACATTCGACTGGCGCAGGTGTGTCTGAACGTATGGAACCCCGCCCACTCCACGCCAGCCTCAGCGTAGGCCGGCGCGAGCACCCTGGCCGCGAGGTTGTCGGGATCGAGTGGGGTATCCACCCGGGAGCGAAACACGAGATCGTCCGAGGCCCTGCCACGAACGTGCGCGCGGAGGCGGTCCGCGAGCGCGATCGGGATCGGCAATTCGTGCCTGGCGT
The DNA here is from genome assembly GCA_963756105.1 of uncultured Solirubrobacterales bacterium. Taxonomy (GTDB): domain Bacteria; phylum Actinomycetota; class Thermoleophilia; order Solirubrobacterales; family Solirubrobacteraceae; genus Palsa-465. The sequence goes on from CAVWMM010000003.1 coordinate 116,212, forward strand.
TTTTTGACTTGACAGGCCCCATCACGAGTCCCTTACCGCCCTGGCGCCGTAGCCGCTGGCGCACCCTGACAAGTGGGTGCTCCCCATCGAGCGCAAGGTGCCTGACCTCGAGCCCTACAAGCTCTGAGCGCCGTAGCCCGGTCGCCGCCAACAGCTCGAACATCGTCCGGTGATCGGAGTGGACGAGCGAGACAACCACCTCCATCGTGTCCCCCGGAAACGGCCGTGCCCGGTCCTTGTCCTCCTCGATGCGCTCCCGGTGCGGCAGAGCCACGTCCGTTGCCGGGTTGTCCCGGATCAGCCCTTCGCGTCTGGCGGTCGCCAGCGCGCTCCTGAGCGGCTTGAGCGCATTACGCACCGACCTATCCGACAGCGTGCCGCCGCGCTTGCTCGGCTGAGCTGCCAGCCATGCCACGAACTCCGCTACCTGCTTCGGGCCGAGGTCCGACAGGCGCATGTCCTCTGAGAAGTAGCACAGCGCGAAGTGCTCAAGCAGCCGGCGGTCCTCGTCGCGGGTCTGTTCGCGGTAACCGCGCCTGCCCGTGCCGCGGTAGCGGTCGATCCACTCGCGCAGGTAGGCGTGCAGCATCGGCGTGGCGCCCTGGCGCGCCTCAGCGTGGCGCTGGCAGTCCAGACAGTCGGGATGAGGGTCACGGTGCAGCCCCTTCGCGTGCGAGACCGCGAGCCCTGTCTGGTTCTCCCGGAGCCTCTTGCGCCCTCGTGCCTCGTCAAGCGTCGCGCACGACTCCCACTTCGGCTTGCCAAGCTCGTCGCGATAGCGGACCACGTACCGACCGCCGCGTCTGTAGATGCCCGGCGTCTTGGTGCGTATGGGCTTTGCAGCCATCACGTCCCCTCGGCTCGCTTGATCGCGTTATAGATCGCTTGTCGGCTTATGCCAAGCACGCCGAGGTACTGCTGGCCGCCGCCGGCGGTGACGGTGGCCGCCTGAAAGCTCTCGTCAGCCGTCGGCTGACGGGCGAGCCACTCGCTTGGATCACGGGAAGGGCGAGCTTCTGCGGCGCCGAAATTCGGGTCGATCCCGGCGTGTACGTGCCGCGGTGGCACACCGAGGAGCTCGCGCTAAGAGCGGCGCACCGGTGCGCGCAGACAGGCATCGTGGCCGACCTCTGCACTGGCTCCGGTGCGATTGCCGCCACGATCGGCCGCCTGCGGCCCGGCGCGCGAGTGGTCGCCGCGGACATCGACGAGCGGGCCGTGAGCTGCGCTAAAGCCAACGGCGTCGAGGCGTACCACGGCGATCTTTTTGCCGCCCTGCCCGCCGAGCTCCAAGGCCGGATCGACGTTCTTGTCGCGGTGGCCCCCTACGTTCCCAGCGCCGAGCTTCAGTACCTCCAACGGGACGCTTTGGCATTCGAAGGGTCCTTGCCCTACGTGGGCGGCGCCGACGGTGCCGACATCCTGCGCCGCGTCGTCGCGGACAGCACTCAGTGGCTGCATGAGCGCGGCGCGCTGTTACTCGAGCTCGGCGGGAAACAGGCCGAACTGCTGCGCGAAGACCTCGCCCGCCACGGCTACACCGCGGTCACCGTCCTGCACGACGAGGACGGCGACATCCGCGGCGTCGAAGCGACCTATGGCAACCGCAGGTAGTAGGCGATGCTGGGCTCGAAGCAGCAACGAACGCCTTGTCGAGACGCCCCAGTCCGGGCACGAAACGCCATCAACAGCCAACAGAGGCCCGATTTTTGCAAGGCCTTTCGTGAGAGCGCCATGGCCTTCGGGAACGGCTTGAAGCAGCTCCTATCCGCTGAGCTGTGCGCACTAAGTGCCCAGCGCTGTGACGTGAGCGCGGACTCCCGAGATCCTACGAGCACGACGACCGCCAGAAGCGCCGCGCGAGTGAACTGGCTTTGGCAACGATGCCCGCGTCAGGACGCGGGCTGACTAGCGCTAGGCGTGTGGTAAGTCGCCCCTAGGTCCTCACCATCACCCAAGCCCGGCGTCGTCGGGCCAAGCGAATCCGGAAGACTTCAGGTCGGTCTTGGGATGAACCGACAGGATGACGGGCTTGCGCGGCTTTTGGGTGAAGTTGAAGTCCTTGACCAGGTTGCCGAGCTTGGACTCGTTCTCGCGCACGTCCGGACGCGGGTCGGGCCGGCCGTCTGTCTTCGGGTTGAGCCTTGCACCCCCAAGGAAATCGTCTTCGATGAACTTGAGGTACGCGTCGAAGCTCAACGTCTGATGGTCGATGTACCCCTTCTTGGCGTAGGGGCTGATCACGAGGCCGGGCACGCGTATGCCGTAACCGTTCTCGTCCACCGTGGGCGGGACAACGTTGTCGTAGAACCCGCTCCAGTCGTCCCAGGTGAGGAAGATCGCGGTCGATTTCCAATCCCGGCTGCGCATGATCGTGTTGATCAGGCCTGTGACGTACGTCTGCCCAGCGCTGACGAGATAGGGAGGGTGCTCGGAGACCGGCACGCTGGGCGCGACCCAAGATACGGCCGGCAGCTTGCCCTTCTGCGCGGCTTTGAAGAGGCCGTTGATCGACTGGACGTTCTTGGTTTGATTGTCCTTGCGGACCGTGTCGAACCACTTCAGCGGGTACCAGATGGTGAAGCTCGTAGGATGATTTGGGCTCGGACGGCAATTCGCCGTGGCATTTGATTCGCACTCGGGCTCGGTCCCGTTGAACATGTAGTAGCGCCAGCTGACGTGGTGCTTGTGGAGCAGGTAGGTGACGTCCGTCCAGGCGTAGATAGGGGCCTTCGAGGTGGGGTGCGGTCCCCAATCGGGAGTGTTTCCGGGGCTGTCCGGCGCGTTTTTGCAGCTACTTGGATCGTTGTGCTTGGTGCAGTGAGCAGACCACCCGGAGACCAGGAACAGGTGGCTGGGCAGGCTCCACGACGCGACCGAGGAGAACATGTGGTCCTGCAGCACGAAATCGTGCGCGTACTTCCAGTAGTTGGGGATATCCGCGCCGGTGTGGTAGCCCATCACGTCGTTGGCGGGCTTAGAGGGCCCACAGTGGCAGCGGTCCTTGTACCAAAGCTTCTCCTGGCGAATAAAGCCGTCCATCTTGCCGTGGTCGATATCGGCCGCGGAGATGAACGTGTCGTAGCCCCCGCCAAGGTTGCTGTCGTTCCGGTCGTGGTAGGGCTTGACGCAGTGCCCGCCCGGATTGGGAAGGCAGGGAACCTTGCCGGGGTTCCCAGCGAGGCCGGGAATGCCTTCGGCTCCTGGATAGGTGCCGAAGTAGTTATCGAACGAGCGGTTCTCCTGCATGATGATCACAATGTGGCGGATCTTGTGGATCCCCATTAGGACCGCAGGCCGTCGCGCCGCAAGACGGACCCGCGGACGGCCAACCGCCTGGTGCCCAGAGTTGCTCGCAGACCCCGAGCTGCTAGCCATCGCGAGCACGATCAACCCCACCACCGACACCAGCGCCGCTACGCGCACCACCCTCATCTAAGCCACCTCACGAACCCGAACCCTATGCCTGGGAGACCACGCCGTCAATAGGGGCGCCGCGGAATAGGCCGCGGTGGCCGCGGTTCTCCCCACTGTTCCCGGATACGGGCTCGGAGAGCGGCTCGCGTTGCGGTCACGACGATCGACGGTGGCTGCCTGGACCTCAGTTGTCGAGGCGGGCGGATACCGAGTTCAGGATTGCTCGAATTATCAACCTGCCGCACGTGCTGCTGGCGCTGAAGGCGATCTACGGCATTATCGTGTCCGCCGATCATTTGCATCACTTCTGCTCTGGGAACGGGGCTCGCTGACATATGTGGCCGAGCAGGCATGCCACTCGGTGGCGAACCTTAGCCAAGCACTATGCGGGCGTGCCTGAAGACCTCGAAGGCAAGCCGGTGGTTACCGCTAACGGGGCCATTTGGCGTGGTCGCGAGAAGCTGAAGTGCACAGGAAAGTGCGCAACGCGTAACGGTAAGGAGCGGGGGATCTCACGGATCCCCTGTAAACACTAGCGGGCGATGCTGGGTGTGGGCGCCGCCTGAATACTGGTCTACCTGCGCCGGTTGAAAACTGGATCGCCTGGCGCTGAGTCGGAGCTGTCTGACTGGTCCCGGAGCCTCGCCTGATCAAGCGATCGGGCGAGGAGGAGTGTGTGATCGGCGTGGAGCGGTGGGCTGAGATCAGGCGGCTGTACTTCGTGGAGAAGCGCTCGAAGCGGGCGATCCACGGGTTGACCGGGATCCATCGTGACACGATCACGCGGGCGCTGATCAGCGATCAGCCGCCGAGGTATGAACGGGCGTCGACGGGGTCGAAGCTGGATCCGTTCAAGGACTGGATCTGCGAGCAGCTGCGGGAGGACCCGTCGATCCCGTCGCTGCTGCTGCGGAGATGGCGACCGAGCTCGGCTATGAGGGCGGCAAGTCGATCTTCGACGAGTACGTCAGGGAGGTCAGGCCAAGGTTTCTGGTCAAGCGCACCTTCCAGCGCACCATCTACCGCCCGGGGGAGCTGGTGCAGTGCGATCTGTGGGAGCCCCGGGAGTCGGTGTCGGTGGGTCATGGGCAGCTGCGCCGCGGTTGGGTGGTGACTGCCGAGCTGTGCTGGTCGCGGGTGATCGCCGGGACGCTGGTCTTTTAGAAGGAGGCGCCGGACATCCTGTGGGCCCTCGGCCGCTGTCTGGGCCGGATCGGCGTGTTGCCGGAGAAGCTGGTCTGGGACCGCGAGGGCGCGATCCACGCGGGCGGCGGTCGGCCCACCGACGAGTTCGCTCGATTCTGCGGCCAACTCGGCGTCGGCTGGATCATCCTCGACGCCGGCGACGCGCAGGCCAAGGGTGTGCTCGAGCGCTCGCACCGGTTCATGCGCACCAACTTCTTGCCTGGTCGCAGGTTCGCCAACGAGCTCGACTTCCAGGCCCAGCTCGACGGCTGGTGCACGAAGGCCAACCAGCGCCTTCACCGCACGACCCGGGCGGTCCCGGCTGAGCGGCTGGTCGAGGAGAGCCGTCGGATGCGATCGCTGCCGCCGGTGCTGCCCGACGTCGACCGGCGGACAGTGGTTCGGGTGCCGCAGCAGCCATACGTGTGGGTCGATCGCAACGACTACTCGATCGCCCCGCGTTTCGCCGGCCGCCGCGTCGAGGTGCGCGTCTCCCAGACCCACGTGACCGCCACCGCGCTGGCCACGGCTGAGTTGGCCTGCCGGCACCGTCGGGTGTTCGCGGGCGGGTTGACGTTCACCGACCCGACCCATCAGACCCAGCTCGAGCAGTTCCGGGCCCGCCGCCGTCAACGCCACGAGGTCGAGGTCGAGATCCGGCCGCTCGCCAGATATGACGCGGTGATCCCGGCATGACTAAGACCGCTTCAGAGCTCGCGCACCTGTTCCGAGCGTTGAAAGCGCCGGCCGCCTCGCGGGCGCTGCCGGCGCTGGCTGAGCGGGCCCGGGAGGAGGCCTGGAGCTATGAGCGCTTCGCCGAGATCCTGCTAGGCACCGAGGTGAGCGCCCGGGAGAGCCACGGCGGGGAGAGCCGGATCAAAGCCGCACGGTTCCCCGCCCGAAAGACGCTCGAGGAATTCGACTTCACCTTCCAGCGCAGCGTCAAGAAGACGGTGATCGAGCATCTCGGCCAGCTCGACTTCCTCCACGCGCGCGAGAACGTGATCCTCCTCGGGCCGCCCGGCACCGGCAAAACGCATTGTGAGACTCCCTGATCAAGTCGTCCTGGGCGGCAGCGAGGCTGGCGTCGGCTTGGCGGAGTTGACTCAAAAGACTCATTGACCCCTCGATGTCTCGAGGGTGTCCTTGCCTTGGAGGTGTCGCTTCGTCTTGCCGGCGTCGGCCTGGCTGCCGCACCGCTGGCCTCATCAGAAGCATGTCCGCTCCTCGTGGGCGTGACCCATCACAGTCTCGCCGCGCGGCAGCCCAGGCCGACCACCAGCTATCAGCTCAAACCCCAACATTGGGAGGTTCTCGCATGGGCATCCTCGCAGAGCAGGTGGATCACGTGATCGGTGTGGACACCCACCGCGATTCGCACTCAGCCGCGATCGTCGCGTCTGGCACCGGCGCGGTCGTCGACGATCGAACAGTTCCCGCGGATGCGATGGGATACAAGCGGCTGTTGAGATTCGCGCGGTTCCACGCCAAAGGTCGGCGGGCGTGGGCGATCGAATCAAGCGGCAGCTTCGGCGCCGGGCTCACAGCGTTCCTTCTCTCACACGGAGAATGGGTCGTTGAGGTGGAGCGGCCGGTCAGGCTGGCGCGCCGCAACGGCGCCAAGTCCGACCACCTAGACGCGATCCGTGCCGCGCACGAAGCCCTCTCGCGCAAGCATCTCGCGCAGCCGCGTCGCCGCGGCGACCGAGAAGCGATACGGGTCCTGATGGTCACTCGCCGCGGGGCGATGCGCGCCCGAACAAGAGCGATCAACCACCTCAAGGCCCTGGTCGTGACCTCGCGTGAGGAGCTGCGTCACCAGCTCCGCCGGCAGGACACCGACGAGCTCATCGCCCGCTGCGCCCGGCTACGGACGCTTCCCAAGCACACAGCCGAGCACCGGGCGACCGTCATCGCTCTGCGCCACACGGCGCGAAGGATTCTGATGCTCGAGGCCGAGGCCAACGACCTCGAAAGCGAGATCGAGCAACTCATCAAGGCCAACGTCCCTTGGCTCCTCGACGAGATCGGCGTCGGCCCGATCACCGCCGCGCAACTGTTCTGCTCCTGGTCACACCCCCACCGGCTGCGCAACGACGGCGCGTTCGCGATGCTCGGCGGAGCGGCACCGATCCCCGCCTCCTCCGGCCAGACGATCCGCTACCGCCTCAACCGCGGTGGCGACCGCCAGGCCAACAACGCGATCCACACCATCGCGATCATCCGCGCCAAGCACCAACCCGCGACCCGCGCCTACCTAGAGCGCCGCATCACCGAAGGCAAGACCAAACGCGAATCGCTCCGCTCACTCAAACGACACATCTCGCGCGAGCTCTACCAACGCCTCACAGCCATCCCCTTGACTTCATAGAAGCATCCTTGACACCTGAGGAGGTCCGTCGGCAGATGCTTCTCGTCCGCTTCGACAGCGAGCCCTCGGGTCGGTGGCAGTGGTGCTCCCGGATTGGGATGCAGAAGCGTCATCCTCCGCGCAGGCAGGGATGGCGCCGCTGCCAAATCTCCTCGGAGGGTGTCCCGTAATTCGCGGGCTTGGGCGATTTGCGGCGGCGATTCGGCGGGGAGCGGGCGGCTGGGCTGGGCTCAGGCGGTGGCCAGCGCCGTCTGATGCACCGTGCAGCTTGAGTACGGAAAGTGAAGTCAAACGCGCGAACCCAGAAAGAGGGATCACCGTAAGACAAAGCAAATGTGGGCTGATCGTTGCCGGGTACCGCTGGTGGGCACGAAGTGGATACCGGGCGTCGAGCCCGGACGGGTGGGCGAGACCGTTGGGGCCGATCACCGATAGCCCCGCTTGGGCCGAGGGCGGCCCGGAGCGTCATGGTGGTCCGTAAAACGGGTTGGCTAGCTCGTCGCGCCGATCGACGAGCGCCTGCACCTCGTTGGGCCGCCGTCCGTGGACGGCCATCGCGATTGCTTTGCGTACCGCCTCCCTGCTGGCTTTGCGCACGGCGGTCTCCTCGTCTGCGGCCGGGTCAATCCATACGGCCACAAACACGAGAAGGTCGCTGCTCGGCTCAATCTCGTGATCCGCCACCATGTCGAGCACGCCCTGGGCGATTCCGAGCTGAGCCGCGCCCCATGTCAGCCTCTGATGCTGCTCATCCTCAGCCGTCGCCTTGTTGATCATGATCGTCGGCGGCCAGACGGGCTCATAACGGCTCTGATGTTCCCCGACCACGACCAGGATGGGGGTGTGGCCTGGCCGTGGCGCCGTGAAGGTCGACAGGAGTGCCGCTGCCGTTGGGGTCCCGCGGCGTGCGAGTACGACGTTGGCATGGCATCCGTTGGCGACCGACTCGCCCGCCCAACCATCGCCGATCCTGCCGTCGAGGTCCGCGGTCACGATCCGAGATCCAGCACTGGCCGTCGTGCCTCTCCTCGACGAACAATGTCGATCACCTCGCGAACACGATCGAGCGGAAGACGATGTGAGACCAGCCGATCCAGTGGGAGTCTCCCGCGGCTGTACAGCGCGAGGATCAACGGAAGGTCTCGCTCGGATCGAGCGGAGCGGTAGATGCTTCCTAGGACTCGTCGCTCACTCATTTCTCAGTCCTTTCAGATTCCCGCGATGCTGGTCAGCGCCTCGGCGCCGCCCTTGGTGCGTTCGCCCCGGCTCATCCACCTGTAGCCGGCGAACCCGATCAGCGCGGCGAGCAGCGAGACGACGAGCATGATCGTGGCCAGGGCGTTGAGCGCCGGCCCATTTAGTCCCCCGTGGACGTTGGAATAGATCAGCACGGACATCGGTTGCGTGTTGGCGGTCGAGGACAGCTGCTCGACGATCACGAAATCGTCGACGGTGCTGGCGAAGACCAGCACCGCGCTGGCGAAGATCGCCGGCATCAGCATCGGAAGCAGCACCCGACGGATCGCCCCGAGCCGCGACGCGCCGAGATCGGCGGCGGCCTCTTCGTAGCTTCGTCCGATGGACGCCAGCCGCGCGCGCACGATGATCGCCGGCCAGCTCAGGTTCCATACCACCAGCCCGGCCACCTCCGCTGGCGTTCCGAGGCGGATGAACGTCAGCGCCTGCGTGACGAGCAGGAACAGCGCCACCGCGAGCAGCAGCTCCGGGATCACGAACGAGAAGATCATCACGAAGTTCAGTCCGTTCGACGGTCCGGGTGCGCCAGCGGTCGATGCCGATCGCGAAGCCAACTCCGATCGGGACGCAGATCACCGTGGTCAGGACCGCGAGCACGAGCGTCTGGATCACGGCGTGATGGAGGCGTGGGGTTATGGAGCACCGAGGTGACCTGGTGGCCGACGTACCACTTCGTCGAGAAGCCCTGCCAGGTGGCCTGTGATGCGCCCTTGTTGAACGAGAACAGGACCGCGATCGCGATCGGGAGGATCGACCAGAGGATGTACAGCCAGGTGAAGCCCTCCATCGCCCACGGCCGGCGCCAGGGGTTGCCCCAAGGAAGGCGGCGCTGGATGACTGGCTCCAGGCGTGAGGGCGCGGCCGCGGGCTGGCCGACCGTGCTGGCCATCAGGCGTTCTCCATCGAGGCGCGGGCGGTGCTGACCACGTAATAGATCATCGGGATCAGCAGCACGACGAGCAACATCAGCGCGAGCACCGCTCCCTGGCCCGTCTCGCCCGGCAATTGGAGCTGTCCCTCGATCGCGTTGCCGATCATCGTCGTGCCGGGTGCGCCCGAGAGGAGCTGGTTGGTGAAGTAGTCGCCGAGCATCGGCAGCGCCGTGATGAACGTCCCGGCGATGATCGCCGGCTTGCTCAAGGGAACGGTCACGTGCCAGAAGGTCCGCCACCTGTTGAGCCCGAGATCTCGACCAGCCTCGAGCATGCTCTGGTCGATGCGGTCGAGAAACGCGTAGAGCACCAGGATCACGTACGGGATGTATCCGTACACGAGCCCGAAGATGACGGTCACGGATTTGCCGCCGAGCCAGTCGGTGTTTCCGGGCAGGCCGACGAACGACAGCGCCTTATTGAAGAAACCGCCCTGCTGAAGGAGATCGATCCAGGCCAGCATGCGCATCATGTAGCTGACCCAGAACGGCGCGATCAACAGGACCAAGAACAGCGCCTTGCGCCTGCCGCCGTACCGGGAGACGAAATAGGCCACCGGGTAGGCGATCGCCAGACAGATCACCGTTGCGATCGCCGTATAGATAAGTGTCCGGAAGGCAGGCGGACCCAGAAACGCTCCGCGTCCGACGATGTCGTGCCAGACCGCGGTCAGGTTGGCGCTCGACCAATGCAGCGGATTCCAGATCGGAATGGGCGTCTGGAAGAACTCGTTGACGCCGCCGCCGGCCACCGACAGCATCACGTAGAACGGGGCCACGAACAGAACGAGCAGCCAGATCGCGCCCGGCGCCGCCAGCCCCATCCACAGCCATCGGTTACGCCGGTCGCGGGCGTTCTGCGAGCGCCCCACCGCCGTTACCTACAACCCCTTGGAGAACGAGTTCCAGGTGGACTCCCAGACCGCGTCGGCGGCCGCTGGCAGCTCGAGCTCGATGAGGCCTTGCCGGAAGTATTCCGGCAGCACGACGGTCGACGTCAACTGCGGAGGCAGCAGCTTCTCGGATATCAACTTGGCCGGGGTGACCGCGGTCAAGGGCTGCATGTACCCGACGTAGCTGTAGTTCTCAAGCGCATTGCTCACGTCGAGCATGTAGTCGATGAACATATGGGACAGCACGGGATTTGCGCCGCTGGTCAAATTGACCATCACGTCGTTGCCGACCGGACCCTTCCTGTTGGCCGGAAACCAGTAGCCGATGACGTCGATCGAAGTACCCTTCGGCAGATATTCCGCCGCGGTGGCCATGTCACCCGACCAGGCGTGGTGAATCCAGGTCTTCCCCGTCGGAACGTCAGTGTAATCGTTGTCATCTATCCGTACATTGGTCAGAGCCGAGAGCCGCGAAAGCGCCCCGCCGGCGGCGTGGATCTGGCTCGTGCTGGTCGTGTTGAGGTTCAGGTTCCCAGCCCGCAGCAGCGCCAGGCCGATCGTCTCTCGGTAACTGTCAAGCACCGCCACCTTGCCCTTGTAGCGCGACCCCTCCCACGGCATGTTCCACGACGGGGCCAGATTCACCTTGTCCTTGCGCCATGCCATCCCCGTCGTGTAAATCGTGTAGGGCGTCGTGTACTGCCAACCCTGGTCGTAGAACGGATTCCGATAGTCGGGCCAGACGTTGGCGATGTTGGGGATGTAGCTGTGGTTCAGCGGCCGGATCAGCTTGGCTTCCACGAGCTGACCCAGATAATTGACGCCCATACCCGGCAGCACGTCGAACTTGACCTGCCCGGTGCCGAGCTTGGCAATCGCCTCTTCCAGGGTGTCGAACGTCGTCAGCGAGTAGTTGCAGTCGTACTTCTTACAGAAATTCTTAATCACCGCCTCGTTGAGGTACGCGTCCCAGTTGTAGATCTGCAGGGTCGCGCCCTTCTCCGGCGCCCGGCCCGAGGCGATCGGCCTGTTGTCGGAGTAGATAGGCCACTTGACGGGTCTGTTCTGCCGCGGCAGGGGAATGCCGCCGGCGCCGGTGGCGCGGGTCGCACTGGGTCCCGATCCGCCGCACCCCGCCACGAGTCCCGCGAGCGCGAGCCCGGCGCCTGCGCCGCAAGCAGCTGCCGGCGTGAGATCGCACTCTCCTCCGGCTCCGGTCGGCGCCGGATCCCTCCTTCAGACCATCCCTCACGCGGATGCATGCCACCTCACCTCTTCAAGAATGCGTATTGGTTGTCGGGCGATCGGGCCGTGGTGCTCCGCGACCATGCGCCGCGGCGCATACGGTGTATCGCGGTGGATCGAAACCACGTCACGGTCGCCGCTCATCGCTCACCGTCAATTGCCACCTCGCCCGTCGGACCTCGACTCGAAAGCCGCCTCTGTGGGTGCGTCGAGCGACTCGCCCGAGATACGGAACATCTACAGTCCTAGCGTCATGGGTGACAACGCGTTCGCAATAACCACTGCCTCATCTGGCCCGGTGTACCACGAGGTTGTGTTAAACGCCGGGTGTACCTCATAACGCACGCAGGGGGCGGCGGGCATCCCCAGGGGCCATCTCCGGGTTTGTCGGGGAAGATCGAACTCCGCATCGGCGTGCGCGTCCCGCGGTTGGGCAGCCTGAGCGAGTTCGCACGAGGCCGCGAGCAGGTCGGGCAGCATCTCCCGCTTGCGCGCTTGGGTCATCCGCCCACTCGGTACACACAGCGTGATCGCGGCCACGACCGCTCCTCGCAGGCCGACCGGGACGGCGACGCAGTGAAGACCTAGGGCGGTCTCGTCGATGTTCTCCGCATAACCACGGTCACGGCATTCCGCCAGGATCCGATGCAGGTCGCCGAGTCCGCCGATGCGGCGTCCGGTTGGGGTTATCAGCTCATCGTGTGTGTACAGCCGGTCGACGGCCGAGGCGTCCAGGTCGGCGAGGAGGACACGGCCGCTGGCGGCTGCGAACGCCGGTAGGCGACTTCCGACTCTGGTCATGAGCCGGACCGGATGAGTCGTCTCCGCCTTGGCCACGAACAGGCTTTCGGTGCCGTCAAGCACGGCAAGGCACGTCGTCTCGTTATGGCGGGCAAGCAGGCGCGCGGCGACGGCCGGGAAGGCATCCGTAAGGGCTAACTGCGCCGGTGGCTGGCCGAGCGCCTGGGCTCGCAGGCCGAGCGAAAACTCGCCTGTGTCGCGATCGCGTTCGAGCCATCCACGGTCGGCCATCACCGCGCATGTCCGGTGCAACGTGCTCTTCGGAGAACCGGTCTCGCGGGCGAGCTGGGCGAGCCCGGCAGACGCGCTGCGGCTCAGCACCCCGAGGACGTCCAGCACCGCCACGATCCCTGCCGAAGCGCGGTGCTCACCACATGTAACGAGGCGCTCGCTTGCCATAAACCAGTTCCGTCTATAGAATCGACCGTTCCTCTAGTAGAACAGATAGAAGTCCCAGCGTCAAGGGGGCGAAGGCCGCAAGTTCAACCGAGGAGCAGTAGATAACCGGGCTGGTCGATGTCCACGTCGAGCAGGCGCCGCGGTGTGCCCGATCCGCCGGAGCAGAGCATCCATCGGCTTTGGTCGAGGAACCACGTGGCGCGGCCGCGCGCACTACCCCGCGACGCAAGCTCGTACAGGTGATCAGGACAAGCACGATCGGAGATGAGCATGAGTGTTGACCGCGCGACAAGCCACAAGCGCGACTGGTACACCCTCGCGGGCCGCTACTACCGCGACGCCGATGTGTTTCAGCTCGAATTCGACCGGGTCTTCGCGAAGGCCTGGTTCTGCGTCGGGCGAAGCGACGTTGTCCGTTCACCTGGCGGCTATATAGCGCTCGAGGTCGTGGACCAACCGATCGTCGTGCTCCGCGACCGGAACGGCGTCCTTCGAGCCTTCCATAACGTCTGCAGGCATCGAGGCAATCTCCTGTGCGAGCCTGGTCGCGGGTCCCTGGGAACAAAGAATTCGATCACTTGTCCGTACCACGCCTGGACCTACCGTCTGGACGGGCGGTTGGTGGGAACCCCAAAAGTGAGGCGCGACGAGATCAACCGCGAGGAGTTCGGGCTTATCCCGATTCGTGTAGACGAGTGGCAGGGATGCTTGTTCGTTAACCTGTCCGGCGACGCCCCGTCCCTGGAGGCGTGGCTCGACGAACAGTCTGACGAGCCCCGAAGTTTCGAAAAGTGGAACCTCGGGGACCTGCGCGTCGCACACACATCCGCCTATGAAGTCGCCGCGAACTGGAAGATCCTCGTCGAGAACTACCACGAGTGCCTGCACTGTCCCACGATTCACCCAGAATTCGTGGCGCTCATCCCCGCCTACCGAGACGGCTCTGTTGTAGAGGAGGGTCGCGACGACTACGGGGTATCGCTCACGGCCGGAGCGCGCGCGATGACAGCGTCCGGGACGACCACCCTGCCGACCTTGCCGGGCCTCTCGGAGGAAGAGGCCTTGTCAGTCTACGGTGCCTATGTATTTCCAAACGCGACCGTCGACATCGAAGGAACATTCGCGACACTTAAGACGATCATGCCCCGCGCAGTGGACAAGACGACCCTTATCCACGAGTACCTCTTCGCCCCTGAAACGATGGCCGAAGAGGGGTTTGATCCCAGCGGATGTCGTGGAGTTCAACGAGCTCGTCATCTCTCAAGACGTCGGAATATGCGAACGAGTCCAGCGAGGGGTCGTCTCGCGAGCGTTCGCGCACGGTGTGTACGCGGAAAAGGACGCCGGCCCATACGGGTTCGACCAGCGCTACCTCCGGTTCATGGCGTCGGATTCGTCGAACGGCGTCGACACACTCGCAGCGCAAGCCTGACCCAAACGAATGTCAGTGCTGGAAGGGCTGCGAAAGTGAGTCAACGCAGCAACCGCGTTGAGCCGAGTCCGCGCGGGTGAGACGCCCGGATCGCCGACGGGAGCGGCAGCCGACCCGCTCCTCCGGGAGGTGATCGGGTCGGACGACGAGCACCTGCCGGTGCACACGCTCCTGGAGCGGCCGCTTTCGCAGCCGGAGCAGAAGTCGGCTAGCTCGGCCGGCGCCGCGTCGTTGTGCACGGGCAATCCTCAGCTCGTTCAGCCACAGCGCTTGGTACCCGCTTGGTACTTCGAGGTCCGCGCGCTCCTGCATTTCTAAGGAGCAACTTCGGCGTGATTGCTGCGGTTCTTACCAGCGCGCCCGGAGAGATTCGAACTCCCGACCTTCGGTTCCGTAGACCGACGCTCTATCCAGCTGAGCTACGGGCGCTTCGGTGCGATTCTAGCCTCGGGACTCTGGCCGAGGAGTGCTGCTCAGGTGGCTGCGCCGGCGATCCCGCGGCCGTCCGCGCCGTCGATCCCTGGGGGCTCGTAGTAGCGCGCCACGGTGAACCCGACGAGGGTGGGTACGTGAATCGCAAACACTGCGAGCGACAGCGTGAGCACGACAAGCGTGCCGCCTCCGACATGGTCGCGAACGAAGGCGTACTCGATCATCGCCGCGATGATGACGTAGGCAAGCAGCGACCAGCGGGCCACTTGGAAGAAGCGATCCCATGCGAACCCGCGCACGCGTGAGAGCAGGAATACGTTCACTCCGAACAGCGCCGCCGAGGCAGCCAGCAAGCCCACAGCCGGTCCCAGCGGGACGTGCTGGGGGAGATGGGACGAAAGGTAGATCCCGCCGATCACGATCAGCGCGAGCGAAGCCATGGCCAGCTGGGTCACGGGAGGCAAGCGGCGATCGTCGTTGGGTATGGGCGGGAGAGCCCCGTGAGCCTCCGCGGCCGGCTCGTTGACGGATGTGACGGTCACGCGCTCAACCCGAGGCAAGCTTGGTCATGATGATCAGCGTCGCGATTTGCATCACGCCAAGGACCCCGGCGCAGTAGATGAAGCGCTTCATCAGGCGCTCGATCGCGCCGGGATGTGGTCTCGGCTTCTTCAGCTCGATCAGCACGGCGATGTTTGCCGGCTCGAGCAGGCCGAGCGCGAGTACAGCCATGACGCCGACGACGATGAAGCTTGCGACCACCCAGCCATGGAGCGGGTTGCCGGTCTGCACGGTTCCCAACTTGGTCCCGATCTGCCAGCCGGCGGCGAGCGTCATGATCACCACCGTGGGCATGATGAGCAGCATCTTGGGCATCAGCTTGGTGGTGAACTCGACCCGCGCGGGGATCGACATTCGGCCCATGATCGGGCCCAGGATTAGCCCGAGAAACAGGTCGATGATCGTCCAGGCTGCACCCCCGGCCACGTGCATGAACATCAGTAGCCAGAGGTTGTTGACCGCGATCGCCACGATCAGCACGACGAGCACCACGCCGACGAGGACGAGGCCCTTGCGAGGCACGATCTCGAACTGCGGCCGCTCTGGTGCGGCAACCGGCGGCGCCGCTGGCTCCGCTACTGCTGAGTGAATCGTGGCCCCCGTGATCGGCCCAATCTAGCGAGCCACCAAGACGAACGCAAGACGCACGATGAGCGGAGCGGGAGGGATTCGAACCCCCGGGCCGCCCAACGACGGCCGGCTGCTTTCAAGGCAGCTGCATTCAACCTGACTCTGCCACCGCTCCTGGTCTGCGCCAATCGTAGGCGTTGGCTGTGGCCGGCCGGCAAGGACTACACTCCCAGCCCCCGGGAGAGGTGGCCGAGTGGCTGAAGGCACTCGCCTGCTAAGCGAGTATGGGGTTACAAGCCCCATCGAGGGTTCGAATCCCTCCCTCTCCGTGCAAGCAAGGGCCCCGCAACCTCGCCTGCTTCAAACGCGGCATGGGCCTACACCTAGGCGGGGCCGTCATCGCCGCTAGAGGTTCGTGGCAGCGTTTTGGCAGCGCTGGCTCGCCGAGCCGTTCGCATGAGCGCCTTGGCATCTCGCCGCCGGCTCGAGGGCGGCGAGAAGAGGCGTCCGCGAGCCAGGGCGTCGGGACTGAACCCGCGACCTCCGGCGCGACAGGCCACGCCGGTGATTACGACGCAAGGTGACGGAGAGCGCGGATCGCCTTGAAACGGGCAGGCTGCGAGCGGTCTCGGATGGAGATTTTCGCCCTCCTGCTCAGAGCCTGCTGCCTACATCGAGGGCAGCCACCATTGCTGACTCTGGCTGCCCGACGAGCAGGCGGCGATCTCCAACGTGGTGTTCTTTGTGGCCGACGGGGCGTCGAGGCACATCCCGGGCGCCCCCTGGTTCTCAAGCGTCTGCCCCGGGCCCTGCTGGGTCCACAGCTGGGTGGGGCTGGACCCGCAAGTGTTCAGGACCACCGCGGTGCCGCTGACCGTTGCCTCGCCGGCGGTGTCGATGCACAGCCCGTTGAGCTTAAGGTTGCCGTTCGACTCAACGGTCACGTTCTGGGTGTAGCCGCCGGTGCACGTCTCGAGCTCTACGTCGGTACCGGGTGCAGTGCTGCCACGAACGTCGGTCAGGCAGGGAGGCTGGGTGTCGCTCTGCAGCTCCTTCGAGTACGCAGGGCCGGTCGGGGTCAGCGAGGCCGGGGCGGCTGCGCCAGGCAGCGGCCACACCTGGTTGGTGGTGCCCGTGCTGCAGGTGGCGATCTGTAGCACGGTGCCGCTGGTAGTGCTCGAGGAGGGGTCGGTGACGCACAGCCCGCTCGCCTGGTTGGCCAGCGTGTTGCCAGCGAGTTGGGTCCACACCTGGGTTTTGCTCGAGCCGCAGGTGGCCACGTCGACGTCGGTGCCAGTGCTGGTTCCCTCGCCGGCCGTGTCCAGGCACAGGCCGTTGATCTTGATCTTGCCGTTGGACTTCACGGTCCAGTTCTGGTCAGAGGCGTTCGTGCAGGTGGAGATCTGTACGCTGCCCGAACTGTCGGTCATGCACATCGGACCCACCCCGACACCGGGGCCGCTCTCGTCGTATCCGCCGATGCTGCCCTGGCTGAACATGCCGGAGGGGATCGAGCCGAACGTGGGCGTGCTGGCCGTCGAGGCCAGGGGGAACAGCGCGTTGAAGCTGTGATAACCCCCGCCGTTTTGAAGGTACGTCGTTGCCGATGATGATCCCACCGTTGGATCCCGAGTAGAGCCCGGCCGGGAACGCGGTCATCGACATCGTGCCGTTGCCGCGCAGCGTCAGCGGGTGGAACCACGGGATGGCGAGGCCCGTGTTGGCATCGATCGCGGTGAAGCCCATGGTCAGGACCGAGTTGGGCGCACACACGTAGTTGTCGCCGCACTCGTTGTTGGCCCAGCGGTTGTGCCCGCCTAGGTAGATCACCGCGCCGGTGTCCTGCACCGAGTAGTAGGAGTCGCCGCCCGTGTAGTTGATCCACGCCGGCGAGACGTTCGTGCCGGTCTGCGCGGTGGGGAACTCTGCCGCCGCGTCGCACACGCTGGCCGAGGTCATCGGGCTGGACTCGTACCCGGTGTCGCCGATGGCCAGGTATGAGCCGTTGGGGGAGAAGTCGATGGCGCGCACGTAGTCATGCTCGGCGGAGCAGTCGTTACCCAGGATGGGAGCCGCCCAGTTGGCCAGTGTCGCGGTGTCGCCAAGACCGCCGCCGGTGTTGATCAGCGCTAAGCGGGGCCTGGACTGGCCGTTCACGTCCAGGAACGGACCGGAGATGGCCAGCACCTGTCCGTTGGCGGTCAGCGACATCGCCTCGACCTTCAGCGCCTGCCCGGAGTTGGGAGTGTCGCTGATCGGCATGCTGAAGGAGGTGTCCACGGCGCCGGTGGTGGCGTTCAGCCGCGCGTCGCCGTCCTCGGCGGTGCTGTCCACGCTGGTGAACTGCCCGCCGATGTAAAGCGCTTTCCCGTTAAATGCCATGGCCCGGACGAAGTTGGACACCCTCGCCTTGAACGTGCTGACCACCGTGCCGTCGGTGGACGCGTCCCCTGGTGTGACGTTGAGCTGGACCACGCCCTTATGGCTGGTCCCGTTCACCGTGGTGAACGTCCCGCCTACATAGACCGTGTTGTTAGGGCCGGCGACCACGCTGTAGGCGGGCCCCTGGTTGAGCTGCGGCACGAAGTGGGTGTCGATGGTCCCGGTGCCCAACTGGTAGGCGAACAGGTCGTCGCGGGTCACCTCGGTCCCCGGCTTGCAGTACCCGCTCGAAGGGGCCCCGGTGCGCACGCCTCGGTGAACGCGCCGGCCACAACCACTTCGCCGTTGACGACCGCTGTGCTCCAGACCGTCGCCTGGCCGCAACCGCCCGACCCGAACCATTGGTCACACGCCGAGCTGGAGCTGGTGCCAGCGAAGACATTGGGCGTCCATGACACCGGAGTCTGAGACAGCTGCCCGGCCAGCGGGGTGGCCGCGCCGGCGGGCGCCGCGCCGGACAAGATCCAGACCAAGTCACGGTTGTGGAAAGGAGGAACGCCCCGCGCATCGAAATCGCCTTGGAGATGACGCCCCGGAATCGGCCCATGCTCTCGAAGCCCCCTCCTCCGCATCGCTCCCTGCGGCCACGCGACCAGGCTAGTAGTCCCTAGAGAGCTTACTGGAGTTGCCGATACCTCCAGACGCGGAGTGTCGATGCGGGCCGAGGGATAGGTTTCTACACCGCGTCTCGCCGGGCAGCCGGCGATCCAATCAGCCATAGGGCAGGAAGCAGATGCCGGATAGCCCGGACACGAAGCCGCAGGTCTGGCTGCTCCCGAAGTTGTCGCTGGCGATCCAAAGACCCGCACTTGGTGAGCAGCATGTCGTCGGCGCCGTATCCCCGGGACCTTTCGTAGTACCCGGCGCTGTCCGCAGAGTTCACGTACAGGGCCCCAGTGCTGGGTGAGAGTCCCTCCATCCCGTCCGCAGTGATGGCGCCGCGGCCCTGGAAGTTGCAGCCGTAGGGATTCATCGACCAGCGTTCGTGGCCGCCGAAGTAGGCCGTGCCGGCGTCGGCCGCGGTGCTGTAGAGCGAGTTGCAGCCGGTGTAGTTGATCCAGGTGGGCTTGACCGAGGTCTGGGTGGCTGGAAACGCCGCCGCGGCATCGCAAAGCCCCGTCAGCGGGAAGTCGCCCCTCCGCCACCCGCGAGGGTTGCGACCCGTAGTGGCGATGTAGATCCTGGAGTCATCGGGTGACCAGGATGCCGCCCGGACGTAAGCCGGCTCGCCGTACACGCAGTGACCGGCGAAAGCCGGCGAGGTCCAGCCGGTCACTTTCGCTTTGGAGCCGCCGACGTTCAGCATGAAGATCTGCTGGCGTCTCATCCCCCCGACCGATGTGAAGTCGCCCATCACCAGGTCCAAACGTGCCGTTGTGGCTGAGCGCCTGGTTGTAGACCTCGGTCACGCCGTCCCCGGGCCGAATCGTCCCACTGATCTTCAGGTGCACGAACCCGTCGTCCCTGCCGGTCGTTGGGTTCAGACCGGTCATGTACGGGTCGGCCGAGCTGCCGTTGATCATCTTGTACAAGCCGCCCGCCAGGATCCGGCCGCCTACGGCCGAGGAGCGTGTCTACGCGCGCCGTGGCGTCGTGAGCGAACTTCGTCACAACTGCGCCCGTGCTCGTGCTGATCTCGGCGATGTTCTTGACCGCAGTGCCGTTCACCGAGCTGAAAGTGCCGCCGATGTAGGCACGGGAGCATTTGTCGCGGCGGAAGGTAATCGAGTCGACCTCGCCGTTGACCTTCGGGGCCCAGGACGTCATGGTGAACGGCGGGGTGGCGCTGAAGCTGAAGACGTTGTGGCGCCTGAACACGGAGGAGCCCTGAAGGATCTGAGAAAAAGACCCCACCGCATACATCGTGCGCGCCGCACCGGACGAGCTGCCGGACCTGCTCCACTGGGGTGCCCTTCGCGACACTGAAATGCGGTGTCCCCAGGGTCGGATTGTTGGATACGCCGGTGCCCGGAGGCGGCAGCCCGCCCCCAATGTTGGTCACAGAGGCTTGAGCGACAGCGCCGCTCAAGGCTATTAGAAGCACCGTGGTCGCCACCGGCCCTAGGCGTCTTCGCATTTCGCCCTCACTGTTGTACTGCTCGGTCGATCCTCCATTCAGCCCCGGTCGCCCAGGCTATCGAAGGCCTTGCGCCGACGCCTCCGCGGTGTGGGGGGCTCATGCTGCTGAGCGGGCCAGGTCGCTAGATCACCGGGGCGTCTCGTGCTCTGGCTTGCTGCAACGGAGCCCGCTTCCCGCCGGTCAACCTACCGACGTGGGCGGATGGCTGCGACCGTCGCGTCATCTGCTAACTCGGAAATAGCGCGCAAACGCGAGCGCGGATTTACCCGGCCCCGTCTTAGTCCTGCCAGCCCCGAGTCATCCCGGGCGCAGGTCGTAGGGAAAGCGCGTCAGCGTCTCGCGGCCGCTGTCGGTCACCAGGACGAGGTCCTCAAAACGGATCTCTCCAAGCTCCTGATCCCGCAGTCCCGGCTCGATCGCCACGACCTCGCCGGCAACCAACGCGCCCTTTCCCTCCAACCCCAGCAAAGGGGGTTCGTGTACTTCGAGGCCCACACCGTGGCCGAGCGCGAACTGAAAGCCCTCGGTCTCGTTGGGGCACGTCGCGGTTCGCTGCGTCAGATAGCCGGCGGCCTCCAAGACGTCGCACGCGAGATCGAACAGCTCGCGGACTTGGACGCCGGCTCGAATGGCCCCCCTAGCTGCCTCGAGCGCGCGTATGACGGTCCCGGTGCGCTCGGCGATGGCCTCTGCGTGCTCGGGCGTCGGGGTCCCAACGACGAAGGTACGCGTCATGTCAGCCCAGCAGGCACTCGTCTCGTGGCGTGGCCAGATATCGACCACGATCGGCAGACCCGCCGCGAGAGGCCCGTAGCCCGGCTCGTGACCTGAGCCCTGGCCAGCCGACCTGACAATGACGTCCGGAGGGCAGAGCGCACCCTCGGCCGCGCATACCGAGCGCAGAGTGGCGCGCACGCGCTCGGACGTGAGGGCTTCGCCGTCGACTGCGAGGAAGCCATCTGCGATGGGCACTGCGGTGCAGAGCAACCCGCTGGCAGCGTCCATGGCGGCGTCGGCCGCCCGCTGCGCGGCGCGAACCCCCTCGAGCTCCACGCTGTTCTTGACCCGCCGTCGGCTCTGAAGGGCGTTGTCGTCGACACGCACGCGCACGCCGTTCCCTCGGAGCCGATCGGCGAGGCCCAGCGGAAAGTCCCAGGGGACGATCGCCTCCTCCATCCCGATCTGGCGAACCGCCCTGGAAGCCACCTCACGTTCGGCTTCGAGGAGAGACATCCCGTCTTCGACGAGGTCTCGATAGCCCAGGGAGAAGAAGTCCAGTACCTCGGCGTCGGGACGCGCCCGGCTCACCCTCTCGTGCTCGAAGCTCCAGGTCAGCACGAACCGCCTTTCATCTAGCTCTGTGAAGAGGAGATCGTCGATGATCTCCACGGGGATCTCGTGGCGCAGCGAGGCAGACCGCGCCGTGTCGCCGAAACAGGAGCAGGCCAGCCACGGGCGGACTCTAACCGCAGCCCTCGCCCGATCGCCTGCTACGAGCTAGTGCGCGGCGAAGTGTGGCTAGCGCCGCCGCAGAGCGGTCCCGAACACAAGATCCCAGTAGGGCGCGCTGATCCCGTAGCCCCGCTCGTGGTCTTGAAAGTGGTGGCGCATGTGAAGCTCGCGGAGCAGGCGTCCCACCGCGGTCCTCGGGCGGTGGTGGTGAAGGTGGTAGTGGATCATGTCGTAGAGCAGGTAACCGCCGAGGAAGCCCGCCCCGAAGGGCAGGAAGGCCGGACTGCCCAGTACGGCGTAAAAGCCCCATACGAACAGCGCCGCCAGCGGCACGCTGACCGAGGGAGGCATCACGAGTCGCAGAGGGTCGTTCGGGATGGTCGTGATGGACGCCGTGGATGATCCAGTGGATCCGAGCGCCTATCCCACGCTCGGGCTCGAAGTGGAAGATGACTCGGTGGATCCAGTACTCGGCCAACGTCCAGAAGGCATAGCCGCCGGCAAGCCACGCAAGCGTGAGCCACCCGGCGCCCTGGATCACCCCATAGACGACGCCAAAGACGATCGCGGGGCCGAATAGCAGCGGCGGCACGGCGGGATGCACGCGCGAGAGCTTGTCGAGCAGGTCGGAGTCGAACATGCGCGGAGAGGCGCGCAATGCCTCGCTGCGTTTCACCCTTAAGCTCCTCTGTCTGGCGCAGGGCCATATAAAGAGGATACCCCCTGCCATCCTTCGTTTCAGATGCCAAGACCCCCGCCCCGCGCTGGTGGGTGTTGCGCCGGGCGCAAAACCGCAAGCCCGCGACCTACCGCTGCCCGCTATGCGGCCGCCACCTGCCCTCGCTCAGCGAGCACATGCTCATGGTGCCCGAGGGCGACACCTCGAGGCGCCGCCACGCGCACACCGAGTGCGTGCTGGCCGCGCGCAAACAGGGCCGTCTTCCCACCCGCGAGCGAGTGGCTCCAGACCCAGCCCCGGCGGCCGACCCGCTGGCAGACCGCTCCTCCACCGCCTGACTGGCCGCGCCCCCCAAAGAGAAATGCCCAAGGGGCGGGCCGGACCACCCGCGCGAGACACTCGGGCGGAGGCCCAGCGTGCGTCCCGCGGCGTGTTGGGCCGCCCTAAATGGTGCTTGGGGCCGTCTGACCGCTCGCGGGGCCGGAGCCGGGCGCGCCGTCAACCCGGACTTGCCGGCACGCCGTTTGGATACCCCAGCGATGGAACGTCGGAGGGATAGACCTCGTGGCCATGCTCGGCGGTGTCGCCAATCTCCATATTCTGCTGGGACATGCGCAGCGGGATGAAGACGCCAACCAGCTTGAGCAGCACAAAGGTCACGAACCCGGTGCACCCGATGACGAACAGTCCAGCAAGGAACTGCCACTTCAGCAGCGACCAGTTGCCGTAGATCGGCCGGCCACGCCGCCGCTCGCGATCGCCCGTGACTTGCGTGGCCATGTAGAACAGCGCCATTGCGGATCGGCGAAGATGCCGCCAGATAGGCCGCCCGCAAGCCCGGCGAAGCCGTGGGTGTAGATCACGCCGAGCGTGTCATCTACGTTGCGGAATGGCCTCAGCCGGCTCAGGTAGTTCAGCGCGAAGTACACGATCGTCGAAGCAATCACTCCGAGGGCGATCGCTCCAAAGCCGTTGACGTAGCCCGCGGCTGGGGTGATGCCACCAGCCCGGTGATCATGCCGTTGACGCCTCCGAGCAGGGAAGGCTTGCGGCCGGTCAGGTAGTCCCATCCAACCCAGACCAAGAACGCGACTGCCGTGCACAGGTTGGTGTTGAGCACCGCCGCGCCGGCGGGCATGTTGGACGAGTATGGGTCACCGCCGTTGAAGCCGTTCCATCCGAGCCACAGCAGGCCAGCACCGACGGCGACCATCGCGACGTTGTTGGGCGCGTCGATCTCGCGGTCGCGCTGGAGCCGCGGGCCAATCACCGCCGCAGCCACGAAGCCCGCCACACCGGCCGAGAGATGGATCACGTAACCGCCGGAGAAGTCCACGGCCCCGTGCTGGGCGAAGAAGCCGCCGCCCCAGAGCAGGAAGGCGTTGACGGTGTAGACGAAGGTGATCCACAGCACCGCAGAACGGAAGCCAGGCCTTAAGATTGACCCGGCCGAGCACGGAGCCCAGCGCAAGATCGGGAGTGATCGCCGCGAATACAAACTGGAAATAGCGAGCGAGGACTTCGGGAAGAACGCCGGCGAGCCGACCGAGCAGGGATGTTTGATTGGTCGCTGCACCTCGGTGTGCGAGAGCACCGCGCCGGGCTTGCCGATGAAGTTGCCAAAGAAGCCGCCACGTGGAAAGCCCGTGCCACGGGGTTCCGAAGCCCATCTTGAAGCCCCACAGAACCCACACGACGAGCACGATCGAGAAGGTGCCGAAGGTCAGCATCATGCTGTTGATCGACCAGCGCTTCTGCATTACGCCGCCATAGAGCACGGCCAGCCCCGGAACGCTCATCAGACCTACTAGCGTCGCGGCGGTGAGCTGCCAAGAGGTGTCACCTGAACTCAGCCAGGTGGGAGCTTCGACTGGCATGGATCTCCTTTGTCACCCTGATGGACATGAACGAGACCACCCACAGCGGTGGTCGCCCGGCAGCGCCAGGCTGATCGGCAGTCTCGCCCTGGAGGGACGGCGGCACTATGGCCGAGCGTCTAGCAAGCGGGCTCGGGCCCTCGACATTGGGATAAAGCCAACCCGCAACTAGCGGAAAGCCGCTAGCGCCCGACCGCTAGCCCGGCCTTACGGCATTGCACCGCCAGCAAGCGAGCGGCGGTCGCGGTGAAGCTCCCGGGCTTCTCGGCCGACGCGCACGTTGCCCGAGCCGCGCCACCGCACTCATTTATCTCCTGGGCGCCCGTTGGCGCCGGCAGTACGGCGTGGATGCAGCCGCGCGCGGAATTGGCTCCGCCGCCGCCGAACGCGATCACGACCGCGGCCAGCAAGGCAGCGACCGCTCCGAGGACTCCGGCGAGCATCCACCGCTCCCGGGCACGCAGCCGGCGCCCGGCTCGCAGGGTCTGCGCATGCCCGAGCGGCAGGACCATGGTTGCCGCGAGTGTAGGGGGGAAGCATGTGCGACGATCGTGGCGTGGAAGAGGAGACGTGCATCTAGTTATTGCGCCGCCGGCCTGGCTCGGAGTGGCGGCGATTCACCTACACCACTTCTTTCACCACTTCTTCCACCATCTCTTCCACCACCGGTTCCATGGCCCCCCGTTCGACTACGTGGGCCTCGCGGCGGGCGCCTTCGTGAGCTCAGCCGGGATTCCAGGTCCAGGCGAGGCTCTGCTGATCGCCGGTGGAATCATCGCTGCGTCCGGCAGGCTGGACATCGCCTCAGTGATCCTCATCGCGTTCGTGGGAGCGACCTTGGGCGGGATCGTGGGGTGGCTGATCGGAATGAAGGTGGGCAGGACGGTGCTAGCGGCGCCCGGTCCGTTTCTCCATGCGCGCCTCCGAACGCTCGCGCGCGGAGATCGGATCTTCCACCGCTACGTCGCGCTCGCCGTGATCCTCACACCGGCCTGGGTCGCCGGGATCCACCACGTCCGCTCGCTTGTCTACCAGCCATGGAACGCTGTGTCGGCCGCCATGTGGGCGGTGGGCGTTGGACTCGGGGCCTACTACGCCGGGCCGCCTGTGGTCGATGCGGTCGCCGACCTTGGCTATGTGACGGTGGCAGTAATCGCCGCGATCGTGCTCGGGGCTATCGGCGGGGAGTTCCTGCGCCGGCGGCGGATCCAGCGCCGCACGGCGGCGCGCGGCTCGGCTGAGCGATCCGCCGACTTACCGCGATCCCCTGAGACATCGCGGTCCGCGGACTCACCACGGTCGGCGGAGTCACCGTGATCGCGAACTCCTAGGGGTCGAGATCGCGGACCCACTCTGCGATTGCCGCCGCGTAATGTCGGTCGCTGAGAAGGTCGTTGTGACCGAGGCCCGCGAACACCCGTAGCCGTCTGGGCTCCGGTGCGGCGTCGAACAGCCTCTGCCCATGCGAGACCGGGACGATCGCGTCGCGTTCTCCGTGGAGCACGAGCACAGGGGCGGTGATCGACCCGATGCGGCGAATGGTGGGATAGGCATCCGGAATTACGGCGCGGGGCAGGGGGTAGTGACGGCGCGCGACGTCGCGCAGGCTCGTGAAGCCCGATTGAAGGATCAGCGCGCGCGGGGGCGAGGACAGCGCGAGCTCCGTCGCGACGGCCGCTCCGAGCGACTCGCCGAGGTAAATCACCTTGCTCGGATCACCGTGTTCCCGCGCGGCCATCGCGCGCCTGGCGGCGCGGGCGTCGACGTGGGTGCCCTGTTCGCTCGGCCTGCCGGTGCTGCGACCGTAGCCGCGGTAGTCGAACAGCAGCACGTCAAACCCCGCCCCGACGAGGAGGGCGGCGTGTGCGACGCGGTCGCCGATGTTTCCTGCGTTGCCGTGGAAGAACAGGATCTGACCGGCGGAGCTCGCGTGCTGGGATGGCAGCCACCAGCCATGGAGGTGTTGGCCGTCGTCGGTCTCGATCTCGAGCTCCTCAAACGCGAGCCCGGCGTGGCGCGGCGTCTCGAGCAGCTCGGTGGTCGGAAAGTAGAGGAGCGCGGCCATCGCGGCCCGCAAGACGCGGTTCGGCCTCACGAAGCTGGTCGCGACCCGCGATGCGTTGCCGGCCCTCAGCACCGCAGTCGCCGCCGGTGTGACGAACGCGAAGTGACCGTGGTCACACAACCCCCTCTGTGCCGGACGTCACTCGCGCCCGGGCCGGCAGGTCCTACTTTTGGTGCGTAACCCACTCCTAGATCAATGATTACCGCATTCGAAATAGTCCTGTTCACCGTCATCGCCTTATCCCTGGCCGCCTGCTTCACGCCCTTTTTCAGCGTCCAGCGGGCGATGGCCGGCCTAGGCCGCCAGGGAGCTTTCTGGTTCGAGCACCGGGAGGACCGTGGCGTCGAGGAACTACCCGACGAGGACGCGACGGACGCGGCCCTTCCCCTCCGACCCCTCAGGTCCCGTCACTGACAGGCGTCGCGAACCGTGGTCACGACCCCGCTGCGCGGACCCGATAACGCCAGGAAAGCTCGCCGCTACCTAGCCGAAGTGGCCCCAGTGTGTCGCCACGATCATCAGTACGCCTCCCCCCGCTAGCGCGAGGCCCGCGAGGCCGGTCCCGGTGCGGCGGCCAAAAGGCACGATCGCGCCTATCAGCAACAGCGCGCCCGCGATCGCAGCGAGCAGAAAGCCAAGTTCGGCGAGCCGGATCCCCGTGTGGCGAGTGATGGCGAGCATGAGCATGGCGCGCCAGTTTCCTCCATCAGCCGGACGGCATTGAGGGCCGGATCGGCGCGGTCATGCGTGAACTAGCTGACCCCCGTGCGCGCGTTGCCGCTTGACCGGCCGAGTCGGTCCCTTCACGATGGGATGGTGCGTCTCGGTGGTCTTGTCGCGGGGGTGCTGCTGCCGCTGCTCGTGTGCGCCTGTGGCGGCTCCTCGACCCATGGCAACGCAAGGTTCATCCACTACACGGTGCCCAACCCCGGCATGGAACCGACCCTGCAGAGCGGCAGCCGGCTGACGATCGAGGTGCGCCGGATCACTCCCCGTCTCGGCGAGATATTGGCCTTCCACGCGCCGACGACGGCCAGCCCGACCGGGCTGGCGTGCGGGAACATCGACCAAGGTCCTGGTCAACCCGACCGGCAGCCCTGCGGGGTGCCGGCCACCAAGAAGTCGAAGATGATCTTCGTGGAGCGAATCGTCGGTCTGCCGGGAGATCGGATCGCGGTCTCGGGCGGCCACGACGGTCCGCAACGGGGTCTGGCAAAAGGAGCCCTACATCGAATCTTGTGGCGGCGTGGACGAGTGCGACCTGCCCAAGCCAATCGTCGTGCCTGCGGGTGACTACTACCTGATGGGCGATAACCGCGGCCAAGCCAACGACAGCCGGTTCTGGGGGCCGCTCCCCGGGCGCGTGGATCATCGGAACGGTCCGGCGGTGACGCTGGCAACGTCCCTGGCCCGTTTGGCCCGGGATCCGCCCGCGGCGGCCGCGAACCCGGACCCGCCCGCGGCGGCCGCGAACCCGGACCCGCCTGCGGCGGCCGCGAACCCGGACGCGCTCGGAGCGGGCACGAACCGTCCCGGCGTGGTGCTGGAAGGATCCCGCCGACCACAGCGAGGGCGCCGAGGAACTGCTGCCGGCGACGCGGCGTCGCCGAAGGCAAGCCAGCCGACGGCGGCGCCGACCAGCGGCTCGAGGTTGACGAACGCCCCGGCAAGCTCGGCGGTGACCCTGGCCTGACCGAACGCGAACAGCCAGAACGGCAGCAGCGTCCCGCCAGCGCCAGCGCCGCAATCGCGAGCGCCGGCGCCGGCGCTCGCGGGGCCGTGCGGCAGCCCCGCCGGGACCGCCATCGGCAGGGCGACCAGGCCCCCGCCGGCGAACTGCACCGCGGTGACGGCGGCGGGGTCGCGGCCCTCGAGCAGCCGCGGCTGGATCGCGATGAACGCGGCCGACAGGACGGCCGAGGCCAGCACGAGCAGGTCTCCCGCGGAGTCGCGCCGCCGCCGCCGCGCGCCGCGACGAGCGCGATGCCGCCGAGCGCGAGCCCGTAACCGGCCCAGGCACGGGGCCGCGCGCGGGTCTGCCCGAGGCCGGCCGCGATCAGCGCCACGAGGACCGGGACGGTGCCGATGATGACGGCGGCGTGGCTCACGCTCGTCCGCTCGATGCCGGCGTTCTGGAGCACGATCACGCCGCCGAACCCGATCGCCCCCGCGACGCCACGCGCGGCGTCAGAGCGCGTCGCGCAGCGCCGCGCCGGCCGACGATCGCCAGCAGCGGGGCGCTCGACCGCAAACCGCAGCCACGGTGAGCCAGGCGGGGCCGAGCCAGCCCAGCGCGAGCTTGGACAGCGGCACGGTGAGGCCCCAAAGAAGGCCGGCCTGCCAGCGAGGGCGAACGGGATCGCTAGCGGTTGGCTGTTCATATGTCGATGATCGCCAGATCTGCACTCATTCAGCCACGCATGATTTGACATCTCGCGCCTAAGCACGATGAAATATTTTGCGAAATGCCCGTTTCGCTTGATTTAATTGATGTGAAGCTGCTCGAGGAGCTGCAGGCCGACGCGGACCGCCCCAACGTCGAGCTGGCGCGGATCGTCGGGCTCTCGCCCGCCGCGACGCTTCACCGCGTCCGCCGCCTCAAGGAGTCGGGGATCGTCCGCGGCATCGCGGCCAGGCTCGACTCGGCCGCCGCCGGGTTTCACGCTCCAGGTGTACGTCGCGGTGACGCTTCGGCAGCACGATGAGGCAAGCCACCGCCGCTTCGCCGAGCGTGGTTCGCGCAGATGCCCGAGGTGATCGCCGCCGACTGGGTGACCGGCGAGACCGACGCCATGCTGATGGTCGTCGCGCGCGAGGTGGCCGAGCTACAGCGCGTGCTCGTGCGCCTCTCGACCCGCGGCGGCGCCGCGCGGGTGATGACGCTTCTGCGCCTGGAGGAGCTCAAGCCCTCCTCGCCGCTCCCGCTGATGCCGACGGAGACGGTGGGTAGGCGGCGCGTCGCCGGAGCCGCCAAAGCTGGCGGAGCGCATGAACGGACCGACCACCAGTACCAAGTCACGGTGCGATGGACAGGTAACCAGGGCCGGGGAACGAGCGGGTACCGGGCCTATGGCCGCGACCACGAGGTCACCGCCGACCTGCGCCCGGCGATCGCGGGATCCGCCGATCGAGCCTTTCGTGGCAGCGCCGAGCGCTGGGATCCCGAACGGCTGCTCGTCGCGGCGCTGAGCCAATGCCACATGCTCTCCTATCTTCACGTTTGCGCGGACTCGGGGGTGGTCGTCGTCGACTACGTCGATGATGCGGAGGGGACGATGCAGCAAACGCCGGATGGGGAGGTCACTTCACCGAGGTGACGCTCCGCCCGCGCGTGACCGTCTCCGAGGAATCGATGACGCCCGTCGCGCGGGAGCTCCACGGCCGCGCCCACGAGCTCTGCTTCATCGCCAACTCGGTCAACTTTCCGGTCCTGCACGAGCCGACGGTCACGGTCGCGTAGCGATCAGCCGCCCGGCGCGCGAGCATACGCGCGTGCCCGGCACGCTAGCGGCAATCGCGATCTACCCCGAGACCTTCCTCGTCATCATCATCGCTGCGGCGGTCGCGGGGACGGTCTCGGCCGTGGCGCGCGTCGGCACGATCGTCGTGCCGGCGGTCGTGATCGAGCTTCTGCTGGGGGTGCTGATCGGGCCGCACGTGGCCGGTCTATCCACGGGCCCGTTCGTCGACTTCTTCGCCGATCTCGGCCTCGGCCTGCTCTTCTACTTCGCCGGTTACGAGATCGACATCCCGCGCATCATGGGTCAGCCGCTGGCCCTGGGCATCGCGGGGTGGCTGCTCTCCCTCGCCATTGCCTATGCCCTCGGTGGGGCGTTGGCGGCGGCGGGCGTGGTGCTGTCGTTGCTCTACACCGGTTCGGCGCTGGCGACCACGGCGATCGGCACGCTGATCCCCATCCTCCGCGATGCGGGTGAGCTCCGGACGAAGATGGGGACGTATCTCTTGGCCGCGGGGGCGGTCGGCGAGTTCGGCCCGGTGGTCCTGCTCACGCTGATCCTCTCCGCCGAGAGCACCGTCCACAACGCGGTGATCCTGCTCGCCTTCGTGGCTGTGGTGGTCCTCGTGGCCATCCTCACCCTGCGCTCGTCCGAGCGGACCGTGACTCTGTTCGAGCGGACGCTTGAGAGCAGCTCCCAGGTGGCGGTGCGCTGGATCCTCGTCCTCGTCTTCGCGCTCGCGCTCCTGGCCTACAGGTTGGGGCTCGACCTTCTGCTCGGTGGATTCGCCGCCGGGATGATCACTCGCGCGTTGGTCAAAGAGCGCGAGATGCCCGCCTTCGACTCCAAGCTCACCGCGGTCGGCTTCGGAGTCTTCGTGCCCTTCTTCTTCGTCGTCAGCGGGATGAAGCTCGACGTTTCGGCGCTGTTTGCGAGCGCCAGCGGCGTCGCCAAGTTGGCGGTGTTCTTCGTGCTCTTTCTCGTGGTGCGCGGGACGCCGGCCCTCCTGCTGTACCGGCGCGTGCTCGGGGCGCGCGACCGGGTCGCGCTGGCGCTGTTCAGCTCGACTCAGTTGCCGCTGGTGGTGGCGATCACCGACCTCGCGGTCTCCACGGGACACATGCGCCGTTCGACCGCGGCGGCCCTCGTCGGCGCGGCGGCCTTGTCCACGCTGGTGTTCCCGGTGCTGGCATTGAGGCTCAAGGCGCGGACCGAGGCTCACGTCGAGGTGGCCTGATTGATGGCGACGAACGCCCCTTTTCTCGCGCGTGGATCGGCCGCACCGGCCAGCGTGCCGTCTTCCGAGACCCGGATCGCCTGGGCGTGCCCGAAGCGCTGGTCGCCGAGAGCCGCCTGCTGCACGGGGTAGCCGCGCTCGCGCAGCCCCGCCGCCCAGGCGGGGGGAGATCCTCGCTCGAGCCGGACCAGCGGTGGAGCATCCTGGCTCCAGGTATCGAAGCCCGTCGTGGCCGTGTGGCTGAGTATCCAGCGCGGCGCCGCGACCGCCTCGCTCGGAGCGACCCCGAGCACAAACATTCGCACGAGCAGCTGGAGCAGGATCTGGGGCTGCGCGTCGCCGCCCATCGTGCCGAGGACGGCCGCCAGCGCGCCGTCGCGCGAAGTCGCCAGCAGCGGCGACAGCGTATGAGGCGGCCGCCTGCCGGGACCGTATTCGGCGGGATGACCGGGCCACAGCGAGAAGCCGATGCCCCGGTTGTGCAGAAAGATCCCGTCGCTCGGGAGCGAGAGGTGGGAGCCGAAATCGGCGGCATTGGACATGATCAGCGAGATGCCGTTGCGCTCGCCGTCGACGGCGCTGATGTGGGTGGTGCCGCCGTCCCCATACACGTCGGCCAGTCCCCGGGCAGCGACCACGCGCACGTTCTCGGCCCGGCGGGCGAGTCGCTGCTCAGCGATCAGGGCCGCTCCTTGCGCGTGCTCGTACAGGACGTCCACGCGGTCGGACGCAGCCTGGCGAGCCGTCTCTATCAGCGTGAACGCCCACTCCTCGTCATCCGGATCCTCGGGCACCCCCAACCGTTCGGCGATCCAGGCTCCCGCGAGCGTGAGGTAGCCCTGAGAGTTCGGCGGGACCGTCCACAGGTCGTGTCCGAACGCGTGCAGGACAAGCGGTTCGATCCAGTCCGCACTCGCCGCCTCGAGGTCGGCTTCGGAGAACTCGCCTTCGCCGAGCTCGATCAGCTCGGCGCCGACCCGTCCCTCGTAGAAACCCGCCTTCCCGCTCCGGGCCACGTCATCCAAGACGCGGGCGAGTCTCGGAAGCGCCAGCCGATCGCCGTAACGCAACGGCTCGGCGATCCCGAACGCGTGCTCGCGGACGTCCGCCTCGAGCTCGATTGAGGCGAGGGCGAGCGTCGGCGAGATCGGAAATCCGCCCCGCGCGAGCGCACGCGCCCGCGCGAATATCTCTTCGAGCGCGAGCGAGCCGAACCGCTCGTGCAGCGTGATCCACCCCGCGACGCAACCCGGGACCGTCACGCTGCTGATGTGATCCCGGAACGGCATCTCCGCGAGGCCGCTCGCGCGCAGACGCTCGGCATCGGCCCCAGAGCCCGCCCGACCGGAGCCGTTCAGTGCCACGGGAGGCGCGCCAGCCTGCTTTACGACCGCGAACATGTCGCCGCCGAGACCGCACATGTGTGGCGCGACAACAGCCATGATCGCCGCCGCCGCGAGTGCGGCGTCGACGGCATTTCCACCGCGCGCCAGCAACTCAGCCCCCGCGGCTGATGCGAGCTCGTCGGCCGCAGCGACGCCACCGGTGGACGCGGGGCGTAGGGCTCGGCCAGGCTCCTTCACCCGGACATCATCCCGACGTGCCGCAGAGATTTCAGTGACTCCAGGCCAACCACGCGACGAGACCGACGAGATCCTGGGGCGTGAGCTCGCAAAGCTCGGGTCCGTCGCCGGCGCGGTCGGCGGCGCGGTCGGTGGCGGCGCCGCGGGCGCCGTGGGCGGGGGAATCGGCGGCGCACGGGGGCCCGGTTAGGCGATGCGTTATCTCTCGAGCGAGGTCTACGAGGCGTCGGTCGAATTCGCAGGCGACCCCGCCGATACGGTCACGCGCTGCTACGAGACGCTGACGGAGCTGGGGGAGCCGACCGCGAGCGAGGAAGCCGTCGATCACCCCCGGCTTCAGGCGGTGATCGGTTCGGGGTTCATGCGCCTCAACCCGGCGGTGGTCGAGATCGACGTAAAGCCAACGGGAAGCGCGGCCAGCCAGGTGAGCGTTAGAGCGTCCGCCAAGGAGGGCCTGATCAAGCAGCACACCGCGGAGAAGGCCGTCCGCCGCGTCGTGGAGGCGCTCGAAGGCTGATCTGGGCGATCAGCTCCGGCTGTGGACGCGGCGCCCGCCTCGCGGCACCCGAGGCTCCTGAGCCGAATGTCGCTTTTGGGCCGACCGCCCGGCCCGAGCGCATCGAGGGATTCTGGTACCCGCTGTCCGCTCGCAGTTATCCCGACCGAGACGCTTGCGCCTTCGGCGCGCGGCCAGCTGTCGCCGAAGACCCACGAGCGTCGAGAACCTGCGTATCCGTTAGGCGCAGATGCCAGGGCTCCGACTCGTCCCGGGTCCTTGACGGGTCCCCCTCCGGTGGAGCCTCCCGACTGCCCCGCTGTGGGTCATCGTAGGTCAGCACTGTCTTGTGGAGCCGACCAGAAAGGTCCCGATAGCCGGCGGTCACGGTGTAGCGGAGGAATGACTTGCGGCCTCCCGAGGAATCTCTGAAGAGCAGCCCGTCGAACGTTTGCGAAGGCAAGGCTCCGACCGCGACGGTGCCCAAATTGTGCGGGGACGACGTCGTTTCCTCCGTGGAGGATTGCGACGTGACCGACACGCTCGTGTTGAGGGCCGGACCGCGACCAACATTCGTCAGGTGCACGGTGATGAAGCCCGAGGTTCCACCTCCGCGGACGCCGGCGTTGGTGGGCGGCTGTTCGGTTGCGATGAGCACTGGACGCCACTCCGCGCTGACATCCTCTTCCGTGTCGCGGGCCACTCGCCGCGTCTCGTAGGCGAGAAACGCCGTGAAGGCGGCTAGCAGCAGAGTCCCTGCGGCGACGCATAGGGAAGCGACGCTCGACAGCGCAATAGCGTCTACAAGCACGCCTCTTGGCCTCGCGCCACGCTCCAACCGTAGCCGGGCATTCGGACAGCGAACCTCTCTCAAGAGACCGCGTGTCTCCCGGGGTGCCTAGATCGCCTCGGGCCCCAGTGAAGTAGGCGGCGCGAGCTCGCGAACGGCAGCCGAGGTCGATCTCGCGGGCGGTGGGCGGCGCGACACGAAGATCGGCGTGTATGGTGGCGCGGGCGTGTCCGATCCGCTCTCGGCTCAGTTCGCGAGTACCACCTCCCGCCAGGACGCCGCAGCGGTCATCGAGTTGCATGGGGAACTCGACATCGCCGTCGCGGCGCAGCTTCTCGCCGAGTTCCACAGGCTGCTCGCCTCGGACCCACCGGTCGTGGTCGTCGATCTGCGGGATCTGTCGTTCATGGACGCGCGCGGGCTGCGAACGCTCATCGCCATGCGCACCACCTGCGAGCAACAGGGTCGCCGTCTCATGCTCATCCGCGGCCAGCGCAGGGTGCACCGAATGCTCGTTCTCTGCAACCTCGTGGAAATGTTCGAGTTCGTCGACTCTGCTGGCCGACCACGCGAGCTGACCGATGCCCCTAACGGACCGCCAGTTTAAAACCGATCGCCGACTCCGCTCGTGCAGCCGCACGTCGCGGTGACCGGCCAGCGCCTAGACTGCATGCCAAGGTCGGGCTCTCAGCTCGGCGAAGTAGTGCCAGCGTTCGCCAGTCGTTGCTTCTTGCACCTCCCGCGTTTCGCAGCACACGATCTCCCGGGAGGGAAAACATGGCTACAGGGACCGTGAAATGGTTCAGCGATGAGAAGGGCTACGGCTTCATCACGCCCGACGACGGCGGCAAGGATCTGTTCGTTCACCACAGCGCCATCGCGGGCAGCGGCTTCAAGTCGCTCGCCGAGGGCGCAAAGGTGAGCTATGAGACCGAGGAAGGTCGCAAGGGCCCAGCAGCGGCCAACGTCCAGCTGGTCTAAGGCGCAAAATGATGGAGAGGCTTGCGAGTTCGCAGCCGATGGCCAACCACCCCGCCGTCGTCGCCTCGCTTGGCCTGGTGTCTGCGCACCGAGGCCGACTCTTTCGCGCCCGCCGCGAGACATAAGCCTTTCCGCGCCCCCGGGTCATCCCGGGGGCGCGGACGCCACCGCAAGGCTTCAGCTGGTGGCGGGATGGAACTCAGTGATGGTGATGCGGGGGATAGAACTTGGTGATGTAGTGCAGCTTGTTGACGTCTTTGAGCACCTTGGTGGCGCCCCACGGGACGTCGTTGGCCCCGTTGGGTGAAATCCCGGACTTGCTCTCGTGGGAGATGAGCCCGATCACAGCTGCGTGACGAGCCTCCACCGTCACGATCGACAACGCTGCCGCAAGGTACTGCGGTTCCTTGATGTTGAACGCTTGGCCGGAGTAAGCGTGCACGCCTGTGTTCTCGAAGGTGAACGCCGCCTTCATGAACGTATCGATCTTGTGGTTGTCGCCGTGGTAGTTGAACTTCGGCTCCTTTAGCGCCTTTCGACCGAGCGCCTTCTTCAGCTCCTCCACGTGCTTGCTCTCGTCCTGGACCACGGTCTCAAGGAACACCCTCAGCTGGTGGTTTTTACCGAGGAAGCCGGTCTTGCGCTGTTGCTCGCGCGCCCCGAGGTAGAAGTTACGCTCCAGGTATTCGAGCGTCAGGGCGTATCGGAGGATCGCTACATCGCCCGATCCGAAGTCCTTTTTCGGTGGACGGTCGCCGGTGGTGAAAGCCAGGGCGCTCGGAGCAAGAGCGCCGAGGATGGCTCCTCCGCCCATGAAGGCGCCTCCGGCCAGACCAGCCCGACGCAGGAACTGTGAACGAGTGTCGCCCTTCACCGCTTCCATCGCCTCCGCAGCCGTTGATTGGACTGCGCCGTCTACGTCAATGTCCCTAAGGGTTGCTTCATCGCTCATGCGAGCTCCTTCAGTAGTAGAGGATGTTGCGGGTCATTACGGACCGGAGGGGCGCGCGGATCCTTGGGCTTACTGCCCTCGGCTTCGTTGGCGGCCCTCAGGCCCGGGAACAGCGCCAGAGGTGTGCGATCCTGTTAGCGCTGCGCTGAGGTCGGTCGTGCGAGAAGCTCCTTCCTATTAGATCGCGGCCTAGAGCGGTCCTGGTTCCCCTTTACGGTGAAGGCGCCAAGCTGGATCACTTGCCCTGCTCCAGCGCTCCAGCCGCCGCGGGCTCGCACCGCGTCGGGCGCCCTGAACGGGCACGGCGGCCCCGTGTTCTCGCGGACCTTCTCGGCGGCACCGCGTTGCTCGGGATGCGCGTGTGTCAGCACGACCGCGTTGAATCGCCAGCCGTGATCTACTGGGTCACCGGCACGGTCGGCGCTCCTGCGTCATCAGCCACGGGCACGGAAGCGCGCGGCTACGAGCGCTCACCGGATCGGATCACCTTGAGGGTCGGCAACGGGCGCCGCGGTGCGCCTGCACTGGAGCCCCCAGGGCGTAGCCAGAGCGTGTATGCGAGCAGGATGTAGAGGGGTCCGGCGCCTGTGTCGGTCGAGCTGCCCGTCAGCAGCCCCGCGAGTTGCTGTCCAAAGATCCAGTACAGCGAAGAGAGGACAATCCCGGCGCCTAGGAACGCGCGCCGGTAGCGGGTGAGGGCGCCCAGTCCCACTGCGGCTTCGACGACGGCGATCGCGATCACCAGCGGCAGCCCCGCGGTCGTGGCGAAGTGACTCAACCGCTCGTTGATGCCATGCAGCCAGTGCGGTTCCTCGTTGAGGCCGAGCTGAAAGTCGCCCGCAAGCGCGTATACGGGCGCAAACCAGAATGGAATGACGCGGAGGATCGCGCCCCCAGCCCACAGCAGCACCCAGGAACCCAGCGCCGCCCGCTCGCCGAGAGCCCCCTCGGCGGCGAGCGTGCGAGCGCCGGGGCGTTTGCGAGGGAGCGCAACGAGCGCCAGCAGGGCGTACAGCAGCGCCGCGCCGGGCGCGCCTACCAGCAGAGTGGCCTTGCCGGCGAAGACGCCCCCGAAGCCCTCGCCAAGCCACCACACTCCCAGGGCCCAGACGATCGAGCCCAATAGCGCCGCCCGTGTGGTTCGGCGCCACACGAGCCCCCCGGCAATCAACAGCTGAATCGCGATGATCGCGATATTGAGCTCAATGTAATAGGGACCGAGCACCCGGGAAGCGGCCACGAGCGAGCCATAGATCGGCTGGGGCTGGTTCTCGGCGTTGCCGAGAATCGTGACCGAGACCAGCGAGCCCATGAAGTTGGCTGGCTGGAGCTGGAGCAGCGCATCGATCGCCCAAAACGCCGCCAGCGCCACTTGCACGGCGCGAATTCCGGGTGAGCTCCGCTCGTCCTGTCCTTCCTGCCTGCGAACCGGGGCCGCGTGGTGGATCATCGCGGACCCGCTTCTGGCGCGGCCATGTCTAGCGTTGGATGACGAGCGGCGTGCCGAGCGGGAGTGTCCTCGCTAGGCGCACGATGACGCGGCTGTTCACGCCTGTCGGCATCGAAGGTGCCGACGCCGCACCGGAAACCGGCCCGCGAGACGCCGCCTTGCTAGCAGT
This sequence comes from uncultured Solirubrobacterales bacterium, assembly GCA_963756105.1. Classification (GTDB taxonomy): domain Bacteria; phylum Actinomycetota; class Thermoleophilia; order Solirubrobacterales; family Solirubrobacteraceae; genus Palsa-465. The sequence continues at coordinate 153,417 of CAVWMM010000003.1, forward strand.
CTCGCCGGCGCCCAGTCGTGGTCGAGTTCCTTCACGCCATGAGTTCGCGGTGTGCGGAAGCCGTCAGCCAAGTAAGGATCCCACGGCGAGCTATCAGACCGTGACTCATTCGTTGACGAGTCCCACGCTTCCAGCCAGGGCGCCCGACGTGCCGGGTGCGCCCACGGTGGTCGAGCGTGCGGCGGCCTTGCTCTTACTTGATCAAGCGCTTGACGTCGGCGAGTACTGTGCTCTTGGGCAGCGGCTTGTCGAAAGCCCCGTCGGGGGTGACCGGCTTTGAGGTGAGCAGCGCGATGGTCGCCGCATGGCGTGCCTCGACTTGTACGATGCTCCCGGCGGCGGCGAGCAACTTCGTGCTTGTTAGGCTCGGCCCGGCGCCGTTGTAGGCGCCTACGCCGACGTTCTCAAGCGTGTAGGCAAGCTTTAGAAAGCTCGACTCGTTGGTCGCTGGAAACACGAACTTCGGCATCGCCACCGGCTTGCCGCCGAGCGACTTGATGGCCGCCGTCAGGGCCTTGACGTGCGCCTCTTCCTGAGCGCCGAACAGCCTCGCGGTAGCGGCAGCGTGCCCGCTCAGCCCGACCGATTTCGCCTTGACGTTGTAGAAATTGGCTTCCAGATACTCGAGCGTGAGAGCGAAGTTGAGGATGTCGACGTCGCTCGCTGAGCTGGCGCCCAGGGCGTCGGCGACATAAGGTCCAACCGCACCGAAGCCGAAGACCGTCCCGGTCGCCAGGGCTCCCTTGAGGATGAAGCTCTGACGCGTGATTCCCTGCACCTCGATCTCCCCCAGCTTGGGGTTGTTGGGCTGTGATGTGCTCATGGCTTGTCTGTGCTCCTGTGTAGTCATGGTCCTAGCTGACGATGAACGGCTTGACGATCGGCAGTACCTGAGCCATGGACATCGGCACGGCGAACGCGCCGTCCGGGGTGGGACTCTTGTGCAGCAGATCGTTGAGAGTCGCGGCGTGGCGTCCCTCCACCGTGTGGATGGCCAAGGCGGCGGCGAGAATCTGCTTGCTCGTGATCCGCGGTGCCTGGCCGAGGTAGGCCGCGGCGCCGACGTTCTCCACCGTTGCGGCCAGTTGTGTGACCTGCGCGGCGCTGTGGATGGGAAACTTGAACTTCGGCTCGGCGACCGGGTGCCCCAGCGACGAGGCGACCTTCTTCAGCGCGGCCACGTGTTGGGCCTCCTCGGAGCCGAAGGTCTTGATCGTTGACAGCGGGGAGCCCGAGAACAGGCCACTGGCGATGACCTTCTTGTAGAAGTCGGTCTCGAGATACTCGAGTGTGAGGGCATAGTCCACGATCGCCGCGTCGCCGGTGGCGGCGCTTGAGGTGGTCGAGGTCTTGGCGCTGCTGGTCTTCGCGTCGGACGACCCACCACAAGCGGCAATGAACGCGCCCAATGCGCTGGCGGCAGCGGCGCCACCCAACGACTTGCCGGCCATGCGTAGGAACTTCTTGCGCTCGACGTCGTCGCGCGCCAACTGCACGACGACGCCTTCGGTTTCCAGGTCCTGGTCCGATCTGGTCTCGCTCATGAGACCCTCCTTTGCACGGAATCGAGGCCGTATGCCCCGACGTTTCACGGAGTACGACCGGGAGCGGCGCGCGGATCACTCGGGCCGGGGCCGCGACCGGGAAACATTCGCCGCCAACATGTTGCACACGCGGCTCGACCGGTACCTCGATCAAGTTCGCCACGCCGCGACGCGGTCAGAGGCCCGTCGTGCCCCCAGCCCGGGAGCGTCGGCGTCCGGGCCAAAACAGCTGCGGTGAATGCTCCGCCGCCGTGCCTTGGGCGTTCCGCCTCAGCGCGGTCGGATACCATGGCCCCCGAGTTCGCGTCGGAGAACAACCCCGAGCGCCGGGAGCGCCACCCCTTCCGCCACGATCGCAATCACCACGGGGAGCCGGAGGCTCGGCTCCTGATAGCCGAACAGATGACCGGTCAGCGCGATCACGATCGAGACCAAAGAGGCGAGCACGAGTCCGAGTCCGCCTAGTGCGGCCAGAATCCGGACCGAGCGGTCGGGCTGCAACAGCGCGACCGCGAGACCGGCGGCTCCAGCTGCGTTGAGTACGAACAACGCACCTACTGTCGGGATCTCGCTCATGAAGTCGACGTACTGCTGAAAGTGGACGCCCCCGACCACGCCCAGGAGCACGGCCCCAAGCAGGTTCACCGTCTTGGGAGAGCGCCTGTGCATCACCGCACCACCGTGACCGTCCCGGTCATGAACGCGTGAAAGTCACAGTGATACATAAACGTGCCTGAGCGGCGGAGCGTCAGGCGCCTGGTCTGTCCGGGCTGGACCGTGCCGGTGTCGAAGGCGCCGTCGTTCGCGGTCAAGGTGTGCTGCGTCATGTCGCGGTTTACCACCGTGACAGTGGTCCCCGCTCTGACCGTCAGCGAGTCCGGGTGATACGCGTAGTTCTGAATCACGATCGTGACACCTCTGCCAGCCCGGATGACATTCGAGCGCCGGGCGCTGGATGTCGGCGCTGGGCCGGCTAGAGCCAAGGCCACTCCCGCCACCACCGCGGCGACGAGGGCGGGAGCGAGCAAGGAGCGCGATCTCACACGGGCATTACGCCGCCAAGGCTGGCACGGATCACCTCGACCGCCCATCGGTCATCTGTGCGCGCTTGCAGGTGAGCGCGAGCATCGCCTCCTCGGCCTGTGGCAGCGTTGCCACGCCCGGCTCCCACAGACAGGCCGAATACTTGCGCCGGGGGCCGAGGAACAGCTCAAAGAACTCGGCGGGCAGCTCGTAGTGCTGCCGGTTGGCGACCTCGGGCTGCTCGGCGATCACCCCGGTTCGCATCCACGCGAGCAGGGCGCGCCGCCGCGCGTCCTCCGCCGCGATCCCGCTTCGCTGCTCGTTTCGCTCGCGCGGCCGGGCGGCCCAGCGCGAGCCGGCGCGCAGGACCGGGGCGGGCGCCAGGCCAGCCCCGAGTGCGGCATCTAGCAGCCGGAAGCGAAGCGCGCTCACCGGACCTCCGTTGACGAGCTTGCGGTCAGCACGTCGGCCACCAGGCACCTGGTCGGCAGCGTTGGCGCGAGGCTTCGCTCACACAGGGCGGGAGCGGGCGCGGAAGGGCATGATCGCCGCGAGCGACCTACGCGGCCGTGCGCGTCTTTAGCTCGTCGGCGACGGATGCGTGCTCGCCTTCGTGCGCAGCAGCGGGCGACTCGACGGCCTCGGTCAGCGCCGGCGCGGGCTCGGCGACGTGCTCCTGATGAACGTGCCCGGCGCTTTCGCCGCTGAGCGATTCCTTAAAGCCGCGCATACCCGTACCCAGCGAGCGCCCCATCTCGGGCATCCGCTTGGCGCCGAAGATGAGCAGCACGATCACAAGCAAAAAGAGGAGATGGATGGGGTTATCGAGTCCGACCATGGTTCGCTCCGATCGATTTAGTTGGCTGGACCTCCTACGAACCAGCCGCCGGATCGGATCACTCCGCGCGACGCTAGGTCAGGCGTGCCACAATCACCGGGCTGTGCGTGGGGAAGGGGCTTCCCCCTTTCGGCTCGGGCGTGACCAGGATCTGGGTCACCCCGTGCAACCGCGACGGCAGCCCGATCTCGCCGGCCCCCGCCGAGGTGACGCTGAACAGCACGTTCGTTGGCGCCGGCGCGCGGTGCGGCCGCTTCAGCCACAGCTCGTAGATATCGCCCGGCGGAGGAGGGGAGAGGTGGCGAACGACCATCTCGCCACGCCCACCAAAGAGACGCACCGAGGCGGTCCCCGAGATCCCCGCCACCCGCGCCTGGACCACCCGCGCGGGACTGCCGGTCGAAAGGTCGAGACCCGCGAACACCGCGAGCACGATGGCGGTGCAGGTGCCCGCTAGCACGACCCCGCGCCAGCCCGGCCTGCCAGCGCCGGCTTCCCCACGCGCACGGCCCGAAGCAGCCGGCTTGGCCTCTTTCTGGACGGTGGCCAGCATCCGTCGGCGCAGGCTCTTTGGCGCGCGATGCTGCGGCGCGGCTATGGGCAGAGCCGTCGCGACCAGTTGCAGCGCGGCGACCTCGTCGCGGCAGATCGCGCAGCCCTCGAGATGGCACTCGAACGCTTCGAGCTCGACGGAGTCGAGGGCGCCAAGCACGTAAGCGGCAGCGTCACCGCCGCAATCATAGGTCCCGGAGATACGCTCGGTGCCGCTCATCCTGAGCCTCCCTCGACGCTTCCCAGCAGGAACTGCAGCTTCGTCAGCCCCAAGCGCATCGTGCCCTTCGCGGTCCCGGCGGGCACGCCGAGCATGTCGGCGATCTGGCTGTGCGTGAACCCGCCGAAGTACGCCAGCTCGACCACGCGGCGCTGGTCCGTCGGCAGCTCCTCGAGCGCCGAGCGAACCCGCGTCGCGTCGTCGTGGCGTTCCGCCTGCGCGTTGACTCCGACGGGCGAGCGCAGCTGTTCGGTGAGCCGCTCGTCCACCACGTCCCATGAAGGGATGCTGAGGTCTCGGCGCAGCGCGTCCAACGCGCGGTCATGCACGGCACTGAGTACCCATGAGCGCACGCTGCCGCGCAACCGGTCGTAGCGGACTCCGGTCCGCCACAGCGACAAAAAGGCCTCCTGGACGACGTCCTCCGCCCGCGCCGCCGAGCCACACATCCTGTAGGCGAGCGAGAAGCCAGCGTCTGCGTGACGGTCGAAGATGACCTCCAACGCGCGCGCGTCGCCGTGGCGGACGAGCTCCATCAGGTCCTCGTCGGCGCGCGAGCGGAGATCGCTGAGCGCCAGGTTTCGGCTAGGTCTGAACAAGGAAGCTCGCGATCGTCGCTCGGGCAAGTCGGTGGCCGGTCGTCGCGGTGATGAACCTGTTTACGTCCGCCAGAGTCGCACAGATCACCGCGCGGAGCCGCCGTCGCTCTACGGAGGCTCCCAGCGGCGTCACCCGCGGTCCGCTGCCAGCTGCCATGGCCTGAGCGACGGCCGTCACTGGCCCGCCGCGGAACCCTCGCCAGCCGTTCAAGGTGCTCGAGCTGGCAGAGCCGCTGTTCGTCGGCGCCTACCTGATCGCTGCTACGACGTTCGCGCCGCCGCTTGCCAGCGCGCTGGTGTCAATTCAAGGCAACGCTGCTAAGCGATCAGTCACGCACCGCCGAGTTGATTTTCAACCTAACGGGCGGCCGCAGTTCAGTCGACGGAGGGCGGGGGTAGAGGCGTGATGACGGTCAACCTCCTATCCCGCGCAATGGACCCGAGGACAGCCAACAGCGACGATTCGCACGAGATCGCGGCGATTCTCCGCCGTGCCGCCAGCGCGGGCATCGATCCTCGGAGAGTCGTGGTGGCGCTGGGTCTGCCTCCCGACGTCCTGAGAAACCCCGAAGCGGGTCCACCGAGGGCCGCGGAGCAATCGCCGCGGCGCTTGGCCCGAATACGAGCTTCCCTCAGATTCGATCGCTGGGCCGATTCCACTCCTGACAGCCGAAGGGCCAGGTCGAGCAGCCGGTAGCGGAGCGCGCTCATCGCGCGCTGGCCCGGAGCTTGCCTCAAGCAGCTCCCGAGCCACTGCCTGTGGGTCGTGCCACGTCGGCACGTGCTCGCATCCCGGGAGGAGACCTCGCGCACGCCGGGCGGGACCGTCGGTCGGTTTTAGGTTCCTGGTTGGGAGGCGGGCTCGGTTGTCGCGTGGGCGCGGCGGGCGCGCCGTTGGGCGATGCTGGCGACTATTACGCTTGCCTCGAAGAGGAGGTATAGCGGTACTGTCTCGAGCAGCATGGTGATGGGGTCTCCGGGGAGTAGCGCCGCGATCAGCGCGCATAGCGCCATGGCGTAGCCGCGGCTGCGGCGCAAGCGCCGCACGCTGACGAGCCCGCTTTGGGTGGCCGCGAGGATCGCGAGGGGAACCTGGAACACGAGACCCATCGCCAAGAGCACGGTGGCGGCGAACTTGTAGTACTGGCTGGCCTGCACGAGCACGTTGAACTCGGAGCTGTTGAAGTTTTGAAAGAACCTAATCGCCGCCGGGAGCACGGCGAAGTAGCCGAATGCGACCCCGCCCGCGAACAGCGCAGGGACCGCCACAATCAGCGGCCGCAGTCGCCGCCGCTGCTCTGGCTCCACCGCGGGGGCGAGAAAGCCGTAGGCCTGCAGTAGCAGCAGCGGCGAGGAGAGGATCAAGGCGAGGATCAGCGAGACCGTGATCGTGGTGGTGAACGGCTCGCCGATCCCCAGCGTGATCGGCCGATCGCCGCGTGGCGGGGCCGAGAGCCGTGCCACATCGGTCTTTAGCTTGCGTCCGACTTGCGCAAGGGTGGCTTGCTGTGCGGGTGCCACGTGAGCACGCCGGAGCACCCCGACGACGACGCCGAGCTGTACGGCGATGTCCCGTCCGCCGCGCTGGACCGTGTAGGTCGCGCCCAGTGGGCCGTGTGCCTCCCGGACCTGCTGCTGGGTCTGGGCCGCGAGCGGTCGGTTGATCAGCGCGAGCAGGAGGTGGTTCTGCCAAAAGCAAAAGCCAAACGCGACGGCCACGACCGCCAGGGAGATGAACAGCCGGGTGCGCAGCTCCTCGAGGTGCGCGACCAGCGTCAGGTGCTCGTCGTAGCCGACCGGCTGCAGCCGGGAACGGGCGCGGAACAGCATCGTCGCCGCGAGCGACCTACGCGGCCGTGCGCGTCTTTAGCTCGTCGGCGACGGATGCGTGCTCGCCTTCGTGCGCAGCAGCGGGCGACTCGACGGCCTCGGTCAGCGCCGGCGCGGGCTCGGCGACGTGCTCCTGATGAACGTGCCCGGCGCTTTCGCCGCTGAGCGATTCCTTAAAGCCGCGCATACCCGTACCCAGCGAGCGCCCCATCTCGGGCATCCGCTTGGCGCCGAAGATGAGCAGCACGATCACAAGCAAAAAGAGGAGATGGATGGGGTTATCGAGTCCGACCATGGTTCGCTCCGATCGATTTAGTTGGCTGGACCTCCTACGAACCAGCCGCCGGATCGGATCACTCCGCGCGACGCTAGGTCAGGCGTGCCACAATCACCGGGCTGTGCGTGGGGAAGGGGCTTCCCCCTTTCGGCTCGGGCGTGACCAGGATCTGGGTCACCCCGTGCAACCGCGACGGCAGCCCGATCTCGCCGGCCCCCGCCGAGGTGACGCTGAACAGCACGTTCGTTGGCGCCGGCGCGCGGTGCGGCCGCTTCAGCCACAGCTCGTAGATATCGCCCGGCGGAGGAGGGGAGAGGTGGCGAACGACCATCTCGCCACGCCCACCAAAGAGACGCACCGAGGCGGTCCCCGAGATCCCCGCCACCCGCGCCTGGACCACCCGCGCGGGACTGCCGGTCGAAAGGTCGAGACCCGCGAACACCGCGAGCACAATCACCGCGCACATACCGGCGAGCACCATGCTCCGACGGCCCGACACCGACGCGCCGCTGCCGGGCCAGCGCTGCGGGCGCGCCGGCGTGATCGGCGCTGCGTCTTCGCGCACCGCGGCCAGCACCCGGCGCCGCAACCCCTTGGGCGCGCGATGCTGCGGCGCCGCGAACGCCAGCGCGTTCGCGACCCGTTGCAGCGCGGCGACCTCGTCGCGGCAGATCGCGCAGCCCTCGAGATGGCACTCGAACGCTTCGAGCTCGACGGAGTCGAGGGCGCCAAGCACGTAAGCGGCGGCATCCCCGCCACAGTCAGGCGTCGCGGACATCCGTTCGCTCCCGCTCATCCCACGGCTCCCTCGACGCCTCCCAGGAGGATCCGCAGCTTCGTCAGCCCCAACCGCATTCTTCCCTTGACCGTACCGGCGGGGAGGCTGAGCATGTCAGCGATCTGGCTGTGGGTGAACCCGCCGAAGTACGCCAGCTCGACCACGCGGCGCTGGTCCGTCGGTAACTCCTGGAGCGCCGAACGTACGCGGCGGGCGTCGTCGCGACGCTCGACCTCGTCCGCCGTCTGCCGCGACGAGGGCGCCCGCTCGGCCACTTGCTCGTCGAGCACCTCGCGGGAGCGCAGCTCTTGGCGTAGCGCGTCGACCGCGCGGTTGTGGACCGCACTGAGCACCCATGAGCGCACGCTGCCGCGCAACCGGTCGTAGCGGACTCCGGTCCGCCACAGCGACAAAAAGGCCTCCTGTACGACGTCCTCCGCGCGCGCCTTCGAGCCGCACATGCGGTACGCGAGCGAGAACGCCACGGCGGCGTGGCGGTCGAAGACGACCTCGAAGGCGTGGGTGTCACCGTCGCGCACGAGTTCCATCAGATCCTCGTCGGCGAGCCGGCGAGGATCGCGAGGCATGACATGGCGACTCGTTCTGAGCAAACGTGGCTTTGGGCGCAGATGGATTGGCTACGTGGACAGGTCCCTGCCCGCCCAACCGTCTTCTACGTAGGCGGGCGGAGCTTGGATCAGTCGGACATCGGACAGATCGGTCATCCGAACGGCGACCGGCTTCGTAGGAACCCTTTGCCAGCGGAGGCGCCGGCCGGCTCGGCTCGCGGCTGCCGACGCCCTCACCAACATGAAGGGAGACCCGATGTCAGATCAGCACCCCGTCTATTCGTTCGCTCCGCCGCCGTTGAGCGCGCTGGTATCCATCCAAAACAACGCTCCTAAGTGATCGGTCGAGGCCATGAAGACACAGCCGACGACGACGGATCGACCCAGGCGACCTTCGACGGTTCCGATGAACGAGCCGACGAGCGACAGCTTGCCCGAGCACCCCGGGGGCCACGAGAAGAAGCGAAGCGCAGCGAAGGCGGCTCACGCCAGAACCCGGGTCAGCTCCGCCTTCACCGGCGTGCTGGCCGCGCTAGTCGTGCTGACTTTGCTGCTCGTATTCATCTTCGAGAACACGAAGAGCGTGCGCATCAGCTACTTCGGCGGAAGCGGTCACATGGCCATCGGAGTCGCCCTGCTGCTCGCCGCAATCGGCGGGGCGCTGCTTGTCGGGATACTCGGCTCCGCTCGAATCCTTCAACTACGGGTACGACTGAGGCGTGCCCATCGCCAAGCACACAACCCGTAGGGTCCGCCGGAGCGGGTTGGTCGGTGAGGCCTGACTGTCGCTATCGCGCGGCACCTGCTCCCAGTTGATGGCGGGGTGGCTAGCAGATGCCGGGGATCCGGTTCTCTCCTGATGGACTGAGGGAGGTCCCGATCGCGGGTATTCGCTCTAGGGCCACCCGAGCTACTTGAGCCCCGCCTTTATGCGCTCATACATCGCACGCGAGCCAGGATCCATGCCCAGGCGGCGTCGCGTCCGTGGTCGCGCGGCGCTCGGCCGGCGCGTCGTCCTGGTGCAGCAGCGCAAGGAAAACGTCGGCGCGCCCGCTTTGATCAAAAGTCCTGGCTCGACGGATCCGCTTCGAGGATGGGCACGGCTGGGCGTGAACCAGCGACCTCTCGCGTTGAAGAACGGCGTACGCGAACGGCCGAGGCCACTGCTCTTGCGCGCGAGCTTCAGGCTCTCGGCCCCCCGCTCGGAGTCCGAGGGCTCGGGACCATTACCCTCATGTCGGGCAGCAGAAAGGGGACTGCTGCCCAATAGCGCTAGCTCGGGACCAGGTGCTCGATCGTTCCAGCACTCTGGGGTACGGTGCTGTTGACTTATAGGGCGTTGCGGATTTAGAGTCTCGATGACCGCGGAGGGCCGCGGTCGTGCGCGGGCACCGGGTAGATCCGCGCCGAACAAGGAGGGCCTTTATGTCTATGTCGTTCCGGGCCGTCGCCCTGAGGCTGGCCGTGGTCGCCGCGGCGGTCGTGCTGGGTGGCGTGGGAGTGGCGGCCAGCTGGGCGATGTCGCGGCCGAAGGCCGGTACCACCGTGGCGGCGCCCACGGTCGATCACCAGCTTTGTTACAGCGCCTCCGGTACGCACTTCAAGATCCCGGCGGGTGTCAAGCTTGTCAACCAGTTCAGCCCCAAGGGGTTCGTGCCGAAAATCAGTTCAACCCTGACGGTGCACTGCAATCCGGTCAAGAAGACCCTTCCGAGCGGCAAGGCCTTCCCGATCACCAACCCAAATGCCCACCTGGCGTGCTACGCGATCACCCCTCCGAGCACGCAGCCCACGCCGAGGGTCACCGTCACCAACCAGTTCGGCAGCGCGCTCCTGGTTCCCAGCCAGCCGAACCTGCTTTGCGCGCCCTCATGGAAGAGCCTGACCGGCCCGCCGGACAAGAAACCCAGCACGCCACCCGGCCTGAACCACTTCACCTGTTATCCGGTGAGAGTGGCGTCGGGCAAGTACACGCCACCACCGGTCGTGCTCAAAGACGAGTTCGCCAAGACGGGCGTGAAAGCCCAGGTGAGCCCGGTACCGGCGGAGCTGTGCCTGCCCACGGAAAAGATCGTGGGCAAACGCGTCTTCAAGATCATCAACCCGACGATGCACCTGCTGCTCTTCCCGGTGACGAGGACTCCGATCATCCCCAAGGTGTGGGACGAGAACCAGTTCGGCACCTCACCCGTGACCATCAAAGCCACCAAGTGGCTAGGCGTCCCGTCGACGAAGAAGGTCGGCTAGTTAGCCAAGAGTGTCGCTGCGTCCCGGAGGACCCTGAAACCGCTGCAGGCAGGCGGGGTTCTTCAGCGTCGCGGCGCCGCTGCTGCGTTATTGAGCTAATGGATCCCGAACTCGCCGATGGCGAACCCCTGCCCGGACCCCGACTCGCCGGTGATCGTGACCTTGACCTTGGTCACGCGTGCCTTCTTCGTCTTGGCGTAGAAGCCGAAGTATTTGGCTCCCCCGGTCGTCAATTTGAAAGTACTGGCCTGGGACCCGAGCTCGCCCCGTCAGCCGACGCGGTCATATCGAAGGTGCCGAGGGAGGTAGGCTCGGCATAGAAGTAAAAGGCCTTCGTGCCGCGCGGAAGTGTGAACGAAATCGAGTTCGCCTCATTGGTGAAGTACACGCTGCCGGTGTAGCCGTTGCTCCAGCTCTCCCAGCCCGAGCCGATCGTGGCGTGCTCGACAGGTTTACTGAACGTGATCTTGCCCGTAGGTCCCTTGACGGTTGTCACGTTGGTTTCCGTCGGACGTTTGTGGGGCCCGAACTTCTTCATCGCAAACCCCTTCAGAGTCGACGGCGGCGCGTTCGTTCCCGGCTTTCCGTAATAGCCGACCGCGCCCGCCGCCAGCGCAGCGCTCGCCATGACCAGCGACCCCGCCACCGCGATCGCGGCAGATACCCGTCGTGTCGAAACATTCAAACGCCCCCTTTCTGCGGTCTCGACAAGGCCCCTTGCCCCGTCGGAGGATCCGCGCCTATGCCCGAACCCTATCGGGCCTGACCACGCCGCCCATCAGACGTTTGATTAGCGGGACCAGCCAGCGCGACCACGCCGGCTTCCGAACGCGTAATCAGCGGCTGGTTTTGGGCTCGTTGCATAGGCCTTCGTGGGCCAAATCGAAGCCGCGGTGACTGCTCCCTTTCCTCTCGAAGGAGCAGCGCCGCCGAGACCGGCGGATCTCGATCAACGCGCGAGGCTGGCCTGCTCCGCGGGGGGCTTCGTTTTTCGAGAATCCAGCAGTCTCATGTGCGAGCGCGCGTGCTTTCGCAGCTCGTTCTTTGGATCACTCTCGATCGCGACGATCGACGTCCGGGCGCGAACGTGTACGCCGCCAATCTCCAAGAGGTTGGAGTCCAGGTCGATCACCGCGACCTGGCGGCTGCCCTGTTAAAGGTGCATCGCGCTCGGGTCGTTCGCCAGCTCACGATCGGATCATCTGCGTGTATGCGGACAGCCAGTCAGGCGCGCGGGTGCGGGAGGTCTTCCCGGTAGTCAGCCGCCAAGTCTTCGCGTTTCGCGGGGCTATTGCGGCTTGGCTCGATGGCAAGCGGGGAGCCGATCGCGTAGCGGGTGGCGGCGCCGATCAGCAGCAGCGTCATGATCACCGCGCTCGACACGCACCACTCGCAGATCGCGTGGATCGAGAACAGCTCCCGATACGTCAGGTAGCCGCTGAAGCCGACCCCGATCAAGGTCAGGCCGAGCGTCGCCAGTCGCGTCTCCTCGCGGTCGGGGGCGAGCAGCGTTCCGAGGATCAGCACGTACCCGATCAGCCCGAGCAGCGCCACCGGAACGCCGTCCACCTTCGACCACACCGACGTCTGGACCTTGACGCACGACTGGCCCGCGGTACAGGCGGGATTGATCGCGGCATAGTGGACGTAGGTCAGATAGCCGGCGACGCCGAACCCCACCAGCGCCAGCGCAAGCATCAGCCGCCGAACGTTGACGCTCACCGGCTGTCCCCTCAGCTCACAGAGCTGATCTCGGAAGTGAGCTCGCCGTAGCTGGACGGCAGGCTCTGGATCGGGGTGGCATGGCCCTTGGGCCCCCGGACGACGATCGTCGGCGTGTACCTGAAGCCGTCAGCGACCGCCGCGTGTCCGTCGCTGGCGACCTGCGCCCGCAGGCTCTGGCGCTGGCGGCTGGCCGCCCAGCTGGAAACGTTTAGCCCCGGGACCTGCTGCGCGATCCCCCGAAGGAACGCCGGCGTCACGTACGCGCTGGTCTCCGACTGCTGCTCGTAGTAGAAGAGCTCGATGTAATACCAGGCCTTGTTCTGGAGCCCGGCGGCGTACGCGGCCGCCTGCTGCTGGCTCCACATCGAGGCGTTGGGGCCGTTCCCGGTCGCGGTCTCAAGTGAGCGGTAGACGATCTTGACTTTGCCTGGACGGACGTATTGGCTGATCAGCTGATCGAGGTAGGCTGTGCCAGGGGTCCCGTCCGAAGTGTTCGCGTTGCTCGGCAGCGCGAACGCGTCGCAGACTGGGCACTCCAGGTCAGCGTATTCGGTTACGGTCACCGGCGCGTTTGGTGAGCCGAGCCTCTCGCCCGACTCCGGGATTCCCGCCAACAGGCTGCTGACGGCAGCGACGTCTGCCTTCGAGGCCGAGTTGCCGGGCTTGGGCGCCTTGCCGCCGCCGCTGCTCGAAGTGCTGACCACGATCGCCACCACGACCACCACGATCGCCCCGATGATCACCCCAGCCAGCGTCCGCATCCGCCGGGCGCGCTGGGCGCGCTCCGCGCGCGCTCGCTCCTCGGCCAGGCGGCGGGCGCGGGCTTCTTCTTTTTGCTTGGTGCGTGAGGCCATCTGAGCGCGGTTGGCGGCGCAGCGCCCTCCCCAGCATGAGGTTAGACGACTCGAACGCCTCCACCGGTTGCTTCCTAGTGCTTACGTAGCCTGACTGCCGGATCCAGATCGGCAACCAACACTCTCGGCACCCCCTGCCGAGAGTTGCGCAACGGGCTAGTTGCATCAGCCTTGGGCGACAAAATCGGAGCTGTGGAGACTGCTCGCTTTCCTCAAATGCGGCAGCGCTGCCAAGACTGGTGGATCCCGATCGATGCGACACTCAAGCCATGCCGACTGACATCTACTTCGCCGGTGAGAATGTGCGCGTAAAGGTCGACGAGGAGCCGCGTCAAGTTGCTGAGGCTTTCACGTCCGCCCAAGGTCTTCCGTTTCGCCTAACGGCCCCAGGCGGTCACCGCGACGTGCACGTGGACTCCTCGACCAGTGGGGGAACAGCGGCCGTTGGTGTTTGGGGTTTCACCTGCTTGGGGTGATGGCGACCGAGGGCGCGGTCGATTTAATCGGGCGTATTCCGGTCTACGGCCGAAAGGAGCGGCTATGCCCTTACTGCGCAGACACGACGACGCTGGCGCAACCCGCTACCGGATGCGCGAGAAGTTGTTCGCAATCGGCGAGGACTTCTGGATCGAGACCGAGGGCGGAGATCGCGCGTTTAAGGTCGATGGCAAAGCGCTGCGGCTTCGGGACACGTTCGTCCTTAAGGACTCCGGCGGCGAGGACCTGTTCAAGGCCCAAGCGAAAAAGCTCCACATCCGCGACACGATGAAGATCGAGCGCGATGGCGACACCGTGGCGACGATCAAGAAGGCACTCGTGACGCCGCTTCGCGACCGCTTCTCGATCGAGCTCGCCGACGGCACCGAGTTGAAGGCCAAAGGCAACATCGTCGATCACGAGTACAGGATCGAGCGCGACGGCGATACGGTCGCGGAGGTCTCCAAGCGATGGTTCCGCGTGCGCGAGACATACGGAATCGAGATCGCGCCCGGTCAGGACGACGCTTTGATCCTGGCCGTCACCGCCTGCATCGACGAGATGGAAGGGCAATAGCGGATCAATCGCACCACGAGCATCTCGTCGACAAGCTCGAGCGCACTACAACGCGAACTCCTTTCTCAAATGCAGCCCGCCGCCAAGACTGGTGCTGCTCGATCGTCGGGCCAACGTTAAGGTGGCGCGCTAGGTTGCTCGCTCAACGCCGCGTGGGTGAGGTAGGTTCGCAGTGGTCGTTGAGGCGGCCCGGGGGGCGCGGTCCGGTGGTGATGTCGTTGTTGTTGGTGTGGGCGCGTGGGGTCGGGTCGGTGTTGGCACGCGGGCGACGGCGTGTGGTCGCCTCGCGGTTCAACGCCCGCTGGCGAGCTCGAGGCGCTCAACCCCCGTCGCCGGCAGCCGTTGGGTCGCCACAAGCGGCTCGGACGCGGTGGCGGTCAGCCCCGATGGCAAGAGCGCCTACGTCGTAGACGACGATGAATCATCGCGCTACAAGCGGTGCGCTGGAGAATCGCTCATTAATGATCATTCGTTCTCGGTCGGCGCGTCCAGTTCGTACCTGGGTACCTCGGCCTCGTGGGAGACGACGGTCAGCAATTTCTCCACGACGGACAGCGCATTTGAGGTGACCGCGGTCTGCGGCTCACCCTTACCGCACTACGCGATCCCGTCCAAGTCAGCTAGCGACCCGGCGGGCGTGCAAAAAGGCATCGTCAAAGATTGCAAGGCTCCGGCCGTGGTCCTCGGTGGTGGCAACAAGTCGTCGAACACCACCAATCTCCGGATCGGAATGAAGGCCACTCAGCCGTTCCCGGCCAGCGGAGCCGGCTGGAAGTCCGGAGAGAACAACGACACCGCCGCCGGCACCACGTTGACCTCATACGCGATCTGCGCCACCTGAGGCAAGCCACCAGCCGCCGGCCGGCGCGGAGGAATGCCAGTGGGCGGCGGTGTTCGCCGTTTCGGCCAGGGCCTCCCATAGCGGCTGGATCTCGTCGCCGTAATAGAGGTTTTGCCGCCGAGCACCGACCGGTAGAACTCGAGCGCTTCCCGGGCCTGGCGCGGAAGTTGACGTGGGTCGTGGTGCTGACGCCCATGGCGTTTCCTTTCGTCGGGGCGTGTTGTTCCAGGGGTGCGCGCCAGCTTGCCAAGTCGATTACCGTTCGCGTATGGGCGCGCAAGCGGCAAGGCTCGTACCTAGGAACGTCAGTGCCACGACTACGCGGCGGTCGAGAGGCGGCGTGACCAGACGGGCGCCCGTCGCCGCGCTGATCACGGTCGTCGCGTTGGCCGCGGGCGGCTGCGGAACGAGCTCGAACCCGAACACGGACCTCTACCGGATTCCGAACATGAGCGCTCAGGCGCTCATGCGAGAGTTACAGCAGCCGACAAGCCGCGGGCCGAACGGATATCCGGTGCTCGCCGGACCGCAGCGACTCAGCCTGGGGGGCATCGAGTACACGACCCAGGGAAGCGACGCTCTCCGATCATGGCTCGACACGGCGCCCGTCAAGCAGGCGGCGTACGAGCAGGCCGGTCGAAACCTCGCGATTGCGTTCCCTGGATCTGCGACCGCCATCGACAACAAGCTCAAATAGTCGGCCGCGGTGAAAAGACCCCGGATCGCAGGGCCTTCGAGGATGGGCACGGCTGGGCTTGAACCAGCGACCTCTCGCGTGTGAAGCGAGCGCTCTCCCACTGAGCTACGCGCCCGGGCTGGATTGATTCTACGTCGCCGCGGGCGCGCCGGAATCCGCGGCGAGCGATCCCGAGGGGAGCTCGCTCAGGTTTGGACGATCGCGACGTTCATCTGAACGCGCGGTGGCTCGCGAGCACGCTGAACCCGTTGGCGCCGGAACGAACCCATGCCGCCGGTGGCCACGCCGGCACTGGCAGTGAGCGCTGGCGCCGCCGCGGACGTCCCGGCGGGAGTAACCGCACCGGCGAGATCAACAGCAGCCCAGCGGCAAGCGCAGAGATAACGGGAGCTCGCCGCAAGCGATGACGCAAAGCTAGAGCCCTACGAGGTTCTCGACACCAGCCCCGCGAGTGGCGCCGCGCAAATCGACGAAGAGCTTCGCGTCGTGCGCGAGCGCGGTGTGGTCGATGCCGGGGTGCGCTGTGACGAGCACCACGGCGTCGGCGTCGGCGACGGCGTCCTCGAGCGGGGCGCTCATCAGCCCCAGCTCGGGCACCGTCGGCACGTAGGAATCGTGGTAGGCGATCTCGCCGCCGCGCGCCTGGAGCTCCTTGATGATCCGCAGCGCCGGCGACTCGCGCGTGTCGCCGATCCCGGCCTTGTAGGCCACGCCCAGGACGGCGATCTTCGAGCCGTTGACGGGCTTTGCGTGCTCGTTCAGGGCCCGCTCGATCTGCTGGACGCAGTAGTCGGGCATCTGCTGGTTGATCTTGCCCGCGAGCTCGATGAACTCGGTCTGGAAGTGGAACTCCCGCGCGCGCCAGCTCAGATAGAAGGGATCGACAGGCAGGCAGTGGCCGCCCATGCCGGGGCCGGGTTCGAAGCGCATGAAGCCGTAGGGCTTCGTCGAGGCGGCGTCGACCACCTCCCAGATGTCGATGCCCATGCGGTCGGCCAGCATCGCCAGCTCGTTGACCAGCGCGATGTTGACCGAGCGGAAGATGTTCTCGAGCAGCTTGGTCAGCTCTGCCGATTCAGGGCTCGAGACGGTCACGATCCGCTCGCAGATGCGGCCGTAGAGCTCCGCCGCCCGCGCGACGCACTCGCCGGTGATTCCGCCCATTACCTTGGGCGTGGTGCGTAGCGTGAAGTCGGTCCTCCCGGGATCGACACGCTCGGGCGAGTAGGCGACGTTGAGCCCGTCGCCCACGCTCAGCCCCGACTCACGCTCAAGCAGCGGGGTCAGCTGCTCGCGCGTGGTCCCCGGATAGGTGGTCGACTCGAGCACCACCAGCTGGCCCGTCTGCAGCACACGGCCGAGTTCCCGGGCCGCGCCCAGGAGCGCCGAGAGGTCGGGCTCGCGGTTGGCGGTGAGCGGGTGTCGGGACGCAGATAATCACCGCGTCGGTGCGCGCCAGCGGCGCGTAATGGTTGGTGGCCATGATCAGCTCGCGCGCGTCCCGCAGCCGCTGGGAGGAGACGTCCTCGATGTACGAATCGCCCGCCGCGATCGAGGCCACCTTGCTCTCGTCGACGTCGACCGCGACGACTCGCTCCCCGGCCTCGGCGAACGCCACTGCGAGGGGCAAACCCACGTAGCCCAGACCAATTACCCCAATCGACACGAGGGCTTCAAGATATCGAGCTACGATCTTCCTTGGACCGTGCTAGGCGGGGTGCTAGCGGTGCCCTGTACCCGCAAACCGCTCTAGCGGGGCTGAATCCCCTCCCGAGGGGCCAGGCCCGGGGTCGACGCCCCGTCCGTGGCGTCGATGGTTCGGTCCCGCGACGATGGAGACCCGTGAACCAGGTCAGGTCCGGAAGGAAGCAGCCTTAAGCGGCCACCTTCAGGCGTTGTGGGATTGCCGGACCGGAGCCGCAGACGACGGCCGCGCCCCGGCCACCGGAATCGACGGAGGGTGCACGGTCCACTCTTTCATATGTTCGGGCCGGCTCATGAGCCGGCCCGCCGGGCCGCGCATGCGCGGCCCGGGGCCGGTGCACATGTGCACCGGCCTACCCCCAATTAGACTCGGATTCAGTGTCCACAGGCCCCTCTCTCTATCGCCGCCACCGCCCCCGCACCTTCGACGAGGTCGTGGGGCAGGAGCACGTGGTGCGCACCCTGCGCAACGCTGTGGAGCAGGGGAGGGTCCACCACGCCTACCTGTTCGTGGGCGCGCGTGGGACCGGCAAGACGAGCATGGCCAAGATCCTCGCCGCCTGCCTGAACTGCGAGCAGGGCCCGACCATCCACCCGTGCGGGCGCTGCGAGTCGTGCACCTCGATCGCGGCCGCGACCTCGCTCGACGTGATCGAGATGGACGCGGCGTCCAACAACTCGGTCGACGACATTCGCGACCTCCGCGAGCGCGTGGCCTACGCCCCCGTCTCGGGTCGCCACAAGGTCTACATCCTCGACGAGGCTCACATGCTCTCCTCGCAAGCCTGGAACGCTTTTCTGAAGACCCTCGAGGAGCCACCGTCGCGCACCATCTTCGTGCTCGCCACGACCGAGCCGCAGAAGGTCCTGCCGACCGTCGTGGACCGCTGCCACCGCTTCGACTTCGGGCGGCCCTCGATTCCGCAGGTGGTCACGGTGCTCCGCCGGGTCTCGAGTCCAGGAGCAGATCGAGATCGACGACCACGCGCTGGCGCTGATCGCGCGCCACGCCACGGGCAGCTTCCGCGACGCGCTCGGCACGCTCGAGCAGTTGCGCACCTACAAGCTCGGAGAGGCGATCGGCCCGGACGACGTGATCTCCGTGGTCGGCGTGGCGGACGACGAGCTCCTGCGCGCGGCGATCGAGGCGATCGCGCGCGCGCGACCCCGCGCGGGCGCTGCGCAGCGCCGCGCGCGCTCGCGGACTCGGGCCGCGACCCCGGGCAGGTGCTGCGCGACCTCGAGGCCTACGCGCGCGAGCTGCTGGCCGTGCAGGTGCTGGGCGAGCTGCCGCTCGAGTTGCGCATGACCCCCGAGCGCGATCGGCGCATGGCCGAGCAGGCCGAGGCCGTCTCCCGGGGCGACGTGGTGCGGCTGCTCGACCTGATCGCGGCCGCGCTGGAGGCGACCGCCAACGGGGCCCAGGCCCAGATCCAGCTCGAGCTCGTGCTCGTCAAGAGCGCCGCGCCCGAGGTCGATCCCTCGACGACCGCGCTGCTTGCGCGGATCGAGCGGCTGGAAGGCGGCGCGCCCGCGGTCTCCCCGCTGCCGCAGCGCGGTGAGCCCGCGGCGACGGCCCCTCCCGCAGACACACCCCGGCCCCGACGGCCGCCCTCTCCGAGCGCGCCGGTCGACCTCGAGCGCGCGCTGGAGCTCTGGCCCGCCGTCGTCGCCCAGGTCCGCGAGCGCAACGCGCTGGTCGCCGCGCTCCTCGCGGAGGCGCGGCCCGTGGACTGCGGGGAGCGCGAGCTGACGCTCGCGTTCCCCTCGGGCGCCGCCTTCCTCAAGCGCAAGGCCGAGCAGGACGACCACCGGCGCCTGGCGGTCGAGGTGTGGCGCGAGCGTGAGCGGCTGCCCGCTCGCGCTCCGCTACGAGCTCGGCGAGGCGGCGAGCGTGAGGACGGGGCTCCGGAGCTCTCGGGCGAGGAGCTCGTGCGTCGGTTCATCGAGGAGTTCGACGCCGAGGAGCTCCCAGCGCAGGACGACTCCGAGCAACGAGAGGAGGCCGGGTAGGTGGCTCTCCTCGCAAGCGCGACGACATTCGAGCCGCCCCTGGCGGCGTCATGTCTTCGTCCTCGCTCGCTCGCGTACCTTCCAGGTACGCCACGCTCGCTGCGTCCTTGCCAGCCATCCGCCAGTGACGTCTCTCGGTGTCGCTGCTACTTACGAGGAGAACCACCTGACATGCCACAGCAGCCCAACATGCAGCAGATGCTCAAGCAGGTCCAGAAGATGCAGCAGGACGTGCTCGCCGCCCAGGAGTCCCTCAAGGACGAGGTGGTCGACGCCTCCGCGGGCGGCGGCATGGTCACCGTCCAGGTGACGGGTGACCTGCGCGTGAAGTCGGTCAAGATCGCGTCCGAGGCCGTCGACCCAGACGACCCCGAGTTGCTCCAGGACATGGTGCTGGCCGCGGTCAACGAGGCCATTCGCGCGGCCCAGGAGCTCGCCTCCTCGAAGCTCGGCGGGATCACGGGGGTCAGGGCGCTGGGCCTAGGGGGTTTGCGCGGGCGTGCGCGGCGTCACGCGGACCGCAGGACCCGAGCGCCCATCAGGCACCCAACCCACGATCCGCGGGGTCGGGTCCGGTGGGCGCCGGCCGACCATGAGGAACCCGACCTCGCTGAGACACCGAGGTCGGGTCCGGGTGGGCGTCCACCGACCATGAGGAACCCGACCTCGCTGGACACCGGGGGTCGGGTCCGCGGTGGGCGCTGGGGGCCACATGGGCCGGTCCGTGGTGGTCGCTTGGCCGTCGGGACGGGTGCCTGTGCCTCTGCTGAAATCCACCAGGCAATGTATGCCCCCCGTCCAGCGGCTGATCACCGAGCTCTCGCGCCTGCCGGGCATCGGCGGGCGGACCGCCCAGCGGCTCGCCTTCCACATCCTGCGCGGAGGCGACGAGGAGGCGTTCGCGCTGGCCGACGCCATCCGCGAGGTCAAGCAGCGCATCACCCGGTGCGAGGTCTGCTTCAACCTCGCCGAGGGTCCGATCTGCCGCATCTGCGCCGACGAGCGCCGCGATCCCGAGGTGATCTGCGTGGTCGAGGAGCCCTCCGACCTGATCTCGATCGAGCGCACGCACGAGTTCCGCGGCCGCTACCACGTGCTTGGCGGGGCTCTCTCGCCGATCGACGGCGTCGACCCCGAGGACCTGAAGCTCGCCGAGCTCTACGAGCGGGTCGCGGGACGGCGGCGGTACGCGAGGTGGTGATCGCGACCAACCCGACCACCACCGGCGAGGCGACGGCGCTCCACATCGCCGGCGTGCTGCGCGAGCGCACGCCCGGAGCTCACGATCACGCGGCTCGCCAGCGGACTGCCCGTGGGCGCCGACCTCGAGTACGCCGACGAGCTCACGCTGGGCCGGGCGCTCGCCGGCAGGCGCGCGGTATGACCGTGGAGCCGGAGGCTCGCTGGCCGTGGCGGCCCGACCGCAGACCTGCCCCGACCACGGTCGTGATGAAGTTCGGCGGCACCTCGGTGGCCGACGCGCAGCGCATCAAGCGCGCGGCCCAGCGGATCGTCGCCCAGCGCGAGGCCGGCAAGCGCGTGGTCGCGGTGCTGTCGGCTCGCGGCAAGACCACCGACGAGCTGATCGCGATGGCCGAGGAGGTCTCGCCTTCGACCCGACCGGCGCGAGATGGACATGCTGCTTTCGACCGGCGAGCGCATCTCGTGCGCGCTGTGCGCGATGGCGATCAACGACCTCGGCCACCGCGCGATCTCGCTGACCGGCTCTCAGGCGGGGATCGTCACCGACACCTCGCACACCAAGGCGCGCATCCTCGACGTGCGCGGCGACCGCATCCGCGAGGCGCTGGACGAGGACAGGATCGTGCTGGTCGCCGGCTTTCAGGGCGTCTCGACCAGCCGCGACGTGACGACGCTGGGCGGGGCGGCTCGGACACGACGGCGGTCGCGGTGGCCGCCGCGATCGGGGCCGAGGTGTGCGAGATCTACACCGACGTCGCAGGCGTCTTCAGCGCCGATCCGCGATTGGTGCCCGAGGCGAGCAAGCTCTCCGATCGTCAGCTTCGAGGAGATGCTCGAGATGGCCGCCTCGGGGGCGAAGGTGCTGCAGCTGCGCTCGGTCGAATACGCCCGCAACCACGGCGTGCGCATCCACTGCCGCTCGAGCTTCGAGGACGGCCCGGGTACCTTTGTGCTGGGAGAGGAAGAGACCATGGAGCGACCGCTCGTAACCGCCGTGACCCACTCCACCGAGGAGGCGCGCATCACGCTGCTCGGGGTGCCCGACCGCCCGGGAGCGGCCGCGGCGATCTTCACCGCGCTGGCGCGAGCCGGGATGCATCGTCGACACGATCATTCAGAACGAGCCGCTGGGCGACGGCCGCGCCGCCGAGGTCTCCTTCACGATCCCGCAGGAGGACCTGGCGGATGCCGAGCGGGCGCTGGAGTCGGTTGCCTCGGACCTTGAGATCGAGAAGATCGACACCGACCGCCAGATCGGCAAGGTCTCGATCGTCGGCGCGGGCATGCGCTCGCACCCGGGGGTCGCGGCCAAGGTGTTCGAGACGCTGGGAGAGGAGGGGATCAACATCGAGATGATCTCGACCTCGCCGATCAAGATCTCGTGCGTGATCAGGGCGGACGCGGTCCCGCACGCGGTGCGGGCGCTGCACAGCGCCTTCGACCTGGGTGCCTCGGGGATCGAGCCCGATCGCGGCCCGCGGTAGGCGGCGGCCGGGCCCAACCGTCAGAATCCGTGCGCCGTCAGCTGGTTTCCGACGGTCTGCATCTTGAGCGCGTCTGCACGGCGCTCTTGGCGGCGCTGACGTAGCCGCCTTTGTTTTTGGCCAACAGCGCGCTGCGCATCTTCGACAAGTCGGAGGACAACGTGGCGAGCACGGCCACCGCCTGCTGGTTGACGTTCGCGATCTTTGCAGGCGGGTTTATCGACGCCATGGCGCATGGCGGCCTCATTCAGGGCGTTGGCGGCTTTCTGGAGCGTCTGCGGGTTTCTCGCTCCTCCGTTGGCGAGCGCTGCCCTTCAGGGCCGGAACGACCCGGCCGTTGAGGAGCGGACCTAGCTTCGCCTCGTACTGCGCTTTCGTCAACAGCATTGGACGAGTTCGTCCCCGTGCGTGGTGGAGGCGGCCGGAGTGATGTGGTCGAGGTCAAAGCCGGGGTCGACGGCCGCGAGAGCTTGGTCGACGTCGTCGACTTCTTCGACGACCCGCCGCACCCGGCCACAGCTAAAGCGAAGTACCGCAGCAGTGACCGCGCGCCCCAGACGTAGATCCTGCTCACGGCGAAGCCCCCATTGTCATTGATGAGCATGCGCTCCACCCAGAGCGCTTGCCATCCTAGCCAAGCGCGTAGAGTCCGTCGATCGTGATCGAGAGGTCGGACGAGCAGTATGCGCGGGTCGGCGAGCTTGACCTGTGCTACGACACTTTCGGGGATCCCGGGCCTGCCCGGCGCTGCTGCTGGTCATGGGCCTGGGCTCGCAGATGGTCGTCTGGCGAGGAGGACTTCTGCGAACAGCTCGCCGAGCGCGGCTTCTGGGTGATCCGCTTCGACAACCGCGACGTGGGCCGTTCGACGATCCTGCGCGTCGCGCCGGTGCCTACCCGGCGCAGCTGGTGCGCCGGGACCCCGCGGGGCCGCCTACACGCCCTCAGGAGATGGCGGACGACACGGCCGGGATTGCTGGACTGGCTCGAGATCGATGCCGCGCAACCGTGGTCGGCGCGTCGATGGGCGGGATGATCGCGCAGGCTGCTGGCGATCCGCCACCCGGAGCGGGTGCACGTCGCTGGTGTCGATGATGTCGACGACCGGGAATCGCCGCGTCGGTCGAACGCATCCCGTTCCTGCTCCGGCGGCTGTTGCGAAGCCGTCCGGCGCGACCGCGACGGCTACGTGCGCGACTACGTCGCCGAACTACCGCGAGATCGGCTCGCGCCGTTACCAGCCGGGCCTCGAGCGGACGCGGGCGCTCGGCGGAGCGCTGCTTCGAGCGAGGAGTCCACCGAGTGGGTCGGCCCGGCAGCTCGCCGCGATAGCGAGCGCAGCCGGACCGCACGCCGTCGCTGCGCGAAGTCACGCGTCCCGACGACGGTCATCCACGGCGACGCCGACCGGTTGGTGATGCCCTCCGGGCGGGCGCGCCACCGCTCAGTGCAATCCCGGGCGCGCGGCTCGTGATCATCCCGGGAATGGCGCACGACCTCCCGCCGGTGCTGTGGGATCAGGCGATCGACGAGATCACGCGAACCGCCGGGCGGCCGGCGGCTGTCTGATCACGCCGCGGCGCCGACGACCGTCGTCGACCAATCGATGACCGACGTCGGGCGCACGATGTGCCTGTTCATCCCCAGCTCCTTGGGCTGCAGCCCGAGGGCCAGGCCGAGCAGCTGGGGCAGATGCAGCACGGGGAGGCCGAGCTCCCGTCCCACCGCCTTGGCGGCCACGGGCTGCTGGAGATCGAGGTTTAGGTGGCACAGGGGGCAAGGCACCACGAGGCAGTCGGCCTCGGCGTCGATCGCGTCGCCCAGGTGGCGGCCCGCCATCTCCAGCGAGGCCTCCTTGTTCATCGTGATGATCGGGAAGCCACAGCACTTGTAGATGCCCGCGTAATCGATCACGGTCCCGCCGAGCGCCTCGATCAGCATGTGCAGGTAGCGGTCGCGCGGGCGGTCTGCTCGTCGATCTCCAGTCGGCGCGCCGGCCGCACGATGTAGCAGCCGTAGAAGGGTCCGACACGAAGCCCGCGCAGTGGCCGCTTGACCCTCCGGGACAGCTCGTCCAGCCCGATCTCCTCGACCAGCAGCCACAGCAGGTTCTTGTTGGTGAGCCCCTTTCGTAACGCAAGCCCCTCGTCGCTGAGGTTGGCATTGATGTGTTCGCGGTACTCGCCGCTGGCGTCGAGCCGCTCCTGGCACTCCGACTGGGCGCCCTGGCAGGTCGAGCAGATGTTCATCATCAGCTGCCCATCGGTCTGCTGGGCGAGCGCGAACGTGCGGGCATTGAGCGTGTCGGCGAGCTCCTGGTTGTGTTCGGCGATAACTCCGGCCCCGCAGCACGCCGCGCGGTCGAGCTCGATCAGCTCGATGTCGAGCAGCGGCGCGATCTTGGCCATCGCGCCGTGCAGCTCAGGGGTGAAGCCGCGGCTGACACAGCCGGGCCAGTAGGCGACCTTCATCGCTGGCCCTCCTCGCCTCTCGGAGCTGTGTCCGGTGCTCGCTCCTCGACGCCGCTCGTAGCGGTACAGGTTGAGCTCGACGCGCTCCTTCTTGTCTTCGATGCGGTCGAACATCTGCGTCACTTGCCTTGGGCGCCTTATGCGGGTGAAGGAGCGCCGTCTTGGGCGTCATCTTGCCTCGGGCCAGGGCCTTGGCCGCGGTGGGTAGCCCGCTTACGAGCTCGCGACCGGCGTTGGGGTTGAACTTGCCGCCGTAGGAGTCGGCGAGCAGATCGGGCTCGTGCAGGAGCCCGTTGCGGCGGATGTTCTTGACGAACGCGTGCTCGTGGCGGTAGCCGTTGTTGCGGTCGTCGATGTCGAAGTCGCTGCCTGCGATGCGGCGCAGGCGCATGATCTGGTTCATCGGGTCGACGCCCTTGGGGCAGGCGTCGATGCAGTTGAAGCAGTGGGTGCAGTCGTAGATGCCATGGGGATCCTCGGCGAGGTCGAGCCAGCCGCTCGCGGTGCTCGGTCGTCGCGTGGGTCGCCGACGAAGCGGTAGGCCTTGGCGAGCGCCGCCGGGCCGATGAACAGCGGGTCGATCTCCATCGAGAGACAGTCCGAGACGCACGCGCCGCACTGGATGCAGGACATCGGCTGAGTGACGTCGACCATGGCCTCGTGGGGGACGACGTATTCGCGCTCGGGGACCGGCTGCTTGTTGATGAGCCACGGGCGTGACTCGCTGGATCTTTCGCCAATGGACCGCGTCCATGTCGACGATCAGGTCGCGGAGCACGGGCATGTTGCCCATCGGCTCGACCATCACCACGTCCTCGCTCTGGCCCTCGCCTTTGAGCTCTTCTTCCTCGAGCTCCTGGGGCGGGTTCCAGCCGGCGCCGTAGGCCCCTTTCGCCGCCTCCTCGAGGTGGGTATTACACGCCAGGCCCGGCTTGCCGTTGATCCTCACCCCGCACGACCCGCAGATGCCCTGCTGGCAGGAGCAGCGGATGCCGATCGAGCCGTCTTTGTCGTCCTTGACCTTCAGGATCGCGTCGAGCACCGAGTTGTGCTCTTCCATCTCGATAGGTGCTCGTCCCAGTAGGCGGCCTCGCCCGAGCGGGGGTCGAAGCGGCGGATTCTCAGGGTGTATCGGGGCATCTTGGGCCTCAGGCTGTTGGGGTCGATTGGTCGTCATGGGTTTGGGGGTGAGGGTGATGACTTTTGATGGCTATACGAGCATTAGTCATCATCGTCCCCCGGAGCGCATCAGTACGTCCGCGCCTCGGGCTGCCAGCGGGTGATTGTGACGGCCGAGAAGCCGACCTTGGGGTCCGGGCCGCCGTCGAGCGAGATGTCGATGTGCTTGAGCCATTCGGAGTCGTTTCGCTCGGGAAAGTCGGTCCGGTACTGGGCTCCGCGGGACTCCTTGCGCTCCTCGGCGGCGACCACGACCGTTTCTGCCACGTCGAGCATGTATCCGAGCTCGATCGCGGCGATCACGTCCTGGTTGAAGACTGTCCCCCGGTCGTCGATGGCCGCTCCGGCGGCCTCCTGCTTGAGACGCCTGATCGCCTCGTGCGCTTTGGCCAGTCCATCGGCGTCGCGGAAGACCGCGACGTAACGGTTCATGACCTCGCCCAGCTCCTCCTTGATCGCCCCGATGCGGTGGCCGTTGCCCTCGCGGCGCATGATCGAGCCGATCGCGCGATCGGTGTCGGTGAGGCGCGAGCTGGGAGTCGAAGGCATCGGCATCTGCATGGCCCGCCTGGCGGCGTGCTCACCGGAGCGGCGGCCGAAGACGAGCGTGTCCAGCAGCGAGTTGGCTCCTAGCCGGTTGCCGCCGTGGACCGAGACGCAGGCGACCTCGCCGGCCGCGTACAGGCCCTCGATGTTGGTCTGTCCGTCGACATCGGTCTTGACGCCCCCCATGATGTAGTGGTTGCCGGGGCGGATGTGGATCGGCTCGCGGGTGATGTCGACGCCGGCGAAGTCGCGGCCGATGTTGACGATCTCCCTTAGGGCCTCGAGTGTTCGCCTGCGCGGAACCTTCGTCACGTCGAGCGCGACCGTTCCGTCTGGGAAGCCTCGCCCCTCGTCGATCTCGGTCTGCTCGGCGCGTGAGACGACATCGCGCGAGGCAAGCTCGAGTTTGTTGGGTGCGTACTCCTCCATGAACCTGTCGCCCTCGGCGTTGAGCAGCCAGGCCCCCTCGCCGCGGGCGCCCTCCGTGATCAGCAGCCCATTTCCAGCGAGTGTGGTCGGGTGGTACTGCACCATCTCCATATCCATGAGCGTCGCGCCGACGCGGTAGGCCTGAGCGATGCCGTCGCCGGTCACGATCAGCCCGTTCGTCGTCGGCTTGTACAACTGGCCGGCCCCGCCCGAGGCGAGAATCACCGCCTTGGCGTTGATCAGCTCGAGATGTCCGTCCCGGAGGTCGCGGCAGATTGCCCCCACGCAGCGTCCCTCGTCGCCGATCAGCAGGTCGGTCGTAAACCACTCCTCATAACGGTCCAGCTGCGCGTGGTGCTTGAGCAGCTGCTCGTAGAGCACGTGCAGGATCGCCTGGCCGGTGATGTCGGCGACGTAGTAGGTGCGGGCGGCGGAGGCGCCGCCGAACGCCCGTGTGCCGAGGTGGCCCGTGCCGTCGCGGTGGAACGTGACGCCCGCGTGCTCCAGCCACAGGATCTCGTCGGGTGCCTCGCGGGTCATGATCTCGATCGCGTCCTGGTCGCCCAGGTAGTCGGAGCCCTTGACCGTGTCGAAGGCGTGGGATTCCCAGCTGTCCTCCGGGTTCAGCGCCGCGTTGATGCCGCCCGCGGCCGCGACCGAGTGGGAGCGGACGGGGTGTACCTTCGAGACGATCCCCACGGTCGCACCGGTCTGGGCGGCAGCCAGCGCAGCCCGCTGCCCGGCGAGCCCCGCCCCGATGATCAGGACGTCATGCGACGGCACGGCAAGCGCTAAAGGACTTCAGAGCGACATGACGAATGTGCGGGGGCACGCCTGTTCGATTCTATTGATCGGTGGTCCGAGCCCGAGGTACGATGCCGGACGGGCCACACCGCGTGATTCCAGGGCTAACGCACTGGGAATGCGTGTTTGAGGGTCAAAGAACCCCCGGTTTCGGTATGCCGCGGCAACTTAAGATCGCGCATCGGCGGGCGGTTCTCTCTGGGTAGCGAGCTCTTCCCCTGCGCTCAAGTTTGCCCGCCCGCCCGCCGATACATATTTCCGTCCCCGTCCGGCGGAAGGAGGGTACCGTGTCCTGGAAGTGCTGATCACTTACGGGCCCTGATATCCACTCGCAGTAGGAATCATGCTGCGACGTATAACGGCTGGTTACACGATCAACGAGCTTGGCAACTCGCTCGGTGCGGTCGCGATAGCAGTCGCGGTCTACGATCACACCCATAGCGCTGTCGCGACGGCGGCGCTGTTTATCTCCATCTACTTCCTTCCTGCGCTCCTCGCGACGCTGGCTGTTGCGTGGCTCGAGTCGTTCGCGCGGCGGGGAATCCAGGCTGCCCTGTATTGCGTGCAGGCCCTGACGACAGGGGCACTCGCGGCGCTCGTCGTCCATCCCGCGCTAGCACCGATTCTGGTGCTTGCGGCGATTGATGGATTGGCCGCCCTCGCTTCGCGGGCCCTTCTGCGGGCGGTGGTGTCGCAGAGAGCGGGCGACGACGAGGCGCGGCGCGCTGCGAACAGCTTCCTGAACATCGGTTGGTCTGCCACCAGTGCGATCGGCCCCGCAATAGGCGGAGCACTCACTGGTCTATTAGGCCCGTCTCTTGTGCTGGTCATCGACGTGGCCACCTTCGCGGCTACAGCCGTGCTGATGTGGGATGTCCCGACGCCGATTACGGACGCAATCTCGGGTCGAGCCGTCGCCCAGCTGCGGGCGGTTCGACAGTACGTCAGTGGCACGCCCGTGCTGGCTTGGTTGCTCGGAACCGAGGCGGCGGCGCTCGTGTTCTTCGCTGCGCCCGTCCCGGTCGAAGTGATCCTCGTCAAGGCGACTCTCCACAGCACGGACGCCGGCTACGGCGCCATGCTGGCCGCTTGGGGAGCCGGAATGTTCATAGGCAGTGGGATCTTTGCCCGCGGGCGAAAGGGCTCGCTCGCCACGCTCGTGATCCTGAGTACGCTCTCGGTCGCCGTTGGCTATCTTGGGATCGGGGCATCGACAGTTCTCTGGGTTGCCTGCGTCTTCTCTTTCGTCGGCGGCACCGGCAACGGCGTGCAATGGATTGCTTTGATCACATCGGTCCAAGAAAGGACAGTCCAAGAAATGCAGGGCCGCGTCATGGGCGTCCTCGAGTCGATGGCGGCGCTGTGCCTCGGAATCGGGTTCGCCCTTGGCGGGGCGGTCGCCGCGGTGTTCAACCCCCGCGTGACGTTCCTGATGGCTGGCGCGGTTGCACTGGCGGCTGCGCTCGCCTTCGGACGCCTTACGCTGCGCGGACGGCTTGTCCCAGCCGAGCGGGTACAGGCCGGTCCCGAGCCGTCCGCCTGAGAGACCAAGTGCGCAAAGCTTGCAGCTACTGCGCTGGTTCGGCATCATTGCCTAGCTGATGCGCCCGCATATTCGGCGACCGCGCGGGGAAGAGCTCTATGCGATCAGCCAGCTGGGATTGCTGGCTGCGTCGATCGTTGGTGCCGTACTTGTCTCTCGTTCCGCTGACTGGCACCCGATAGCGGTTGTGGCAATGCTCGGCGCGCTGGCGATCGCGACCGAGGCGATCACGGTCCAGCTCGGCAACCTTCGCTTGTCGGTGGCGTTCATCGCGCTCGCGCTGGCGATGGTGCTGCTCGGACCCGCTCCCGCTGCGGCTATCGGTGTGACGGCGACGGTGATCGACGGCATCTGGTCGCGTAGGCGGCCATTGCCGTTCCTGACCAACCTCGCGACGTTCGCGTTCTTCCCTCTGGTCGGCGGTTTGTTGGCGCGTGCTCTGCTCGGTCTCGGAGGCGATATCGCGGGTGGTCGTCTCCACGCGCTCGTCGTTGCGCTCGTCGTGTGCGTTGTCTACGCCGCGACGAACTTGCTGAACTTCACGCTGGTCGCCGTTCACTTCCGTGTGACCAGCGGGCGTAGCCTCGCGTTCCAGGCTCGCAACATGCTCCTGCCCATGCTCCCGAGTGAGGCAGCCGCCCTGGTACTGACGGCGATGCTCGCCGCGACGTACGCGAGCACCGACAACAGCTCCATCGTGCTGGGTGGCCTCATACTCGCCGTGGGCCCGTTCGCCATGCTCGTCCGCTCCCTGGCTCGCTCTGAGGACCGCGCGGATCAGCTCGCCGCGCGATCGAAACAGCTCGCCCACCTCCAGGTGGGGGTGCTAGCGACGCTGCTGGAGACGCTTGCGCTGCGCCATCCCGCCACGTCCCGCCACAGTGCGGCGGTCGCCCGCCTCGCCCGAGCGCTCGCGAAGGAGATCTCGCTCCCCGAGCGCGACCAGGACCTGGCCCACACAGCCGGCCTGCTTCACGACATCGGCAAGTTCGCCCTTCCTGACCGTGTTCTGCACGCCGCCGAGTTGCCGGAGGAGGACCGGGCGCTCGCGAGGCGTCATTGTCAGGACGGCGCCACCCTCGTCGGCAGACTCGACGGGTACGGGCCGGTGGCCGAAATCATCCTCTACCACCACGAGCGCGTCGACGGGACCGGCTACCCGGCCGGGCTGATCGGTCGCGAGATCCCCGCCCTGGCTCGCATCATCGCGGTGTGCGAGACCTACGACACGCTCACGGGACGTGACTCCTACAGACCGGCCATGACGCCGGTCGAGGCGTTCGCGGAACTGCGCAGCGTCGCGGGGCGGCAGCTCGACGCCGACCTGGTCGACCGGCTGATCGTGATGTTGCAGCGCGATCGCGCTGGCCTGCTCGTGTCCGAGGAGCTCCAGGGTTCCACCGCCGAGGCGGAGTTCGCACAGCTGGCCCAGGCGATGGCGCAGCCGTGAGGTCGTAGTTCAAGTCATGGACGACCACTCTTCGCGCGGCGCGGCTGCGTAAAGTTCAAACGGGAATATGAGGGCCGCTTCTGGATCGGAGCTGTGGCTTTTGCGCCTCATGGCCGAGCGGGGGCTCAGGCTGCTGGGCGCGTCCGGGCTGATGATCGCGATGACCAGGGAATCGGAGCTCGAGGTCGTCGCCGAGGCCGGGGCTGCGACGCCGCGGGTCAGGAGCCTGCCTCTGGACGGAAGCGCATTCGGGAGGCTCTGCCAGAGCCGGGCGAGCATGGCTCTGGAGCGGCCGAGCGCGCGCGAGACGCCGTGGCTGACCGAGTTGGGCCTCAACGTGGCGGCGGTGCTCGTCGAGCCGCTTGAGGTGGAGGACCAGCCGGGATTGCTGATCGCGCTGCGCGATCGCGAACCGGGGTTCGGGCGAGCGGAGATAGATGCAGCCTCGAGCCTCGCCCGGAGCATCGTCGAGCGCCTGGAGGCCGAGCGATCGACCGAGCGGGAGCGGTTGCGCCACGGCGTTCTGGCCAGGGAACGGGAGAGGACGCGGTGGGCGCGCGAGCTTCACGACGAGACGATCCAGGGGCTCGCGGCGCTACGGCTATTGCTCGAATACGCCCACTGCCTCAACGAGCCGGGGGAGAGGGAACAGGCCCTCGAGAACGCCTTGGGCGAGGTGGACCGCGAGATCGAGTCGCTCCGACACCTCATAACCGAACTTCGCCCTGCCGCGTTGGATGACCTCGGTCTCGTCGCCGCGCTTGAGGCGCTCGCGCGCCGCGCGGGAGCCATCGACGGTCTCACCGTGCGCACCGCCATCGCTCCGCACGGGACCGTGCCCCGGCTGACTCCGGAGGCCGAGAGCGCCGTCTATCGGATTGCCCAGGAGGCGCTCACCAACGTCGCCAAGCACTCGGGCGCCGCCCACGCCGTGGTCTCGCTTGAGGTTGACGGCGACCGGCTCGTCGCCATGGTCCGCGACGATGGAAGCGGGTTTGCGGCCGCCGACGGCGGATCCGGCTCCGGGACGGATGAAGCGCCCGACCCCACGAGCGGCTTCGGGCTACACGGCATGCACGAACGGGCAGAGCTCGTCGACGCCGACCTGGAGGTCCACTCGAGACCAGGCGGAGGTACGACCGTGCGCGTGAGCGTCCCCATCTCGAACGGCGCGCAGCAAGCGCCGCGATCGCCCGAGCGGTAAGCGCCCGACCTACGGCACTAGCCCGTGCGCGCGGGCGTACTCGGTGAGCTCGGCACGCGTCGAGCAGCCCAGCTTGGCGACGGCGCGGGCCCTGTAGGTCTTTACGGTCCGTTCCGACAGATACAGGCGCTCGGCGATCTGGGAGTTCGTGTAACCGAGCGCGAGTTGACGCACGATCTCTCGCTCGCGTTCGCTGAGCGGAACGCTCGCGCTGGCGTCGCTCGAGGCGAGCTGGGCGCCCACGCGCGGATCGACGTAGAAGCCGCCGTCGGAGGCCACGCGGAAAGCCCGCAGCAGCTCGTCGGGCTCGGCCTGTTTGAGCACGAAGCTGTGAGCGCCCGCTTCGAGGGCGGCGCGCGCGTAGCCGGGGTCCTCGTGCATCGTGAGTACCACCACGGCGAGCTCGGGAAACTCCTCCCGAAGCTCGGACAACCGCGCGATGCTCGAGCCCCCTGGCATCGTTACATCGACAACCAGCAAATGGGGTCGGTGGACGCGGACGGCGGCGAAGGTGGCGGCGACGTCGGCGGCCTCAGCGACCACCTTGAACTCGCCGTCGGTGCGCTCGAGCACCGTGCGCAGCCCGTCGCGAACGATTGCGTGATCGTCCGCGATCACCGTGGTGATCGGCTCGCCGCCCCATTGCACGGCAGCGACATTACCGGCTCAGGCCCCGGTTGACGGCGATTGCCACGATCCACGATCTGCCCGTTTTGGACGACACGATCGTCACCAGCGCGCCGACATCGACGCCTCGCGCGCAGGCCACAATGGCAACACATGGATGGATCCTCCCCGACCAGTTGCCCGCCAGCGGGCGCGGAATGAGTTTTGCGCACCCCCCACACCCCGAATTGGTGCTGCTTTGCGGCGGTACCGAACAGCAGCGCGCAAAGCTTCGCCGTGCCCACTCCGCCACGACTGATTCCCGGACCGCAGTGACAACCAGCGACGTCCACTCGCTGTTGCGCTGGGCACCGCGCAGCCGCGCGGTGATCGTGTGCGGAGAGCTGGCGGGCATCGGGGTGGCCACCATCGAGCGCCTCGTCAGGCAGCGCGCGCCCGAGGTCGAGGTTATCGGCGGAGATAGCCCGGTCAACGGGAACGGGAGCGCGGTCAATGGCCACAACGGTTCGCCGGCTGGCTCCCGCGCGAACGGCCGCTTGGCCTTGAGCTAGCGCCCACCACCACATCGGGCTCGTAGCCGGTCCACCGGCGGCGTTGCCGTGGGGTCCAGGGCGCCGAGATAGACTCAACCGGAATTGCGAGTCGGGTGGCGCAACCGGGACGAGGCCTGGTCAGAGAGAAGCGCAGCATGATGGCCGGAGACAGCAGATGAGCTCGGAACCGTTCGAGGAGAGCGTCTCGCCGGCTATCCCAATGCCACCGTCGGCGCTGGGCGCAGCGCCGGACGCTGACGCGCCGACGGCTACAGAGCTGAGCGCTACCACCGAAGAATCCCTCTCCGGCCCTGTCAAGGCGCAGCTCGACGGGGTGGCGGCCCAGCTTGACGCGCTCCAGCAACAGATCGATGCGCTCATCGCCGGTCGCAAAGAGGTGGTTGCCGAGCGGGCAAGCAACCACGTGGCTGCGATCGTTGCTGCCGCCGAGAAGTCAGCGGCGGATATCAGGGCCAGTGCAGAAAAGGACGCCGCCGTCAACCGGGAGCGCCTGATGGTCGACGTCCAGGCGGAGGTCGAGCGGATCCGGGCCGAAGCGCTGGCGGACGGTGCGCGGATCAGAGCAGAGGCCTACGCGCAAGCGGCGCGCGCCAGTGAGAAGGCGATCATGGAAGCGATCGCAGAGATCCAGGCAGTGTGCGGGCGCCTCTCCGAAGGCCTGCAGGGCGACGCGAGGACAGCGATTGCGGGAATGGCCGACGCAAGGACATCGACTTCAGCGAAACCGGCGCCTGGCTCGCCCCCCGAGACGACCGAGCCGTCTCCTCAGGTCCCGACCGCAGTGGCGGCGGGCGCGGCAGAAAAGCAGGTCACCAACGCGGTCGAGGCAGCCGCCCGCGAGCTCCAGACCGCAACCGCCGAGCTCGAGCAGTCGCTGCGGACCCTGCGCCCGATCGGTGACGACCAACCGCGAGCGAGAAGGCCGACCCTCTAGCCGGAGCGCGCTCGCCGGGTGGTCTGCGGCGTCAGGTCAGTGGCGGCACGGAAAGCTTTTGCCGGGCGCTGCCGAAATGGCGCTTGGCAGTGGCGACGCTGATGCCAAGCTCTGCCGCAGCTTCCGGCAGCGTCTGCCCGGTGCCTAGCAAGTTGAGCAGGCGGCACTCGGGCTGACTCAGATCGGCCGAGAGCCTCGCATGGTCGGAAGGCGTGGCGCGGGTGAACCGCTTGACCAGCTCGGTTCCGAGCGCCTGGGGTATCACCGCCTCTCCGTTCGCGAGGGCACGGAGGACGCGAGGCAGCACAGCCAGTTCGATTTCCTTTGACACGTAGCCCCAGGCGCCGGCGGCCAGGCACAGCAAGCCAAAATCGGTGCCCGCAGGCGCGGCGCAGGCGAGGATACGCGTTGTAGGAGCGGTGGCGCGCACATGCTGGATGGCACGCAGCGCCGCAGCGGCCGTCGTCTGTACATCGAGCAGCGCGATGTCCGGCTCAAGCTCGACCACCAACTGATCGACCACCTCGGTAAGCGTCCCCGCCGCGAGCACATTTATCCCGGGTCCACTCGTGCCCGTCCGGAAGGCAGATCGAGAGAAGGGGTCATCTGAACCCACGAGCACCGTCAGGTTCGTTGGCGCTGCGCCGGTGCCCCTTGTGGAAGCACGGTGTGCGACGCCCATAAACTCGGGGTCTTCTGCTGCGCTTAGAGCTATCGCGTCGGCGGGTTCGGCGTCGAGGTCGAGAACGGCAGCGTCTGTCGCATTTCGGACCACGGCGGCATCGTGAAATCTCACGAGGCAGCGGGCAAGGGGACGTAACACGCCGCTCCAGGGGGAGCTACGCCCCCAGCACAGGGGCAGATGAGTCCCTCCAGCTGGGTGATGTAAAGCCCCCATAGGCCGTAATTACCTCGCACGGTGCCCCGCGGGGCGGACGTATGATGCCGACATGGCGTTGCCGCCTGAAGTTCACCGCGACTCAGCGCGTCCCAGGACTGCGCCCCACGAGGACCAGCTCCAGCACGCCGACATCGGTTCGGCGAGATCGCCACGCGAGAGCTCAGAGCCTTGGGCTGCGGGCAGGGCTGAGGACAACGGCGTGCTCAGCGCGCTTGACCGGCTGACCCTCGACCTCGAGCGCATCCATTCGCTGCTCGGCGATCTCCGTGCGGTCTACCGCCGAACGTCCCGCCCCGACTCCGAGGGAGGGCGGCAGCCCGAGGAGAGTCTCTCAGGTTCAACCGGCGAGCCCCAGCCATCTGGCGAGTCCCAGCCATCTGGCGAGCCCCAGCCATCTGGCGAGCCCCAGCCATCCGGCGAGCCCCAGCCATCCGGCGAGCCCCAGCCATCCGGCGAGCCCCAGCGATCCGGCGAGTCACGCGAGGCCACCGGTGAACAGAGGGACACTCGGTCGGCGAGGAGCCCGGGCGTCCTCTACGGCGGCGGTCCGAGCGCTTTCAAGCGGAAGTGAGCTCCAGGCCGCAGCGACGTATCGGGCGTACCGGCCGCGCGACGGCGATGATCTGCGGCGGACGTTCCTAGATGCAGTGGCAAGCCGCGGCCGTGCATGCGCGCGGCGAGCTGTCGTGCAAATATGTACCCCGCTTCCGGGTTGATAGATACCCCGCTCCGTCTAGCCGACGCCAGTACTCTACTTTCCAGCCGCGAGGCTGATGTTCGGGGCTAAACACGCTTAGGAAGCTCATCTGACGAAGAAGCCTGCCTGGTTGGCGGGCGAGGGGGATTACATGCGTAGACACTTGACCGCACTTGCCATCGCCGGCTTGACCGCCGTCGCTGGCCTCTGCGCTCCCGCAGTCGCGAGCGCGGGTACGGGGGGTGTGCAACCGCCGGGGACCGGCGTTGAGCCCACCCCGGCCGCCAACACGCCGCATTTCAAAGCCAGCAACGACAATCCGGTGGAGCAGATCCGTCAGATCGTGCAGTGCGGCAACACGATGTACGCGGTGGGGACGTTCTCGCAGATCCTGCAAGGCAGCCAGACCTACACCCGCAGCAATGTCTTCAGCTTCAGCGCCTCCAGCC
The DNA here is from genome assembly GCA_963756105.1 of uncultured Solirubrobacterales bacterium. GTDB lineage: Bacteria > Actinomycetota > Thermoleophilia > Solirubrobacterales > Solirubrobacteraceae > Palsa-465. Next base: position 189,256 of record CAVWMM010000003.1, read on the forward strand.
CGTACAAGGTCACGTCCTGGGCGCCCTCCGTCAACGGGATCGTCAACTCGATCGCCTTCAACGGGACTAACTGCTCAGACGCCTATATCGGGGGCAAGTTCACCTCCGTCAACGGCACCGCCGTCAAGAACATCGCCGAGATCGACACGAGCGTGGGCAACGTGGTGACCTCGTTCGGTCACTCCGCTAACGCCCAGGTCAACACGCTGCAAGGCGTGAACGGTCACATCCTCGTGGGCGGCTACTACACGTCGATCAACAACAGCTCGGCCGATCCGTACATGACGAGTCTGAACCCGACCACCGGCAAGGACGACGGATTCGTGCAGCTGAACATCAGCGGCAACTACCAGTTCTCCGGGGTGGACGAAAATTCGACCCGGGTCTACAACCAACAGCTCAGCCCAGACGGCACGCTGGATCTCGTCGAGGGTGACTTCACCTCGGTCGGAGGGCAGCCGCGCCAGCAGATCTTCATGCTGAACGTGAGTGGCACATCGGCGACCGTGACAGGCTGGACGTCGCCGGAGTTCGACCAGTCCTGCTGGTACAGCGAGCCGTACTACGTGCAGGCGGCAGCGTGGTCTCCGGACGAGTCCACCATCTATATCGGAACGACCGGCTATCGTTCGACCGTCAATCCGCCGGATACGGGCCTGTGCGACGCGGCGGCAGCATATCCGTCCACGCAGACCTCGGTCGACAACCTCTGGATCAACTACATGGGTTGCGATTCGCTCTACAGCGCGGCAGCCGACGCGAGCACAGCCTATTTCGCCGGGCACGAACGGTGGTCGATGAACCCCGAGGGGTGCGACAACGAAGGCCCGGGGGCCTACTCCGCCCCGGGGATCGAAGGCCTATCGCCCACGACTGGAGCTCTTTACCTAGACCCCACGGGCACGGTCGGCTACTACAGCCGGGCCCGAGGGGACGGCGCCGACGACATGCTCGACACGAGCGCCGGCCTGTGGATCGCGAGCGACAACGCGGACGACAGTGACACCTGCGGCGGGGTTTACGGGCACTCCGGCATTTGCTTCCTCCCGTACGGATAGCGGGACCGGGATAGCGGGATGCGCTGACGCGGCCGTCGGGTAGCGGTCGCGTCAGCGCTGGCGTGTCCGCGGTCAGTCCCGGGCTCACCGATCGCCGGCGGCGTCCCCCTGCGCGGGCGGACGTTTCCGGTCCAACACACCGTCAAACCGGCGGCTACTGACGACTCGAGCCTAGAACTCGCGATTATCTGCGGAGCCCCAGCCGTCCGGTCTCAAGCGCCCTCCACGCGCCAACGGTCTTAGGTCCGGTGAACTGCCAGTCCGTGTGGCAGTTCATGCCCGCATTGGGGCTCGTGTCGTCCCACCAGTACGAGAGCACCCGCAGGCCGGGAAAGTTCCTGCGCAGATAGGCAATGTCGATTATCAGGGTCCGAGCCCGGTGAGCGTCACCCTGGCAGTCGCTCAGGCCGTACTCGGCCAAGCCGCGCCTTCGATCGCGGTGGCTGGTGCAATGAGCCCAGCGCCGGAACTGCGGCTGCGCCTCGAGCGTCTCGTCGTTGAACTCGTAGGCGTCGCCGTAGTAGTAGTCGACGTACTTTGGAGGCGGGACGTACTGGCAGTTGTACGAACCGGGATATTGGCGTTGGTAGCGCCAGATGTTCGCGTCAAACGCGACCTTTACATTCGATCGGTGCGCGGAGCGGATCAGGCGTGATTGCCGCTCGAACTCGGGCAAGAAGTGCGAGGCCGTCATGTGCGACTCGGGCTCCTGCCAGAAGACCATCGTGACCGGGCGGCCGCGCGGGATCGATCTCACGAACGAGAGCACGTGTTTCGTCGGGACCTTGTACGCGATGATCGCCAGAGCGCGCCGCGGGAGGCCGTAGGAGCCGCGCGGCCACCTCGTCGGAAGCGGTTCCGTCGGTCCGTAGAAGAGCTTGTCGGACCCCAACGGGCCAATGCGAGAGTTCGCTTGACCCCAGTCCCACGCCTGAGCGCCAATGAACGGTGCGAGTCGCCTCGTCCTCGGACGCGTCACTGCGGCCGGAGCGGCCGGCACCAGCAGGGCGATGAGGACAACGACAAAACCACCAAGCCCAGCGCGTGGTCCAAGGCGTCGGACGTTCCGATGGGGTGTGTGCGGCTCGATGCTTTTATCGAACATGGTGGTGGCAGTTCAGTCGGATGATCGACACGCACCGATCGGAAAGCGACGACAGGGGCCGCGCCAGCCTACAGGGTCAGAGCCCGAAGCCTTTCAAACAGGAAAACAGGGTGTTTATTTACCACAAAAGCGCAGCTGGGTGGCATAAAACTTTTCAGCTGTATGATCGTTGAGCTGATTGACGGGGCCTTTCGCCGATTCGCCAAAGGGGGGTGATGAAGCGGTGGGGGTGTCTCCATGAGTTCGGTCGATTGACCCGGATTACCAAGCTCAAACTCGGAGGGGCGTTGATGGGGGCGGCGGTGTTGACGGCCGTCGCTGGTTGCGGCGGGGGCGCTCCACGTGGCCCCGGCCACCACCAGGCGCCAAGTCGCCAGGCCTACGCGCGAATGCCGAGCCCGGCCGGACATGGCGCAAAGTCAGAACCCACATCGTGGGGCGGCGCGAATCTTATCTCCTACGCGGACTCCGACTTTGAAAGCGGAATAGGCAGTTGGGTGCCGTATTTCAACACCACCCTTGAGCAGGACTCGAATACCGCGTTCGCACACGACGACAGCCTCAAAATGACCGCGGGGACCGCCGGCAGCCAGGCTGCCGAACTGGGGCGCGGGCGCAAGATCCGAGTCCTGCCCGGAGCGACCTACCGTGAGTCCGGGTGGTTTAAGGCGGCCGCCGCCGCGGGCCGCAGCGTCACTTTCGCGGACGCTTTCTACAAGAGCAATGGCAGATGGCTTGGGTGGTTTGCCGGGCGCCCGGTCACTCTGAACCGCTCCGGGGCCTGGCAATACGCCAGCGCCCTCATCACGGCACCGGGAAACGCCGCTTACATGTTGGGCTCGCCGCGGGTCAGCGAAGCCGGTGTCGCTTCGGGCGAGGCGCTGCTTATGGATGAGGTCTTGGTCGAGCCCTACCGAGCCGCCACGCTGATTGGGGCCAAGGATCCAAGCATCGATGGCAGCCGTTTCGACTATGCAAACGCCATCATCGGCCCGCTCCAGGTCGACAAGGTCTTCTATGACCAGTCCGAAGCGCTTCCGCAGAGGTATGGCGAAAGCAGCTGCAGCGCGCTACCGGCCAGCGTGACCTGCGTCCTTGCGTACAAAGTCCCGACTACGGACGTGGCCTCGTTCGTGTCGTCCATTCCGGCTGGCCGAAACACGATCATGGTGTGGCACCAGGAGCCCGAGAACGACTCCTTTCCCGGACGCTGCGGTAGCAACGGCTCGAACTTCGTCTGCGACTTCGAGCGGCAAGCAGACCTGATCAGGGCCAATACCACCGCATCGAACCGCGCAAACGTCTGGATCGCGGATGACGCATTGACCTATCAATACGACCTGGGCACTGCTCACGACAAAGGCGGGGGCGAGCATTCATGTAGCTACACCGTCCCGTCGCGGTATGTCGACTTTTATCTCGCCGATGTCTACGAGGATCCTGCTGACGGAACGAACCTCGGCAGCAACTCATACGAATCTCCGATGTGGCAGGGCTGGCTGAGTTGTGTGCTGCCGGAGGACAAGCCGATCGGACTTGCGGAATATGGGTTGAACTGCTCGACCCCGCCGGACTACGCCAACGCTCCGACGACTTCCCACGCTATGGCCGCGGATAACAGATACCTGAGACGCCAGTCGTTCATTCCCGCCTGGTCAGAGCAGTCGTATACGCGTCCCGTCGTGATGTGGGAGTACTGGTGGTGGAACAACGTCTTCGCTTGTCAGTTCACATCCGATGGCAATCCGGACGGTAGGGGAGCGGTGCGGCAGTGGCGAGCCAACGAGATTGAGAACGGCGGGGGCTTTCCGGCGCCGCGCTGAATCGTCTAAGCCTCAGGAGAGGCTGATCAGCGTCGCCAGCTCGGGTCCCGCCCGAGCCACGTTGCGAGCCGCTCGTCGTACGGGAGGAAGTGTGCGTCCAGGGCGGCGTTTACAGGTTCCGGCATTGGTGGGCGCCTCCGCGCGTTGTGGACCTCGAAGGGCGGATAGCCCCGGCGCGGCAGCTCGAGGAACTCGAGGACCTCGTCGTACACCGATTTCGGTTGCTCGAAGAAGTCGCCACTGTCAACAACGTGGATCCGGTGGCGGCCGAACAGCCCCTCAAGTCGCTCCAGTTGCTCGATGTACTGGCCTCGCGTCCGGTAGGCATGATGGCGGTGGCTGTGGCTCTCATACCGAGGATCGCTCAAAATCCTTTCGACCTCGCCCTTCAGGCGATCGTCCTCGAGCTCTAGCGCTTGCTCAAACGGGTGGTCCTCGTAACCTCTCGCCAGCTCATGCGCGTGGGCGGAGAAGGCGCGGGTCACGGGATCCCGCACCAACACCAGCAGCTTCACGTTAGGCAGATCGCGGGCAATTCGCTCGCCGGCCAGCGGATGGAACATGTAATACGGACTCGACTCGAACGTCAGCGGCAAGACGCCGGTCGACCGCTGCACCCAGCGTGCGCGTGCCCTGAGCGGAAAGTGCGCTTGATACCAGCTCAGCGGTTGGCCATAGGCGACATCGAAGTGGTGCACTCCCTTGTGCAGCGAGGCTTTCAGCACGCCAGGGTGCTGGCTGAGCGCGCGGTACATCGAAGTGGTGCCGCACCGCTGTCCGCCCACGATCAGAAAGGCGGGCAGCATCCGCGCGCCCGCGGAGGTTCGCCCAGCGGTGAGCGCGATGTCCTGCGCCAGGCGCCTCCATCCCGACGACCCGGAGGGGGATTCCGTCCGGACCGCCGGCTTGTGATCGCGAGGATCACTCCCTGATTGGGGCGGCAAACCCCCCTGGTGGTCGCGGCGGTCGGCCACGGATGCGGAAGGTGATTTCATCGGGACAGCTCCTCATTGATCGCGGGAATCAGCCACCAGCCGGGGTTCCCCAGCTTCGCACCGGCGTCCTCCTGACGATCTCTTAGGTACCGGGCGGACAGCTCTGCGAGATACAAGACCGCGGTCAAACGGGCTTCGCGAGCGGTGACGCCGAATGGCTCAAGTAGCCCGCCCGCCCGCCTTATCAACTGCAATGCTGCGTCAGCCGGATGGCGCCGCTGTGGCGAGACCTGTCTCTGAAGCCAATAGTGCAGGGCATCAAAGCCGACCGGGACTCCGACCGCGAAGCGCTCCCAATCCCACACCCACACCTTCGTCTCGGCCCGCGCCATGTTCCATGGGCTGAAGTCGCCGTGCCAGCAGCCATACGACAGCGTCGTCTGCCCGTCGCGCTCGCCAAGCGCCTCGAGTGCCCTCTGCATGGCGTCCCGCTCAGCGGTGTCGGGGGCCGAGAGCAGGCGGGCGTGCAGCCGGCTCCAGTGGGCGCTCCCGGCGATGGGCTCGCGCGCCAACTCCGATGCCCCGGCTATCTCTCGAATCACCGTATTCAGGCGCACCCCGGACACCTCGCGGCGTCGGAGCCTTGTCGGCAACGGCGCGAGCACGAGCACCTCAAGTCCGTTCGGGGCGCCGTGGTGCAAGACGCGCGGCACCGCAAAGGTGCGCAGGCGCATACCCGTTAGCCGCTCTAGCGCCTGGCCCTCGGCACGGACGAGCTCGCGAGTGATAGGGTCAATGCCGATCTTTGCGAACCCCAACGCCTCGCCCTCCGGTGTCAGCAGCTGCAGCAAGGGCTTGCGGTTGGCGCGGGCGCCGGTCACCTGCAGGCTCAGGCGGAGCTCATGGCCGAGCGCCGCCTGGAGATAGGCAGCGATCGTCGGCGCGTCCTGCGGGGCTTCGATCAAAAGCCTGTCGCGGAAAAGCTGCGGCCCCGCACTGGTCCTCATCGCCAGCCACATCGCGCGCTTCGCGAGGCGCGAGGATCGCGGGCCCGACCTGATGTGACGGCGGATGGCGGCGGCGGCCGGTCGACGTTCGCTGGGGACGAGCAAGCGCGGTTTCGACTTGCTCGGGAGGACCATCAGCTGGGACACCGCCACTGCTCCATCGCCGTTGTCGCCCGCACCCCTCGCAGGTACATCCCGGCCGGAGCGCGTTAACATAAGCTGAGCTGGCTCCGGCCAGAGCAGCGGGCCGATCGTCTCTAGGAAACCTGCCCGTTCCTCAGCCAACGCGCTGGGGCGACCGCTTGCCCGGCGTTCCCCAGCCAGCGCGGTGGGGGCACCGCTCAACCGCGGCTGCATTTGGCCTCGCAACTCAGCCGGGCACATAGTCGGGCCGCCTGCCCAGTGGGTCTTGAGACTTGTCGCCGAGGTCCGGGAGGTTCCTCGCCGGCTTCGCCGGCACGCTCGGCGGGTCGGCGAAGCGAATCGCGATCACGAACGCCGTCAGCAACAGGGCGCCATAGAGCAAACCGCTGAGGCCGTCGGTGAACCAATGCAGCGTCAGGTACAGGCGGCTATAGAACTCGTTGAAGGCGAGCGCCGCCACGGCCGCTGCCGCCCAGATGGCTGTGCGACGGTGCCCGCTGTAGTCGCGCCAGAGGAGGTATGCGATCGTGCCATAGAAGACGATCACGCGGTCGCATCCCCCCGACGGGAAGCTGCCGGTCGGGCTCGCGGGAGGCCCGTGCCGGTGGAAGGTGTCCCGAATCGCCAGCGTCAGGAAATGGTCGCCTACGATCAAGGCGGCCAGGACCACGGGTGGGAGCCATTTGTTCTCCCTGCGCGCCACGGCCAGGCACACGGCGGCCGCCGCTGCGGCGCCCCAGGTGGTCCACGTGTCGCCGATCTTCGTGAGCCGCTTCATGACCGAAGCCCACGCATGTACTTGGTGGGCGCTCGTCCAGTTAAAGATCGGGCGATCGATCGTGCCACCGTGGTGGACGACGAGCAGGCCGAGCAGAGCCATGACTCCGTACACCAGCAGCCCGCCGACGACGAGCGCTGCTCCCAGCCGGACGAGCGCGCTCCAAGGCCAGGCGCGTATGGCGGCGCTCCAAGACCGGGAGCCGTCCACGCTCCGTTCGGGCAGGTCCGCGGTGGTTACACCTGACGATCTGCGCTCAAGCACGGCGTCGGGCGCGGCTCGAGACAGTACCGCCGCGACACCGACGATGGCCGCGATCGCAGCGGGCCACACCAAAACGAGAAGGATCTTGCCGATCATGTTGTCTCCGGATGGCTAGGGGTTTGCACTAGGAAGGCCGGGAAGAATCCGCGCCGGTAGACGCGCAGCCTCGGGATCTGCGAGAGCTGGAGCAGCTCCCGCCACCGCCATAGCCCGGCGCCAAGTACCGCGCAACCGCCGGCCACAGCTATCAGCTGTGGTGCCGGGTCTTGGCCGAACAGCGCCCGCGCAAGTGCGGGAATTGCCCCGAAGCTGAGGGCGGTCAGCGCGCAGGCGCGCACGGTGGCGTTGCCGAACGGGTGCAGACGCACGATGCGATTCACCTGGACCAGCGGAATCAAGTTGGAGGTGATGATCGCGGCCGCCCATCCGATCGCGGCGCCGGTGATGCCGTAGCGCGGAATCAAGGCGAGATCCACACCCACGTTCACGCCGAGCGCGATCAAGCCATTGGCCAGGCTCAAGGCGCTGCGTCCGGTGCTGGTCAACACGACATCGACGTTGCCGCAGGCGCTGGCGAGCAACATCGATCCTCCCAAGATCGCCATCACCCCGGCCCCCGCCTGGTAGGAGTGTCCAAAGATTTTCAGCACCTCTGACCCATAGATGATCGCCAGCAGGCAAAGCGGCCAGATCATGAGCACGAGCCAGGCGGTGGTCACCTGGTAGACGGCGCCCGCGGCGGCGCGGTCGCGGCGCGCGAACAGATGGCTGAACTGGGGCTGGGAGGCCATGCTGACCGCCGCATTGCCGAGTTGGCACACGACGAGGAAGCGCGTTGCGGCGGTGTAGATGGCCGCGGCGATCGGCCCGCGCATGATCCCGACGAGCACGATGTCCAGGCGCTGGATGAGGATCTGGGCGCCCATGGCGAGTGCTCGGGGAGCAGTGAACCTCCAGAAGGTGTCCCGCTTTGCTCCGGAACCCGCGCGCGGGTGGTCCGGCGGCGCGCTGGGCTTCCGCGAGCGGCGCTCGATCCGCCGCAGCAAGATCCAGGCGGCGGCGGCGCACGGGATGTAGGCGAGCGCCCACAGCGGGGCGAGCAACGCCGATGCTCCCAAAACCGCGGCCACAGCCCCCGCCAGCAACTGCAGGAAGGATCGCCCGGTACGGTCGATCGCGACCGTCGGGCGCATGTCACGGAAGCCGCGGGTAGCCCCCAGCAGGGCGTCGAGCAGCGCAGCGAACGGGAGCGCCAGCGCCAGCGCCCGCAGTGCGTCGGTGACAGCGGTCAGCGACGTCCCATGGGAGGCGCGGCCGGAGAGCATGGCGCTCGCGAGAGGATGCGCGAACACCACGAGCAGCGCGGCCGCGATGATCGATGCGAAGACGACCGGCACGGTCGCGCTGCGCAACACCTGTCGAATCTGGCTGTCTTTGCCCAGCGACCTCAGCCGGGCGATGAAATAGGGCAGCCCGTTGTCTGCTCCCAGGACCGCGAACTCTTCGAGGATCAAGAACAGCGAGGTGGCGGTGAAGAAGGCGCCTGCCGCCGGACGGCTGAACCCGCGGGCGACCACCACGGTGAGGCCGATGCTGCCCGCCACCATGACCATCGCACCCACCAAGTTGAGCGTGCTGCCGTGGGCGATCTGCGCGATTCCCGCGCGGTCCTGCCGCGGCCGTGGCGGCAGGGCGCCCTGTGCCAAGGCGGGAGCATCGTCCGGGGACGCTCCGCCAATCAAGGAGGGGGCATCGGGCAGCGAGGCCGGGGAGGCGCCGCCGGCCGGAGAAGAGTCGCGCGCCGGGGCAACGCCGACGGGCAGGCGATCGGTTTCAGTCAAGCGATTGCCTCAACTTCGAGCTCGCGCTGCTCACCAGTACCGCGACGCAGACGATCGAGCCGCGGCGCCGCGAGGATCGCACGGCGAAGCATGTCGTTTCGCCACAACAGCGCGTATGCCAGCATCGTGAAGCCCAGTGGCGCAGGCACGGCGTCGTAGCTGAACAGGTAGAGCAGCGAAAGCACGAGCACCAGGAGGCCTGCGCGCCCGTAAGGCGTGCGATCGCGACGGAAGCGCCAGATGCCGCTGACGAAGAAGGCCACGTACAAGAGCGCGCCTACGATCCCGTTGCTTACAAGCAGCAACCAGAGCTGTCCGGTGCTGCCCACCTCAAGCTGTCCGCAGAGCGGGCATTTCGCGGTCGGACCTCTAGCGATCGAGTTGAGGCTGCCGGTTTGCTTGCGAGTGTCCCCGTAGCCGATCACCGGCGAGCTGAGCGCATCGCGCACCGCGAGCCCGTCGAGAGTCGCTCGCAGGTTGGCGCTGCCGCCGTTGGAAAGGCGCCCGCCGATGAGGCTTGGAACCGGCGTTGCGAAGACAACGATGGCTCCCACGGCTAGACCCGTGCAGAGCGTGGCGATAGCCCTGGACGGGTTCTTGGTCGCCACCCGCACGAGGAGAAACGCGAGGCCGAGCCCTGCTCCCACCCACGCCGTGCGGTTAAGCGAGTACAACAACGGAATGGCGGCCACGATCAAGATCGCCACCGTCAGCCTCCGCCGGCGCCGGGTGCCGGCGTACCAGCCGGCAACGAGTAGCCACGGCATGAGCAGAGTCAGGCACTCTCCCCAGGTGTTGGTGTAGTCAAACGGGGCCTGCGGCCTCGCGTTGGGGCCGCCCAGCACGTTCTGGATCTGGGCAAGAGCTGGATGTGTTACCACGTGCACGAATGCGTTGCTCTGCACGCTCTGCGGCAGCACCACGCCCAGAGGCGAGCTGAATTGGAAGTCGGGCTTGACCATCGCGGCGATCCCTCCGACCGTGGCGTAGATCGCCACCAGCCCCAGCATCCAGGCCAGACGCCGCCGAGGCAGTTCGTCCTCGGTCAGATTGCCCGCATACAGCAGGAGAACCGTGATGCCGAGATACGACGCGGTCCTATCGCCGTAGGACAACACCCGGTTCAAGACCGAGCTCGAGAGCGTCCCCGGCGCTACAAGCCCGAGCGTCGCTGCTCCGGCTAGCGCACAGGCCAAGAACAGGAGCCACAGCCCGAATCCGGGAGGCGTCTGCAACTGGCGGCTGCCGTGCCTGCGCCAGTAGATCATTCGCACCGCCATTGGGACCGCGAGGATGATCCACATGAAGTCCGCTAACCCGAGCGCCCACCACAGCGGATAGCCGACGAGCAGCCACTTGATCGGCCAGGCGGGGTCGCGTGAGCGCATCACGGTCAGGCGGGGTCGTGTGAGCGGGTCAACCGTCGCGTAGGCGGGTTAACCCAACAGCGCGTGCGTAGCGGAATCGTCCGGCGCCCGGCCGTTGGTTCCGGCCTCGCTCGGATGATCGGGCGGCTGGGGGGGAGTGGTCCGACGGCTCCGTCCTGGACGGAGCCGTATGCGCCGTCGCCGGGACCGCGCAGCGCGATCTGCCGGAACCATCACGCTCCCCAGCACAGGAATACGAATCCGCTCGAGATGGCGCAGCCAGCTATCGAGGTCGCGCCGCCTCGTATTCGACGCCTCGACCACCACGATCGCCGCATCTGCGAACTCCGCGAGGCTGAACGCGGGAGACGCCTCGCTCGACAACGGCGATTCGACGATCACGTACCGGGCTTGCGCACGTAGCTCGCTGATCAACCTGCGGCGAGCGGTGTAAGTGTTGCTAGGAGCCGTGGCCAAGCCGGCACCGCCGGGACCCACGACGCGAAGCTCAGGAAAGCCGCGGGGGCTGCGCGCCACCTTATCGACCATGGTCTTACCGGCAACGAGACCCGTGAGACCCGTCCGACTCCGAAGCCCGAGGAGCGTCGGCACGAGTGTCGCTCCAGGAGCGGCGGAGACGAGAAAGACGTCCGGCCGCAGTGCCGAAAGCGTGGCGGCTAGGTTGGCAGCGACGTAACTGGTCCCCGCCTCCGGCGTGGCACCTGCGACAAGCAGGACAAGGCACCCCTCGTCGGGCGTGGTCGCCACGTACTCGGCGAGCTCCGCAAAGCCACTGTCTGGCTGGACCGCGTGGCGATACGACTTGCGCTCTGCCGCGAAGTCGGCCAGCACTGGCTGGTCCATGACGCGCCGGAGGTCCCTGCCCTCGCGCAAGCGATCGTCGCGCACCTCGAGGCACAGCGCGGCTATGAGACCTACGATCAGGCCGCCGAGCAGGCCGCTCGGAAGTAGGAGAAGCTTCTTCGGCGAGCTTGGCGAGCTTGGTGGGCGCGCGAGCGCTTCGACGTGACCAGCCGTCGTGTTGTGAGGTGCCTGGAGGCTCGCGAGCTGCGAGGTCAAGGAGTTGATGTGGCTGAGCAGTGAGTTGAACTGCGAATCGATGGCCTTCACCTGGAGCTCGCTGGTGACGGTCTTGGTCGTCGCGTTGCTAGACGTTTGGCGGGAAGCCTTTGTCTTCGCCACCTGAGGCAACAGCGAACCCGCCTTAGATCGCAGTGACGCCACCTCGCCGCTCATGATGCTCGTCGCGTTGCCGAGGCGGACGGCCAAGTACGCCCCGGCGACTGCGTTCGCACAGTCCGAAGCGCGGCTGGCCGGCGAGGCTTGACACGCGATGTCGAGCAGGTTCGTGTTCGCCGGGATCGTGACGGTGACCGCATTGGCCACCTGCGACGGAGTCATGCGCCGGCCGTGCATGTGCCGGGAGGCGACCGTGGCCACAGCGTTTGACGTGACCAGCTGGGCTTCGGTGTCCATGTCGACCGAACCCGGAGTCGTGTGCGTGTCGGTCGGCAGCGCGCTGACGTAGACCGCGGCGGTTGCGGTGTAGCTCTTGTGCGCGACCTTATAGGCTGCGGCACCGATGGCCAGGCCAATGCATGCCAGCACCGCGACGACCCACCACCGGCGGCGTAGCACACGCCCGTAGTCGGCCAACTCCCACGAGTCACGCGTCGGCGGAGTATTCATGTTGCGTTGCGTCTCCCCTGCTTGGGTTGCGTCCCCGAGCCGCCCTTCGAGCTCGTTATCGAGCTTCATGCTCGCAGCCAGTCTCGGTGAGTACCAAGGGGGTTTACCCCACCCACGGCGGGGGGCTTATCCCACCCACAGCCGCAGCCTTCTGACCCTCTGCCGGTAGTAAGTCACTGCGGTTTTACACCGGAGTGCTCTGATACCCATAGCGTCGGAGATGGAGACGCTCTATAGGGAGAGCGCCAGTGGGGGCGCGACAACAACAACTCAGCCTGCGGTTGGCAGGCCACCGACGGTGATCTTCATCGGCGGGATGACGCGCAGCGGCAGCACGCTGCTGGATCGCCTGCTCGGAGAGCTACCAGGCGTCTGCTGCATCGGCGAGCTTGTCAACACGTGGCAGCGCGGACTCGCCGAGGACAACCGCTGCGGCTGCGGAGAACCATTTGGCCGCTGCCCTTTCTGGCGGGAAGTTCTTGCTGTGGGGGGGTTGGACCAGACGACGGCAGAGCGGGTCGGACAGCTCCGCGCGACTGTGGATCGGACCCGCTCCATCCCGCGGCTCCTGGCGCCCTCGCTGGGTGGTTCCTTCGAGGGTGCCCTGGACGAATACCTGACGTATTGCGCGAGGCTCTACGACGCGGTCCAGGTGGTCACTGGGTGTGAGGCGATCGCCGACTCGAGCAAGAACGCCTCGTTCGCGTTCTGCCTTCGTGCCTCCAGGAGGCTCGACCTCCGGCTGGTGCACGTCGTTCGCGATAGCCGCGCCGTGGCCCACTCCTGGACGCGCAAGAAGGCGCGCGACGAGCCGGCTGGGAAGCGTCTCCTGCCGCGGCTCGGGCCGGCGCGAGCAGCCTGCCGATGGTGCTACCAAAACGCAGCCTTCCAGCTGCTGGCAGCCATGGGCACCCCCACCCTCCGAGTCCGGTATGAGGATCTCGTCTCCGCGCCGAGGGAGACGCTGGTCGAGGTGGCACAGTTCGCCGGCCTCGAGATCGGCGACGAGCAGCTGAGCTTCATTCACTCGGCTGAGGGCGGGTACTGGGCGGATCTGAACACCTCGCACACGGGGTCGGGCAACCCGATGCGGTTCCAGACGGGCCGTACCGGGATCCGCATGGACGATGAGTGGCGGACGGCGATGGCGCCCAGCCACCGCAGGACGGTCACCGCCATCACGGCGCCGCTGCTGAGGCGTTACGGCTACTTCGGCCAGGAAGCGCCGGCATGAGCGAGTGGCCCTCCGTCGGCGTGGTGATTCCGACGCGCGGACGTCCGCGGGAGGTTCGGGTCGCCGTGAACGCGGTGCTGGCCCAGGACTATCCGGGCGAGCTTCGCGTTGCCGTGGTCGACGATGGATGCCGAGAAGCCATTGAACTTGAGCCTGACGCACGGGCCCAGGTGCTTGCGAACACGCGCATCGCCGGCCTCGCCGGCGCGCGCAATACAGGCGTGCTGGCGCTGGAGACCGACCTGATTGCTTTCTGCGACGACGACGACCAGTGGCTGCCCGGCAAGCTGCGGGCGCAGGTAGAGGCGCTCAAGCGCCGGCCCGAAGCCGAGATGGCGAGCTGCGGCATCGTCGTGCAGTACCGCGGCCACTCTGCCACAAGGCTGATCGGGCGGGACGCCGTGCGATACGAGGACCTGTTGCGCTCGCGGATGATGATGGTGCACGTCTCCACCTATCTCCTCCGGCGAGACGCCCTGATCGAGCGAATCGGGTTGTCGGATGAGAGCATCCGGCAAAACGGCAACGAAGACTGGGATCTTGCCCTGCGCGCCGCGCGCAGCAGCCCGATTGCGTTCGTCGATCGCCCGTTGGTGCGTGTGTTCTGGGGTGAGCACTCGTACTTCGCGCAAGACTGGGAGATGAAGATCGAGGGCCTGGTATGGATCCTCCGGCGCCATCCCGAGATCGGTACTTCGCGCATCGGCGCTGCGCGCGTGTACGGTCAGCTCGCCTTTGCCTACGCCTGTATGGGCCAGCGCGGTGCCGCCTGGTTGTGGGCGCGACGTGCCCTGCGGCACAACTGGCATGAGCGCCGCGTCCCGTTCGCGCTTGCGGTCTCAGGGGGCCTCGTTTCGGGCGATTCGGTGCTCCACCTACTGAACTCCGTGGGGCGGGGGATCTGACATGGGGTGTCGCGTTGTCAACTTGCGGGGCCTCGCGGTTGATGCCCTCACCGAGGCTGAGGTCGTCGCGCACGTGCTCGGAGAGCTCGACGAGAGGAGGGGAGGGCGGATGGTGCCAGTGAACGTCGACGTCTTGCGCGCCGTCAGCCTCGACCCCGATCTGAAGCGGTTGGTTCGCGGAGCCTCTCTGATGGTGGCGGACGGAATGCCCTTGGTCTGGGCCACCAGACTGAGTCGCACGCCGGTGCCGGAGCGCGTCACGGGTGCTTCGCTGATCTTTGCGCTCACTCAGGCTGCCGCTGGGCAAGGCCGGTCGATATATCTCCTCGGGGGCGCACCCGGCGTCCCCCAAGAGGCGGGTGCCGCCCTGTGTCGCCGTTACCCCAGCTTGGCCGTTGCCGGCACCGATTCGCCTCCGCTCGGGTTCGACGCTACGGATGCCGGAATCGACGCAGTGTGCGCACGACTGGCCGCCGCCGACCCGGACATCGTGTACGTGGGGCTCGGGTTCCCGAAGCAGGAGCGCCTGATCGCGCGAGTCGCCCCGGAGTTGCCGTCCACGTGGTTTGTCGCCTGCGGGGCTGCGATCGCGTTCGCCGCCGGTGCGGTTCAGCGGGCCCCGCGCTGGATGCAGCAAGCCGGGCTCGAATGGCTGTTCCGCCTGGCCACCGAGCCACGCAGGCTCGCGCAGCGCTACTTGGTGCACGACCTGCCGTTCGCGACGTCCCTGATCGCCTCAGGCGTCGCTCATCGGTTCGGCTTTCACGGCGATCACGCGCCCGCCGCCGCGCCGCTGTCCGCGATCGAAGCAGCCGTTGCGCCCGCCACAGGAGCGGCTCCCGTGGGCGGAAGCGCGCCTGAAGCACCGGCGCCGTTGTTGCCGGACGGTCGCGAAGAAGCGCTGGCAGCATGACCACGTTCGCCGGTCAAGACGTCTCCACCGGAGAGCTAGACGGCCCACGGTGGGAAGAGCTCCAGGCTCAGAGCTGGGACAGGGTCCAGGATTGGAGCTGGTCCGACGGTCGGCGCTGGTCAAACATGGCGATCCGGCTGATTGATGTGACCGCCGCCGTGGTCCTGATCCTGCTCCTGAGCTGGCTGCTCGCCCTTGTCGCGCTGGCCATCCGCCTCAGCTCGCCGGGCCCCGCGATCTTCCGCCAGCGTCGCGTAGGCCACCGTGGTCGCGTCTTCACCGCCTACAAGTTCCGGACGATGTACCGCAATGCGGAAACCGCCGTGCGGGAGGCCTATTCGCATGCATCGGTCGGGATCGGCACTCACCACGCGGTCTTCGCCGACAGCGAGGCCAACCAGGACGCGGGTCGGGGTCTCTCCGCGCTCGTGAACGACCGGATCACGCGGTTGGGAAAGTTCCTGCGCAAGACGAGCATGGACGAGCTCCCGCAGCTCTGGAACGTCATCCGCGGCGAGATGTCGCTCGTTGGTCCCCGCCCGGTGGTGGTATACGAAGTGGAGCGGTACCCCGATTGGTACCACGGGCGGTTCCAGGTCAAGCCGGGCCTCACCGGCCTCTGGCAGGTAAGCGGACGTGATCGGCTCACCTACGAGGAGATGGTCAAGCTCGACATCGAGTTTGCGACTGGTCGTTCGCTTGGCCTGTACCTCGCGATCTTGGCGCGGACGCTGCCTGTTCTCCTACGCAGGGAGACGAAGTGACCGCGCCGTATAGCACTCGAAGCGGCGCCGCAGCGGGTGGTGCACATCACCCGCAGGAGGTCGCGAAAGTCACCACGAGCGGCTCGCGCACCACGGTACGGTGCTGAGGTGGTCGTGGGGGTGATGAGCTAAGAATGGTGTAGGGGGTGATTGAGCTAAGGATGGCGGTCGGGAGCGCTCGCAGCAGCGACATCGGCGCGGACCGATTTCAACCGTCGACAGGATTGGGCGCCGACGGCATGTTCCTGACCAGCGCGGGCTTATGGATCGCCAGCGACAACTACGAACACTCCAGCATGTGCGGCGGCGTGTACGGCCACGCCGGAATCTGCTTTATGCCGTACGGGTAACACGATGCATTCATTTGAGAGGGAAAATTTCCGAGTTCAGACAGGCGCTGGTACATCGATATCGCGTCCTGATCCTCACCTGTCCGACTCATCCTCGGCACAGGTGTTGGCTGACCGTGCGAGCGAACACCTTCAGCAGACCATCGCCGTCCAAGCGCTGGTTGCCCGGTACTGCGTGACAGCACTGGTCGACGCTGCGCAGATCATCGGCGACGCCTTCAGCTCCGGACACCAGCTTCTACTGTGCGGCAACGGCGGCAGTGCAGCCGATTGTCAGCACGTGGCGGCGGAATTCGTCAGCCGGTTGCGCGCCGACCTGCAACGTCCTGGATTACCAGCGATAGCACTAACGACCGACACGTCCTTTTTGACCGGATTTAGCAATGACTGCGGCTATGACCGAGTTTTCGCGCGGCAGATTGAGGCGTTGGGCCACAGCGGCGACGTGCTGCTGGCCATCAGCACGAGCGGGCGCTCGCAAAACGTCGCCGCGGCGATACAGGCTGCCAATGAGGCTGGAATGTGGACCATCGGCTTGTTCGGAGAAGGAGGCAGCCTTGTCCGCGAGGTCGACTTCCCCATCGTTATACCGAGCCGCAATACGCAGATCGCGCAGGAATGCATGTTGTCTGTCGAGCACACGATCTGTGAACTCGTTGAGGAGTCTCTCTTCGGGGATTTGCGCCCTGTCAATGAGGTGCGAGCCGATGACCGGCACTGAGACCGTTGCCCTGGCTGATGCTCTGCACGGGCACGTTGCTCCGGATACCGTGGCATGTGCCCGCGCTCCGCTCCGGATCAGCTTCTGCGGCGGAGGTACAGACCTCATGCCGTACGTCGCCGATCACGGCGGCCTGGTCCTGAGCTCGACCATCGGACGATACGCTTACGCGACGTTGCGGCCACTACCGCAGCGAGTCATCAACGTTCGTTCGCTCGACTACGGTAGCGTCGCGAGCTATGGGTTAGACGAGCCGTTGATCTTCGATGGCAAGTTTGATTTGGTGACGGCGTGCCTGCGCAGGTTAAACGTAAGCCTCCATGACCACGGCTTCGACCTCTTCCTCGAGACCTACGCGCCACCGGGCTCCGGGCTTGGAGCGTCGTCTGCGCTGGTTGTGGCAGTGTTGGGAGCGTTTGACAGCTGGCGCCACCTGAACCTAGATCCGTACACCATCGCCCACTTGGCCTACGAGCTCGAGCGCAAGGATGTCGGTATCGCCGGCGGCATGCAGGATCAGTATGCCGCCGCCTTTGGAGGATTCAACCTCATCGAGTTTTGGGGCGAGGGAGATGTTGTCGTAAACCCCCTCCGTATCGACAGTAGGGTGATCCATGAGCTCGAGTACAACAGCCTCCTAGTTTTCACGGGAGCCACGCGCCTGTCCAGCGGCGTTATCGCCTCACAGCTCAGTAACGTCTCGGCCGGGAAACGCTCCGTGCTAAATGCGCTGGAGCGCATGAAGGCACTTGCCCTTGACGCCAAAGCGGCTCTGCTGCACGGCCGGTTACTCGATCTCGGTGACATTCTCCACGAAGAGTGGGCTCATAAGAAGACGATGTCCTCCTCAGTGAGTACCGCTCAGATCGATGAGCTTTACGCCGAGGCAAGGCGGCATGGTGCACTCGGGGGCAAGGTAACTGGGGCGGGCGGCGGCGGCTTCATGTTTTTGCTGTGTCCGTTCGACCGCAAGCCGGCGGTTGTGGCGCGTCTTACTGAATTGGGCGCACAGGTTCACCCGGTCGGGTTCTGTCCGGACGGTCTGCAGTCGTGGCTCGCCTATGGACTATCCAGTGCAGCTGGGGCGGAGGCGTCCACACCATGACCAAGCCCGATGTATTTCTCGACCGCGATGGGGTCATCGTTCGCAATCGCAGTGATTACGTGAAGTCTTGGGCCGAAGTGGAGCTCCTCACCGGTGCGGTGGAAGCAATTGCCCGGCTCTGTCGCGCCGGTCACCGTGTAATCGTGTTCACGAACCAGTCCGCCGTCGGTCGCGGCATCTTGCCGTGGAGCGACCTAGTCGCGATCCATCGCCGCCTGGCCGCGATCGTCGCCTCTAAGGGAGGTGAAATCAGCCGGTACCTTGTCTGCCCGCACCACCCAAGCGACGGATGCTCCTGTCGAAAGCCCAAGCCAGGTCTGTTGCTGGAAGCGGGCCGCGAGATGGGTTCCGATCTCGGCTCTGCGTTCGTAATCGGGGATCAGCTCAGCGATCTTCAGGCCGCGTGGGCTGTTGGAAGCCACGCCATGCTCTTACTCAGCGGCGAGACGCATGCCCCGCCACGGGTACAGGCCGGACACTACCTCATAGCTTCTGACCTCTCAGAAGCAGCAGAAATCATTCTGTCGTTTCCGGCGGTGGCCACACGCGCCGACCAGCACCCATCTGTTGCTGTCGCCTGCAAGTGAGCGCGAGAAGCGCTTCTCGGCGCCCGCCCCGCGGTTTGTGCTTTCTTAGCGGCGCCCTCCCCTTGGGCCAGCGCTGAGCGATCCCAGGGTGGGGCCGATGGCGGGCTCGAACCTCGGCGGGAAAGCCCATGGCCTCACCGGAGCGGGCTCCAGACGCTGGAGGTGGGAGCCCACCCCGGCCCGATGACTCGCGCGCAGCTGAGCGCGAGCTTGCCTTGGATCGCTTCGGCGAGTCGGTCGCCCCGCCGAAGGCCGCCAGCGAGGGCCTCGAACGTGGTCCTCCGGCGGTGATCGAAAACCTCGGCGACACCAGAAGCGGCGAGCTTTCGCGTGTCATAGCCCGGTTCTGCAGCGTTCGCACCTATACACGCAGGCAAGCCGCGTCTGCAGATGCTCGCCTGCGTAGCCCCGGCGTACCCCGCAAGCGAGCGTCGACACCTTCCTCAGCGCAAGGGTAGGTCGCTACGCGGGGCCTAACGCGAGCGATTCCGCCCCTTTGCAGGGATCCACACCACGGTCTGGGGTCTGTCCGCAGGGCCAGATCCGCATTGGGGTGGGTACTTCCCCCACCAGCGCAGGAATGTTGTAGTCTGGCTGCCGTCACGGTTTGTCCGACGAGCATGCGTGTGGGATTGCTCGGCGGGCCAACAGGGGAATTAGGGATTGGTAGGAACCATGGAAGAATCAAGAGGGCATACCGAGGAAGGCCCACCGCGCTTGCGCGTGCTGGTGGTGGACGACGACCCCCTCGTCCGCCGCATGATCCGCGATGTACTGCGCCCCGCCGGTATCCTCGTGGTAGGCGAGGCGCATAACGGCCGGGACGCGCTGAGGGCGGCACGCTACTACAAGCCAGACATCATCCTGCTCGACGTTGTTTTGCCCGGTATCGACGGGATCACGGCGCTCGAGCAGATCGTGGCCGACGAGCAGGTCGAGGCGAAGATCGTGGTGCTCTCGGTGCGCGGTGAGCACGATCTCGGCTACCTCGCGCTGCGCAAGGGAGCCGTCGGCTACCTGAACAAGGAGCTCGATCTGAACGTGCTCCCGCGCGTGCTGCGCGACGTTGCCGGTGGTGGCGCGGCCGTCTCGCGGACGCTAACCGCCGACATTGCGCGCCGCCTGCGTGAGCTGCCTGAGGCGCCCGTGGGCATGCGGCCCGTAAAGAGCGTTCTCACTACGCGAGAGTGGGAGGTCGTCGACCAGCTCTGCCTGGGGCGATCGACCGCTGAAATCGCCGCAGCGCTGGTGCTCTCGATCGAAACCGTTCGTACGCACGTGAAGAACATCATGCGTAAGCTCGAGGTTCATTCGCGCGGCGAGGTGATCGAAGCGGCGGAGAGGCTGCGCGCCGGCGATACGGTCCGCCACAACGGCGGGCAACCACAAGGCCCCGCGAACCTGTCCATTTCGGTACATTGACCAGCAGGGCGCCCGGATCTACGGTGGGGGTGCCTGCGCAGGGGCAGTACCGAAACGGGACAGAAGTACAGCGCGCTGCGTCCTCCCTCCCGGTAGATGAGATGAACTCGGCGCCCGGGACCGAATCGGCCTCACTCCCCAGAGACGGGGAAATCGATACGCAAGCGGTGTCCATGGCAACGGACGCCGTGAGAGAGATCGCCGACTTGCTGCCGCCCGACCGGGTGCTGGCGCTGGCGATCTGCGAGCCGGGAGGAGCACCCACCGACCTGGTGGTGCACGACCGCGACGGACGGCTGGCGGTGGTCGCCGGGCTGCCCGAAGATCGCCGGCCGGACCTGGCTGCCCTGCTGGCGCTTGCTGGCGGAGACCTCAGCGCCTCCCCCGCGCGCGCCGGCGAGGCCTCCCCCGCGCACGCCGACGAGTCCTCCCCCGCGCACGCCGACGAGTCCTCCCCCGCGCACGCCGACGCGCGAGAGGAGGTCTTTCGCACGATCGTCGAGGAGAGTCCTCTGCCGCTGATGCTGCTGGACTCCGACGGCGCCATCGTGTACGCCTCCCCGACCGTTGCCCTACGACCTCGGCTGGAGCAGGGCCGAGCTCGTCGGTCATCGCGTGCTCGATTTCCTGCATCCCGACGACCGCGAGCGGACTGCGCGCATGATGTGCGGGGTCTGCCGCTGACTCAGCGCTGGGAACCGTGATGACGTCTGCGCTGGCGCCGGCGCCACAGCGGTTACGTGGCCGTGGAGGCTGCGTCCGGCGGGTCGTGGGCAGGACGGGGACGGAGTCGAAGGCGCGATCTCGCTTTGCGCACCAACCCGTTGCAATGGAGCGGGCGTGGGCGAGGTCCTTGCTGGCCAATGAGCGCCAGCGGGCATGGCCGATGGCGCGGATTCCGGAATGGCGATCGTCTCGGCGAACGAATCCACACTGGGCGCGGTGCTCGAGGTAAACGTACCGCTCGGCCGGCTGGCCGGCACACCGCGGGCAGCTCGCGGGCACCCGCTGACCTCGTTGATGCGACAAGGGCGACGCCGGCGGCTGCGCGCGAGCTCTGCGGTGGTCGCCTCCGACGGCGGCACCGCGAGCGCTCGAGCTACGCTCGTGCCGAGGATCGGCAGGCAGCGGCTGGTGACGGTCACGGTCGCCGCGAGCCCACTACCGATCAGCCCGGCAAGGAGCTCGTCGTCCGCCTGCAGGACACCACCGAGCACGCGGAGTTGGTTGAGGAGCTGAGCCGGACGGTTGATCGCTGGAGCGCTCCAACGAGGAGCTGGCCTGGCTCGCCCGCATCACCGCCCACGATCTCGCCGCGCCACTGCGCGCGGTCTCAGGGCTGATCGACCTTCTGCCGCACGCCGAGCCAGGCCGGACACCAGGCTGACCTTCGAGGCGATCCGGTCGGCGATCGACCGCATGCAGGCCATGGTCGCCGGAATAACCGGTTACGTCAGAGGCCCGGTCCCAGGAGCCGACGCGCGCGCTCGTCGACCTGGGCGGTTGGCCGCGCGAGTGAGCGAGATGCTTCAGAGCGAGATCGAGGAGCGAGGAGCGAGCGGTGACCGTGGAGGAGCTTGCCGAGCGTCTTCGGAGACGAGCATCAGCTCGAGCGCGTGTTCCTGAATCTGATCTCGAACGCGCTCAAGTACTCGGGTGAGCACTTCCCGAGAAATTCAAGGTCTTTGCGAACCGTGCTCCCGGCGCGTGGCGGATCTCGGTGGCGGATCGCGGCTTGGGCGTGGAGGAGGCCGAGCACGACCGCATCTTCGAGCTCTTCGCGCGCGGCGAGGTCGGAGTCGGGCAGCGGCATCGGGCTGGCCACCTGCAGGCGGATCGTGGAGCTGCACGGCGGCCGCATTTGGGTGGAGCCCAACGAACCCGACCGGCGCGGTCTTCAGTTTCACCATCCCGGACGAGCCGACAGTCGCCGGCGGCTGAGGAGCGCGGTGGTCGCGACCGCGACCGCGAAGACGGCCCCCACCGCGAACTCCGTCGCAACTACTAAGGATTGACCGCGGGCGAGGAGAAGGCCGACTGCAAGGCGCGCCTGACCTGCTCGATCGTCACCACCCCGCGCAGGACCCCTTCGCCGTCGACGGCCATCAGGGCGCCGAGCTTGGCCAACGGCTCGGAAGAGATGAGGTCGCTCAGCGGACGGTCGACGTTGACGCGCCACCTCGCGGCCTCGCCGGACTCGAGCACGGCGCCGACCGTGAGCCACGCCTCTCCCCGATCGCGGGCCGCCTCGACCGCCTCGCGCCGCGCGAGCCCTTCGAAGCGGCCATCGTCGTCGATCACCGGGAACCAATCCCACCCGTAGCGAAGGAAATAAGCGTCGAGCGCCTCGCCCACAGCTGTCTCGGAGGGGATCGCCACCGGCTGGGTGTCCATGATGTCGGACACGCGTACCCCCTCGATCCGCTCGTTCAGCGCCGTCTGGACAAGCGCGCCCCGGGCAGAGGTCCCGAGCAGGAAAGCGATCGCGAGCAGCCAGATGCCGGTGAACGGCGACCTCAGCACGAGAATGATCCAGAACCCGACCCCGCCAACAGGACAGCGAACCCGCGCCCGATCAGCGCCGCAACCCGGGTCCCATTCGCCTTGCTTCCGGAGAGCCGCCATACGACAGCGCGAGCCATCCGCCCGCCGTCGAGGGGGAAGGCGGGGACGAGATTGAAGCCGAGGATCAGCACGTTCATCAGCACGAGCCAACTCAGCGAAAGCAGCACCGGCGTGACGCTCCCCGTGGTCTTCAGCGTCGCCGCATCGAAAAACCGATGAGGGCCGACGATCCCCAAGACGACCGCCAAGCACAGGATCAAGAACGCGAAGGTCGCCGCGGGCCCCGCCGCGGCGATCTTGAAGTCCTCCCCTGGCGTGATCGCGTCGCGGCTCATGTGCGTCAGCCCGCCGAACAGGAACAGGTCGATCCGGCGGGTCTCGATGCCGTGCCGTCTGCGCGACGAGCGCGTGGCCGAGCTCGTGCACGATCAGCGAGCAGAAAAACAGCAGTACGGTGATTACCGTGGTCAGGTACGCGACGCCGTCGGAGCTGTGCAGCGTCGCACGGAACGGCGGCGAGAGCCAGAAGATCATCAGGAATAGGACCAGGAACCAGGTGACGTCGACGCCGATCCTGATCCCGAACAGATCGACTAGCTTGATTGAGCCTGACCGCCGCAGCATGATGCAATGGTCGCAGAACCGACCAAGGAGCAACGATGACCATAAACCTAGACGCACGATGACCAGAAACCTTCAAGGCTGCGCGAGCGGCTTGCAGGAGCTGGCCGATCTCGACAGCGCCGGCTCGCTGCTCGAGTGGGACCACCAGACGATGATGCCCGTTTCGCGGCGGCGCGGCCCGCGCCGCACTCGCTCGCGACCCTGCGGCAGGTTCGCCACGAGCGGTTCATCTCCGCCGAGACCGGGCGGCTGCTCGAGGGCGCCGCGCCGAGCTCGACGGTCTCGCTCCCGAGTCCGACGAGGCATCGATGGTGCGGGTCGTCTCGCGCAGGTGGGAGAAGGCTCGCCGGGTCCCGGTGGAGCTGGAGGCCGAGATCGCGCACGCCGGCGCCGAGGGCCACGACGCTTGGGTCGAGGCGCGCGCCCGCTCCGACTTCGCCGCGTTCGCTCCCTACCTGGAGCGCAACATCGAGCTCGCCCGCCGCTACGTCGAGTGCTTCGACTGGTTTGACTGCGCCTACGACGCGCTGCTGGACGACTACGACCCCGGGATGCGCACCGCCGAGGCGGGGCGCCTGTTCGACGAGCTTCGCGGCGGAGCTCGTGCCGCTGATCCGGACGCTCGGCCGAGCACGCGGACGCGCGTCGACGACTCGTTCCTGCACGGCGACGTTCCCGATCGCGCGCCAGCGCCGAGCTTGTGGAGGACGTGCCTGGATGATGAGCTTCGACCGGCGGGCCTGGCGGCATCGACGACACCGTGCATCCGTTCGAGATCTCGATCGGCGCCGGCGACACGCGCGATCACCACGCGCTGGGACGAGAGCTTCTTCCCGATGGGCCTCTACAGCGCGATGCACGAGTGCGGTCACGGGCTATACGAGGCGGGCATCCGGCGACGCTCAAGCGGACCACTCTCGGCCACGGCGAGTCGCTCTCGTTGCACGAGTCCCAGAGCCGAATGTGGGAGAACATGGTGGGTCGCGGTCGCGCGCGTTCTGCGGCATGCTGGCGCCGCGCGTGCGCCGAGCCGTTTCGGGCTGAGCTCGACGCGGCAGACGCTGTATCGCGCGGTCAACCGCGTGGCGCCGTCGCTGATCAGGGTCGAGGCCGACGAGGCCACGTACGGCCTGCACATCGTGATGCGGTTCGAGCTCGAGCAGGAGCTGATCGAGGGTCGGCTCGACCGTCAGGGACCTGCCCGAGGCGTGGAACGCGCGCTTCAAGGAGTACCTCGGGATCGACGTTCCCGACGACGCCCACGGAGTGCTCCAGGACGTCCACTGGGCCGGCGGGACGATCGGCTACTTCCCCACCTACGCGCTCGGCAACCTGATCGCGGGGCACCTGTGGGAGCGCGTCCACACCGACATCCCCGACCTGGACGAGCGGATCGCCGCGGTGGAGATCTGATGCCGCTGCGTGAATGGCTGCGCGAAAACATCCACCGCCACGGCGGCAAGTTCACGAGCGCCGAGTTGCTGCAGCGCGTCGTCGGTGGACCGATCTCCGTGCGGCCGTTCGTCTCCTACCTGAAGGGCAAGCTCTCAGGCGTATACGGGCTAGAGCTGTAAAGCCACCAGCGCCTGGATGCTGCACTAGAGTCGACTCGAGCGCCTCGTTGAACGTCTGGCTCGGCCGCATGGCCGCCTCCATCCGCTCCGGATCGGGGCGGTAGTAGCCGCCGAGATCGACGGCGGAGCCCTGCACCTCCATCAGCTCGCGCAGCGATCTGCTCCTCGGCCGCCGCCAGGCGCTGTGGCCAGCGGCTCGAAGCGGCGCGCGAGCTCGGCGTCCTGCGCCTGCTCGGCTAGCTCCTGCGCCCAGTAGAGCGCGAGGTAGAAGTGGCTGCCGCGGTTGTCGAGCTCGCCGGCCCTGCGCGAAGGCGAGCGGTCCTCCTCGAGCAGGCGGCCGGTGGCGCGGTCGAGCGTGGTCGCCAGCAGCTGCGCGCGCGCGTTGCCGTCGTGCTTGGCGAGCAGCTCGAGCGACGGGGCCAGCGCGAGAAACTCGCCCAGCGAGTCCCAGCGCAGGTGGTTCTCGGCGACGAACTGCTGGACGTGCCGGGGCGCCGAGCCGCCGGCGCCGGTCTCGAACAGGCCCGCCGCCCGCCATCAGCGGCACGATCGACTGCATCTTGGCGCTCGTGCCCAGCTCGAGGATCGGGAAGAGGTCGGTCAGGTAGTCGCGCAGCACGTTGCCCGTGACCGAGATCGTGTCCTCGCCGCGGCGCGGCGCGCTCGAGCGTGAAGCGGGCGGCCTGCGCGACGTCCATGATCTCGATGCGCGAGGCCGTCGGTGTCGAGCTGCTCGAGCGCCGGGCGGACCTTCTCCAAGCAGCTCGCGTCGTGCGGCCCGCGACTCGTCGAGCCAGAAGACGGCGGGCATGCCGGTCTCGCGCGCGCGCGCGACCGCGAGCTGACCCAGTCGGCTATGGCCGCGTCCTTGGTCTGGCACATGCGCCAGATGTCGCCCGCGTGCGACCTCGTGCTCGATCAGCGCGGTCGCCGTCGTCGTCGACCACGCGCACGAGGCCGGGACGCGTCGATCTCGAAAGTCTTGTCGTGCGAGCCGTACTCCTCGGCGGCCTGCGCCATCAGGCCGACGTTGGGCGTAGTGCCCATCGCCGCCGGGTCGAACGCGCCGTGCTCGCGGCAGTCGTCGACGGCCGCTGCGTAGAGGGGCGCATAGGAGTGATCGGGGATCACGAACTTCGTGTCCTGCTGCTCCCCGCGCGCGTTCCACATCTGCCCCGAGGAGCGGATCGCCGCCGGCATCGAGGCGTCGATGATCACGTCGCTGGGGACGTGCAGGTTGGTGATGCCCCGGTCGGAGTCGACCATCGCGAGCGCGCGGGCCGTTCCGCGTAGGCGTCGCTCGATCGCCGCCTCGATCGCGTGCCCGTGCGCTTCGCCGGCAGCTTCTCAGAGCGGCTTCAGCAGCGCCGCGAGGCCGTCATTGGGGTTGACCCCGACCTCCCGAGCGCCTCGCCGTGCTCGGCGAAGACCTGCGCGAAGTAGGCGCGGACGGCGTGGCCGAAGATGATCGGGTCGGAGACGCGCATCATCGTCGCCTTCAGATGCACCGAGAACAGCACGCCCTTGCCCTTGGCGTCCGGCGAGCTGCTCGGCGAAGAACTGTGTCAAGCGCCGCGCGCCGCATCACGGCGCCGTCGATGACCTCGCCGGCGCGTGCCGTCGAGTTCCTTTAGAACGGTGACCTCGCCCCCGTCCGCGACGTGCTCGATGCGCAGGCTCGCAGTCGCGCTGCGAGCGTCACGGACCGCTCGCTGGAGCGAAAGTCGCCGTCGTCCATCGTCGCGACGTGCGAACGCGGACTCGCGCGACCAGGCGGCCCATCGAGTGAGGGTGGCGCCGGGCGTACTCCTTGACCGAGGCCGGCGCGCGCCGGTCGGAGTTGCCCTGGCGCAGCACCGGGTTGACGGCCGACGCCCTTGACGCGGTCATAGCGCGCCCTGGATCGCCGCTGCTCGTCGTCGGAGGGCTCGTCGGGGTAGTCGGGGAGGTCGTAGCCCTGCGTCCTGGAGCTCGGCCACCGCCGCCTTGAGCTGGGGGACCGACGCGCTGATGTTGGGCAGCTTGATGATGTTCGCCTCGGGGCTCTCGGCGAGCTCTCCGAGCTCGGCGAGCGCGTCGGCGACCCGCTGCGTCTTCGTTGAGCCGTTCGGGAAACTGGGCCAGGATCCTCCCGGCGAGCGAGATGTCGCGCAGCTCGATCTCGATCCCGGCACTCGAGGCGAAAGCGCGCAGTATGGGTAGCAGCGACTGGGTCGCGAGCGCCGGCGCCTCATCGGTGCGGGTGTAGACGATCTTCATGGGCGATCGAACCCTATACAGTCGCGATCCACCCCCCGACCAGTCCCTTCTCCCAGAAAGGAGACAACGAAGTGAGCGATTCCCCCGTACGAGTGGCCGTGACCGGCGCGGCCGGCCAGATCGGCTACGCCATCCTGTTCCGGATCGCCTCCGGTGAGCTGCTCGGGCCCGAGCAGCCGGTTCACCTCTCCCTGCTGGAGATCCCGGACGCGGTGAAGGCTGCCGAGGGGACCGCAATGGAGCTCGACGACTGCGCCTTCCCGCTGCTGCGAGGGGTCGACATCTTCGACTACTCAGAGCAGGCCTTCGACGGGGTCAACATCGCTTTCTTGATCGGGGCCCGGCCCCGCACCAAGGGGATGGAGCGTGCGGATCTGCTCGAGGCCAACGGGGGCATCTTCAAGCCGCAGGGCCAGGCACTGAACGACCACGCCGCCGACGACGTCAAGGTGCTCGTGGTCGGTAATCCGGCCAACACCAACTGCCTGATCGCGCAGGCGAATGCCTCCGACATCCCTCGCGAGCGCTTCAGCTCGATGATGCGGCTCGACCACAACCGGGCCGTCGCCCAGCTCGCCGCCAAAGCCGGCGTCGCCGTGGCCGAGGTCACGCAACATGACCGTCTGGGGGAACCACTCCACCACGCAGTTCCCGGACATCCTCCACGCCAAGGTCTCGGGCAGCCCGGCCGCGGAGGTCATCGACGATCGAGAACTGGTACGAGAGGGACTTCATCCCGACCGTGCAGAAGCGCGGCGCGGCGGTGATCGAGGCCCGGGGGCTTCGAGCGCCGCATCGGCTGCCAACGCCGCCATCGCCCACATGCGCGACTGGGTCGCCGGGACCCGCGCCAGGCGATTGGGTCTCGATGGGGATCCCCTCGGACGGCTCCTACGGGGTGCACGAGGGGCTGATCTCAGGGTTCCCGTGCACGTGCTCGAACGGCTCGTGCGACGTCGTCCAGGGTCTCGAGATCGACGATTTCGCCCGGCGAGCGGATCGACGCGACCGTTGAGGAGCTCAAGCAGGAGCGCCAGGCGGTGGAGCAACTGGGGCTGCTGTAGCGCCAGGCGCGGACGATGGCGATTCGTTCAACCCGTCGGGACGGGATCGACATCGTCCGCGCCGAGGGACGCCCGGCCGTCCTACCCGCACAGGTTGATCTGCGGGCGCGGGCGGCGCGCTGCCGGGGAAGTCGTTGTTGAAGTCGATGGTGAAGCCCGCCAGGCCCGCGCCCGGGGCGACCGTGATCCGGCCCGAGGTGATCAGCCCGTTTGCGGTAATCACGTCGCTCTCGGAGGCGACTGGTTGGTCTGCCACCAGCGGTAGACCGAGTGCAGCGGGGAGCTGCCGTTTGAGTAGCGGCCGACGGGCGAGTAGGCCTGCTGCCGTAGGGGTACGGGACAGAGCCATGACGCGCGTGAAGCAACTGTGGTGGCCGGCGTTCCCCAGCGCGGAGAAGACCCCTCGCTGTTGGCGACGAGCTCGACCGGCCGCTCGTGGCCGTTGGGGCTTGACAAGCGGCGTGAGGTCGTCTCGCCACCAGATGACCTGGCTGTGAGTGCAGCGCGACCGTGCCTTGCTCGGCCGCCCACACGAAACCCGCGTGCAGCGCGCCGTACCCGTAGTAGAAGGAGATCGGGCCGCGCCCGGCGCCAGTTCATCTGGAAGAAGCCGCGCTGCGACGTAGGTGAACGCCGGGAGACTCGTGAAGGCTGAAGCCGCGCGCCGAGCGAGCTGGATGCCCTGCGGGTTGCCCTGAAGAGCCGGTCCTGGCCCACGACGCGGCTAGGGCGCCGCCGGCCGGCACGAGGCGCGCAGCAGGCGAGTGCGCAAGCCACTGCCAAGGCGAATCTCCTCATCGTCAGACCCTGCGGACGTCCATGCGCGCTTCATCAGCCACAAAGGTTAACCCCGGGCCCGCGGCGCGCGCCGAGGATAGCTGTTGGTGAAGTGAAAGCTCAGGACGGTTGACCCGCCGTGGCGGGTGACCTCGACCTTCCCGGCGAGCACGAGCTTGGTGGCGCGCTCGATCGTGTCGTTCTCGGACGCCGTCAGATGCATCTTCCAGCGGTAGACATAGGGGAGCGGTCCGTGCGGGACCCGAGCGGGGCGCCCCCATCCGCCCGCCGATCGAGTAACCGAGCCCGCCGTAGCGGTAGGGCAACGTGTTAGCGCTGGTGAGCACGTGAAGCACTGTGGTGGCCGGTTGCCGAAGGCCCAGTAGCGGCCGTGTCGGTTGACGACGAGCTAGACCGGAGAAGAGTGACCGCTTGAGGGCGTCAGCGCGTCAAGCCACCAGATCACGCGGTTGTGGTGGACGCGACGGTTTCCTTCTCCGTCGCCCACACATAGCCCGGTGGTGTCGATCGCCGAACAGGTAGCAGAAGGTGCCCGCTTTGCGGTCGGCTTTGATCTGGAAGAAGTGCTGCTCGGCCTGCGCGAAGGCGGGGATGTGCCGGAAGGCCATCATCGCCTCGTGCGCCAGCTTGACGCCCTTAGGGTTGCCGAGAGACGGGGAGGGCGCAAGCACGGCGCTCGCGCCGCGGGGGTGCACAGCGCCGCGAGCGCGACGGCGAACGGCCCCCTCCACTCACTAAACGAGCCCTTCCAGGGCGCGTGGAAGCCCTTGACGCCGTCCTTTGAGATCAACAGCCAGTACCCCGCCGTCTTGGGATCGAGCGTCAGCGAGACGGCGCTCACGCCCTTTGGCAGCTTGCCCGCGTCCGAACCATAAACGTCGCTTTGCCGAACGGGTGCACTCCTCCGTTGCCCGTCAGGATCAGGTAGCCACCGCGGGGTCCGCAGCGATCTCCATGGCCCGGTGCCTCGAAACTTGCCGCGCAGCGAGCCGCAGAGTGCATGCCGAAGCCGTACACGCCGCCGTGGAGGTCAGCATCCAATAGCCGCCGGTGCGGGTCACCGCCAGGCTCACGGCCTGCACCCGTGGGGAAGCTTGCCGTTGGCGGAGCCGTGCCATTGGCGTTGCCGAAGGGGTGGACGCCGCCGTTGGCTGTCAGTATCAGGTAGCCGGAGCTGCCGCTGGCCGCGATCGCGACCGCGCGGGTGTGGTGGAGCTTGCCGGCCAGGCCGCCCTTATCCGGGACGCCGAAGCCCGGACGCCGCCGTTTGAGTTGACGATCCAGTAGCCGGCGCCCGAGGGTGCGATGGCCATGCCGACCGCGTGGCGCCGAAGGGCAGGCCGGCCCGTCGCCACCGTGCGCGGCGACCGCCCGAAGTGAAAGACTGGCCGGCCGGGGCCAGTATCAGGTATCCCGCCTGGCCGTCGCGGAAATTGCCTTGACCGCATGTGTCCCGCGTAGGATGCGGCGTCGTTGCCGATGGTGCCGGGACAGCGGGTGTACTGGTGGCGGTCGGGTTGTCGTAGCTCGCGCGAATACCCGTCACGTAGTGCTTGCCGCCGATGGCACCGATCGCGTGATGTGAACCGTGATCGCTCGAAGCGACGCCCGCATGGTGGTAGGTCTTGTTGTAGCACTCGAGGGCATCCAGAAACCTCCGCGCCGTGATAGATCCTGCCGCTGCCGCGGTTGAGCATGACGGTGTTCAGGATCTTCTTTCCGAGCGCAGTCGTTTGAGCACCACGTGCTGGCACGCGCCGCGCTTGCACCGGGGATAGAACGCCCAGGACCGCAGGATGCGCTGGCCGGCGTGCTCGCCGTAGACGTCGTGGCGACCGTGATCGTGCCCTTCATGGTGAAGGCCCCGACCAGGCGGGCTCAGTGCCGCCGGTCCCGGTGCCGCCGCTCGCTGCCGCGGCGCCGGCGGCGCCCGCCACGACGAGAACAAGCGCGGTTGCGACGGCCGCCCTGCGGATCGCCGCGGTCATGACCCAACGCCGATCGTCAGCGTGGACAGGACCCCGCTCAGGTTGCCGACCTGGTCCTGCGCGCCCGCGGGCGAGCCGAAGGGTTCGAACTGTAGCGGGGGGCGCGCGGTGTCGATGACCGCGTAGAGGCAGAACGGTCGCCGGCGCGCCGCGGTGAAGAAATGCTGGAACCCGGCCTGGCCAGGGCGGCCGACCTGAAGCGCGCGCGCATGGAAGTAGCGGCGCTCGAGCGGCAGCGGCACAGAGTGCGACGCGTACAGCCCAAACCCGGGGCGCAGCCGCGGCCCCGCCGCGTACTCCTTGAGCGCCACGAAGATCCCGCCCTGGGGTATGTGGCCGAGCGCGCTGCTGCCGAAGTCGCCGTCGTCCGCGGGGAGCTGGAAGTTCGCCGCGTGCAGCGTGGGGCTGGCGTCGGGCCGGCGGTAGATGCGGCCGTCCCATCCCCGCGGGAGCTGCAGCGAGATTCCGTAGGCGCTCAGCCTCATAGGACCACCGCGACCACGGCCAGCCCCGCCAGCACGAGCTGCGCCGCGAGCCCCGCCGCTCGGACCGGACGCTCCAGGGCGCCCATCCTCGAGTGGAAGGCCATCAGCCGCATCGGCGTGACCACCCTGACGCCCGCGAGCACCGTCGCGCCGCGCAGCGCGCCGGCGACCGCGCCGATCAGCAGGCCCGTCTGGGCGTGCGCCGAGGCCAGCGCCGCGAGCCACACGCAGTAGACCGCGGAGCTCACCACCACCGTCGTGACGCCCGCGCCGAGCTGGGCGCCGAACCCAACCCGTAGACCCAGCCGCGGTAGCGGTCGAGCCACCGCTCGTTGACCTGGCGCCGTGGGCCAGGGACCCGCCCCTGGTCAACTCCACCAGGAGTCCGATCGCGAGCGCCGCCGCCAGGATCGCGAGCCGCGCTCGACGTCAGGCCGCCCAACAAAAGCGACCCGACGAGGCCCGCGAGCACGCCGCCCGGCGGCCCCGGCACCCGTCGAGCCGAGCAGGTAGAAGGCCGTCGTCGTGGCCCAGTTCGATCGCCGTGCCCGCTCACCGAGCGGGGTGATGCTCGCGAGCATCGACTGGCCTCAGGGCGACCAGGCGGACCTGACCGCGGCGATCAGGCCCGCGCCGCAGCCGATGCCAAGCAGCAGGGTCACTGGCGGTGTCTCCCGGGGTAGAGGCTCGGATCGCCTGCGTGGATGCCCGCCGAGGCGAGGATGTGATCGACCTCGCCGGTGCGCCGCTCGCCGTCGCCGGCAAACGCGCGATCCGCGATCGCGTCGCGCAAGAGCGAGGCGATCTGGCGCCAGTTGCTGGCCGACCCCTCGCCGTGCACGTCGCCGCCCTCGAGGTAAACGAAGTAAGGGGCGCCCGGGGCGCCGTAGTCCCGCCACGCCGCGGACGACATCACCACGGGCACGTCGCCCGCGAGCTCGCCCAGGCGCCGCGGGCTCTCCTCGCTGGGGTCCTTGGTGATCGCCAAAAAGCGGATTCCTCGCGGGAGCTCGGCGGGCTGGCGGCCCGAACGCAGGTCTCCCCAGAACCGCGCGCACACCGAGCAGCCGCTCGAGAGGAAGGCCAGCAGCGTGGGCGGCGCCTCGCTGCCCAGCCCGATCTGGACGGCGTCGCCGACGAGCGTCGTGCCGACGATGTCGTGGGCCTCGCGGACACCCGCTCGCTGGCCGGGATGCGGGATGGAGGGGTCGTGCGGGGGTTCGGGGACGGCGAGCTCGGGCTGCGACGTCTCGTCTGAGTCATCGCGCGGGGGTCCGAGTCGTCGGAGGATCTCCGCGTGACTGCGGAGTAAGCCCACCACGAGCACGACCAGCAACACCAGCAGCAGCGTCTCGCATGCGACTAGGACGACCACATCGTCACACTCCTCCGTCGCCGGGCAGCTCCTGCACGAGCGGTGTTAGGCAGTCCGCTCCCTGCGCGCACACGCTGTCATCGACGGCGACCGATGAGCTGCAGTTGAAGCCGTCAATCGTCGCCGGGTTCTCACACACCACCACGCGACAGTAAACAGGCGTGATGCCACCCACCGCGTGTTGCACTGGCCGTAGCGGAAGACGTTGCAGTCGATGCGCATCTCATTGCACGAGTTATTGGCGCAGCGGCAGCCGCCGCACGATTCGCCTGGCAGGCAGTTGCAGTCCACGTAATAGCGCACGCCCTGCGGGGAGAGACGCCGCCGCCGGTATACGCAGTGCACATCCACCATCCCCCGATGAACGTGCCCGTAGGGCAGCGGTTAGCACCGTTGTTGACCTGGCAGCAGAAGGCCGAGTAACCGTTTTCGCACGGCTGCCGCCGGGGCAGTAGCCCGGCCCGATCACCTCCATCGCGCTGACGGGACGCGTGAGGAAGCTTCCACGGCGCGACGACCATTGCCGAGCCCGCAAGGGCCGCCCGCGCGAGCATGCCGCGCCGCGAGGTACGGCGCTCGAGCAGCGAGCCGGCGGCTTCCACCAGTCGCTGCGTCCCCACAGCGCTCCTGGAGCCGTAAGCGCGCCAGGCGGCAGTAAACAGGGTGAAGACGGAGTAGGCGGCGAAAGCGGCGGCCGCCGTGCCGACCACGAGCGTGACGGCGACCAGGGGGTCGCGCGTGGCGATCCACGCTACACTCGGCGGCGGGGTCACCGCGGCTAGCACCGCAACCGCGGACGCGGCCGCGCAGGCCACGGCATGGGAGCGGCTCGCCGTCGTGCTCGCGGCCCCGAAGCAGCCGCAGTCCGCGTCGGCGTCTACCGCGAGCAAGCGCAACGTGGTGAGGAGGAAGGCGCCATAGGCGCCCGCCACGAGCCCCGCGGTCAGGGGCTATGGCCTGACCGTCGCCCAAACGCCGAGCGCCAGCTCGGCGGCGCCCAGCAATCGCACCGCGGCCGGCGGAACCGCGATGCCGAGCAGCTCAAGCGTTGACCGCGCCGAGTCCGGTGAGCGCAGCTTCGCGACCCCTGCGACAGCCAGCAGCGCACACGCACACAGGAACACAGGGACCATCGCCACCCCGAGCATTCTGGGGGTCTACCACAGTCCACAGGCGGTCGCAACCGCCACCGGCGCCCGCTCTCCAGGGGCCCAGGCCTATGCCGGGTGCCAGCCCTTCCCGTCGCGCTTTACGAGCCCCTGCTCGGCCAGCGGAGGCAGCACGCGGTAGAGGTAGTTGGGCGCGATCTTGAGCTCCTTGGCCAGCTCGGGAATGGTGATCCCGGGACGCGCCCGAACCAGCTCGAGTGCCTGCGTCGCGCGCGTGCCCCGCCGCCCACGCCGGCGTCCTGAGCTGCGTCGCGTCGTGCTCCGTGTGGTGCGCGCGCGTGTGCCGCGTGGCCGACCTGGTCCACGCCCAACCAGCGCCGACCTCGCGGCCTCCAGGCGCGAGACTTCTTGGCGCAGCTGCTGGAGGCGATCATCTATGTCCTTGACGGTCACGTCAATAAATTCCGCCACGATCTTCTCCTGTATTCGACGGTAAAGCTCTTACTTAACGATACAGGTATTCAGTAAACGCAGTGATAAATCAGCCCCGCTCTAAGAGGGCTTTCAATCGCGACAGTGAATTGTGAGCCTCACGCTCCGAGGCGGCGCCCACGATCATCCTCGATGCAAAGTTCCCCAGTCGCCCACCCGGTGGTGCGAATTCGTTTGTGTACTCGAACTCGGTCACGCCCTCTCCGTTCTTTGAAAGGGTGTAGCGGATGCGCGCGCTCGAGTGCGCGGGACCCCGTCCTTTCCACTCGGCCAAAGTTGGCTCTTGCACCGACACCAGCGTCCAGTGAACCTGAAAGCGGAAGCCGCGCACCTGCATCAGCTGATCCATGGTTGCCCCCGACTTCAGCGGTGCCGTGGGTGCGTCGCGAATGCCGCGGTGAATCGTCACCCAATCGCCCAGACGGTTCGGGTCCATGACCGTATCCCAGACCTTCTGAACGGGAGCGTCAATAGTGATCTTGACGTGCACGACGCTCACGTGAGGTGAGACCCTACCTTTACCGAGAGCAGGCCGTGGAAGTTCTCAGCGCGCCGCCAGCGGCTCACCGGCCTCCCATTCGCGCAGCGCGTGCTCGATCGCCGCATCGAGTGAATGTAGGCGCACCTGCAACAGGCGCGCCGCGCGATCGTCGCGCGGCAGCAGATCTCCGTCGAGCCCAGCCATCAGCGGGCCGATGAGCGCGTGATCCTCGCCCGCGATGACCGCCGAGACTCGGCTCGCGATCGGGGTGAGCGTCAGCCTGCGAAACCGCAGCGCCGGCCGGTTCAGCAGCAGGCTGTCCCGGATACGTTCGATGAACTCCTCGTAGGTCACCGTCTCGGGGCCCCCCGCATCGAGCGCCTCGCCGCACACGGCCTCGCTGGTGGCCGCGCGCGCGAGTAGCTCCACCACGTCGCGCTCGTCGATCGGGGCGGTGCGGTTGATGCGCCACGCGGGGATCGCCATCACCGGCAAGCGCTCCACCAGCCGCACGAGGAAGCGAAATGATCGCGAGCCCGCGCCGATGACGATCGAGGCTCGTAGCGCGACCACGCACGCCGGCGCCTCGCGGAGGGTCCGCTCGACCTGGAGCCTCGAGCGCAGGTGCACCGACGCGGATCCCGAGGCCGGAGCCATGCCGCCCAGGTAGACGATCCGTCCGACACCCGCCGTCCGCGCCGCGCGGACGAAGTTCTCCGCGGCTCGCCGCTCCCGCGCGGGAAACGAGTCGTCGTTTGAGGATTCCATCGAGTGAACGAGGAAGTACGCCACGTCGACGTCTTTCATGGCGCGCCCGAGTCCCTGCCCCGAGACGAGGTCGCCCCTGACGAGCGGGAACTCCAGCGCGACGTCGCGGCGCCGCGTGAACCCGCGCACCGCGTGGCCGTCGCGCTGCAGCCGGGGCGCAAGCCGCGAGCCCACGTAACCGGTGATCCCCGTGACGAGAACGTTCATCGCGGCGCAGGGGCGAGGAAGCTTCGGTCGAGCTCCGCGGCACGGGGCGCGCCCGCGAGCGCGAGCGCGACGTCGAACTCCGCCAGCAGGATCTCCAGCGCGGCGCGGGCGCCCTCGGGCTCCATCCACCGCCAGGCCCCACAGCACAGGGCGCCCGATCAGTACCGCGCGCGCGCCGAGCGCGAGCGCCTTGAGGACGTCGCCGCCCCGGCGGATGCCACCGTCGACGAGCACGTCGAGCCGGTCTCCGACCGCGTCCACCACCTCGGGCAGGGCGTCGGCGCCCGCCAGCACCGTGTCGAGCTGGCGACCGCCGTGGTTCGAGACGACCACTGCGGCGGCGCCGTGGTCGGCCGCCAGCCGCGCCGCCTCGGCGGTGAGCACGCCCTTGACGACCACCGGCAGTGGGCTCTCGCCCGCCAGTTGCTCGAGGTCGGCCCAGCTCAGATCGGGGTCGATCAGCCTGGTGAAGTCCGCCGGCTCCCACGTCCCCTGCGCTCCCGCCGCGACGGCCGCCGGCACGAGGTCGGTGCGGGTCTCGGGCCGAGTGCGCAGCTCCCGCTCGCGCACGCCGAGCAACGGCAGGTCGACGGTCACGACGAGCGCCTCGTACCCGTGCTCGGAAGCCTGCGCCACCAGATCCCGCGTCACGCCCCGATCGCAGAAGACGTAAACCTGAAACCAGCGCGGCGCCGTCGGGACCGCTTGCGCGAGCGCACCGGGGCTCGTCGTCGCGAGCGTGGAGAGGCACATGACGGCCCCGATCGCGGCGGCGGCGCGCGCGGTCCCGAGTTCGCCGTCTGAGTGCGCGAGCCGCTGGAAGGCCATCGGCGCAACGATCAGCGGGTGTGGGCGCGCCTTGCCCAGCAGCGTGACGCCCGGATCGCGAGCGCCGACGGGGACGAGCGGCCGTGGCCTGATCGCCCAGCGCCGCCAGGCGGCCACGTTGTCGCGCAGCGTGACCTCGTCGCCGGCGCCGCCGTCTACATACGCGAGCGCGCGCGCGTCGAGTCGCGCGCGCGCCGCCTTCTCGAAGTCGGCGATCGAGATGAGCTGCTCCTCGGCCACTCGCCCAAAGCTACGGAAAATGCGGTCATGGATCGGCTCGGCGACAAAAAGACCCGGATATTGGGGGAATTTGGACTCGTTACAAAGTTGTTGCTCCTTGCGGAAAACGTGGTTGCAAGCGTCCGGCGAGGTTCGCTTTGATGCCTTCTACGCCACATGGAAACACGGACTAGAGAGGACACAGCGGATGGCATCGGGTCGCGTGCAGACCGGCAAGGCAACTTGCGAAGACTGCTTCTTTCATCAGAACCTCCTGTGTGCCCTCTCGGGCACGGGGCCGTGCGCGACCTTCCGCCCGGCGCGTCCCGAAGGGCTGCGCCCCCCGCGCCAGATGCGATTCGTCTTCGAGCAGGAGCGACGCCTCCAGGTGGCGTGGGCCTTCCCCTCGGCCCAGGAGCAGTTCGCCGCGCATTCATAATTTGACCGGCGCGCATGCGCGCCGGTCCCGGTCCGCACATGTGCGGACCGGCGGGCCGGCACATGTGCCGGCCCGATCCATATATTTTCTAGTCATGTACTGGCCTCTCATCGGCGGCTTCATCGCCTTCATCCTGATCGCCGTGGTGCTCGGGTGGGTGGTCGATCCGGACCGCCGCCGCAACAGCCGCTGAGCGTTCCTTAGCCGTCGGTCGCCCTCACCGGGTTAGAGTGTGGGTCTGAAGGAGAGAGGCAGTTCCCTGTGCGCATAACAGTTCTCGGTAAGTCACCTTCGTGGCAGGACATCGACGGCGCCTGCAGCGGTTATCTCGTCGAGCACGACGGCTTCAACCTGCTGCTCGATTGCGGCAACGGCGTGTTCTCCAAGCTGCGGCGCTTCTGCGACTACGTCGACGTCGACGCAGTCCTGATCAGCCATCTGCACGCAGACCACATCCTCGACCTCGTGCCGTTCAGCTATGCGCTCACCTACGCGCCGCGCCAGCAGCCCGTACCCGTGGGCGGGTGGCCGGGGACTGACAAGCCCGCTCGGCCGCAGCTGTGGGCGCCGGCGGGCGCGGCTGAGCTCTTCAGGGCGCTGTCCGGCTCTTGGGGCAAGGAGGACCTGATCGAGGCGGCGTTCGCGCTGGAGGAGTACGACGGGCTCAACGAGCTCGAACTCGGGCCGCTGCGGCTGCGCTTCTGCGAGGTTCCGCACTACACGCATACGAACGCCGTCGACGTCTCCGACGGCAACGGCGCCAGGCTCACCTACAGCGCCGACTGCGCTCCCAACGAAGGCCTCGTGCGCTTCGCCCACGCCACCGACCTGCTCATGATCGAGGCCACGCTGCCTCGCCCCGAGCGCACGGGCGAGCGGGGCCACCTCACCCCGTACGAGGCGGGCGAGCACGGGCGCCGGGCGGCCGCCCGCCGTCTCGTCCTCACGCACTTCTCGGACGAGCTCGATCCGGAGTGGGCGCGCGCGCAGGCCCATGAGGCTTTCGGAGGCCCGGTCGAGCTGGCGCGCGAGGGCGCGGTCTACGAGCTTTAGAGCCTGTCTTAGGCGCGTGAGGGGCGCCTTAGCTGGGTAAACGAGGCCCGAGGGCCCAGCGCAATCGCGTATGCTGAGCCTCTCGACGAAGCCCACGCCCTCGAGGGAGATCGCAATGCCATCACGTCGCAAGAAGCAGAAAGCGCCTTTCACCGCGGCCGAGATTGCCGCGCTCGCCAAGTCGAACCAGTACGTCCAGCGGCTGGTCGTCGACGCCAAGCTGCGCGAGAACGTGCGCTCGGCGGTCGACTCGGTGAGGAAGGTCTATGACCGCGTCTCGGACAGGAAGGTCACTGCGAAGTCGCTGCTCGAGGACAAGAAGAGCCAGTCCGACCTGCGCAAGGCGCTGGAGAACCTCCGCGACGCCACGCTGGCGCTCACCGAGCCCCCCAAGAAGAAGCGGCGCTTCGGACGCATCGTGGTCCTGGCCGGAATCGGCAGCGGCGCTGCGCTGGCCGCCTCGGAGAAGCTCCGCTCGAAGGTGCTCGATCTGCTGTTCGGCGCCGAGGAAGAGTTCCAGTACACGCCTCCGCCCTCGACCGCGCCGCCCACCACTCCTCCCCCAGCGGGCGCGACCGCGGGCTCGCCGGCGGATACCGCGGCCGGCACGGGCACGCAGGCCGGCTCCTAAGGCATCACGAAGTCCAGGCTGCGCCGCCGCCCTCTCGCGATCACCGTCGGCGCCCTCGTCGCCATCGTGTTCGTGCTGCTGGTGGTGGCACAGCTCGTGCTGCCGGGGATCGCCGCCCAGAGCCTGCGCGACCGGCTCGAGCGCTCGGGGCGGGTACTCGAGGTCCAGGTGCAAGCGTTTCCGGCGATCGAGCTGCTCTGGCACCAGGCCGACAAGGTGGTCGTGCGCGTCGGCCGATACCGCTCGACGCCCGGCCACCTCGGGAACACGCTCGCGCAGACGGCCGACGCGGGGTCGCTCTACGCGTCGGCCCAGGAGCTCCAGACGGGGCTGATAACGCTTCATGACGCGACGCTCACCAAGCGCGGCAACGAGCTGACGGGAAGCGCCGAGATAACCGAGGGGAACCTGCGCTCGGCGTTCCCGTTCGTGCAGGACGTCACCCCGGTGGCCTCCGCGAACGGGAAGCTGACGCTTCAGGGCACCGCCTTTGGCGTCACAGCGGACGCGACCCTGCTGGCGGTCAACGGCAAGCTGGTCGTCCGTCCCGACGTGCCGCTCCTGAACTTCTTCACGGTGACCGTATTCAGCAATCCCCACCTCGCCGTGCAGGGGGTGGCGGCGCGGGCGACCAACGGGGGCTTCGTGATGTCCGGGCGGGCCCAGCTGAGGTAGCCGCTATCCGAACAGCTTCGAGGCGCGCGCGAGCACGCGCAGCTTGCCCCGAGGGCGCACTCTGCCGCTGATGATCGCTCGCCAGGGCTCGAGCCGGCCGGCGGCGATGTCGAGCCAGTCCTCGAAGCGGCAGCGAAACACGAGGTCGGGGTTCTCGACGCGCCCGGGGCCGACCGTGGGCCTACCGCCGTCGATCCGCAGGTGCCACGGTTCGGCGTCCGTGAACTCCCACTGGATCGTCGCCCCCGGCGCCTGCGAGGCGTCGACCGTGCGCCGCAGCCCATCGAACAGGAGCGCGGTGGCCTCGGGGTCGGGAGTCACGCCGTTGGCGCGCTCGCCGAGGTAGCCCGCCCGCAACAGCGTCAGCCCCCGCTGGGCCCGCTCCTGGGCGGGAATGTCAAAGGGCAGGCCCACGCGCAGGGTCGTGGGGTCGACGCCGGCGGCGCGCAACCGCCCCTCCAACGCCTCGGCGCCGTGCGTGTAGAGCTGCTCGAGCGTGAAGCCGAAGGCCGTCACGTAGCGCTCGTCGAAGCCCGGCGGGACGAAGACGGCAGTCGTGAAGGGGAGCACTTCGCGCACGAGCTCGCCGATCGCGGGCACGCACTCGGGGTCCTGCTGGATGAGGTCGGAGAGCACCTTGACCCCGAAGGCGATGTGGCGCTGCTCGTCGCGCGAGACGTGGGCGATTCCCCCGCGCAGGCCCGGAAGCAGGTCGCGCGCGTTC
The DNA here is from genome assembly GCA_963756105.1 of uncultured Solirubrobacterales bacterium. GTDB lineage: Bacteria > Actinomycetota > Thermoleophilia > Solirubrobacterales > Solirubrobacteraceae > Palsa-465. The sequence continues at coordinate 229,647 of CAVWMM010000003.1, forward strand.
AGCGACTCCTCGATGAAGTGCTGGCCCGGCTGGGCGAGGGTCGCCTCGATCACGAGGTGGTAGAGCGTGATCGCCTGCGCGAGCTTGGGCAGCGAGCGGTCGCGTCGCAGCTCGTCGGCCATCCGGTCGAGCCGCGCGAACACGTGGCGGAACCCCCACGTGAGATGTGGATCGGTGTACGCCAGCGCGGCGGCGGTGTCGCCGCCCGCCCCCGCCACCTCGCGCATGAAGCGCTCGAACAGGACGGCGTGGCGAGCCTCGTCGGCCAGCTGGGTGGCCAGAAAATACTTCTGCTCCTCCCTCGGCGCGGCATCGATGAAGGGCGAGAGGTTGTCCGTGACTGAGTCCTCGCCGTGAAAGAACATCGAGTAGGTCCATAGCGCCGAGCGGCGCTCTAGCTCTGAAAACTCGCGTTGCCACTGCTCGCGATCGACCGCGAAGTCGATCGCCGCGGCGCGCCAGTTGCCCTGCTCCCAGCGGGCGTAGAGGTCGGCATAGGTGATCTTCTGCGCAGCGACTGTGGGCACGGACCGAGCCGAAGTTTCGCACGGCGGATCGCCGGCGCAGCGATTCTCGGCGTCCCGGGCGCTCCCGGGCGACGCAAAGTCCCCACACCCCCGCCCGTCGGGCGAGGCGTGGGGAAAAGGCGTCGCCCAGCGACGCATAATCCCCACACCTCGAGGAAGTCGTGGGGGTGAGGGAACTCTGCGTCGTTTCGGCGCGGCGGGCGCGAGACCTCAGTCGGGAAGGATCGCCGCCGGCGAGGCGTCCACCAGAGCATGCGACTGCCGGCGGCCTGCGCAGTGCTGCTCACGTTGTCGCTCGCTGCGTGTGGGGGGTCGGGGGCCAAGGAGCCGGCCGGCGGCGCGGGGGCTGGTCCTCCTGCAAGGACCTCCGCGCGCGCCGGCGGTCCTGCTTCGTTCGACGGTCCCACGCTCTCGAGCCCCGCGATCGCGCCCCCGTTGCGGCTTCGCAACTACAAGGGGCAGGAGGTCAACCTCGCCGCCTATCGGGGCAAGGCGGTGCTGCTCACCTTCATCTACACGCACTGCCACAACGAGTGTCCGCTGATCGCCTCCGACCTGCACGAGGCGCTCGGGATGCTGGGGCCGCGCTCGCGCGAGGTCCAGGTCATCGGCGTCAGCACGGATCCGAAGGGCGATACGCCCGCGTCAGTCCGCGCGTTCCTCGCCGCGCACGAGATGACCGGCAGGATGCAGTACCTCATCGGCTCGCGTGCGACGCTCATGCCGGTGTGGCGCGCCTGGCACATCAGCGCCTCCCTCCCCGGCGGCCGCGACGTCGTCAGCCACACCGCGCTCGTCTACGGCATCAGCGCGAGCGGCAAGATCGTGACGGTCTACCCCGCCAACTTCGCCCCGGCGGCCGTCGCCCACGACGTCCCGATCTTGGCCAAGCTTTAGGTTCGCCGAGACAATGCACACCATCGGTGCGCCCGGGCGTGCCGGTAGCCTGCGCCGACTTCCCAAGGACGTCATCCCCAGTGGCCGTCGTCTCCGATCCTCCGAATACCGCTCCCCCAACGGGCCCGGGGCGGCCGCCCCCACCTTCCGGCCACCCGCCGCTCGAGCCGGAGCGTGCGCGCCCCTGGCGGCGGATCGTGCTCGGGTGCCTGATCGTCCTGCTGTGTGCTGCCGGCGCCAGCGCAAAGTTCGTCTCCGGCGAGGTGGAGACGCTGCGCTCGGACCTGAGCATCAACCCGAGCCTGCACGTAGGCAACTCGCTTGCCCCAGCCGCGTTCGGCGGGCCGCAGACGCTTCTGCTGGTCGGCAACGACCAACGCAAGCACACCACCACGACGCCGGTCCTCCCGCACGCCAACGAGATGCTGCTGGTCCGCATCGATCCGAGCAAGCCGTACATCTCGATGATGTCGCTCCCGCGGGAGCTGATGGTCCCCATCCACACCACCGGCGGCATCGTCAACACGCGCCTCAACGCCGCGCTGACCTATGGCGGCATCCCGCTCCTGGTGACGACGATCAAGCAGGTGACCGGGCTCTCGGTCAACCACGTGATCGAGATCGACTTCAACCACTTCAAGGACGCGGTCAACGAGATCGGGTGCGTCTATTCCACCGTGGACCGGCGCTACTACCACGTCAACGTCCCGGGCGGCCCCCAGTACCAGGAGATCAATCTCCAACCCGGCTATCAGCGGATGTGCGGCTCGGCGGCTCTCCAGTTCGTCTCCTACCGCCACGGAGACACCTCGATCGTGCGCGACGCGCGCGATCAGAGCTTCCTGCTTGACGTCAAAAAGCAGTACGGGCCGACGCTGGTTGACAACGTGCACAAGTTCGAGCGCGTCTTCGGGGAGAACGTGCAGACGGATCCCAGTCTTCACACCACCAGCGGTGTCCTGAACCTGATCGGCACGCTAGTCAGCTCCGCTTCGCTGCGCGTACGGCAGGTTCAGTTCGATGTGACGCTGCAACCGATCGGAGCCAACCCCTGCGCGTGCGACACCGCCACCCGGCAGCAGATCGCCTCGAGCGTGCACAACTTCCTCTACGGCAGCTCTCCCGCCCCGAAGAAGCGCACCAGCCAGATCGCCAACGCCGTGCACAAGCGCCACGGGGCGGCCTCGCTTCCGCTCACGCCGACGAGCTCCGGCACGCTCGCGCAGGCCCGCGCGGACGCGGCGAAGCTGCCGTTTCCGCTCGAGATCCCGCGGGTGCAGGACAAGGCGGGCAGCGTCACGCCGGTCGATCTGCGCACCTACGCGATCGATGCGCCCGGGGGCGTCAAGGCCCCGGCATACGTGGCGGTATTCCAGGCCGCGGGGCTCGGTCAGTACTACGACGTGCAGGGAACGACCTGGACCACACCACCGCTCCTGGACAGCCCGAATCAGTCGGTGTCGGTCGGCGGCCGCACGTATTACCTCTACTACGAGGGCCAGCACCTGGAGGTGGTCGCCTGGTACGAGCATGGAGCGGCCTATTGGGTGCGAAATACGCTGACGCAGGCCCTCGGCAACGGCGAGCTGCTCGCGATCGCGCAGCAGACCGCACCCGCCAGCTCTCACATCGGTCACGCGGCCAAGCTACGAGCGGCCGCGGTTCCCCAGCGCGCTGTGTCCGAGCCCGAATACGGGATCACGCACACGCTGGGCTCCATCGGTGGTCTGCTCGCGCTACTCGCATTGCCGGTGCTGGCGATCCCACTGGTAAAGCGCCGGCGCGAGCTCGCCGGGCTGCGTGCCCAGCTCGCCGGCACGATGCAGATGCAGGCGCGGCTGAGTTTGGCGACGCCCGTCGGCGCGAGCTCGCCGGCAGTGCGGTCCGGAAGTGGAAACGGTGGCGAGCGGACGCTCTACCGCGCGGGGCCGCTCTCTACCCGCACGCGCGTCGCGATCCTCTTAGGGGCGCTGGTGCTCGCTTGCGCCGGCGTCGTCGGAATCGTGTTGAACGTCGATGCGGGTGGGTCGCATCACGTGCGGATCCGCCACGTCGCCCAGACGATCCCCTCGGTTCCGGTCGCCGTTCTGAACGCGACCTCGCAGCAGGGCGCCGCCCGCAGCCTCGCCCGGCAGCTACACAAGCGTGGCGTCAAGGTCGCGACCGTCGGCAATCTCGAGCGAGTCACTGCAGCCGGGGTTGCTGATCCTCTATACGCCGCGGGCACGGGCGCAGGCAGTGGTGCTCTCCCGCCTCTTGGCCTCAAGGTCGCCTGTCCTGGAGCCGATCGACCCCACCGCCCAGGCCGCGGCCGGCAGCCACACCCGGCTCGCAGTCGTGATCTCCTAGTCGGCTGCGTCGTCGAGCTTCGGGGAGCGCCACGGCGCGCGCAAGCGGCGCTCGAACTCGCTGGGGAGGTCGTCGATGGGGGCCCTGATCTGGGCGAGCGAGTCGCGGTCGCGGATGGTCACGGTCCGATCTTCCAGCGACTGGTGGTCGATCGTCACTGCCCAGGGAGTGCCGATCTCGTCCTGGCGGCGGTAGCGGCGCCCGATCGCGCCGCCCTCGTCGTACTCGACCTGGAGGGCTTCGCGCAGCTGCAGGTAAACCTCGCGCGCCAGCTCCGGCTGGCCGTCTTTGCGCACGAGCGGCAGGACCGCGACCTTGACCGGCGCGAGCGCGGGGTGCAGCCGCAGCACGGTGCGCCGCTCCCCCTCGATCTCGTCCTCGTCGTAGGAGTCGGCGAGGAAGGCCAGCATGGCCCTGTCGACTCCCAGCGCGGGCTCGATCACGTACGGCACGTAGCGCTGGCCGCTCGCGCTGTCGACGTACTCGAGCTTCTGGCCCGAATACCTGGCGTGCTGGGTCAGGTCGAAGTCGCCGCGGTTGGCGATCCCCTCGAGCTCGGTCCACCCGAACGTGTGCAGGTACTCGAGGTCGCTGGTCGCGCTCGAGTAGTGGGAGAGCTCCTCCTGGTCATGGGCACGTAGGCGCAGGTGATCGGGACGGATGCCGAGATTTGTGAACCACGTCATGCGTTGCTCTAGCCAGTGCTCGAACCATCGCCCGGCCTCGGCGGGGGGCACGAAGAACTCCATCTCCATCTGCTCGAACTCGCGCGTGCGGAAGATGAAGTTGCCGGTGGTGATCTCGTTGCGGAAGCTCTTGCCGATCTGGGCGATGCCGAAGGGGGGCTTCTTGCGCCCGAACTGGAGGTAGTGCTTGAAGTTCAGGAAGATCCCCTGGGCGGTCTCGGGCCGCAGGTAGACGGTCGAGCCCTCCTCCCTGACGGGCCCGATCGTGGTCTCGAATAGGAGGTTGAAGTCGCGCGGCTCGGTGAGGTCGCACTCGGGCGTCTCACCAGGATGCTTGGAGGGCTTGCGGCCGCACTGGGCCTCGTCGAGCTTGTCGGCCCGGAAGCGAAGCTTGCACGTGCGGCAGTCGACGAGCGGGTCGGTGAAGCTCTGCACGTGCCCGCTGGCTTCCCAGGTCTTGGGGTGCTGGATGATCGCCGAGTCGAGCGCGAGGATGTCGTCGCGCTCCTGGAGCATCGCCCGCCACCACTGGGCCTTGATGTTGTTCTTGAGCAGGACGCCGTAGTGCCCGTAGTCGTAGCTCGAGCCGAGGCCGCCGTAGATCTCGCTGCTGGGGAAGACGAAGCCGCGCCGCTTCGACAGCGAGACGAGCTTGTCCATCGTGACGGTGTCCGTTGTCTGCGGGTCTGCGGCCACCGGGCCATGCTAACCGGCGGCCGAATTAGGCCTCCGCGTGCCCCGTCCGCTTGGCACTCTGCGCTTGAGAGTGCCAAGACACTGTCCTATACTTGGTGAAGCAATGCCGATCTATGAGTACCGTTGCGGGCAGGGCCACACCTTCGAGGTGATCCAGCGCATCACCGAGGACCCGCTCGCGACGTGCCAGACCTGCGAGGCGCCGGTGGAGCGCGTCTACCGCCCGGTCGCCGTCCACTTCAAGGGATCGGGCTTCTACAACACCGACTACGGGACCCGCAAGCGCCAGCGCGAGGGGAACGAAAGCGAGGGCGGCAAGTCCGAGTCGTCGGACAAGAAGGGCGATTCGGCCAAGTCAGACTCGGCGAAATCCGAGACCTCGAAGCCGGCGAAGAGCGACAGCAAGGCCGCCGCGGCTTAAGAGCCCGGGCTGCTCAGCCGACAGCCGACGCTTTCGGCCCGCCACCTCCAAACCCCGGGAAGTGACACGCGGCCGCGGCCTGCTTGAACCCAGGCGACTGCAATCAGGTTCTGCGGCACAGACAGGAAGGACCCGGGGGCGCCGAACGCGATGCCGCCGCCGCTGGGTGGCGATGGCCGCGAGCTCGTCGGATCGGGGAACGAAGAGATGCCGCGGCTACGCATGCAACGAGCGAGTTTCAAAAGCGCCAGCTTGCGGGTCTCCGATCCGGCTCCCCCGGGCGTCGGAGCGGGGAGGAGCTTCGAGCAGGACTTCTGGGCGGATTCGAACGCGGGGGAGGAGGGGTTGATCCCTGAGCCGGAGGGGATCTGGATACCCCCGCCGCTACCGCCGGGGTCTGGAAAGTTCGGGACGCCGTGCGAGCGCATGCAGGCCGCGAACTTGATCCCAGCGTCTGCGCTCGGTTCGTGCGGTTTCCCCGAAGACCCACACGCGGCCAGCGCAAGCGCGCAGACGACGGCGGCCAGCGCCAGTGCCACCCTGCCGCGGCGGCGGTTACCTCGTCTGGTGCCTTTCGCGTCGTGCACGTCGTGTACTTCGATGGCGCCGGTTGTAGCCCAGCGTGGATAACAGCGTCGTAACGCCGTTACGCCCGTGTTACGTGGGCTTGGATTAGTGGGCCGGCGGGCCCTACCCGTCCATCAGCTGATGGACGGCGTTGTGCACAGCTTGCGGCGACGCCGTCAACGCGTCGCCGTAGCCCGGCAGGTACTCGGCGCCTGTCGGCTCCAGCACCTTGACGGGAGCGGCGCCGCCGACCTCGGAGGCGGCGAACAGGCTGAGCAGCGTCGGCCCGCCCATGTCGGTCTCGAGCACCTGGGGGGCGTCCCAGGAGGCCCACGGCAGCCTGAAGAACGTCCCGAACGAGAGCAGCTGCGACTTGATCGCGTTGAGGATTTCCTGCTGGTGCTCGACGCGCGTCAGGTCGGAGTCGCCGGGGTTGCACGGGTTGTCCCGAATGCGCGAATACAGCAGCGCCTGGAAGCCGTTGAGGTGGTGCACGCCGGCCTTCAGGTTGAGCGCGAAGCCGCCGTCCTTGGGGCCGCCGGAGATGTCGGCGCACACGTGCTCGGTATGGACAGTGACGCCCCCGATCGCATTTATGAAGGGCGGAAAGCGCGCGAGGTTGACCACGATGACGTGGTTGATCTTGATGCCCGTGAACTGCTCGACGGTCTTGATCGCCAGCGCCGGGCCGCCGATCGCGAACCCTGCGTTGATCTTCGCGGGCCCGTGGCCGGGGATGTTTGCGACGGTGTCGCGCGGGATCGACAGCCGCCTGGAGACGCCGCCGCCGACGCGCCAGAGCATGATCGTGTCCGAGTTCGACCCCGCGACGTTGTAGTTGGCCCCGGGCTCCTTCGACCCCGGTCCCGTCCGGGGGCGCTGGTCGGTGCCGAGGATCAGGACCGTGTTGGCCGAGGTGATCATGTTTCCCCCGGGACTTAGCGCCTTCGCCGCCGAGGCGGGGAGGGGGACGCTCTGGGTACCGGAGCTGATCAGAAACAGCACCAACGAAAGGAGCAGCCAGCCGACCACGGCGAGCGCGAGGTACTTGAGCACCCTGCCCACGGTGATCTTCTTGCGAGGCCTGCCGGTCCGCCGGCGCAGTGGCCAGCGCCGCCGTTGCGGCTTCGCCTCACCGGGGAGCTCGAGCTCCTCCTGGCGGCCCAGCAGCGCATTGAGGAATCTCGGGCTGGCCCGGTAGCGGCGATAGGGCGGAGGCCGCCTACCGGCGCCGTCCGCTCCCGGCCGCGGACGGCCCGCAGCATCGCGCTGGGACGATCTAGGTGGGGCATCAGCGCCGGAGCGTCCGCCGCTCCGGTAAACCCGGTACGGGGGGTCGTCGACCGGCGCCCGGCGCTGCCGTTCGTCGGGCATGGCGCCCTGAATATAGTGACGGTATGCCGGCCCGACGCACAATCGGCGTCGACATCGGCGGAACGAAGCTGCTCGCGGGCGTCGTTGGAACCGGGTTGGAGGTGCACCACCGCACGCAACGGACGGTCGCCGGTCTCGACCAGCCTTCCCTGCTGCGCGTGATGGTGGACGCCGTCGAGGAGTTACGTCGCGCCGCCGGCACAGAGCCGCTCGCCGTCGGCTTCGGGATTCCGTGTCTCATGGACCACCGCACCGGCACGGCGTTGATGTCGGTCCACCTTCCGCTGGCCAATATCGCGTTTGCCGACGTGATGACGGAGCGCTTGGGGCTGCCCGTGTTCGTGGATAACGACTCGAACGTCGCCGCGCTCGCCGAGCACCGCGCCGGCGCGGCAAGGGGAACGCGCGACGCCGTGATGCTGACCGTCGGGACCGGAATCGGGGGCGGGCTGATCCTGGGCGGCGAGCTCTACCGCGGTTCGATTGGGGCCGCAGCAGAGCTCGGGCACACAGTGATCGAGGCGGACGGCCCTCCCTGTCAGGGCAACTGCCCCAACCGAGGCTGCGTCGAGGCGCTCGCCTCGGGGACCGCGCTCGCTCGAGAAGCCGTCCGGATTGGACACGAACGGCCGGACTCGAGCCTCGGCCGTGCGCTCGCGGCGGGCCGCGCCCTCGCGGGGCCGCTCGTCACCGAGCTGGCCCACGACGGCGACGCCGCGGCGATCGAGGTGTTGGAGCTGATCGGCACCAGGTTGGGGGTCGCGATCGCGAGCTTCGTCAACATCTTCAACCCCGAGGTCGTCGTCGTGGGAGGCGGCGTCATCGGCGCGGGTGAGCTGCTGCTCGGTCCCGTGCGGGCCGAGGTCGCAGCCCGCGCGCTGCCTCCCGGGCGCGACAGCGTCCGCATCGTCGGCGCGGCCTTCGGCGTCGAGGCGGGGATGATCGGGGCGGCGGTGCTCGCGTTCGACGGGCTGGCGGCGAGGGGGCGGTCATGAGTGGACGGCTCGTTGTGTGCCCGACCCCGATCGGAAACCTCGAGGACGTCACCCTGCGCGTGCTCTCGGCCCTGCGCGAGGCGGACGTGGTCGCCTGCGAGGACACGCGCCGCACGCGCATCCTGCTCGACCGCTACGGCGCGAAGGCGAGGCTCCTCTCGTACCACGAGCACAACGAGCGCCAGCGTGCCGCGGAGCTCGTCTCGCTCATGCGCGACGGCGCCGTGGTCGCGCTCGTCTCCGACGCGGGGATGCCGCTCGTCTCGGATCCCGGGCTGCTGCTGGTCCAGGCGTGCGTCGCAGCCGGGCTCGCCGTCGAGGTCCTGCCCGGACCCTCGGCCGCGCTCGCGGCGCTGGTCGCGAGCGCGCTGCCCGCCGATCACTGGCGCTTCGAGGGGTTCCTGCCGCGCAAGAGCTCGGAGCTCGCGGCCGTCTTCCGGTCACCGGAGACCGTGGTGGCGTTCGAGTCGCCGCGGCGGCTGGCGCGCTCGTTGGCGGCGCTGGCCTCGCTGGATCCGTCGCGGCCGGTCGCGGTCTGCCGCGAGCTGACAAAGCTTCACGAGGAGGTCGTGCGCGGGACCGCCGCCGATCTCGCCGCGCGCTACGCCGAGTCGCCGCCGCGGGGAGAGGTCGCCCTCGTGATCGGGCGCGCCGAGGACCGCTCCGACGCGGACCTCTCTAAGGCGGTCGATGCGGTGCGGCGGCTCGTCTCCGAGGGCGCGCGACCGAGGCCGGCCGCTCGCGTCGTGGCCGAGCTGACGGGGCTGAGCGCGAACGCCCTGTACCGCGCGCTCGACCACAGGGAACACGAGTTCAACAGAGGGTGAGCGCGCGACGCAAAGCCCCCAAACCCCCCGGGGCCTCCGAGGGGTGTGGGGAAGAGCGTCGCCTAGCGACGCAATTTCCCCAGGCGTCGGCGCTTCGGTGGGGGTGCGGGGAGTTTGCGTCGCCAACGCCCCGCCCGCGCCGGCCACGACAACCGCCCGAGGCGATTGATCGCCCCCGGCTAGCCTTCACCGCCCGGGCGCAAGCCCCACACCCTCCGATGCCCTTCTACATCACCACCCCCATCTACTACGTGAACGCCGAGCCCCATCTCGGGCACGCGTACACGACCATCGCCGCGGACATCCTCGCGCGGCACATGCGCCAGCGCGGCGAGGATGTGTTCTTCCTCACCGGCACCGACGAACACGGCGAGCCGGTCGCCGACGCTGCCGCCTCGCAAGGCCTCGAGCCCAAGGCTCTCGCGGACCGCAACGCGGAGCGCTTCAAGGCTCTGATGCCGCAGATCGAGGCGACGAACGACTTCTTCATCCGAACCTCGGACCCCCAGCACGAACGCCGCGTGCAGGAGATCCTGCAAGTCGTCCATGACGCCGGTTACACCTACAAGGGCATGTACGAGGGTTGGTACTGCACCCGCTGCGCGGACTTCAAGGTCGACAACGAAATCCTGGAGGGCAACCTCTGCCCGATCCACGAGATCCCGCTCGTGCGCCACCAGGAGGAGAACTGGTTCTTCCGGCTCTCGAGCTTCCAGGAGCCGCTCGAGCGGCTGTACCGTGAGCGTCCCGATTTCGTGCTGCCGCGTGTCCGCTACAACGAGGCTCGCGCGTTCATCGAGCAGGGGCTCGCCGACATCTCGCTCAGCCGCGCGCATCTGCGCTGGGGCATACCGGTCACCTGGGATCCCTCCCAAGTCTTTTATGTGTGGTTCGACGCGCTGCTCAATTACGTGACGGCGCTTTCGTACGCGCGCGACGGGGTGGATTTGACCCCTCACTACTGGCCCGCCACCGTCCACCTGATCGGAAAGGACATCCTCAAGTTTCATGCGGTCTTCTGGCCGGCCTTGCTGATGGCCGCGTCGCTCGAGCTTCCACACCACGTGTTCATTCACGGATACCTGCTGATGGACGACAAGAAGATGTCCAAGTCGCTCGGCAACGTGCTCGACCCGTTCGCCGTGATGGCGCAGTACGGTCCCGACGCGCTTCGCTACTACTGCATCCGCGATGTCTCCTTCGGCCAGGACGGCAACGTCTCGGCCAAGGGATTCGAGGACCGCTACGAGACAGAGCTCGCCAACGAGTACGGGAACCTCGCGAGCCGCACGCTGGCGATGATCGAGCGGTACGCGGATGGCCGTGTGCCCGCGGCGGCAGTCGACCCCTCGATGTCAGCCGACTTTGACGGTCTCCCCGACAAGGTCGCCGCGCTGCTCGACCGCTTCGAGTTGACGCCGGCGCTCGAGCTGATCTGGCAGCGGGTCCGCCGCCTCAACCGCTACGTCGAGGAGCGCGCTCCCTGGCGGCTTGCCCGCGAACCTTCCTCGGAGGAAGAGCTCGACCAGACGCTCGCCTCGCTGGCCGAGGGGCTGCGCGTCGTGAGCGTGCTCCTGCATCCCTACATCCCGGCGGCCACGGAGCGCTTACTCCGCGCGTTGGGCACTTCGGAGACCGCATACGCGGTCGCACGGTTCGACGGCCACGGCTCCGGCGAGCGCGTGGAAGCACTCGAGCCGCTTTTCCCGAAGCGCGCTTGATCGACAGCCACACCCATCTCGACATGTGCGAGCCGCCCGCGCCGGAGCTCGTCGAGGGGGCGCTCGACGCCGGCGTGAGCCGCATCGTCACCGTCGGGACCACCAGCGAGTCCTGCCGCGCGTCGCTCGCGGCGGCCGAGCAGTTCGACGCCGTGTACGCGGCGATCGGCCGTCACCCCAACGAGGCCCGGGGATTCGACGACGCGGTCCTCGATGAATTGCGCGCGTTTGCCGCGCACGAAAAGTGCGTCGCGATCGGCGAGACGGGGCTCGACTACTACCGTGATTACGCCCCGCGCGAGGACCAGGAGCGGGCCTTTGCCGCCCAGATCGAGCTCGCCGCCGAGCTCGACAAGCCCGTCGTGATCCACACGCGCGCCGCCGAGGAGGACACGCTGCGGGCGCTCAACGAGCTCGCGGGTGGCGTGCGCGTGATCCTGCACTGCTTCACCATGGCGGCACGGATCGAGGAGTGCCTCGAACACGAGGATTGGTGGTTCTCCTTCGCCGGAAACGCCACCTACCCCAAGGCCGCGGATCTGCGCGAGGCGGCCCGGCGCGTCCCGGCCGACCGGTTGCTCGTCGAGACCGACGCCCCGTTCCTGGCGCCTCAGCCCGTCCGCGGCAAGCCCAACCAGCCGGCTTATGTGGTCCAGACGGCTGCGGCCGTGGCACAGGAGCGTGGCGTGGAGTACGGGGAGTTCGAGGCCGCGATCGAGCGCAGCGCCGCGGCCGTGTTCGCATGGTGACGTCGAGGCGTCCCAGCCGGCGTACGCGGCAGCTCGGTCAGAACTTCCTCGTCGACCAGAACATCCTCGACGTGATCGAACGTCTGGCCGCGGTCGGTGCCGGCGACGTGGTGCTCGAGATCGGCGCCGGTGAAGGCGTGCTCACGGTCCGCCTCGCCGCGCTGGGCGGTCACCTCCATGCCGTCGAGCTCGATGCTCGACTCGAGCCGCGGCTGAGGGAGGCGGTCGCTTCCCGCGACAACGTCACGGTCCACATCGCCGACGCCCTCGAGCTCGAGCTCGGAGCGCTTGATCCTGCACCCAACATGGTCGTCGCCAATCTCCCTTACGCGATAGCCGCCACCGTGATCCTGCGCACGATCGAGGAGCTGCCCGCCGTGACTCGTTGGGTCGTGATGGTCCAGCGCGAAGTGGGCGAACGGCTCGCCGCCAAACCGGGGTCGCCGGCTTATGGCGCGACCTCGGTGCTCGCCCAGCTCGCGTGCGACGTCGAGGTGCTCCGCCGCGTGTCGCGCACGGTCTTCCGGCCGGTGCCGAACGTGGACTCTGTGCTGCTCGGGCTGCGGCGGCGTGAGGCCGGGGCGCCCCCCGCGTTGCGCCGGCTCGTGCGCGAGAGCTTCGCGCACAGGCGCAAGCCGCTCGCCGCGTCGCTGGCGCTCGCGGCGGGCGCGCCGGCGGGAATCCGCGACCGCGCCCGGGCGGCGCTCACCGAGCTGGGCCATCCTCCCGACGAGCGCGCCGAACGTCTGGAGCCGGCGGAATTCCGGGCGCTCGCCGCGCGGCTGGAAGCGCGATGAGCGCGGCTGGAGGTGCGATGACCTTTCATCTCCGCGCGCCGGGCAAGGTCAACCTCTGCCTGTTCCTCGGTCCGACACGCCCCGACGGCCGCCACGAGCTCGTGACGCTGTTCGAATCGGTCTCGCTCGCCGACGAGATGTCGGCGTCGGTCCGGGCCCGGCCGCCCGACGCAGTGCAGTGCGACGAGCTCGACGATCCCAATCTGGCCGCCGTAGCGCTCGAGCGGCTCCGAGGGAGGGGTTGGGAGGGCCCCCCGCTGCGTGTGGAGTTGGCCAAGCGCGTCCCGGTGGCAGGGGGGATGGGCGGAGGCTCCGCCGACGCGGCCGCGGTTCTGCGCCTGGCCAACGAGCTCGAGCCAGTTGCGGAACAGGCACTCGCCGATCTCGCTGCCGAGCTCGGGGCCGACGTAGCGAGCCAGTTGGTCCCCGGACTCGCGCTGGGAACGGGGGTCGGGGATCGCGTTCGGGGCCAGCATCCACTTGCGCCCCACGCCCTGCTGATCGTGCCGCAGCCCCAGCGGCTCGCCACCCGCGAGGTCTACGCCGAGGCGGACCGGTTGAACCTGCCTCGCGACCGTGCCGAGCTCGAGCGCAAGCTCGCCGAATTGCAGGCCGCGCTTTCCTCGGGTGGGCGAGTTCCGGCTGGGCTGGTGGTGAACGATTTGGAGGCGGCGGCCCTCTCGCTGCTGCCGCAGATCGGCGACGCGCTGCACGCCGTGAGCGAGGCGGGGGCGGACCACGCGCTGGTCTCGGGCTCGGGTCCGACGGTGTTCGGCATCTTCTGGGGCGAGGATGGCCGCGACCGCGCCGTCAGAGCCGAAGCGAACGTGGGTCAACGCTTCCCCGCCGCGACGGTTGCTGCGCCGGTCCAAGCGGAGTTCGGCGAGCCCCGCCGAACGGACGAATCGTGAGGTCGTTGCGGGTAGCGATCACCGGCGCCCTTCCCGTCGTCTCCGCCTTTCGGCACAATCTCTCACCTGAGCGAGTGCGCGTGCGCGTACTTATTCGACTGAGCACGCTGTGAGCAACACCGACATCACCTACCTGGTCGGCGTCTGTCTAGGTGTATTCGGCCTGGCCGCCTTCTGCGCACTCGTGATCGCGCCCGCGATCACCGCTTACCGGCATCCGCTCGAGCGGGTCGCCGCGGTAATCCTCTCGCTCTACGTGCTCGCTGCCCTGGTGGGCATCGGCGTCGTGATCGGCGCCGTGATCGTGCTCGAGTGGCCCCGATTCTTCTAGTGGCCGTATCCTCCCGACGGGATTCGCGCTGGTGAGTGTGAGCGCCGGGGACCTCGGTGCGCTGGCCGCGATCACCGACGCGGTCGAAGCGGGCGCGGGTCTGCCCGAGATCGTGCGCACGGCGGCGCGCGCGCTGAACGCCAGCCTCATCCTCATCGACCGCTCGGGTGTCGTGCTCGCGGTCGCGGCCCGCTCGACGGCCGACGAGCGCTCTTTGATGCGCGCAACCGACGGCGTGCAGACGATCGAGTTGCGGGTGGCCGAGGCCACGGTGGGTCAGCTTCGCCTGCGCGCGCGAGAACGCCTCCCCGACGCGACCCTTCTGCGACTCGTTACGACGCTTGTAGCCTCCGAAGTCGATCGCGTCCGCGCCCCCGAGCGCGCCTCCGAGCAGGCGGCGATCGGCTTCCAGCGCGCGGTGCTCGCTCGCCAGATCGGCAACCGCGAGGATCTGCTGGCGCGTGGCAAGGAGCTGGGAATAGATCTATCGAACGGCGGGAGCGTGATCGTGGTCCGAGCCCACCCGCGCACGCCTACCGCCGACTGGAGGCGGCGGCTCCTCGCCCTGGTGCGACGCGGCGCGCGCTCGGTGGCGCCCGGTGCGATCGTGGCGTCCGATCAACACGAGGGGGGCGAGGCGATCGCGCTCGTTCCCGAGAACTCGCGCGGCGCCGGGAGGCGCGTCGCGGCCGTCGTCATGCGGGAGATCGAGTCCGGACTGCCGGGCTTCGCATGTGCGATCGGACGCAGCCGTCCCGCCTCCGACCCCCTCGATCTGCGCCGCGCGCGCAACGAGGCCCTGCTCGCCGCCAACGTCGTAGAGGGCGACCCGGACCGCTCGGAGCTCGCCTTCGAGGAGACGGGCACCTACCAGCTTCTGCTTCCGCACATGGACGACCCCGCCGAGCTCGCCCGCTTCTACGAGGAGACGGTCCGCCCACTGCTCCTCTACGACGAGCAGTACGAGACTGATCTGCTCGGCACGCTGCAGACGTTCTTGGAGTGCGACGCCAACGTCAACGCCACCGCCGCGCGGCTGACCACCCACCGCCACACCGTCCGCTACCGGTTCGAGCGCGTGCGCGAGCTGACCGGCCTCGATGTGTCATCCAGCGACGGCCGTGAGAAGCTGTCGCTCGGGCTCAAGGCGATGCGTGTGCTCGGCATGGCCGTCCCGAGAGGACCCGCGACCGAGCCCGGCGCCGAGGGCGGAAGGGTACGGCGATGAGGAGAGCCGACACGCACAGAACCTCGTCCAGGCTCACGCGACCAAGACGATCCTGGTCGAGGTGGGTTAAGGCAAGCGTCTGACATGGCGATCGGAATCATCACGGGCTCAGGGACGTACGCGCTGCCGGGGTTCGAGGACCCCCGGCCGGTCACGCTTGCGACGCCGTTCGGCGACGCGGTCATCACTTGTGGGGAGTACGCGGGCGTCGCCGCGTTCCACGTCTCCCGTCATGGCAGCGGACACATCCGGCTTTCGAATCAGGTCACTCACCAGGCCAACATCTGGGCGCTCAAGCAGCTCGGTGCCACCGTGGTTGTCGGCTGCACGGCGTGCGGCGCGGTCGATCCCTCGCTGACGCTCGGCTCGCTGGTCGTCTTCGACGACCTCCATTTCCCCGCCAACCGCCTGCCCGATGGCACGCTCTGCACAGTCTTCGTCGGGCCAGGCGACCCCACCCGTGGACACTGGATCCTGCACGGCGGCCCGTTCTCGGAGGAGGTCCGGGTTGTGCTGCGTGACGCGGCGACGGCGGCCGGCCATGAGGTCCGGGACGGCGGCGTCTATGGCCACGTCGACGGCCCCCGCTTCAATACGCCGGTCGAGATCGCGCAGCTCGCGAACTGCGGTGTGACGGCGGTCAGCCAGACAGGTGGGCCCGAGACAGTGCTGTGCGGCGAGCTCGAGCTGCCGTTCGCGCTCATCGGGTTCGTCACCGACTATGCCAACGAGGTGCGCAAGGACGAGCCGACCCCCGTGGAGACCCTGATCGACCTGGTGGGCTCGAGCACCGCCGTCTTCGCCGACGTGCTCAGCGCCACGCTGCCGCAGCTCGCGACCGGCGCCCAGCTGGCGGCAGGCACCGTCTACCGCTTCGAACAGGGATGACCGTGGCCGAACCGGCCGTCTTGATCATGGCCCGCGCGCCCCGGCGGGGCCAGGTCCGGCGCGCGCTCGAACCGCTGCTGGGGCCCGACCGCTGCGCCGCTCTCCAGGTCAAGCTGATCCAGGCCGCGGTCGCTTGGGGCCAGGACGTGGCGCCCCATGCGATTCACGTAGCCCACGACCCGCCCGACTCAGCAGCCGAAATCCGACTGCTGCTGGGGCGCGACACGGTCACCTTTCCCCAGAACGGGGACGGGATCTCGGGAAGGATCGCCGACGCCGCCGCCCGGGTCTTCGCCCGCCACACTGGCCCGCTCCTGATCGTCTGGCCCGACCTTCCCCGCCTTCGCCCCGACCACGCGCGAGCCGCGCTCGACGACCTGCGGGCGGGCTGCGACGTGGTCCTCGGCCCCGCGCTCGAAGGAGGCTTCTACCTGATCGCGATCAATCGGCCGATGCCGAAGCTGTTCTCGCTCCCCGAGGGCGTGTGGCGCAGCCCCGACGCCATGGCGCTCGCGGTCGGGGCCGTGCGCGCGGCGGGACTCGAGCTCGGCATCCTCCGCGCCGAGCGACCCCTCCAGCGCCCCTCCGACGTGCGAGCGGCGCTGGCTGATCCGTTGCTGCCCGAGGAGATCGGGGGGATCCTGCGCAAGCCGTCGCCCGCGGGTCACCCGCGGACGCATGAGCTAACGTGAGCGGCGCCGGTCTCCCAATACTCTGGGGAGTGGTGTAATTGGCAGCACAGGAGGTTTTGGTCCTCCCGGCCCAGGTTCGAACCCTGGCTCCCCAGCTAA
The DNA here is from genome assembly GCA_963756105.1 of uncultured Solirubrobacterales bacterium. Lineage (GTDB taxonomy): Bacteria > Actinomycetota > Thermoleophilia > Solirubrobacterales > Solirubrobacteraceae > Palsa-465. The sequence continues at coordinate 246,402 of CAVWMM010000003.1, forward strand.
CCCCGCTCACCGGTTTAGGGTTCGAATTCAGGGTCTCCGTCCGCGACTTGAACTACGACCGCGAAGCTGAATCACGCGCCGAGACAGGCGCGACACACAAGCCCCATCGGTTTGAATCCCCCCCAGTTTGAGATTCGTTCGCCGCGATGCGATAGTTGGCGGGTGGGCTATCGCACAATGCGGGTCACGGATTGGCCGACCCGCGTAGACCTGCGAGGCGCGCGCGAGCATCAGATCGGACCGTCGTTCGTATTCGAGGGCAGTAGAAGGAGGAGAGATGTTTGACAACGTCCTTGTTGGCGTCGATGGAGACGAGGGGGGACGCGACGCGATCGCGCTGGCGAAGGCCCTCCACGCCGAGAATGGAACGGTGACGCTCGGGTATATCTATCCCCGAGAATCGCGCGCGTGGCGGGGAACCACGGAAGGTTGGGATGAAGCCGAGATCAAGCGCTCGACGGAGCTCTTGCATAAGGCCGCGGATGAAGCGGGGCTCGAAGCGCTGCCTAAAGTGCATGGGACGGTGTCGGTGGGCCGGGGCCTGCATGAGCTCGGCGAGGAAATCGGCGCCGATCTGCTCGTGATCGGATCCTCAAAACGTGGAGCGCTGGGGCGAGTGTTCCTCGGCGATGACACTCACGATGCGCTCAACGGCGCCCCGTCGGCGGTCGCAATCGCACCCGCCGGTTACGGCCAGCGAGGCCCGGAGATCAAGGAGGTCGGCGTTGGCTTCGACGGCTCCGCGGAGAGTGAGCACGCGGTCGACACCGCCCGCAAGGTCGCCGATGCGCACAACGCGAAGCTCTCGGCGATGGAGGCGATCTTCTATCCCGGTCGTCGCAACGCGGCGCCCGCCTGGCCTGCCCCCGCCGATATCGAGCAGGAGGTTGCGGCCGCGCGGAAGCACATCGCCGAGCTCGGGGGAGTCGAGGCCCGGGCCGCTTATGGCGAGCCGGCCGAGGAGCTCGCGCTCTACAGCGGCTCTGTCGACCTACTCGTCATCGGTTCGCGCGGATATGGGCCCATCGGGCGACTCGTGCACGGCCGCACGGCGCAGAAGCTCGCTCGCACCGCCCGCTGTCCGCTGCTCGTACTAACTCGTGCCGCACGGCAGCAGGATGGCGGGGCCAGGGACGAGCGCGAGACAGCTCGCGCGACCGTCTAGTTGCTGACAACCCCCCGCCGGGTACGATCGGCGCGTGAACGCACCGGTCGTTGTGATCATTGCTGCGGGCGAAGGCACACGCATGCGCTCGAACACGCCCAAGCTGCTGCACGAGCTCTGCGGCAAACCGCTCATCGGCTGGACTGTCGATGCGGCGAGAGGGGCGCGAGCACAGCAGGTGGTGGTGGTGGACAACCCCGCCCGAGCGCTCGAGCCGGTGCTCGACGACGGCGTCCAGATCGCCGTCCAGGAGCAGCCGCTCGGAACGGCCGACGCCGTTAAGGCGGCCGCCGCACACTTCGACTCCCAAGGGACCGTGGTCGTGTTGAACGGGGACAACCCGCTCTTCACGTCGCGCACGATCGAGCGCCTGGTCGAGGCCCACGACCACTCCGGCGCCGCCGCGACGATCGCGACCGCGGTGCTCGAGGACCCCGGCGGCTATGGCCGGGTAGTGCGCGCTCCCGACGGCACCGTCGAGCGGATCGTGGAGACCAAGGCCGCCGGCGATGCGAGCGCGCTCGAGCTCGAGATCCGGGAAATCAACGCGGGCCTCTACGCGTTCGACGGCGGTCTGCTCGAAACGGCCCTCTCGCAGGTCCAGGCCAACAACGCCCAGGGCGAGCTCTACCTCCCGGACGTGTTGCCCGCGATCCGTCGTCACGAGCGGACGGTGGACGCCTACGAGGTGGACGATCCGGTCGAGACGCTGGGTGTCAACGACCGCGTCGACCTGGCTCGGGTCCGCGCGGTCGCCCAGCGGCGCATCCACGAACGGCACATGCTCGCCGGGGTCACCATCGTCGAACCCGACGCCACCGTGATCGACGCTGACGTAGAGATCGGCGCGGACACGGTCGTCGCGGGGTTCTCGAGCCTTCGGGGGAGGACAACGGTAGGCCGGCACTCGACGGTCGGTCCGCTGTCGACGGTGATCGACGCGCGCATCGGCGAGCGCTCCACGGTGGTCCACTCGTACGTCGTGGGGGCGACGATCGGCGACGGGGTCAACGTGGGACCGTTCGCCTACCTCCGCCCCGGCACGGTGCTGCGCGACGGCGCCAAGGCGGGCACGTTCGTCGAGATCAAGAACTCGGACATCGGTGAGGGCAGCAAGGTGCCCCATCTCTCCTACATCGGCGACGCCGAGGTGGGCGAGAAAACGAACCTCGGGGCCAGCACGATCACCGCCAACTACGACGGCTACCGCAAGAACCGCACGACGATCGGCTCGCGCGTCAAGACAAGCGTCGACACCACGCTGGTCGCGCCGGTGACCGTCGGCGACGACGCGTACACGGGGGCCGGCTCGGTCATCACCAAGGACGTCCCACCCGGCGCGCTCGGGATCGCGCGCGAGCGCCAGCGCAACGTGGAGGGCTACGCCGCGCGGCGCGAGGAGCGCGAGAAGAGCACCACGGACAAAGACCCCGGTGACAGCGGTCAAGCTCAATCGTCCTGACGGCCTCCCGTCGTACACTCGCGGCGCATGACCGTGGTGCAGACACGGCCGGTCCCGGGCGAGCTGGAGCTCGACTACAACAAGCGCCTGATGCTGGTCTCCGGCCGCGCTCATCCCGAGCTCGCGGCCCGCATCGCCGACAAGCTCGGCGTCGCGCTGGGGGCGGTGACGCTGCGCACATTCTCGAACGGCGAGGTCTATTGCCGCTACGAGGAATCGGTCCGCGGCGCCGATGTCTTCATCGTCCAGCCCACGTGTGGCAACCCGGTCGCCGGGCTGAGTCCCAACGACTCTTTGATGGAGCTGCTCGCGATGATCGACGCCGCGGTGGGCGGATCCGCTCACCGCGTGATCGCGGTCACGCCCTGGTACGGCTACTCGCGCCAGGAGAAGAAGTCGGCGCCGCGTGAGCCGATCACGGCCCGGCTGGTGGCGCGCATGCTCGAGACCGCCGGCATCGACCGGATCGTGACCATGGACCTGCATTCCGGCCAGATCCAGGGCTTCTTCCAGAAGCCCTGCGACCACATGACGGCGATGTTCATGCTCACCCAGTACTTCGCCGACCTCGCGCTCGAGGACCTGGTCGTGGTCGCCCCCGACGCCGGCCGCGTGAAGCTGAACAAGCGGTTCGCGAGCAGAATCGGAGCCGACCTCGCGATTCTCAACAAAGAGCGTCCGGCCCAGCAGGTCGCCGAGATCGGCTACGTGATCGGCGAGGTGGAAGGCAAGACTGCCGTGCTCGTCGACGACATCATCGACACGGCCGGCACGCTGAAGGCGGCGGCGCAGGCCGTCCACGACGCCGGCGCCCGGCGCGTCTACGCCGCCGCGACCCACGGGATCTTCTCCGGCGAGGCCTGGAAGAACCTGTCGGCGGCCAACTTCGAGCAGGTCGTGGTTACCGACACGATCCCGCTGCCGCCAGACGCGCCCGATTTCGTCAGGGTGCTCTCGTGCGCGGAGCTGCTGACGAGCTCGATCCGCCAGATCTTCACCGACGGATCGGTGAGCCAAGTCTTCGGCGGCGAGAACCAGCTGTTCTGATCCTCAGTCGGTCGCGCCGTCCGAATCGCCTGTAACTACGGGGCTTTGACGGGCTCGGGCTCAGTCTCTGTCAACGGCTTGTCAACGAGCACCGCGGCAGCCTCCGCGTCCGAGTGCGGCAGCAGGTGGGAATACGTCGCTAGGACGGTCTTCGGGTCATCGCCGATCCGAGCGGCCACGACGTGCAAGGCGATGCCTTCGGTGAGCGCGATCGTCGCTGCTGTGTGGCGCAGGATGTGCAGCGTCCCGACCGCGATCCCCGCCTTCTTGCGCGCCTTTACGAACCACTCACCGAGCCGCGTCGGGTGGATCGGCCGACCAAGTTCGTTGGCGAAGACCAGGTCACTGTCCTCATACGCGGGGCCGGCGAGCTCCCGTTTTCGTCGCCCTCAATCGGCAGGAACAGATGCGCAGGCGCCACGTCGAGAGCGGCCGCAATCGCGATCGCCTCGTCGAGCGACACCTTGCGCTCGCCTCGCTCGATCCGTGTGATCGCCGCATGGTTCATCTCTAGGCCGAGATCCCGCTGCTGCTCGATCATTACGACAGGGTGTGATGCCCGGTTGCCGGGGTCGCCCGGCGGGTCGGCTTCCAAAGATTGTGTAACGCGATCGCCGAAATTCCTCAACTAGATGACGTGAGCACCACGGCGGAAGCGGGCAGCGTGGCCGCGCCCGGATCCTTCGATGGCGTCTACCGGGCCAACGTCGCCGCCGTGACCGCGTTTTTCGCGCGGCGATGCGCAGAGCCACAAACGGTCGCCGACCTGACCTCAGAGACGTTTCTTGAGGCGGTCGAGTCGTTTCAGACCTTCGACGCCGGTAAGGGCTCGCCGCGCGCATGGCTGTTCGGGATTGCCCGCCACGTCTACGCCAGGCATTGCGCCGCGATGGCGAACAGTCGCCAAGCGCGGTTCCGGCTGGCCGCGCAGCTGACGCTTGACGATGACGAGATACAGCAGCTGGCGGCGAAGATCGATGACCAGCGCGGCCGGACGGCGGCTGTTGGAGCGCTGTTCACGGCTGCCGGAGATCGACCGTGCCGCGATCGAGCTCGTCGACCTCTCCGGGCTCTCGGTCATAGAGGCTGCAGCCACGCTGCACGTGTCGCCCGGTGCTCTACGTATCAGGCTATTTCGGGCGCGAGCCCGACTACGCAAAGGAACAGAAAAGCCATGACGGACTTTGAAGATCACCTCTGGTCGCACCTACTCGAGCACGGAGCCGACCGGGTCGGAGCGCGGCGACCGCACTCAACACAGCGGCGCAGACGGCCGCTGTGTGCTGAGCACCACCGGCCTCGCGGCGATCGTCGCCGGCGTGGTGCTCGCGCTCGTGTTAAGCGTGGCGGGCAGCTCGCCGGCGTTCGCGGTCACGCGCAACCCCGACGGCAGCTACTCGCTGACGCTGCGGGCGCTCAGCGCGATTCCGGCGGCGAACGCGAAACTGGCCCGGATCGGGGTGCCAGCGCGGTTCGTGCAGGTGCGCGCCAGATGTACGACCACTGCGTCGCTGCCCGGCAACACCCCGCCCTTTTCCGGCGCGGCGCAGCGCGTCAGGATCCCGGCGCATGCTCTCCCGCAGAACAGATTGCTCGTGATCCCCGCGTGGCGCAAGCAGCGCCAGGTGAGGGTCGCCTCATCGCTAAGCAGAACTGCAGCTGCGTGTGTCCCGCCGTGCTCCAACAGCTTGCCCCCGTTCCGCGCCGGCAAGGCGGTCACGGTCCGCGTGCCAGCCGCTGATGGCGGCTTCAACTCCGGAAACTCTGGGAACTCGGGCAAGGGCGGCAACTCGGGCAACAGCGACAACAGCGGGAAGGCGCTCTCGCGCACCTCGCAGCCGCCCGCGAAGTCGGTCCAGATCCAGTGCGCTGCTCCGTCCCGGGGCGCCGGCAACTCCGGCAACAGCGGCTCCGGCAACAGCGGGAACAGCTGAGACACCCGCCGCGACGTGCGCAACGTCAGCAGCAGAGCGCGCGACGGCCATCGTCTCGGCAGTTCGATCCGTCTAGCCGTCGCCGTCTGCGCGCTGGCGATCGCGGCTTGCGGCTCGTCCGGCCACGAGCCGAGCGCCACGCCGCACGCGCAGTCCTTCCTGGCCTTCTCGGAATGCATGCGCAGCCACGGCGTCCCGAACTTCCCCGATCCTGCTGAGGGCAACCTCAACCTCAACGGCACGGGCATCAACCCGTCCTCGCCGTCATTCGAGGCCGCGCAGGCCACCTGCAACAAGCTGCAGCCCGACAACGGCTCGTCGAGTATCCCGCCGGCCTCCAAGCAGCAGAAGGAACAGCTGCTGGCGATGTCGGAGTGCATGCGCAGCCACCGCGTCCCCGATTTCCCCGACCCGACGACGAAGCCACCGACCAGCACCCAGGGCTACTCGATCGAGCGAGGCGTCGCCAGCAACCTGTTCCTGCTGGTGCCGAACACGATCAAGGTCAACTCCCCCGCGTTCCAACAGGCCGCCAACGCGTGCCACCTTCCTGTTACTAGCTTTCTCGAGGGGCCGTGAACCGCAACGCGGCGGTCCTGGCAGGTCTACCTCACCATCCCGGACACGATCAACAAGGGGCGCCGCATATCAGCACGCTGGTGGCACGTGCCGCTTCGGGCCAATCATTCTCCTAGGGGAAGGTCTGCAAACGGATTCCAAGGTCAACTACGGCACGTACGCCTACTCGGTCGGGGTGTGCCCCGAGAGCAACGGCACCGGCGGGGGCAGCACGCCCTCCTTCACCGGCCTGACGATCAGGTACACGACACGCTGACACTGACGCCCCGGCCTCCGGATCGAGCACTAGCTCGGTTCGGGGGTCGCCGGGCTACTCGCTCGCGACGCCCACGCCGACCGGACAGCTCAAGCCGGCACGTACGCGCCCGCGCTGCGCGCGGATGCGCAAAAAGACCTGGCGAAACGCGCTTGACCGGAGAGGGCGTAGCCTTGTCGGTTGGTGCTTCGGCTAAGGCTTCTGCGATTGCTGCCGTTCCTTTCGCGGTGGATCGAAGTCGCTCCGGGGTGCTGCGGGGTGTGCCCGACGTGTATCGCGACGGCTGCGACCACGCTGCTGCTTCCGGCCGCGCTGCCCGAGAAGAAGCGCGAAGCCAACTAGGCAGCGCGGCGACGCCCGCGACCACCGCGCCGGCCTCCGAAGCGCGGCGACCGCGGGAGCCCGCTCATGCTCGCTTGGTCGTTATTTGGTCTTGCCGGTCCAGGTCCCCGTGCCGGTGCACGCGCCGAACTTGACCGAGCTTGAGCTGAGCACGCCTTGAAACGAGAAGCTCCCGGAAGTCTTCTTGCCGTTCACCTTGCCGGTGAGCTTCTCGATGCGCACGGCGCCCTTGACCTTGCTGGTGTCCACCTGGTATCCCGGCGACGAGTCCGTGAACTTGCCGTGCGAGACCGTCAGACCGCTGCCCGAGAAGGGCACCGTCACCTTGCCCGAAGGCTTGCACGTCCCGACCCAGTTGAAGGCGATCTTCGAGACCTTCTTCTTGGACGCGGTCATCGTGAACTTCTGGTGCTGCGAGGTCTTCCCCGTGTAGGTCTTGGCACCGGAGCTGGTCGCCAACGCGACCCCAGCTCCAGAGGCCGACAGCAGCACGCCAACTCCCGCCACGGAAACAAACCGACGAATCTTGCGCATGGGCAACTACCTCCTGGTTTGTCCGGCTGGATGGGCCGGATACTGAGATTTTTAAGATCGGCCAAGTGGACCGGACGACGCGATCCTGGCCCCGCCCAGGGTCCTAACCCCGAGTTCTTCGAGGATACCCGGCATTTCACCGAATAAGCGTAAATTGAAGGTGGAGCCGGGGCCGGTGCGCAGCCTGGCCGTTGCCGCCCTTACAGACCGCGCCGCGGACTAATCCTGGGGTGCTCGCCTGGGGCGAACGTGTTCGCGCGGTGCGAGAGTTCGCGATGGGCTAGGGCGCGCTGGCGTCCCCGTCCTGTTGTTGCAGATGCGATCCGCTGGAAGTCGGGGCAAATCAGTGAGGAGCCGATGCCCTCACGGGACCTATTGGGGGTTTTCTGATGGTCGTGCTTAGACGTGTTGTTTCACTGGTTCTCTGGGCGATCTCGGCCTTCCTGATCTACGCCGTCATCCACGCCGCCGCTTCAGCCGGCGGGGCGAGAGTGGGTGTCGCGATCGGCTATGTCGCTGGCGCGATCGTGTTGAGCGCGATCGGGTTTTGGCTGTGGCGCATGAAGAAGGCCAAGACCGGGATCACCACGGCATAGTCGTCAGGACCGGCGAGCGGTCGTCAGTACCGCCGAGCGCGTCTGGGCCAATCCCGACGCGACTCGGGTGATCACCTCATCTCGCGACCCTTGGGCATGGGAGCGAGGCCGTGGCCCTCATCGGGCGGGCCGGAGGACCCCCGAGTCACGCCCCGGAGCGGCCGGAGCTCCGCAGATGCTCCGGCCCGCCGCGGGTGGCGTCTAAGAGGTGGTGAAGTTCCACTCCTGGTCTGCGCCTCCGTCCCCGGTCGCGCCAGTCAGCGCCTGGCCGTTGCCGTTCGCCTGGAGGTAGAGGCCGTACCTCACGTTCTGCCAAGTGAACCCGGCCGTCTCCTGGGTGGGCACGAAGAGCTGTGTCTTCGCCCCCGTGCATGGGCTCAGGTGCACCCTGGCGCCCGACTCGGTAATGCAGGAGTTCGAGGGCATTCCGTTGGGCGCGTACATAAAGAACACGTCGGTGCCCCCTTGGTACTGAATCGCGAGCCAGTCGCTCGAACCCTTGTAGGAGAATCCCAAGCTGTCTCCCACGTTCTGCTCCGTTCCGCAGTAGCCGGACCAGATCCCCGTGCTGCACTTGGGGCTGATGTTCACCGGTTTGGTCGTGACGGCCGGCGGGCGCGTGGTTGTGCCTGACGCCGTCGCGACCAGCGTGCCCGCGGCTGCCACCACCGCCATCACGCTCCCAAGCGTGATGGCAAGCCTCTTTGCGCTACGCATGCTGCATACCCCCTTCGTCTCGTTTGCGGCCCCAGTCCGTGGCCTAACCGCGGCCGACGGGCCGGAGTAAAAAATGCGCGGCCCGCCCCGGCGCGTGCCATTACCCTCTGACAGCGGTGATCTGACACTCTCTGAGCCGTCCGATGTCCCAGCCAGGTCGCACAGCCGCAGACCAGGCCGCGCAGCTCATGGACTTGCTCGGCCTCAGCGAGGACGAGCTTTGCCGGATCCTCGACGTCGACCCGCTCGGGCTCATCTCCGGCCAGCTCGAGCACGCGGGTCAGCTGCCGATCCTGCTCGATCTCGTGGCTGCGCCTAAAGATCAGGTTGGAGCACCCGCCCTGCGCCGCTGGGTTCGGACGAAGGGACCCGCCGGAACGCCGATCGAAGCGCTTCTGACACGGGACTTCGCCTCCTTCGAGAACGCGCTCGGTGACCTCGAGCGCCGCGGGTTCGTCATCGGGGGCCTGGGGCCCCGCTAGTTCTTCTTCTTCTTCTTCTTCTCGCCCTTGGCCTCATCGCCTGGCCAGAACCCGGTCAGGTAGTGAAAGGACTGGGCGCTCGCGCGCGTCGTGACCGCCTTCGAGCCCGAGACCGCGGCGGCCTCGAGTGCGGCCGCGGCGACCACCTTGCCGGTGCTCGCCTCGCGGTGGCTCGGATCGGGTGGCTCGTCGGTGTCGAGCTTCGCCCAGACCGCCCGAAACAGCTGGTGGCCGATCTTCGCCCCGATGACCCCGGCGATCACGCCGAGCGGCTTATAGAACACCTTCATCCCAGATGGAGGGTACCCGCCCGGGCCGCAGATACGCGCGAGGGGGCAGGTGAATTATCCCGCCGCCATTGCTGGGATAATGCCAATTGGGAGGAACTGAGCCCACGGAGATCATGGCCGAGGACGAGCGCGACATAGACGAAGGCGCTGCCGAGGAACTGCTCCGCCGCGCTCTGCTCGACGACACGTCGGCCGTCGCAGTCTCGCTGCGCGTGGAGGGGCTGCCGGTGACCGAGTCCGTCACCGTCATCTTCCACGGACGGCGAGACCTCGGCACGCTTCAGACCTACGTGACGTACGGCAGCAGGGGGGCGGGTGCCACCGTGGCAGCGAGCGAGCTCCTGCGCGTCCCGTGCGACCTCGACCTGGCTGCAGCCGGCGACCGCGACGAGGCTGAGCAGCTCTACGCCGACCAGGCCATGGCTCTGCGCGACGCGCTGGTGGGCGCCGACACTGTCCTCGACGTGTGGCGCGACCCCCTCGACGAGCTCTCCGAAGGCGGCCTCGCGATCGATCACTCCATCCGACTTGGAGTGGGCCTGCCCGCGCCGCGGCTGCTCCCGACCGCCCTCGTTGCCCCCGACCGCAAGCTGGTCGTCACCCCGGTGTGCAGCGCGCGCACGCTCGCGCACGGGCGCCCGCCGATGGGCATCGCGTGCGCCCAACCCGATCTGACGCGCGTATATCCGTTGACCGACGACCCCGAACGTTGCGTCCAGGACTTCCTCGAGCTCGCCGCCCAGCACGCCCGCGAGCTCGCGGAGCGGCTCGCCCACCAGGAGGCTTCGGTGGAGCGCTTTCTCGAGCTCAGCGGCGACTAGCCCCACTAGCCTTTCAGCTGTGCTAGCCCGTGCGCGTGCGCGCCGCCGGCTCTACCTGTTCGGGATCGCCGTCGCGGTGCTGCTCTTTCTCCTGATCAGCGCCGTGCTGGCGCGCGTCCTTAGCATCGACGGCACCGAACGGAGCGCGATCACGCTGCTGGTCAAGGACGAAGCCGCCGGCAATCAGGCTGCGATGATCGCGCGCATCACGGGCTGCGCGGCGAGCGCGGCGTGCCGCGCGCGCGTCGACTACGACGCGACCGCGCTAGCGCCGGAGCGGCACGGTGTCGATCCTCGAGCTGGACCCCTCGGCCGGGTTCTCGCTCACGAGCACTGTCGGAACTGCCCGCGTGGCGTGGGAGGCGGGCTCGTCATTGCCGGTGGTCCAGTGCGTGCGCGTGCGACGCGGCGGCGACGCGCTGACCGGATTCCACGTGGATCTGCTCAAGTTGAGCCGGCGGATCACCAGCGACTCGGACTGCCCGAGGAACTACTAGCCGCCCTCTAGCGGCTGGGTACCGGCGTGCGCGTGGGGCTCCGCTCGGGCTCTCGCGCGGGGCGACGCTCGCGGCCCGGGGCCAGCTCGGACAGCTTGCGGTGGTCGCGCAGGCGGACCAGGGCCTGCTCGGCGTCGGGCAGCGGCAACCCGCCCCAAGGACGACCGGACGGCTCCGGCGGGCGGCGTGGCTCGTTGCCCCAACCGTCGTCCTGACCCGACTCCCCGGGCCTCCGTTGCTGGCTCGGATCGTGGCGCACGGCCAGGTATATGAGCACCCCGACGCCGATCAAACCTAGGAGGTGCATCATGACGATCATCAGCATCAGCTGATACGCGCCTGACATAACGACAGGGTAGCGCTGGCGGGCGGGCCGGTAAAGACTTTCTGAGAAACATCCAAGAAAGCCCGCGCGCGTAGCGGTTGCGCATCGGCGCTACCATCGACGGCCGCCATGGCCAATGAGGAAAACTCGAGCCTCGCAGTCGCCCGGCGCGAGCCGGCGGGGTCGCGGGAAGCGCGCAGGCTGCGCCGCACTGGATGCGTGCCTGGGATTGTGTACGGCGTCGGCGCCGAGCCGGTCGCCTTCCAGGTAGACGCGCGCGAGCTGCGCCTGGCGCTCGCTCACAGCGGCGCGGTGCTCAACCTGTCGATCGACGGACAGTCCTCGGCTCCGGTCGTCGTCAAGGAGCTGGCGCGTCATCCGGTGAGCGGCCACGCGCTCCACATCGACCTGCTCCGGGTCCGCCTCGACAAGCCGATCCAGGCCACGGTGGCCCTCGAGCTCACCGGCGCCGACGACGCTCCCGGCGTCAAGGAGGGCGGCGTGCTCGAGCACGTCACGCGCGAGCTGACGGTGGAGGCGCTGCCAAACGACATCCCCGACGCGATCGAGCACGACGTATCCGAGATGCAGATCGGCGACACCGTGACGCTCGAGGCGGTCGGCGCGCCGGCGAACGTCACGATCATGGGCGATCTCGAGACCGTCGTCGCCACGCTGACGCCCCCGCGGCTCCAGATCGAGGAGGAGCCCGAGATCGAGGAGGAGACCGGGGTCGTGGGCGAGGGTGAGGAGCCGGCCGAGGGCGAGGCCGCGCCCGAGGGCGAGGGCGGTGGCGAGCAGCAGGGCGAGGGCGAGTAGCGCGTAGCGCCCCCGTCGACTGGCTGGTCGTCGGGCTCGGAAACCCGGGCGCCGAATACGCGCGCACCCGCCACAACATCGGGGCGCAGATCGCCGAGCTCCTGAGCGCTCGCTGGGAGCTGCCCAAGCCCAAGTCCAAGTACAACGCGCGCCTCAGTCAGGGCCGCGCGGGGCCGGGAGGCCCGCGGGTGGCGGTGCTTGTGCCCGAGACGTTCATGAACGAGTCGGGCCGCTCGGTGGGACCGGCGCGCGGAGCGCTCAAGGTCTCGCTCGATCACGTCCTCGTGCTCCACGACGAGATCGACCTGCCCTTCGGGGAGATCAGGGCGCGCCTGGGGGGTGGCCTCGCGGGCCACAACGGGCTCAAATCGGTCCGCGACGCGCTCGGCTCGCCCGACTTCATGCGCGTGCGCGTGGGCGTGGGACGCCCCCCGACGACCGATCCCGACGAGGTCGCCGCGTACGTGCTGAGTCGCTTCCGCGAGTCCCCCGACGAGGTCCAAGCGGTGGTGGAGCGGGCCGCGGACGAGGCCGAGCGCGTGCTCGCTTCTAATTGATTTTCCGGTCGGCCCACTGGTGCCGACCGGCCGGCCGGAACATGTTCCGGCCGGGGCGCGGGCGCATGCGCCCGCGCCACCTATATTCGTTATTAGATGCTCCGAACACTCCTCCAAAGCGCCGACCAGGACCCCAACTTCGCGCAGCTCGCCGACGAGGGCGGCCGCGTGTTCGTATCGCAGTCGCTGCGGCCCTACCTGCTCGCGGCGCTGCTCGATCGCGAGACGCAAAGGCGCCGCGATCGTCGTCGCCGGCGATGACCGCGCCGCCCGCGACCTCGCCGCCGCGCTCAAGGCCTGGCTCGCGCCCCGCCAGGTCCGCTACTACCCGAGCCGCGGGGTCACCTACGAGTCCCATCTCGTTCCGCCACCGCACCTCGTCGGGCTGCGGATCGCGGCGCTCGACGCCCTGCTCGAAGACTCGTGCGCGGTGGTGGTCATCAGCGCCGTGGCGCTGTCGGAGAAGGTGCCCGACCCGGCGCTGCGCCCCCACGGCTTCACGCTGCGCAAGGGCGAGCTGCTCGACCTCGACGAGGCCGCGCGCGACCTCGTGGCCGCGGGCTACGAGCGCGTGGAGCAGGTCGACGACCGCGGTCAGTTCGCGATTCGCGGGGGGCTGTTGGACGTGTTCCCGGCGACCGAGGAACGGGCGGTGCGGGTCGACCTGTTCGGCGACGAGATCGAGTCGCTGCGGTGGTTCTCGACCTTCACGCAGCGCTCGCTTCAAGACGCCGACGAGGTCGAGGTCGCGCCGGCGGCCGAGCTCTCGGAGGAGCACCGCGAGCTCGCCGAGATCGCCGCCGTCATGGAGGAGGAGCGCCCCGATATCGCCCAGCTGTTGCCCGTGGAGCGATTCCACCCGCTGCTCGAGCTGATCCCAGAGCACGCGACGGTGGCGGTGGCGGGCGAAGAGGACGTGGCCCCGGCGCTCGCCGACCACTGGCAGGACGTAACGGCGGCGTTCCACGACGACGACGCCCACCAGCTCTACGTGGACCCCGAGGTGATCGGGCGGGCCCTGGAGGCGAGGGCGCGGGTCCGGGTCGCGAGCATCGACCAGGACCAGCCTTACTCGTTCCGCGCCCAGGCCGCGGACTTCCAGGCGCGCTCGCTGCGCGAAGCCGAGCCCGAGCTCGAGAAGCTGCTGCGCTCGGGCTACCGCACGGTCGTGGCGTTCGGGCGTCGCGGCGATGGCGAACGGATCGCCTACAACTTGGGCCGGCTCAAGGTCGCGTGGCTCGACGGCCAGCTCGAGCAGGTCGACGGCCGCCTCGCCTTTGCCCACGCGCGGCTCGAGCAGGGCTTCGTTGCGCCCCAGTTCCACCTCGCGGTCATCCCCGAGCACCGGCTGCTGCGGCGCCGTCGCGAGCCCGCGCGCCCACCGCGCGGACGGCGCGGGGTCCTGCGCAGCTTCACGGACCTGCGCACGGGCGACATCGTGGTCCACGAGGACCACGGCATCGCGCGCTTCGCCGGCTTCGACACCAAGACCGTCGCGGGGGTCACGCGCGACTACCTGTATCTCGAGTACGCGGGGTCGGACCGCGTGTTCGTCCCCGTCGACCAGCTCGCCAAGATCAGCCGCTACGTCGGGGCGGGCGGCGCCCATCCTCCGCTGTCGAAGCTCGGCGGCAACCGCTGGGAGCAGATCAAGGCGAGGGCCCGCCGGGCCGCCCAGGAGCTCGCGGGCGAGCTCTTGAATCTGTATGCCGAGCGCCGCCGCCGAGAGGGCCATGCCTTTCCGCCCGACACCGAGTGGCAGCGCGAGTTCGAGGACGCCTTCCCCTACGTGGAGACGTCAGACCAGCGCGACGCGATCGAGTTCGTCAAGACCGACATGGAGGCGGCGCGCCCCATGGACCGGCTGATCTGTGGCGACGTCGGCTACGGCAAGACCGAGGTGGCGCTGCGCGCGGCCTTCAAGGCGGTCCAGGACGGCAAGCAGGTGATGGTGCTCGTCCCGACGACGATCCTGGCCCAGCAGCACTTCGGCACCTTCTCGGAGCGCTTCAAGGACTACCCGGTCACCGTCGAGCAGGTCTCGCGCTTTCGCCCCGCGGTGCAGCAGCGCGCGACGATCGCGCGGTTCAGCGAGGGGCGCGTGGACATTCTCATCGGGACCCACAGGCTGCTCTCGCGCGACGTCCGCGCCCGCGATCTGGGTCTGCTGGTGGTCGACGAGGAGCAGCGCTTCGGGGTCAAGCAGAAGGAGCTGCTGCGCCAGCTCAAGCTCAAGGTCGACGTGATCTCGATGAGCGCGACACCGATCCCGCGCACCCTCCAGATGTCGCTCGCGGGCGTGCGTGACATCAGCGTGATCGAGACCCCGCCCGAGGGACGCCGGCCCGTCAAGACCTACGTCGGCGAGTACGACGAGGAGCTCGTCAGGCGCGCTCTGTTGCGCGAGCACGAGCGCGGCGGGCAGGCCTTCTTCGTACACAACCGGGTCGAGACGATCGAGGAGACGGCGGAGCGGTTGCGGGGGGTGTGTCCTGGGATGCGCTTCGAGGTGGCTCACGGCCAGATGGAGGAGCGCATGCTCGAGCGCCACATGTTGCGCTTCCTGCGCGGGGAGGCCGACGTGCTGGTGTGCACGAGCATCATCGAGTCGGGGATCGACATCCCGCAGGCCAACACGCTCGTGGTCGAGAACGCGGAGATGTTCGGGCTGGCCCAGCTCTACCAGATCAGGGGCCGCGTGGGGCGGGCCCGGGAGCGTGCCTACGCCTACCTCTTGTATCCGAGCGCGGCTGCCTTGACCCCCGAGGCCGCGCAGCGGCTATCCGCGCTGTCCGATTACACGGAGCTCGGGGCGGGCTTCAAGATCGCGATGCGGGATCTGGAGATCCGCGGGGCGGGGAACCTGCTCGGCGACGAGCAGTCGGGCCACGTGGCGGCGCTCGGCTTCGAGCTCTACATGCAGATGCTCGACGAGGCGGTCGCCGCCTCTGGCGACGGTGCCGGGCCCGGAGAGGAATGGGAGCCGGTGCGGCTCGACGTCAACGTGGATGCCTACGTGCCCGCGGACTACATCCCCTACGAGCACGCCAAGGTCGACGTGCACAGGCGGATCGCGGGTGCACGGGAAGTTGGCTGAGCTACGCGAGTTGCGGGCTGAGTTGGAGGATCGCTTCGGTCCCGTGCCGCAGCCGCTTCAGAACCTCATCTCGCTCCAGGAGGCGCGGCTCAAGCTCGGACAGGTGGGGGCGCGCGCGGTCACGTTCCGCGGCGGACCGCCTGGCGGTGGCGCCGCTCGAGCTCGACTCGGCCCGGGCCAAGCGCGTGCGCGAGGAGATTCCGGGCGCCATCTACGAGTCGGGTCGCTCCCAGCTCTCGGTACGGGTCCCCGAGGATCCCGAGAAGCGTTTCCCCGCGGTCCTGCGCGCGGCCGACGTGCTGCTCGCGGTCGACGGCGGCTGATAGCTTCCTGAGAGCGGCGAGCCGAGGGACAGCGAGTCGCTACCATCGGCCTCGTCCATGACTCTTCGAAGGTGGCTCCTGGCGCTTGGCGCCTTTTTTGCGCTCGCGGTGGCGATCGCCGGCTGCGGCTCGGGTGTGCCCAGCGACGCGGTCGCGAATGTCTCGGGCAACCCGATCACAACACGCGCGTTCAACCACTGGATGTACGTGGCCGCGAAGGGAGAGGCGCAGAGCAGCCAGGGCGCGCCGGTGATCGCGCCCACCGATCCGCCTGACTTCACGGGGTGCATCTCGCAGGTTCGCCAGCAGGACCCGAGTCTGGCGAAGGTCTCCGATAAGCAGCTCAAGGCCACCTGCAAGCAGCTCTTCACCTCGCTCAACAGCCAGGTGCTCGACTTTCTGATCCGGGCCTACTGGTACCAGGCGTATGCCGCCAAGCACAACGTGACCGTGAGCAACTCCGCGGTACAGGCCGCCTTTAACCACGACAAGGCGGCCCAATTCGGCTCGAGCCCGTCGAAGTTCCAGAGTTTCCTCTCGCAGTCGGGCCAGACCGTTCAGGATGTCATCTACCGCGTGCGCGTCAACCTCATCTACCAGAAGCTCGTCAACAAGGAGACCCAGCCTGTCTCGACGTCCGAGATCAACGCCTACTACGCGGCGCACAGCTCCCAGTTCGGCACCCCCGAGAGCCGCGATTTGCGCATCGTGTTGACCAAGACTCAAAGCCAGGCCAACGCCGCGAAGTCCGCGCTCTCGGGTGGGCAAAGCTGGACCAGCGTGGCCAAGAAGTACTCGATCGACTCGGCCACCAAGGACAAGGGCGGGCAGCTGAACAACATCAGCCAAGGCCAGGAGGACCAGACGCTGAACAACGCGGCCTTCTCGGGGCACGTGGGCAAGCTCCAGGGGCCGATCAAGAGCCAGTTCGGCTACTACCTGGTCGAGGTCACGAAGATCAACAAGGCCACGCAGAAGAGCCTCGCCGACGTCTCGTCGACGATCAGACAGACGCTCACGGCGCAAAACAAGCAGACCGCCGCCAACACGGTCGACGCTAAGGCGAAGAAGGAGTACTTGAGCCAGACCAAGTGCCTGAGCGACTACATGATGGTCGACTGCAGCGGCTACAAGGCGCCGAAGAAGTCTCCGACGTCAACCACGGACCGGGACCACGGGGTGATCACCGGGTGAGTCAATCGGCCTCGGCCGCTGGCGACGCCGACCCGGCCGCCGCCGCGGCGGTCGCGCGCCTCGACGAGATCACGCGCAGGCTGCGCCGCGAGTGCCCTTGGGACCGGGAACAGGACGAGCGCACGATCGTCCCTCACACCGTCGAGGAGGCTTACGAGCTCGCCGACGCGGCGTACCGGCGCGACGACCAAAAGCTGCTGGACGAGCTCGGAGACGTTCTGTTCCAGGTCCATTTTTTGGCGCTGCTGCTGGAGGAAAGGGGCGCGGGCGACCTGGCTGGAGTCGCAGAGCACTGCACTGAGAAGCTGATCCGGCGCCACCCGCACGTGTTCGGTTCGTCGCGGGCTTCGACCGCGGGCGAGGTGCTGCGCAACTGGGATCAGATCAAGCGCGGCGAGGAGGGGCGCGAGCCGGGAATCTTCGGGGACGTCCCAGAGACGCTGCCGGCGCTCCTGTACGCGCGCAAGGTGCAGCGCCGGGCGACCGGATCGCCGCCGCCCGACGATTTGGCGTCGGTTGACCGTGTGCGCGAGGGCCTTTCAACGCTCGAGCACGCTTCTGAGCGCGATGATCGCTTCGATGCTCTCGGCGACGTGCTGTTCGCGGTCGTGGCAATTGCCCGTCAGCTTCACGTAGATCCCGAACTGGCGCTGCGCGCCGCGGCGGACCGGTTCCGCGAGCGGGTGCTGGCGGGGTCCGGCGCGTGAGCGCGATCGAGCACGTACACGGCCGGCAGATCCTCGACAGCCGGGGAAACCCGACCGTGGAGGTAGAGGTCAGCCTCCGCTCGGGCGCGTGGGGCCGCGCGGCCGTGCCCTCGGGGGCCTCGACCGGCGAGCACGAGGCACGGGAGCTCCGTGACGGCGGCTCGGCGCTGGATGGGCAAGGGTGTGCACAAGGCCGTCGAATACGTCAACGGCCCAATCGCGGAGGCGGTTACCGGCCACGACGCGGCCGCCCAGGCGGACGTCGACAGGACCCTGATCTCGCTCGACGGGACCACCAACAAATCGCGCCTGGGCGCCAACGCGCTGCTGGCGGTCTCGCTGGCGGCCGCCCACGCGGCCGCCGCGGAGGAGCGCCTCCCGCTGTGGCGCTACCTCGGCGGCGAGGCCGCCCACGTTCTGCCGGTGCCGATGCTCAACGTCTTGAACGGCGGCGCTCACGCCGACAACCGCGTCGACTTCCAGGAGTTCATGATCGTGCCGGGCGGCGCTTCGTCGTTTGACGCGGCGCTGCGCATGGCGGTCGAGGTGTTTCACGCGCTGGGCGCGACGTTGCGTGCTCGGGGGATGTCGACAACGGTCGGCGACGAGGGCGGTTTCGCTCCCGACCTCGAGTCCAACGAGGCGGCGCTCGAGCTGCTCGTGGCGGCGATCGCGGCGGCCGGTTACAAGCCGGGCGAACAGGTGGCGATCGCCCTCGACCCGGCGCCATCCGGGTTCTTCAACAACGGCGCTTATGTGCTGGAGCACGAGAACCGGACGCTGCGGGCGCCGGAGCTCGTCGCCTACTGGGGTGATCTGTGCAGGCGCTATCCGATCGTCTCGCTGGAGGACGGTATGGCCGAAAACGATTGGGACGGCTGGCGGCTATTGACGCGGGAGCTCGGGTCAAACCTCCAGCTCGTCGGCGACGACGTGTTCGTGACCAGCACGGCACGGCTGAAGCAGGGCATCGAGCAGGGGGTGGCCAACGCGATCCTGATCAAGGTCAACCAGATCGGGACACTGACCGAGGCGCTGGCGGCCATCCGCATGGCCACCCAGGCGGGCTACGCGAGCGTGATGTCCCACCGCTCGGGCGAGACCGAGGACGTGACGATCGCCGATCTCGCCGTCGCGAGCGGCTGCGGCCAGATCAAGACGGGCGCGCCGTCCCGGACCGACAGGGTGGCCAAGTACAACCAGCTGTTGCGGATCGAGGAGGCGCTCGGCGCAGACGCTTCGTATCCGGGGTGGTCGGCCTTACGCCGGTAGCCGCGTTGCGGCAGGAAGGAGCATTCGCGTGGCGAACGAAGGCTCAAGTCGATGCCGACTGCTCGCGCAACTACCGCTCGTCCGCAGACCGCTCGCCCCGCGACCGCACCAAGGCCCCGGCCGCGGCGAGCCCCGAAGCCAAGACCGCGGGCCTCGGAGACGACGCCGCCCCGCGTGCGGCGCAAGCCTCGCCCCACACCGTGGACTCGGGTCCGCTGGGACCGGATTGGCCGCACGGCGCTGCTGGTGGTCCTCGTCGTCGTGGCGGGCCTCTACGTCCAGCACGCGGTCGAGTACTTCACGACGCGCTCAAACGCCGACGCCCAGAAGGCGATCGTCACCCAGCTCGCCCACCAGAACGCGTCGCTGCGCACGCAAGAGGCTGCGCTCCAGCAGCCGGCCACGATCGAGCGCTACGCGCGGGCCCTCGGGATGGTCAAGGCGGGCGAGCGCCCCTACGTGATCCTGGGATTGCCCAGTGGCGCGTCGCTGGCCCGGCGCCACGGCGGGCGTTAGCTCTCGGCGGGCGTTAGCTCCATACTCCGCGGGGTGTCGTTCGAAGCCTTCAACGGCCTCTGGCAGGAGGGCCTGAGGCGGCTCCAGCGTGCCGACCCGAGCGAGCGCCCGGCAATGGAGCGCGTCGTGGACGCGCTCGTGCTGGAGCTACGCCGCCGTCTCGGGGGCCCGTACACGACCGACGAGCTCGCGCGGCTGTACGAGGAGGACGGGATCGACTGGGCCTTCGGCATCGCGACCCGCGTGGCGCCGGGTACGCCCGGGGCCTGGGACATGGGCACCGTCGCCAACGCGGCTTTCGCTCGCTACGTTCGGGGCGCGTCGGACTACGCGGGCGGTCGGAGGCTGGAGCGAGAGGAGCGCTAGGGGGCTCGGCGCCGTCGGTGATCCCCGGCCGGTCCGGCGATTCCCGCCCGGTCCGGCGATTCCCGCCCGGTCCGGCGATCCCCGCCCCTCTCCGGGGCGTGCAAAACGTGTCAACCACTCGGCGGTCGGCGAACGTTGACGCAAAGCGCTCGCGATGCGGGACAAAGTCGCCACCGCTCGAGCGAGCGATCCACGTTTTGCCTTTCCTCCCGCCTGGTCGGGCCCCAGCGCCGCGAAGCCCAGCCGCTCGGGGCCACGCGGCCTACTCGTCTTCCTCCTCGTCCTCGCCGTCGTCGGCGCCCGCGCGACGGATGACGATCTGGTCCTCCTCGATGGTCACCTCGACGGGGCGGTGCCCGGCCCAATTCTCGGCGTAGATGGGGTCGTCCTGGACGGCTGGGTCGAGCCAGAGCCCATAGCCCTCCTCGCCGTGGTCGAACGTGGCCTCAAGCGTCGCGGGCGAGGTGCGGCGTCGCCGACGAGACCGGCCACCGCGCCTGCGTCGCCGGCGGGCAGTGCGTTCCTCCTCAGCCTCCTCCTCCTCCTCCTCCTGCTCCTGCTCTTCCTCCTCGTCTGCGGCCTGTGCCTCGGCCGCCTCGAGCTCGGCGGCGATCAGCGCATCGTCCTCGGCGCGCAGGTCGATCTCATCGTCGAAATCCGCCGCCGGCGCGATGCCGTCGGCTTCGTCGGCGGGTTCGAGCCCTTGCTCGCGCTTGAAGGTCTGGATCTGCTGAACCGTCACCTCGAGCTGATGCGCGATCCAAGCATCCGTTCTGCCCTGCCTCACCCACGTGCGGATCTGGTTGAGCTGGGGCCGTAGCGATCTGGTCCTCGGCACTGGGCGGCAGACTAGTACAGGGCAAGTCGGGGCGGCGTAGTGGGCGGGCCCGTCAGGGCCGGCTCGGGGGTCGGCGGACGGTAAAGGGTTGAATCTGATCACCCAGGTTCCGGTATCCTCACTCGTACTGCACCAGGGGCGAGCAGGGCGCCCTGGGCAATTCTTGGTCCCGGAAGCAGGGAGGCATTTCATATGTTGGTCCTGACCCGCAAGTCGAACCAGACCATCATGATCGGAGACGACATCGAGGTCTCGGTACTAGCGATCATGGGGGAGAAGGTGCGGATCGGCATCCAAGCGCCGCGGGACATTCCTGTCTTTCGCAAAGAGGTGTACCTGGAGATCCAGCAGGAACGCCTCCAAGAAGGAAAGGGAGCCCGCGAAGAGGTGGACGAGGCGCTGCGCGGGCTTGGAGAAAGCCGCTAGGGCGGCACTTCGACAGCTCGGGCGGCCCGCTCCCGGCGGGCATCAGCCCTACGAGAGCAGGTAGTACAGCGAGACGAACATCGCCACGGTGACGATAACCGCGGTGAGGATGAGCGTCAGCACGAGGCCCCAGAAGCGCAGCGAGCGGCGCTTCTCAAGCCTGACGAAGGTTCGCTTGCGCGAGCGTTGCGCGGCTTCGCGTCGGAGCTGGTCACGCCGGTGCTGATCGCGTTCGGTTTCGTGCCAGAACTCGCGCTCGAGCTGGGCGAGGCTCTGGCGCATCTTCAGGGCCATCGCGGCGCGAGCCTACCAGCCCGGCGCGATCGGAGTTATGTCCCCTCGAATTGAGCCACGCGGCGGTCGCTAATGCACCGCCTGCCCCTCGTACACGCTCATGAACCGCAGGTAGTTGTCGGCGATCTGGGAGGCGGCCTGCTCCCGCGGGAGCTGACCATCGAGGAAGGCCTTGAGCGCGTCCCACCAAATCGAGCGGCCGATGGCGAAGCCGATGAAGCCCTCGACCGGCGCGGCGGCCTGGAGCCAGCGGTCCACCAACTCCGTGGAGGCGCCGCGTCCGAGAACGACGCACTTGACGTTTCCGCGGCCGGGGCCTGAGCGCGACTGCTCGGCGAGCATCGCGGCGTCATCGCGCTCCTCGACGCCCTCGATCTTCCAAATGTCTACCTCGACCTCACTCGCCTGGATCTGCTCGATCGCCTGGCGCATCAGCTCGGGGCGCAGCTCGGAGTCGTAGCGGTCGCTGTCGCCGTCCACGCGCTGGAGCTGCGCCTCGGTGGCGGGTACCAGCAGCTCGAAGAGGAACTTGCGCTCGTGCCCGTGCAGCCAGTCCGAGAGCCGCTTGAGCCGGGCGAGCTGGACCTCGTTCATCTCGCGATCACCTTCGGGGTTGAAGCGCACCAGCACCTTCGAGAAGTCCGGGTCGAACCGCTCGATGTGCTCGCCGAACTCGTCGCCGTACTCGAAGTCGAACTCCTCCTGACCGGATTTCTCCACCGGCATGGCCAGCTTCAAGCTGTGTGCGCGGGCCTGCTCGGGGATGTCCCCGCCGAACTGCTCATCGACCAGCACGCCCGTCGCCCCGGGCTGGGCGCCGCGGTTGACCGCCTCGAGCATGCCCTCGAAGATCAGCTTCTTCGCGTCCGCGATCGTCCGCGTCTCCTCCTCGTGGGGTCGCCCTGAGATCCCGAACATCTTCTTCTGGAAGGAGCCTCGATGATCGAAGGCGAGGATGTACAGCTTCCCGTCGTAGCCGAGCGCCATTTCCCTGTCCTTTGCTCTAGGTGTCCCGTGGAGGTTAAGAGGTGGAGGCGTACCCGGATGGCCCCAATCCTTGCAAAGCATCGCCTCCCGGCTCGTTAGGCTCCGCCGCCTAATGGAACACCGCTTCCGGCAGCCGCGCGTTCACGCTCGGGATCGAGGAGGAGCTGATGATCCTCGACTCCGAGACGCTCGAGCTCGTAAACGCGATCGAGTCGCTGCTCGAGCCCGCCGCGACGGGGGAGATCAAGCCGGAGCTGATGGAGTCGGTGCTCGAGGTCTCGACCGACCCGTGCCGCACCGCCTCGGAGGCGAGCGCCCAGCTGAGGGCCCTGCGAAGCCAGGTGATGCAGTCGGCCGCCCAGCGCAACCTCGCCATCGGCTCCGCCGGGACGCATCCGTTTGCGATGTGGGAGAACCAGCGCATCGTGGCCCGACCGCGTTACCGAGACCTGATCTCGGCGCTGCGCTTCGTCGCCCGCCAGGAGCTGATCTTCGGCATGCACGTCCACGTCGGGATCGACGACCCCGAGAAGGCGATCCACGTCGCCAACGGAATGCGCGTCCACATCCCGCTGCTGCTGGCGCTGTCGGCCAACTCACCCTTCTGGCGCGCCGACTCGACGGGCCTGGCGTCGACTCGCACCCCGATCTTCAGGGCCTTTCCGCGCGTCGGTATGCCGCCCACCTACAAGGACTGGGCCGACTACGAGCAGCGGATCGACTTCATGGTCGGAACGCGCGTGATCGAGGACTACACGTATCTCTGGTACGACGTGCGTCCCCACCCGAACTTCGGCACCGTCGAGGTTCGGGTGATGGACTCCCAGACGCACGTCGAGCACACGGTCGGGCTCGCGGCGCTCGTGCAGGCGCTCGTGCGAGAGCTCGCGATGCACTTCGAGGAGGGCAAGGCGCTCTCCAGCTACCCGTTCGAGATGCTCGACGAGAACAAGTGGCTGGCCGCGCGCCACGGCCTCGAGGGCGAGCTCGTCGATCTTCCGAACCCCGATCGCGTGGCGACGCGGTCACTCGTGCGCAGGCTGCTCGACCGGATGCGCGAACACGCGCCAGGACCTGGGATCCGCGGGCGAGCTCGAGGCCGTCGAGGATCTGCTCGAGCGTGGCAACGGGGCGGCGCCGCCAGGTCGTGGTCTACGAGGCGAACCGCGACTTCCGCGAGGTGATGGCCGAAATCGTCGCAGCCACTGCGGTGTAGTCGGCCCTCGAGCTTTGCCGTAGCGGCCCGTTCCGGGGTCTTTGTCATCGCTCTACAATCGGGCTGTGAGTGCGGGCGGACCCGACCTGTTCGTAATTTGCAAGAGCTGCGGATCGGAAGTCAGCCCTTACATCACCGAGTGCCCGTACTGCGGGAACCGGCTGCGCAAGCGGGCTCCGAAGCTGGACCGCAACGGTCGTGTGACCGAGCGCCGCGCTGCGCGCGCCCAAGCCCGCGCTCCCGCGGTTGCGCCCGGGTGAGATCCCGGGATTCGGGCCGAGCAGCGCCCGTACGCCACAATTTTGCTCGTGCTCGCGGGAATCGCGGGCGCGCTGTTGTGGCGAACCGGCGCTCGTCTCGCTCGACCAGCTGCGATCATGTCGGCAAGCCGGGCCAGGACTGGTGGAAGCTCGTCACGGCCGCCTTCACGTACAACAACGCCGGCCTTGCGTTCGCCGTGCTCGGGGACGGTCGCGATCTACGGCTGGCTGCTGGAGCGCCGGCACGGCCCGCTGGCCGTGCTGTCGCTGTTCGGCGTCGGGGCGATCGGTGGACTCGGTGTGGCGACGCTGATTTATGCAAATCCGCTCGTGCTCTCGGGCAACGGCGGCGCGCTCGCGCTGTTGGGCGCCTGGGCCTCGCCCCATCTCGCGGCGCTGGCACGTCGCGAGGATCCGACGGCGACCTGATCGGGACCGCGGTGATCGCGGCCGTGGTGCTTCTGATGCCGCTGGCGGCGCCCGAGGCGAGCTGGGTCGCGGGCGGAGTCGGGTCTCGCGCTCGGGCTGGTG
The DNA here is from genome assembly GCA_963756105.1 of uncultured Solirubrobacterales bacterium. GTDB lineage: Bacteria > Actinomycetota > Thermoleophilia > Solirubrobacterales > Solirubrobacteraceae > Palsa-465. Next base: position 270,852 of record CAVWMM010000003.1, read on the forward strand.
CTGGGCATACCGTTCGCGCTCGCCAACGCCGACTGATCGAGCCCGCCGCCCGAGGACTCGGCGCCGCCGCGTAAGCGCCCGCCGGTGAAGGGCCGCCGGCACAGCGTACGTATCATGCGCGGTCCGAGTGGCCGACCGCGCCTACACCGATGCCGATCTCGACGCCGCGATCACTGCCCTAAGCGAGCCCGGGCGGCTGCGGGAGGCGCAGGACGTCGTCGCGCGTGCTGCGCCCGCGCTGCAGCGCGTGCTCGATGAGGCGCTGCACGAGGGCGGCTGGTTCGACAGCGCGCACGAGCAGGCGGTCCGGGAGGCCGCGGGCGAAGATGACCTCGGGCAGCGAGCGCTGGCGGTCCGTACGCTGATCGCCGAGGAGACGCGGCTGGGGATGTTGGTCGGGCGTGACGGTGGGCTTCGAGCTCGCGCGCGAGCTCGGCCACGCGCCCGAGCCGTCGAGCGCGCCCGAGCCGCTGCGCCAACCTGAACCCAGGACGCGCCCGAACCATCGACGAACGAGGAGGAGTGAACTGATGGAGATCCGGTTTCTTGGTCACGCCTGCTTCGAGCTCTCGGACGGCTCGGACACGGTGCTGATCGACCCGTTCCTGTCCGGCAACCCCAAGGCCGCGATCGCGGCCGAAGACGCGCAAGCGACCACGATCCTGTTGACCCACGGCCACGCCGACCACCTCGGCGACACGGTCTCGATCGCCAAGCGGACCGGAGCACCCGTGGTGGCGATCGTCGAGCTGGCGGCCGAGATCGAAGCAGGAAGGCGTCGAGATCTTCGACCCGAATCTCGGGGGCACGGTCAAGTTCGACTGGGGTTGGGTCAAGCTCGTTCCCGCCTGGCACACCTCGACCACGCCGAAGGGCACCGTGAACACGCCCGCCGGCCTGGTCGTCAACTTCAAGGACACGATCGTCTACCACCTCGGCGACACGTGCCTGTTCTCCGATCTGCAGCTGGTGGGCAAGCGCGCGCCGATCGACGTCGCGCTGATGTGCATCGGCGGCCACTACACGATGGACCCGACCGACGCGGTCGAGGCCGCCGAGCTCGTCGGGGCGAAGACCGTGATCCCCTGCCACTACAACACCTTCCCGCTGATCGAGGCCGACGCGCAGGCGTTCAAGTCCGACGTCGAGTCCGCCACGCAGCTCGAACGTGGTCGTGCTCGAGCCCGGCGAGACCCACTCGGCTTAGAGCGCTCGGGCCGTGGTACACGCGATCGTCCTGATCCAGGCGCAGCGGGCCGCGCTGCCCACGCTCGGCGGGGAGCTCGCCGATCTCGAGGGAGTGGCCGAGGCCTACTCGGTCACGGGCGAGTGGGACTTCGTCGCGATCGTCCGCGTGCGCGAGCATGAGCAGCTCGCCCAGCTCGTGGCCGGTGGGCTCTCCCAGCTCCAGGGCGTGACTCGGACGCACACGATGGTCGCGTTCGAGGCGTACTCGCGGCACGATCTCGAGGCGCTGTTCTCGGTCGGTCAGTGAACCCGCCACGACGCGCGGGGACCCACGGCGATCTAGGCGAGGATCGCGAAGCCACCCGTCGCGCGCAGCTCCGAACGGAAGGCATTGCACCGCTCGCAGCCGCGGAGGTGTCGGCGGGCCGGGGCGCTCGGGCGGCGCGCGCGTCCGGCGGACTGTTCGGCAGAGCTCGACCCTCACCTGCTCACAGGAGAGGTGGCGCGCCTCGGCGGCCGTCGCGAGCGAGCCTCGGGCTCTGACGAGCAGCGACTTGACGCCGGGCACCGTGGTGTCCATGGTCGCGGCGATCTGCTCGTAGGAGAGGGCCTGCATCTCGCGCAGCACGAGCGCGGTGCGTTGGGTCTCGGGGAGGGTGCGGATGTCGTCCACCAGCAACCTGAAGTCCTCTCGCTTCTGGACCGCGTCCGCGGTCGTGGCCCCGTTGTCGGAGAGGTGGAGGTCCATCTCCTCGGTCACGGCCTCGGCCCGGCGTAGGTGGTTGAGGCTGCGGTTGCGGGCGATCCGGTAGAGCCACGGCCGCACGTGGATTGGCCGTTCGTCGGCGACGATCGCCTTGAAAGCGGCTGCCAGCGTCTCTTGCAGGACATCCTCGGCGTCCTCCGGGGAGCCGAGGAGGTGACGGCAGAAGGCGAACAGCCGACCCTCGTAGCGCCCGACCAGCGCCTCGAACGCGCCCACGTGGCCGCGCCGCACGTATCCGATTAGGCGTTCGTCTGACTGAAACCGCAGTAGCGGAGAGGGTGAGTGCAACCTTCGTACCCCGCGGTATGTGGAGGTGGGTCCTTCCATCCAACTCGGAAGCTCTGCCCCTGTCGCGCGCCACACCCTATCAACGTCTCCGAGCGGTTGATGAAGTAACCCGCCCACCTGGGCACGCGTCATCCAAAGCCCACAGGAAACCGAGCGCAATACCCGGGGCGGGACTCGAACCCGCAAGCTCTCTCGAGCAGCGCCTTTTAAGGGCGCAGGCTTTGCCAGTTTGCCTACCCGGGCCTGCACAGGATCATAAGGCGCGTAGGGGCTGGCGTCGGGCGTGCAAGGGGCCCTTGTTCGGCATGACGGGCGCGCGCCCGCGGGCTGGCAGCGGGCGCCCGGCGGGGCCGACGCGACCGCAAGCTGGCCTGGCACGGGCGCGCGGCGGCCAGGCGACGCAAATTCCCCAAACCCCCGGATTTCTTGAGGGGTCTGGGGGAAATGCGTCGCCTAGCGACGCATTTCCCCCACGGCCCGGGCGTTAAGCGGGGGTGTGGGGGATCTGCGTCGCACCACGACGCCCACGCGCGGAAACCTCAAACCCGCACTACGTCGCTTGAAGCCAGGTGGTTGCCCCCCGCGTCGACCGCGGTGACCCTGGCGTAGCGGCCTGCCAGCGTCGGGACCTGGATCACCGTCTCGAATCCATGCCGCGCGGCGATGCCCATCGGCCGCACGTCGTGCGCCCGGTCGCCGCTGCTCACCAGCCAGTGCGCCACCTCGGTGGCGCCGTTCCAGCTCACATAAAGCGCTCTGGAGCCGCGTCGGCTGTCGTGCTTCGCCGCGACCGCGGGGGTGTCATTCGGCGTGCCGCGCCAGGGGAACCGATAGGCGCGGTAGGAGTCGTGATTGACGCCCAGCTTCGTATCGGCGATCAGCGCGCCCCCGGCCGTGAACTCGCTTACGAGCGGATCGCTGCCCCACCCGATCAGCGCGTGGCCGTCGGGCAGGGTCTGGAAGTTCCCCATCGCGTTGGCGAGCTTCGGTTGGCCGGGGTGGGTGTATGCGCGCACCAGTTGCACCACCTTCCCGCCCTCGTCGATATCGAGCACGACTCCGCGCGACTGCGGCTCGGTCTTGCGGAAGCCGGTGTTGTCGGCGAACAGTGCGGCGCCGTCGTCAAAGACCGAGATGTTGCCGTCGGGGCGGTAGCGCGCGTCGTGCTGCCAGGAGAACTGGGCGTCGCTATCGACCCGGAAGTCGCTGCTCTTCCCGCCCAGGCGCCAGAGCACCGCACCCGTAGTGCGGTGGATCTTGTAGAGCGCCCATGTGTGCCGAGCCGAGACCAGCAGGTGGCCGTCGGCGGCGACGTCGATCGAGTTGAGGTGCATGTAGTCGTAGCCGAACGAGATGTCGGGGGGGAAGTAGGAGTCAGACACCGGGACGTAGTCGAGGCTCCGCCACTCGAACAGCAACTTCCCGGTCGCGATGTCGATCTCCTGGATGATGCCCTCGAGCACGGTGCCATTGCGCGGTCCGCCGATGTGCGAGAGGTCCGCTGGCACGCGGTTGGGGAAGCACGTAAAGAGCGCGGTCCCCTGGGGCGTGACCAAAAACTCGTGGATGTCGATGGACCCCCCGTTACCGGCACGCACGCGGGCCACCTCGCGGTATGCGCTGTCCACGATCACGCCCTCGCCCTGACCGAAGCCGATGACGTTCATCCTGCCCTCCCACCACGTCATCGCGGGGTGGCCCCGATAGGTCGCCAACCGCACGTCGGTCGCCCACTGCACGCGCGGGATGGGTCTAAACCACGCAGGCTGGCCGTGGTCGTCGGCGAGCATTGGGCCGGCCTGGACGCTGCCGCTGGCGCTCGGGCCGAGGAAGAGATAGCCGGGGGCGACGCCGACGCCGTGGCGCGCCGAAGCGGGGTCGGAGACGCGATGATTGATCACCGTCATCGCGGGCGGTCGCAGATCGGGCCGCGAGACGAACTCGAAGGCCGGGCCGGTGGAGTGCGAAGCGTGCGCGGGGAGTTTGCGGAGGCGGTGGCCAAGCAGATGCGTCGCGCCGAACGCACCCGCGCCGAGCGCCGCCACACCGGCCCCGCCAACGGCGCCTTTGACCAGCTGTCGCCTCGTCAAACCACGCGAACGCAACTGCGTCGCTCCTCCGACCATGCCGTGAGGCATATCAGACGTGTCTGGGAGGTCGGTGAGCATGGGTGTGTAAGACAGCCGTGCGGGGGGAAGCAGTTTGGCGGTTCCTACCCGCAGAAGCGGCGCAGTAGTCCCTGCACAGCATGCCAGTAGCCCCCGCAGGAGCGGCCCAGCGCCCCCTCGCCACACAGCACCGGTTCGGAATTGACACTGCTGTAACCCCCCTGCTAGCTTGGCCTCGCGGATTTTTCGCGTCGACCGATGCCGCCCTCGCGCGGGAGGAGAAGGAGTCTTCGATGCACGCGTTAGATCGATGCCATTGACCGACCGTGGCAGGGGTCGGAACCGGTGCGGCGCGCGCAGCAAGTGCGCCGGGACGGATGACGTGCGCGCCAGCGGGCGCGAAGGCGTTGGCGCGCGCCGGACCACGGACGGCTGCAACTAGGGACAGGCGGTGCGCAACACCTCGCTAATCGGCCGTATAGCGGCCCTCGTCGCTCTCGGTATCGCGATCGTCGCGGTGGTGCTGATCGTCTTCAGCGGCGGCTCGAGCTACCACGTCTACGCGGTCTTCCAGGACGCAAGCCAGCTCGTGAGCGGCGACCAGGTCGACGTCGCCCAGGCCCCCATCGGGACGATCTCGAACATCACGTTGACGCAGAACGGGATGGCCAGGATCGAGATCAACATCTCCAACAGCAGCTACACGCCGCTGCGCCAGGGGACGATCGCGACCGTCCGCGTGCCGTCGCTGAGCTCGGTGGCGAACCGTTACGTGGAGCTGCGGCTGGCCCCGGGGAACGCCGCGCCGATCCCGAACGGCGGCACCATCGAACCGCAGTACACCAACAGCGCCGTCAACATCGACGAGATCTTCAACACCCTGAACGGGCCGACGCGCAAGGGGCTTCAGGACCTGATCCAGGGCTCCGCCTCGCAGTTCAACGGGCAGGCCAGCAAGGCCCAGGCTGCGTGGAAATACCTCAACCCGGCCGTCGCCGCGAGCAGCGTGCTGTTCGAGCAGATCAACCGCAACACGAAGAGCTTCACCGACTTCCTGGTCAAGACGGGCAACCTGATGGGGGACATCGCCAGCCGCCAGGCCGACCTCTCCGCGCTGGTCGAGCACCTCTCGACCACCACCGGGGCGCTCGCCAACCAGCACGTCGCCCTCGGCGAGTCGATCCAGCGCCTGCCGGGGTTCATGCGCCTCGCCAACACCACCTTCGTGAACCTCCGCAGCGCTCTCGATGACCTGACTCCGCTGGTGAACGCCTCAAAGCCCGTGGCGCCGAAGCTGCAGGCGCTGCTCCAGCAGTTAAAGCCGCTTGCCATCGACTCGGTCCCGACGGTGGTCGCGCTGTCGAAGGCGATCCACAAGCCGGGCCCGAACAACGATCTGATCGACCTCGTGCGAAAGGGCGTGCCCCTCGCCGACGCCACGGTGAAGAACGTCTACGCCGACGGCAAGACGCGTTTCGGCGCCTTCCCCGAGACGGTGAAGGCGCTCGAGCCCTCGACCAAGGAGCTCGCTTTCGACCGGCCCTACTCGGTCGACCTCACGGGGTGGTTCGAGGGCTACAGCCATCCCGGCGGCTACGACGCCAACGGCGGCTACGCGCGGATCGCGCCGGTGGTGGGTGCCTACTCGCTCTCCACGGGTGGACTGCTCAACCTGATCGCGCCGGCGAAGCGGCTGAACTTCCTCAAGAATCTGATTCCCGAGGGCAAGCTCGCCATCGACCAGGGCAACCGCTGCCCGGGCTCGATGGAGCGCGGCGGGGTCTGGGACCCGTACCCCGGCATGGGCTCGAACTACTGCAGCAAGAGCGAGACACCGCTGGGGCCATGAGGCTGATCCGGAACATCCTCGCCGTCGTGCTCGGGGCCGCCGTGGTCACCGCGATCGTGATGCTCGCGGCGAACTCCTCGGGGGGCTCCGGTGACCCCACCTACAAGGTCGAGCTCGACAACGCCTTCGGCCTCGTCAGTGGCGAGCAGTTCAAGGTGGGCGGCGTGCCCGCCGGCACGATCACCGGAATCGGGCTCGACGACAAGACGCTGCACGCGGTGGTGACCGTCCAGGTCAGCACCGCGGGCTTCGGCCACTTCGACACCGACGCCTTCTGCGAGTCGCGCCCGCAGTCCCTGATCGGTGAGTACTTCCTCGACTGCAGCCCGGGCAACAACGGCCACCCCCTGAAGCCCGGCTCCACGATCCCGGTGACCCACACGTTCTCGACCATCCCGGCCGACCTGCTCACCGACATCATGCGCCTGCCCTACCGCGAGCGGCTCACGCTGATCGTCAACGAGCTGGGAGCGGGGGTCGCCGGCAACTCCCAGAACCTCAGCGCCGCGCTGCAGCGGGCGGTGCCCGCGCTGGCCGAGACCGACAACCTGCTCACGCTGCTCGGCAACGACTCGGCCACGATCAAGGACCTCACGACGAACGCCGACACGCTGATCACGTCTCTCGCCAATAACAGCGGCACGATCGAGAACTTCATCGATCAGGCCAACAACATCGCCACCGACACCAACACCCAGGACAACAACCTCAAGGCGACCTTCAACGACCTGCCCGCCTTCCTCGAGCAGCTCAAGCCCTCGCTGGCGAAGCTCTCGGGGACGCTCGACGCCAATTACCCCGTTCTCCAGAACCTGAACTCCTCGGCCGGGGAGATCGACAGGCTGCTGGTGAACCTGCCGCCGTTCTCGCGCTCGGCGCTCCCGGCGCTGCGCACGCTGGGCAAGGCCTCTGTCACGGGCAAGTCGGCTGTGATCGCGGCCAAGCCCGTGGTCAAGAACCTCAACCAGTTCGCGACCCACACCCCCGAGCTGGCCGGGAACCTGTCGATCGTGCTGCACGACCTCGACAACCGCAGCCGCGCCACCGAGCCCAACCCCTCGAGCCCCGGCGGCAAGGGCTACACCGGCCTGGAGGCCCCGCTCCAGTACGTCTTCAACCAGACGCTCGACCTCGACTACTTCGGTCAGTTCGGCCACATGGAGGCGATCGACGCATTCGTGAACCCGACGTGCGGTAGCTACGCGACCCCGCAGACGATCACCAACAACCTCTCCCAGAACGGCCCGAGCTACCGCAAGTGCTACTCGTGGCTGGGGCCCAGCCAGCCCGGGGTCAACGAGCCCGACCCCTCGAACCCGGGCGCGTGTGTGCCTGATCCCGGCGGAGCGCCCCCCGGCGAGAAGGGGCCACGCGCGAGCGGTACGAAGTGCAGCGCGACCGCCGGTGCGAACACGGCCACTTCCTCCACCTCCTCCACCAAGGACGTCAAGGCGAACGTCGCAAAAGACAGCGCGAGCAACAAGGCCGACGCCTCCTCCCAGTCCAACTCGTCTAGCAACTCCTCCAGCTCCGCCTCGAACAACACGAGCCAGTCCGAGCAGCTCCTCGACTACCTGCTGGCGCCATGAGCACAGCCACGAAATCCCGCGGCCGACAGCAATCAGCGTTCGCCAACTCGGTCCTGATCGGGGCGGTCACGGTGCTGGTGGTGCTGGTGGCGGTGTTCCTCGCCTACAACGCCAACAGTGGTCTGCCGTTCGTGCCCACGCGCGAGCTGAAGGTGGACGTGTCCGACGGGTCCAACGTGGTCGTCGGCAACGACGTGCTCGAGGGCGGCAACCGCATCGGGTTCGTCTCGGCGCTGACCCCCCTGCGGCTCAACAACGGCAACGTGGGCGCGCAGTTGACGCTCAAGCTCTCGCCCCAGCAGGGCAAGGTCCCCGTCGACTCGCACGTGGAAATCCGCCTGCGGTCCGTGTTCGGCGAGAAGTACGTCGACCTCGTCAAGGGCACCTCCAAGAAGATCTACTCCGACGGCGGCACGATGCCGCTGAGCCACACCTTCGTCCCCGTCCAGCTCGACCAGGTCTACAACATCTTCACGCCGCCCACCCGCAAGGGCATCCAGCAGAACCTGGTGGGCTTCGGCGACACGTTCGCTTCCCGCGGCGGCGATATCAACACCACGATCCAGAGCCTCCCGGGGCTGTTCAAGTATCTGCGACCCGTCGCGGCGTACCTCGCGGCGCCGAGCACCGGCCTCACGAACTTCATCGGTTCGCTAGACACCTTCACGCGCATCCTCGCTCCGCTCTCGAACACGACCGTGCGGTTGCTGGCGGACGCCTCGACGACCTTCCAAGCGATCACCTCCAACCCGGCCGACTACGAGGCCACGATCGCCCAGTCGCCCCCGACGCTGACCACCTCGACGCACGCGCTGCGCGTCTCGCAGCCGTTCTTGACCGACTTCACCACGCTCGGCCACTACCTGACGCCCGCCACCGCGAGCCTCAAGCGCGCCCTACCGCAGCTCAACCCCGCGATCGAGACGGGGACCGTCACGCTGCGGCAGACCCCGATCCTCAACGAGAAGCTCCAGGGCGTGATGAGCGCGCTCAAGGCGCTATCCACGGATCCGGGGACCAACATCGCGCTCAACGCGCTGACCGCGACCGTCAACACGCTCAACCCGATGATCCGTTACCTCGGGCCGTTCCAGACCGTGTGCGACGACTGGAACTACATGTGGTCAGACCTCGCTGACGTCGTCGCCGAGCCGACCCAGTTCGGCACCGCCCAGCGCGCGCTGCTGATGTCAAACAACCCGACCCAGTCCAACAACCCCTCGTCCGAGCCCGCGACCGCGCCGGCCGACGGCGGCGGGGTCAACGAGCCGCCGCTCTCGCAGCTGGGCGGCCCCGCCTACGCCCACGGCGAGGTATACGGCGCCGCGGTCGGGAATAACGGACTCGCGGACTGCGAGACCGGCCAGCGTGGCTACGTCAAGCGCCTGAACCACCTCGACCCGCAGCACCGCGACTTCGACTCAGACGCCCACACGCCGGGCCTCCAGGGCCCCACGTTCGCGGGCCGCGCTCGCGTCCCGGCGGGCGAGACCTACAGCCGCGAGCCCACCACGGGCCCGAAGCTCCCCTACATCCCGCAGAACCCTTGAAGCTCTTTCACAGAAAGACACGCCACAAGAGGATGAGCCCATTGAAGGCGGGGGCGATCGCGGTCGTGCTGCTCGCGCTGTTCCTCTACTTCGGCTTCACGAAGTTCGCCAACCCCTTCGCGAGCCCGTTCACGGTCCACGCGATCGTTCCAAACGCGGGTGGCCTTGCGCCCAACTCGCCGGTGCGCATCGCGGGCGTCAACGTCGGCAAGGTCACCTCGGTCGCACCCGTCGGGGGCAAGCAGGCCGCCGACGTGAGCATGCAGATCCAGTCCACGGGCCTGCCCATCCACAGCGACGCGACCTTCTGGATCCGCCCGCGGCTGTTCATCGAGGGCAACTTCTTCGTCGATCTGTCGCCGGGCAGCCCGTCGGCGCCGAACGTCAAGAGCGGGTACACGTTCCCGATCCAGCAGACCCGCTACCCAGTCCAGCTCGACCAGCTGTTCGACTCGCTCCAGGCGAACACCCGCAAGAACCTCCAGACGCTCCTGACCGCGTACGGGTCGGCGGTCAAGAAGGCGGGACCCTCGTTCAACGCCTCGATCAACTACTGGGAGCCGGCCTACGAGTACACGTCGATCGTCACGCACGATCTGCTGGGCGAGCAGCCCAACGACCTCTCGAACTGGATCGCCAAGCAGGCCGTGGTCTCGGGCGCGTTCGACGCCCACCCGCAGAACCTCGAGAACCTGATCACCGACTTCAACATCACCGCGAACGCGTTCGCGCGTGAGAACGTCGCGCTCCAGCGGACGGTCGCGCAGCTGCCGCGCACGCTGGCCATCGCGATGCCCGCCTTCAACGCGCTGAACGCCGCCTTCCCGCCGCTGCGCGCGCTCGCGCGGGCGCTGCTCCCGGGCGTCAAGACGGCGGGCCCCACGATCGAGGTCAGCCTGCCCTTCATCCACCAGCTCCGGCTGCTCGTGCAGCCCTCCGAGCTGCAGGGGCTGGCCAAGGACCTCTCGGCCACGATCCCCTCGCTGGCCAAGCTGACCAACGACACCATCCCGCTGATGAAAGACGAGGTCAGGCCCGCCTCGAGCTGCGTCGCAAACGTCGTCATCCCCTGGTCGAAGCTCGAGATCCACGACCCGCACTTCAACGCCTCCAACGGCTTCCCGCCCCACCCGGCGTATCTCGAGGTCGTCCAGCTCCTGCCCGGCATCGCCGGGGAGAGCCGCACCTTCGACGCCAACGGCCCCTACATCCGGCTGCTCGGCAACGGCGGAACCTTCACCTACTCGCTCCAGCCGGGTCTGTTCGGGTCGGCGCTCTCGAAGATCGAGGGCGTCCAGCCCGAGCCGCCCCCAGGCGACAAGCGCCCGCCGCTCAAGGAGAAGGTCCCCTGCGAGACCCAGCAGGCGATCAAGACGCTCGACACTCCGACGGGGCTCGGCCCGAGCGAGGAGAGCACTGCCAGCACCCCGGCCACGAAGGCGCTAAGCAGCTCGGTGCAGACGGTCTTCAGCTACGAGCTCGACAAGGTGCTCAAGCTCGAGGGCAGCAAGCTGCGCGTCGCCGGGACGCAGAGCTCGGACCCGCCTAAGAAGAGCAGCGGGCGATGAAGCGCGCGATCAAACGACACAGCGGCGACTTCGTCTCGATCGTCGTGCTGATCATCCTCGCGATCGCCGTAACGGGATTCATCCTCCACGAGCAGGGCGTGCGGTTCCCGTTCATCCAGTCCTCGCCCTACACGCTCGACGCGGACTTCTCCACCGCGCAGGCCGTCACGCCGGGGCAGGGCCAGAGCGTGATGGTCTCGGGCGTCAAGGTCGGGCTGATCAGTGGCGTGAAGACCCAGGACGGCTATGCCGTCGTGCAGATGTCCATCGACCAGCAGTACAAGAAGCTCATCCACACCAACGCGACCGCGCTCCTGCGGCCCAAGACCGGACTCCAGGACATGTTCGTCGAGCTCAACCCCGGCACCCACGGCGCCCCGGTCGCCAAGCCCAACTTCACGATCCCGCTCGCCCACACCGACCCCGAGGTAAACCTCGACGAGGTCCTCGCGTCGCTCGACTCCGACACGCGCGAATACCTCGAGCTGCTCGTCAACGGAGCCGGGCAGGGGCTCCAGAACCACTCGAGCGACCTCGCGCAGGTGCTCGAGCGCTTCGAGCCGACCCACCGCGACCTGGCCCGGCTCAACGGCGCGATCGCCCAGCGGGGGCGCGACCTGCAGCAGCTCGTGAACTCGCTCAAGCGTCTGAACACCGCTCTGGCCACGAGACAGACCCAGATCGTGCAGATGATCGACTCGAGCTCGCGCGTGTTCGCGACGCTGGCCTCCGAGGAGGGCAACATCAGCCGCTCGATCCGGGACCTCCCCGGCACCCTCTCCCAGACCGCCGCGACGCTTCAGAAGGTCGAAGTGTTCGCGAAGCTGCTCGGGCCAACTGCTGCGAAGCTGCTGCCGGCCGCACACGCGCTGCCGGCGGCGAACGCGGCCCTGGCCGCTCTGGCCAAGCCGGCGGCGCCGATCATCCAGAACGAGATCCGCCCGTTCGTGGTCGCGGCCCAGCCGGTGGTCAAGAGCCTGCGCCCGGCCGCGCTGCGCCTCGCCGCGGCGACCCCCAAGCTGTACAGCACCTTCGAGGTCGTCAACCACTTCCTCAACCTCGTCGGCTACTACCCCCACGGCACGCGCCAGCACGGTTATCTGTGGTGGCTGGCCTGGCTGGGCCACGTCGGTCGCACCGTGTTCGCGGTCCAGGACGGCAACGGCGACTTCCGCCAGGCGTTCGTCGCAGCTCAACTGCGCCTCGATCGCCCAGATCGCCGCGTCGCTGAACCCGCAGCTGCTCAACATCGTCGGGCCGACGCTGCTGAAGCTGCTCGGCACGGCCGGCGCGTGCCCGAAGCAGACCAAGACGCTCGACGCGGACTACGCCAAGTACAAGGGATCCTCGAGCAACAGCTCGAACGCGGGGCTCGCGGCGTCTGAGCTCTCGACGCTCGCGCCCCAGGCCAGCAAGCTGCTCGACGAGCTCAGCTTGAACGGCCTCACCAAGAAGCACCTCTTCCTGCCCTCGCTCACACACTGATGGAAACCAGCGCTCCCTCACTCGGCAAGGTCGTCTCGATGGTGCTGTTCGCGCTGTCGTGCATCGGACTGCTGCTGTTCCTGTGGATCGAGTTCGGGGGCACGATCCCCTTCGGTGCCCAGGGCTACCGCTTCAAGGTCGCCTTCCCGTACGCGCAGGAGCTCGCCACGCCCGCGCAGGTGCGAATCGCGGGGGTGCCGGTGGGCAAGGTCGTCTCGACGCAGCTCGCGCCGCAGGGCAACCGCACCCTGGCGACGATCCAGATGAACAACCAGTACGCGCCGATCAAGCGCGACACGCGCGCGATCCTGCGGATCAAGACGATCCTCGGCGAGACCTACGTGCAGCTCACCCCGGGGACGCCCAACAGCCCGTCACTGCCCGACGGCGGGACCCTCCCGCAGGGCCAGGTCGAGAACGCGGTGCAGCTCGACGACATCTTCAACGCGCTCAACGCCCCCACGCGCAAAGCCTTCCAGCAGTGGCAGGTCGCGCTGGGCAAGGCGGTGCAGGGCAACGACCAGAACCTCAACTTCGTGCTGGGCAACCTGCCGACGTTCTCGACCGACGCGTCCACGACCGTGCAGGTCCTCGACGTCCAGCAGGCCGCGGTGGAGAAGCTGATCCGCGAGGGCGCGGTGGTGTTCGACGCGCTCACCCGCAACCAGGCCGCGCTGCGCAATTTGATCACGACGGGCGAGACGACTTTTGCGACGACGGCGGCGAACAACAAGGCGCTCGCGGAGACGTTCAAGGTCTTCCCGACCTTCCTGTACGAGACGCGGCTGACGATGGCGCGCGTACAGAAGTTCGCGCTGAACACCGATCCGCTGTTGAAGGAGCTCGAGCCGGTCGCGCTGGACCTCGGGCCGACGATGCACGCCGTGCAGCTGCTCTCCCCGTACCTGCGCTCGCTGTTCGTCGAACTGCGGCCGCTGATTCAGGCGTCCAAGACGGGGCTGCCGGCGATCGCGAGCGTCTTGCGCGGGGCCTCGCCGGTGCTCGACAACCTGGGGCCGTTCCTCGAGCAGCTCAACCCGGTCTTGAACTGGCTGTCGCTGCACCAGCAACTGATCTCGGACTTCATCAGCGAACCGGGCACGCCGCTGAACGCCACGACCACTACCTTCGGCGGCGTCGGTCACTACCTGCGTACGATCTCGCCACTGGGTGCGGACACGATCTCGATCGGTGGCAACCGCACCAAGGACAACCGCGGCAACACCTACCCGCCGCCGCTGTGGCTGCCTTCGGGGAACTTTGCGACCCTGGACTTCAAGAACGGCATCCTGCCCGCCTGGGACTGCAAGAACAACGGCGGTCCCGGGAAGGCCAGCAGCGGCAACCCGGCATGTTTCGTGGCGCCGGCGCTTGGCAAACTCCTCGGCCAGGACAGAAAATTCCCGCACGTCCTGTCCACGAGCTATCCGAGTAACTAGACGTATGTCCGGGGCCGCGCATGCGCGGCCCCGCCGGAGCCGATCATGATCGATCCGGGGCCGGCGCACATGTGCGCCGGCCAAAAATGATCTTGCTCACGTCGCTGGTGCTGCTCCTCGTGGCGGGGTGCGGCTCCGGCGCCTCAACGACCGCCACCACCACGCACAAGCCGCCCCCCCGCCCGGCCAAGCACGTCCACCGCGGGCCATCGGGCGTCGCGGTCGGCGCGACGCAGCGCGTCCACGCCGCCGGCTCGACGCTCTCGGTCAGGGTGTCTCGTGTGATCGACCCCTTGCGCGGCTCGGGCGCGACCCTCCCGCCGGGGTCGCGAGCGGTCGCGGTGTTCGCCAGCATCCTCAACCACGGCCCCGCGGTCTACGACAGCTCATCGACGACCGACATCTCGCTGGGGGTTTCGAGCGGGTTCGCAACCCCCGTTTACGCGCCCCAGGGCGCGTGCCAGACCCAGCTGCGCAACTGGGACAACTACATCGTGGCGACGGACACCGTGAGCGGGTGCGTGTCGTTCGCGGTTCCAGGCCACGCCACCGTCACTGCGGTGCGCTTCTCGCCCCACGGCCAAGCCAAGGGGCGGGTCAGCTGGCGCTTTCGTGAGGGGTCACCACCGTAAATACGCTCACATTCGAGCGCCCGCCGACGGCGCCTGGCTTCGTCCTCGTCGGCTCGCGTAGCGCTGCTACGCGTCGCCTTCTGCGTCCTCGCCAGTCATCCCTCGGCGAGCACTCTCGGTGCGACCGCACTTACGGCGGTGACCCCTGAGCTAAGCGATGCGGACGCGCGCGGCGCGCGCGGCCTCGCCCTGCTCGGCGGGAGCGACCGCGTCGAGCACGCGCTCGGCGAGTTGCTTGTCTCCGTCGATTCGCAGCCCGCCTCGATCGCCGTCCGGCGACAAAGCCCGCACCCACGCCGCCGTCGCTGCGCTGATGCGCACATCGGCGGCCTCGTCGCTCGCTTCCTCCACGGTGACGTTGCCCCCGGACACGGTCATCAGCAGCGTGACGGGCTCGCCGTCTCTGCCGTCCCTGACGGTCAGCGCGATCCGCGCCTTGATGGCGCGCGGGAGGTGGACGAGGCCTGGCGCGATCCGGAAGATCGCGTCGATATCGACCTGCTCGCCCTCGCGGGGCGCGCTCCACGTCCACGCGTAACCCCATCGCGCGAGCTCGCCGATGGTCGGCATGAGGTCTCGGGCGCGCTCGGTTAGCTCGTACTCGACCCGCGGCGGTACCTCTCGGAAGCGCCTGCGCGTGAGCATCCCGTCGGCGACCATGCGGTTGAGCCGCGAACGCAGCTGCTCGGTCGAGATCCCGGGAAGCACACGCTGGAGCTCGACGAAACGGCGCGGCCCCGCGGCGAGGTCACGGACGATCAGCAGCGTCCATTTGTCGCCCACGAGATCCAGCGCGCGGGCGTCTGGCGACCACTGATCGTACGGGTGACGTTTGGGTGGCGGTACGTGCTCGATGGAGGCTCTCCCTCAAAAAAACCGATGTCCCTATCGACCGACTTTCAGCATATCGGCCGCTCCACGGGATCGCAAAAAAGAACCGTCTTTCGAAAAGTTTGCGCAAGTTTTTGCGTGCGCCGTCGTTTCAGCTCTCAAATGGGAGAACTCATCGTCCTTGCAGAGCAGCTGGCAGACCGCGCGCGGCCCCGCGCCCAGACCCGCCCCGCCTTCTTCTTCGACCTCGCGTGCCCTTTCTCGTATCTCGCCGCCGAGCGCGTGGAGCGGCTGTTGGGAGGGGTGGAGTGGGTGCCGGTGGCGGGCCCCGAGATCGACGGCAACGATCCCGCTCTGCGCGCGGCTGCGGAGGCGCGCGCGCAAGAGTTGAGGCTTCCGCTCGTCTGGCCCGATCCGTTTCCCGCGCCGACGCGCGGCGCGCTGCGCGCGGCGGTGCGGGCGACGCAGCTCGGGTCTGGCGCGCGGTTCGCGCTCGCCGCGGCGAGGCTCTCCTTCTGCGGCGGCTTTGACCTCGAGGACCCCGAGGTCGTCGCCGAGGCGGCCGCAGCCGCCGGATTCAGCCTCCAGCAGTGCCTCGCGGCAGCCGCGGACGACGCCCTCGACGCCTCGCTCGACGCCACCGCGCGGGGGCTGGTCGCTCGCGGGGTTGACCGGCTGCCCGCGATTCGCGTCGGACACAGTTTCTTCGCGGGCGAGGAGCAGCTCTCCCAGGCCGCGGCGGTCAACCGCGCCGCGACCGGCTACGAATCTTCAGCTTCGCCATGGGGATAGGGCAGGGGCCTGGCGCGGCGGGTGCGGGAGCCCGCCGCGCCCTCCATCTTTTTTAGTACGGCGCGACGAGGCTCGCGAGGATCAGGTCGTCGAGCTCCTCTTCCTGGAGCTCGTCCTCCGGGCCAGGGCCGCTGGTCACAGTGGGCAGCGTCTCGAAATCCTCCACGGGCTCGCAGATCGCGTCGAACTGCGTGTGGTCAGCGGAAGGCATCTGGGGCGTCGTCATGTTTCGCTCCCTTCCTCGTTTGCCCTTCAGGTGATCCCTACCCATCGTAGGTCGCGGGCTACACAGGATTGTTAGCGTCCGGTAGCCGTGGCGACGGAGACGGGCACGAGGCTCCATGGCGGCCGGCTGATCGCGCGGCGGCTGCGCGCGCACGGGGTCAGCAAGCTGTTCACGCTCTCGGGCGGCCACCTGTTCTCGATCTACGACGGCTGCCGCGCCGAGGGCATCGAGATCGTCGACGTCCGCCACGAGCAGTCCGCGGCGTTCGCCGCCGAGGGTTGGGCCAAGGTCACGCGCGAGGTGGGTGTTTGTGCGCTGACCGCGGGTCCGGGCGTGACCAACGGCATGAGCGCGATCGCGTCGGCGGCGCAGAACCACTCGCCGGTGGTGGTTCTCGGGGGGCGGGCCCCGCAGCTGCGGTGGGGACAGGGGTCGCTCCAGGAGATCGACCACGTCCCCTTCGTGCGGCCGCTCGTGAAGCTCGCCGCGACGGCGTCCGACACGGCCGGGATCCCCGCGCTCGTCGACGAGGCTTTTCGAAGCGCGATCTCTCCACACTCGGGGCCGGCGTTCCTCGACTTCCCGCTCGACTACGTGTTCTCGGAAGCTTCGGAAGCCGTTCCTGCTGTGGCGCCCCGTTCTTCTGCGGAG
>CAVWMM010000004.1:0-171524 GCA_963756105.1 uncultured Solirubrobacterales bacterium
TCAGCGTTTGGCCGCCGGCGGCGCGCTCGACTGATGCCAGCGAACCGAGCAGGTCATCGGCTTCGAGCTCGGGCACGGACTCGACGGACCAGCCGAAGGCCTCGAACAGGCTCGGGCGCTTGGTCGAACTGCCACTGCAGCGCGTCGGGGACCGGGGGCCTATCAGCGTGGTAGCGCGGATACAGCTCGACCCGGTATTCGGCTGCCTCGGCCCCGAAGCAGATCACGATCGCCCGCGGGCCGCGGTCAGCCGCGACGCGCAGCAGGACGTTGACGGCGCCGAGCAGAGCGTTGATCGGGCGTCCTCCGTGCCCTTGATCGAGTCGGGCAGCGCGAAAAACGAGCGGTAGAGCACGAACGGGCCGTCGACGGCGAGGAGCGGGCCGGGCATTGCCCGGGAGGCTAACCGTGTCGGCTTAGCGACGCGGTGATGCGGCGTGTGTGAAAAGGATGGGGGCGCGGGGGTCGTGACGGATCTGTGGTGCCAAGGTTTGGCGCGTGAGCGTCACTCGTGCGACCACAGGAGGACCCACCTCCCCTGCCTCGGAGGGTCGGGCCCGCAATGGGCGTATAGCGACCATCCAGGGCCATACCTCGTTTACGTCCTGGGGGTGGGGCCCCCGTGGTCGTTGCGGGCAGTCGGAAGGAGCGGGTCGAACAGATCGCCGAACTCCAGCAAGGCCGTGTCACCCGTAATCAGTTACGCGCGGCAGGGATTACAGACAGCGCGATCAAGCGCCTCATCGCGTCTGGGCGACTCGTCCGTCTGTATCAATCCGTGTACCAGTCCGGCCGGCGATCGAGGTACCGCTGGGCCGCGAGACGGCCGCGCTGCTCGCGTGCGGGCGAAACGCGCTGTTCAGTCATGCCAGTGCGGCGAGGCTCTGGGGGCTCTGTGAGCCAGCCGAAGATCCGGTGGAGTTGATGGTTCTTCGCCACCGCCACCCAAGACGCCAGGCATTCGTATCCACCGTCCAGGGCGACTCCTTCCTCGAGACATACGCGTCGAGCAAGGCCTCCCCGTGACCTCGCCCTCCCGTACGCTGCTCGACCGCGCCGCGACGCTGACGATCCACGAGCTCGAACGCGAGCTCGATGAAGCGCTCATCGTGTTACAGATCGTCCACGTTCAGAACTCGCGACGCGTCGCTCGCGCCATCGGTCACTGCGGCGCAGGAAGGCTGCGCAGCGCTGCTCGAGCGGCGCGGCACGGCACGATCACTCAGTCGGAGGCGGAGAGACTCTTTCTGGCTCTGATCCGCAAGGCGGGCTTCCCGAACCCGAGGCCCAGGTGAGGCTCGGCGGCTACAAGGTCGACTTCCTATGGCGCAAGGAGAGGGTGGTCTTCGAAGTGGACGGGTACAGGTACCATTCCAGCCGTCGCGCCTTTGACCGTGACCGGCGCAAGGATCTCGCGCTCAAACGCGCCCGGTTTGACCCGAACCGAGTTAGCCGGGACCAGGTCAAGTATCAGCCGATGACGGTGCTGGCAGCACGTCGCGAGCGCGCTCGCCCGCGCCACAGCCAGCTAGGCCTACAGGTTGCCCTGCGCCATCTTGCGCAGGTCCATGGCCCGGTCGTAGGTCTCCTCGTCGACGCCATGCTCGAGCGCGACGTCGCGCAGCATCCTGCCCGAGGCGGCCGCCTCCTTGACGATCTCCGTGGCCTTGTCGTACCCGATCGCGGGGTTGAGCGCGGTAGCAGCCGCCAGTGTCGACTCCGCCGAGCGCCGACACCCCTCCTCGTTGGCCTCGATGCCGTCGATGCACTTCTCGGCAAACGCGCGCGCCGGCGTCGAGTAGCAGGCGGATCGACTCGAGCAGGTTGCGCGCGATCAGGGGCACGCGCACGTTGAGCTCGAAGTTGCCCTCGAGCCCTGCGATCGTGATCGCCGCGTCGTTGCCGATCACCTGCGCGCAGACCTGCATCACGACCTCGGGGATGACGGGGTTGACCTTGCCCGGCATGATCGAAGAGCCCTTCTGAAGCTCGGGCAGCAGCAGCTCGCCGATCCCTGCCCGCGGTCCGGAGCCCATCAGCGCCAGGTCGTTCGCGATTTTCGTCAGCGACACCGCGACCACCTTCAGCGCGCCCGAGAGCTCGACCAGCGCGTCGCGGTTGCCCTGGGCCTCGAAGGGATCCTCCGGGGGGCCGGATCTCAAGCCCGCTGGCCTCGGCGAGACGAGCCCGGACGCGCGGCGCGAACTCGGGATGCGTGTTCAGACCGGTGCCGGTGGCAGTACCGCCGAGGGGAATCTGGGCCACCTGGGGAAGCGCGCGCGG
This sequence comes from uncultured Solirubrobacterales bacterium, assembly GCA_963756105.1. GTDB lineage: Bacteria > Actinomycetota > Thermoleophilia > Solirubrobacterales > Solirubrobacteraceae > Palsa-465. Next base: position 2,284 of record CAVWMM010000004.1, read on the forward strand.
ACGCGACGGGCCCCCAACCTGACCTGCGCGGCATAGCCCGAGAACTCCTGTCCGAGCGTCACCGGGACGGCATCCATGAGGTGAGTGCGGCCAGACTTGACGATGTCGCGGAACTCGTCGGCCTTCGCCTGCAGCGAGCCCTCGAGCTGCTCGAGCGCGGGGACAAGCTCGCCGCTGCCTCGCGCCAGCGCCGCGAGATGGACCGCGGACGGGAAGACGTCGTTGGAGGACTGGCCCATGTTGACGTGATCGTTGGCGTGGACGCGCCTCTCCCGCGAGCGTCGCGATCACCTCGTTGGCGTTCATGTTCGAGGAGGTGCCCGAGCCGGTCTGGAAGACGTCGATCGGGAACTGGTCGTCGAATTCGCCCTCCGCGACGCGGTCGGCGGCGTGGGCGATGCGCTCGGCGACGTCGGGCTCGAGCTTTCCGAGCTCGGCGTTGACGCGCGCCGCGGCCGCCTTGATGCGACCCGAGCCAGCGCACCACCGCGACGGGTATCGGCTCGCCGGAGATGGGGAAGTTCTCGACGGCTTTGGCCGTCTCGCCGCCCCAAAGCTGCTGTCGCTCCTCCGACGCCCATCTGGCCTTAGAACGCTAGCTAACCCAGGAATGCGATCAGTTCGCGGGCCACGCCGACGGGGTCGTCGTAGGCGATCAGGAAGCCCGTTCCGGGGAGGTTCCGCAGCTGCCCGTCCGGAAGCAGGTCGAGTGCCTCCTGCGCCGCCGCGAGCGGGTGGGCGTGGTCCTGCTCGGCCCACAGCAGCAGAACGGGGATGGTGATCTTCTCGTAGGCGTCCAGTAGCTGGCGCTGGGGCCCGACGGGCCAGCGCCGCGCAAATCGCGCCCACGGCGCGGGCGCGGTTGCTGTTGCCGCCTACGTCGTCGATCGCATGGCGGATGAGGTCACGCGCCGCGGGGTTGCCCTGGGCGGAGAGCCGCTCTCCGAGCGAGGGCCGGAAAGCAAGCGTCGCGCCGTGCGACACGCAGCCGGTCGAGGCCAGGGACCGCCGCCGCCCGGCAGGCGACGCGCCAGGCGCGGCGCCGGCCGCCGAGCTGTTCCGCGCGGTGTAGGCGGTTTGACATGAGGATCAGCCTGGCCGGTTCGAGCTGGCCGGTGGTAACCGCGCCGCAGGGCGAGCTCCGCGCCGATGTCGTGACCGCCCAGCAAGGGGGCGCGCGCCGGCGACCTCGGAACAGAAGCCCGCGATCACCTCGGTGAGCCAGCCGGGCGTGTAGGGATGGCGCGGCCGGTCCTCGGAGTCGCCGTGCAGCGGCAGGTCCGGCAGCACGAGGCGAAAGCGTGCCGAAAGCTCGCCGACGACCGGCTCCCACTCGCGGTGCGTGAGCCCGAGGGAGTGCAGCAGCACGAGCGCCGGGCCCGTGCCGGCCTCGCGGTAGGCGACCCGCGCGCCGTCCGAGTGGTGATAGAGCCGCAAGCGCATGGGCGAGGGGATCGTCGCACGCCCGCACCTAGAATCTCGCCGCCCATGCCGTCGCGCTACCGCCCCGTCGAGTCAAAGCCCTCGTTCCCCGCGCTCGAACGGGAGGTGCTCGAGCGCTGGCGTGAGCGCAGCGTGTTCGCCCAATCGCTGCAGCGGCGCCGCGGCGGGCCGCACTGGGGCTTCTACGAGGGCCCACCTTTCGCCAACGCGCCGCCCGGCGTGCACCACGTGCTGGCCCGCGTGTTCAAGGACGCCTTCCCGCGCTACAAGACCATGTGCGGCTTCTACGTCGAGCGCAAGGGGGGGTGGGATTGCCACGGCCTGCCGGTCGAGCTCGCGCTCGAGGCGGAGCTCGGCTTCACCTCCAAGGAGGACATCGAGCGCTTCGGGATCGCCGAGTTCAACGCCCGCTGCCGCGAAAAAGTGCTCAGCCACGTCGAGGACTGGAACCGCCTGACCGAGCGGATCGGCTTCTGGATCGACCTCGAGAACGCCTACCGGACGCTCGACCCCGGCATACATCGAGTCGGTCTGGTGGGCGCTCAAGACGATCCACGAGCGGGGCCTCTTGTACGAGAAGCTCAAGGTCGTTCCCTACTGCCCGCGCGACCAGACCACGCTGTCGAGCCACGAGCTCGGGCAGCCAGACGTCTATCGCGACGTGGAGGATCCGTCGGTGTACGTGCGTCTGCCGGTTGCCGAGGATCACGGGCCCGCCAGGCGCGGGCGACGAGCTCATCGTGTGGACGACCACGCCGTGGACGCTCGTCTCCAACGCGGCGGTCGCGATCGATCCTGGGCTTACGTACGTCCGTGCTCGCGGCGCGGACGCCGGCCCGGTCGCGGATCGTCGCCGAGGCACTGCTCGAGCGGGTCCTCGGTCGCGGATGCCGAGTTGCTCGAGCGCTTCCCCGGCGCCGCGCTCGAGGGAACCCGTTACGAGCCGCCGTTCCCCTTCATCGCCGCGGAGCGAGTATGGGCCCAGGGGCCACACCGTGCTCGCCGGAGACTTCGTCTCGGCCGACGAAGGGACAGGGCTCGTCCACACGGCGATCGCCTTCGGCGAGGACGACTTCCGCCTCGGGGAGCAGTACGGACTGCGGCCGATCAACCCGGTCCGGCTCGATGGCACGTTCGACGAGCGGATCGGTCCTTACGCGGGCCGGTGGGTCAAGGAAGCCGACGCTGATCTGATCGAGGACCTCAGACGCCGCGATCGCCTCCTGCGCGCCGAGACATATGGTCCACTCCTATCCACACTGCTGGCGCTGCGGCACGCCACTGCTCTACTACGCCAAGCCATCCTGGTACATCGCTACCAGCGAGGTCAAGGACCGGCTGCTCGCCGCCAACGAGACCGTCACCTGGTATCCGGAGCACATCAAGCATGGCCGCTTCGGTAACTGGCTGGAGGGCAACGTCGACTGGGCGCTGTCACGTGAGCGCTATTGGGGGACGCCCCTGCCGGTGTGGCGGTGCTCGGAGGGCCACGTGCGGGTCGTCGGCTCGCTGGCGGAGCTCAAAGAGCTCTCGGGCGTGGAGCTCAGCGATCCCCACCGTCCCTTCGTCGACGAGGTGCGCGTTCCGTGTCGGCGTGTGCGAGCGGCGAGATGAGGCGCGTGCCCGAGGTGATCGACGTATGGTTCGACTCGGGCTCGATGCCGTTCGCCCAGTACGGCGCGCCTCAGACCGGGCACCGAGCACTTCGAGCAGCGGTTCCCCGCCGACTTCATCTGCGAGGCGCTCGACCAGACGCGCGGCTGGTTCTACTCGCTGCTGGCGATCTCAACGCTGCTCTTCGACCGCTCTTCTTACCGCAACGTCGTCTGCCTCGGGCTGCTCGTGGACGAGCAGGGGCGCAAGATGTCCAAGTCGCTGGGCAACATCGTCGAGCCCTGGCAGGTGATCGAGCGCTTCGGGGCGGACGCGGTGCGCTGGTACTTCTTCACCTCGCGCCAGCCGTGGGCCGGGTACCGCTTCTCACTGGGGACGATCGAGGAGTCGGTCAAGGCAGTTCCTGCTGCCGCTGTGGAACACGTATTACTTCTACGTGCTCTACGCGGGCGCGAACGAGGTCGAGCCAGGCGACGGCGCGCGCGCGAGGGACGGAGTCGATCTCGACCTCTGGGCGTCATCGCGCCTGCAAGCGACGACCGTCGAGGTGCGCTGGCAGGGCTCGACGCGTACGACGCGACCTCCGCCGGCCGGGCGATCGCCGCCTTCCTCGACGAGCTCTCCAACTGGTACGTGCGTCGTTCGCGGCGGAGGTTCTGGGACGGCGACGAGGCCGCGTTCGCCACGCTGGAGCGGTGCCTGCTGACAGTGGCCAAGCTGCTCGCGCCGTTCTGCCCGTTTCTCTCGGATGAGATCTACGACAACCTCGACGGCTCGCGCGCGAGCGTTCACCTCACCGACTTCCCCGTCGCGGAGGAGCGCGACATCGAGCTCGAGCACGCGATGGCCACGGCACGCGAGACGGTGCGCCTCGGCCTCGCCGCGAGAGCCCAGGCGCGGCTGAAGGTTCGCCAGCCGCTGCGCGCGGCGATCGTCGTCGCCTCCGGCCGTGAGCGGGAGGCGATCGAGCGGCTGGCCGCGCTGGTGCGCGAGGAGCTCAACGTGCACGAGCTGCGTTTCGTCTCCGCCGCCGACGAGCTATCCACGGTCGAGGTCAAGCCCAACTACCGCACGTTGGGACCCCGGTTCGGGCGCTCAGATGCCGACCGTGGCGGCGGCGGTCGCAGGGCTCGACGGAGCGCGGCGTGGCGGCCGCGGTGCGCGACGGGCGGCCGGTGGCCGTCTCGGTAGGACGGGCGCGAGCACGAGCTTGAGCCGGGCGACCTGCTGCTGGCGATGAAGCCGCTCGAGGGCTACCAGGTCGAGCGCGAGGGCTCGCACGCGGTCGCGCTCGAGCTGATCGCTCGATGACGAGCTGCGGTCCGAGGGGTGGGCACGGGAGATCGTCCACGCCGTCCAGGCGGCCCGGCGCGAGGCGGGGTTGGACGTCTCCGACCGCGTCGCCCTGGCGTTCGACGGCGATCCCGAACTGGTCGCGGCTGCCCAGACCCACGAGCACTACATCGCCGGCGAGACGCTCGCGGTGGAGGTCTCCATACGACGGTGTCCTGCGGACGCCGGTCAGAGCGTATGGATCGACGGGCGCGAGCTGCGCGTAGGGCTTCAGCGGGCCTCCGAGCCGGACCGTTTGCCGCTCTAGCCCAGCCTAGGCGAGCGCGGGCTCCAGCTCGGCCTCGAGCTTGCGCTTCGGGTAGGCGCCGATGATCTTCTTCGCGACCTGCCCGTGGTTGAAAAGGATCAGCGTCGGGATCGACATCACGTCGTAGGCGATCGCGGTGTTCTGGTTTTCGTCGATGTTGAGCTTGACGACCTTGAGGTTGCCGGTGCGCTCATTGGCGATCTCCTCTACGACGGGCGCGACCATGCGGCACGGACCGCACCAGGGGGCCCAGAAGTCGACCAGCACAGGCAGTCGGCCTCGAGGACCTCTGCCTGGAAGTTGTCGTCGCTGACTTCAGTGACCGTGCCTGCCATCAGGGCTCCTTTTTCTCTCTCGCCGGTACTTCACAAAGTATAGCTAAGGTCCGAGCGACAAGCTCGCCGTAGGCTGCTCCCCGATGGCCGAGCCGACAAACACGGAGATCGCCGCGGCGCTCGACGAGCTGGGGGACCTGTCCGAGCTCGACGGGGCGATCGTCCACCGCGTGGTGGCCTACCGCAACGCGGCCAAAGTGGTCCGCGAGGCGCCCGTCTCGGTGACCGCGACTCGCGCGTCAGGGCCGCGCCACGGAGCTGCCCGGGGTCGGTCGCACAATCCAGGAGAAGATCGTGGCGCTCGCGGACGACGGAGCGATCCCGGCGACGGTCAAGCTGCAGGGCGAAGTTCCCGCCCGGCCTGCTCGAGGTCATGCGGCTCCCCGGGCTGGGCCCGAAGACGGGCCCGGCGGCTGTTCGAGGAGCTCGGCGATCGACTCGCCCGACGCGTTGCGGGGAGCGGCCGAGGAACACCAAATCCAGAAGCTCAAAGGCTTCGGCGCCAAGGCCGAGGCGAGCATGCTCCAATCGCTCGAGGCGGCTCACGGCAGGGCCACCGAATGCACGCGTGCGTGCTCGACCGCGCGCTCGAGGTCGGCGAGCAGCTCGTCGCCACGCTGCGAGCGCACCCCGCCTCCGAGCGAGTGGAGATCGCGGGCTCGGCGCGGCGCATGACCGAGACCGTCAAGGACCTCGACGTGATCGCGACGGCCGCCGACCCCTTGGCGCTGGCGCGCGGGGCATCCGAGCTGGAGCTAGTGGAGACGGCGCAGACGCCGCGCGCGGCAGGCGTGAGGCTGCGCCTCCACACCGGGCTCCCGGTGGACATGCGGATCGTCGCGCCCGACCAGTTCGGCAACCTGCTTCAGCACCTGACCGGGTCCAAGCGGCACAACATGGCTCTGCGCGACGCCGCCGTGCGCAAGGGGCTGCACGTCTCCGAGTACGGGGTACTCGACGACAGCACGGGCGAAACCGATCGCTGCGCCACCGAGGCGGAGGTGTACCGCCTGCTGGGTCTCGAGTACATCGAGCCAGAGTTGCGCGAAGACCGCGGCGAGCTCGAGGCTGGCGGCCAGGGGAAGCTGCCGGACCTGATCGAGCGCGCGGACCTCAAGGGCGATCTGCACTGCCACACCGACGCGTCTGACGGGACCGCCTCGATCGCGGAGATGGGAAGGGCCGCCCGCGACTCAGGCTACGATTACCTGGCGATCACCGACCACTCCGCGAGCTTTGGCTTCGGCGACGACCTCTCGCCGGATCGCCTGCGCGAGCACGTGCAGGCGATCCGCGCCACCGAGATCGAGGGCATCGAGCTGCTCGCGGGGAGCGAGGTCAACATCCTCCCCGACGGCTCGCTCGACTACGACGACGAGGTGCTGCAAGAGCTCGACTGGGTCATCGCCAGCGTTCACTCCTCGTTTCGGATGTCGGCGGCAGCGATGACACAGCGGATGGTGCGCGCGATCGAGCACCCCCTGGTCGACGCGATCGGCCACCCCACGGGACGCAAGATCGAGCGCCGTCCCCCCTACGAGGTCGACATGGAGGCCTTGATCGAAGTCGCCGCGCGGACCGGGACCATGCTCGAGATCAACGCCAACCCCGACCGTCGCGACCTCAGCGAGCTCCATGCCCGGGCCGCCTCCGAAGCCGGGGCGATGCTCGTGATCAATACTGATTCGCACCGGGTCACGGGATTCCAGGTGGCCCGCTACGGGATCGCCACCGCCCGCCGCGCGTGGCTGGGCTCCGGGACGTCGCCAACACCCGTCCCTGGGGCGAGCTGCAGGCGATCCGCAAGCCGGCGCGCGCGGGGCACGCGTAGGCCGCGGTCAGCCTGGGGTCTGCGAGCGGCGCGCCGGGCGACCCGCGGGCGCTCGCGGCGGACGCGACGTAGGAGGTCTGCCCGCCGGGGCGGCCGTCGTGACGGCGGCGATCGGCTCGAGCGGCGGCGGTTCCTTGCGCCGGAGCCGATACGACGGATGCCAGCCGCGCTGGGAGCCCACGAACCACAGGAGCCCGATCGCGCACAGGACGCACGCGATGAAGAAGTTCACGCGCAGACCGAGGAAGTAGTTGGAATAGTCGATCCGCTGGGTCTCCTCGAAGATGCGAAAGCCCGAGTAGCCGGCGACGTAGAGCGCGAAGATGCCCGGCGGCCGGACGCTCTCGCGGTGGCGCCGCTGCACCCAGACCAGGAAGCCGGCGAGCAGCAGGTTCCAGATCAGCTCGTAGAGGAAGGTCGGCTCGAACGTGGCGTACTGCAGGTATCCGGGAGGCCGGTGGGCGGGCGAGATCTCGAGCGCCCAGGGCAGCTTGGAGGGCGCGCCGAACAACTCCTGGTTGAAGTAGTTGCCGATCCGGCCGATCGCCTGGGCGACCAGCAGTGCGGGCGCCACGCAGTCCATGAGCAGCTTGATTTGGACGCGCGACATGCGCTTTCGGTGCAGACGCCACAGGCCGCAACCCACACCCGCGGCGATCCCGCCCCAGATCCCAGGCCGCCCTTCCAGACCGCGAACGGTCCCCACCAATGTGGGGGTATCTGCGACGGGGTGGTGATCAGGAAGTAGATCCGCCCCCCGATCAGGCCCGCCGGGAAGGCCCACCCCACGAGCTCGTAGATGAGGTCGCCTGTCGCCTCCGACCCGGACCCACAGCCACCTGGTGACCACCACTGCGGCCGCCACCGCGAGCACGTACATCAGCCCATAGGCGTGGATGAATAGGGGGCCGATGTGGAAGCCGTTCGCAGAAGGGCTGGGGATGTAGGCGAAATCATTTGCAGGTCAGATTCGGGGTTGCGTGCGGTCGAGAGCCTCTTCTGCGAGCCGTTTAGCTCGAAGAGGTTCGAGCGGAACCCCGGGATGCGCACGAGCTTGATGGGCTTGATGGGGGAGGTCTTGTCGATGTAGAAGCGCGCGCCGTCGCGCTCCTCGATCGCCGCCACCGCCGAGGCCTGGCGCCTCCATGCGAGCGCCCAGATGATCGCGAATCCCGTCGCCACGCCGGGCACCTGCGGCAGCAGGAACGCGAGCGCGGCCGCGCCGAGCGTGCACAGGAAGAGCGGCCACAGCCTGTTGAGCACCGTGCGCCAGGGGCGCACTTCGGGCAACGTCGTCGGCATGCGTGCGTCCGCGAGCAGGCTCGAGATCGACTCGGCGCGTCTCGCGCCGTCTGCCGATCCACATCCCGAAGGCCGCCGCCACGATCCACCACCCCGCCGCCACAGCCACGACGCCGTCTTGCGCATTGCCCACCGCGCCCGCCACGGTCACCGCGGCGAGGAGGCTCGCCGCCGCGGCGCTGATCAGCACTGTTGTGCGCAAGAAGTCGGTGAAACGCACGCCCTAGACCGCCACGAGCATCTCCAGGAGGCGCCTCACGCCCTCCGTGCCGTCGACGAGGAAGTCGGTCTCCTCCGCGATCTCGGAGGGCCCCTCGTCGGAGCGCACGCCGACCCGCACGGCGTGGGCGATCGTGCCTGCGTCGGCGAGCTCGCCGAGCGCCCGGAAGGCGTCCACGTCCGTGCGGTCGTCGCCGACATACATGGCGGCTTCGACGTCGGAGTCAGCTATGAGCGCGGCGACCCCCGACCCCTTGTCGAACTTAACGGGGGGGCGCACCTCGAGGACCTTGCGACCCCAGTGAGGGCGAAGCCCGGCCGCCTCGGCGTCGCGGGCGATCTCCTCGACGAGGGCTCGGGCCGCCGCCTCGTCGGGGGCGCCCCGCCAGTGAAAGGCGAGGATGGCGACCCTTGTCCTCGAGGCGGACCCGGCGGCGCCGCATCTCGGCGAGGTCAAGCGAGCCCCCAAACTTCTCCATCCGGCCTGCCCACGCCTGCACCTGGGGGTCGAGCTCGGGCTCGAGCCACCCCGGGCGCAGGACCTCCGCGCCGTGCGAGCCCAGATACGTGATCGTCCCGATCGAGACCATTGCGCGCGCTTCGGAGGCGCGCCTTCCCGTCACGCACGCGACCAGCGCGTACCTCTTCGCCAGCTCGATCACGAGCTGGCGGGTGGGCTCGGGAACGCGCGCCTCGGCCGCTCGCTCAACGATCGGAGCGAGCGTTCCGTCGATGTCGAGCAGCACCGCGGCGCGCGCCGGATCGGCGCGCAGGGGCGCTAGAGCCTCGGGCAGGACGGCTGAGGACACCGCTCTAGTATGCCCGCTCATGGCTGCGGGCCCGGACAAGAGCCGCGCGCTTAAGCTGGCTCTCACCGGTACCGGGGCGGGGCTGTTCAGCGGACTGCTCGGGGTGGGCGGGGGAACTGTGATGGTGCCTCTACTGGTCCTATGGCTGGGATACGGTGAGCGGGAGGCCACGGGCACTTCGCTTAGCGCGATCGCGGTGATAGCCGCGATGGCGACGCTTCTCCAGGGTGTCTACGGCAACGTCGACGTCGCCAAGGGCCTGCTCGTCGGGGTGCCCGCCGTCGCCGGCGTGCTTTTGGGCACTTGGTTGCAGCAGCGGGTGGCTACGCAGATCATCGGGTTGCTGTTCGCGGCGGTGCTGGTGGGCGCAGCGGTCGACCTCGTGCTGACGTGATTACCGCCGCCGTTCTGGGCGGGTGTGCGGGCATCCTGAGTGGCCTGCTCGGCGTCGGCGGAGGCATCCTCTTCGTCCCAGCCCTGGCGCTGGTGCTCGGCCTGACCGAGGTCAAGGCCGAGGCCACCTCGCTCCTGGCCATCATCCCGGTCGCGCTCGTCGGCGCGGCCCGCCAGTACCACTACGGAAACGTGAGGCTGCGCGACGGGGCGATCCTCGGAATCCTGTCCGCCCTCGGCGTCGCCGGCGGGGTCGCGCTCGCGAACGTCCTCTCAGGGCGCGCCTTGAAGGTGCTGTTTGCGGTCTTCATGGTCCTGGTCGCGGCGCAGTTCGTCCGCCGATACCTGCGCATCCGCGGCGAACAGGGCGCGGGCGACGAGGGCGAGGCCCAAGCGTGAGCGGCCGGGCGCCCGGCGCCGGAACGATTCTGCTGCTGCACGGCCAGCCGGGGAGCGGGCGCGACTGGGCACCGGTGCTCGCCCTGCTGGATCGCGGCACCGAGGCGCTGCCGCTCGACCGCCCCGCGTGGGACGGCCACAGCGCCGCCGCCGGGCTGGAGGTCAACGGCCGCGCCGCGCTCGCCGCGCTCGACGCGAGCGGCGTGCACCGCGCGACGGTCGTGGGGCACAGCTTCGGCGGTGGGGTGGCCGCGTGGCTCGCGATCCACCATCCGGACCGCGTGCAGCGGCTCGTGCTCGTGGCGCCCGCGGCCAACGCCAACTCGCTAAATGAGGTCGACCGGTTGCTCGCGCTGCCCCTGGTCGGCTCGCTCGCCAGCGCCGTCGTACTCGGTGCAAGCGGCCTCGCGCTGCGCGCCGCTCCGGTACGCCGGCAACTCGCACGGCGCTTCAGGGTGAACGCTGCCTATCTGGGCTCACTCGCGCGCACGCTTCTCTCTCCGTCGGCGTGGCGCGCATTCGTGGTGGAGCAGCGCGCGATGGTCCGAGATCTCCCGATCCTGGAGCGCGAGCTTCATCGAATCTCGTGCGAGACGATGATTTTGGCCGGTGCCGCCGACCGCACGGTTCCCACGGCGGCGGTGCGCATGCTCTCCGCGCAGATCCCCGGGGCGAGGCTCGTCTTGCTCCCGGGCGCCGGCCACCTGGTGCCCCAGCTTCACCCGGAGCCGCTGGTCGCGGCGATCCTCGGACGCGAGCTTGTATCGGTGGGGTGACCAGACCTCCAAGCTGGAGTTCGTGCTCGAGGCGGCAAACGTAATCCACGCCGGCGCCCGCGACCGCCCAGCGCTGCTCGCGGCGTGGTTGGAGGAGCCGCTGTTCCTGGCGAGTCGGCGGGGTTCATTCCCGTGAGCCTGGAGGAGGTCTCGCTGGACGACCAGACGCTCGTCGCGACGGTGACCGGCCGTACCGGTGAGCCGCGACCGCTCGTGCTGCTCTCGCGCGCGAGCGCTGTAGGAATCTAACTTGGGTCTCTTGACTTGGCCAGGCGCCCGGGGTTAGGGTCGGCTTTCCGGCGTGGAAAGCGAGCCGGTGAGGGTCATCTAGCGGACAGAGGAGGCGTCATGCTCGGAAAGGCGGCGCGCACGTGGTTTATCCGGCTCTCTGTGGTTTCGTTAGCGGTGGCCTTAATGGTCGCGGTCGGGGGATCGGCGGCCGCCGGCTCTAGCGCCCGAGCCCCGAGCGCCGGGAGAGCCGGTTCTGTTCAGTCATCGAGCCTGGGCACTTATTCGCCGACATTCGCCGGCCCGGCGGCCACTGGCTGCCGCGTTGACTGCCATCTGCTGAGCGGCCCGCTGAACACGCCGTCCACCGCGGCGGCCGCAGCGGGCCCCCGGGTGGGCACCGGTCGGGGATCCAGGGCGCTGCCCGCGCGGGCTATGCCGGCGCCGGCTCTGCACCATGTCCATCTCTCCCCTGCTCAACGGCGCCGGGTCGCCGCTCTGAGCCCCTCCAACCCGCTCCCGTCGGTGAGCTGCCTGCCGCTGGGCCCGGGTTGTGACCTGATCAGCACGTCGAAGGGTGGCGCCACCGCCGTGAAGGGCTTAAACGCGGTCGACAGCGCGGAGCATTCGCCCCTGGTCCCCCCGCTGGGCTTCCCAAGGACATCGAGCCTCCGGATCAGGGCCTGTGCGCCGGCAACGGGTCAGTGGTCGAGCCCAACAACATCGGCGAGATCCTGGTCTTCAACACCGCTTTGAAGCGCCAATCCGCGCCGATCTCGTTGGACACGATCATGGGCCTCGGGAAGCGGCACTGGAGCAGCGGCGGGGACCCCTCCTGCGTGTACGACTCGGCCAACGGTGGGCACTGGTTCTTCACCGAGATCGTCTCGGCCAGCCCGGAGTCCAAGGGCGGCGCGTTTACCGGCTGCTTCGCGGGCGCGGCCCACGCATGCATGGAGGGCATCGCGGTCACGGACGGCAACAGCCCGTTCGGCCCCTACCACGTGTACTTCTCGAACGCCGACTACAACCCGGCCGAGCCGGGCTACCCGTCCCTGCTCAACGACTTCGCGAAGATCTCGGTGACACGGGACGCCTTCCTGATGTTCTATGACGAGTTCCCGCTGCTTCCGTCGTCGTTGCCCGGTTTCGGCGGCGGGTTCTTCAACGGGGCGCAGGAGTTCGCGTTCCGGAAGAGCGCGCTCGAGCAGGGCCTGCCTACTGTGCTGGCCAGCGGGAAGCCTAACCCGGCGGTCACGGTGGCGCGGGAGAACATGGGCCTGATCAAGACTCCGGACGGGACCTGTGCCCGCGACAACGTGCTGCACATGGGCGGCATCACCTGCTGGGTGGCGGTGATCCCGGCGCAGCCGACGGCGGGCCAGTTCGACAACAACCATGGTGGCACCGGGTTCATGCTGGGCTCGCTGGACTTCTACGGGTTCGCGGCGGTCTCGCCGACTTCCGGTGACAACCGGATCGCGGCGTGGGCGTGGACCGGGCTGTCCGCCCTCAACAGCAGCGGCTGCGCCAGTTGTGGCGCAGGCATCCGGTTCACTGGCCAGCTCTTCTCCGGCGTGGATCGCTACTTCGATCCCGAGCTGACAGTGAACGGTTTCCAGGCCTCCGTCGGCGCGCAGAAGTCCGGCCCGATACCGCTAGGGGACGACTGCGGCGTCATCTCCGGCACCACGGGCCCCTGCCCGGAGGGCGGGATCCAATCTAACGGCGACTTCATGACGCAGGTCGCGCAGGCGCAAGGCCAGCTCTGGGGAGGCACCGCCACCCAGATCGCGCAGACATACACCAGGGCCAACGCGGAGATCCACCAGGGCGGGGTGTACTGGGTAGTCGGTACCCGCTCGTTCGACAAGACCGGCAAGTTCACTCTCACTAGCCAGGGGTACGTCACAGCGAGGCACGAAGACCTGGAATTCCCGTCCATCGCCGCGACGCCCACCAGTGGCGGCCGGGGGATCATGGACTTCACGCTGAACGGCAACGGCGGCCCGACCGGCGCCGACCACGGCGGCTTCTTCCCGAGCAGCGCTTTCGGCAGGCTGACCAGCACCTCCAACGGCCTGCTCAATTCCACGATCAACGTCGCGAATCTGGGCCAGTCCCCGCAGGACGGATTCACCGAGTACCAGGGCTTCCCCGGCCCGACCCGCCCGCGCTGGGGAGACTACAGCTGGGCGCTCTTCGTACCGGTTTTCGGCGGGCGGATCTACTTCGCCAACGAGTACATCCAGTATCCGAACTGCACCGGGTCCGCATACAACCCCAACAAAATCGGGACCTGCGGCGGGACCAGGGACGGCATGGCGAACTGGGGGACATCGGTCAACTACATAGTGCCCTAAACAGAGCGGCAGCGAGCCCGCACCGCCTCTCCGAAAGAAACCCTGCGACCACTGGAGCGAGGACACGAATTCGTCCTCGGGGCGCGGGCCTGGTCGGCGCTCCGGCCCGGGGGGACTTCTCTCCTGACCTAAAGACAAGTCGCAGACCGCGGCGGGGGCCCGGCGAGGTCCGCTCCGGGTCTCGCTCTCGCCTGGTAGGCCAGGGGGCCACCACTGCCCGCCGCCCGGCGCTCCACACGGGCAAACGTCTCCCCTGAGCGACGCGGCGAAGGAATCGAACCTTCCAAGCGGGGGGCTTCCCCGCCCTGCCCGTTTTGAAGACGGGATGGGCCACCAGGCCCCTGCCGCGCCGGAGATGATCCTAGGCCCGTCGATAAATGACTGCTGGTTGAGCCGTCCGAATGGGCATCGCCTCGCTGCGTCCTCGGACCTCGACGGAGCGCTGCTACGCCTTCGGTCCTGCGTCCTTGCCACGCTCGCCCCTCGAACGTCTCAACTGCGCACTTATTTATCGACGAACCCTAGGCGTCAGCGCGAGCCTCGCGGGGAAGCCTGTTATCGCCGGTGACCGTGTCAGCGTCCACAGCCCATGATGTACGGTGAGTTGATGCAACCACTGCGCTGGGAATACCGTCCCAACAGCCTGCGGGCGCCTGCATTGATCTGCGCCTTCAAGGGCTGGAACGACGCGGCCGACGCCGCCTCGACGGCGCTCTCGTTCGTCGGGGCCGGGCTGAGCGGCCGCCGCTTCGCCACGATCGATCCCGAGGAATTCTACGACTTCCAGGCGACCCGGCCCCAGGTCAAGCTGGTCGACGGCGAGACGCGTGAGATTGTCTGGCCCGAGGTCGAGCTCTTCGAGGTCAGGGTTCCCCGAGCTCCTCGGGACCTCGTCTTGCTCTCAGGCGCCGAGCCCTCGTACCACTGGCGCTCGTTCACCGACGTGATCGTCGAGCTCGCCGAGGCCCTTGGGACGCAGATGGTCGTCACGCTCGGCGCGCTGCTGGCGGACGTGCCCCACACGCGCCCCGTCGCCGTGACCGGCTTGGCGTCGGACGGCGCGCTGGTCTCGCGACTAGACCTCTCCCGCTCGAGCTACGAGGGCCCCACGGGGATCCTCGGCGTCCTGCACGCGGCATGCACGAAGGGGGGGCTGCCCACGGCGAGCCTGTGGGCCGCGGTACCCCATTACATCGCCGCGACGCCCAATCCGAAGGCCGCGCTGGCTCTGGTGCGCAAGCTCGAGGGCCTCGTCGGCGTCGCCATCGACGCCTCGAGCCTCGAGACAGCCGCCGAGGAGTACGAGCGCCAGATCAACCTCGCCGTGCAGAGCGACCCCGACGTGCAGGCATTCGTGGAGCGCCTGGAGCAGGCCGCCGAGTCAAGCGAGGAGGAGGACCATCCAACCTCACTGCCCTCCGGCGAGACGATCGCGCGCGACCTCCAGCGCTTCCTGCGCCAGCGCGACGGCGGGACCGGGTAGCCGGCGAACGATCGCCGACGCTCCTGCGCGAGGACTCGAGGAGTTAGACCTCCGCCGCCGGGCAGAGCAGGCGGTAGTCGCAGACCGAGCACGCCGCGAATGATGGCGTGGGCTCGAACTCCTGCGCGAGGACGCCCTCGGCCACCTCGAGCGCCGCCTCTCGCACCCATTCGGCCCGCTCGCCCTCGGGCAAGGCGACCTTCTCGTCGTCGAGGAGGTAGTAGTAAGCCTGGCGGGACGCCTCGAGCTGCCACGCTTCGCGTGCCCCCAGCGCGTACACCGAGAGCTGCACGTCGTCGGCGAGCTGGGTCGAGTCCTTGGGACGGCCGGTCTTGTAGTCGATCAGCTCGTACTGGCCCCCGGGTAGCCGGTCGACGCGATCGACGCGTCCGCGCAAGATGTGAGGACCGAGGCGGAACGTGAACGGCCGCTCGAACCACACCGGCTGGGCCTCCTCGGCCTGGAAGCGCGCGTGGTAGCGCGTCAGGGCCGAGACCGCCTTGCCGCGCAGCTGACGCTCTTCCTCGCTGTCGGCGAACCCGGCCCGGCGCCAGCCTGAGTCCAGCAACCCGAGCAGCTCCGCGAGCGTCCCGGTCGTCCCGGTGCGAGCGTGGAAGCGCTCGAGCACCTGGTGTACGACGATCCCGAAGCGCTGGTGCAGCGAAGGCTCCTGCGGTATGCGAAAGACGCGCGCGAACTTGTATCGCAGCGGGCACGTCCTGTAGGTGTCGATGTCCGAGGCCGAGAGCATGATTCCCCCGCCGCGGCGCGCGAGGAAAGGCTCGAGCGACGGCTCGTCCCTCGCCGCGAGCACTCGGGCCCGCCGCCGAGCGTCCCGCTCGGAGTCGAGCAGGTACTCGTCGAGCGCCGAGGAGGAGAGTATTTCCTTCTGCTCCGCCGTGGCCGCTTGGAGGATGCGGGCGTTGACGTCCCGCAGCGCTTCGGCGAGGCTCTGTCCCTCGGGCCTGGCCACGAGCGCGGCGACCTTGAGCAACTCGAGATAGCGGACCACCGCGTGGGAGATGTCGAGGTCCGTGTCGAGGCGCAACTCCCCGAGGCGTCCGCCCGCGCGCATCGTCGCGTCCAGCAGCTCGTCGCGCAATAGGCGGTAGGTCGAATGGAGCGTCTCGGCGGGACCGAAGAGCTCCTCGGCCTTCTCTTCCCAGGGCGCCTCCAACGCGCGGCGCAGCTCCTCCACCGGAGCCGACGGCGCGGGCTGCGCGGCATCCTGCGCCCCCGCCGCCGGGCAGCACAGCACGACCCGCGTACGCGCTCTGGTCAGCGCGACGTAGAGCGCTTGGCGCAACGCCCTGGTCCGCTGCTGGTCGGACGCCGCGGGCAGGCTCTCGCTGAGCAGGGCGTCGGGGACCTGCTCGGCGTGGTGGGCGCGCAGTCCCGCGTGGAGTCCGAGCACGTACACGTGCGTCGCCTCGAGTCCCCCTGTCGCGGTCAGTCCGACGATCTGGACGGCGCGGGCTCCCGCGAGCGTCGGTTCCTCGTACTCGGGCAGGCCGACCCCCGCCACCGCGGCAATGGAGCGCGCGAACTCGCGCGGCGTCGATTGCGGCGCCCGGCGCCCGTGCGCTGCCGCCAGCTCCCCGAAGCGGGCCAGCGCCTGGAGGCGTTCCACCACGTCGGCCTGGGCCGTGAAGAGCTGCTGTCGGCGCAGGCCGAGGCGCTCGATGAGCCTGTGGACGAACACCTCCGGCCGCGTGCTGTCGAGCGCCGGCACGGCCGCGCGGTAGAGCTTGAGGAAGTGACGGATCCGCTCGCGCGCCTCCGGCGGCACCTGCGGAGACTCCGTCGCCGCGGCCAGCGCGGCGACCATGTCGAGCTTGCGCCGGCGGGCGATCTGCGTGCACCTCGCGATGTCGACAGAGCGCAACTCGACGGGCGGCCGTGCCAGGACGCGCACCACCGCGGCGGCGTCGCTGGGGTCCACGAGCAGCCTCAGCCAGGC
This sequence comes from uncultured Solirubrobacterales bacterium, assembly GCA_963756105.1. Lineage (GTDB taxonomy): Bacteria > Actinomycetota > Thermoleophilia > Solirubrobacterales > Solirubrobacteraceae > Palsa-465. The sequence continues at coordinate 19,039 of CAVWMM010000004.1, forward strand.
GAGCAGGTCGCGGATCTCGGCCCGCTGGAAGAAGGCCGCTTCGCCGACCAGCCGGTGCGCCACGGCGCGCTCCTCGAGCGCGGCGGCCACCGAGCGGCCGTCATCTCCCCCTTCCGGGACGATCACCGCGACCTCGCCTGCCGAAACTCCCTCCCGCCCGAGCAGGCGCTCGATGTCTGCCGCTACCGCCTGCGCCTGTGCGCGGCCGTTCTCGCAACGCCAGAACGCGATCTCCCCACCCTCCGCGCCGGCCATCGCGGTCGTCGCGGTCAGCACCGAGGCGGCCTCAACCAACCTCCGCGCACAGCGAAAGCTCTCGTGCAGTGCGACTACCCGGGCTCCCTCCAGCGCGGTATAGGCCTCCATGCGGGCCTGGCTCGCCGCGCGCAGGCCCTTGAGCCCACCCGCGGGGTCGCCCGTGACACACAGCCGAGCCCCGAGCGTCCGGACCAGGGTCGCCGCCGCGAAGTCGAGCTCCTGGGCGTCGTCGGCGAGCGCGTGCTCAAAGGCCGGGCCGCTGGTCTCGCATACGCGCAGCGCGGATCGCACGAGCTCCCCGGCGTCGAGCGCCCCGGCCTCGGCGACCAGACGCTCGTGGGCTGCGTAGACCCCCGCGAACTCGCGCTCCAGAGGCCCCTCCGGCCCATCGAGCGCAGCGGCCCAGGCGCCAAACTGCTCGACGCTGATCAGCTCTGCCTTGAGGCGGTCGATGCGGCGCACGAACCTCTCCAGCAGGGCCGCCGGCCTGCCGGCGAAGTCGTGGTGACTCAGCTCGAGCTGGTCGAGTCGCTCGAGCAGCATCGCCAGCCTGTCGCGCGGCGCGAGCAGCGCGGACAGCGACTCCGCGGCGGTGTCGCCCGTGCCGGCCCTGTCGATGACGGCCGCGGCCAGGTCCACCGGCGTTCCCACCAGCAACTCCTCGTAGCCCCTGGTCAGCTCTGTCTCGAGCCGCTCGCGCAAGACCTCCGCGCGGCCGCGGGAGGGGGTGATCACAGCGATCTGAGACGGCTCGGCGTCGCGCTCGAGGAGCCACAGGAAGCGCCGCGCGATCAGCGATGTCTTCCCCGTGCCGGCGCCCCCGACAACCACCAGCGGCCCACCGCCGTGGCTCACCTCCTCCAGCCGCTTTAGGTCCACGCTCACGCCGTCTGACAGCATAGGTTCGAGATGACTTCAACCCGTTCAGCGCTCGACGTCGATTGGCTGCGCGTCTGCCGCCGCGCGGTGGCCGGACTCGAGCAGGTTCTCGCGGAGTCGCCGACCACGGAGGACCGCGCCCGCGAGACCGGCTCCCGGGGATGCGGAGGCGACAGAACGCTCGAGATCGACAGCTCGGCCGAGGGCGTGGTGGTCGGGGAGCTCGACAAGCTGAGGGACGAGGGGTACGGCTTCGTCGCCTTCTCCGAAGAGCGCGGCGCGATCGACTACGGCGATGACAGCGTGCGTGTGATCGTCGACCCGATCGACGGCTCGCTGAACGCCAAGCGCGGCATACCCCATTACGCGCTCTCGATCGCCGTCGCGGACGGCGAGACGATGGCGGACGTCGAGTTCGCGTTCGTGTACGACTTCGGGGCCGGTGAGGAGTGGTACGCGCGGCGAGGCGAGGGCGCATGGGTGGGGACCACCCGCCTCGATCCGGCGCTCGCGGAGCGCAGGACAAAAGATGGCAAGCTCGAGGTGGTCGGCATCGAATCCGCAGATCCGCGGTGGGTCGAAGGCCCCATCGATCGCCTGGTCGGCTGCGCTTACCGGCTGCGGGCCTTCGGCTCGATCGCAATCACTCGCTGTGCCAGGTGGCCAGCGCCCGCTTCGACGGGATGGTCTCGCTGCGCCGCTGCCGGGGCGTGGACGCTGCCGCCGGCCAGCTGATCGTACGCGAGGCGGGTGGCCTGGTCTCCTTCCCGGGTCTCGGCGAGCCTCTGGCCGCCCCGCTCGATGCGGCGCCCCGGGCGCCGGTGGTCGCCGCGAGGTCGCTCGCCGGCCTGCGCGAGCTAGAGCAGGTGGCGGCGTGATCGACTGGGTCGCTGGCCGAGCGGATCGCGCGCTACGTCGCCGGCAGCGGCGACAGCCGGCTCCCGCATTCCGACCTCATCGCGCTGGCCGACGAATCCGAGCGGCGGGTGACCGCCTACACGGGCCTGACGCCCGAACGCCCCTCCCCACACCCGAGGGCATCGGCCGCCGCGAGTGGGTGCGGACCAACCTGGGGTCGATGCGCCTGTTGCTCGATCCGGTCCTCAAGCGCGCCGACGATCGCCTAGGCCCACTGCGCCCCGCCGTGCAGATCGGGGTGGGGCTCATGCTCTCGACCGAGGTCGGGGTCGTCGTCGGATTCCTCGCCCAGCGTGTGCTCGGCCAGTACGAGCTGATCCTGCTTGACGAGGCGGCCGAGGATCGCCCCCCGCGACTGCTGTTCGTGCTCCCCAACCTCGGCCAGGCGATGCAGGCCTTCGGCGCCGAGGAGCAAGGAGTTTATGACCTGGGTGGCGCTGCACGAGGTCACCCACGCGGTCCAGTTCGCGGGCGTGCCGTGGTTGCAGGGCCATCTGGCTGCGCTCGTGCGCGAGCTGCTCGAAGGCGCCGAGCTGCGGCTCGACAACCCCCGCCGGCTGCGGGTCCCCAGCGGCGACGAAGTCAAGCGCGTGCTCTCGGCGCTGCGCCACGGCGATTTGTCTCGGTCGTCGCAAGTCCCGCCGAGCGCGAGACGCTCGAGCGAGTCCAGGCGGTGATGGCGGTGATCGAGGGCCACGCCGAGCACGTCATGGACGCCGTCGCGCCCGATCTGCTGCCCTCGCTGCCGCGGCTGCGCGAAGCGCTCGACCGCCGCAGACGGTCACAATCGCTGCTGGCGAGGTTGCGTCGGGCCGCCTGCTGGGTCTGGACATGAAGCTGCGCCAGTACGAGCAGGGCAAGCGCTTCTGCGACGCCGTCGTGCGGCAGGCCGGTACCGAAGCTTTACAAGTCGTGTTTCACCAGTCCAGAGACGCTGCCTACGATCGAAGAGCTGGACGACCCCGCGGCCTGGATCGCGCGAGCGCTGTAACTCGGCTTCCGCCCCGGGTGTACAAACACACGTTCGGTGGTCAACGCCGCCGCCGCATTGTCTGGAGATCACAATTCCAGAGGGAGAAACCTTCAACATGGCTACCACGACCCCAAGCGGCGCCCCCAAACGCGCCACCACACGTAAGACAACCACGACCCGGAAGAGCACCCCGCGCCGCCGCAGACCAGCACTCAGACGCAGCCCAAGACGCGTGTCGGGCAGGCGCAGGTCCTCGCCGAGCGCGCCGTGCTCGTGCCCGTTGGCGCGAGCCTGGTGGCCCGCGACAACCTGGTCTCGACCGTGCGGGATTTCACCACGCGCTACAGCACGCGCACCGGCTTCGAGCGCGAGCTCAAGCGCTACGAGCGCCGCGGCGCCACCGCGCGCAACCGCCTCGAGCGTCAGCGTCCGCAGGACTCGCACGCTCATGGAGCGCGAGCTGCGCCAGCGCCGCCGCAGCGTCGAGCGGACCTTCCGGCAGAACCGCCGGCGCCTCGAGCGCGAGGTACGCTCGGTACGTCGCGACATCGAGAAGCAGTCCGACACGCTTACGGGCCGCGTCGAGAAGATCCTCGCGACGCCCAGGGTCGGCTGAACTCGGTCGCGTAGATAGGGCTTCCCCCGCTCGGCGAAGGAGAGCGCCGCGGCGGGAGAGGTTCGCCGGCCTCATATCTTCGCCGGCGAATGCAGCACCCTCTCCTCCCTCAACCGCCGGGGGTCTCACTGAAGTGGGGCCCCGGCGGTCTTTAAGGGCACGTGACGCCCCGGCTCCACCTGGGCCCGGCCCGAGTGAATCCGCCGCGTCACGTGCCCTCAAAGACGGGCCACACTCCTAAGTTCGCCAAAAGCCAAATGCCCATAACTGTCGGCAGGCTTCGTAGGGGCGTCAGGGCCGGGAGCGTGGCAGGCATGGGCCATGGAGTGGCCAGGACGTTGGGGCACATGACCCGCGTGTCCACTCGGGCAGAGCCCAGGTGGACACGAGGGTTATGTGTCCCTAAAGGCCATTTGCCAGAATGGGTGCATGCCAACACGAGACCAAGTCCTGAACGCCCTGAGGAGTGTGATCGACCCCGAGCTCCGGAGGGACATCGTCGAGCTCGAGATGGTCCGCTCGATCGAGGTCCACGACAACGGCGTCGTGGACGTGATGGTTTCGCTGACCACGCCCGGCTGTCCGATCCGAAGCCATTTCCAGACCGGAGTCGACAGCGCGATACGCCAGCTCGAGGGCGTCAGCGGCGTCAACGTCTCCTTCGACGTGCTCTCGGAGAAGGAAGCGCGCCGCGCTGGGCCACAAGCTCGGACGAGCAGGCGCTTCCCGAGGGGTCGCTCGCGCAGGTGGCGAACGTGATCTGCATCGGTTCCGGCAAGGGCGGGGTCGGCAAGTCGAGCGTGACCGCGAACCTCGCCGCCGCGCTGGTCTCGGAGGGCAAGCAGGTGGGCGTCCTCGATGCCGACGTGTGGGGCTACTCGCAACCGCGCATGCTCGGGCTCGGCGCCGAGCGCCCGCGCGTCAACGACCAGCGCAAGCTCGTGCCGCTGACGCGCCTACGCGGGCATCAACGTGATGTCGATCGGCTTCTTCGTCGAGCAGGACGCCGCGGTGGTGTGGCGCGGGCCGATGCTGCACAAGGCGCTCCAGCAGTTTCTCGAGGACGTGGAGTGGGGCGAGCTCGACTACCTGCTGATCGATCTGCCGCCGGGGACGGGCGACGTCTCGATGACGCTCGCGCAGCTCTTGCCGCAGTCGAAGTTCCTGATCGTGACCACCCCGCAGCCCGTCGCCCAGAAGGTCGCCCGCCGCTCGGCCCAGATGGCCGAGAAGCTCAAGCTCGAGATCGCGGGCGTGATCGAGAACATGTCGGCGTTCGTGACCCCGGCGGGCGAGCGGTTCGAGATCTTCGGCGAAGGCGGCGGCGAGCTGCTCGCGCAGGAGCTCGAGGTGCCGTTGCTCGCGCACATTCCGCTCACGATGCCCCTGCGCGAACAGTCCGACACCGGCCTCCCGATCGTCTTCTCCGACCCCGACGACCCCGCGGCCCAGGCGATTCGCTACGCGGCGCAGGGGTTGATCGCGCTCTCGCCCGTAGAGCTGCCCGTGATGCAGGAGCCGGCCCCGGCGGCGGCCCCTAAGCCCGCGGGAATGTCGCTGCCGATGGCCTGAATCGGCGCATGCGCCGACCCCCCGCTCTATCGGCGGCGCTCGATAAAGGCGCCCTTGGGGTTACCAGCGTTGTTGTCGTATGAGCCGACGGCCGTGCAGTCGCTCTTCGAGGAGCAGGACACGCCGTCGAGCTGGGGGTACCGACCGGATGGTGACGGCTTGGCCGTCGGTTGAATCTTCCACTGCTTTCCATTCCAGCCTTCGGCGAGCGGGGCCTGCTTGCCCTCGCGGAAATACCAGCCGACGGCCGTGCAATCGCTCGCCGATGGGCAGGACACGCTTAGGAGGTTGCTTCCAGAGGTACCTGGCGAGTTCAGGACTTTCACGATTTTCCACGCCATGCCGTTCCACCGATCGGACACGGCCACGGTGTGTTCGTGGTTGTTGACGTAGTCGCCGACTGCCACGCAGGCGGAGGTCGATGAACACGACACGGCGTAAAGGCCGCCGGGGCTCAGGCCGACGGGCATGGGCGTCACCTCGACGGTCCAAGCACCGCCGTTCCAGGTTTCGGCGAACGGGTGACCCGAAGGCCCACCGACGGCGACGCATCGGGTCGCCGAAGGGCAGGACACACCATCCAGCCCGGCGGAGGCGGACCCGGACGGGAGCGGCACGGCCTGCTCAATCCATCGCGTGCCGTTCCAGCGGCCGGCGAGGTTTAGCTCGTTGGTGGAAGCGCCGACGAAGTATCCCCCGACTGCGGTGCAGGCGCTCGCCGTACTGCACGACACTCCCTCAAGGAAGCTCGACGACGCGCCGGTGATAAAGGGGAAAGGCTCATAGGTCCAACTCGAGGCGCCGCTAGTGCCTTCTGCCAGTGCGTCGTCGCCGGCCTCGCCGTAGGAGATCGCCCCCACTGCCTGACAGGCGGATCTCGGAGTGCACGACACGCCGCTGAGACTGTCCCCCACGCTCTCGGGCGGATTGACCGTTTGGTCGGTAACCCACTTCTTGCCGTTCCAGCGTACGGCGAGCGTCACCCTCATGTTCGCGGCCGTGTCGTAGTACGAGCCGACGGCGGTGCAGGGCCTCGCCCTGGGGCACGACACCCCGGAGAGGGCGATCTGGCGCGCCGTGCTCAGATTGGGCAGCCTCTGGAGCCTCCAGCTTGGAGATCCGGCAGCAAACGCGGCCGCGGCGAACGCCCCAGGCGCCACCGCCGCGGTCAAAAGAACAGCCAGCCGTCGAATCACCGGTCCCATTGGACTCGCCCCGATCCAGGCGAGCGACAGACTACAGGCTAATCACCGCCGCGCGTAGTAATCCGCGTTGATCTGGGTGTACTTCTGCCACTCCTCCGGAAGCTGGTCCTCGGCGAAGCAGGCGTCGACGGGACAGGCCTCAACGCACGCGTCGCAGTCGATGCATTCCTCCGGGTCGATGTAGAGCATCTCGACGTTGTCGTAGTCGGGTTCGTCGGGAGTCGGGTGGATGCAGTCAACCGGACAGACCTCAACGCACGAGTTGTCCTTCGTGCCGATGCAGGGCTCGGCGATCACGTAGGCCATGTCTGTTGGGGTTCCTCTTGTTCGGGTGTCCTAATAGCTCGAGGTCCGATTGTAAGGCGCCGCCATCCCGCCCGCCCCCCGCCCGCCCCTCAGTAGCCTGCACGCCCGTGCTGCTGCTCACCGGCGCCACCGGGACGATCGGCCGCCCGCTGCTGCGCCGACTCCTCGAGACCGGCGTGGAGGTCCGGTGCATGGTTAGGGATCCGCGCCGGCTCGGCCCAGAGCGGGCGCAGGTCCAGATCGCCCTCGCCGACCTCGCCGACCCGTTCTCGTTTCGTCACGCGCTGCGCGGCGTCGACACGGTGGTTCACCTCGCCGCCGCGATCAGGGACCAGCCGAGGGGCTCGATCGAGGACCTGGCCGGCGCCGCCACCTGGCGGCTGGTGCGCGCCGCGCAGCGTGCCGACGTGCAGCGCTTCGTCTTCTTCTCGGCGCTGGGCGCTTCGGACGACAACCCCGCGCGGCTCCTGCGCGCCAAGGCGATCGCCGAGCGCGCGGTCGTGTCCTCCTCGCTTGACCACACCATCTTCGCGCCGTCGATCGTGTACTCGCCCGAGGACCCGTTTATGCGCCTGCTCAAGCGCATGTCGGTCCTGCCGGTGGTGCCGCTGTCGGGCTCGGGTCGGGCGACCTTCGCGCCCATCTGCGCCGACGATGTGGCCGACTGCGTGGTCGCGGCGCTTCCCCGCGGACCCCACGGCGCCACCGCGCAAGGCGCGCGCTTCGAGCTGGCGGGCCCGGAGACGCTGTCCTACCGCGCGATCGTCGAGACGGTGCTGCGCTCCCTGGGTCGCTCGCGGAGGCTGTTGCCGATCCCCACCGCGATCGTGCGTCCCGCGCTGCGGGCCTTGGAGCTCGTGATGGGGCCGGCGGCCCCTGCCACCTGGGACGAGGCGCAGCTGCTCGAGGTCTCGCTGACCTCGCCGCGGGGTCCTGCCGGCGCACAGCGGCTGGGGGTGACCCCGAGATCAATGCGCGCGGTGCTCGGCGCGCCCTAGCTCGGACGGGCGCCGTGCGGCCCAGGGGTTTGCCTGCTCCAGCTGAGCCGCCAGCGCGAGTACGACCTCCTCTTGCGCCGGAGGGCCGACGAGCTGGACGGCCAGCGGCAAACCGTCCTCGCCCTGGTAGAGCGGCACCACGATCGCGGGCAGCCCGGTGACGTTGATGATCGCGGTGTAGGGAGTGAACGGGCCCGAGCGGTGGTACTGGTCCCAGGGCTCGGGGCCGAGGCCGTGGATCTCCCCGATCGGCACCGGGCGCTGCGCCAGGGCCGGCGTGAGCAAAGCGTCGTATGGCGCGAGAAAGGTCACGATCGAGCGCGCAACCGATTCGAGCCGGCCCTGCGCGCTGAGGTAGGACAGGGTGCCCTGGCTGCGTGTCCTCGTCCACATCGCCCAGGTCAACGGCTCGACGTCGGCCTCGGTGGTCTCCCGTCCCCGCAGCAGCCCGCCCGCGAGCGTCTGGGTCGAGACGTGGGGCCCGAAGGTGCGAGTGAAGTCCTGGAGCAGTCCCGTGACCGACCACGGCATCTCGACCTCCTCGACCGTATGCCCCAGGGACTCGAGCAGCAGGGCCGCATCGCGCGTACCCCCCTCACAGACGGGGTCGAGCTCCGCCTCCAGCGGCTCGTTGAGTGCCAGTGCGATCCTCAGCCCGCGCGGCTTCGTCTGCGCGAGCTCCGAGTAGCTTCCCGGCGCCGGCGGTGCCCAGTTTGCGTCCCCGAGCTCGTAGCCCGCGAGCACGTCGAGCACCGCTGCCGAATCGGCGACCGCGCGCGTCAGGACGCCGTCGACGGTGAAGAAACTCTGCCCCGACTCGGGGCCCACCGATATCCGTCCCCGTGCGCTCTTGAGCCCCACGAGGCCACAGCACGCGGCCGGGATCCTGATCGAGCCTCCGCCGTCGTTGCCGTGGGCGAGCGGCACCATCCCCGCCGCCACCGCGGCCGCCGAACCGCCGCTCGACCCACCGGGCGTACGTTCGAGCCGCCACGGATTGCGGGTCGGCCCGAACCGTCTTGGCTCCGTGGTCGGCAGAATCCCCATCTCCGGAAGGTTCGTCTTGCCCACGATCACGAACCCCGCCTCGCGCAGTCGACGGACCAGAAACGAGTCGCGCTCGGCGACGTAGCCACCGAACAGGTCGCTGCCCATGGTCAGCGGCATGCCCGCGACGGGCCGGTTGTCCTTGACCGCGATCGGCACACCGGCGTAGGGCCGGGCATCGCCGAGCGGGATCTGGTCCGCCGATCGCAGCGCGGCGTCGTAGGCGACGTGGGTGAAGGCATTGATGCTGGGCTGCAGCGCCTCGATGCGAGCGAGCGAGGCGGAGACGAGCTCACGCGCGCTCACCTCTCCCGAGCGGACCATCGCGGCGAGCTCCACGGCCGAGCGGAAGAGGAGCTCCTCCATGCACCGGAGCGTATCCGGCTAGCCTTTCCGCGAATGACGAGCGCAGTGGGCAAATGACGGCCACGGCCGAGGTCCAGTCGGGCCTCGAGGGCGTAGTTGCCTTCGCCACCGAGATCGCCGAGCCCGACCGGGCCGGCGGTTCGCTCCGCTACCGCGGAGTCGACATCGAGGAGCTCGTCGGCAGGGTGCCGTTCGAGCAGGTCTGGGGGTTGCTCGTCGACGGCCGGCTGCTGCCCGGGCTGCCGCCCGCCGAGCCCCACCCACTGAGCATTCGCTCCGGGGATCCGCGCGTCGACGTGCAATCGGCGCTGGCGATGCTCGCGCCCCAGTGGGGCTTCCGCGAGCTGATCGACATCTCCGACGAGCAGGCCCGGAACGACCTCGCGCGCGCCTCGGTGATGGCGCTCTCGTTCGTCGCCCAGTCCGCTCGAGGCATCGGCAGACCCCCGGTTGCCCAGCGGGAGATCGATCGGGCGCGCTCGATCCCCGAGCGATTCTTGATCCGCTGGCGCGGCGAGGCCGACCCCAAGCATGTCGAGGCGATCGACGCCTACTGGATCTCGGCCGCCGAACACGGGATGAACGCCTCGACCTTCACCGCGCGGGTGGTGGCCTCGACGGGCGCCGACGTCGCGGCCGCCCTATCGGCGGCCGTGGGGGCACTCTCGGGACCGCTTCACGGCGGTGCGCCCTCGCGGGTGTTGAAGATGCTCGACGACGTCGCCACCAGCGGCGACGCGGAGCGATACGTGAAGGGGGTGCTCGATCGCGGCGAGCGCCTGATGGGCTTCGGGCACCGCGTCTACAGGGCAGAGGATCCGCGGGCCCGGGTGCTGCGCAGCGCGGCGCGCCGGCTGGGGTCTGAACGGGTCGAGGTCGCCGAGGCCCTCGAGCGGGCGGCACTCGCGGAGCTGCAGGCGCGCAAGCCCGACCGGGTGCTCGCCACCAACGTCGAGTTCTGGTCCGCGGTGGTGCTCGACTTTGCCGACGTCCCGCCGGCGCTGTTCACGTCGATGTTCACGTGCGCGCGCACCGCGGGGTGGTCGGCCCACATCCTCGAGCAGAAACGCGAGCGCCGCCTGATCCGGCCGACCGCGAAATACGTCGGCCCCGGTCCGCGTCCCCTGGAGGCCGTGGAGCGCTGAGCTCCTCCCCGGTTTTCTCGCCCAAAAGTCCCTAAATCTGTAGAGTGCCGCCGAACAGAGGGGGCACAAATGGGTCAGGCAAACGCTCGCGCCGGGACACGGAACAATCATCGCCCGGGGCGTAAGAACAACAGCCGCAACTCGCTGCGGCTGCTGAAAGCGTTCACACACCCTCTGCGAGTGGCGATTCTGGCGCGTCTGGACGAAGAGGTGCTGAGCCCGAAGGAACTCGCCGGCGAGCTCAAGAGCTCCCTGCCGGTGGTCAGCTATCACGTGCGCGAGCTCGAGCGGCTGAAGATGATCGAGCTCGTCAGGACGGCCCAGCGCCGGGGCGCCGTGCAGCACTGGTACCGAGCCAAGCTCGGGGCGGCGCTGGCCCAGCGCGAATGGGCGGCAGCCTCCGCCCGCACCAGACTCGAGCTCGTCAGCGTGGCCCTGGCACGGTTGGAGGCCGCCGCGGTCAGTGCCTCCGAGGAGGGGGGGTTCGATCGCGCCGATGTACAGCTCAGCCGGGAGACGCTCGCGCTCGACGAGCGGGGATTCGACGAGCTCGCCGGGCTCCTCGAAGAGATCCGCGATCGGATCGCAAAGGTCTCCGAGGCGGCCCAGTCGCGGCTCGTGAGCTCGGGGGACCAGCCGATGCACGCGACGCTCTCGCTGATGCTCTTCGAGGGCCCGTACGGCAAGGCGCGCAGGTCGTCGAGGCGCAAGCCCGAGCCCGCCGGGCTTCGCTCCTCCTAAAGCTTTCTCCGGCACGCGGTCTGGGCTCTTCGGCCAGAGGCCGCCTCCGATAGGGTGCCGCCCCGAACCATGCGCGTCCTGCTGGTGTCCTGGGAGTATCCGCCGGTCATCGAGGGTGGCCTCTCGCGCCACGTGCGAAAGCTCTCCGAGCACCTCGCGAGCGAGGGGGTCGAGGTGCACGTCCTCTCGCGCAGCGGCGGGCATCTTCCCGCCCAGGAGGTCCGCCACGGGGTCGTCGTGCACCGTGTGCGCGAGCCGGAGTTCCCACGCGACGTGCACGCGTTCGTCCGCTGGGTCGACCGCATGAACGCCGACATGTACGAGCTCGGGGAGGCCTTGTGCGAACGGCTCGAGTTCGATCTCGTGCACTCCCACGACTGGCTCGTCGCGGAGGTGGCGGAGCGCCTGGCTGAGCGCATCGGCTGCCCATGGCTGGTGACGGTGCACGCGACCGAGTTCGGGCGCCACCAGGGATGGGTCACGGGCTATCCGCAGTCCCACATCCACGCCGTCGAGCGCCACATGGTGGCGGCGGCCGATCGCGTGATCACCTGCTCGCACTACATGCGCGGCCACGTCGCGACGGTCCTCGATGCTCCGGTCGGGCGCATCACGGTGATCCAGAACGCCGTCGACCCGCGCGACCTGGAGCCGGCGCAGGGGCTTGATCGGTTGCGGGCCCGCTTCGCCCTTCCGCATGAGCGGCTCGTGCTGCTGGTGGGCCGGCTGGTCTACGAGAAGGGCTTTCACCTCGCGCTGGACGCGCTGGCCCAGGTCGGGGGCCGCGTCGACGGGGTGCGCTTCGTGGTCGCCGGCTCGGGCACGGCCGAGGACGAGCTTCGCGACCAGGCGCGCCGGCTGGGCCTGATGCGCCACGGGAGCTTTCTCGGATGGGTCGGCGACGACATGCTGCACTCGCTTTACCGCATCGCCGAGGTCACGATTGTCCCCTCGATCTATGAGCCATTCGGGCTGGTGGCGCTGGAAGCGATGGCGTGCGGGTGCCTGTGCATCGTGGCCGACACCGGCGGCCTGCGTGAAGTGGTGCCCGGCGACGGGACGGTCGGGTTGCGCTTCCGCTCGCGCGATTCTGCCGCTCTGGGCGAGGTCCTCGCCCAGATCCTGACCGACGACAGCGCCCGGGCGAAGCTCGTGGCCGAGGCACGCGAGCACGTGCTCAGCTTCGACTGGGCCGAAGTCGCGCGCAGGACGCGAGGGGTGTACGGGTCGCTGGTCGGGGCGGACGCGAGCCTGGCAGCCGAGCCGTAGGCCGGCGCCGACCCCGACCCGGAAACGCGGAGGGCCCGACTCTGTCGAGCCGGGCCCTCCGGAAGACAACTCGCCTGTTGGCGGCGAATTACATCATCCCGCCCATATCGGGCATACCGCCACCGCCTGCGCCCGCCGTCTCCTTCTCGGGCATCTCGGCGACGATCGCCTCCGTGGTCAGGATGTTCTTGGCGATCGACGCGGCGTTCTGAAGCGCCGAGCGGGTCACCATCGCCGGGTCGATGATCCCGGCGCCCACCAGGTCGACGATCTCGCCGCTGGCGGCGTCGAGGCCCTGGCCCTTCTTGGCCTTGCGGACGTCGTTGACCGTCACCGAACCCTCGAGGCCGGCGTTCTCGGCGATCTGGCGCAGCGGCTCCTCGAGCGCGCGACGCACGATCTTGGCGCCGGTGCCCTCGTCCGGATCGTCGGAGAGCTCGGGCTTGATCGCGTCCTGGGCGGCGAGAAGCGCCACGCCGCCGCCGGGCACGATGCCCTCCTCGAGCGCCGCGCGGGTCGCCTGGAGCGCGTCCTCGACCCGGTGCTTCTTCTCCTTCATCTCGGTCTCGGTGGCAGCGCCGACCTTGACGACCGCGACACCGCCGGAGAGCTTGGCCAGCCGCTCCTGGAGCTTCTCGCGATCGAAGTCAGAGTCGGTGTTGTCGATCTCGACCTTGATCTGGTTGATGCGGCCCTTGATCGCCTCGCTCTCGCCATTACCGTCCACGATCGTGGTGGTGTCCTTGGCGACGACCACGCGCCGGGCGCGGCCGAGCTGCGAGACCTGGGTGTTCTCGAGCTTGAGGCCCATCTCCTCGGTGATGACCTCACCGCCGGTCAGGACCGCGATGTCCTCGAGCATCCGCTTGCGGCGGTCGCCGAAGCCGGGGGCCTTGACGGCCACGCCGGTAAAGGTGCCGCGCAGCTTATTCACGACGAGCGTCGCGAGCGACTCGCCCTCGACGTCCTCGGCGATGATGAGCAACGGCTTACCGGACTGGATCACCTGCTCGAGCACCGGCAGGAGGTCGCGGACCGAGCCGACCTTCTGGTTGGCGATGAGGATGTAGGGATCCTCGAGCACGGCCTCCATACGCTCCTGGTCGGTGACCATGTAGGGCGAGATGTAGCCCTTATCGAACTGCATGCCTTCGGTGAACTCGAGGTCCATGCCGAAGGTCTGGCCCTCCTCGACGTTGACGACGCCGTCCTTGCCGACCTTGTCGATCGCGTCGGCGATCACGTCGCCGATCTCCTCGTCCCCGGCAGAGATCGTGGCGACGCGCGCGATCTGCTCCTTGCCGGTGATCTCCTTCGACTGCGACTCGATCTGCTTGACGACGTCATCGACGGCCTTCTCGATGCCGCGCTTGAGCGCCATCGGGTTCGCGCCTGCGGCGACGTTCTTGAGGCCCTCGCGGACGATCGCCTGCGCCAGCACCGTTGCGGTGGTGGTGCCGTCGCCTGCTACGTCGTTGGTGGCCGTGGCGACCTCGCGTACGAGCTGGGCGCCCTGATTCTGGAATACGTCCTCGACATCGATCTCACGAGCGATCGTCACGCCGTCGTTGGTGATCGTCGGCGCGCCGAACTTCTTGTCGAGCACTACGTACCGGCCCTTGGGGCCAAGCGTGACCTTGACCGCGTTTGCTACCACGTCCACGCCCGCCTCAAGGGCCCTGCGGGCGTCCGCGTCGTACTTCAGTTCCTTATGTGCCATTTCTTCTCCTTGAGGGCTTTAGCCCTGGACCTTTGCGAGTACGTCGGATTCGCGCAGCACGAGCAACTCCTCGCCGTCCACCTTGATCTCGGTGCCTCCGTACTTGCTGTAGAGCACCTCGTCGCCTTCGGCGACGTCTAGGGGCGTGCGCTTGCCCGTGTCTTCGTTGACCTTGCCGTCACCTACCGCCAGGACCTTGCCCTTCTGGGGCTTCTCCTTGGCGGTGTCAGGGAGGACGATCCCGCTGGATGTGGTCTCCTCCTCCTCGATTGCCCGTACGATCAAGCGATCGCCGAGGGGCTTGAGCTTCATTGCGACCTCCGGGTGAGGGGTTTGATTACTTCGTTGACAGGCTTTTCTCTGCGCGTGTGCACGAGCCGCGGCGAATCAGCGCCACAGCCGGTGGCCTACGCCTTGGCACTCGCACAGCCAGAGTGCCAGCACCCCAGGGACTATAGCTACTTTCCTAGGGGATTCAAGGGATTTCTGGCACTCTCAGGGCGTGAGTGCCAAGGAATTGGGGTTTCGCGGCTCTGCCTAACGCGAGGACCCGTAGTTGCCGCGGTGAGGCCTTAGTTGCGCGCGCCGCCCAGACCGTGGATGCGGTCGCGGAGCTCGGGTGGGTTCTCGACTATCTGCGAGAAGCGCACCACAGTCACCGTGTCCTCCATCGAGACCGTGCGGCCATAGATCTGCTCGAGGAAGTGGACCATCTCGTCGACGCGCCGGAACTCGGGGTTGTCGTGCTCGATATCCCGAGGCGAGAGCTCGCGCACGCGCTTGACCTCGACCTGATCGATCACCGCAATGAAGATCTTCTCCCGCGGCGAATGCTGATAGCCGATCGTGACGAGCACGCACTCGTTGCGACGGTACTTATGCGACTTGTCCCCCAGGCGGATCGTTGCCGTCTTGCGCCCCCGGCGCAGCTGATCTGCGAAGACCGAGGAATAGAAATTGAGCACTCGCACGGCGCCAGCCTACAGTCTTGGTCCTCTGGGCCGTAGCTTCTCACGGCACCTGCGAGGGGACCTCAAGCGAGCTCGCCGCGGTGGGGACGGCTCAGTAGACGTACCGGCCGAGAGCCTCCGGGTCGTGGACGGTCAGCCTGCCCCGGCCCTGGCTGATCACCCCAGCCCGCTCGAGCACCGCCAGGAAGCGGCTGGCCGACTCCCGCGAGGAACCCGCTAGCTGCGCGAGATCGGCCTGGGTCGAGGTGATGAGCACGTCGCGGGTGCCCCGGCCTTCCGCCTGAGCCGCCGTCACGAACTGGAGAAGGACGGACGCGACTCGGCTTTGGACGGTCTGGAAGGACTGCCGCGCGAGCCGTTCGTTGGTCTCGCGCAGGCGGCGCCCCAGCGCGCTCAGGAGCTTGACGGAGATGTCAGGATGCTGACGCAAGAGTCGGCGCATGTCGCCGCCGAGGATCGCGATCGCCTCTGTCGAGTCCACGGCCTCGACCGTCGCGGAGCGGCGCTCGTTGTCGAACATCGCGAGCTCGCCGAAGATGTCTCCGGGGCCGAAGTTGGCGAGCGTTATGGAGCGCCCGTCGCTGTGCTCGCGGACGGCGCGCGCATTCCCGGAGCGGACGACGTAACACGTGTTGCTCTCGTCACCCTCGCGGAAGACCACCTCACCCGCCTCGAAGCGGCGAGGGACCGCCACCTCGGCGACGCGGGTGAGCTCGTCGTCGCGCAGCGTCGAGAACGCGGGCACGCGCTGAAGCAGGGCAATCGTCTCCGAGCTAGTCGCAGACATGGGGAGATGTTATTTGCGGCGCGGCTGCTTTTGTGCCGGCCTACGCAGTGAGCCTGGCGAACAGACGTGGATCGTTGGTGATCACCCCGGTCACCCCCATCGCCTCTAGCTCGCGCAGGCGCGCCAGGTCGTCAACGGTCCACACGTAGAGCTCCCCTCCCGCCGCTGCGACCGCCTCGACGAGGGCTTCTGAAACCAGGCGCCAGTGGACCATCAGGGCATCGCACCGGCCCGCGCCGATCGCAGACGCGGCCCGTCTGGGCAGACCGTCGCGTGCGATCCGGGCCAGCACCCGTGCGGGCAGGGTCAGCGCCCGCGAGCGGAAAGGATCGTGACGGACCCGAGGCACCGACCAGCCGAGCCTCACGCCCGGGTCGGCGACCCGGATCGTGGCGAGGGTCGATCCGAAGTGGGAAGAGATCATCGCGCGCTCGAGCACCCCGTACGCGCGCAGCGCGTCGAGCACAAGCCACTCGTACCCCGGCAGCTTCAGGTCCACGTCGAGGTCGATCCCGGTGAACTGCTCTGAGGCGAGATGGGCCAGTCCCTCCTCGAGGGTGTGGGGCAGGCGGCTGGCCGCGTCGTCGTAGTCGTGAGCCAGCAGGAGGCGATCCCCGCCGCGCTCGGGCAGGACATCGAACTCGATCATGTCCACCCCCGCGGTGAGGGCGGCGTCGAAGCTTTCGTACGTGTTTCCGGGCGCGATCAGGCCGGCACCCTTGTGCCCGACTATGCGCAACCGTGCGGCTCCAGCTTGAGGATGTTCGCGCGCAGCACCCACGCATACGAGTATGCCGCGCCCCGCGGCGAGCCCTGCCGTGTTTATGTAACCGTAACGCGCTCTACGCGCTCAGCGTCAGACGGCGCGGTCCCTCCTGGAACCCGAGCGCGATCAGCAGTGGGGCTAGCGCACTGGACATTGCAGCCGCGCCGTCGACCTGCTCCAGCGCCAAGCGCCTGATACGGCGTTCACGCACCTCGGTCACGAGCGCCGCGAGGGCGGGCTCGAGCCGCGGATCCTCCGCGGGTACGAGCGTCAGCAGAGCCCGCCCGCCCCGCTCCAGGAAGAGCACGGGCTCGCCGCAGGCCAACACCAGATACGCACCGGCGATTCTTGCCAGGCGGCCTGGCAAGTCCGCCGCGCGCTGCGGCCACGGTAGTGCGGCACCGTAGGGCTGGGCCGGATCCACGGCCGAGAGCACGATTGGCGCCTGCTCTTCCGGGCCGAGCGCGCGCAGCCGCTCGACCGCCCCGGGGACCGCGAATTGCGCTCCACCCAGGCCCTCGACGAAGTATCCACGCCGAGCCACCCCGAGCACTTCGAGCTGCGAGAGCTCCGGGTAGACCCCGGCAAAGCCGCCCGGCACACCTTCGGCAAGAACCTGCTCGCGGGTGAGGATCCCGTAGCGCTCGAGGAGCAGCTCGGCCAGGGCTCGCCGGCTCGCGTTGCGCTCGGGCTGGTCTCCACCAAACAGCGGTGAGGTCAGCGACCAGCGCCCCTGCAGGAGGGGCGAAGTTCCTCCTCGGCGGCGCGCCGCGAACCTTCCGGGACCGGATCGGCGGCGTTCGGCGACTGTCTGCGGCGCAGACCGCGTGTAACGCGTCAGTGATAGGCGGGGCGCGCGCAGCGGTGCGAACGCGTCGTTCGTCACCTCGCCGGCCCAGACGAGATCCCAAAGGACTTCCTGGAGCTCTGCCGCCCCGAGTCCAGCGTCGCTGAGAAGGTCGCTGAAGAAGCAGGCTCCCTGGGCGAGCCGTTCGCGTACGGCGTCGTGTCGGTCTCCCGCCGGCGGCTCTGTCCGAGCCAGACCCGCGGGCGGCCCGAGGAGCGCGGCGTCGTCGCGGAAGTACAGGGCGACACGCCCCGAGTTGCGCCCGAGAGCTCCGGCTCCGACCCAGACGAGCTCACCGCTTGCGCAGAGCTCGTCCATCCACGACTGGGAATAAGCGCCGGTACGTCGGGGCAGCACGTCTCGCTCCCAAATCGCGGCCGGCAGCGCGATTCCCTGTAGCGGCGCGAGCACCTCGCGAAGACGGTCCGGCCCCGGGGCACCGGTGGTCCGGGCGTGGCGTCCGACCCCCTGCCACGCTGGCAGGAAGCGCGCCAGTTGAAGCTGCTCGGCGGGTTCGATCTCCTTGCGCAAGGCCGCCAGTGACCCGCGGCGAAGGCGCTTGAGCACGCCTGGGTCACACCACTCGCGCTCGCTTCCGCCCGGCCGGAGCTCACCGCGGACCAGGTCGCCCGTCCGTTCGAGCTCGCGCAGAACGGAGGAGAGTTCCACTCCGTAGCGCGCGCGCAGCTCGCCTTCGGTGAACGGTCCGTGGGTCGCCGCGTACCGCCGGACCAGGCGCGGGATGGCCTCTGGGACCTCCTCGACGAACGCCGCAGGAAGCCCATCCGGGGGCGCCACGCCGAGCGCGTCCCTGTAGAGCCCGGCGTCGGCAGCGTCGATGAACCGCTCCTGCGAAGCGAGGGGGATCCGCAGCGCGCGCCCTTCGCCCCGGAGGTCGTCGAGCATATGCGCCGCGTCGAGTCCGTCCAGCACGCGCCGCGCCGCTTCCTCTGCGGTCAGGTCGCCCAGCCGGCGCAGAATGTCGTGGAGCGTGTCGCGGCCCGTGGCGCGCGTCGCGTCGGTGAGGTGCTGGAGCCCTTCCTCGACCTGGGCCAGCGCACCCGGGTCGATCAGGTCCCGGAGCTCTTCCTGCCCCAGCAGCTCCCGCAGCAGGTTCCGGTCGAGCGCCAGGGCCGTGGCGCGCCGCTCGGCGTTGGGCGTGTCGCCCTCGTACATGTATGTCGCGACGTAGTCGAACAGCAGGCTCGAGGCCAGGGGCGAGGCGGACTGGGTCTCGACCTCGACGAGCGCGATCTCCTCCCGGTGCACGCGGCCGAGCAGGTCTATGAGCCCCGGGACGTCAAGCACGTCGCGCAGGCACTCGCGATACGTCTCGAGCACGATTGGAAAGTCCCCGTACTTGCGCGCCACCTCCAGCAGCGACTGAGCCTTCAGTCGCTGCTGCCAGAGCGGCGTCCGCCTGCCGGGACGGGCGCGGGGGATCAGCAGAGCTCTGGCGGCGTTCTCGCGAAAGCGGGCTCCGAACAGCGCGCTCGAGCCCAGCTCGCCCACGACCAGGTCCTCGACTTCACCGACGTCCAGGAGGGCCAACCCGGGATCGGGCGCCTCGTCGGCGTCGGGAAGGTGGACCACAATGCCATCGTCGGAGTGAATGGCGTCGCACTCCAGCCCGAGCTCATTGCGGATCCGGGCGCTGAGGGCCAGGGCCCAGGCGGCGTGGACGCGGCCGCCGAACGGGGAGAGCACGCAGAGCCTGAAGTCGCCGATTTCGTCGCGGAAGCGCTCGACCACGATCGCGCGGTCAGATGGAACGACGCGCGTCGCGGCCTGTTGTTCGGTGAGGAACTGCGAGAGGTTGGCGGCGGCCCGGCGGTCCAGCGCGTAGCCGCGCTCGAGTGCGTCGACGGGCTGTGTCACGGCCCAGCGCGAAAACGCACCGATCGCCTCGCCCAGCTCCATCGGCCGGCCGACGCCGTCTCCCTTCCAGAACGGCACCGCCGCCGGGAGGCCGGGTGCCGGCGTCACGACGACGCGGTCGTGCGTGATCTCCTGGATCCGCCAGGTCGCGGCGCCGAGCAGAAAGGTCTGGCCGGGCCTGGATTCGTAAACCATCTCCTCGTCTAGCTCCCCGACCCGGCGCCCGTCCGGCAGCGTGACCGCGTACAGCCCGCGGTCGGGGATCGTCCCCGCGTTTGTGACCGCCAGCTGGCGGGCCCCAGCTCGGGCACGGATGGTGCCGCGTACGCGGTCCCACACGATCCTGGGCCGCAGCTCCGCGAACTCGGAGGACGGATAGCGGCCGTCGAGCATGTCGAGCACGCCCTCGAACTGCGCGGGCGACAGTTCCGCGTAGGTGTGGGTGCCCGTGATAAGCCGATACAGATCGTCCACAGCCACCGGCTCCTCCTCCGCGGCGGCGGCCGCGATCGCCACGATCTGCTGGGCGAGCACGTCCAGCGGATTGCGGGGGACGACCGTCGCTTCGATCTCCCCCGCGCGCATGCGCTGCGCGACCACGGCGCACTCGAGCAGGTCCGCGCGGAACTTGGGGAATATCCGCCCGCGGCTGACCTCGGTGATGGAGTGGCCCGCGCGGCCGATGCGCTGCAACCCGCGGCTGACCGACTTGGGCGACTCGACCTGGATAACGAGATCGACCGCGCCCATGTCGATTCCCAGCTCGAGGCTGGAAGTCGCGACGAGGCAGGGAAGCTCCCCCGCCTTGAGCAACTCCTCCACCACGCCCCGCTCCTCGCGCGAGAGCGAACCGTGGTGGGCCCGGGCTAGCTCCTTGGGTGGGCGGCCGGCGGCCTCATCTTCTGCGGAGGCGAGCTCATTCAGTCGCAACGCCAGCCGCTCGGCGCCCCGGCGCGCGTTGACGAACACGATCGTCGAGCGGTGCGAGCGGATCAGCTCGAGCAGCTCGGGATACATCGCCGGCCAGATCGAGCGGTTGGTGGATTCGCTCTCGCCGGTGACCAGGCCCTCCGGAAGCGCCTGCGCGTCCGGCTCCGTCATCGATTCCACCGGCACGCGAACCTCGAGGTCGAGCGGCTTGCGCATGCCAGTGTCGACCACCCCGCAGCGCCTGCGGGGGCCGACCAGGAAGCGCCCCACCTCCTCGAGCGGGTGCTGCGTCGCCGAGAGGCCGATGCGTTGCACGTCGCGACCGGCTGCGGCCGCCAGCCGCTCGAGCGTCACAGCAAGGTGCGCCCCGCGCTTGGTCGATGCGACGGCGTGGATCTCGTCGACGATGCACCAGCGCGTGCCTTCGAACAGCGCGCGGGCTCGGCTCGTGAGCATCAGGTAAAGCGATTCCGGGGTGGTGATGAGGATGTCGGGAGGGCGGCGCAACATCGCCTGGCGCTCTCGCTGCGGCGTATCCCCCGTTCGCACCCCGACGGTGAGCGGCGCGCCGATGCCATGGATGGGCGCGCGCAGGTTGCGCTCGATGTCGTAGGACAGAGCCTTGAGCGGCGAGACGTACACGAGGCTCGTGCCCGCAAGTTGTTGCTGGCCCTTCTCGGCGCGCTCCGCGACGAGCCGGTCTATGGCCCAGAGGAAGGCCGCGAGGGTCTTTCCCGACCCCGTCGGCGCCGAGATGAGTACGTGCTCGCCCGAGGCGATCGCCGGCCACGCCTGCGCTTGGGCGGGCGTCGGTTCGGAGAACGTCTCCTTGAACCACTCGCGGGTGCGAGGGGTGAAGCTCGCGAGCGCCTGCGCGTTTTCGGATGACATCAACCCGAGGCTAGCTTCCGTGCCTCCTCAAACACCTGGTCCAACATCTCCTCTGTCAGCCGCCCCGTAAAGGTGTTCTGCTGGCTGGGGTGGTAACAGCCAAGCAATGTGTAGTCCCCCACCGTCGCCGCGCTGCCGTGGCCGAACCGGGGCAGCGGCCGGGGGAGCGCGATCCCTCCTGACCGCAGCGCGCGTAGCGCGACGTCCCAGGCGAAGCTCCCGAGACAGACGATCGTGCGCACGCCGGGCAACAGCTCGAGCTCGCGCACGAGGTACGGCAGGCAGTTGTCACGCTCGGCCGGCAAGGGACGGTTGGCGGGCGGCGCGCAGCGAACGGCCGCGGTCACGTAGCAGTCGCGCAAGCGAAGACCGTCGTCACGCGAGCGTGATTGTGGCTGGTTGGCAAAACCCGTCCGCCAAAGCGACGCGAACAGCCAGTCCCCCGATCTGTCGCCGGTGAAGATCCGGCCCGTGCGGTTGCCACCGTGGGCAGCGGGCGCAAGGCCCAGCACGAGTAGCCGAGCCCTGGGGTCGCCAAAGCCGGGCAGCGGCCTTCCCCAGTACCGCTCGTGGGCGAACGCCGCACGCTTGACTTCAGCCGTGTGCTCGCGCCATTCGACCAGCCGCGGACAGCGCCGGCAGTCGACTACCACGCGCTCCAATTCGGCGAGGCCCGAAGCCGGGCCGCTCACGGCCTCATGCGCCGAGCGCTCGCCCGTAGTGGCTCTCGTAGTAGTCGCGGTAGGCCCCTGAGCGAACCGGCTCCCACCACCACCGGTTGTCGCGGTACCACCGAACCGTTTGCTCGAGTCCGTCTTCCAGACGCACGCGCGGCCTCCAGCCGAGCTCGCGCAGGCGCTCAGAGGACAGGGAGTAGCGGCGATCGTGACCGGGCCTGTCCGCGACGAACTCGATCGCGGCGTCGTCGGCGCGGGTGAGCGCGATCACCCTGCGAATCAGGTCGAGGTTCTCGCACTCGTCCGGCCCGCCGCAGTTGTACACCTCTCCCTGGGCGCCCCGGTGGAGCACCGCGCCGATGCCACGGGCGAAGTCCTCGGCATAGAGCCAGTTGCGCACGTTGCGGCCGTCGCCGTAGACGGGCAGCCGGTCCCCGGCGAGCGCGTTCAGGATCATCAGCGGGACCAGCTTCTCGGGGTGCTGGTAGGGCCCGTAGGCGTTGGAGCCGCGGCAGATGACTCCGTCGACTCTGTAAGTGTGGATGTAGCTCGAAACGAGCAGATCCGCGCCCGCCTTGGTCGCGCTGTACGGCGAGGAGGGCCGCAGCGGAGAGCGCTCGCTGAACGAGCCCGACTCGATCGAGCCGTAGACCTCGTCGGTGGAGACTTGGAGGTAGCGCAAGGCGCGGTCACGAGCCGTCTCGAGCAGCACGTGGGTGCCCTGCATGTTGGTGGCGATGAACTCCTTGGGACCGGTGATCGAGCGGTCCACGTGGGTCTCGGCGGCGAAGTTCAGGATCGCCTCGCACCCGTCCACCGCATCGGTCACCGCCGCCGGATCCTCGATCGCCCCGCGCACGAACCGGATCTGGTCGACGACGTCGTGGAGGTTCTCGCGCCTCCCCGCATACGTGAGCTTGTCGAGCACGGTGATGTCGTCTCCGTGCTCGCGCACGCGCAGGCGCACGAATGTAGAGCCGATGAACCCGGCCCCGCCGCAGACGAGCAGTCTCACTCCGTCTGCACTCCCTCCGCGTGGGCGCTGGGGTCCGCCGCGGCGAGAAACTCCAGGACGCCCTGGCGCCAGTGCGGAAGCTCCGGCGCCTCGGGTCGCTCGGAGCGAAGCACGCTGTACGAAGGGCGCTCGGCGGGCCTGCCCATATCCTCGCTGCGACCAGGCTCGATGACTCCCTGGAGCCCGGCCGCGTCGACCACCGCTTGGGCCAACTCTCGCCACGAACACTGCCCTGCGCCGGCAATGTGGACGATTCCGAGCAGGCCCGCGCCCGCGAGCTCGATCAAGGTGGGGGCGAGGTGGCCGGTGAACGTTGGACAGCCGATCTGATCGTCGACGACGGTCAGCTCGCGCCGCTCGGTGGCAAGCTTCAGGATCTTCTGGGGAAAGCAGCTCCCCCTCGTGCCGAACAGCCACGAGCTGCGGACGATGGTGTGGGCGCGCGGGGCGGCCTCCGCTACCTCTCTCTCGCCGGCGAGCTTGGAGCGACCGTAGCCCGAAAGCGGCGCGGGGCTGTCGGATTCGAGGTACGGGGTGCGCTTGTGTCCGTCGAAGACGTAGTCGGTTGATACGTGCACCGTCCAGGCGCCGATCGCCTGGGCCGCGGCGGCGACGTTGCCGGCGCCCTCGCCGTTGACCATCATCGCGGCGCTCTCCCCGGACTCGGCGCCGTCAACGTCGGTCCAGGCGGCGCAGTTGATCACGGCTGCCGGGTGCAGCCGTCTGAACCTGGCCGCGACCGTGTGGCTATCTGTCACGTCGAGCTCGCGGCGGGGACAAGCGAGGACCTCCAGGCCAGCCGATTCGGCGGCACTCAGTACGTCCGCCCCGAGCATGCCGCTCGCCCCTGTAACGAGGATGCGCATGGCCGGTCAAGAGTAGAGGGAGCCGGCGGTTTGCGCCGGTGCGTTGCTCGCTCGTTACGCCCGGCCGTATACCGGGATCGCGGCCCCGCTGGTCGGCGAAGACGTGTCCGACAGGAGGTGGGCGATCACCACCGCAATCTCGGCCGGCTTGACCCAGCGATCGTGATCGGCGTTGGGCATCTCCGCGCGGTTGGCCGCGGTGTCGATGACGCTCGGAAGGATCGCATTGCAGCGCACCCCGTCATTGAGGTACTCCGTCGAGACGGCTTGGGCGAAGGCGATCACGGCCGCCTTGGAGGAGATGTAGCCGGCGGCACCCGGGAACGGGGCGACCGCGGCGCGGGTCCCGACGCAGACGATCGACCCGCCGCCGTTGTCGAGCAGAGGGGGGAGGGCGGCCTGGGTGACCAGGTAAGTGGGGCGCAGGTTGAGCCGGAACTGGCGCTCGAAGTCCTCTATCGGGGTCTCGTGCACGCGGCCACCCGACGCGAAGCCGCCGACCAGGTTGACGAGGCCGCTGAGCGGGGGCGCGGCGGTGTCGGTCGCCACCGATACGACGTCCCTGGCGGACTGCTCCTCGAAGAGGTCGGCCTCGACGAGCACGAGTCCGTCGCGAGGTGGCAGGCGCTCGAGCTCGTGGGCGACGATCCACGGCACGACCACTCGCCACCCCTCTGAGAGCAGGCGCTCGACCACCGCGGAGCCGAGTCCGCCGGTCCCTCCGGTCACGATCGCGGTGGCTTCCATCGTCTGTCGTAGCGGGGCCACGGCGGCGAGGCGCTCCCTGCAAGTACGTCCCGCTGCCGTCCGCGGCCCACTCTATCTTCGTCGGCCATGGAGGTCCGTCAATTTACGGACGGCTGTGATGTAGCCCAGGCTCTGCTCGTGCGCGAGGTCGAGCTCCGGCGGCGACGGGACGGGTCCGATTACTTGCGCCTGCTTCTCGGCGACAGGACCGGGAGCGTGCCCGCCATGGTGTGGGAGGAGGTCGAGCGCTTGCGCGAATGCTGCCTGCCCGGCGAGGTCGTCCACGTGACCGGCCGCTTCGGGACGCATCCGCGCTACGGCCCGCAGCTGGCCGTTGCGAAGCTGCGCAGCGCCGGCGACCACGAGTACAGGCGCGAGGGCCTGCTCGACGGACCGGCCCGCGGCCCCGATCACATGGAGGCCGACCTGCGGGAGCTTGTGCACACGGTGCAGAACCCGCACCTGCGACGCTTGCTGAGGATTGTGTTCGGGGAGCAGTCGCGCCTCTGGCGCCGCTACCGCGACGCCCCAGCCGCCAAGCTCTATCACCAGCCCTATCGCCACGGCCTGCTGGAGCATTCCCTGACGGTCGCCCAGGCGGTCAGCGCGCTGTCGCCCATCTTCACCGGGATCGACCGAGACCTGGCCGTCACCGGCGCGCTGCTCCACGATGTCGGCAAGGTGGACGCTTACGACGTCGATGGCGGCGCCGTCTCGATGTCCGATGAGGGCCGGCTTCAGGGAGAGATTCCACTCGGCTACTACCGCGTCCGGCGCGCGATCGAGACCCTCGATGGCTTCCCCGAAGGACTCGCTCAAGCGGTGCTGCACATCATCCTCAGCCATCACGGCTCGCTCGAGCACGGCAGCCCCGTTGTGCCCTGCACGCGCGAGGCGACGCTCGTGCACATGGTCGACAACCTCGGGGGCCGCCTGGGCAGCTTCGACCGTCTGGAGAAGCAGCTTCCGGCGGGCGAGCCGTGGTCGGCTTACGACAGGGCGCTCGGCGGCGGCGCCTTCTTCGGCGATCGCATGGCCGAGCAGCAGCGGGCCGCGGCTTAGCCTCGACTCGTTTGTGGGCTGCCCGTCGGGGTAGCGAGACGTCGAGCTGAGCTTTGATCTGATGCGCGCAGTCAACCCCCCGACTCCCTCGCCGCCCCCCGCACCGGGCGGCCCCGGCGTGCCAGATCCGCGGCCACCCGGCCCGGCCCCTGCGGACCCCGTCCCGCCCACGCCCACGCCCGACCCGATGCCGCTGCCCCCCGACCCGAATCCCGCACCGATTTAGGGGGCCCCGCGCCCGGCGCCGATTCAGCGGGAAACGGGCCCGGCGCCGATTCAGCGGGAAAAAATCACCCCGACCACGGGCGTCGGCGCGCGCGGGAAGAAAAGTTCCCGTAATCCGGGAAAGAATCGTCCCGCGCCGGCGAGACGGTCGGGTCGGGAAGACTCTTGCTCGGGCGGGAAAGCGGCTGAGCGACCGCGGGCTTTTGGCGAGTGCGCTCAGAAAAGTTCTTGCTACGCGGGCAAGATTCTGAGCGGCCCGGCGAGGCGCTCGGGTTGCTCAGAGTTTTGCTCGGGGAGGAGGGGCGCCGCCGCCCCGCCCGGAGCCGGCCAACGCGAAACCGCCCCCCACGCCCCACGCACACCCCCCGACCCCAAATGCTCCAAATCTGTGCAAATAGCGCGCCTCAAACCCCCCGGCCATCGGCCCGCTGACCCCGCGCGACTAGAGTTGCGGCGATGGCCAAGGACACCGAGAAGCTCATCCGCCAGCTCTCGCTGATCTCGTTCCTGATGGCGGAGCGGCGGCCGGTGACCGCGGCCGAGATCCGCAGCGACGTCGAGGGCTACAGCACGATGAACGAGGACGCGTTCGCGCGGCGCTTCTACGCCGATCGCTCCGAACTCGCGGATCTGGGGATCGTGCTCGCGGTGGAAAAGCCCGTGGACGGGATGGTCGAGCAGGAGACCTACTCGCTGCCGGCCGAAAACTTCCACCTCCCGGCGATCGCCTTCACCGACAAGGAGCTGGCGGCGCTGCGCACCGCGCTCCAGCTCCTCGACGGCGAGTTCGCCTACGCGGAACCGATGCGACTCGCCTTGCAGCAGATCGCCTGGGGCCACCCCAGTCCCCTGACCGCCCCCGAACAGCACACGGTGGCCCTCGGGATCACGGGCTCGGCCGGCGGCCACGAGATCTCCCAGCGCCTGACCAAGATCGAGACGGCGATCTTCCGTCGCAAGACCATCGTGTTCGACTACTACACGATCGAGCGCGACGCCCTCGGCGCACGCAAAGTCGACCCCTATCAGCTGCTCTACCAGGGCGGCCAGTTCTACCTGGTGGGGCGGTCTCACGAGCGCGACGCGATCCGCGTCTTCCGCCTCTCCCGGATCCGGGGCAAGGTCGCTTACGCGACCAAGGCCGAGCACGACTTCCAGCGCCCCGAGGGGTTCGACCCACACGCGTACGCCAACCGCATCAAGTGGCAGTTCGGCGACCCCGCGGGAACCGCGGAGGTGTGGATCAAGGACCGCATCGCGTGGCAGATGGAGCGCCACTTCGGCAGCTACGGCGAGATGCGCGACTCCGAGCGGGGCAAGGTCTTCGTCACGCCCTACGCCGACTCCAGACAGCTGATCGCGTGGGTCCTCGGTCTGGGAGAGAACGCGCGCATCGTCGGCCCGTCGGAGCTCGAGTCCGAGCTGTACGAGCGCGTCGAGCTGCTGATAGAGCGCCATACCGGCGAGCCCGAGATCGCGGCGGCGGGCGGCAACGGCCGCGGCACCAATGACCTGCCGACACTCCGGCGTCCAACGACCCTCGACGCCGAGACGGGCAACGGCCATCAGCCGGAGTCCGCGATCCGCCCCGAGCGGTTTGCGCGGCTGGTGACGCTCGCGACCCTGCTGATCG
The DNA here is from genome assembly GCA_963756105.1 of uncultured Solirubrobacterales bacterium. GTDB lineage: Bacteria > Actinomycetota > Thermoleophilia > Solirubrobacterales > Solirubrobacteraceae > Palsa-465. Next base: position 46,347 of record CAVWMM010000004.1, read on the forward strand.
AATCCGGACGGGCGGGCCGCAAGCTCGGAGTCCGCGAGCTCTGCCACGCCACTGGCGTCTCCGAGCAGGAGCTGCGCGAGGACATCGCCGTCCTGAACCTCGTCAACTTCGGGGCGGGGACCTACGTCCTCTACGCCGAGATCGACGACGAGGGCCTGGTCGAGGTCGATCCCGAGCCCTACGGGGACTCCTTCTCGCGGCCGGCGCGCCTCCTGCCGGTCGAGGCCAAGGCGCTGATCGCGGCCATCGACCTGATCGGGGACCACATTCCCGAAGGGTCGCTCGCCTCGGCGCGCGAGAAGGTGGTCGCGGCGCTGGGTGAGGATCCCGTCAGCGAGGGTCTCCAGGTCGCGCCGCCGACGGGAGACGACACCGAGCTCGCGCACCTCGTCTCCCGCGCGATCGCCGACAAGGAACTGCTCGCCATCGAGTACTACAAGGAGAACGAGGACGAGTTCTCCACGCGCGAGATCGAGCCCTACGCCCTCATCAACGGCCGCGAGGGCTGGTATGTGACGAGCTACGACATCTCTCGCGAGGCCGTGCGCCACTTCCGGCTGGACCGGATCAAGTCGGCGACGCCGGCGGGCCGGCACTTCGAGCCCCGGCGCGACGTCGATCCCGTGGCGGACGTCGACGGCTGGCCTCGCACCGGCGAGGTACCCGCCTCGCGCCGCGCGCTCGTGTGGATCTCGCCGGAGCGGGCACGGTGGGTTCGCGAACAGCGTCCCGTCGAGCGTGAGCTCGACGATGGCTCGGTGCTGGTTGAGTTTGCCTTCGCCGGGGTCGACTGGCTGGTGCGGGAGGTGCTCAAGGAAGCCGGCGACGCGGCCGTGCTCGAGCCCGCCGACGCCCGCGCGGCCGTGCGCACGGCCGCGGAGGCGCTCGGAGCCGGGGGCCACCCCGCCCGCTCATAGCACCCCGAGTCGCGGATAGTCTTGTGGCGAAATGCAGGACTTAAAGGGACTGATCCTGTCCGGGGGACGGGGCACGCGGCTTAGGCCAATCACGCATACGAGCGCCAAGCAGCTCGTTCCGGTGGCCAACAAGCCTGTTCTGTTCTATGGGATCGAGGCGATGGCCGCGGCCGGGATCGGGGACATCGGGGTGATCATCGCGCCCGAGACGGGGGCCGAGATCGAGGCGGCGGCGGGCGATGGCGCGCGCTTCGGCGTGCGCCTCACATACATCCTTCAGGACGAGCCGCTTGGGCTCGCTCACGCCGTCCTGACCGCTGGCCGCTTCCTGGGCGCCTCGCCGTTTGTGATGTACCTGGGCGACAACCTGCTCCAGGGCGGGATCGGCGCCCTCGTCGAAGACTTCCGCGCGCAGGAGCCGGACGCCCTGATCCTGCTGACCGAGGTCGCCGACCCGGAGAACTACGGGGTGGCCGAGCTACGCGACGGGCGGGTAGTTCGTCTGCTCGAGAAGCCGGCGCAGCCCCAGACCGATCTCGCCCTGGTCGGTGTGTACATGTTCACCGCGGCGGTCCACGCCGCCGCGGAGGCGATCGCGCCCTCCGCTCGCGGCGAGCTCGAGATCACCGAGGCGATCCAGCACCTCGTCGATAACGGCCTGCGCGTCGAGCCACACATCGTCAAGGGCTGGTGGAAAGACACCGGCCGCCTCGAGGACCTCCTGGCCGCCAACAGGCTGGTGCTCGACACGATCGAGCACAGCGTCCAGGGCGAGCTCGTCGACTCGCAGGTGGATGGGAGAGTGGTGGTCGAGGCCGGCGCGAAGCTCGTGCGCTGCGCCGTCCGCGGGCCCGCGGTGATCGGCGCCGGCGCCACCTTGAGCGACTGCTACGTCGGCCCCTACACCGCGGTGGGGGAGCGCTGCACGATCGAGGGAGCCGAGGTCGAGCATTCCATCCTGCTCGCCGGGGCCTCGGTCCGCGGCCTCGCGGGACGGATGGAATCGTCGCTGCTGGGACGCAACGTGCGCATCGGCCGCGACCACAGACAGCCCCGCGCGTACAGGTTCATGGTGGGCGACAACTCGGAGATCGCGATCCTCTGAGCCTCACGTAGCGAGGTGGGCGCCCAGCTCCCCCATCCGCGCCAAGAGACGCATCCGCGTCTGGTCGGAGACCCGCCCGCGCCCGCCCGCGTCGCTGCGGGCGATGATGGCCGCGTTGATCGCGAGCCGCTCGGGCCAGTCCCAGGCGGCGAAAGACCGTTCCGAGAACTCGCGCGAGCTCGCCACCTCGACCGCCGCGGCGCCGGGCGTCAGGCCGCGGGCGAGGCGCTCCCGCACCGCCGCGGCGACGAACTCCCAGTAGGAGCGGACCTCCCGCACCCCCTCGAGTCCCGTCGTGGGACCGTGACCCGGGACCACGAGGCGCGGTTTCAAGGCGATGATGCGGTCCAGCCCGGCGATCCAGTTCTCGACGGGGCCGACCCACATGATGGGAGTGACGCCCACGAAGACCAAATCTCCCGCGAACACGACGCGCTCATCGGGCGCGTGGACGATGAGGTCGCCGGGGGAGTGCGCGGGCCCCACCTCGATCAGTTGCACTCTGCGGCCTCCCACCCCGAGTTCCATGTACCCCGTGAAGGTGTCCGTAGGAGGGGTCAGGGACACTCCCTCGAAGTCGTAGGCGGCCAGCTGCCGGGCGAAGACACCGAGACCCGCGAGACCGCCCACTCCGGGGAGTCCGAGAAGAGACTTAGTCGCGGGCAAGATCGAAGCGGTCGCACCGTGCAGCGCGTTCAACCCAGCCCCGACGCGGCTGAACGTCCGCACTCGCCCTGGATCCTCACCGAGCATGTCCTGGGCGGCGGCCTCGGTGGCGACGATCGGCACTCCGCGCAGGAGCTGGTTGCCCCAGCAGTGGTCGCCGTCCGCATGCGTGTTGACGAGCCGTCCGATCGGCGCGGTGGCCGTGGGTGGGGCCATCGCGCCGAGCATGCGTCGCGTGAGGGGCAGGTCCCACCGCGTGTCCACCAGCAGCGACTCACCCGCGCCCACTACCAGCCCCGCGTTCGATTCGCCCAGGCCCCCGTTGGGCGTGAGCCAGGCCCACAGCCGACCGTCGAGGTTCTCCAGACCGCCTCGATAGCGGGCGGGTTGACCCAGCAGCGAGGTCTCGGTGGTGCCTTGCACCGGCCGCATCGTGGCACGATGTCGCGGTGGACGGATCGCGGGACAGGGCGGGCGGGACGAGGGGCGTCCACCATCCGATCTTCGCCCGCTTTTATGACCGGTGCAGCCGCGCGATGGAGCGCGAGGTGGGAGCGCTCCGCGACCTCATGCTGGCCGGGCTCTCGGGCCGCGTACTCGAAGTGGGGGCCGGCAACGGCGTGACCTTCGGGCACTATCCGCCCGCGGTCGAGGAGGTGGTGGCAGTTGAACCCGAGCCGTATATGCGCGCGAAGGCGCGGCGGGCCGCCGCGAAGGCGCCCGTGAAGGTGAACGTCGTGGCCGGAGTGGCTTGCACGCTGCCGTTTGAGTCGGCGACCTTCGACGCCGCGGTGGCTTCGCTGGTTCTGTGCACGGTGCCAGACCTCGACGCGGCGCTGACCGAGCTCAGGCGGGTACTCAAGGACGGCGGCGAGCTGCGCTTCTTCGAGCACGTGCGGTCCGACCGCTCCGTCAAGTCACCCCTCCAGGTGGCGCTCGATCGAACGCGAGTCTGGCCCTTGATCGGAGGTGGGTGCCACTGCTCGAGGAGCACTCCGGCGGCGATCGCCGCGGCGGGCTTCAGCGTGCTTGAGCTGGAGGCGGTCGACGTTGGTCCGTCCTGGTGGGTGACCAACCCGCACGTACGCGGCCGCGCTCGGGCGCCGGTAGCCTGACCACTGCCATGGCTCACCCTGTCGGAGCGGAGAGCGATGAGGCTCGGGATCGCCTGCTGCAGGCGTGGCGGGGCGAGATCCTCGCCGGAGCCGTGTACGAGTTGATCGCGCACCGCATGAGCGATCGAGACGCCTCAATCCTGCGCAAGATGGCGCAGGCCGAGGGCAGCCACCGTCGCCGGCTCGAGCAGCGCATGACCGAGCTGGACATCCCCGTTCCCGCCCCGGCCTCGGTGAAGGTCCCGCTGTGGATGCGCCTCCAGGCCCGGGTGGCGCCGGTGGAGCGGCTGCTCGCGGCGCGCGAGGCGGCCGAGGATGACGAGGTGGGCGATCTCTACCGGCGTTCGACCGGCGACCCCGAGACCGACCGGCTGCTCCACGAGATCAGGCACGAGGAGCGCGCTCACTCCCGCGCCGTCCAGGAGATTCGCGCGGGCCGCTCGGCGGACGGCGCCGAGCTCGAGCGCGCCGCCGGCGGGGGGAGTCCTGCGGCCCCCACCGACGCCGAACGCGGCGCCCGCGCGCGACTGGACCGCATCCTCGGTCGGGAGCGCTGGCACCGGAGCGGCGGGGGGTGGATCTCGGGGGCCATATATGGCGCCAACGACGGTCTGGCGGCGGTGTTCGGGATCGTCGCCGGGGTCTCGGGGGCGACGGGCGGCTCCTCGTTCGTGCTCACGGCCGGGATCGCGGGCGCGCTGGCGTCGGCACTCTCGATGGCCACAGGTGCCTTCCTGGCGGAGCGCGCCGAGGCGGAGATGACCGCGGCGAACCTCGAGCGCGAAAGGCGCGAGATCGCCGAGCACCCGGACGAGGAGAAGGAGGAGCTGTCGCTCTTCTACCAGCTCAAGGGGATCGACCGCACCACCGCGAACTCGATCGCCGAGCAGCTCTCGCGCCGGCCGGACGCCATGCTGCAAGCCCTTGCCATGGAAGAGTTCGGCGCCGGCGGCGACAAGGGGGATCCGAAGCAGGCCGCCGCGGCCGCGGGAATCTCGACCGGCATCGGCGCAATCATCCCCGTGATTCCCTTCATCTTCACCACTGGCACCGTGGCCATCGTCGCCGCGGCGATCGTCTCGCTGATCGCGCACTTCCTCGTGGGCGCCGCGAAGTCGCTGGTCACGCTGCGACGGTGGTGGGCGGCAGGACTCGAGATGACCCTCGCCGGGGTCATCGTGGGTGGCGCGACATACCTCGTGGGGCTCGCGCTCCCCACATAGCGATGGCCCACTACGGTCCCGCCGACGCCAGCGTCGTGCCGCGGTTCTCCGGGGTGCGGACGTTTGCCCGCCTGCCCAACATCCCAGTCCCGGCACCCGACGTCGACGCGGCGGTAATCGGCGTCCCGTTCGACACCGCGACGAGCTTCCGCCCCGGGGCCCGCTTCGGCCCGGAGGCTATCCGCTCCGCCTCGGCCCTTCTGCGCCCTTACCACCCAGTGCTCGATGTCGACGTCTTTGCGACTCTGTCGCTCGTCGACGGGGGCGATTTGGCGACCACCCCCGGAAACGCCCAGCGGACCACCGAGCAGATCGACGCTGCGCTTGCGCCGATCATCCGGGCGGGGATCGTGCCCCTGATCCTCGGCGGGGACCATTCGATCGTCCTCGGCGAGCTGCGGGCCCACGCCGCGGTGCACGGGCCAGTCGCGCTGGTGCTGCTGGACGCGCACGCCGACACCTGGGACCAGTACTACGGCGAGCGTTACTTCCACGGCACTCCCTTCCGGCGTGCCGTCGAGGAAGGGCTCATCGACACCTCGCGCTCGTTGCTGGCGGGGATGCGCGGGCCGCTCTACGCGCCTGCCGACCTCGACTATCCGCGCGAGCTCGGCTTCGAGGTGATCCCCGGACACGAACTCGCGGCGCTCGCGCCCGAGGAATACGGCCGCCGGGTACGTGCGCGCGTGGGCGCGGGCAGCTGCTACCTCTCCTTTGACATCGACGTGCTGGATCCGGCCTTTGCCCCCGGCACCGGGACGCCCGAGGTGGGCGGCGTTCAGTCCCGAGAGGCCCAGGCGCTGCTGCGCTCGCTCGCCGGCATCAGCTTCTGTGGCTTCGACGTGGTCGAGGTCTCCCCGCCTTTCGACGGTCCCGGCCAGATCACCGCGCTCCACGCCGCGGCGATGGCCTACGAGCTGCTCGCGCTCCTGGCGCTCGCACGCCGCCCGGCTCAAACCCGCGGCTCAGCGATCTGAGTCTTCGGGCCCGCCCGAGCGTTCAGCGGCGAGCTCCTGAGCGGCGATCAGCGTGTTCGTGCCCGCGGCCGCGGCGCGCGCGTAGATCTCCTTGAGCCCCTCGCCGATCCGCTCGATCGATCGTTCCACGCGCTCGGCGTTGAAGCCATGGAGCTCGTCGGCGACGGCGATGAGGCCGCCCGAGTTGACGACGAAGTCGGGCGCCCACACGATGCCCCGCTCGCGGAGCGCGTCCGCCGCCGAGTCGGTCGCAAGCTGGTTGTTGGCGGCGCCGGCGACGACCGAGACGTTCAGATTCGCGACCGTCCGCTGGTCGAAGACGCCACCCAGCGCACACGGTGCGAAGACGTCGGCCTCGGCGGTGATGGCGTGGTGAGGCTCGAGCCAACGCGCGCCGAGCTGCTCGGCGAACCGGCGTTTGCCCGGATCGACGTCCGCGACAGTCAACTCCGCCCCCGCGCCCGAAATGCGCCGGGCGAGCTTCGACCCGACGTGCCCCAGGCCGATCACGATGACGCGGCGGCCGGCCAGCTCGCCACGGAGCGAGGCGCGGATTGCGACCTCGACGCCATGCGCGGTGTAGGGGCTGGGGTCTCCGGAGCCGCCGTCGGCGCGCGGGCGCCCCGCGACATGGTCGGTGAACCTGGCCATGTAGGCGATGTCCTCTTCGGAGGTGCCGGCGTCCTGGGCGGTGATGTACTGGCCTTCGAAGGACTCGACGAGCTCGGCAAAGTCGCGCAGCGCGAGCCGGCGATGGTACGCGTCGGGGGGCGAGTCGGGCTCGGCGGCGATCACGCCCTTACCGCCCCCGAGGCGAAGGCCGGCGACCGCCGCCTTGAAGGTCATGGCTCTGGCCAGGCGCTTTACGTCGACGATCGCCTCGTCGGCCGAGGCATAGGGCTCGAACCGGCACCCTCCCAGCGAGCGCCCGTCGACGGTCCTGTGGATCGCGATCGCCATCGTGAGTCCCGATCGCTTCCCCTCCCGTACGCGAACCTCCTGGTACTCACGGGGCAAGGGGCGGCCTGAGGCGAGCGCAGTCATCGCGCCACCGCCTTGGCTCGGGAGCGAAGCTCTCCGATGTAGTCATCACTGGCCTGCTCGAAGAACCCGCCAACCACTTGGACAACCTCCTGGATCGAATCTGCCCGGTAGAGAACCGGCTGATAAGCGGTGATGTCGTAGTCCGCCGTTCCCATCTCGACGAGGTCGAGCGGCCGGTGATCCATCCCCCGGAACTCCTCGATCTCGCCGTAGCTGGAAAGGATCCCCGCCCCGTAGGCCCTCAGCTCGCCGTCCTCGATCACCGTGCCGAACTCGAGCGTGAACCAGAACACCTTCGAGAGGAAGCGGATGTTCTCGATGTCCTGCAGCCGGCGGGTGGCGACTCCGGCCTGGCGGTGCAATTCGCCAAAGGTGGGGGTCGCCAGCAGGTGCCCGTGGCCGAAGACCTCGTGGAGGATGTCCGGCTCGGGCGTATACAGCGGCACCGCGGGGTGGCGCACGTACTGCGTGGAGTAGAAACGGCGGTCGGCCAGCGAGCCGTAGAACTGCTCGAGCGGCACCAGACCCGCCGCTGGCAGATAGCGCCAGCCGCCGATCGGCTCCACGCGCTCGGAGACCTCCTCGAGGGAAGGGATGTGATCGGTGGGCAGGCCGACGCGGCTCTTGGCGACCAGGTACTCGTGCACGGCGTAGCGCTCGTGCTTTGCCTCAAGCTCGCGGCACACGGTCCGCCAGACGTCCTCCTCGTCCTCGGTGTAGTCGATGGTCGGCGTTCGCTCACCCGGCTTCCAGGCGAGCGCGGCGGCCGCGATCTCGGCGCGCCGCGCGCGGTAAACCGGGTCGTTGGCGCCGGGGTGGTCGTGAGCGAGGTGGACGGTGACTTCACCGCTCTCGTCGGTGGTCACGGGCGAATAGAGCTGTGCTTCCTCGTACATTCCCTGCTATGACCGTGTAGCACTACTAGACGAACCTTGCAAGTCTGTACAGTTCTGGCTGCCAGATTGCCCTCTATATTCCGCAAATCGCCGTAGAATCCTGTACAGATTGCTTAGTGCTGCCCACCGTAGATTCCGCCGCACCGAGAGGGGTCGCTGGCGGATGACTGGCGAGGACGAAGCTAGGCGCCGGCAGAGGCGACTCGAATGGGGTGGAACCTATGGCGGGCAGCGCTCGCTTTGACCAGCTTGATGCTCGACTGATTTCGGCCCTGCGCAACAACCCCCGCGTCGGCCTGCTGGAGGTTGCCAGGCGGCTCGGCGTGGCGCGAGGGACCGTCCAGGCGAGGCTCCAGAAGCTCGAGTCGAGCGGCGTGATCACCGGCCACGGCCCCGAGATCAATCCTCACGCGCTCGGCTACACGGTGACGGCGTTCGTGCTGATCGAGCTGGCCCAGGGACGGCTCGCCGAGGCAGTCACGGTCATGGAGGGTATCCCCGAGGTGCTCGAGGCAGACGGAGTCTCGGGCCCGCACGACCTCATCTGCCGGATCGTCGCCCGCGACACCGAGCACCTCCAGCAGCTCATCAACGAGCTGCTCTCGACTCCGGCCATCGAACGCTGCACGAGCTACATCGTGCTCTCGCGCCAGGTCCCGCCGCGCACGCTGCCGCTCGTGGCGGCGGCTGCTGAATCATCTTGACCGGGTGCGCGCATGCGCGCTCGGGCTTGCCGCGCGCTCGGCATCCGGCCTCGCTTTTATGCGCGGCGCCTGAGTCGTCCAGCCGCCGGCCGGAACATGTTCCGCGCGGGTTCGCCGCGCGCTCGGCATCCAGCCTCGCCCGATTGCGCGCCGCCCGCGTCGTCCGGCTGGCCAGCGCGCATGTGCGCTGGCCATATCTATTTGAGTGACTCCTCGATCTCCCCGTAGAGCCTGCGGACGGCGGCGAGCACCTCATCGGCGACCTGTTGTTGGCGCTCGCGCGGGGGGTCGGGGTCCTGGGCGGGCACGATTGGCTCGCCGTAGCGCACCGTGACCGCGGGGAACTCGAGCCGACGCCAGTTGCGGGCCCGCTCGGACCCGTAGATGGCGAGCGGGACGACCGGCGTCCCGGTCTGGATCGCGAGACGCCCGATGCCGGGCCGGGCCTGCGTGCCGATCTCGCCGCTGCGCGAGCGGCCGCCCTCCACGTACATCACGACCGCCTCCCCGCGCTGCAGCAGGGTCAGCGTGGTGAGGATCGCCTCGTCGTCGTGCTGGCCGCGGCGCACCGGGAAGGCTCCCATGTGCGCGAGGAACCATTCCAACGGGAGCCGCCTGAACAACTGGGACTTGGCCATGAAGCGCACGTGGCGCGGGAGCATGAGGCCGACGAACCAGTGATCCATCTGCGAGAAGTGGTTGGGCGCGAGGATCACCGGGCCACCGGTCGGCACGTTCTCCACCTGCTGGGCGCGGAGCTTGTACAGCGCCAGGCAGTAGGGGATGGAGACCGCCTTCACGAAGGCATACAGTGGACCCGGCTGGTGGCCGCGGGCGTAGCGATGGAAGCGGTCGAAGCGCTCCGCGGGCCTCGGGTCGATGTAGACCTGCGGGCGCATCGGGCCGAGCTCGCGGTTAGGCATCACGCTGCCTACCCGCGGCGACGGGCAGGGTTTCGCTGGAGCCCCGCTAGTCCAGGTGCTGGCGGTGGGCGACCGCGGCGGCCTGGGTCCGCGTGCGCACGCCGAGCTTCGAGAGGATCCGCGAGACGTGCACGCTCGCCGTCTTCTCGGCCATGTAGAGGGCGTTGCCGATCTGCCGGTTGGTCGCGCCCTCGGCCAGCAGTGCGAGCACCTGGCGCTCGCGCGGTGTGAGGCCAAAGGCGCCGTCATCACCGTCGGGGCCGCCGTCCGCCCCCGCGTCGACCACGCCGTCGGTGGCGGGCGACTGCCGGAGGTGCAGGCGCGCTCGTCCCCCGAGCGCGCTCAGCTCGCCGGCCAGCCACTTCGAGCCAAGCGCGTGCGCCGTCTGCAGACCATCGTTCACGAGCCGTGCTGCCTCTTCGCGCTCGTCGCGCTCGACGTACGCTTCCGCTGCCCGCCAGTACGCGATCGCGGCCCGGTAGGGACGGTCGAGCCGCTCCCATTCGGTCGCACTCGCGGTCCACAGCTTCGCGTCCGGTCGACCGCGCGCCCGCGCGTATTCGGCGGCGCCGAATGCGAGCCACGCCCGTTCCACCGGGCCGCCCTCTTCCGCCACCGCGCGCAGCCGATCCATATGGATGCGCGCTCGCGTGAGCGCGTCCTTCTCCTGGGCCTTCTCGCGCAGGTCGCGGGCGCGCTGCGCGAAGTCCGCCTCTACCGCGAGGCCCACCGCGGTCACCCGCGCGACGCGCAGCACGTCGTCGGTGCACAGCTCGATCCGGTCGAGCGCGTCAGCCACGGCCTTGCGGGCGTCCTCGAGCTCATGGCGGCGGCGCCTGACATCGGCCGACAGTGAGCCGAACAGGCCGATCCACTGCGGCTCAGAGGACGCCGCCACGAGTGGTTCGACGTCGCCGAGCAGGCGCACGGTGGCGTCCTCGTCGCCCTCGCCCAGCGCCTGATCGGCTTCGCGCAGGAGGCGGAAGATCAGGTGGCGGCCGGCGAGGCGCGACGGGGAGATATCGAGCAGCTTGCGTGAGGTGCGCCAGTCGCCCTTGCCGAACTCGAGCTCCGAGACGGTAAGGGTCAGCCAATCGTGGACGTCGCGAATCCGCCGGGGAACGGACTCCAACCCCTCGCGCGCGGTCGCGAGTGCTTCTTCCGCGCGACCGGCAACGCTCAGTACGTCGGCGAGGTTCGCGTAGGCGAACCCAAGGTCCTCGACGTCGTCGTCCTCGCGCGCCAACTCGATCGCCCGCCTCATGTCCGCGACCCCTTCGTCGACGTCCCCCAGCGAGACCGTCGCCATCCCCAGGGTGTTGCGCACCTCCACCTCTATGGCGCGATCGCCCAGCGCGAGCGCCGCGGCCAAGGCCTCCCGTGCGTCACCGACGGCCTCTCGGAGGCGGCCGCGCAGGAATCGCGTGCGGGCCAACCAGGAGAGCAGCAGCGTCCGCTCGTGGCTGCGATCGTCCTCCGGCAAGAGCGCCAGGGCACGCTCGGCCGTCTGGACCCCTTCCTCGCCGCGGTTGAGGTTCCACTGGATCCGGGCGAGGGTGCCGAGCATGGTCGAGTAGCGGCGGGGATCGCCGTCGGGGTCGAGCTCGCGCAGACCCTCCTGCAGGAGCACCTCACAGCGGCTGATCTCGCCGCTGCGCGCGTGGGCGCCGGCCGCCATCGAGAGCAGCTCGACGTGATCGAGCCCGGTCAGCTGCTCGGGGTCCGAGATGCGCGGCCAGAGCTCGAGCGCGCGTTCGGCGAGGTCGGCCTTCTCGCCGTAGGCGTGAACCCGTCCGGCGGCGCGGGCTGCCTTGACCACCGCCGCGAGGGCGGCCGGCTGGTCACCGGCCGCGTCGTAGTGGTATGCGATGCGTGCGGCGAGCTCGGCCTCGGCGTCGCGATTGGAGCTGCACTGTTGCTCGAGCGTGCGCGCCAGCGCAAGATGCAGCTCGGAGCGCTCTCCCGGCAGCAGGTCCTCGTACAGCGCCTCGGCCAAAAGCGCGTGACGGAAGATGAAGCGGTCCTCCTCGTCTGTCAACAACACCTGCGCGGAGACGGCCTCGCGCAGCGCCGCGGTCACCTCGGCGTGCTCCATGCCGGTGATCGTCACGATCGTCTCCTCGTGCATGCGCCTCGCGATCGCGATCGCGCGCACCACGCGCTGGCTGTTTTCCGGAAGCCGCTCGGTGCGCAGCATGAACGCCTCCCGCAGCGTCTGCGGGGTGGCTCCGCGGCCGTCGAGACCTGCCGCGAGCAGCTCCTCGGTGTAAAGCGGATTGCCCTCGCTGCGGTCGAAAACCCGCGCCAAGAGTTGTGCGTCCGGGCGCCTGCCGAGGATGTCGGCGAGCACCTCGGCGAGCTCGTCGCGATCGAAGCGCTTGAGCTCGATCCGTCGCGTGGAGTCGAGACGCTCGAGCTCGGCCAACAAGGGCCGCAGCGGATGGCGGCGGTGGATCTCGTCGGTGCGATACGTGAGCACGAGCAGGACGCGCTCGGTGCGGAGGTTGCGCGCCAGATGCGCGGTCAGGGCGCGGGTCGAGCGGTCGGCCCAGTGGATGTCCTCGAGCACAAACGCCACCGGGGTCTGGGCGCCGATCAGGTCGAGTAGCTCGAGGAGGGCCTCAAACAGGCGCAGCTGGCTGCCGGGGTCTCGCCCGTCGCCGTTCGCGGGAGGCCCGCCTTTGGCGAGCGCCGGGAGCAGCGTGGCCAGCTCGGCGCAGCTGATCGGGCTGAGCTGGTCGAGCGCGGGGTGGTGATCGCGGGCCAGCGGCCGCAGCGCGCTCAGCAGTGGCGCGTACGGGAGCTCGCCCTCGCGCTGCTCTACGGCCTCCCCGCGCAGGATGAGCGGCGAGTCGCTCGTGTCGGGATCTTGCACGCGGTAGACCAACTCAGATACGAGCCTGGTCTTGCCGATGCCGGACTCGCCGCCAAGCAGGACGACCCCAGGTCTTCCCTCGTTGGCCTCATGCAGCGCGAGCTCCAACTCGGCGAGTTCGCCGATGCGGCCAATGAAGCGAGCTGCCGTCAGTCTCGGGCGCATGAGCGAAGTATCCCCTGAGTCTGCGCGTAGCGGATGCTCCCCGGTGACGGGGGCGTTCGGGCCTGGCCGAACCGTCTCGGCGCGCGCGGCTCGCGAGATAGATGAGCTCGTCTCTGCGGGACTTGGCGAGTGCTGATGCGATGGCGGGATGCATGTCGAGTTCCTCTCGTCTGCGGTGGATGTCACGGCATCGAGAATGAACTGAGACCCGCCTGCACACATCGGCAAGAAGGAGCGAGTTAAGGGGGGTTAGGCCTTAGTTCGGTGGCGCGGGGCCTTAGCGCGCGCCCCACGCGGCCGCCCGGCACGAACGGGCGGTGGCTGATGACTCCCAGCTCTTGCAGCCGCTCGTGCAGCGATGCGGTCTGCGCGGCGAGCACTTCGTCCGTCTCGAGCGTGATGGTGCGCTCGGCGCGCTCGGCGGCGAGCTCGTCGGAGTCAAGCAGCTCCTCGCGCAGGTGGCCGGCATCGTCGCGCAGCGAATTCCGATCCGGGCGTACGTACCACAGCTCCGCCTGCTGGTGACGCGTGCTCAGAGCGCGGGCCAGGGGGTACTGGCGCGGGTGGTAGAGGACCAGCAGGCGGGGGATGCCCGGGAGGCGGACCCGCTTGGCTCCGCGCATGGCGGCGGCGTCGCGCAAGAAGCTCGGCGTCCGCACGCGTCCGGGCTCGAGCGCGACCACGCGCGGTATCTGCAGGAGGCCGCGTGCGTGGTCCGCGAGCTCGAACTCTTCCAGCTTGCGCGGAAGCAGGAGCAGGGCCAGCGGTTCGTCGGTGTCAGTGCTGCTGGACCAAACCGGCAACGGTTAGACCTAGGTCGAAGCGAGGCGCTTCAGCCGGCCGCGCAATCCGCCGTCGGCCCCGTTGGTTTCGATCGACGGAACCGGAGCCTCCTTGCCGTTCGGGAGGAGTCCGCCCGCGCCGAGCGGCGAAAGCGGCGAACGAGTGACCCCATTCACCTCCCCTTCGCTAACGCTCTGGGGGTGATGGCAGGCCGCGAGGTGGCCGTCGGGAAACTCGGCCAGCGGCGGCTCCACCTCGCTGCACACGTCGGTGGCGTGCGGGCAACGCGTGCGGAAGCGGCAGCCCGACGGCGGATCGACCGGGTTCGGCGGCTCGCCGCCGACGACCACGCGCTCGCGCGCGCGATTCTCCTCTGGATCGGGGATGGGGATCGCGGCGAGCAGCGCCTGCGTGTAGGGGTGGATCGGCTTGTTGTAGAGCTCCGTGGCGGGCGAGAGCTCGACGATCTTGCCGAGGTACATGACCGCGATTCGGTCCGAGACGTGGCGGACCACGGAGAGGTCGTGGGCGATGAAGACATAGGACAGTCCGAAGTCGTCCTGGAGGTCGTCGAGCACGTTTATGACCTGCGCCTGGATCGAGACGTCGAGGGCCGAGACCGGCTCGTCGAGGACTATCAGCCGCGGATCCACCGCCAGCGCGCGCGCCACGCCGATCCGCTGGCGCTGGCCCCCGGAGAACTCGTGCGGGAACCGATTGATGTGCTCGGGGCTCAGCCCGACGTGTCCGAGCAGCTCACGCACGCGACCGTCGACCCCGTCGCGCTTGACGACTCCGTGCAGGCGCATCGGGGTGCCGACGATCTGACCCACTCGCTTGCGCGGGTTCAGCGAGGAGATGGGATCCTGGAAGACGAGCTGAGCCTCACGTCGCAGTGGCTCGAGCTTGCGACGCCCCAGGTGGGTGATGTCCTGGCCCCGGAAGCGCAGCGTTCCGGAGGTGGGCTCGAGCAACCGCACCAGGCAGCGCGCAAACGTGCTCTTGCCGCAGCCGGACTCGCCCACAATGCCGAGGGTCTCTCCCTCCCGCAGGGCCAGGGAGCAATCGTCCACCGCGTGGACGTGGCCGATCGTGCGGTCGACCAGAATGCCCTTCTTGACCGGGAAGTAGAGTTGGAGGTGCTCGGCCTCGAGCAGCGGCTCGTCGGTCCCCGTGAGCGCGCGCTCCGCCTCTCTCAGCTGCTCGGCCTCGCCCTCCTCCCGGCGCTGCGGCTGCGCCGGAACCTGGTCCTCCTCGCCCGCCCGATCCCGCTCTTCGTTCATGCGGCGTCCTTGACCAGCCCGATCCGGCCCTCCACCTCGCGCAGACTTCGCTTCTGCTCCACAGAGAGCCAGCAGCGGTCGAAGTGGTTGGGGGCCTCCTGCAGGTGGGCCTCGAGCGGGGGTACCTCGGTGCAGCGCTCGAACTCGTGCGGGCAGCGGGGCCGGAAGTGGCAGCCCTTGGGGGCCCTGATCAGCGAGGGAGGCAGCCCGGGGATCGAGGGCAGCCGCCTGGGGGGGTCGCGGTCCATGCGCGTGACCGAGCCGAGAAGTCCCCAGGTGTAGGGATGCTGCGGGTCGTAGAAGATCTCATCGAGCGTCCCCTGCTCGACGACGCGCCCCGCGTACATCACGATCACGCGGTCGGCGATGTCGGCGACGACGCCTAGGTCGTGCGTGACGAAGATGATGCCGCTGTCGGAGTGCTCGCGCAGGTCCTTGACCTCGTTGAGGATCTGGGCCTGGATCGTGACGTCGAGCGCCGTCGTCGGTTCGTCGGCGATCAGCACGCTGGGAGACAGCGACAGGGCCATCGCGATCATGACCCGCTGTCTCATCCCGCCCGAGAACTCGTGCGGGTAGGCGCGGGCCCGCCCCCGTGCGTGGGGGATGCCGACCCGCTCCATGAGCTCGACCGCGCGGTCAAACGCCGCCGCCTTGGAGATCTGCTTGTCGTGGGCGCGGATCTGTTCCACGATCTGGTCGCCGATCCGATGCACCGGGCTCAGTGAGGAAATTGGGTCCTGGAAGATCATCCCGATCTCCGCGCCACGGATCTTCTGGAGCTCCTCCTCGGAAGCGGTCAGAAGCTCCGTGCCCTTGAGTTTGGCCGAGCCCTCGAAGCGCGAGTTGACCGACCGGGTCAGGCCCATCAGCGTCATCGAGGTGACGGATTTGCCCGACCCCGACTCGCCCACGATCGCCACCACCTCGCCGCGGTCGAGCGTAAAGGAGACGCCCTCGACGGCGCGCACCACCCCGTCCTCGGTGGAAAACGAGACCTGGAGGTCCTCGACTTCAAGCAGCCGTTCGGCCATCAGCTAACCGGACAGCCGGATTCGGGGGTCGAGGAGGGCGTAGAGGACGTCGACGAACGCGCCGAAGAGGACCACGAAGAAGGCCGTGAACATCGCGCCGACCAGGATGGGCGGCACGTCCAGGTTGCCGATCGCCTGCACCTCATAGTTGCCGATCCCCGGAAGGTTGAACACGTACTCGGTGACGAGCGCGCCGCCGCCAAGCAGCGTGGCGAAGTCGAGCCCGAACATCGTGATGATCGGCATCATCGAGTTGCGCAGGACGTGATGGGTGAAAACGTTCCGCCGCGAGAGACCCTTGGCCTTCGCGGTGCGGACGAAGTCCTCGTTGACGGTGTCGAGCAGGTTCGAGCGCAGCACGCGCGAGTAGAAGCCGATCGACAGAAGCGCGATCGAGAACCACGGCAGGATCAGGTGATAGACCCACTGCCAGGGATTGGGAAGGAACGGTGAGTACCCGGTGTTGGGGAAGATCGTGGTCTTGAACGCGAGCAGGTAGAGAAGCACCGCGGCTAAGAGGAAGATCGGTATCGAGACCCCCACCACCGCAAACACCATCAGACCTCTGTCGGCTAACTTGCCCGCTTTCAGCGCCCCGATCGAGCCCAGGACAACCGCCGTCAGTAGCCACAGGATCCCCGCGGGGATCACCAGCGAGAGCGTGACCGGAAACTTGTCCTTGAACTGCTGGACGACGTTGAGGTCGTCCTGGTAGTCGATTATCTGGCCCGTGAAGATCAGCTTCATGGTGTTGGCGTACTGGGCGTAGAACGGCTTGTCGAAGCCGAACTTGCGAGACACCTCGTTCACGGTCGTCTGAGTCGCGTTGCGGCCTGCGATCGCCCTCGCGGGGTTATATGACGGGATGATCTCGAAGATCCCGAACACCACGACCGAGGTCGCGAACAGCAGCGCAACCGCGGACAGGCTGCGCCGGACGATGAAGCGGGTCATCCGTTCTGGATCTTCACCTGCGCGCGCGGGTCGAGCGCGTCACGCAGCCCGTCGCCGAACATGTTGATGCTGAGCGTCGTCAGCACGAGCATGGCGCCCGGGATGAGCGCGTATGTCGGCGTGGTCTGGATGTAGTTGATCCCATCCGAGATCAGCGTTCCCCAGGACGAGTTGGGCGGCTGGACGCCCGCGCCGAGGAAGGAGAGATACGCCTCGAGCAGGATCGCGTTGGCGAGCATCATCGGCGCGAACACGATGATCGTCGAGACGGCGTTGGGAAGAATCTCCGAGAACATGATCCGCCACGGGTTCATCCCCTGAACACGGGCGGCGTCGACGAAGTCCATCTCGCGTAGACGCAGGACCTCGCCGCGGATCGGCTTGCCGAGGTAGGGGATGTAGATGACGCCGATGATGAACGCCGGGATGAAGAGCGAGTTGCCCTTGATCGGGCCGATGCCGCCGAGCGCCAGCGCGGTTCCGACGGCGACACCCAGGATCACCGGCGGGAAGGACCAGATCAGCTCCATGATCGGCCGCAGGACCGCGTCGGCGATACCGCGGAAATAACCCGCCAGGAGCCCCACCAGCGTTCCGAAGACGAGGATGATCACGGTCGCGATCCCGCCGATCATCAGCGACGTGCGCCCGCCGTACAAAAGCCGCACGGCCAGGTCACGGCCCTCGCTGTCAGCGCCGAAGAAGTATTTGGCGGAGAAGGTGGGTCCGATTGGCACGCCGTCCGTGCTGAGCACGGGCTTGCCGTTCACCGTGCCCGTCGGGTTGCCCTGGTTGGGTCCGATGTGGGCGATGTGCTGCGAGTACACGGGTGCCAGCAGGCACACGATCACCACCAGGAAGAAGAGACCCAGGAAGATCATGGCGAGCTTGTTGCGCCGCAGGCGCCGCCAGGCCACCTTGTACGGGCCGACGCCGACAGTCTCCGGCGCCTCGGGTTCTGGCCCTCTTGGAGGACCGACCAGCGGCTCCGGCCGGGCCACCATTCCGCCGGCCTCGGGGAGGGCGAACGACGGATCCTCGGTGGTCTGGGTCGGCGGGTCCTCCGTCGACGAGCCGCGTCCGTTGCGGCGAAAGCGGGGAACGTCAAGTGCCATCGATCACTGCGGAGCTTACCGCCGGAGACAAGTTGAGGTAGGCAGTCGTGTGCACGGCCTTCAAAAGCGCTTAGGGGGGCGCCCAGTGGGCGCCCCCCTAACGCCACCTCCTTACTTCGCTAGCTGCAGGCTGGTGAGGTCAGTCTGGTACTCGACCGACATCACGCCCTTGGCGAACACGAGTCTGTTCGAGTAGAACTTCGGGAACTCCTCGTGGCCGTAGGCCGCGTAGAAGGCATGGCTGACGGCGTAGTTGTCAAGCGCTGCCCACTGGTTGGCCACGGTGCTCGGGGGTTTGGTCTCGAGTGTGTTGACCTCGCTGTTGTAGTGCGAGTCATTCACGTACCCGTAGTTCAGCGACGATCCCGCGGTTCCGGTGAACAGCTGCATGAAGTCCCACGGGTTGGGGAAGTCCTGCACCCAGTCGCCGAAGCCCGCGGTCGGCTTGGTGCTGGGGGCCCCGATCGTCGTGAAGTAGACGCCGGAGTTGATGATCTTCTCGCTCACCTTGAAGCCGAGCGACCGCAGCACGGACGCGAAGTAGTCCGCGTACTGCAGGCGCGGGCTCCGGGACTCGCCCCAGACGGTGACCGGCTTGCCGATCATGCCCGACTTCTTCATCAGGCTCTTCGCCAGCGTCATGTTCGGCGGGCCGTCCGCGGGGTGACCCGTCAGCGACGCGCAGTTAGACGGGCCGGAGTGCCCCACGATCCCGTACGGAATCAGGTGGCAGTCCTCCTTGAGGAAGCCCGAGTCGAGCCGCGAGAGCGCCCGCAGGTCAAGCGCAGCGAGGACCGCCTTGCGGGCATCCTCGTTGCTGAACGGCGGTTTGTTGACAGCGAAGAAGAAGTAGAACGTCGAGTTCGTCGGCACCGCCTGGTAGCGGTCAGCCGCCTTCGACTGCACCTGGCTGAGGATCGACGCCGGCAGCGTGTCGCCGGGGTCGAACACGTCGGACGTGTTGTTGAGCACGGCCTCGGCGTTCGCCAGGACGTTCGAGTTGACGTTGAAGACGATCTTGTCCGCGTGACCCGCCGGGACGGTGGGCACGCCGTTGAACGCGGTGTTCTTGATCAGCGTGTAGGTGTGGCCGGGGGTGATCGAACCCCACTTGTAGGGGCCGTCACCGATCGTGCCCGTCGACGCCAGGTTCTTCATCGGCGTGCTTGACGGCACGGGCGCCGTCCCCGCCAGCGCGAAGATGTCCACCATCGGCGCGAACGAATGCACCAGGTTGACCGTGATCTTGCCGGTGGAGTTATCGGTGGTCACGCCCGAAAGCGTCTTGGCCTTGCCGTTGGCGTATGCCGTCCCGCCGACGACATTGGCGCTGATGAACGACGCGGCCTGCCACGGGATCTTGATGTCCCGCTCGAGCGCGTAGAGCTCGTCGCTCGCCTTGATCGGCTGGCCGTTTGAGTACTTCAGGCCCGGACGCAAAAAGAACGTCAGGGTCTTGCCGCCGTTGGACGTGGTCGGCAAGCTCTTGGCCAGTGCCGGCAAGATCTCCGTGCCGGCGGTTCCCTGGACCCCGCGCTTGAAGGTCAGAAGCGGCGTGTTGACGACCGAGTACAGCTCGGTCCCCTGGGTGGTGAAGTCAAGCCCCTGGTCGGCCGACAGCGGCGGCGTCCCGGAGGCCATCGTGATCGTCCCCCCGTTCTTGCCCGCGGTGGTCGTCGAACTGCTGCTGCTCGACGAGCTGCCGCAGGCCGCCACCACTAGCGCCACAAGCGCCGCGCAACCGAACGCGGCGAGGGGCCTCATGTGTTTGTGCACCTGTCCTCCTCCTGTATGGATGGTTGCTCCCGCGGAAATGTATTCGCCCTTCCGGCGCGATTCCAGCCTCCCCGCGTCGCGCTAATCAACACCCAACACGATTGCAGCGATCCGCCCACAGGGCCGCTTAGGCGACCGCGAGGTACGCTCGCGCCAGCCCAACGCCGTCACAGAGCTTCGCAATTGTCGTGAAAGAGCCCTTGCATTCGTACGATTACGTGATCGTGGGTGCCGGGTCCGCCGGCTGCCTGTTGGCCGCGCGACTGAGCGCCTCAGGGGCGAGCGTGGTGGTGCTCGAGGCGGGCGGATCCGACCGCCGGCCCGAGGTCAAGGCGCCGGCCGCGTTCCCCAACCAATTCCAGACCGCGCTCGACTGGAACTACATGTCCGAGCCCGAGCCGGGTCTCTTCGGACGGCGGCTGTTCCTCCCCCGAGGAAAGATGATCGGCGGCTCGTCCTCGATGAACGCGATGCTCTACGCGCGCGGCAATCGCTCCGACTACGACCGCTGGGAGTCGGAGCTCTCAGCGAACGGCTGGAACTACGACGCGGTGCTCGAGCACTTCAAGCGCCACGAGCGCAACGCCGAGCACCGCGATCGCTTTCACGGGACCTCGGGCGAGCTCTACGTGACCGAGAAGCGCTGGCTGTCTCCCCACTGGGAGCGATTCATCGCAGCGGCGCAGGCCCTCGGCATCCCCCGCAACCCCGACTACAACGGGGAGCGCCAGGACGGCGCGAGCCTGTTCCAGACCACGACTCGCGGCGGACGGCGCTGGAGCGCCGCCGATGCGTTCCTGCGCCCGGCGCTCAAGCGCGACAACGTCGCGCTCGTCACGGGCGCGCTGGTGCAGCGCGTGGTCCTCGACGGCGGGAGGGCGGTCGCCGTCGAGTACGAGCGCCGCGGACGGCGCCAGGCCGTGCGAGCGCACCGCGAAGTGGTGCTGTGCGCGGGCGCCTATGCCTCGCCCCAACTGCTGATGCTCTCGGGTGTCGGACCCGCCGATCACCTCCGCGAGCATGGAATCGAGCCTGTCCTCGACGCGCCGCAGGTGGGCGAAAACCTGCACGAGCACGTCGCAGCGTTCTGCACGTGGCGCTCGCACGATTCCCGCACCCTCGACGACGCGGCGAGCCCCCGCTATCTGGCGCAGTGGCTGGCTGCCCGTCGGGGCAAGCTCACCTCCACGGTCGCAGAGGCCGTGATCCACTGGCGCTCCGATCCGGCCCTGCCCGCGCCTGACTTTCAGATCTACTTCGCGCCCGTGTACTTCTGGGAGCACGGCTTTCGCAAGACCGGCACCCCCGCGATCACCATGGGTCCCGTGCTCCAGGCTCCGTCGAGCCGCGGTCACGTCCGGCTCCGCTCGGCCAACCCCGCCGACCACCCGCGGATCCTCAACAACATGCTCTGCGATGACGCCGAGGTCGACGCGATCCTCAAGGCGCTGCACCTCGTCGAAGAACTGGCCGGCAGTCAGCCGCTGGCCGGGCTCCTCGGCGAGCAGCTCAATCCCGGGGGCGCGATCCGCGACCGCGAGCAACGCGCGGCGTGGCTACGAGCGACCTGCGAGCACCTCTATCACCCGGTCGGC
The DNA here is from genome assembly GCA_963756105.1 of uncultured Solirubrobacterales bacterium. Lineage (GTDB taxonomy): Bacteria > Actinomycetota > Thermoleophilia > Solirubrobacterales > Solirubrobacteraceae > Palsa-465. The sequence goes on from CAVWMM010000004.1 coordinate 67,497, forward strand.
ACGTGCCGGATCGGCCCTCCCGGCGAGGGTGTCGTCGACAGTTCGCTGCGCGTGCATGGCGTGGAAGGTCTCCGCGTGGCCGACGCCTCGGTGATGCCTCGCATCACCTCGGGCAATACCAACGCTCCCACGTACATGATCGCCGAGCGCTGCGCCGCGCTGATGGGGGGTGCCAGCCGCGTGATTTCGGGTAGTTCCGGGGATGAATCATTTGTTAAGGGAGGGGCGCTTTAGCTAGCCTTGAAGGAAGCGCCAATCCATCTCAACTGGCGCTCGACGGAGGTAGACGATGTCAAACACGCCCGATTCTCCTGCGACCGGACCGCCCGCATTCGAGGGGGAGACCCGGCGAAGCCGTCGCCGCGAGCCGGCCCCGAGTCGCGTGCAGCGCGGTCGGCGGGTGGTCGCGATCGGCTTCATGCAGGTCGCCGGGCTCGTCGGCGTCATCGGCCTCGCCGTCATCCTCGGCGCGGTGCTGGTGAGCGACGCCAAGGAATCGGGATGGATCGACGGCCTCGTGATCGGGATCGTGAGCGTCGTCCTCACGATCCTCGTCATGGCGAGCGGCCGACACGTCCGGCGGCACTGAGAACCTCTGCCGGGAGCGACCGCGTGCGATCCACCGAACGGACGAGTCGTCCCGCGCAGCAAGTCGAGCGACCGGATAGACCAGGGGTGATCCAGGAGCCGCCAGGCGCTCCGGCCACTCGGGACAGCGAGTCCGCGCCGGCGACGCAAGGCGCCGAGCCCCACAGCGGGCTGACGCGGCGCCGCGTGCTCCTCGGCTTGTTGTTCATCGTCTTGATGCTGGTGGGGCTGTATTTCCTGGTACCGAAGCTCGCGGGTATAAAGCACACCTGGGGCGAGCTGAGCCACGGGGACGCGCTGTCGCTCGCGCTGGGGGCGGGTCTCGAGCTCTTCTCGGTCGCGGGCTATGCCGTGCTGTTCAACACCGTGTTTAGCCGCGGCATGCCCAGGATCGACTGGCGCGCGAGCATCGAGATCCCGCTCGCCGGGATCGCCGCGATCCGCCTGCTCGCGGCCGCCGGTGCCGGCGGGGTGGCGGTGACGGTCTGGGCGCTGCGCGCCGCCGGCATGGATGCCAGGACGATCGCTTGCCGCATGGTCGCCAGCTACGCGCTGCAGTACTCGATCTATCTGGGCGCGCTGGCGGTGTGCGGGCTCGGGCTGTGGCTCGGGGTCTTCTCCGGTGGTGGGTCGGTCGCGATCACGCTCCTTCCCGCGGTGCTGAGCGTCGCCGCGATCGCGCTCGTGGCGAGCATGGCGCTGGTCCCCGGGGACTTCGAGCGGCGCCTGGGCTCGATGGCGCGGCGGTCCGGGCGGCTGGGGCGGCTGGCGACTCGCCTCGCCACGGCGCCCGCAACCCTCGGGTCCGGAATCCGGACCGCCATGGGCTTGGTTCGGGAGCGCCGCCCCGGACTGCTCGGCGCGGTCGCCTACTGGGGATTCGACATCGCAGTCCTGGGCCTGGCGCTGAAGGCCTTCGGGACGAGCGTCCCGGTCGCGGTGCTGATCATGAGCTACTTCCTCGGCACGCTGGGGAGCCTCCTGCCCTTGCCGGGCGGTATCGGCGGCGTCGAGGGCGGCATGATCGGCGCGCTGGTGGCCTTCGGGGTTTCCGGCGATCAGGCGCTCGTGGGCGTGCTGGCGTACCGCGCGATCTCCTTCTGGCTCCCCACTCTGCCGGGCATCGCGGGCTATTTCGCGCTGCGCAAGACCGTGCGCGGATGGCGCGACGAAGATCAGCGGGAGCAGGTGGCGGCTCAGAGCAAGTGAGCTGCGCGCTTCCCTGGACGTCTCAGTTCCTGATGGAAGGACCAGTGCCGCACGGCCGGGCGGAATCCCAGCCTCGCGTATAGGTGCTTGGGCCAGTCGTTGTCGTCGGCGCCGATGAAGATCACCCTGTGGTCCGCGAGCTGCGCCAGGCGCACGGCGTGCCTGACCAGCGTGCGGGCCAAGCCGCGTCTCCGCGCTTCGGGCACGGTGTAGACGTCCTCCACCTGGGCGGTGGTTCCGTCGCAGCGCAGCTTGGTGATCGCGGCAAGCGTGCCGTCATCGCCGGCGATCCCGAAGCGACGCTCTTGGCGGGCGGCGCCTTCGCGCAGGCCCGCCGCGAGCAGCTGCTCCACCCCCTCGGCCGAGGTCACGCGCTCGTCCTCTGAAAGCCAGCGCCGCTCGACCGCGAGCACCGCCTGCTCGTCGGGCTCGATCACCTCGGGGCCCGGAGCTCCTCGAACGAGCCCTTTCCCGAAGGCCATCGCGACCCCGCGCTCGACTCTAAAACCTTGGCTTTGGAGCGGCTCGAGGAGGGCTTCACCGACTTGGTCCTCTGCGACGAGGTGGCGGTATGGAAGGTCGTCGAAGTGCTCGCTGCAGAGCTCGAGCGCTCTGCTTTCAGACACCGCCTTGGTGAGTCGGATTTGGTTGAGGCTCCACACTCGAGGTAGCGACGGAGTCGCAATCGCCCAGCCGCCGTCCACGGGCTCGACGGAGTCGGCGGTCAGCTCGAGAGAGCGCCCCAGGAACTTCGATATGCGCTTGGCCGTGTCCGTGCTCGTTTAGGTCCGTCCTGAGGACATGCGAACATATGTTCGCCGCATGATCGTCTGCGTCCTCCTTCCCCGATTCGAGCTCACCGTGGCGGCGGGAGAACGAGACGGGCTGCTTAAGGTTCCCGCGGCCCTGGCCCCGGAGCCCGGAGAGACCCAGCGGGTGGGTCAAGTATCGCTCTCTGCTGAGGCGTTTGGAATCCATCCCGGCATGAGCCTGGGCGAAGCGCTGGCAAGGTGCCCACGATTGATGCTGATCCCGCCCGATCCCGTGGGCGTGGCGGACCTGTGGGAGCGGCTGCTGGTGCGGCTGGAGTCGATCGGCGCGGCGGTCGAGCCGGAGCGTCCCGGGCTCGGGTGCTTCGAGGCGCGTGGTCTGCTGCGGCTACACGGCGGAATCGAGGGCGTGCTGGCGGCCGCCCGCCGGGCGCTGCGCACCCCCGCCCGCTATGGAGTGGCTCCAGCGCGGTTCGCCGCCGTGGTCGCGGCGACAAAGGCACGAGTTCGCCGACCGCTGGTGGTCACCGGAGCCCACACTCGGGCGGCCGAGCGCGAGCGCGTGCGTGCCTTCCTCGCCCCCATGTCGGTGAAGTTGCTGCGCGCCCGCCCGGAGCTGGCTGACCTGCCCGAGACGCTCGAGCGGCTCGGAATCGGGACGCTGGGGGAGCTCGCGGCCCTCCCCCCGGCGACGCTCGCCGACCGCTTTGGCGCCGTGGGGGTGCTCGCCCACGAGCTGGCCGGCGGTGGGGACATGGTCCTCCGCCCCAGGCCCGCGAGCGAGCTGGTGCGGGAATCGCTCGAGTTGCCCGAGGCCGCGACCGGACCCGCCCTCGAGCACGCGCTGGAGCTGCTGATCGACCGCCTCCTGGTCCGTCCCGAGCGGCGGGGGAGGACGGTGCGGTCGGTGGTGCTCTCCGCGGTGCTGGTAGAGCACGGCGGTGGGTGGCGCCAGCAGATCACCTTTCGCGAGGCGCTCGCCGACCCCGCGCGGATGAAGCTGGCGCTGGCCCCGCGCCTTGGGTCGATGCCGGCCCCCGCGCAACAGCTGCGGCTCGCGGTCGACCACTTCGGTCCTCCCGCCGACGACCAGCGGCCCCTGCTCGAAGATCCCGCCGCAGCGCGCATGGCGCGGCTGCGCGAGGCGATCCGCCAGGCACGCGTGACGGCGGGCCCCGAAGCCGCCATGCGCGTGCTCGAGGTCGACCCAGACTCCCGCTTCCCCGAGCGCCGCGCATTGCTGGCGCCGTTCGAGGGATGAGCGTCCGGTCGAGGGTGAGCCTCCGCGGCGGTACCGGCCCGTGACCGGGCCCCGCCGCCTCTCGATTCCCCGCCGCGTGGCCGTCGACGCCGCCGCTGACGGCACGCCCCAGGCCGTGGGCGGCCGCGTCGTCGAGGGGATACGCGAGTCCTGGCTGGTCGAGGATCGCTGGTGGACGGATCGCCCCCTGCGCCGCCACTACTGGGAGATCGTCACGGTCTGCGGGCGCAACGAGGTGGTCTTCCGCGACCTCGTCAGCAGTAGGTGGTGGCGGCAGCGCTGAGCCGCGATGACTCGGCGCCCTATTCGCGCGCCCTCTGGCCGACCACGACGGTCCCGCCGCTGACCGACCATCACGGGCCCCACCAGCGGTCGCGAACTGAGGTCGGGCCCGTGATGGTCGTACAGCGCCCACGAGGGGCCCAACCTTCAGGATGCGTGCGAGGTTGGGCCCGCGGTGGTCCCAGGCGCCCCCGATCGGGAGTCCTACACTCGCTCCTCGTGCCCGCGCGCCGCCACACCGATCCCGGGCCCACCGCCGTGGGCACGTGGAGCGGCGGGCGCTTCATGCACTTCGGCGAGCCACTCGATGACGAGCATCTGAGCGCGCTGATCGCCCCAGACGAGCGCATCCGCACGGCGATCACCGCGGATGTCTATGGCGCCGGTGAGGCCGACAGCATGCTCGGGCGCGCCATCGCCGGGCGCAGGCGCGAGGAGCTCTGCGTGGTCGGAGCGGTCGGTCACGACTTCTACGCCGGCCAGCGCGACGGCGCCAAGGGCTTTCCCCGCTTCACCGATCCCGGCCTCCGGGACGCGTCGCAGTACTCGGGCTACCTGCGCATGGCGACCGAGCGCAGCCTCGAGCGCTGCGGCACGGATCACTTCGACCTCCTGCTGCTCCACAACCCCGACCGCACCGGCTACACGAGCGAGGCCGTGTGGGAGGGCATGGCGGCGCTGCGCGAGAGCGGGCTCACGCGCATGATCGGGGTCGCGCCTGGTCCCGCCAACGGCTTCACGCTCGATCTGATCGACTGCTTCGAGCGCTTCGGCGCCGTGCTCGACTGGGCCATGATCATCCTCGGCCCGCTGGAGCCCTGGCCCGGAGAGCTCTGCCTCGATGCCGCCGGGCGGGCGGGGATCAAGGTGATCACGCGCGTGGTCGACTACGGCGGCCTGCTCTTCGACGACGTGCTCCCGGGTCAGGCATTCGCGCGCGGCGACCATCGGGGCTTCCGCCCGCCGGGGTGGGTGGAGGACGGCCGCCGGCGGATGGACGCGATGCGCCTGATCGCGCAGCGGGCCGGGCTGACGATGCTCCAGCTGGGCTGTCAGTGGAACCTCGCCCACGACCCCGTCGGGTGCGTCGTGCCCACGCTGATCCAGGAGGCCGGCCCGCGGGCGCGCCCAGTGCAAGACAAGCGCGCGGAGCTGGCCGCTTTGCCACTCGAGCCCGGGCTCTCGCCCGAGGATGTCGACGCGATTCGGGCGCTCGGCGACAACACCGGCTGCATGGCGCTCAAGGGCGCCAATCCAGACCACGCCGGCAACCAGCGCCCCGACCGCTGGTCGCTCGACGAGCGGCTCGAGGAGGTAGCCCGGCGCTGGCGGATCGCCCCCGAGCGCGATCTCGTTCAAATCATGTGAAGGCCGGGGCGCATGCGCCCCGGCCCCGGCGCGCACATGTGCGCGCCGGCGGGCCAGCACATGTGCTGGCCCGACCTATTGATCCTCTTCGGTCCGCAGCCAGTCGCAGCCCGCGGAAAGGTCCTCCACTCCCATGGCCGCGGCGACGTTCAGCCACATGCCGTAGCGGAAGAACTCGTCGATCTGCTCGGACTCGAAGGGCGGGCGGCCATCGCGCTGCGCCGCGTCTGCGGCGAGCCGCTCTACGTGCCTCACGAGCCCCGCGTAGAGTGCCCGTACGCGATCTCTGATTTCGGGGTCGTCGCATGCCGCGTACGCGTGGTGCTGGATCATCAAGTAGTCGCGGTGCGAATGCAGCAGCTCGACGTAGGAGGCGCCCATCGCCAGCAGGACGTCGGCGTCCTCCACCGCGATGCTCGGGTCGAACTCCGCGGCCGCGCGCGTGAAGGTGTCCGCCACGAGCTCGAAGCCGCGCTGCACCGCCGCGAGGAAGAGCTCGCGCTTGGACCCGAAGAGGCTGAACACGTAGGGCTGGGCCACGCCGACGCGGCGCGCGATGCGGTCGACAGGAGTGCCGTGGAGGCCGCCGTGGGCGAACTCGTGCACGGCCGCGACGATGAGCGCGTCCCGGCGCTCGGCGGCCGGGACGCGCCGGCGAGGACGTGAACCTGTGGATGCACTGGCCATGGCTAGGAGGCGGGAGCGGCCGCCGGGACAGTATCCAGCTGGGCGGCCGCGTCGGCCCTCGTCGAGAACGGCAGCGCCGCCGCCAGCAGCGCGCCCGCGCCGAGCAGCGCGGCCCCCACCCACAGGGCGGGCGTCAGCCCGGCGACGAACGCCGCGGGGGAGACATAGCTGCCACGGCTCGTGAACACGGTGGCGAGCACAGCGATTCCGAGCACGCCGCCGAGCTCGCGGATGGCGTTCGTCGCGCCGGAGGCCTGACCCGCCTGCGCGGCGCTGACCGAGGAGAGCACGGCGTTGGCGGCGGGAGCAAATACCATCGACATGCCGGCGCCGGCGAGCACGAACGGCAGGATCAGGCTGGAGTAGCTCTGATCGACCGAGGCGGTGGTCGCCATCCACCCCAGCGCGACCGCCTGTAGCCCGAGCCCGGCGACCATGAAGGGGCGGCTGCCGAAGCGCTCGGAGAAGAAGCCGGCGAGCGGCGAGACGACCATGGTCGCCCCCGTCCACACCAGCAGCTTGACGCCGGCCTCGAGGGGGCTGTTATGCAGCACGTCCTGGAGGTACTGGCTCAGGAAGAAGATCGAACCGAACATGCCGAAGTACATCGACAGCGACACCGCGTTGGTGACCGCGAAGGTCCTGCGGGCGAAGAAGTTCATCGGCAGCATCGGCTCGTCCGCGCGCAGTTCGTGGAGGACGAAGATGACCACCAGCGCCGCCCCGGCGCCGAGCGCGATCAGGACCTCCGGGCTCGTCCAGCCCACGGACTGGGAACGCACGAGGCCGTAAACGATCCCGAAGAGACCGCTCGATCCAAGCGCGAGGCCGGGCAGGTCGAGCCGGCGCGAGGCGCCGTGGCTCTCGGCCAGCCTGAAGAGCGCGAGGGGAATGAGCACCATCCCGATCGGGACGTTGATCCAAAAGATCCAGTGCCAGGAAGCGGCTTGCACCACCGCGCCGCCGACGAGCGGGCCGAGCGCGACGGCGACGCCGCTGATCCCCGACCACACGCCGAGAGCGACGCCACGGCGCTGCGGAGGAAAGGCCTCGGCGAGCAGGGTCAGCGTCAGCGGCGTCACGATCGCCGCGCCCAGACCCTGGGCCGCCCGCGCCGCGATCAGCATCGCCGTCGTGGGCGCCAGCGCGGCTGCTGCCGAGGAGATCGTGAACAGCGCCAGGCCGCCGGTGAACATCCGCTTGCGCCCGAAGCGGTCGCCGAGTGCGGCGCCGGTCAGCAGGAACACCGCGTAGGACAGGACGTATGCGTTGACCGTCCACTCCAGCGCCTGGATCGAGGCGTGCAGGTCGCGGTGGATGCTGGGCAGGGCGACGTTCACGACGAGGTTGTCGAGCACGACCATGAACAGGCCCAGCGAGACGATTGCGAGGGTCCATCTGCTTGTGCGTGAGGTTGCCATCTGATCTCCTTAGTGACCGCTAACTACAAATAGATTAGCAGCCACTACTAACTTGTCAAGGGCATATTGTCTGTCGGCCAAACATGCGAACATGTGTTCGCCATGGCGCCCTACGTCGAGCTCCACTGCCACTCCGCCTTCTCCTTTCTCGACGGGGTATCGCTCCCGGACGAACTCGTGGCCGGCGCGCTCGAGCACGGCTATGAGGCGCTCGCGCTCACCGACCACAACTCGGTCTCGGGCTCGATGGAGTTCGCGGTCGCCGCCCAGGCGCTTGGGCTGCGGGCCCTGCATGGGACCGAGCTCGATTTAGACGACGGCCGCCACGTGACCTTGCTGGTGGAGGACGCCCGCGGGTGGTCCAACCTGTGCCGCATCCTCGTACGCGCGCACGCGCACACGCGCGAGGGCAGGCCAGGCGCACCGCCCACGCAGCCGTCGACTCCGCTCGAGACGGTGCTCGAGCACAACGCGGGACTGATCTGCCTCTCGGGCTGTGCGCTGCACGGAGTCCAAGACGAGGCCACGCTGCGGCTACTGCGCGAGGCGTTCGGCTCCGAGCGCCTGAGGATCGAGCTGCAGCGGCCGTTTTTGCGCGACGATCGGGCTCGCAACCGGGCTCTCGCAGGGCTGGCGCGACGGCTCAACGTACCGTGCGTGGCGACCGGCGATGTCCACGCGCATAGGCGCTCCCGTGGACCCCTGCAGGACGCGTTCGTGGCCCTGCGGTTGCACGCCACGCTCGATGGGTCCGAGCCGCAGCGGCGCGGCAACTTCAGCCACGTGCTCGCCCCGCCTGAAGCCATGGCCGCGCGCTTTCCCGAATACCCCGAGGCGGTGGCGGAGACGGTCCGCCTCGCCGAGCGCCTGCAGTTCGACCTGCGCTGCGACCTCGGCTACAGGTATCCGGGCTCGGAGGACGCGGAGGCGATGCACAAGCTGACGTCGCTGTGCCAGGCGCGCCTGCAACAGCGCTACGCGGACGGTCGAAGGCGGCACCGGGAACGTGCCACAGCTCGGCTCGCGGATGAGCTGCGGATCATCGACTCGCTGGGGCTGGCGGGGTTCTTCCTCCTGCACCACGACCTGCTCGAGCTGGCGCGCGAGGTCGCGGTCGAGGTTCGCGGCCCGAGCACCGCGCGGGCGTTGCTTCCCCCCGGCCGAGGTCGTGGCTCGAGCGTGTCCTCGATCGTCTGCTACCTGACCGGCCTCTCGCACGTCGACCCAATCGCCAACGAGCTTCTAATAGGCCGCTTCCTCAACGAGGAGCTGACCGCGCTGCCCGACATCGACCTGGATTTCCCTCGCGACATCCGCGAGGTGCTGATCCCGCGCGTCCACGAGCGCTATGGCCGCGAGAAGTCCGCCCTGGTGGCGGCCTTCCCCACCTACCGTGCGCGCGGCGCGATCCGAGAGCTCGGCAAGGTGCTCGGGTTGCCCTCGGGGGAGATCGAGCGGGTTGCGCGCGGCAGCGAGGGGTGGGATGCGCGAGAGGTCGCCACCGACATCGAGTCAGCGCTGCGCAGAGAGTGCAGCGGCCGCTGGAAGTGGCTCGCCCGGTTGGCGGCGGAGGCACACGGCCTGCCCCGCCATCTGAGCCAGCACTCGGGCGGGATGATCGTCTCGACGAAGCCGCTGATCGACTGCTGCCCGATCGTCCCCGCGGCCATGGAGGGTCGCCAGATCGTCCAGTGGGACAAGGACTCCTGCGCCGACGCGGGCTTTTTGAAGATCGACCTGCTCGGACTGGGGATGCTCTCCGCCGTCGAGCGGTGCGTCGAGCTGATCGCTCGCCACCGGGGCGAGCGGGTCGATCTATCGACGATTCCCTACGACGACCCGTCCACGTACGAGTGCATCCAAAACGCCGATACGACCGGGGTCTTCCAGATCGAGAGCCGCGCCCAGATGCAGTCGCTGCGGCGCACGCGGCCGGCTAGCTTGAAGGACCTCACGATCCAGGTCGCGATCGTCCGCCCCGGGCCGATCCAGGGGGGAGCCGTCAATCCCTACATCGAGCGGCGCCAGCGACTGCGCGCCGACCCCGGCTACGAGGTGCCCTACGAGCACCCCTCGCTCGAGCCCGTGCTCTCGGAGACGCTCGGCACGATCATCTTCCAGGACCAGGTGCTCGAGGTCGCGATCGCGTTCGCGGGCTTCAGCGTCGGTGAGGCGGAAGGACTGCGCCGGGCGATGAGCCGCAAGCGTTCAGATGCGGCGATCAGGGCTTACCACGAGCGGTTCGTTGCCGGGGCGAGGAAGTTGCACGGAGTCGATCGGGCAACGGCCAAGCGCGTGTTCGACATGATCCAGGGCTTCTCCGGCTTCGGGTTTCCCAAGGCCCACGGCGCCGCCTTCGGTCTACTCGCCTACCAGTCGACGTGGCTGCGCGTCCACTACGAGCCTGAGTTCCTGTGCTCGCTGCTCAACGAGCAGCCGATGGGCTTCTATCCCCCGGACGCACTCGTGCACGAGGCTCAGCGGCGGGGAATCGAGGTCCGTCCGCCCGACATCAACGCGAGCGGAGTGGACTGCGACGTCGAGGCTGGAGGCGCGGTGCGCATTGGTCTGGGCTACGTCAAGGGGGTGCGCGAGCACGAGGTCGAGGCGCTCGTCGGGAGCAGGGTGCAGGGCGGGCCGTTTCGCGGCCTTGCCGACCTGGCCTCGCGCGCCGGGGCGGGCGCCGCCTCGCTCGAGCTGCTCGCGTGGGCGGGTGCGTGCGACTCGCTGGCAGAGACTCACTCCGCCTCCGCTCGTGTCGCGCACTCCCCCTCCGCTCGTGTCGCGCACTCCCCCTCCGCTCGCCGTGTCGCGCTGTGGCAGCTCGGCGTAGCGGCGCCCGGGCGAGCCGTACCGGGAGGGGTTCAGCTGGCGCTTCCACTCGACCTGCCGGCGCCTCCACGTCTGCGCGAGCTCTCCGCCTGGGAGTCGATGGCAGCGGACTACGCGACGAGCGGCTTGACTGTTCACCTCCACCCCTTGGCGCTGCTACGGGCCAGCTTGCCCGCGGATGCGGTCACCAGTCTCGATCTCGGGCGGCTCGCGCACGGCTCGCGCGTGAAGGCCGCCGGCCTGGTGGTCGCCCGCCAGCGGCCGGGGACCGCGGGCGGAATCGTGTTCGTGCTGCTTGAGGACGAGCACGGGACGATCAACCTGATCATCCCCTCGCGGGTCTACGAACGGCATCGCCTCACGGTCAGGACAGAGCCCCTGATGATGGTCGAGGGCAAGCTCGAGCGATACGCCGCGGCCGGTGGAGCGATCAACGTCTTGGTCGATCGCGTCAGTTCGCTTGCAGTTCCCGACCGGCCGCTGGCCGAGGTGAAGGATTTCTCTCTGCTCGACGAGCAGGTCAGAAGAGGTTTGGCGCAGCAGCGCGGCGGGGGGCCTGCCAGGGAGCCAAGTGGTCAGGAGGCCGGCCAATCTTCCGCGTCGGTCGCGCTCGACGAGTTCCGCGCCGTAGCGCCACCGGCGATGAGCTTCGCCTCGGGGCGACGGCGGTAGGGCCGCACCCGGCACGCGTGCGCGGTAAGGTCCCGCCGCACCATGCTTGCGGTCTGGCTGTTCGTCGCCCTGTGGCTCATACTCGGCCTGGGCCTCTTCCTCGTGGCGATTCGGGGCGGGCTCGGCGGCGTCCGGGAAATCTTTCAGGCCCAGGCGCTCGGGGCACGGAAGTTCTTCAGCCTGTCGTTCGTCGTCATCTACGTCGGTTTTGGGCTGGTGCTGCCCGCTCTTCTGCTGACCGGCAACCACAACAACGCGAACGCCCAGGTCGGCGGCATCAGGCTCACCGCGGCCGAGAAGACTGGACGCGAGCTGTTCGGCCAGCACTGCGGTTTCTGCCACACGCTCGCGGCGGCGAACGCCATCGGGAAGATCGGGCCGAATCTCGACACAATTCAGCCGGCGGAGTCGCTCGTCGCGCACACGATCGCGAACGGCTGCCTCCAGAGTCCGCCCTCGGGCTCGGCTCAGACCTGCCTGGGATACGGCACGATGCCCGCGAACGTCCTCCAGGGCCAGCAGGCCTCCGACGTCGCCAAGTTCGTGGCCGCGGTGGCCGGCAAGGAGTGAGCAGCACTCTGTAGTGATGCTTGAGGGGCGACGGCGGGACGCTGACGAGGATCCCGCAAAATGCGGGGTTGGCTTCCAACGCGGTTGACATAACCCCCCGCCGTCGTTGATAGCCTGCCGCGCCGATGACGCTTAGCTCTCGCATCTCTGTAAGCGAGGGACGGGGGACCCAAAGCAGTGTGGGGCGAATCGCGCCCGAGAGCGTGTAACGCCAGCCTTTCGGCGCGAGCCCGTCAGCTAACCCCGCAAGCCAACCGAGAGGACGACACATGCCGGAGCAAGCTGCCCGCAACGCCCGCCGTGACCGAGACCCGCGAGCCGGGGACGCCGATCCGCCGCCCGCCGAGCGGCGGACGATCGTCATTCGCGGTCAGGTCGGCGACCGCTACGCCGCGCCCCGGCGTCGGGCCGGGACCTCGGGAGCCTATGGCCGGATACGGCCCGAGCGGGCGGCGCTGTGGGCGGTGCTGCTCGGCGTCGCGCTCGTTGTCGCGGCGCTGGCCAGCGCACACATATAGGCGGACTTACCGTTCTCGTAGGGTCCGCTGATCCGCCGTTTATCGGTCTTCGTATAACGAAAGGCGGGGTCTGATCTCGCGAACCTCGCTTGCGCAAGCCCCGGAGTCGCAGTAAACTTATTTACCGTAAGCAAGTCTCGAAAATGAAGGGCAAATCGCGTAAATCGCGAAATGCCTTCTTGGTGATTGATATGAAGACGCAGATGAGCAGATTCCAAATTCATGACGATCTAACAGCCCCACAGGGCTCCGTTCCCGTGCTGCGGGGAGCGCTGGCATCGGGCGGTCAGCTCCCCAACTTCCTGGGTGTCATTGCGGGGTCTCCCGCCGTGTTGCGCGCCTATGCGAAGTTCCGCTCCGAGTTGCGGCACGGCAAGTTGACCCTCCCCACGTTGGAGCGTATCTCCCTTGCGGTGGCCGAGCACTATCAGTCCGCCCCCGGGATCGCGATGCACTCTCGGGCGGCTCGCAACGCCGGGCTGGCCCTCGACGAGGTCGCGCTCGCGCGCAACTTCAACTCCAAGGATTCGCGCCAGGCCGCGCTGCTGCGCTACCTGCGGGCCTTGGTCGAGAACCAGGGACACGCCCCCATGTACCTCCATGAGGAGGCGCGTGAGGCGGGGTGGGACGACGAGGAGATCCTCGAGGCCATCGCGGCGCTCTCACTAGAGGCGTTTACCGCGATGGTGAACGTTGCCGGTGAGATTCCCGTGGACGGCTCGAGTGAGGCTTCCCGCTCGCTACAAGCGGCGTAAGCTTTTGGCTTGACATGGGCGCGCGCGCCAACGTCGGTAGTCGGTCAACGGCCGCGCATTGCTGCCCGTTTTACCACGAGGCCGTTGAGCTGATCGGGCGGCGCTGGACGGGGGCGATCTTGCGCGTGCTGATGTCAGGGCCGCTCCGTTTCTCGCAGATCGCCCAGGCCGTGCCGGAGCTCTCCGACCGGCTCCTCTCCGAACGCATGAAGGAGCTGGAAGCGCGCGGCATGGTGGAGCGCAGGGTCATCTCGGGTCCGCCGCTGGGCGTGGAATACGAGCTCTCGCGGATGGGGCGGGAGCTCGAGCCGGCGCTTGCGGAGCTGCAGCAGTGGGCCAACCGCTGGCTCCGGCGCGAGTCGGGCAACGGCGCCTCGGGCGCGCGCCGCCAGCACGTCAGGCAGCTATAGCGCCCGACGCGTGCGGGCATAGCGGGGGCGACGCCCACGGCGGCGCCGGGTAACCTCACCGCGCGCACCATGATCACGCTGACCACCGATGACGTCATGGCGATCGTCGCCGAGCGCGACATCCGCTTCATCCGCCTTTGGTTCACCGACATCCTCGGGCAGCTGAAGGCGTTCTCGGTGAACTCCTCGGAGCTGGCCGACGCCTTTGCGGGCGGGATGGGCTTCGACGGCTCCTCGATCACCGGCTTTAACCCCATCGAGGAGTCCGACATGATCGCGATGCCCGACCCCACCACGTTCGCGGCCCTTCCGTGGCGGCCGACCGAGCAGGGCGTCGCGCGCATGTTCTGCGACATCGTGACGCCCGAGCGGACGCCGTACGAGGGCGACCCGCGCTACGTATTGCGGCGGGCGCTCGACCGGGCAAGCTCGATGGGCTTCGACCACTTCTACGTGGGACCCGAGCTCGAGTACTTCTATTTCCGCGATTCGAATTCCACGCAGGTCCTCGACGAGGGCGGCTACTTCGACCTCACGACGCTGGACGCCGGCACCGACCTGCGCCGGGAGACCGTGCTCGCGCTCGAGCAGCTCGGCATCCACACGGAGTACACCCACCACGAGGTCGGGCCCAGCCAGCACGAGATCGACATGCGCTACGCCGACGCGCTGAAGATGGCCGACGACTGCCTGACCTACCGGATCACCGTCAAGGAGTACGCGCTCAAGTACGGGCTGCACGCCACCTTCATGCCCAAGCCGCTGTTCGGAAAAAACGGCTCGGGCATGCACACGCACCAGTCGCTGTTTTCAGGCGAGCACAACGCGTTCTTCGACGCGGGTGACGAGTATTTTCTCTCGGACGTCGGCAAGGCATTCATCGCCGGCCAGCTTCGTCACGCGCGCGAGATCTGCTCGATCTTCGCCCAGTGGGTCAACTCCTACAAGCGGCTCGTCCCCGGCTACGAGGCCCCCGTGTACGTCGCCTGGTCGCGGCGCAACCGCTCCGCGCTCGTGCGCGTGCCGCTGTATCACCCCGGCCGGGAGCGCGCCACGCGCATGGAGCTGCGCTGTCCCGACCCCGCCTGCAACCCCTACCTGACCTTTGCCGCGTTGTTGCAGGCCGGACTGGAGGGAATCGAGCAGGGCTACGAGCTGCCTGAACCGATGGAGAAGAACCTCTACCACCTCTCGCCCGACGAGCGCAGGCGGTTGGGGATCGAGCAGCTGCCCGAGACGCTCGGCGAGGCGATCGAGCTGACGGCCGAGTCCGAGCTCGTGTTGCGCACGCTCGGCGAGCACGTCTTCAACCGCTATATCGAGATCAAGCGCCAGGAATGGGACGACTACCGGGTGCAGGTCACCCCCTGGGAGCTCGAGCGGTACCTGTCAGTGCTCTGAGGCGGTAGGTGCGAAGCGGACTGAAGCCGTGAGCGAGGAGTCCCCGCCCCGCATCACGGTTGTCGGCTCAGCCAACGTCGACCTCGTCGCGCGCTGCGCGCGGCTGCCACGGCCCGGCGAGACGGTGACCGACGCCTCGTTTGATCGTGTCCCCGGGGGCAAGGGGGCAAACCAGGCGGTCGCGGTGGCCCGGCTCGGCGCGCGGGCGCGGTTCGTGGGGCGAATCGGGAGCGATGACTTGACGCTGCGCTCGATCGAAACCGAGAGGGTCGACGCACGCTTTGTGGTTCAGGACAAGGGCGAGAGCGGGATGGCGCTGATCGTGGTGGCAGACGACGGAGAGAACATGATCGTGGTCGCTCCGGGCGCGAACAGGCGGCTTGTGGCCGAGGACGTGAGAAGAGCACTTGAATCCGAGGACGCGGACGCCGTCCTCTGCCAGCAGGAGATTCCGCTCGAGGCGGTGATCGCGGCCCAGGAGTGTGCCTCGGGACGTTTCTTCTGCTTCAACGCGGCGCCCGCAAGAGGCCCACTCGATCGCGCGCTGAAGCCCGATCTGCTCGTGGTCAACAGATACGAGCACGAGTCCGTCGGCCCGTATGACGGCCTGGTCGCGGTGACGCTCGGCGCCGAGGGGGCGGTGTTGCTCGAGAACCGGGTCGAGGTCGCTCGCGCTCGGCCGCCCCGAGTCGAGGCCGTCGACGGTACTGCCGCGGGCGATGCATTCATCGCCGCGCTGGTGGTTTCGCTCCTTCAAGGATGGGAGCGGCCCGAGGCCTTGCAACGCGCGTGTGCGGCGGGCGCGCTGGCCGCTTCCCGCCCCGGCGCCCAGCCGTCGCTGCCGACCGCGGCCGAAGTGGAGGCGGTGCTCGCGACGTCGTCTACTTGATGACGACCTTGCGGGTCTTCCGCGCGCCCTGCCCCCCATGGCAGTACTCGGTCTGGCCCGTGAAGACGATCGTGGTTGAGCAGCCGGCGTTGTCGGTCACGGTCAGCGTGACGGTGTAGGTGCCCGGCCTCTTGTAGGTGTGCTTGACCCTGGCGGTCGTGGTGGTGGCATGGCTGCCGTCGCCGAAGCTCCAGGCGTACGTGCGGACGGAGCTCGATTTTTACCTTTGTCAGCTGAGCACGTCGCCCTGAGCTCCTCGCCCCCGCTGATCGATGTGCCAAGTTCTGCACCGTGACTCGCGTGATCCACGACTGTGATCCCGGCCATGACGACGCGATCGCGCTGCTGCTCGCGCTCGGCAGTCCCGAGGTCGCGGTGGTCGGCGTGACCACGGTCGCCGGCAATCAGACGCTCGAGCTCACTACCGCCAACGCCATCCGCGTTCTCGACCACATCGGACGGGGCGATGTGCCGGTGGCGGCGGGCGCCCGGCGGCCACTCGTCCGCGAACGTCTCGAGGACGCCCGCGGCCACGGCGAGACGGGGCTGGACGGCCCGCGGCTGCCCCCGCCCTCGCGGCCGCCCGAGGCCGCTCACGCGGTCGACTGGATCGCGTGCGCTGTCAAGGACAGCGCGGAACCGATCACGCTCGTCGCGACTGGGCCGCTCACCAACGTCGCGCTGCTGCTCGCGCGTTACCCGGAGGTCGAAGGGGAGCTCGAACGGGTCGTGCTGATGGGCGGTGCCATCGGCGAGGGGAACATGACCCCCGCTGCCGAGTTCAACATTTGGGCAGACCCGGAGGCGGCCGCCCGCGTCTTCGACAGCGAAGTCGATCTCACGATGGTCGGCCTCGACGTCACCTACCGCGCGCTGATGACGCCGGACCACGCCCGGCGCCTCGCGAGCGCCGGCAGGGCGGGGCGGCTCGTCGCCGACCTCTACGACTTCTATTCGCGCGTCCACCGCAGCCGCTTCGGCGCGGGACGGTCTCCGGTACACGACGCCGTCGCGATGGCACACGTGATCGACCCAACGCTGCTCTCCACGCGGCTCTGTGGCGTGAGGATCGACACCGGCCCAGAGCTCTCGCGCGGTCGCACCAACGTGGATCGGTGGGGGCGCATGGGCTGGCGCAGCAGCTGCCACGTGGCCGAGGACATCGACTCCGACCGCTTCTTCGAGCTGGTGGTGCAGCGAATCGGGCGGCTGGCGTGATGGGTGGCGAGCTAGAGCGCCGCCGCGAGCTCGTGGGCCGTGGTGACCGGCGCCTTGCAGGCGAAGTGCTCGCAAACGTAGGCGGCGGCGGCGCCGTCGACGGGCTGACGGCCCTCGAGGAGAGGAACTCCCCCGTCCGAATCGCCGCCCGCGAGCACCAGGTGGGGGCGATATTCGCGATCGCACGACGCGCAGCAGTTGCTCCGGATTAGGGCCCGACAATCGCGACCTCGCGCACCGGCGCGAGGTAGAAGTCGGCCGCGCGCAGGAGGTGGCCGAAGGCGACCGGCTGACGGCTCGCCAGTGGGAACAGGAGGCGCAGCGCGCCGAGCGCGTAGCGCTCGTACTTGGCCTCGCCTGACAGCAGGGCAAGCCGCAGGAGACCGAATGCTGCCGCCGAGTTCCCGGACGGAATCGGCGAGTCCTCCAGGTCCTTTCGGCGCGCCACCAGCGGCTCCTTGTCGGCGGGGGTGGTGAAGAAGCCTCCGTTCTCGGAGTCCGCGAACCGTTCGATGATCTGCTCGGCCAGCCCGACCGCCTCAGCGTAGTAGCGCGGCTCGAAGGTCGTCTCATAGAGGGTGAGAAGCGCGTCCAAAAGGAACGCATGGTCGTCGAGATAGGCCTCGATCTTGGCCCGGCCGTCCTTCCAGGTGCGCAGCAGCCGGCCATCCTCGGTGCGGAGGTCGGAGAGGAGGAATGAAGCGCATGCCCTGGCCGCCTCGACGTAGCCTGGTCGCTCGAGCGCACCCCCCGCTTCGGCCAGCGCGCCGACCATCAGCGCGTTCCAGCCGGTCAGTCGCTTGTCGTCGAGGCCGGGCCAGACGCGCTGCGCCCTGGCTTCGTAGAGGCGGCGGCGGATCTCGTCCAAGCGCTCGGGCTCCGGGCCCGTGGCCTGCAAGACATTCGTGCCGTGCTCGAAGTTCCCCTGCTCGCTCGCGCCGAAGTACTCGATCCCCGCTTCGGCGAGCTCGCCAAGCACGCGCCGCAGCTCTTGAACCGTCCAGACGTAGAACTTGCCCTCCGCTCCCTCGGAGTCGGCGTCCAGCGCCGAGTAGAAGCCACCTTCGGGACCCCGCATCTCGTTCAACGCCCAATCGAGCGTCTCGCAGCAGACGCGGCGCAGGCGCTCGTGACCCGAGACGAGCCAGCCATGGAGGTACGTCCGCGATAAGAGGGCGTTGTCGTAGAGCATCTTCTCGAAGTGGGGCACTCTCCACGCCGCGTCGACCGCGTAGCGGGCGAACCCGCCGCCGACCTGGTCATAGATCCCCCCGCGCGCCATCGCCGCGCAGCGTCTGGAGCGTCATCTCGCGCTCCCCGCGGGCCAGCAGCAGCTCGATCACGGAGCTCTGGGGAAACTTGGGAGGGCCTCCCCAACCTCCGTAGCGGCCGTCGTAGCCGGCGCGCAGCGCGGACTCGGCTTGATCGAGGAGCTCGTCGCGGATCGGTTCCGAGTGAGGGCTTCAGGCGCCCGGTGGCGGCCAAGGTGCGGGCGATTTCGGTGCCCTGGCTGAGCACCTGCTCCCGGCGGTTCTGCCAGGCGTCGAAGACCGCGTCGAGCACCATCCGCCAGCTCGGCATGCCGCCCCTTTGCTCGGGCGGGAAGTATGTACCGGCGTAGAAGGGTGTGAGCGTGGGAGTGAGGAACGCGTTCAGCGGCCAGCCTCCTTGACCGGTGATCGCCTGGCATGCCTCCATGCACACGGCGTCGACATCGGGACGCTCTTCGCGGTCGACCTTCACGCACACGAAGCGCTCGTTCATGATCGCGGCGGTCGCCGCGTCCTCGAATGACTCGCGCTCCATCACGTGACACCAGTGGCACGCGGAGTAGCCGATCGAGACGAGCAGCGGGCGATCCTCCTCCCGGGCGCGGGCGATCGCCTCGTCGCCCCACGGAGACCAGTCGACCGGGTTGTCCTTGTGCTGGAGCAGATAGGGAGAGCTCTCGCCCGCAAGCCGGTTGCTCACAGTCCCAGGCTACCCCGGGGATCGCTCGGGCAAGGGCTGGCCCCCCGATTGGGGGAAAACCGCGCGAGCAAGCTCGGACGATAGGGTTCGCATCTCGGACAAACCGCGACCCAGGGGAGAGAAATTGCCCGCAAATCGTGAGTCGGTCAGCGCTTCGGATGCACCCGCGGCGGTTGGGCCCTACGTCCACGCGATAAGAACTGGCAACCTCCTTTTCTGCTCCGGTCAGATCGGCCTGGACCCCCGTACCGGCGAGCTTGCCGGGAGAGGCGTGGCCGACCAAGCGGGGCGTTGCCTCGAGAATCTCGCAGCCGTCTGCAACGCCGCGGGCGCCACGCTCGGCAACGCCGTGCGGCTGACGGTCTACCTGACCGAGATGGATTCCTTCGAGCAGGTCAACGAGGTCTACGGGTCGTTCTTCGAGTCCGACCCGCCTGCGCGCGTGACACTCGGCGTCGTGGCGCTACCGCGTGGCGCGAAGGTCGAGATCGACGCGGTCGTGGCATTGGGATAGCTTCGCCGTGCGCGGTCCGTCCGTCGAGGACATTGAGCTTGCCGCGGCGGCGGGCAGGGGGGTGGTTCGCGAGACGCCGGTGCTGAGCTCGCGCACGCTCAGCGAGCGCGTCGGCGGCACCGTCGCGCTCAAGGCCGAGAACCTTCAGCGCACGGGGTCATTCAAGCTCCGCGGGGCGCTGGCGAAGATCTCGTCGCTCGGAGAGCGCTGCCGGGCGGGAGTGGTCACCGGGAGTGCCGGCAACCACGGTCAGGCTGTGGCGTATGCGGCGCGAACTCGCGGCGTCAGGTGCGAGGTCTTCATGCCCGAGACGGCGCCGATCGGAAAGGTGGACGCGGCCGTCGCTCTGGGCGCGACCGTGCGCCTGCTCGGGGAGACGGTCCAAGAGTCGTTGGCGGCGGCCCGAGAGCGCGCGAGCTCCGGCGGACTCGAGTTCGTGCACCCTTTCGACGATCCGGAGATCGTCGCGGGCCAGGGGTCCCTCGGCCTTGAGCTCCTCTCCCAGGTCCCCGACATCGCTCGCGTTGTCGTTCCCGTGGGCGGCGGGGGGTTGATCTCGGGGGTGGCTATTGCCGTGAAGAGCGCCCGCCCGGAGGTCGAGATGGTCGGCGTCCAGGTCGATGCGTGCGCTCCGTTCCCGGCCTCCCTCGCCGCCGGCGAGGCCGTCGGCGTCTCTTCGGCCACGACGATCGCCGATGGGATCGCGGTCAAGCGGCCCGGAGAACTGACTCTCGAGCTGGTGGCGCAGTGGGTCGACGGAATGGTCGTGGTTCCGGAGGACGACGTCGCCGAGGCGATGGTGATGCTCATGGAGCGGGCGAAGCTCGTGGTCGAGGGAGCCGGCGCGGTGGGGGTGGCGGCGTTGCTGCGGGGACTGGTATCCCTGCGCGGGCCCGGCACCACTGTGGCGATTCTCTCGGGCGGGAATGTCGATTCGGGCGACCTCGCGCAGATCGCGCGGCGCCATGAAAGCCTCGCCGGCCACAGACTGGTCCTGCTCGCCCGCGTGCCGGACAGGCCCGGCGCGCTCGCCCGCGTGCTTTCGCTGGTGGGAGCTCGGGGCGCAAACCTCGTCGACGTCCAGCACATCCGAGAGGGATTCGATCTGCACGTGCGCGAGACCGCGATCCAGCTCGTGCTCGAGACCCGGGGAGCCGAGCACGCCGAGCAGGTCTCCGCCGCGGTACGCGAGGCCGGTTACTCGGAGCCCCGGCTTCTGCAGTGACGTTTGGGGGCGTTTCGACAGCGGGCGTTTCGCGAGCGGCTTGTCAGCTGCCCTGCGCGCGAGCCAATCGCGCGCCGCGGTATTCCTCGGCCGCCTTGACCAGCGCCGAGATCAACTTGCTGCGCTCGTCGGCTTCAGGGTGCCATTGGACGCCGAGGATGAAGCGCTGGCCGGTGGCCTCGATTGCCTCTGGTAGCTCGTCGAGCACCGATACGCCCGTCACCTCAAGGCCGTCGCCGATGTCCTCCACGCCCTGATGGTGATGGGACTTGATCCCGTGCAGCTCCTCGCCAGCGGCGCGCGCGGCGAGCGAGCCCGGCTGGAGCCGGACGTCGTGGTCTGAATTGTCGAAGCTCCCGAGCGTGCGGCGGTGTTCGCCGTGGCCCAAGTCGTCGGGGAGGTGCTGGCGCAGCGTCCCGCCAAATGCGACGTTCAGCACCTGCATCCCACGACAGATGCCGAGCACCGGCATCTCCCGCGCGACCGCCGCCCGCACGAGCGCCAGCTCGGAGCGATCGCGCTCGGGAACTGTCTCGTTGGTCTCGGGGTGGCGCTCTGCGCCATACACGGACGGGTCGATGTCACTGCCTCCGGCGAGCATCAGCCCGTCCACGAGGTCCAGCGCCTCGTGAGGATCCTGCTCTAGCGACGGGTCCGGGGGAAAGATCACCGCGAGTCCACCGGCCCGTTGCACGGCGGTGAAGTAGTCCTGTGCCAACAGGGCGGCCGGACGGTCCCAGGCGCCCCAGCGGGCGCGCACCAACGCGGCGCAGATCGCGATCCTCGGTCTGGGCCGGCCCACCGTACCGTCGGTGCCCGGAAGCTCACTCGTGGTTTCTGCCAAAGCGCTCACGTTTCCAGAGTAGAGATGCCCGACGCCGTCTCGTTGCTAGGCAGAGCGCCCGTCTCTAAGCACAGCTCGCTTGACCTTGCCGCTCGTGGTCTTCGGCAGCTCGGTCGCGAAGTCCACGATGCGGGGATATTTGTAGGGCGCGGTCTGGGCTTGGACGTGCTTCTGGAGCTCGGACGCGAGCGTGTCGCTGGCCGCGAAACCGTCGCGGAGGACGACCACGGCTCGTACCACGGCGCCCCGCTCGTCGTCGGGGGTCGCGACGACGGCCGCCTCGGCCACGGCCGGATGCGAGACCAGCGCAGACTCGACCTCGAAAGGCCCGATCCGATAGCCCGCGGAGATGATCACGTCGTCGGTGCGGCCCTCGAAGTAGAGGTAGTTGTCCTCGTCCTGGCTGACCCGGTCACCCGTACGCCACGGGCGATCGGCTGGAGCCGCCTCGCCGCCGACGTACGCGAGGAAGAAGGTCGGGTCGGTGCGTGGGTCTGCAAGCACGAGCTCCGATCGCCGGACCTCGAGCGCCAGGCCGGGCAGCGGCAGACCCATCGACCCAGGTCGCACCGGCGCTCCGACCGGGTTGGCCGTCAGCTGGCCGGTCTCGGTCTGGCCGTAGCCGTCGCGAATCTCGACGCCCGTGACCTCTTTGAACGCGCGGATGACTTCGGGGTTGAGCGCTTCCCCCGCCGCCACGAGGCCGCGGACGTTGGGGAGGGGCTTGATTTCGACGCGTTTGGCGATCACGCGGTATTCGGTTGGCGCCATGCAGAGCACGGTGACGCCCTCTTGGAGAAGGAGCTCGAGCCGCTGAGCAGGATCGAAGCGGGCGTCGTGCAGCAGCGCCGTCGCTCCACGCAGCCACGGCGCGATGAATACGTTGCGGGCCGACTTGGACCACCCCGAGGCCGCGGTGCACCAGACGAGGTCACCTTCGCGGGCGTCGAGCCAGTGCTCAGCCTGCAAGCGCTGACCGGACAGGTACCGCTGGGCGTGGACGACGCCCTTCGCCCCGCCGGTGGTCCCGCTCGTGAATGTGATCAGGCAGGGATCGGTCGCTTCCAGCTCGACCGTCGCCGCGCGCACGGGCGTCTGGTAAAGCCGCTCGTCGGGCACGGTCAGGACCTCGCACGCTGGGGCGGCCTGCGAGAGCTCGCCGAGGTTGCGCTCGTCGGCGAGGATCAGCTTCGGTGAGGTCGCGTTCAGACGCTGGCGCAGGTCCCGAGCGCGCAATTGCTCGTTGCAGGGAAGGACGACGGCTCCGATCCGGAAGCACGCGACCATCGCGAGAACCCAGTCGGGGCGGTTGCCGATGACGGTCATCACCGTGTCGCCCCGCTTGATGCCGCGGGACTCAAGCGTGGCCGCCAGGCGCGCGGTGTGCTCGGAGATCTCGCCGAAGGTCCATTCCCGCCGGGCGCCCTCGCGGGTGATCTCGACCAGCGCCCGACGGCCCGCAGGGGCGGCGTCGACCACGTCGCGACCGAAGTTCATGGCGCGCTGAGTCTGGCAGGATCGTGCGCCGTGAATCTCTGGCCAGGGCACGCGGCATGACCCTGTGGAACGGAGTGGTCTGGCTGCACCTGATCGCGATGGCTTTCTTCATCGGGGGTCAGCTGATGCTTGGCACGATCGTGGTGCCCGTCCTCCGGGGCTTTGCCGACCGCGCGCCGCTGCGCGCCGCGGCGCGCCGGTTCGGCGTGGGCACGCTGATCGCTCTGGCCGTGCTCGCGGCTACGGGTGCGGCGCTCGCGACGCACGAGCACCGTTGGGGCGACACGACACTGCAGGTGAAGATCGGCCTGACGGCGCTGGTCGTGGCGCTGATCGCCGCCCACATGCGCCGTCCCGACTTGCACGTGCTCGACGCCGCAATCCTTGCCGTCTCGCTGGCGATCGTCTGGCTCGGGATTGTCGTCGCGGGCTAAAGGGCCGACGTCGGCCCCTTGGTAGCCTGCCTTGCACCGATGGGTCTCATGTATGGCACAGGGCCGCTTAGCCCCGACCCTGCCGGCACGTTCAACTTTGAGCCGCCGCCGCCTGGCTGGGCGCTGTACCTCGAGCCCACCCCCAAGCGAATCCGCGTCGAGGTAGGCGGCGAGACGATCGCCGACAGCCGGCGGGCGATGCTGCTGCACGAGTCAGGTCTCCAGCCCATCTACTACTTCCCACCCGAGGATGTGCGCAGCGACGTACTGGAGGCCTCCGATCGCCATACGCGTTGCCCGAAGAAGGGAGAGGCGTCCTACTTCACGCTGCGCGTCGGCGACCGCGTGGTCGAAAACGCCGCCTGGTATTACCCGGAGCCTCTCGCCGACGCACCGCCCATCAAGGACCTAATCGCCTTTTACTGGGACCGGGCCGACCGCTGGCTCGAGGAGGACGAGGAGGTCGTCGTCCACCCCCGCGACCCCTACCACCGGATAGACATTCTCCGCAGCGACCGCCACGTGCGGATCCTCCTGGAGGGCCAGTTGCTGGCGGACAGCCGTCGCGCGGTCGCCCTCTTCGAATCGAACCTCCCACCCCGGTGGTACCTCCCGCGCCAAGACGTCACCGCCGAGCTGGAGCCGACCGACACGTTGACTCGGTGCCCGTACAAGGGCACTGCCGGTTACTACTCGGCGGCGGGAGTCAAGGACCTGATCTGGTACTACGAGGATCCGCTGCCAGAGGCCGGCCGGATCAAGGGACTGCTGTGCTTCTTCAACGAGAAGGTCGACCTGGAGCTCGATGGGGAGCTGCAGGAGCGCCCCGAGACGCCGTGGAGCCGGAAGGTCCGCTCGGAAGCGCGAAAGGCCGCTTAGGCCGTTAAGCGGCCCGCGAGCGGCGCTGACGAAGGATCTCGTGTAGGCGGGCAGCCTCCTCGTGGGGGCGGTTGTCCATCCGCGGTGAGGTAATTCGCAGGGTCACGCAGCCGGCCGCGAGGGTCGTCGCGTCGCGGTCGCGATCGCTCTCAAACGAATCCCGGCTCGAGTGGTACTGCCACCCATCGAGCTCGACGATCACCTTCTCGTCCGGGAACAGCGCATCGACCTCGAAGCCCGACACTCTCGCGGCCATGATCGGCTCCGGCAGCCCAAATCGGCGGCAGAACGCCGGGAAGTCGTCCTCCCAGCCGGATCGCGTCGGCCCTCCCTTGACGTCGACAAACTCTGCGAGCCGACGCGCTCCGGGGTGGCGGGGAAAGCGGCGGATCACGTCGTCAAGGTCGCCCGGCCGCAGCTTGAGACGCCGGCGGGCCTCATTCACCGCGCGAGTCAGGGCCTTCTGGCTCAGCAACGGCGCGCAGTCCAGCAACGTCCGCGCCGGGCTCGTCACGCGGATGCCGTTGTGGCGGCGGAAGTCGCGCCCGAGGAGACGTTTGGAGCGGTGTGCCTTGATTCCTGCGTGGCGGTGCACGCCCGACGCCGTCACCGCCATGGTCCAGCGCCATGGAGCCAGGTCCCATAGCGCAAGTGCGGACTGATGGCTCAGGGCGGCGCCGGGACCGCACGCGAGTACGGCCGCGGAGGCATGCTCGAGCGCGGTCCTGGGCGGCCGCCCCACTGCGTAGACCCCGCGATAGACGCGGTGGAGGCGACCGGTCTTGACGCGGTATGCGATGCCGTTGCTGCTGAGGCCGAGCGCTGTCAACTGCCAATGCGCGATGTTGCCGTGCTGCCGATCGGCGATTTGGGCTATGCGAACGTCGGGGCTGGCCGTCACTGCGTGGGACGGTGTGCAGTTTTGGTGGCTATGCGAGCGTTAGATATCACCGTCGTCCTTGGGTCCGTATAGGGCCACGGGCAGCATCCCACTACACCCCACCCAGAAAAAGCGCCCGTTCCAGACTTTTGACAAAGTCTTCAGCCCGCCATGACGACAACGATCCCTTACAGCGACAAAACAGACGAGCAGAAGGCCATCACGGAGATGGTGCGGCAGTTCGCCGACGAGCAGATCATCCCGAGCGCCGAGCACTACGACCACGAGGACTCCTTCCCCGAGCCGATCGTCGAGCAGATGAAGGAACTCGGCCTCTTCGGGGTCACGATCCCCGAGGAGTACGGAGGCATGGGGCTCGACCTGACCACCTACGCCATGATCGTCGAGGAGCTATCCCGCGGCTGGATCTCGATCAGCGGGATCGTCAACACCCACTTCATCGGCTCCTATTTGCTGATGAAGTTCGGCACCGAGGAGCAGAAGCAGAAGTACCTGCCCCGGATGGCGACGGGTGAGATCAGGGCCGCGTTCAGCCTGTCCGAGCCCGAGTGCGGCTCCGACGTCCAGGCGATCAAGACGACCGCCCGCAAGAACGGCGACGCCTACGAGATCAACGGCACCAAGATGTGGGTCACGAACGGCCTTCTGTCCAGCATCGTGTTCGTGCTCGTCAAGACCGACCCGCAGGCCGAGCCGAAGTACAAGGGCATGACGTGCTTCATCGCCTGCAAGGAGCCCGGCGTCAGCGAGAACACGGGCCCGTACGAGGGCTTCGACGTGCCGCCCAAGATCAAGAAGCTCGGCTACAAGGGCGTCGAGTCGACCGAGCTGGTGTTCGACGGCTACAAGACGCCCGTCGACAGCATCCTCGGGGGGGAGGAGCACGGTCTCGGCGAGGGGTTCGTCCAGATGATGGACGCTCTCGAGGTGGGGCGGGTTAACGTCGCGGCGCGCGGGGTCGGGATCGCACAGCGTGCCCTCGAACTGGCCCTGAGATACAGCCAGGAGCGCAAGACCTTTGGCAAGCACATCGCGCACCACCAGGCGATCCAGTTCAAGCTCGCCGACATGGCCACCCAGCTGGAGGCGGCTCGGCTCCTCACCCTGAGAGCCGCGCGGCTCAAGGACGCCGGAGAGCGCTCCGACCTGGAAGCCGGCATGGCGAAGCTGTTCGCCTCAGAAGCCGCCCACTTCTGCGTCGAGGAGGCGTTCCGGATCCACGGCGGTTATGGCTACTCGAAGGAGTACGAGATCGAGCGGCTGTACCGCGACGCGCCGCTGCTCTTGATCGGCGAGGGCACCTCCGAGATCCAGCGCATGGTCATCGGACGCAAACTTCTGATGCGCCACAAGATCTGACTCCTTCAAGCCGCCGGGCCGGCGCCACTACACTGGGCCGCCTGCCCTCTGCGACCGATACGAAATCGCTAATCGAAACCGCGGTCAGGCGGTTTCTGGAGGAAGTTCCGGCGCTCCAACAACTGCAGCTGGTCGCAGGTCTGGAGCTCCGCGGCCGCGGCGACACCCAGCTCTACAGGGTCGAGCTTCCGGGTCCAAAGGTCTCAAAGGACATTGCCGCGGACGCCAAGGTCACGCTTTCGGTGTCCCGGCCTCAGTTCAACACGCTCGCCACGAAGGGGCACGTGCGCGACTGGCGCGAGGCCTTCGCGAGGGGCGAGGCCAAGGCGACAGGAGTCGAGCAGCTGCTGAGGCTGATCGTCAATGTCGTCGAGCGCCAAGAGGAGCGCGCGCGCACGCGCAAGGCACGGGCCTAAAGGGTCGCAATCGGGCGCTCTACGCCCCCGGGGGCCTACGACCCCTGCACCCCCGCCAACCGCTCCGCGTCCGCCAACTGCTCCTCGACGAGGGCGAGCCCGGCGTCCCAGAAGCCGGGATCGGTCAGGTCGATGCCCACGATCTCCGCGAGCTTCTCCGGGCTGCGCGACCCTCCGGCCGAGAGCAGCTCGAGGTAGCTCGGCACGAACGACGCCCCCTCGTCCAGGTAGCGCCGGTACGCGGAGAGGGCGAAGAGCTGGCCGTAGGCGTACGCATAGACGTAGCCCGGAACGCTGATGAAGTGCGGGATGTAGGACCACCACGAGCGGTACCCCTCGCTCATCGCGACCGAGTCGCCGAAGAGCTCGGCCTGTGACTCGGTCCACAGCTCGCTGAGGCGGTCCACCGAGAGCTCGCCCTCGTCTCGGCGGCGGGTGTGCGCCAGGTACTCGAAGCGGTTCATCGCCATCTGGCGGAAGACCGTGGCCACGGCGCCGTCCATGCGCTCGGCGAGCAGGCCGAGCCGCGTCTTGTCGTCCCGACAGGTCTCGAGCAGGCGGCCGAAGACGAGCGCTTCGCCGAACACCGAGGCGGTCTCCGCGAGCGTCAGCGGAGTCGTGTAGTGGAAGATCCCCTGCCTGCGCGATAGCGCCGCGTGCAGGCCATGGCCCAGCTCGTGCGCCATCGTGAGCACGTCCCGTCGGCGCGCGGTGTAGTTCAGCAGCACGTAGGGGTGGACACTCGGCACCGTGTACGAGCAGAACGCGCCGCCGCGCTTATTGGGGCGCACCGGCGCGTCGACCCAATGCTCGTCGAAAAAGCGCCGCGTGATCCGGCCGGCCTCCGGCGAGAAGGAGGAATAGGTGTCAAGCACTAGCTCTCGCGACTCGGCGAACGAGAACGTCGTGTCCTCGTCGCCGATGGGGGCGACGCGGTCGTAGTCCGCGAGGCGGTCGATGCCGAGCAGCTTGGCCTTCAGTCTGTACCAGCGTTGGGGGAGGTCGTAGCGGCCGCGGACGGCCTCGATCAAGGCGGCGACGGACTCGTCCGAGGCCTCGTTTTCGAGGTTCCGGCTGGCCAGCCAGTGCGGGTAGGAGCGCAGACGATCCTCGACCGCCTTGTCGTAGACCAGCGTGTTGTAGATGAACGCGCGCGTCCGCAGCCCCGGCTCGAGCGCCTTGGAGACAGCTTCGGCAGCCCCCCGGCGTACCCCCTGTCCGGCGCCTGAAGCCGGCTGAGGGCCACCTCGAGGGGGACCTCGTCGCCGTCGAGCTCGACCCGCAACGAAGCCGTTAGCTCACCGAAGAGCCGGCCCCATGCGCTTTGACTCGAGATCGACTTCTCAGCCAGGACCTTCTCCTCGGGCTCGGAGAGGAGGTGGGGACGGTAGCGGCGCGCGCTGCGTAGAAAGTGGCGACAGAAGTCGAGCTCCGGAGCGGGGAGCAAGCTCTCGGCGTGCTCGTCATCGAGCGCGGCCCACTCCAACTCGAAGAACAGAAGCGTGGTCTCGAGCTCCGTGCCGCGCTCCTCGGCCTGCTGGAGCAGCGCCCCACGAGGGGGATCGGCGGTGTTGGTGCTGAAGTCCAGCCCCGCGTAGGAGCCCGCCCGGCCAGAGAGGTCCTGGATCCGCTCGAGCTCATGCATGGCCTCCGCCAAGCCCCGCGCGTCGAGCTTGGCCACTTGCCCCGCATAGCGTTCGCGGAAAGCGGTGGCAAGGCGGCTTGCTTCGGAGAGGAGGTGCTCGACGCCCAGGCGGCCCTCGTGGTCGACGAGCGGCTCGAGATCCCAGTCGGTTGCTAGCAGTTCGGGATCGGCGAGGTGGTCTACGGTTGTTGCCATGAGGAGCCGGAGCTTAGCTGGACGATTGGTGCGGGCAGGCGCGATCGCGGCCGGCTCCGCGATCGCGCTCGCGGGCTGCGGCGGCGGAGGGCCGCACACCCCCAGCCTGGCATCACTGCCGCTTGTGCCGGGCGCGCACGTCGCGAGCAACGTCCGCGTATGCGACTCGGGGAAGAACTCCTACTGCGCGCTTGAGCTCGTCGTGACCGATTCCCATTACTCGTCCCCGCGCAACCTCATGCTCGCGGAAAGCAAGCTGCTGCGCGGGCACAAATGGACCGGCGCGAGCGCGGAGACGGGCGACGAATTCGCCGACGAGTCGCCGGGCCACAAGGTGCGGGTGACGTACGCGA
The DNA here is from genome assembly GCA_963756105.1 of uncultured Solirubrobacterales bacterium. Lineage (GTDB taxonomy): Bacteria > Actinomycetota > Thermoleophilia > Solirubrobacterales > Solirubrobacteraceae > Palsa-465. The sequence goes on from CAVWMM010000004.1 coordinate 96,581, forward strand.
CCCCTTATGGAGATTTGAAAGACATCGACCTCGGCTCGGTCCAGCGGGGGTGGCGGACCCAGCTGGCGCTCTCGAAGCAGATGTTCGCGGGCGCAGTCGCGCTGTCGGCCGTGTTGCAGGTTGGGTCGCAGTAACTAGCTGGGCACCTAATCGCCAGAGGCCTCGACCAGCCTCAGCCGCAGGTCGCCGTCAACGGCGATCGCTCTTCTGCCCGCGACCAGGCTGCGCAGCTGAGCTCCGACCAGCTGCTCTCGCCAACCCGTCAGCGCCCTCACGGGGGGTTCGGGCTCGCCGCGCCGCGCGGCGCCGACCACGGCCTCGAGCTCGGAGCGCGAGGAGAGCAGCTCGTAGGCCAGCCCGGCTTCGAGCGCCCGTGCGCGGAGCCACGCTTCGGCCAGCGAGGTCACAGGGGCATCGGCCGGCTCCGACCGGGGCTGCGAGCGCTCGCGCGGTATCGGGGGATCCTGGGTACCCCGCCGCACCGCCGCGAGCACGTCGTCGCCGCGGCGGTTCAGGGCCGAGCGGTGGACGCCCCGGATGCGGGCCATCTCCTCGATCGTCGCCGGCCGGCGTCTGGCCACCTCGACCAGGACCTGGTCGGCGAGCACTGAGCCGACCGGCCGATCCTCCCGCTCCGCGGTGCGTTCCCGCCAGGCGGCCAGCGCACGAGCCACGGCGCGCGCGCGAGGATCGAGCTGCGAGATCCGCGGTAGCCGCTCCCATACGGTCTCCGGGTCGCGCTCCTCGCTCGCGGACTCGAGTCGGCGGCACTCCTCGACCGCCCACTCGAGCCGCCCGTTTTCGACCAGGCGGCGTTCGAGTTCGTCGGCGAGCTCGAGCAGATGCGCCACGTCCTCCCTCGCGTACCCAAGCTGTTCGGCGGAGAGGGGACGGGCGTCCCAGCGCGTGTAGGAGGCCGTCTTGGCGAGCTGCCTCCCCAACATCGCGCCGATCAGGTTTCCGTAGCCGCTCTGGGCGCTCTGCCCCGCAAATCCAGCCACGATCTGGGTGTCGAAGAGATTGCGGACCTCCGTCGCCCAGGCCCTGCGAAGGATCGCCACGTCCTGGCGGCCGGCGTGGAGGACGACCTCGACGCTCGGATCGGCCAGCAGCGCCGCGATCGGAGCTACGGGAGCGGCGTCCGCCAGTGTGTCGATCAGGACGATGTCCAGGCCATCCTGTTGCTGCCGATCGTCGACCACCACTTGCACCAGGCACAGCAGGGGCCGGTAGCGGCCCTCGGAGATGAACTCGGTGTCTATTCCGAGGCGCCCGGACCGTTTGGCGCTCGCCGCCGCCTGTGCGATCTCGGCTGAGGACGCCAGCCGCGGTTCCTCCATGGCCCACAATCATAAACCGACCGCCCTGGTAGGATTTATTTCATGATCTTCTCCTCGAAGGCCGAGTACGGCGTGCGGCTGATGGTCGAGCTCGGGCGCCAGTCGCCCGAGCAGCCCACGAGCCTGAAGGCGATCGCCGATGCGGAGGGGCTGCCCCTGGCCTACCTGGAGCAGGTCGTGGCCCGGCTGCGCAAGGCGGGACTGGTGATGAGCGCCCGCGGGGCGCACGGCGGCTACTGGCTGGCGCGACCCGCGGACGAGATTGCGATGGACGAGGTCGTCCACGCGCTGGAGGGCACGATCGCACCGATGGAGTGCTTCGTGCACGACCACACCGAGCGGGTGCTGTGCTCGCACGAGCCCGACGCGGGGCGCGGTTGCGCCACCAAGCTTCTGTGGATGCGCGTGCAAGGCGGGGTCATCCGCTCTCTGCAGACGACGACGCTCGCGGAGCTCGTCGAGTTCTCGCGCCGTCACGAACGTGACCAGCCCGAGCCTTTGACTCCCGATCCATCTGGTCCGGGGCGCGCCGCCGTCGCCGTATAGAACCAACTACGAACCACAATTTGAAATGGCAGAACTAGAGATCCAAGACCTCTATGTCCGTGCAGACGAGAAGGAGATCCTGCGCGGACTCGACCTGACCGTCGGCAAGGGCGAGATTCACGCCCTCATGGGCCCCAACGGGTCCGGCAAGTCGACCCTCGCCAACGCGATCATGGGACACCCCGGCCTCGAGGTGACCTCGGGCCGGATCTTCTTCAAGGGCCAGGAAATCACCGACTCCGAGCCGGATGAGCGCGCCCGCATGGGGTTGTTCATGGCCTTTCAGTATCCGGTGGGCGTGCCGGGCGTCACCGTGACGAAATACCTGCGTACGGTGCTGAACGCCCACCGTGACGCCCGCGCCGAGGAGCCGATCCCGCTCAAGGAGTTCCGCGAGCTGGTCGAGGCGGCGATGGAGCTGACGCGCGTTCCGAAGGAGTTTTCAAGCCGCTATCTGAACGAGGGCTTCTCGGGCGGCGAGAAGAAGCGTATGGAGATCCTTCAGCTGGCACTTCAGCGGCCCGAGATGGCGATCCTCGACGAGACCGACTCAGGCCTGGACATCGACGCGCTGCGCGTGGTCGCAGGCGGAGTGAACGCGGTCGCCGGGCCCGAGATGGGCGTACTGATCATCACCCACTATCAGCGCATCCTCCATCTCGTGAAGCCGAGCCACGTCCACGTCATGTTCCAGGGGAGGATCGTCAAGGAGGGCGGACCCGAGCTCGTGGACGAGCTCGAGGCCAAGGGGTACGGCTGGATCACGGATGAGGTCGCCGCGTGAACGACGCCAACCGCGGGCGGCCCGAAGGGATGCGGTCGTGAGCACGGTCGCCGGCAGCGGCGCGCTGTCAGCGGAGGCGCTCGCCGCGATCGAGTCCCAGTTCCCAGTCCTCGGCCGCCGGATCGACGGCCAGCGCTTGACCTACCTCGACTCGGCCGCGACCTCACAGACTCCCCAGCCGGTTATCGACGCGCTCACCGACTACTACACCCGCTGCCGGGCCTCGGTGCATCGCGGCGTCTATCCCCTCGCTGTCGAGGCGACCGAGCTCTACGAAGGCGCGCGGACGCGCACCGCCCGCTGGCTCGGATCAACCATCGAAGAGACGATCTTCACCTCGAACGCGACCGCGGCGATCAACCTGGTGGCCTACACCTGGGGACGGAACAACGTCAACCGGGGCGACCTCGTCGTGCTCACCGAGATGGAGCACCACTCGAACATCGTCCCCTGGCAGCTGCTGTGCCAAGACCGCGAGGCCGAGCTCGCCTACGTCCCTGTTCAGGACGACGGGCGGCTGGACCTCGAAGCGCTCGAGCGCCTGCTCGAACGGGAACCCAAGCTCGTGGGCGTGGTCCACGTCTCGAACGTGCTCGGGACGATCAACCCGGTGGCCTCGATCATCGAGCGAGCCCACGCCGCCGGCGCGGTCGTGCTCGTCGACGGGACCCAGGCGGTGCCGCAGCTAAGCGTCGACCTCGCCGCGCTCGGCGCGGACTTCTACGCCTGGACGGCCCACAAGGCCTACGGGCCGACCGGCATCGGAGTCCTCCATGGCCGTCGCGACCTGCTCGAGGAGATGCCGCCGTTCATCGGCGGTGGCCACATGATCCGCACGGTCGCGGCGAACGAGTCGACCTGGACCGATCTTCCGCATAAGTTCGAGGCCGGCACATCGCAGATCGCGGAGGCGATCGGGCTCGGGGCGGCGGTCGACTGGATCAGAGACATCTCGATCGACCGCATTCGCAGCCACGAGGAGGTGCTCGTGGCCGAGGCACTGGCACGGCTCGGGGAGGTTCCCGGGCTCACCATCTACGGGCCGCTTCAGCCGGCCGACCGGGGCGCAGTCGTCTCCTTCTCGTTGGCGGGGGCGCATCCCCACGACATCGGCGAGATCCTCGGCCGCGAGGGCGTTTGCGTGCGCGCCGGCCACCACTGCGCTCAGCCGCTGATGCGCCGTCTGGGAGTTCCCGCGACTACGCGGGCGTCGTTCGCCGTCCACAACTCGCTCGCCGACGTCGAGCAGCTCGTCGAAGGGCTCTCCAGCGTGGCGCGGGTGCTGCGGCTGTAGGGCGAGCCGCTACCCGCAGCGCAGGTCAGCGTCGAAGCCACGCGCGCTGTACTGAGCGAGCGTGGGAGGTCCGCCCATGAAGCCGGTCGAGGCGCACGCCTTCCGGGCCCCGTCGAACGTGCCAGTCATCCCGATCCAACCCGGTGCCGATGCACCGAGGGCCCGCGCCGTGTTCCGGGGCGGTAGCCCCGTGATCGTCTGCCACTCATTGCCGATCGAGTAGATGCCGACCGGGGCCGGTGCACCGGCACTCGTCAGCCCCGCGATGAAGCCCCTGATCGCGGCGATGTTGAGTCCCTTGTACCCGGCTTTGGATTGGGTCGCCCAGGTGTTGGAGGTCTCGATGTCGAGCCACCAGGGAGCCTCCGAAGCAAGCTCAGCAAGATTGGGGCTGATCGAGGTGACGAGTCCATAGGAGTAGGTCGCCCGATCCTGGCCATAGATGTACGCGCAGGCTTTGGACCACTTGTGCTTCTGGCACACTCCGTAGGAGCCCGCGTCGCCGGAGATCGGCCAGTCGGCGACGCTCGGTCCCGGATCGGCGGTGTTGATGTACAGCGACGCCGGCGCCTGCGACGGCGTGGTCGGCCCCAGCGACCTATTCGCCCACCGCAGCTCGCGTCTCAGGCACCCGTTCGCGTCGTTCGCGAGGCCACCGTTGACGCCGACGATGCCAAAGGCCCTATGCGTGGGGAGTGCGTCCCCGCACTGTGGATACGAGATGTCGTAGCCGGTCTTCGAGGTGCGAGCCGCCGCGACTGAAGCAAATCCGAGCAGCAATGCCGACACCGCTCCCCACGCCGTTAGACAACGCGTCCACCTCAACCAAACCCCCCACTTCATCACGGAGCAAGAGTACTCCGCGCCCCGGGAAACGGATCCGATCCCCTAGGCTTGAACAGGCGATGGACGACTCCCTTTATCGCGAGAACATTCTCGAGCACTACAAGCGTCCTCACAATTTCTCACCGCCGGCTCCGGAGCTCGACCGCGTCGATCTGGAGTTCCACGACCTCAATCCCCTGTGCGGCGACGATCTGACCGTGAGGCTCGAGCTCGGCGACGGGGATCGCATCGAGCAGATCCGCTTCTCCGGCCACGGGTGCGCGATCTCGCAGGCGGCCGCGTCGATGGCCTCCGACGAGGTCAGGGGGATGAAGATCTCCGAGCTTCTGGGACTCGATCGCCAGTTCGTCCTCGATCTGCTCGGGATCGACATCTCCGCGACCCGCATGAAGTGCGCGCTGCTGTCGCTCAAGGTGCTCAAGGGCGCCTCGCTCGGGCACGAGGCCGCCTGGGAGCCCGAGACGCCCACGAGCGGCTCGCCCGCGGAAGCGGCGCGAGACCGGCTGGCGTAACGCTCAGCTGACCGTCACTGCTGCCGGGTTGCAGCCGCCCCGCGATGCGGTGAGCCGGTAGGCCCGGCCGCCAACCAGCCGCACGGGCACGGCCGCCCGCCCATCGGTGCCCGTCTTGACCCGGTGCCCGGCGATCGTCACCGCCGCCCCCGCAACCGGCACGAGCTGGTAGCCCTCGCGGACGCGCACGAGCGCCCGAACCCCCGAGCGCGACCTCGTGTACGACACCGTCAGCGTCGGCGCGCCCTTTCCGTGGCAGCCCGCGAAGACATAGCACGCGAGCGGCGGTTCGTGGTGCAGGGCCGGAACGCCGTACTCCTCCGCCACGGGTCCAACGGCCACCCCCAGGAGGCCTGGCGCAGCCTCGAGGAGCTGAAGCTCGGCGTTCAGCTTGGCCGGGTTGACGCCGGGCATGAAGAGCTCGGAGCAGACGCTCTTGGGGATCTGGCTCGGTCGCGCGGGACCTGCCCGTCTCAAAGCGTTTACGCCGAGGTCGTAGGCGACCGGGTCGACCGTTCCCAGCAGCAGGTGCTCGCGCACATCCGCGGGGCAGAGCTGTTGCGTCGCGATGTTCGTGATTTTGCCTTTGCCGGTGTAAAGGCACGAGCTGCACTGCGACGGCTTCGGCCCCGAGTTGGGCTCGACGACCTCGTCGGTGTGCGTGTAGACCTCCGTGTAAGAGATCCCCGCGAAGGTCTCCGCATAGCTGTTCAGCGCGGTTATGAAATGCGCGCCGGCGAGCTGCTGCCACGTCGCTGGGGCGCAACCCAGCGGCGCGCAGTCCTGCTTGTTGAAGACGGTGGTGCCGTGGTTGGAGCCGGCGAAGCCGATCACGTCCTTGACCATCGGGCGCGTGTCGGGCCAGAAGCGCAGCGCCCAGCGCATCGACATCCCGCCCTGGCTGTGACCCATGACCGCGATGCGGCGGTGAGCCATCCGGTACACCGTCCGGATCGCGTAGACCAGGTACTCGCCCGAGGTCTCGATGTTGCCCAGCGTGTTGTGGGGCGCGGTGTAGGCGCACCAGGGGATTCCCAGCTTGTCGAGCGCGGGCTCCCAGTTCCAGGAGAAGTTCTCCTGCGCCGTCACCCCAGTCGCGGGATTGAGCAGTACCGGCTCCACCTTCGCGTTGCGGACGCCGGGCTGGCATTTGAGCGCTCCCTTGAGCTTCGCGAGCGGCACCGACAAAGGAGGGCCCGGTTGGTCGAGCGGCGCGTACGGCCGCGCCGCCTCGGCGGGCCGGGCGCAGAGAAGCAGCGCAAGGCAGACTGAAGCAATCGCCGCGGCAACAGTTCCCCTGACCGCCATCGCAGAGGATCCTATGCCGGAACCGCGCGAAGGGCAAGCGGGAAGGGCAGCCCCGACCGCTATTATTCGGGCAGAAATCCGATCAATCCGCTAGGACTTAGGAACAAGTGCCGCAAAAGACTCTCGTAGAGGTGTGTCCCGTGAACGAGCTCCAGCCGGGCGACATGCGGCTGCTCGAATGGGAGGACCTCGAGATCGGCGTCTTCAACTGCGCCGGCACGGTGTACGCGATCGAGGACCGTTGCTCGCACGACAACGGCCCCCTCGTCGAGGGCGAGCTGGACCAGGGCGACTGCACGATCGAGTGCCCACGCCACGGATCCCGCTTCGACTTGAAGACCGGGCAGCCCAAGACGTTGCCTGCTTATGTTCCCGTGGAGACGTTTCCGGTGATCATCGAAGAGAACACGATCAAGGTGGAGGTGGACTAGTGGCTACTCCCGAGACGATTCCCGCGCAGGGCCCGATTCCGAGCGGCAACGAAGCGCTCGCGCGGATCAACGCGGACTACGAGCAGCGCTACGGCTTCCATGACGCCGAGAACTACCTGTACAAGGCGCCCAAGGGGCTCAACCGGGAGATCGTCGAGAAGATCTCCGAGTTCAAGTCAGAGCCGCAGTGGATGCGCGACTTCCGGCTGAAGGCGCTCGAGCACTTCTTCGCCCGGCCCCAGCCGACCTGGGGATCGCCATACCTGGCCGAGGTCGACTACGACGACATCCACTACTTCGTCCGCGCTTCCGAGAAGCCCGGACGCTCTTGGGACGACGTGCCCGAGGACGTCAAGCGCACATTCGACAGGCTCGGCATCCCGGAGGCCGAGCGCAAGTTCCTCTCCGGGGTCGGCGCGCAGTACGAGTCAGAGGTCGTCTACCACCAGGTCCGCGAGGACCTCGAGAAGCAGGGCGTCATCTTCATGGACATGGATTCGGGGCTGCGCGAACACGAGGACATCGTGCGCGAGTACTTGGCCACCGTGATCCCGCCCAACGACAACAAGCTCGCCGCGCTCAACTCGGCTGTCTGGTCGGGCGGATCGTTTGTCTACGTCCCCGAGGGCGTGCACGTGGAGATGCCGCTCCAGGCCTACTTCCGCATCAATACGGAGAACATGGGTCAGTTCGAGCGCACCCTGATCATCGCCGAGCCGGGCTCCTACGTTCACTACGTCGAGGGGTGCACCGCCCCCACGTACTCGAGCTCGAGCCTGCATTCGGCTGTGGTCGAGCTGATCGCACTGCCCGGGGCACGTATCAGGTACACGACCGTCCAGAACTGGTCGACCAACGTGTTCAACCTCGTCACCAAGCGAGCGGTCGCGCACGAGGATGCGACCGTGGAATGGGTCGACTGCAACCTTGGGTCGCGGCTGACGATGAAGTACCCGAGCGTCTACCTCCTGGGCGAGCGCGCCCACGGGGAGATCCTCTCGATCGCCTTCGCCGGCGACGGCCAGCACCAGGACGCCGGCGGCAAGATCGTCCACGGCGCGCCCAACACGTCCTCGAATATCTTCGCCAAGTCGATCTCCAAGGACGGGGGGCGCAGCTCCTATCGAGGCCTGCTCGAGGTCGCCAAGGGCGCCCACGGAGCGCGCTCGAAGGTGGTCTGCGACGCGTTGCTGCTCGACGAACGCTCGCGCTCGGACACCTACCCGACGATCCGCATCGGCGAGGACGACGTCAACGTCGGCCACGAGGCGACCGTCTCGAAGGTGGGGGACGACCAGCTCTTCTATCTGATGTCTCACGGCATCCCCGAGGACGAGGCGTCGAAGCTGATCGTCAACGGCTTCGTCGAGCCCATCACCAAGGAGCTGCCGATGGAGTATGCGGTCGAGATGAATCGGCTGATCGAGCTCCAGATGGAGGGCTCGATTGGCTAGTGCGGCCATCGGGGAGCACACTGAGCCCCAGTTCCTGAGCGACCGCCGCGCTCGTGCGCTGGAGTTGCTCGAAACCCTCGAGCTTCCACAGTTCAAGGGCCGGCCGGGGTGGGAGTTCACAGATCTCTCACGGCTTGACCTGAGCGCTTACCGGCCGCCCCGCGGCGACAACGGAGCGGTGCCCGCAGTCCACGAGCCTCTGTTCGCCCCGCCCGACGCGATCGAGGTAGCCCAGCTCGACGCGGGCAAGGCCGTGGGTATCGACCACCCGCTGCCCGACGGCGTGATCGTGTCGAGCCTCGAGGAGGCGGCACGTCAGCACCCCGACCTCGTGCAGCGGCACCTCGGCGCCGTGGTCGGCTCCCAACAGGACGTGTTCGTTGCTCGCAACGAGGCCGGCTTCCGAAGCGGCGCGTTCGTGTTCGTGCCGCGAGGAGTGATCCTCGAGCGTCCCGTCCTGCTCAGCGCCATCCAGTCGGCGCCCGAGACCGAGCTTCACCGGCGCACCCTGGTCGTACTCGAGGAAGGCGCCCACGCGGAGGTCTGGGAGCAGCAGCTCTCGGCCTCGCCCGAGCTGTCTTCGCTGCTCAACACGGTGATCGAATTGGTCGTCGGCGACGGCGCGCGGCTGCGCTTCGTCTGCGGCCAGCAGCTCTCGGAGCGCAGCTGGAGCTTCGGCACCCATCGCGCCGAGGTCGCCCGCGACGGTGTCCTCGACTGGGTCGCGCTGGGCTTCGGCTCGGGTGGCGGGCGCGTGCGCATGGAGACACGGCTCGGCGGCCCGGGCGCCGAGGCGCGGGTCACGGGCGCGTACGCCGTGCGTGGTCGCCAGCACATCAACTTCGACACCACGCAGGAGCACGCCGCGCCGAACACGACCTCGGATCTGGCTTTCCGGGGGGTCCTTCAGGGTCGCGCAACCGCGGTGTGGAAGGGAAACATCATCGTCGACCCCGGCGCGCAGAAGACCGACGCCTTCCAGGAGTCCCGCAACCTCCTGATCTCAAAGCGCGCCCACGCCGACGCGATACCGGGCCTCGAGATCCAGGCCAACGATGTGCGCTGCACCCACGCGGCGGCGGTCGCGCAAGTGGATCGCGAGCAGCTCTTCTACCTGCGCTCCCACGGGCTGCCCGACGCCGTCGCCAAGCGGCTCGTGATCGAGGGCTTCCTCGCCGCGCTGGTGGAGCGTTTCGAGCAGGGCCCCGTGCGCGAGGTCCTCGCCGGCACGCTCGAGCGTCGTCTCTCGCAGGTCCTCGGCGAGTAGCTAGGAGCTCGCTCCGGGCGCGATCGGCCGCTCTCCTGGTTTGACCGGCAAGACGCCCGTGAGCACGTCGAGCGCACTCATCTCGGTGGCGGTATTGGTGATTATGGGGCGGCTTGGGTTCAGCGGCCAGGACCAGTAGAACACGAACTGGCAGTAGCTCGGCGAGCTGCAGTCCGCGGGCCGGCCCTTCGGATCGATGATCGCGTTGGTGACGATCGCGGTGGCCTGGCGGCGCAAGAACGCGGCGTAGTGCTTGCTTGCCGTGGCCACGGAGTAGTCGTCGATGGCCTGGGCGAGGACGCCTTTGTAGGAGAGCTGATCGAGCCAGGTCTCGGTGGGCGTCCCGCTCAGGCGCCCGCGCTTGCGCTTGGGCCTGCACCTCGCGCGATTGCTCTCGCACGGCTCCTGCATGATCCCCGTGCGCGTCACCATATGGCTCTTGCTGCGCTCGGTGGCGTAAGCGAGGAACGGCGCGGCCTGGCGGTAGTAGGACGGCTGGTGCAGGGCGTTGCCCATCTGGACCAGCGCGTCGGCCGTCTCTCCCTGGGTGTAGGTGATTGGCCCGCCGGTCGCCTTGCAGGAGCGGGTCATGTGATCGTGAACGCGCCCGCGCTTCATGTTGACCAGCCCCGAGTGCTCGAGCCAGTTCAGGTCGGCGCGGGCGTCGCGCAGCCACACCTGGGCCTGCGCCTCATCGTGGAGGGGCCCGGAGGCGTTGCGGAATGCATACAGCTGCGCGACCAGCGCGATGAACTCCGCGTTGGTGATCGTGTCGGTTGGGAAGTGGACCTGCCACACGATGCCGCCGCAGGATTTCTTGAGTCGCTCGAGGTAGCGAGCGTCGTACTCCGCGGTCCATAAATAAGTTCGCGCGGCCGAGATGTCGTGCAGGTAGTGCAGCTCGTAGTTCGAAGCCTCGAGCCACGCGAGGCCCCACCACGCGGTGTCGTCGCCGAACTGGTTCACGAAGTGGGACTTGGCGATCGCCTGCGGGTGGTTAACCTCAACCCGGTAGACCTGCTGGATCACGCGCTGGTAGATGGGGTTGGTGTTCCCAGTGCGCTCGAGGTAGCGGATCATCGCGCGCAGCGCCATCGCGGACTGCCACCAGTGCGAGAGCTCGGCACCGGCCCACAGGCCGCTGTTGAAGTTCAGCGAGACGACGTTGCTGCCGTCGGTGTTGAACGAGCGCGACCCGGGGTTCCAGCCGATCAGCTCGTACATCCCCTCTTGCGCGGCGGTCTTGAACGAGGGCGCCGCGCCGGCCTTCAGGGTCGAGGAGTTGGGGTCGAGCGCGAGCTGGCTGCAGCGCTTCTGGTCGGCGGTGTCCGTGAATACCCTTCGGCAGGCCCGCACCGCGTTCCAGTACGCGCTGTCGGGCCGCACCCCTAGGGGCAGTGGGTCGCTGCTGCGTGCATCGCTCGGCCGGCTCGCCCAGACCGCTAGGGCCGCCGTACCGAGCAACGCGACAACGAGCGCCAACCAGCCGGCGAGCTGACGCTTATGGACTGGCGATCTCAGCAGGGTTACTCACCTAGGTGTCGGATGCGGCTTTGTTTTACTCGCGAGCGTAAGCACCGCCCCGGACCCCAGGTCCGGCCCCAGCATCCTGGGCCATGTTAGCTGGACCCGCGTACGATGCGGCTGTGTCTCCACAGGGCACAGCCCCGATGGTGGCGCTCGGTTACGGGAAATTCGTGCGAGCCGACCGCGTCTACGCGGTCGTGCCCCTAGAGGGCGCCGAGCGGGGCGACGGTCGCCGCACACTCGTATACGTCGAGGGTATCGAGCAGCCGCTCGTTGCTTCGCGGTCCGAGGGCGCGATCGCTTCAGACCTCGCTGTCTCGCTCGACTCGGAGGCCTCGCGCGGACGGCGAAGGGCCGCGCACGCTCCCGGTCAGGACCCGTTGTTCTGACAATTTCTCTTGTGCGGATTGGCACGTGGTGGGATACTCGCCGCAGAGATGTCGCAGCCGGCTCACGTGCTCGTGGTTGCCCATCAGACGGCCTCGACGGAGAAGCTCCTCCAGGCGGCAGCGGAGCGCGCGCTGCGCGGTCCGGCTTCGTTCCACCTCGTCGTCCCACGCCGGGCACACGGGATACATAAGGTCGTCGACCCGCAGGACGCCGGGGACGACGAGGCTCAGCAGGCCCTCGCGGAGGCTCTGCCGAGGCTCTCCGAGGCGACGGGCAGCGAGGTGACCGGCTCGATCGGCGACGCCGAGCCACTGATGGCGATCGAGGACGCGGTCAACCTGGGCGACTACGACGAGATCATCATCTCGACCCTGCCGAGACGGATCTCTCGCTGGCTCAAGCTCGACCTCGTCAGCAAGACCAAGGCGCTCGGTCTTCCGGTCACGCACGTGGAGGCCGTGGAGAACCTGGCGGGCGCCACGCGCAACTGATATTCGGGCGGGCGCATGCGCCCGCCCGCCGGCCGGAACATGTTCCGGCGGCGCAAGAAATTATGAGAGCGTCGCCCGCACGCTGATCTCGACGCCGGCGAGTGCGCGCGATACCGGGCACTGCTTGCCCGCGTTGGTCGCGGCCTTGGTGAACGCTTCCTGGTCGATCCCGTCAACGCGTCCCGTGACGGTGAGCTCGGACGTCGTCACGGTCGGGGCGCCGTCGCGCTCGTCGAGTGTCACCCGAGCGGTCACGTCGAGCTGATCCGGGGCGTTGCCTCCTTCGGACAGCTCGTGTGAGAGGGCCATCGAGAAGCAAGACGCGTGCGCCGCCGCGATCAGTTCCTCGGGGCTCGTCTGGCCGGCTGAGCGTCCGGTTCGCGACGCCCACGTCACGGGCAGCTCGCTCAACGCTCCGCTGCCCCCGCTGACGGTCCCCTTCCCGTGTGCGAGGTCGCCGTCCCAGGTGCACTGCGCGCTGCGCTCGGCGATTGCCATCTGCGCGTTCCTCCTTGTCAGTGGTGGTCGATCACGCGGTCGATGAGTCCGTACTCGACGGCCTCGTCGGCCTTGAAAAACCTGTCGCGCTCCATGTCGTTGTGAACCTGCTCGACTGTCTGCCCGGTGTGGGTGGCGTAGATCTCGTCGATCCGGCTGCGGACGTTGAGAATCTCCCGCGCGTGAATCTCGATCTCCGTCGACTGCCCCTCGAACCCCGCCGAGGGCTGATGGATGAGCAGCCGGCTGTTGGGCAATGCGAACCTCTTCCCGTGGGCTCCGCCGGTCAGCAGCAGCGAGCCCAGCGACATCGCGATGCCCACGCAAATCGTCTGGATGTCCGGCTTGATGAACTGCATCGTGTCGTAGATCGCGAGGCCCGAGTAGATGGACCCCCCGGGACAGTTGATGTAAATCGAGATGTCCTTGTCGGGGTCCTCCGATTCCAGATGCAGAAGCTGGGCGACGATGAGGTTGGCGATCTGGTCGTCGATCGGCGTCCCCAGGAAGACGATCCGCTCGTTCAACAAGCGGCTGTAGATGTCGAACTCGCGCTCGCCGCGCGCGGTGCGCTCGATCACCATGGGAATCAGTTGCATGCGCATGCCCTAACCCTACGACACGACAAGCGTCGGCCGGGGGCGCGCTAGGGAACTCGATCGAGCCAGGCGCGGCGGCTCGTGTGGCTGGGCGTGGGCACTCCGGTGTCGAGCTCGCGCCGAATCTCGGCGAGCGTGCCGAATCGCTCGGCCACGACGTTGTGCTGGTGGATGGTCTCCAGGTTGACCTGGCGTGCCGAGACGAACGCGCGGTCGTCGAGCTTCGGGAACCGCTGCACCACGCCGCGCACCATCTCTCGCACGCAGTCCTCGACGAAGCGCGGCCGACGATGGGCCTTCTCCACGACCGAGACCTCGTCCGAGCGCTTCATCAGCTCGTAGATCTCCGAGGACATGGCCCCTTCGACGATCTCGAGCAAGGTCGCTGCCTCAATCTCGTCTTCACACACCTCCGTGCAGCCGATGTGGAGCGTCCCCAGACCTCGCTGGTTGTGCGTCGCGACGGGAACGGCGGCGAGGATGCGGTCGATCTCGCGCGCCGTGAAGCCGTCGCGCTCGAGCCGCTCCCGGGCTTCGCTTGCGACGAGCTCCTGGGCGCAGGGGCACGCGGTAATGCCCTGCGCGGTGACGCCGATCAGCCGCCGAGTTCCGAGCTCTGAAGCGACGGCCGAGCCGTGCAGCGTGTAGAGCTCCTGCGTCTGGATTCCCGAAAGCGGCGCCGGCTTGTGCTCGGGAAAGCGCGCCTCGACCGACACCTCCGCCCGGCGGGCTCCCTGACGCTCGCGCACTTGCTGGGCGATGTGCTGGACGAGCGTTTCGGCTTTGAAGGTGGTCTCGTTGAGGACGACCTCCCCGATCACCTCGTTGATGACTTCCTCGAAGCGCGACATGTGCGCGCCCTTCTGCTCGGGGCCGAGGTCGACAACGCACTCGAAGCGGGCCGAGAAAAGCTGCTCCGCGCCGTTCTGGCGTAGGCGGATGACCTTCTCGACGTCGGTCACGCCGACGCGCGAGAGGCTCACCTGCACGGTAGGCCGCCTCGCCTGAACGTCCGCGACCGGCAACTCAGTTGCGCGAGTGAACGTCATCGGATATACAGGGTAGACGTCGGCGCTCGAGCGGGCCGGCGGGGCGACGCTGTGCCGCTTTGCCGCGCGCGAATTCCCCGCGTACATCGACAAACGCGAGGATTGTGGTATCACTTCCGGCCTCTGATGGGAGAGTCAGGAGGGAGCAGGGTCGGGTGGGGCGACTTGGGGCAGGTCGAGAAATGGGGGTGGTTTAGGTGAGCGAGAACGACACTGGGCTGCTTGGCGATGAAGTACCGATCGCCGAGCTCGATGAGTTTCGGGGGCTGATCGCCGAGGGTCAGGAGCGCGGCTTCTTGACCTTCGAGCAGCTCGCCGTCTCCCTGGAGGAGACGGAGGTCAGCAAGGAGCAGGTTCAAGAGCTGCACTCCTACCTCGAGGACCAGGGCATCGACATCGTCGACTCCGACGGGCGCCCCGCTCGCGCTGGTGGGACCGGGATCGAGAACAACGCCGCGCAGAACGGTGCGTCTGCACAGGATCAGCCGCGCCGGCCCGAAATCGACCTCACCGTGGAGCCGAGCCTCGACTCGCTGCGTCTCTACCTGCGCGCGATCGGGCGCGTGGAGCTGCTCACCGCCGAGCAGGAGGTGATGCTCGCGCGGCGCATCGAGCGCGGCGACATGCGGGCCAAGCAGCAGATGATCGAGGCGAACCTGCGTCTGGTCGTGTCGATCGCCAAGAGCTACCTCGGCCGCGGTCTCACCTTCCTCGACCTTATTCAGGAAGGGTCGATGGGTCTGATCCGTGCGGTCGAGAAGTTCGACTACCGGCGCGGCTACAAGTTCTCCACATACGCGACCTGGTGGATCCGGCAGGCGGTGACGCGCGCGATCGCCGACAAGGGGCGGACGATCCGCATTCCAGTGCACATGGTCGAGCGCCTCAACAAGGTCATCCACGTGGAGCGTCAGCTCGTCCAGCAGCTCGGTCGCGAACCGACGCCGGACGAGATCGCCCGCGAGCTCGAGACCACGGTCCGCGAGGTCCGTGACGTGCTGCGGATGGCGCAGCAGCCGGTCTCGCTCGAGAAGCCGATCGGCGAGGAGGAAGACTCCGAGCTCGGCGACTTCGTCGAGGACCAGACCGCCGAGTCGCCATTCGAGCTCGCCTCCGAGCGGTTGCGCCGCGAGAACCTCCGCCGGGCGCTCGCGGCCCTTCCGGAGCGCGAGCGCGAGGTGATCGAGATGCGGTTCGGCCTGGTCGGCGAGCGCGCGTACACCCTCGAGGAGGTCGGCCGCGCATTTAACGTCACTCGCGAGCGAATCCGCCAGATCGAGAACCACACGCTCAAGAAGCTCGAGGCCCTGCCAGAAGCGCAGCGGCTGCGCGACGCGTCGTAGGGCGTAGTCCTAGACTCGGACAACCCCCGGCGGGGTTCCCGAGCGGTCAAAGGGACGAGACTGTAAATCTCGCGGCTCAGCCTTCGCAGGTTCGAATCCTGCCCCCGCCACTCGCCGCGACGAGTCGGCAGCCGCGCAGCATCTATTCTGGGGCCGGTCATGCCCGTCGAGGAGCGCGACCACTCGCGAACGGACTTGGAGGACGTCGATCAGAACACCGACGGCGCGCGCTTTGCGCGCGTTCGCGACGCATGGTCGCGGCTCGACACGACGCCCGGACTGCTCGATGCCGTGCGCAAGCTACGCCGCCGGCTGCCCGGAGATGAGCGGTTCGGGGATCCGCTCTCGACCACGGGGGCGCGTCCCGTCGAGGTCCTCGCCCGGGGCGTCTCCACGCTGACGCCGGAGCGCGACAGCGTGGCCCAGGAGCTCGGGATGGCGGGGCTTCAGGTGTGGCAGTCGCTGTCCGAGGCGACCGGACGCGGACGGGGCGAGTACCCCCTGGCGCTCATGTTCACCGACCTGGTCGGATTCTCGTCGTGGGCTCTGCAGGCCGGCGACGTCAAATCGCTCGAGCTGCTGCGCGAGGTGGGACGGGTCGTCGAATCGGCGATTCACGCCAATCAGGGTCGGATCGTCAAGCGCCTGGGCGACGGCCTCATGGCCACCTTCCTCGACGCCGAGTCTGCGGTGCAAGCAGCTCTCGCCGCGCAGGAAGCTCTGGGCGCCGTGGAGGTCGACGGATACCGCCCGCAGATGCGCGCCGGGGTTCACATCGGCAGACCTCGCCACCTGGGTGGCGACTACCTCGGCGTAGACGTCAACATCGCCGCGCGCGTCGGCGACACCGCCAAGGCGGGCGAGGTGGTGGTCTCCGAGATCGCCGCCGAACAGCTCGATCCCGAGCGCTTCGTGGTCGGGCGCTCAAAGCGGTTGCGCGCAGAGGGCGCGCCGCGGGACCTCGAGGTCTCGCGCGTCTCCCGGGTGCGGTGAAGTCTCGAGCGCTCTGGGACTAAGATCCGACCGGGCGCCGTCCGCGGTGGCGGCCCCACGCCCTCTTAGCTCAGCTGGTAGAGCACTTCCATGGTAAGGAAGGGGTCGTCGGTTCGAGTCCGACAGAGGGCTTGACTCGTGGCGCGTCGTGGGCCACTCGGTCGTTAAGACCCGCCACGGGACGTGCTTCGAAGTCAGGCCAGCGTTCGGTCGAGCACTGCATCAAGCATCGGGTGGCGCCAGTCGCCGTGGGTCCGCTCGACCGTGAGTCTCGCCTCGCGGCCCTCGAGCGCGAGCGTAGCTATCTGATTATCGAACGTTGGACGATCCAAACGCCAACGCAAGGGAGGATCCTTCACTCCGGCGGAGCGCGCCAGTGCGCGTGTGATCGCCGTCGCAGGGCGGGTCATTCCGGCTCGCACCGCCAGTCGTTCGTGAGCCGCGAGGGGATGGCGAAATGGAGAGCACACCGCCTGGTAGACGATGCTTTGAACGCCCGATCGCTTCGAGAACGCTGTCTCAGCGAGGTACGCGTGGTGGACATCGCCGGACAGCACGCCAACGGACGCCGGTGCAGGCCCGCGCTCGCCCGCGGCTACAGCGCGGATCAGTTCGACGAGCCTCGTGAAAGAGTCCTCGAACGCGGCCCAGTGCTCCAGATCGAGCCGCTGGCGCAGATGCTCACCGACGCTCGCAAGCCGCTTTCCCCAAGCTCCAGCACAGACCGCTTCGTTCCAGGCCTCTAGCCAATGGAGCCCTGGAGCGAGCAGCAACGGCACCGACGTGGCGATCAACAAGTGGTCGACACCCCCGGTCATCTGCCGCTCGAGCCACCGCCATTCGGCGTCGTCGAGCATCGATCGGTGTCCATCCTTGAGCACTCGTCCCGCGCGGGAGTCGATCACCACCAGCCGGCTTGAGCCAAGGCCGCGGGAGTAGCTCCAGCGGCTGCCGACGGTCTCGTGGCTCGCCTTCAGCGCGAACTCGCGCACCGCTTCGGCGCCGTCGTCCATCGCCGTTACCTGGCCTAGCAACTCGTCCGCAGCCAGCTCAGCCGGGGACAGGTTGCCGAGATGCTGATAGATCCAGTACGACATGAACGCCCCCATGATCCGCTCCCCCCACCACGCCTTCGCCCTCATCTTTTTGACCCACGCCTCGGAGGTGTTCCAGTCGTCGTGCAGGTCGTGGTCGTCAAAGATCATCGCCGTCGGCACCGTCGAGGCCAGCCAGCGCACGAGCGAGTGCCCCCAGGCCTCGCGATAAAGCCGCGTGTACTCCTCAAAATCAGCGACCTGCTCACCCGGCGGCCTCGGAATGTGGCGGCGCGTGCGGATGAACTGCCGCGTGATTGGCGAGAGCTCATCCGCATACACCTGATCGCCGACCAACAGCAACAAGTCAGGCCAGTCCGCGCGCGGCTCGCTCACCAGCCGACTGGCTAGGGCATACAGCGCGCCGACCCCAAGGCCCCGCCGATCGTCGCGCCGCGGCAGCGAGTACGGCGGCTCCGGCGGCGCGGTCACGCTACAAGATCCAAACACCACGCGCATCCCACGCTCCGAGGTGAGCGTGCGGATCACGCTCGGGGGAAACGGTGAGCCGGGCTCGGGCCACCGCCGCTCGCCATCCAACGCCACCTCGTACTGCTGGACGGAGCCGGGCTCGAGCCCGTTGATCACGACGATCGCGTAGTGATGGCCTGCGATTCGGAACGAGCGCGCACGCGAGCCCAGCACCTCTACCTCGCATGCCCCGTCTGTCTCGACCCAAACAGTCGCCTCCGACTCCCCGACATAACGCAGCAATGGACCTAACAACAGTGAAGGCGCCAAACCAGCCTCCCGTCACGCCTCGCGAGAGGTAGTCCGAGTCCCTGCCCGACGCATGCCGCCGACCCCGCTCGATGTCCAACGGCTGTCTTGACTACCAGGTCAGCTCTATTTCTAGTTCGCTGCCGTCGTCCGCGATTTCAAACTCCAACTTCAGATTTACCTGATCGGGCACGTGTGCGGCAAACCGCAGGTTCTCCTTTTCGATGACGAGATCGTTGTTCGACGCAAGCTCGTCAGCGATAGCGCGCAGGCGCGCGGCTGCATCCTCCCGCGAGACGGTGCTCTTCTCCTTCAACTCAACCAGGTCCATGGAACCCTCCGATCGTTTTCGCGATGCACGACGGTCTGGCTCGTGCATCGGGCGGTGGGATACAAACGCCTACGGCGTTCATAGCCTATGGGCGCTCGCAGACTCTGGCTACATCACGGCCCCGCAGAGGGCCGAGCAAACGGTGCGAACCGTCTACTCGTTCATCGAGGGGCACCGGAGCGGGTGACGGGCGCTCGGGCTCGTAGCTTGGAGGACTTCGCCGGGGATTACGCTGATGCTTTCAAGCGCGATTGAGTCGCTGCGGCGAGCTCAGACTCGCGACTGGCTGCGACGCTGCACTCATCCGACCAGGTAGGTCTCGTAGATGACGCCGGCGGCCTGGCGGCCTCCGACGCTGATGAAGATGCCCTTGTTCAGCCAGAGGAGATCTGGGGCCGTCGTCTCGATCTCCGTTGAGGTGCGAAACGTGTACTCGCCCGGGTCGACGTCCTCACCGTGCCCGAGACGCGCGAGCACCTCCGGGCTGCCGTGACGGATGCTGCGTGACTGGACGTAGAGGAGGTCCCCCCGGTCGGTCTCCAGGACGTAGCGTATGTCGCCGACCGCGGTTCCGTCTGGAAGGATGGTCTGCCAGTCGGCGCTCGCGCCCGGGAGCAACCTGCCGCTTATCTGTGGACCGCTGAATGTGCCGCCGCTCAGGGGCACGATACGCCGGTGGCCTTGGGATGCTTGCCCGAGCTCGAGCGGCGGGGCGAGCGTCGCCTCCAACCGGTAGACCTTGGTCAGGCGAGGTTCGGGAAGATGGCTGCTCACGGTTGCGGGCTGGTGGGCCACCGGATCGTTGGGATGGGGCTCCAGCGGGGTAACCGTAACGCGCATCCAGTCGTAAAGTGGCAGCGCGCGCAGCAGGCCGTCCATGTCCGCTTTGCTCTCGGCACGGTACAACCCGATCGGTCGGCTCTCGCCGGGGGGAGACAGGAAACCATCGCACTCACCCGACTAAGTGGTGGCCTCCGAGAGGTGTTTGAGGGCCAATCCGCGTTGCCCCGGCTGCCGCAGACGCGGCGGCCGGGGCGAGCGCGGGACGGTCACGAAGGCAAGTCGGTCCCGGCCTGTTCGGCCGTCATGTAGGCGGCGTACCAGTCGAGCCAGTTGTTGTCTTGGTCTGAGCGGTGGAACAGGTGCGACCGCCCAGTGCGCTTCTCGTGCTCGCGGTGGGCGGCCTCGGCGCGCGCAAGCGCGCTCTCCAGGTCCGCCGCGGATGCGTAGCCCGTCTCCGTGGCGTTCATTCGGCCGGGGAGCCGGGTCGTGACCTCCTGGACCAGCCACGTATTGCTGTCGGGATCGGTGAAGTAGACAGAACGATCCGTAGCTGTTGCGCTCGGGGTCGGGGCCGGGTTGCCGCGCCTCGACCGGGAACGGCGGGCCGTGCCAGATGTCGCTCACGTCGATCCCACGGCGGACGAGTTCGTCATGTGCGGCTTCGATGTCGGAGACGATCAGCCCGCCCTCGGCCGCGCCGGGCGCGGCGGTCGTGAGTCCCTGGCCGAACGTGATCGAGGTGCCCGAGCCTGGGGGTGTGAACTGGACGATGCGAAGGCCCTCCATCGGGGCGACGTCGTCGTCGAGCCTCCAACCCAAGGCTCGATAGAACTGCTTGGCTCGGTCAACGTTGGATACGGGGATGATCTGGACTTCGAGCTTCATGTCGACCTGCCCGACGTTTGCTTCGCGGCTTGTGGTGCGTTCTTCAGTGGCGCTCATGGCTACCTCCTGGTTCGTAGGAAGACCTCGATCGGTCTTCGTAGTGGTGATGCCATGAAGCGTGCTCTGCGCAGCTGTTCATCGCGTCCGGTGAGTACCCGGGTTCGACCCCCGGGGTGCCCGATCCCGTGGTCACAGGCCGTTGGCGCCGGGGTTGCTAACGCACGGAGCCGCCCCTACGCTGCCGTGGCGATGTCGACCGCGGTTTCCGCGCGGCGGCTGCTCGGCCGGCGCAGCGAGTGCGCGGCGCTGGATCAGCTGGTGGCGAGCGTGCGCGCGGGTTCAAGCCGGGCGCTCGTGCTGCGCGGGGACGCCGGGGTTGGCAAGAGTGCGTTGCTGGAGTATCTGGCGCAGCACGCGTCGGGGTGCGGCATCGCCCGGGCGGCCGGGGTCGAGTCCGAGATGGAGCTCGCGTACGCGGGGTTGCAGCTGCTATGCGCGCCGTTCCTGGATCGCGCTGGAGCGCCTTCCCGGCCCACAGCGCGATGCGCTTGGCACCGCGTTTGGTTTGCGCGACGGCGATGCGCCGGATCGGTTCCTCGTCGGCCTGGCGGTTCTGAGTCTGCTCGCCGACGTCGCGGAAGACGGACCTCTCGTCTGCATCGTGGACGACGCGCAGTGGCTCGACGCGGCCTCGGCACAGGCGCTGGCGTTCGTCGCGCGCCGTCTCGGTGCCGAGTCGGTCGGGTTGGTCTTCGCGGTGCGCGAGCCGAGCGGCGAGCGGCACTTCGAGGGGCTGCCGGAGCTCGCCGTCGGCGGGCTGGAGGACCGTGATGCGCACGAGTTGCTCGCGACAGTGGTCGCCGGCCCGCTTGACGAGCGCGTGCGTGATCGGATCGTGGCCGAGACGCGCGGCAACCCGCTGGCGCTGCTCGAGCTGCCGCGCGGCTGGACGCCTGCCGAGCTCGCGGGCGGGTTCTGGCTGTCCGACGGACCGGCGTTGTCGGGGCGGATCGAGCAGAGCTTCAGGGAGCGACTGGCGCCGCTGCCGCCCTCGACGCGGCTTTTGCTTCTCGTCGCCGCGGCAGAGCCGCTGGGGGATCCGGTGTTGGTGTGGCGGGCGGCCGCGGAGCTCGGCATCGGGCCGGACGCGGCTGCGCCGGCCGCCGCGGCGGGACTAGTCGATTTCGGCGCGCAGGTGCGCTTCGGTCATCCGCTCGTGCGTTCGGCGGTGAAGCACGCGGCGGCGCCGCAGGAGCGACAGCGCGTTCACCGGGCGCTGGCCGAAGCCACCGACGGCGACATCGATCCCGATCGCCGCGCGTGGCACCGCGCGCACGCGACGGCGGGGCTCGACGAGGACGTCGCTGCCGAGCTGGAGCGCTCGGCCGGCCGAGCGCGGGCACGAGGCGGCCTGGCGGCGGGGGCGGCATTTCACGAGCGCGCCGTCGAACTGACGCCCGATCCGAGGCGCCGGGCACAGCGCGCGCTCCTCGCCGCAAAGAGCAAGCACCAGGCCGGCGCGAACGACGCGGCGCTGCGGCTGCTGGCGGTCGCCAAGGCGGGACCCCTGGACGAGCTCGAGCAGGCGCGCGCCCAGCTGTTGCACGCACAGATCACCTTCGCGATGACGCGGGGCCGAGACGCTCCTCCCCTGTTGCTCGATGCGGCCAAGCGGCTCGAGCCGCTGGATCCCAGACTCGCGCGCGAGGCCTACCTCGAGGCATTCGCGGCTGCGCTCTCGGCCGACCGCCTGGTGCGAGGGGGCGGTCCGCGCGAGGTCGCCGCTGCCGTTCTGGCCGCTGACTGGGAGCCCTCGACCCGTGCCTGCGACCTGCTGCTGGACGGGCTCGCCCTCCTTACGCGCGAGGGCTACGTCGCGGGGGCGCCGGCGTTGAAGGTCGCGCTGCGCGCGTTCCGTGACGAGCGGCTCTCCGAGGAGGACGAGCTGCGCTGGCTGTGGTTGGCCTGCCGCATCGCCCGGGCGCTGGCCGATGATGGGGCGTGGGACGAGCTCACCGCGCGCCATCTCGAACTCGCGCGCCGCGCCGGCGCGTTCTCCGCACTGCCCGTCGCGCTCACCGACCGCGTGCTCGTCGAGCTGTTCTCCGGGAGGATCGGGGTGGCTATGTCGCTGGCCGCCGAGTCGGACGCCGTCGTCGAGGCCACCGGCAGTCACGTGACGCCGCGCACCTCGATCGTGCTGGCGAACTGGCGAGGACGGGACGCCGAGGCCGTGGCGCTCATCGAGGCGCGCCGGCAGGACGTGCTGCGACGCGGCGAGGGGCTCTGGCTCGCCGCCAATGACTGGGGCAGCGCGATCCGCTATAACGGACTCGGCCGCTACGAGGATGCCCTGGTCGCGGCCGAGCGGGCGGCCGAGGCCGCGGGCGCGCTGGGGCCGTCGATCTTGCTGCTGGCGGAGCTGATCGAGGCTGCCGCGCGCAGCGGCCAGGCGGAGCGCGCGACTGGTCCGCTCGCCCAGCTCGCTGAGATTGCCCATGCCGCCGGCACGGACTGGGCGCTCGGGACCCACGCACGCGCGGCGGCGATGCTTGCCGAGGGGCAAGCCGTCGAGCGGCTCTACCGGGAGGCGATCGATCGGCTGTCGCACGTCAACACCCGCGCGACGCTGGCCCGCGCGCGCCTCCTCTACGGCGAATGGCTGCGGCGCGAGCACCGTCGCGTCGACGCCCGCGAGCAGCTGCGAGCCGCGTACACGATGCTCTCGGACATGGGCATGGAGGCGTTCGCCGAGCGCGCCCGCCGCGAGCTGCTGGCCACGGGCGAGACGGTGCGCAAGCGGACGGTCGAGACGCTCGACGAGCTGACCCCCCAGGAGGTGCAGGTCGCGCGCCTGGCCGCCGACGGGCAAACGAACCCAGAGATCGGCGCCCAGCTGTTCCTCAGCCCGCGCACGGTTGAGTGGCACCTGACCAAGGTATTCGGCAAGCTCGGAATCGGCTCCCGCAGGGAGCTCAGCTCGGCGCTATCCGACGTCGGCGCAGCCGTCGTCCTCCACTAGCAGCGACCGGGGCCCGGGGCCAAGTCAGGAACAGGAACGTCGGCCGCTGGGTCCCGGGGGACTCACTCCGGGCGATTCCCGCGTTCCAGCCGCTCGAGTTCTTCGTGCAGTTCCTGGGATGACCGCGTCCGGGCCGCCTGTTGCTGGCGCTCCATGGCCTCGAGCTTGGCGCTCTCCCACTCCTCGATCTCGGACATTCGTCCGGTGAGACCCCCGAAGAAGCGGCGGATGCTTCGCCCCACCTTCTGATCCCAGGTGATATCAGGCTCGCGTTGGTTCATGGCTTCCCGGATCCCTGCTCGTGGCCAGCGTCGCGCATGGAGTCCAGTACCTCCTGCTCCTCGCGCTCCCGCGCTTCGCGCTTGGCGCGCTCCCACGATTCCATCGGGTTCGAGTCGTCCCGCGGCGTCCAGCGGCCAAAGTGAAACCGCAAGAACTGGCGGAATACCTGATCGAGCCCTGTTCTCATGGCCTGGTTTTCCCATTTTCGAGGATCGCCTTCGGCGTGGCAAGCGTCGGGAGGCGCTCCGAAGGTGCGCCTGCGTGGCTTTCGAGCGATGGCGGTTAGCTCACCTTGACGCCGCGAGCGGCTTAATCGCCGGCGCCCCCATACAGCTTCCTGTCTAGGCCCCTGAGAGAAGATTCGGGCGCGAACCTACCGTCTCGTTCGGACGGGCGTCAAGCGCCGCGGTCTAGATCAAGCTGACCCTTCTCCGCCTCCCCGCGCCGAGGCGACCTCGGCCGAGGGCACGACGATCACCGTGCGGTCGGCGTGCTGAAGTACGGCGTGCGAGACGCTCCCGAGCAGCAGCGATTTGACGCCGGTCAGGCCGCGCGTCCCGATCACGATCGCGCTCGCATCCACATCGCGGGCCTCGGCGAGGATCGCACTCGAGATCGTGGTGTCCTGCGAGCGCACCCGAGGCTCCGCATCGAGCCCGAGCTCGCGGGCTAGCTGCGCGCCCTCCTGCGCGCGCCGCTCCGCGTCCTTGCGGCTGGCGTCGTCGATCTCGTCGGCGTCCGCGATGCCCGGAGCCATGCCGGGGCCCCACGGCATCCTCGCAACGGTTTCGGTGAACGGCGCCCACACCGTCAGGACGCTCGCGCGCTCGCCCTTCAGCAGCTCGGCCGCGCGCTCGACCGCGGCCTGGGAGTCCAACGAACCGTCGTAGCAGATCAGGATCATGTGGTCGCTCCCCTCGGGTGTGTTTCGCGGACCGGCCCCGCCCCCTCTTCGCTTGAGTTGGTAGAGCACCGGCATGGTAAGCAAGGGGTCGCCGGTTCGAGTCCGACACGGTCGTCCACCGTCACATTCCTCCGTCGTGGTGTGTCATAGGGGTGACCGACAACATCCCCATGTGACAAGGAGACACCGATGAAAGCCGTCCGCATCGAGAAGCCGGAGGGCTTGGAGGGGATCGACGGCCTCGTCTACGAGGACGCCCCGGACCCCCAGCCTGCGATCGGAGACGCACTGGTACAGGTGCGCGCCGCGAGCTTCACCCCCACCGAGCTGACCTGGCCGCTGCGGACCGATCGAGCCGGGCACGACCGGGGGGCCCTGATCCCCGCCCACGAGGGGTCAGGCGTCGTGGTCGCGCTGGGCTGGGGCACCGCCGGCGTATCGGTGGGCGACGAGGTCTACGGCCTCATCGACGGCTACCGCGACGGATGGGCCGCCGAGTACGTGGCCATCGAGGCGTGGAGCTTGGCTCCCAAGCCGACAACGGTCGATTTCATCGAGGCGGCTGCGATCCCGCAAGCCGGGCTCACGTCGTGGCAGGCGCTCTTCGACCACGGCCACCTCGAGTCCGGTCAGACTGTGATGATCCATGGCGCCGGAGGCGGGGTGGGAGCTGTGGGGGTACAGCTGGCTCGCTGGGCCGGCGCCCACGTCATCGGAACCGGTCGAGCGGACGCGCGCCAGCGCGTTCTCGAGGTCGGCGCCGACGATTTCGTCGATGTCGAGCGGGACGGCTGGGAGACGGCAATGGGCCAGGTCGACCTCGTCTACGACGCCATCGGGGGAGACGTCCTCGCCCACTCACCGGCGGTCGTCAAGCCCGGTGGTGCCTTGGTCTCCGTCATGGCTCCTCTGTCAACCGATCGAGACGACATCCGCGTCGTTCACTTCGTACGCGACCCCAGCGGTGCCCAACTTCGGGACATCACGCGGCTCGTCGACGAGGGCAAGCTGCGACCCCAAGTCGGCGCGGTCTACCCGCTCGCTGACGCACGCGAGGCCTTCATGGCCAAGTCGACCCAGCACATTCCCGGCAAGGTCGTGCTGACGCCGGACGGTACCGCTCGGGAAGGTGCCCGCTAGGCCGCGAGGGCCTGGAGGTTCAAACGTTGCTCGGACCGAGCCCGGGGGTGCCGATCGGTTGGCGCGGTGGCCGCTCGGCGAGTCGCCCCGGACGTTGGCCTAGGCGGCGAGGGCGCCAGACGCGCAGATACTGCCAGGCGAGGTAGGAGCCGAGCACGATCATCACCGCGGTGAGCTGGGCCGCGATCGTCTGGACGTTCGGGAAGAGCGAGAACCACTGACCGGCCCATCCCGGGAAGTGGACGCCGATCGGGGTGGTCGAGATCCAGCCCGCGAGCTGCATCTCTTGGATCTCCTCGCCCACCATCACGAACAGCACGGCGACGAGCATCACGCCGGTGATGATCAGCAGTCGCTTGTACGGAAGTCGCTGGTGGAGCGCGAACGTCAGGACGCCGACCGCGGCGGTGAACAGGCAGCCGAGCGCCACGCCCTCGAGGACGACGCTCGACCCGAACGTGATCCGCAGGTTCTGGAGGAAGAGGACGACCTCAAATCCCTCGCGGTAGATCGAGGTGAATCCCAGCAGGGCGAAGCCGAGCAGAGTGCGGCGGAGCGCCACCTCGTTGCTCGAGGCCAGCAGGCCGCGGCGGCGCTTGTGGTGATTCGAGATCCAGCCGGTCCAGTAGACGCGATGGAAGAACCAGTTCATCACCAGCAGCAGCACGAGGATCGCCGGTAGCCCGGTCGCCGCTTGCACATCGAGGCCGCGACCCCCGAAGCGGCCGATCACCCACGCGGCGAAGAACCACGTCGCGACCGTGGCCGCGAGTCCGACCCCGCCGCCGACGGCGACTGGCCGGCGGTAGACCCTGTTGCCACCGAGGAAGCTGGCCGTCACCGCGGCGAGCACGAGGATCGTTTCAAGGCCTTCGCGAAAGACGAGGATCGCGCTGTTAATCACCGCCGTTGTCCGGCTCATGTGGTTGGCCGCGACGCTCGGGTCGGCCGTCCCGCCGCTCGAGTGCCAGCCGAGGACAACCGCCGTTACGGCGACCGCGAGCACGACCGCAACCCACACGTAGAAGCTAAGTCGCGACGAGAGCCTCGTCGCTCGCGGGGTCGACGTCGCCTTGGTGATTTCAGCGCCGGTGCTCAGGGTCTCTCAGGTCAGGACGATCGGCGAGGTAGGAAGACAGCGCCGACGACCGTATCACAAATCAGGGCTCCCTAATTAGGACTACCTAAGAAGATTGGCAGCGGGGCGCCGGGGCGTCAATCCACGCGCCGTATCGAGTAGATGATCTCGCCGCGGAACTTGTGCTCTTCCTGATCCCAAGGGAAGTAGATGACCCACTCGGTCAAGAGCCGCTCGCCGACCGCGTCGAGGCCGCCGAAGGGCCTCATGAGCTTGGCCGTCATGTCCGCAACGTCGAGCACGCCTTGGGGTCCGATCACGAGGGCCTGCGGGACCCACTGCATGCCCTCGAAAGAGGGAATGAAGGTCTCGTAGAACTCGCGCGCCCCGTCTTTGCCCTCTAGCCGCAGCCCCGCCGATCGGACCTCCATCGCGCAGTCCTCGGTGAGCGTGTCGAGGACGATGGCGAGATACGTGTTCCACTCATCCTCGGAAACCGGGACGAACAGCTTCTCCTCGTTGGTGACGTGCTCGAGCCAGAGCCCGCGAATCTCGTCGTAGAGCTCGGGCGAGATGCATATTTCAAGCGGGGCAAAACGGGGGTCGAGCTTTGCCATCCAGCCTCCTTGGTGGTGGAGATTTGTCTGAGGGGAAATCGAAGCCTGACGGCTGGGCGCAAGGTTTGCCAACGGGCGTGTCCGAGCGCGGTCGCGGGACCACGCGCTGCTTCGCTGTCTACCATTCCTGGTCCGGCGGATCGCCTACTCGGCCGGAGTGCCTAGCGCTCAGTCGGGTCCCGCACCCCGTTGAAAGGGTGGCCAGCCCCGGCGGTCGGGAGTGTCGTGCCACCCAGGCAGACACAAGTCCTGGGACATATGAAGTCAAGGGTGATCCATGACTGGGCGACCGGCGGCGGGTCCGAATCGGGGCCCGCCCGGTCGCAGCCTCAATGCGTCAGGCCTCGCGTCAGCGCGCCCGCGTCGAGAGCGGCCTCAGCCTCAGCCCGCTCGTCCGGAAGCCGCCGTGGCCATCACGGGACGGACGGCCGCGGCCTGCGCCTCGCAGGTGCTGCCAGTCACCTTGTGCAGGGCCGCGGTGATCAGTTCGGCTTCCTCCGCGGTCAACCTCGCGAGGTGGCGCTCGAGCTCGCTCTCGTAGACCGCCTGCATCTCCGCGAGAATCTGTTCGCCGGCCGGCGTTAGTTCGGCCTGCAGGCTCCGACGGTCCTCGCTGCACGAAACCCGCTCGAGACAGCCCGCGGCCTGCGAGGCGGTCGACAAGCTTTGTTATGCCGCCACGGCTTAGCGTAAGCCACTCTGCGAGCTCGCTCATCCGTGGGCGGCCCGTGGGGCTGCTCTTTACCGCCGAGAGCATCTCGAACCAACTGAGCGGCGGCAAGTCGGCCGCGGTGAGCGCTCTCTGAACGCGCTCGGTGATGGCGGCATGGCTCGTGACCACTGCGCGCCACGCGTCGAGTCGCGATACGGAAGAGTCCATGCTCAGATAGTAGCCGAGGAAATAGTTGACACAGAAAGCATAAGCGACTAGGATGGTTGTTGTCTCAACAGTTTATCTCTCAATCAACCAAGGAGCCGAGGACAAATGAGCACGAGCACGATTGAACGGGCACCGGCGGGAACCTTCACCCTCGATCCCGTCCACAGCACATTCGGCTTTGCCGTCAAGCACAACGGAATCTCCACCTTCCGGGGCCAGTTTGAGCAGGTCGACGCGAAGCTCGAGGACGGCGTGCTGATCGGCAAGGCGCAGGTCGAGTCGGTCAAGACCGCGATCCCCGATCTCAAGACACACCTGCTCTCGCCGGATTTCTTCGACGCCGCAGCAGAACCCGACGATCGAGTTTCACTCGACGGATATCAGGGTCGCCGAGGACGGCACGGCTGAGGTCGACGGAGAGCTCACGATCCGGGGCGTCAGCAAGCCCGTCACCGCCGAGGGCACCTTCGCGCAGGGCTCGAACATCATGGGCGCCGACGTCGTCGGCTTCGACCTCGAGGCGACCGTAGATCGCCGCGAGTACGGGCTCAACTGGCAGGCCGAGCTCCCCAAGGGCGGCGAGGTGCTTGCCTGGGACGTCACGCTCCAGGTCCACCTCGAGCTGATCAAGGGGTAGTCAAAGTGCCGCGGATCCTCGGTATCTCGGGAAGCCTGCGCCGTGGGTCCCACAACACGAGCCTGCTCCGGGCGGCGGCCGAATTGCTGCCGCCCGGCGTGGAGCTCGAGATGTACGACGGGCTTCGCGAGCTACCTCCCTACGACTCAGATCTAGACGTGGAAGACGCTCACCCGGCGGTCGAGCGGCTGCGCCGGGCGATCGAGTCCGCCGACGGCGTCCTCATCGCCACGCCCGAGTACAACGGGTCGATTCCGGGCTTGCTCAAAAACGCGCTGGATTGGGCGTCGCGGCCGTTTCCCGACAACTCGCTGCGGGGCAAGCCGGTCGCGGTGATCGGTGCTTCCACCGGCCTCTTCGGCGCGGTCTGGGCGCAGGCCGAGACGCGCAAGGTGCTGGGGATCATCGGCGCCGACGTCATCGATGACGAGCTGCCCGTGGGCCAGGCAGATACTGCCTTCGACGACAGCGGGCAGCTGGTCGAGCGCGAGCAGCGCGCGGTTCTTTGCGATCTCGTCAACGTACTGATGGCCCGCGCGGGCGCGCTGGCGGCACAGGCGGCCTGATCTCGGCCGGGCCCTACTGCGCGGGCACGCGCGGCCGGTGCCCGTCGACCTTGACGGAGGGTGCTCGCCGCAACCGTGACAGGGAATCCTCGACGCCGTCGCCCACCAGCTCGAGGTCATACATGCGGTCGTAGTCGCCCAGCAGGCCAAAGGTCATCACGCCGTGGTAGGAGAAGACGGCGATCGAGAGGGCGTGAGATTTCGGGAGGAACGCGATCGGGGCAACCGTCTCGAGCTGGCGCCCGAGCAGGTAAAGCGCTATCTGCGGCCCCGGCACGTTGGTGATGATGAGGTTGAAGAGGCGCGTCGAGAAGTTCACCCGCGAAGCCTGGGCGAGGAGCGTGGGCGGCGCGAAATCGCTCAGCCCGACGATCGTCTGCGCCGCCATCAGCTGCCGGGAGCGCTTGAGCTCGCGCATCTCGTCACGAACCAGGAGCAGCTGTTGCTCGGGATCCTCGGCATACACGGGGAGCGCGGCACGCAACAGCGCGACCCGGTTGCCGAGCAGTCCACGCTCCTGGTCGCTGCGGAGGTTCACCGGCACCAGCGCGCGCAGCTCGAGCCCATCGGTTCGCACCCCCCGCGCCATAAGCCAGCCGCGCAGCGCGCCGGTGGCTATCGCCAGAACCACGTCGTTGACGGTCGCTTCGTAGCGGTGGTTGACGGCGCGAATCTCCTCGAAGCTCAGGTTGCGGAAATCGTAGGTGCGATGAGGACCAACGGGCCCGTTCAGCGGAACGCTGGGCGCGGGGGTGAGCAGCTCCCAGCCCATCGACGCGACGGCCGAGGCGACCCTGCCGAGGGTGCGGGTGACGCGCTGGGGATAGAGCAGCGTGCCGGCGGCATATTGCGCCAGCGATACCTCCGTCTTGACCGTTTCCGCCGCGGTCCGAACGAGTAGCTCGGCCCGGGAGGGAGCGGGATGGCGCTCGAACGGAACCACCGCTCCGCCCACCGGCACGGGCTCGGGCGCGGTGTCCATGATCACGCTGGCCAGGTCGACCCCAGAGATTCCGTCGACGAGCGCGTGATGCGTCTTGATGATGAGCGCGAATCGATCACCCTCGAGCCCCTCGACGATCCACATCTCCCACAGCGGCTTTCCGCGATCGAGCCGCTGCGAAAAGGTCCGTGACACGAGCGCCTTGAGCTGCTCTCTGTCGCCCGGTGCGGGCAGCGCGGTGCGCCGCAGGTGGTAGTCGAGGTTGAACTCGGGATCGTCGACCCACCATGGCCGGGTCAGCGCGATCGGCGGGCTCGCCAGCTTCTGGCGGAACCGGGAACAAGCCCCAGGCGCTCCGAGATGTGCTCGCGCAGCTCCTCGTGCTCGGGTGCGGGACCCTCGAATATCGAGACGCCGCCTATATGCATCTGCGCGCCGCGGTCCTCCTGGAGCAGAAAGGAGGTATCGGTGGCGCTGAGCTGCGCGGGTGAGCGTCCTCCCCGTCCCGCCCGCTCGGTCAGGAGCTTGCGTACGTCTGTAATGTCTTGGGCCACGGGGCAAGCATAAGTCGATCACGCGCAAGGCGCGGCGAGGCCTGTCGGGCAGGGCGCGAAGGGCAGCGAGCGCGCTCAGGCAGGCAGGCGGGTGGAGAAACTCGCCGCTTCCGCGGGCGGCGCGTCGGGCTCAAACAGAGCGCCTGGCCGAATGGGCCGCGCGCGATCGCGCGCCGGCGCCAGCGAAGCTGGGTCGGTCCGAATACCTTCAGCCCGGCCGGGAGGAGCCTCTCGAGCTTCCGCGAGCTGGCGGAGAGCGCGCGGAAGACGCGCTCCTCGCGCCGACTCCAGGGGATCCCCAGCCGCTCCCGCAGCGGTGCGGACAGGAGTCCCACCCCGCCCACATACATCATCTTTCCGGCGGGGAAGAGCACCGTGCGCCGGATCGTCTCGGGCACTAACGCCAGCTCGGGGCCGGTGGGCTTGCGAGCGACCTCGAGCACTCGGTCGACGGTTTCGTTGGGGCCAAGCTCGTGCTCGACCACACGGTCGAAGTAGGCGCGGAAGCCCTCCCAGGTCTCGGGCAGATCTCCTTCCCGTACCCCTACGAGACGACCGAGGCCGACGTACTCGCGGTAGAAACGCTGCACCTCCGCGCGCGTCATGGGCCGGCCGAAGTATTCGTGCGCGCGGACGTAGGTCTCGAGCAGGGTCGCGTGTACCCACGTGTAGGCGCCCCGCTCGAGCGCGAAGTAAGGGGCGCCGTCGCCGCGCACGCCCCTGAAGCGCTTGTGGAGCTCGCGCAGACGCCTCCCGACCGCGAGCGCCTCCCTTCCCCCGTATTGGAGCAGGACGAGGTAATCGATCGTGCGCAGCAGTCGCTCCAAGGGCCGCTCCGCGAAGTCCGAGTAGTCACGCACGCCGGCGGCGACAGTCGGGTGGGCGACCTGCAGCAAGAGCGCGTACAGCGGCGCGAAGAACAGGCGCACATCCGAGCTGAACTGCCAGGTGACTGAATCGGGCCCGATGATCAGCCGCTCGATTTCGTCCTCGCCCGGGAAAAGGCCTATATCGCTCGACGACGCGCCGTCGGACACGCACGAAATCTAGTCCCTCCAGAAGAACCCGCTCAGATCAAGCGACGGCCGCCAAACGACGCAAACTCCGCCAACCCCTCGCCTCCTTGAGAGGTCTGGGGAATTTGCGTCGGCGGGCGACGCAAACTCCCCAGACCCGGACGCGTCGCCGGGGGCGTGGGGGATTTGCGCCCCTCAGGCGATCAAGCGGCAAGGTGCCGCGCCCCTCAGGCGATCGACCGGCGGGGTGCTGCGCCGCTCGAGCGATCAACCTCCGCAGCCCGCTGACTCGCTACGGGTGCAGCAGCCTGTGACGGAACTCCCGCGCGATGTGGCCAAGATGCCCGTGGCGCAGGCTCGCCAGGCCGGTCGTCCCGATGACGATCGCAAATAGGCCGGCGAGCAGTGCCACTGCCGCCAGCACAGCGGGCCAGTGGGCCTCGAGGATCTCTCGCGCGCGCGTGAGAACCCTTTGCGCCCGTTCGCCGGCCGTCTCCAACGTGACGAGGATCCCGATCAGCGGCAAGACGAAGCAGACGTTGAACACGACGAGCGCGATCACCTGGTTCAGGGGCCCGAAGCCAGAGCCGACGATCGCCGCGATCGCCGCGAAGTAGGGAAACGCGGTGGGGAGCTCGACCGCCGTGATCGTGGCGCCGAGGAGGGCGCTGGAGCGTCCGGTCGATTTGGGCATGGGCATGGCGCGGGAGGCGAGTCGGTCCTTGTATCCCCAGACGAACGCCGCGGCGGTGAGCATCGCGACGCCGGCGACCACCTCCAAGATGTAGGCGAGCCGGTGATGGGGGTGATGCAGTAGCGACAGCAGCAGGTGACCAGGCCCGAAGTTGAGGACGAGGCCGCCAACCAGGTAGACGAGGAATACCCCGACCGTGAACTGGGCCACGTGTCGTCGCGAGTGATCGCCGCTCGCGAGATAGAGGGCGGGCGCGATCGTCGACGGGTTCAGCGAATCGGCCAGGCCGATCGAGATGACTACTGCCAACAGGCGAACCATGGAGGGGCAATTGTCCCCGCGCCGGAGGCCGCCGTGCGCTTTGGCGTGTCCGACTACGCAACCTAGTGGCTCTCCCGGAAACGTTCCACCCGTAATCGCCGCCCGGATGACCGTCAGGCTTTGTTCTCGGATCCGACGCGTAGCGCTGCTACGCGTCGGATCCTGTGTCCTCGCCTGACGGCCCCGGACTGGCCCTTCCGGGCGAAACTTCCAGTCGAGCCACTAGGCGAAATGCACTTCGCCTAGATCCCCTTCGTCGACGGCGCGCTCGCAGGTGGGACACCACCAGCGAGCCTCCACCGGGGTGCCGCACGCCGCGTGGCGCGGCGAGCCATCCTCGAGATTGCGCGCGCCCCAGGCGGCCAGCAGCCGCACCGCTCCCGCCAGTTCCAGACCCGACGCGGTCAGCTCATAGGTGAATCGCGGCGGCCGTCGCGAATACGGCCTAGCGACCGCCAGCCCGTGTCGCTCGAGGTGCCGGAGCCTCTGGCTGAGGACGTTGGGCGCGATTCCCTGCACCTCTGTCTGCAGCTCGCCGAACCGGCGCGGCCCGTCGAGCAGCGCGGCCACGACCAGCAGCGTCCAGCGATCGCCTACGGCCGACAGTGCGTCCGAGAGGCCGCTCGCGACGGGATCGGCGGCGGCGGGTTGCCTCGGCTCCGCAGACTCGGGACCAGCGGACCGGGGCGCCTCGGGCACGAACGCGGATGCTAGACGTTCCATCTCTGATATGGTAGTGACTTGTTAGTTGCAAGTACATAGGAGCTGAAAATGGCAGTAATTGAAGAGCTTGAAAACGACATCCAGCGCACCGCCCAGCGCGTCGGCCCTTCCGTGGTCGGCCTAGGCCGCGGGTGGGGCACGGGATCTGGGGTCGTGTTCGCGCCCGGGCGGGTTCTCACAACCGCTCACAACCTCCGCGGCGGGCATCAGCGTGACGAGGAGATCGAAGTCGTGTTCGCCTCCGATCGCCGGGTGCGTGGACGCGTTGCGGGCGCCGACCCCGATATCGACCTGGCGGTCATCGACGTGGACACCGCCGACGTGGAGCCAGCGGAGTGGGCGCAGGACTCAAGCGTCTCGCTGGGCCGCGCGGTGCTCGCGCTCGCGAATCCGGGCGGACGGGGCCTCCGCGTGACGATGGGAACGGTGTCGGCCTCGGCGCGCAGCTTCCGGGGACCGCGCGGACGGCGGATCACGGGCGCGATCGAGCACACCGCGCGCCTGCCACGTGGCTCATCGGGCGGCCCGCTGGTCGACTTCGAGGGCAGGATTCTGGGGATCAACGCGGTTCGCGTGGACGGCGGCCTGATCTTGGCCGTTCCGCTCGATGACTCGACGCGCGACCGGGTCGCAGGCCCTCTCGAGGGGAGAGCCGGCCCCCCGCGTCCGGCTCGGCGTCGCGGTGGCCCCGACGCGTGTGGCAGGCGGCTGCGGGAGGCGGTCGGCCTGCCGGAGCGCGAAGGCGTCCTGGTTCGCGAAGTGGAGCCGGGCAGCGCAGCCGACCGAGCTGGAATCGAGCGCGGCGACTTGATCGTGGCCGCCGGAGGCGAGCCGGTCGGGCGCGTGGACGCGCTTTATGAGGCTCTCGACGGGGCCAGCCCGGGCGGAGAGCTCGAGTTCACGGTGCTCCGCGCGCTCGAGGAGAGACCCCTGTCGGTCCGCTTTTGATCCGCCGCTGGGAGGAACCGATGATTGACACGTCAGGCACCGAAACGAGGCTCGACGGCGCGGAGCGCGAGGCGCTCGACTCCTACTCGCGCATCGTCGTCGACGTCGCCGAGCGGCTCGCGCCTTCGGTGGCGAACCTGCGCATCATGCGCCGCACCCGCATGGGCAACGTGCCGGCCGGAGCCGGGAGCGCCGTCGTGCTGACGCCCGACGGCTTCCTCCTGACCTCCGCGCACGTCGTCGCGGCGCGGGGAGGGCCCGACCGCCGCGGTGGCGGCGGGCGCGCCACCTTCCCCGACGGGCGGGAGCTTGGCTTTGAGATCGTCGGCGCCGACCCGCTCTCGGACCTGGCCGTCCTGCGCGCCGACGGCGACGCGCTGGAGCCGGCTGTGCTCGGAGAGGCGGAACGTCTGCGCGTCGGCCAGCTCGTCGTCGCCATCGGCAACCCGAACGGCTTCGCGGGCTCGGTGACGGCGGGGGTGGTGTCGGCGCTCGGCCGCTCCCTGCCGGCCCGCGCGGGCGCACCGTCCGCTACATCGACAACGTCATTCAGACCGACGCCGCGCTGAACCCCGGCAACTCCGGGGGCGCGCTCGTCGACAGCGCGGCCCGCGTGGTCGGCATCAACACCGCCGTGGCCGGGGTGGGACTCGGCCTGGCGGTTCCCATCAATCCAGCCACACGGCGGATCATCGGCTCGCTGATGAGCCACGGCCGCGTCCGGCGCGCCTACATCGGGATCGCGGCTGGTCCGCGACCGCTCCCGCCCCACGCCCGGGCGCAACTGGGTCGCAATGCCGGAGTGGAGATCGTGGAGGTCGCCGCCGGACAGCCCGGCGGAGCGTGCCGGCCTGCGCGTCGAGGACCTGGTCGTCGAGCTCGACGGAGGCCCGGTCGCGCTCGGTCGACGACATCCAGCGCGCCATGACCGAGGCCGCGATCGGCAGTCGGTCTCGATGCGGGTCCTGCGCGGCGAGCGGCTGATCACGCTGACGGTCGCGCCTGTCGAGCTCGTCGCGCGCTGAGAGGCGGCTGAGAGTGGCTCTTGGCCCCGGCCCGGGGCGCTAAACTGGCGTCTGCGTCGGGTGGGCGCGTTGAGGCGTGCCCGCACCGATGCGGATGACACGACCACGACCAGACGGAAAGCTCGATGGCCCGCGGAGACATTCGGATCGCCGTAACCCTCGCGTGCGAGGAGTGCCGGCGCCGGAACTACCAGACAAACAAGAGCAAGCGCAACAATCCGGAGCGGATACCGCTCCGGAAGTATTGCCGCTGGTGCAGGTGTCATACGTCCCATCGGGAAACACGCTGATCTGAACGGTGGCTCGTAACCGCAAACGTGCAAAGGAGCGGCGGGTTCGCCAAGCGCAGCCGGTGGCGAGCGGCCGCGGACGCGAGCGCCGCGTCCTCGATGGCGACGGCGCCGCGCCCGGGCGACGGCGCCCCAGACTCCGATCGAGCACGCCGCGCCCGACGCCGAGCTGGCCGAGGCAGCAGCTCGCGACGGTCGAGCGGCTGGAGCTCGCGGCCCCGTCGCGCCGCCCCGACGAGGAGCTTGGCGAGCAATTGGCGCAGGGCGTCGAAGACGGTGCCGGGCCGTCGGCCGACAGGGCTGGACGACCCGAGGAAGGGACCAGGGCTTCGCGGCTCCCGCCTGGGCTGTCCGACGTCGCTCCGGCGCGGCGGTCCGGGCTCCGGCCCCGCGGTCGTGGCAGCCCCCGTGCGTGGCTCGGAGCGCGGCTCCTCGCCTTCCTCGAGGGAAGCTGGCGCGAGCTTCAACGGGTACAGTGGCCCGATCGCCGTCAGGTGATGCAGGCCACAGGGGTCGTGGTCGGATTCGTGATCGTGGCGAGCGTGTTCCTGGGCGTCGCGGATTGGTCGCGAGCAAGTCGTCAATTTCATCCTCAACGGGAACTTCTAGGGCGACGCGAGGAGCGGAGATGAGCCTCGCCGGGCGTGCTGGCCCGCCGGCTCGCGCCGAGCAATATTTTCTGGACAAATAGGAAAGCCATGTTTCGCTGGTACGTAGTCAATACCTATTCAGGGCACGAGCAGAAGGTCAAGCACAACCTCGAGCACCGCATCGTCTCGCTCGGTCAACAGCGCGCGGTGCGCCAGATCGTGGTGCCCACCGAGACCGTGTCGGAGATGAAGGACAACCAGAAGGTGATGGTCGAGAAGCGGACCATGCCCGGATACGTGCTCGTGAACATGGACCTCAACGAGGATTCGTGGTCGCTCGTCAAGGGAACGCCGGGCGTGACGGGCTTCGTCGGCGCCTCCAACGAGCCGGTTCCCCTGACGCAGGACGAGGTCAACCGGCTGCTCCACCGCGAGGCCGAGGTGAGGCCCCGCAGTCGAGCGCAGTTCGGTATCGGTGAATCGGTCAAGGTGGTCTCCGGGACCGCTGTCGGACTTCTCCGGCGAGATCTCCGAGGTCAACGAAGACGCTCAGCGGCTCAAGGTGCTCGTCTCGATCTTCGGGCGCGAGACGCCGGTCGAGGTCGGCTTCGACCAGGTGAAGAAGGTATGAGGAAGGTCCTCACACAAATCAAGCTCCAGGCGGTCGGCGGCCAGGCGAGCCCGGCGCCCCCGGTTGGGCCTGCGCTCGGCCAGCATGGGGTCAACATCATGGAGTTCGTAAAGGCGTTCAATGCCCAGACGCAGGGCGACGCGGGCACTGTGATCCCGGTGGTGATCACCGTCTACGAGGACCGTTCGTTTACGTTCGTCACCAAGAGCCCGCCCGCGGCGGTGCTTGATAAAGCAGGCGCTGTCCCTGGAGAAGGGCTCCGCCGAGCCGCATCGAGAGAAGGTCGGCACGATCACCCCGGATCAACTGCGGCAGATCGCCGAGAAGAAGATGAAGGACCTCAACGCCCGGGACATGGACTCTGCGGTCAAGATCATCGCGGGGACGGCGCGCTCGATGGGCGTGGATGTCTCGTGAGGCCGAGGAGAAGCTGATGAGCCGACGCGGAAAGACCTACCAAGAGGCCAGGCAGAAGGTCGATCGGGAGCGCGAATACTCTCCGGGCGAAGCGATCTCGCTGGTCAAGGAACTGAAGCGGGCAAAGTTCGACGAGTCCGTGGAGGTCCACGTGCGGACCGGGCTCAACGTTCGCCACGCCGACGAGCAGCTGCGGGGCACGGTCGCGCTTCCCAATGGCCTGGGGAAGGACATCAAGGTGGCGGCCTTCGCGCAGGGTGACAAGGCCCGCGAAGCCCAAGAGGCGGGAGCCGACGTGGTCGGGGCGGAGGACCTCGCCGAGCGGATCCAGGGCGGTTTTGACGACTTCGACGTGGCCATCGCCACGCCAGACCTGATGCCGGTCGTGGGCCGGCTCGGTCGGATCCTCGGCCCCGCCGGCAAGATGCCCAACCCGAAAGTCGGCACGGTCACCACCGATGTGGGCAAGGCGGTCTCCGAGGCCAAGGCAGGGAAGGTCGAGTACCGGACCGACCGGCACGCGATCGTCCACCTCGTAATCGGCAAGACCGACTTCGACGAGCGGCGGCTGCTCGAGAACTACGCGGCCGTGATCGAGGAGCTGATTCGTGCCAAGCCCTCCGCCGCCAAGGGCCGCTACATCCGCTCGGTGACCTTCGCCAGCACGATGGGTCCGGGTATCAAGGTAGATCCCTCCCGCACCCGCGACATCGTCGAGGAGCTCGCCGCGGCCTAGACTCATTACGACCTTCAAAACGAGACTGAGCCCGAGACCTCCGGCGGCGTTGCGCGTGAGTCCGGAGCAGGCGGAGCCTCGAGGCGAGCGCTCAGCGCTCAATCCTTCGACGCCCGCCACCGTGCGGGCGTCACTGTGAGAGCAACCATGAACAAAGACCAGAAAGCAGCTGTAGTAGAGGACATAGCCCGCCAGCTCCAGGCCGCCGATGCGGTCTTCGCCGTCGACTACCGGGGGCTCACGGTGTCTCAGGCGGCCGAGCTGCGCGCGAGGTTGCACGACGCCGGCGCGGTCTTCCGCGTGGTCAAGAACTCGCTCACCGAGCGAGCCACCGAGCAGGTAGGCGTCGAGCAGCTGAAGCCGCTGCTCCAGGGCCCCACCGCCCTCGCGCTCGTGGACGGCGACGCCGCGCTTGCGGCGAAGGCTCTCAACGACACGGCCCGCGCACTGCGGTTGCTCGAGTTCAAGGGCGGGATCATGAACGGCAGCCCGCTCAGCGCCGAGGAGATCCGCTCGATCGCGCGTCTGCCCGCGCGCGAAGTGCTCCACGGGCAACTCGTCGGGATGGTGGCCTCGCCGCTGGCCGGGCTTGCGCGGACGCTCAACGCGCTGATAGCCGGCATCGCCATCCAGCTGCAGCAGGTCGTCGACCGGGGCGAGGGGCCGGTAGAAAACGAAACTGATACGCCGCCGGACGGCGGATAAGGAGGGACGATGACAACAACGCAGGAATGGATCGACGAGCTCAAGGGCATCTCGGTGCTCGAGCTCTCCGAGCGGATCAAGGCGCTCGAGGAGGCCTTCGGGGTCTCCGCGACAGCGGTTGCCGCGGCGGCTCCGGCGGCTGCCCCAACCGACGGCGCCGGCGAGGACGCGGAGGAGCAGACCGCGTTCGACGTGCTCCTTCAGGCTGTGGGCGACAAGAAGATCCAGGTGATCAAGGTCGTCCGCGCGGCCACGGGTCTCGGACTGAAGGAGGCCAAGGCCCTGGTCGACGAGGCCCCCAAGCCGATCAAGGAAGGGATCGACAAGGAGGAGGCCGACAAGCTGAGGACCGACCTCGAAGAGGCCGGAGCCATCGTCGAGGTCAAGTAGTAGTTGGGGCCGGCACATGTGCCGGCCCCCCGGCGGCGCATGCGCCGCCGGGGCCCGGCCGCGTGCGGCCGGGCCAAGAAGAAGGGACAGTCGATGTCCCTCCGCTTTCAAGGGGTGAAAGCAAAGGGACATCGTTCGCGATCCGGGTGGGTCAGCGCCGTCGCGCCGAGGCCGCGGACTTGCCCCACGTCTAAAAACCCCCTACACTCCCGCTGTCGGCCAATAGCCGTAGCCGCCCACATCAGTGCGACGCCGCGCCACATACGCGGCCGTCGGGGGCGGGGTCCGTGAGAGCCGACCGTCCTCGACAGGGCACCGTTTCGGTGTGCTATCTTAAGTGGTCGCGCTGTCGGAGTGTCCCTCTTCGTGACCGGACTGGTTCCCACTCGGGGCCAGATGTTCCGCGACCGTAGTGTGTGCGTCTCTCTCAGCGCCCCTCATCTCCCCTCTCGACCGCCCGAGGAGTCGCCACCTTGGCAACTGTTCATGCCCCCCGGACGCGCCGGAGCTTCGCGCGTCTGCAGAAGGTCCTTGAAGTACCCAACCTGATCGATATTCAACGCAAGTCATTCGCTTGGCTCACCAACCCTCAGGGGGGTGGGCTGCGCGAAACGATCGACGACATTTCGCCGATCGAGGATTACACCGGCAACCTCGCCGTCCAGTTCGGCGAGTTCACCTTCGACGAGCCCGTCGCGAGCCTCGAACAGTGCCGCGAGAAGGACTTGACCTATGCCCGCCCGCTCACCATCACGGTCGCGTTCATCAACCGCGAGACCGGCGAGATCCGTGAGCAGTCCGTGTTCATGGGCGACTTCCCGTGGATGACGGATCGAGGCACGTTCATCATCAACGGCACCGAGCGCGTTGTGGTCACCCAGCTCGTGCGCTCCCCTGGGGCCTACGTGATGGAGCCCAAGGACCGCGAGAAGCAGGTCTTCACCGCCAACCTCATGCCCGCCCGCGGCTCGTGGCTCGAGCTCGAGATCGACAAGAAGGGCCGCGTCTACGTCCGCATCGACCGCAAGCGCAAGCTCCCCGTCACGGTGCTGCTGCGCGCGATGGGTTATGAGGACGACGAGATCCTGCGCCTGTTCGACAACTCGCTGTACATCCGCCTGACGCTCGAGGCCGATCCCGACGTCGTGCGCAGCGAGGAGGGCTCGCTGGTCGAGCTGTTCAAGAAGCAGCGGCCTGGAGAGCCGCCCTCGGTCGATGGCGCCAAGGCGCTGTTGCACCAGCTCTTCTTCGATCCCAAACGCTACGACCTGACACGGGTGGGTCGCTACAAGCTCAACTCGCGCCTCGATCTGGACATCGACCTCGAGACGCGCACCCTCACCCACGAGGACATCATCGCGCTCGTCAAGGAGCTGGTCTCGCTGCCCACGCGCCTCGGGATGCCCGAGGAACCCGACGAGGAGATCAAGGACTTCGCGGCCGAGGCCGCGGCGCTCTCGCGCGAGCCGATCCAGGACCATCTCGACGAGTACGAGCACTTCGGCAACCGCCGTCTGCGCACCGTGGGCGAGCTTATCCAGGAGGCGTTCCGGATCGGGCTCTACCGCATGGAGCGGGTCGTGCGCGAGCGCCTCACGACCGAGGATGCCGACACGATCACGCCGCAGACGATCGTCAACATCCGTCCGGTGGTGGCGGCGCTGAAGGAGTTCTTCGGCTCCAGCCAGCTCTCGCAGTTCATGGACCAGACCAACTCGCTGTCGGGCCTGCGGCACCGGCGGCGGCTGTCCGCGCTGGGAGCCGGCGGCCTCACGCGCGAGCGCGCGCCGATCGAAGTGCGCGACGTGCACCCCACCCACTACGGACGGATGTGTCCGATTGAGACGCCCGAGGGGCCGAACATCGGTCTGATGGGCTCCCTCTCCTCCTACGCCGAGATCTCCGAGCACGGCTTCGTAACCACTCCCTATCGCGTCGTCAAGAAGGGCAAGGTGACCGACGAGATCGTGCATCTCGACGCCACCCAGGAGGAGGAGAAGCTGATCGCTCAGGCGGACACGCCCGTCGACAAGAACGGTCGCCTCTGCCGGCGAGGAGATCCTCTGCCGCACCCAAGCCGGCATGTACGTCAACGCCACCCCGGAGCAGGTCGACCTGATCGACGTCTCGCCCGAGCAGATCTGGTCGGTTACGACCGCGATGATCCCGTTCCTCGAGCACGACGACGCCAACCGGGCGCTCATGGGCTCGAACATGCAGGCCCAGGCAGTGCCGCTGCTGACCACCGACGCGCCGCTGGTCGGCACGGGCATGGAGCGCCGCGCGGCCATCGACACCGGCGACCTGGTCGTGGCGGGCGCCGCGGGCACGGTCTCGTTCGTCGACGCCGAGCAGATCCTCGTCGACCGACAACGGCAGCCAGGACGCATACCGGCTGCAGAAGTTCATGCGCTCGAACCAGGGCACGCTGATCCACAACAAGCCGCTCGTCGCCGTGGGCGACGCGGTCAAAGCGGCGGCGACGTGCTCGCCGACGGGGCCTCCACAGACCACGGCGAGATGGCGCTGGGCAAGAACCTGCTGGTCGCCTTCATGTCATGGGAGGGCTACAACTTCGAGGACGCGATCATCATCTCCAAGCGGCTCGTCCAGGACGATGAGCTGTCCTCGATCCACATCGAGGAGTACGAGATCGACGCCCGCACGACGAAGCTTGGCGACGAGGAGATCACGCGCGACATCCCCAACCGTTCGGAGGAGTCGCTGCGCAACCTCGACGACCGCGGCATCGTGCGGATCGGCGCCGAGGTGGTCTCGGGCGACCTGCTCGTGGGCAAGGTCACGCCCAAGGGCGAGACCGAGCTGACCGCCGAGGAGAAGCTGATCCGCGCGATCTTCAAGGAGAAGGCGCGCGAGGTCCGCGACACCTCGCTGAAGGTGCCCCACGGCGAGGGCGGCGTGGTCATCGACGTCAAGACCTTCAGCCGGGACGAGGGCGACGAC
This sequence comes from uncultured Solirubrobacterales bacterium, assembly GCA_963756105.1. GTDB lineage: Bacteria > Actinomycetota > Thermoleophilia > Solirubrobacterales > Solirubrobacteraceae > Palsa-465. The sequence continues at coordinate 139,139 of CAVWMM010000004.1, forward strand.
CTGCCGCCGGGCGTCAACGAGCTGGTGCGCGTGTTCGTGGCCAAGAAGCGCAAGATCGCCGAGGGCGACAAGCTCGCCGGTCGCCACGGCAACAAGGGCGTGATCTCGAAGATCGTGGACATCGAGGACATGCCGTTCCTCGAGGACGGCACGCCCGTCGACGTGATCCTCAACCCGCTCGGCGTGCCGAGCCGGATGAACCTCGGCCAGATCCTGGAGACGCATCTGGGCTGGGTCGCGGCCAACGGGTGGTACGAGGACGGCTCTGACGGCGGCACAGCGCGCGCCGGGACGGCGAGGGCGGGCCAGGAAGGTGTACATCGCGACGCCGGTGTTCGACGGCGCGACGGTCGAAGACGTCGACGAGGCGCTCGTGCGGTGGCAGGACGAGCACAAGGGCTCCATCCGCATGGAGGTCGACAAGGACCGCCGTCCCGGCGAGCAGGCGTCGGGCAAGGTCAGGCTTTTCAACGGTCGCAACGGCGAGCCATTCGAGGAGCAGGTGACGGTGGGCAACATGTACATCCTCAAGCTCCTGCACCTGGTGGACGACAAGATCCACGCCCGCTCCACCGGCCCCTACTCGCTGGTCACCCAGCAGCCGCTGGGCGGCAAGGCGCAGTTCGGCGGCCAGCGCTTCGGCGAGATGGAGGTGTGGGCGCTCGAGGCCTACGGCGCCGCCTACACGCTCCAGGAGATGCTCACGATCAAGTCCGACGACACCGTGGGCCGGGTCAAGGCATACGAGGCGATCGTCAAGGGCGAGAACATCGCCGAGCCCTCCATCCCCGAGTCGTTCAAGGTCCTGCTCAAGGAGATGCAGTCGCTGGCGCTGGACGTCAACGTGGTCTCCGAGGAGGGCGAGCGCGCCGAGATGCGCGAGGAGGACGACGACCTCCTGCGCGCGGCCGAGGAGCTGGGCATCGACCTCTCGGGCGTGCGCGCCAGGGACGGCGCGGCCGCCGACGAGTCGACCGAGCACGAAGGCGAGACGGTCGAGGCGAACGCCGAGGAGGCAGAGGTCGAGGATCCCGATCTCGAGCCCGGCGAGGAGCTCGAGGCCGAGGACTTCTCCTCCGATGTGGACTCGATGCTCGACGGTGACGGGGACATGGCGGAGGGCGAGGCCGAGGCCGAGCCCGAGGCCGAGGCCGAGGGCGTGGAGGAGGAGTAGGTCCCGGCCGCTTCGAGACTTCCTGGATTTCAAAAGCAGACAACTGAGGAACTGAATTGATTGACATAAATAATTTCGACGCCATCGAGATCGGGCTCGCTTCCTCGAAGCAGATCCGGTCCTGGAGCTCGGGCGAGGTGACCAAGCCCGAAACGATCAACTACCGCACGCTCAAGCCCGAGAAGGACGGGCTCTTCTGCGAGCGCATCTTCGGCCCCACCAAGGACTGGGAGTGCTACTGCGGCAAGTACAAGCGTGTCCGTTACAAGGGGATCGTGTGCGAGCGCTGCGGCGTAGAGGTCACGCGCTCGAAGGTTCGCCGCGAGCGCATGGGCCACATCGACCTCGCCGCGCCTGTCTCGCACATCTGGTTCTTCAAGGGCGTCCCCAGCCGGATCGGCTACCTGCTCGACATGGCTCCCAAGGAGCTCGAGAAGGTTCTCTACTTCGCCGCCTCCATGGTGACGTGGGTCGACGACGAGGCCCGCGCGCGCGACGTGGAGTCGCTCGAGACCGAGGTCAACAAGGTGCTCGATGCCTACGCGGCCGAGAAGGAGGAGCGGATCCTCGAGCTCAAGGAGTCGCTCAGGCCCGCCGCGAGCAGTACCTCGAGAACGGTCGCGCCGGCCGCGACTTCTCGGACGAGGACCACCTGTGGGCCGACACGCTCGAGGTCAACATCTCGAAGATCTCCGACGACGAGCGCGAGAAGCTGGGCAAGGAACTGCGTAAGAGCTTCCAGGCCGACATCGACGACACCGAGGCCTACATCGAGGACGCCGCCGAGCGCATGCGGCAGGTCTGGGACATGTTCAAGACCATGAAGCCCAAGGACATCGTCAACGACGAGACCCTGTTCCGCGAGCTCAAGGACCGCTTCGGCAGCCCTTATGGGTTCGGCGAGTACTTCCGCGGCGGCATGGGCGCCGAGTCAGTACGCGACCTGCTTTCGCAGGTCGACCTCGACGCCGAGGCCGACGACCTGCAGGAGCAGGTCAAGACCGCCAAGGGCCAGAAGCAGGCCCGCGCGGTGAAGCGGCTGAAGGTCGTCTCGGCGTTTTTGAACTCGGGCAACAAGCCCGACATGATGATCCTGGAGGCGGTCCCGGTTATTCCGCCCGAGCTGCGTCCCATGGTCCAGCTCGACGGCGGTCGCTTCGCGACATCCGACCTCAACGACCTCTACCGCCGGGTGATCAACCGCAACAACCGGCTCAAGCGGCTGCTCGATCTGGGCGCCCCCGAGATCATCATCAACAACGAGAAGCGGATGCTGCAGGAGGCCGTCGATGCGCTGTTCGACAACGGCCGCCGTGGCCGCCCCGTGACCGGACCGGGCAACCGGCCGCTGAAGTCCCTCTCCGACATGCTCAAGGGCAAGCAGGGTCGGTTCCGCCAGAACCTGCTCGGAAAGCGCGTTGACTACTCGGGCCGCTCGGTGATCGTGTCAGGTCCGTCGCTCAAGCTCCACCAGTGCGGGCTGCCCAAGCTGATGGCGCTCGAGCTGTTCAAGCCGTTCATCATGGCCCGGCTCGTCGAGCGTAAGTCGGCCCAGAACATCAAGGCCGCCAAGAAGATGGTCGACTCGATGATTCCCGAGGTGTGGGACGTCCTCGACGAGGTCATCCACGAGCACCCGGTGCTGCTCAACCGTGCGCCGACGCTCCACCGCCTGGGCATCCAGGCCTTTGAGCCGGTGCTGGTCGAGGGCAAGGCGATCCAGGTCCATCCGATGGTGTGTCACGCGTTCAACGCCGACTTCGACGGCGACCAGATGGCGGTCCATGTGCCGCTGTCGGCGGAGGCGCAGGCCGAGGCCCGCATCCTCATGCTGTCCTCGAACAACATCCTGTCGCCGGCCCACGGCGCACCGCTCGCGACCCCCACCCAGGACATGGTGCTGGGTGCGTACTACCTGACCTACGGGCCCGACATCAGTGAGCTCGAGAAGATCGACCCGGCCAGCCGCGACCCGCGCCCGCACGTCTTCCGCACCGCCCAGGAGGCGGAGTGGTTCTACGAGCACGGTGTGGTCGATCTCCACGACCTGGCGGAATACCGGCCGCTGGGCCGCGAGGGTGGACACCTGCTCACGACCGTCGGGCGGATCCTCTGGAACGACAAGATCGAGCGTTCCCTGATCGCAGCCCTCGGCGACGAGTTCGATCCGAGCTCGTTCGAGTTCATCAACCACTCGATGCGCAAGAAGGACACGGACAATCTGATCGACGCCCTGATCCAGCGCTACGGCGCTCCGTCAATCGCCCAGGTGCTCGACGCGGTCAAGGATCTTGGTTTCCACTACGCCACCCAGGCGGGGATCACGATCTCGAAGAACGACGTCCAGACGCCGCCGGCGAAGGCGGACATCCTGCGCAACTACGAGGCTCAGCTGCAGACGATCGACGAGCACTACGACGCCGGCGAGATCAACCAAGAGGAGCGCCACGAGGCGGTCACCAGACTGTGGGACAGCGCCACCACCGAGGTAGGCAACGCTCTCAACGCTTCGTTGGATGAGCTCAACCCCATCTACATGATGGCCAACTCCGGCGCCCGCGGCTCGTTCTCGCAGATCCGTCAGCTCGCGGGGATGCGCGGTCTCATGGCCAACCCGAAGGGCGAGATCATCGAGCGTCCGATCAAGTCCTCCTTCCAGGAGGGGCTGAGCGTGCTCGAGTACTTCATCTCGACGCACGGCGCCCGCAAGGGGCTCGCCGACACGGCGCTGCGCACGGCCGACTCGGGCTACCTCACGCGTCGACTGGTCGACGTCGCCCAGGACGTGATCATCCGCAGCGAGGACTGCGGCACGGAGGAGTACATCGATATGGGTGTCTCGACGCTCGAGCCGGATCCCGAGACGCGCCGGCTGCGGCCCACGGGCGAGCCCAACGTCAACCTGATCGGCCGCATCGCGGCGCGTGACATCGCCACCAAGCGCGGCCGCGTGATGGTCAAGCAGGGCGACGAGATCGATCGCGCCGAGCTCGCCGACATCGTCGCGGCATGGCACGACGACACCGAGAAGGGTGTCGTGATCACGGTCCCGGTCCGTTCGGTGCTCAAGTGCAAGGCCCCAACCGGGATCTGCCAGGCCTGCTACGGGCGGTCGCTGGCCTCGGGCCACATGGCCCAGATCGGAGACGCCGTGGGCATCATCGCGGCTCAGTCGATCGGCGAGCCCGGGACGCAGCTGACCATGCGTACGTTCCATACCGGCGGCGTCGCCGGCGCTGACATCACGCACGGCCTGCCGCGCGTGGTCGAGCTGTTCGAGGCGCGCAAGCCGAAGGGCCTGGCCAAGATCGCCGAGACCTCCGGCAAGGTGTCGGTGGAGGACTCCGACAAGGCGACCACTGTCGTGATCACCGACGAGGGGGGCGACGAGCATCGCCACACATTCCCGCGGCGCACGCGACTCTTCGTCGACTCGGGTCAGAAGATCGAGGCGGGGACGCAGCTCAACGAGGGCTCGCTGTACCCCGCCGAGCTGCTCGACGTGAGCGGACGCACCGAGACCGAGCTCTACCTCGTCCGCGAGGTGCAGGAGGTCTACAAGTCGCAGGGCGTCGACATCAACGACAAGCACATCGAGCTGATCGTGCGTCAGATGATGAAGAAGGTGCGCGTCGATCAGCGCGGCGACACGACGCTCCTCCCGGGCCAGTTCATCGACCGCCTCGAGTTCGGGCGCGTCAACCAGGCCACGATCGACCAGGGCGGCGAGCCCGCCCAGGCCGAGGAGATCATCCTCGGAATCACCAAGGCGTCGCTGAACACCGACTCCTTCCTCTCGGCCGCCTCGTTCCAGGAGACCACCAAGGTCCTCACCGACGCGGCACTCGAGGGCAAGACCGATCGCCTGAACGGTCTGAAGGAGAACGTGATCATCGGCAAGCTGATCCCGGCCGCCACTGGGCTCAAGCGCTACCGCCGGATCGAGATCGAGCCCACCGAGCCGCTGCCTCGGGGCATCGACGAGGCCGGCCTGCTCGACCACGACGAGCTCGCGGCCGAGCTTGGCCTGGGAGACGGCGACTCGCTCACCGGCTTCGCCGGCGTGGAGCCCGGGTTCTCCGATCAGGATCTGTCCGACCTCGAGCAGATCGGTCGCGACAGCTCGTCCGTCGGCTTCATCGAGGAGCTGGGCGACCTGGACGTGCCGAGCGAGGGCAACGGAAGCGGGTCGGGCTCCGAGGAGTAAGTAGCGAGCCCGGCCCCGGCGCCACGCCGAGGCCGGGCTGCCACTCCTTGTCGCGGGGCGCGTGCTCGCTTCGTGGGGGCGGCGCGTGCTCGCTTCGGAGTGCCGCCGCGCTCGGTGAGCCCCACCCCCCGTGCATAACTGACCAAGCTCGTTCCGGCGGAGCGACGTTGGCCCAAATGTGGCGCCCACGCGACTAACTCGCCGCGCTGGCCCCTCGCGAGTTTCGTTGTCACGTTCTTCACGGCCCACCCGGGCTGCACGGGGTGACCCTCCGGGCCTTGCTTCCCCAGGATAAACCGAGTAGCCTCGGTGGTGAATCGGGATTCACAATGGAGTCGGTCGCGACATTTGATCCCGCGCGTGCGGTCCTCAACCAGCCCCCACCGCTGCCGCCCGTCAACCTCTTCGAGGTCGACGCCGCCCTGAACGCGGCGCTCGAGCGCGAAGGCGGCGGCTGGGGCCTCGACCGCGCCCGCGAGACCGGCGAGGCGGCGGGCAGCGCGGCGACGCTCGAGCACTCTCGGCGTGCCGAGCGCAACCTCCCCATCCTGCGCACGCACGACCGCTACGGCAACCGGATCGACGAGGTCGAGCTCGACTCGTCCTGGCACTGGCTGCTCCGTGGCGCGATCGAGCGCGAGATCGCAAGCCTGCCCTGGCGCGAGCAGCAGCCGGGCGCGCATGTAGTGCGCGCCGTTCTGTTCATGCTGTGGTCCAACGCAAATGCCGGCGTGATGTGTCCGGTGTCGATGACCCACGCCGCGGTACCCGCGCTGCGGGCAGGCGCGCCCCAGCTGGCGGCCGAGTGGGAGCCCCGGCTAACCCTGCCCGAATACGACCGCGGTGCCCTCGCGGGCATGGCCATGACCGAGCGTCAGGGCGGCTCCGACGTACGCGCGAACGTCACCCGCGCAGACCCCGTGGGAGACGACACCTACGAGCTCCACGGCCACAAGTGGTTCTGCTCCTATCCGCCGTGCGACGTCTTCCTGGTGCTCGCTCAGGCCCCCGCCGGTCTGTCGTGCTTGCTCGTGAGCCGCGGCCCGGGAATGGAGTTTCAGCGCCTGAAGGACAAGCTCGGGACCCGGTCGCTGCCCTCCTCCGAGGTCGAGTTTCGCGGGATCGCGGGGAGGCTCGTGGGCGAGGAGGGCGGTGGCGTGCGCGCGATCATCACGATGGTCAATCACACGCGTCTCGACTGCCTGCTCGGGGAGCGCCACGGCCATGCGTCGCGGCACGGTGGAGGCGATCCACCACGCCCGCCACCGCGGGGCGTTCGGCGCGCCGCTGGTCGACCAGCCGGCGATGGCCAACGTGCTCGCCGACCTGGCGATCGAGTCCGAGGCGGCCACCGCCGCGGCTTTGCGCGTGGCGCGCAGCTATGACGCGCCCGAGGAGGGTTCGTTCCGGAGGTTCGCCACGGCGGTGATGAAGTACTGGATCTGCAAACGCGCGCCCGCCCACGCCGGTGAGGCCCTCGAATGCCTCGGCGGCAACGGCTACGTCGAGGAGTCAGGGATGCCGCTGCTGTACCGCGACGCGCCGCTGAACTCGATCTGGGAGGGCTCCGGCAACGTGTCCGCCCTCGACGTGCTCCGGGCGATGGTCAAGGAGCCTCAAGGTCTGGAGGCGTTCCTGGGCGAGTGCGAGCTGGGGACGACGGCCGACCCCAGGTTCGACAGCCACCTAAAGAAGCTTCGCAAACAGGCAGTCGCCGTGTTCGACGACCCTCTCGATGCGCAGTTCCAGGCCCGCCGGTTGGTAGAGGACCTCGCGCTCGCGCTCCAGGGCTCGCTCGTGGTCCGCCACTCTCCGCCCGCGGTCGCGGACGCCTTCTGTGCGGCGCGGCTGGGCGACACAGCAGGACGCGCTTACGGGACGCTGCCTCGCGGGGTCGACGCGCGCGCGATCATCGATCGCGCGCTGCCGGCGTGGTGAGCGGCGGGGACTACGGGCGCCCCGCGCCCGGAGCGTGAGCGGTGGTCACCAGCGCACCGCCTTCGACCCGTGAGGAGCTGCTGCGCGCGGCCCGCGAGCTGATCGAAGAGGGCGGCTACGGGGCGGCCTCGGTGGTCGCGATCACCGCGCGCGCCGGGCTGGCGGCGGGCACGCTGTATCGCCACTTTCCCTCCAAGGAGCGGCTGTTCGTCGAGGTGTTCAGGTCGGTGTGCGACCGCGAGCTCGAGGCCATGCGGCAACCTGCGAGCAAGCGAGACACGCCGCACCACGAGCGCCTCGAGATGGTCCTCGCGACGTTCGCGCAGCGGGCGCTGCGCAGGCCGAGGCTCGCCTGGGCGCTGCTCGCCGAGCCGGTCGATCCGCTCGTCGACGCCGAGCGCCTCGCCTACCGCTCCCGCTACGCCGAGCTCATCGCGCAATGCCTTCAAGCCGCGGTCGCCGCGGGCGAGCTTCCCGAACAGGACGTCGCGCTCACGGCCGCCGCGCTCGTTGGAGCCTGCGGGGAGGCTCTCGTAGGACCGCTCTCACGGCTCACTGGCGGAGCCGCGGCGCCTGCGCTGCTTGAGTCGTTGAAGGTCTTCGCACGCCGCGCCATCGGGGCGCACACGTGAGCGAGCCCGTACGGGTGCAGCGCACCGGGCCGGTGACCACCATCCTGCTGTCCCGGCCCGAGCGGCGAAACGCGGTCGATGGCGCCACCGCCGCCGCGCTCGCCGACGCCTTCCGCAGCTTCGATTCCGATCCCGAGGCGCGCCGTGGCGGTTCTGTTCGGGGAAGGCGGAGCGTTCTGCGCGGGCGCCGATCTCCGGGCGGCCGGGACCGCCGGGGGCAACCGCATCGAGGCCGGCGGCGACGGCCCCATGGGGCCCACGAGTCTGCGCCTGTCCAAGCCCGTGATCGCCGCGGTCGCGGGTCATGCGGTCGCGGGCGGGCTCGAGCTCGCGCTCTGGTGCGACCTGCGCGTGGCAGACGAAACGGCGGTATTTGGCGTCTTCTGCCGCCGTTGGGGGGTGCCCCTGCTCGACGGCGGCACAGTGCGCCTGCCGCGTCTGATCGGCACTAGCCGCGCCATGGACATGGTGCTCACTGGTCGCGCGGTGGACGCCGCGGAGGCATTCGGGATCGGCCTCGTCAACCGCCTCGTGCCGGCCGGTCGCAGCCGCGCGGCGGCTGAGGAGTTGGCACGCGAGCTCGCCTCCTTCCCGCAGGCGTGCATGCGCGGGGACCGACTCTCGCTGCTCGAGCAGGAAGGCCTCGCGGAGCCGGCGGCACTCAACAACGAGTTCGCGCACGGGCTGCGCTCGCTCCGCGAGGCGGCCTCGGGGATCGAGCGCTTTCGACGTGGAGCCGGGCGTCACGGCTCGTTCGCGGATTGAGCCAACCCGGCGGCCGCCTGACTGTCACAACGTATAGGGCTGGGGGCCGGGTTCTACCGATTCGTACAGTTGTCCTGGCAGATCGGCCTCGGTACGGTTGGACAAAATGGAGTCTGTGGAGGCAGAGATGACAGGAACACCCGAGGCGCCGACGACGGTCGGCGAGCAGCAGAAGACCGACGGCGCGGCGCGCGCCGCGACGCCAGCGACCGCCTCGGCGGGGAGCCTGCAGGAAAAGGCCAAGCGCAATCTATGGATGCACTTCACCCGCCTGTCGGGATACGAGCGACCACGAGGTCCCGATCATCACCCGCGGCGAGGGCTGCTACGTGTGGGACGAGCACGGAAAGCGCTACCTCGACGGCCTCTCGGCGCTGTTCTGCGTGAACATCGGTCACGGACGCGGCGACATCGCTCCAGGCCGGGCGCCGACCAGGCCAAGGAGCTCGGGTTCTTCACCAACTGGTCTTATGCTCATCCCGCCGTCGATCGAGCTGGCGGCGCGGGTTGCGTCGCTCGCCCCGGGCGACCTGAACCGAGTGTTCTTCACCAGCGGCGGCTCCGAGGCGGTGGAGACGGCGCTCAAGCTCGCGCGCCAGTACTACAAGGTCACGGGCCAGGCCAACAAGACGAAGATGATCGCGCGCGAGATCGCGTATCACGGGACGAGCCTCGGCGCGCTCTCGGCGACTGGGATCACGGAGCTGCGCGAGCCGTTCGAGCCGCTGACGCCGGGCGGCTCTCACGTCCCGGCCACCAACCCTATCGCATGCCGGAAGGACTGCGCCGAGAGCTACTTCGCGGAGTCGATCGCGCACCGCATCGAGTTCGAGGGCCCAGACACCGTCGCAGCGGTGATCCTCGAGCCGGTCCAGAACGCGGGCGGCTGCTTCACGCCGCCGGAGGGCTACTTCCAGCGGGTGCGCGAGATCTGCGACGAATACGACGTGCTGCTGGTCTCCGACGAGGTGATCTGCGCCTGGGGTCGGCTCGGAGAATGGTTCGGCGCCTACCGCTACGACTACGAGCCGGACATCATCACCACCGCCAAGGCGCTCACCAGCGCGTACGCACCGATGGGGGCGGTGATCGCGTCGGACCGGCTTGCCGAGCCCTTCCTCAGGGCACCACAGACTTTACGCACGGCTTCACCTTCGGCGGACACCCGGTGTGCGCCGCGATCGCGATGGCAAATCTCGACGCATTCGAGCGCGAGGGGATCCTCGAAAACGTCCGCAGAACGAAGGCCGCTTCCGCGCGATGCTCGACTCGCTGCTTGACATCCCGATCGTCGGCGACGTCCGCGGCGCCGGCTATTTCCATGCGATCGAGCTGGTCAAGGATAAGGAGACGAAGGAATCGTTCTCCGACGAGGAGTCAGAGACGCTGTTGCGAGGCTTTCTTTCCGGTGAGCTGTTTCGCCGCGGTCTGATCTGTCGCGCGGACGATCGCGGCGACCCCGTTATTCAGCTCTCGCCGCCGCTGATCGCAGGTCCGGAGCAGTTCGAGGAGATGGAGGGCATCCTGCGCCCTGTGCTAACCGAGGCCTCGGAGAGAATGAAGGTGCGCGAGGCGGCGATGGAGTACCACACCCACCGCGGGTGAGCTGACCGGGTTCGGGCACACGGAGCTCGGGAATGCTGACGGTCCGGGACCTCTGCAAGAACTGGCGTTGCCGGTGCGCGCGGGCGAGGACGGGCTCGACCTGCCGGTGCGGTGGGTCCACATCTCCGAGCTGCCCGACCCGACGCCCTGGCTCTCGGGCGGGGAGCTGCTGCTGACCACCGGCATGCAGCTCGAAGGAGCGGAGTCTCAGCGGATGTTCGTCGAGCGCTGGCCGAGCACCAGCTGGCGGGATTGGGCATCGGAACCGGCTTCCGCCACGACTCGGTGCCCGGCGGCCCTCATCGAGGCGGCCGCGGAGCGCGCTTTTCCGGTGTTCGAGGTCCCTTACGAGCTGCCGTTCATCGCGATCACCGAGGCCGCCTTCACCCGGCTCGTGAACGAGCAGTACGCGGTCCTGCGGCGGGCGATCGCCGCGCACGAACGGCTGGAGCGGATCGTGCTCTCACAGCGGGGGTTGGACGCGCTTGCCGCGGCGCTCGCGTCGCTCATCGGCGGGGCTGTGCATCGTCATGGGACGCACGGGGCGAGCCGCTTCGTCAAGCGCACGTTCCGGCGCTCGCTACCGAGACGGCGGCGCTCGGTGAACTGGCCGCACGAGCTGCGCGAGCGCGCCGCCCGCCGGGAGGCACGCGCCATTCGTGCCCGCGTTCGGGATCGAGGGCAACCGCGGACTGGCACTGCCGGTGAGCGCCGACGGCGGCGCGCGGCCCGGAGAGACGGCGCCCGAGGCGTGGCTCGTCGCGCTCAAGGACACCGGCCCGCTGTCGGATTTCGACCGCCTCACGCTGCGCCAAGCGGTGACGATCGTTGCGCTCGAGCTGTTGCGCGACAGGGTCGCCGGCGAGACGGAGCGGCGCTTGGCGGGCGACGTGCTTCGGGCGATGGCGAGCGGCGAGCTGGGCGGAGCCGAGCTCGCGCGCCGGCTCGAGCCGTTTCGGACTGGGCAGCGGAGGTGGCGACGATCGTGGCTGACGCCAGGACGCCGCCCGCGACGGCCTCCAGACGGTTCGGGCGGCGCTTGCCAGGAGCCCTGCGCGAGGAGGCGGTGCCGGCGATGGTTGCGGCAACGGGGTCGCTGGCGTGCGCGCTCATGGCGGGGATGCCCGAGGACGAGCTGCTCGCTCTCGCCCAGCGGCTCGCCCCGCGGCTGGCGGAGGCTGTCCACGGGCGTGTCCGCGTGGCGGTGGGCACGGACGGTGGCCAGCGGCCAGGCGAGGCGCAGCTTCCACGAAGCGCGGTGCGCGCTCGAGGCGGCCTCGCTCGGGCTGGATGGCGACGAGCGTCGGAACGGCGCGGGCGTGGCGGCGCCCGTCGCGAGCTACAAGGACCTCGGGTCCTTCCAGCTGCTGCTCTCGCTTCAGGACGACGAAGCGCTGAGGCTCTTCTGCGATTCGATCCTTGGTCCCATCGAGGCCAGCGAAGGCCGCTACGGCGGCGAGCTGATGCGCTCGCTCGAGGCGTTCATCGAGTGCAACGGACAATGGGAGCGTGCGGCGAGGCGGCTTTACTGCCACCGCCACACGCTCCGCTACCGGATCCGCCGCATAGAGTCGCTTACCGGTCGCAGCCTCGCACAACGCGCGCGACCGGATCGAGTTCTGGCTGGCACTGCGCGGCCGCGAGCTGGTCGGAGAAGAACAGGCAGCATGAATCTCGTATCAGGGGCCGTCGATGAATAACCGCTTGTTGATCCGTCCGAATGAGCTTCGCCTGGCGGCGTCCTCGGGGCTTGACGAGGCGCTGCTACGCCTGCGCCCCTGCGTCCTTCCCATGCTCGCTCCTCGAACGTCTCAACCCGCGCAATTATTCATCGCCGGACCCTTACACCGGAGCGAGGAGGTTTTCACGTGATTGTCGGCGTACCGACGCGAGGTCAAGACCGACGAGTACCGGGTCGCGCTCACGCCCGCGGGCGTGCGCGAGCTCGTCGACGCCGGCCACACGGTGCTGGTCCAGTGCGGAGCCGGGCGTCGGCTCGGCGATCAACGACGACGCCTACGCGGCTCAGGGGGCCACGATCGTCGCCGACGCCGCCGAGGTTTTCGGGGGGGCGGAGCTGATCGTGAAGGTCAAGGAGCCCCAGCCGTCTGAGGTGGAGCTGCTGGAGCCCCGGCACACCCTCTTCACCTACCTGCACCTGGCCGCGGACGCCACGCTCACGAGGGCCCTGATGGGGACGGGCGCGACCTGCATCGCGTACGAGACCGTCGAGGACGCGCGCGGGCGTCTGCCGCTGCTGGCGCCGATGTCCGAGGTGGCGGGCAAGATCGCCACCCAGGCCGGCGCCTTCTTCCTGGAGAAGCCGCTGGGTGGTCGCGGGCGTGCTGCTGGGCGGCGTCGCCGGGGTCGCGGCCGCGAACGTACTGATCATCGGCGGCGGCGTCGTCGGCATGAACGCGGCCTTCATCGCGCTCGGGATGGAGGCCGACGTGTACGTGTTCGATCGCAACATCGACCGGCTGCGCGAGCTCGACGTCGCTCTTGCCGGCCGGGCGTCGACGTGCTTTGCCTCGACGCTGGAGATCGAGCAGCGGCTGCCCGACGCCGACCTGGTGATCGGAGCCGTCCTGCTTCACGGCGCGCGCGCGCCCCGCGTGATCACCCGCGCCCAGCTTGAGCTGATGAAGCGCCAGGCGGTGCTCGTGGACGTCTCGATCGACCAGGGTGGGTGCTTCGAGACCTCGCGTCCCACGACCCACTCGGATCCCGTCTACGAGGTCGACGGCGTCACCCACTACTGCGTCACAAACATGCCGGGGGCGGTCCCGATCACCTCGACCTACGCGCTCACGAACGCGACCATGCCCTACGTGCTCCACCTTGCCTCGGCTGGGGTGGTCGAGGCCGTCGATGGCCAGCCCCGGGCTGAAGCTCGGAGTGAACGTCGCCGGCGGCCAGGTGACCTACGAGCCAGTTGCCGACGCGGTCGGGATCCGGCCGTCCCGGTTGACGAGGCGCTGGCGGCGCGCTCAGGCGCGGCCGGGTAGCGACGGCGCTTATCCGTCCGGGCGGAGGGCTGTTTGTTAGGACCGCTGGGCCTCCGGCTTGGCGGCGTGGCCTCCGCGAGCGGCTCCTGGCGAGAGTCTGATGCGCGGCGGCCGCCGCGTCCGTGCCCGGCGGCGGCCATCTGCTGGGCGTGGGCGCGGGTGGCCGCCGGACATCGTGACGAGTCCGGCAAGGCTCTGCAGCCGCTTTTTGCGGCTCCGCGTGCCGCGGCCTGACGGCTGCTGTATGCCTTATTGAGCGCGGCGGTGTGGGCCGCCTGGACGGTCCGCGCGCGAACGCAGACCCGCCGCGAGGCGATTCGGCCTGGCGGGCTATAAGCTTCGCGCGGCCGTGGCGCGCTCCACGATGCGTTTGTGAGCGTCGCGGTGACGGTCACGCGACCCACCGTGACCCGGGCGGTGGCCGAGACCGGTGCGGTCGCCTCCACGGGGATACGGATGGTGGCGGTGACGGGTGGCTGAGGACTGCGCATGTCCCGTCACGCATACGCGGGCGGGTCCCGAGCCGACGAATTTCGGAGGCGGAGGATGCTTTCCGCCGCCGGCGCTTCCTCCGGTCCCTCCGCCCGCCAGCAGAAAGGCGCTCCCCCATCGCCGCCGCGATCACCACCAGCACCAGTGCAAAGGGCGGACCGCGCCGCCGCCGGCCTGAGGCCGGAGGCCGGCGCCCAAGGCGGCAAATGAGAAGCGGGCCATCGCAGACAGAATTTTGCCCCTGCTACGCTTGCGCACCGCATGCCGACCACCAGCCAGCTCATCCGCAAGGGACGGGTCGCCCCCAAGCGCAAGCTCGCCACGCCTGGGCTGAAGTCCGGCAAGGGCCGCAAGAAGAAGGTTGCGGCCCCCCAGCGGCGGGGCGTATGCACGCGCGTCTATACGACCACTCCGAAAAAGCCGAACTCCGCGCTGCGCAAGGTCGCGCGCGTGCGCTGACCAATGGCATGGAGGTGGGCGCTTACATTCCCGGCGAGGGCCACAACCTTCAGGAGCACTCGGTCGTGCTCGTCCGCGGGGGCAGGGTCAAGGACCTGCCGGGCTTCCGCTACAAGGTAATCCGCGGCACGCTCGACGCGGCCGGCGTCGGGGACCGCAAGAAGGCCCGCTCCCAGTACGGCGTTAAGGCCCGATAGGTGCCGCGCCGCGCCCAAGCCCAGGTCAGGCCGATCGAGCCGGACGCGCTGTCCACCGCAGCCGGCTTGTCCAGCAGGTCATCAACAAGGTGATGTTGGACGGCAAGAAGTCGGTGGCTGAAAAGATCGTCTACGACGCGCTGGCGCTGATCTCAGAGCGCACCGGATCAAACCCCGTCGAGCAACTCGAGGCGGGGATCAAGGCACTCACCCCCGTGCTCGAGGTGCGCTCGCGACGCGTCGGCGGCGCCACGTATCAGGTCCCGGTAGAGGTTCCGGCTCGCCGCGCGCGGACCCTGGCAGTGCGCTGGCTCGTCCAGTTCGCGCGCCAGCGCCGCGAGAAGACGATGGCACAGCGCCTCGCGTACGAACTGCTGGACGCCCAGCAGCAGCAGGGCGGCGCTTACAAGCGCAAGGACGACATCTACCGCATGGCCCAGGCCAACAAGGCCTTCGCGCACTACCGCTGGTAGGGGCGCCTCCGCGGTCTGAGGGGGAAATGCTGGGGTAGGTCCCTGGGGCGAGAGGGCGCTTTCCGCAGTAGCGTTGCAACGTTCGGGTTGTTACCTACATGGGGG
This sequence comes from uncultured Solirubrobacterales bacterium, assembly GCA_963756105.1. Taxonomy (GTDB): domain Bacteria; phylum Actinomycetota; class Thermoleophilia; order Solirubrobacterales; family Solirubrobacteraceae; genus Palsa-465. The sequence goes on from CAVWMM010000004.1 coordinate 154,194, forward strand.
GTCTCTCTTGCGTATTCGTTACTCAGTATTGGCGGCCGTGGCCGCCACCTTCTCCGCCGCGGCTGTATCCGCGGCCCCGGCGCTCGCATCTTCCGCCGGCCGGGCGGGCCCCGCGCCGCGGGGCCTCGCGGCCGCGCCGAATATCCGCGCCAGCGTGCCCACGGAAAAGAGCACGTCATTCGCCGGCTACGAGATCGACTCCGGAAAGTCCGGCGGTACGACCGTAACCGCCTCCCTGACCGCGCCGAAGGTCAAGGGCTGCACCAAGACCGACAAGGCGATCGCGCCGAGCGCCGGCATGGACGTCAACAGCCCAAGCAACTACTCCGACGCCGACCTGTTCGTCGGCTGCTACAAGGGCAAGGCAAAGCTCTTTCCGGCGCTGACCATCAACAGCGTTGAGAAGAACTACACCACGACCGCGATCCATCCTGGCAACAAGGTCGTGCTGACAACGGCGGTCACCAGCAAGACGACCAAGGTCACGTTCTTCGATGAGACGACCAAGGTCAAGAAGACCGAAACTGGCAGCGGCGAGACCGGCGGGGTTGGGTACCCCTGGGTGGGCGACGTTGCCTGGGACTTCACGAGTGGGGTTTTGGCTCCCGTGCCGAACTTCGGCAAGGTCAAGCTCTCCGGCGCCAAGGTCGGCGGAAAGGCGCTCGGCTCGTATGCCGCGAGCGACGTGCTCTACCGGTACAACCGCTACAACTCCAGCGAGACCACGCTTCAGATCAAGACGGGCCCCTTCGCGAGCAATCAGGAGAACTTCTCGACGGCCTTCAAGCACTCCTGAACCGCGCAAGACCACACCGGCGGCGGCCGCGAGACAGCATCGCGGGGCGCCGCGTTCGGTAGGTCCCGTAAAACCCTAGGGTGCCCTACTGGGGCCAAGCGGCACGATCGTCCTATATGGTTGCCCGCGTACATGTACAAAGCCTCTTTTGAGGCCGGGGAACAAAGGGGGTATCTCTTTGAGAAGGATCCAGAAACCGTTTGCAGTAGGCGCCACGGCCGTGCTGGCCGGGCTAGCCCTTACGCCGGCAGCGCTGGCGGCGGGGTCGGCTCGCGTAAGCAGCGGCCGCGTTGGAAGCGCTGCGACCATTCCGGCGACCTCGATCAAGGGCAGTCCCGCGAAGTTTTCACCGGACTCGCTGCACGCCAAGGCCAAGGAGCCAAGCGGCGGCACCTGCACGTCGTCCGACGCGTCGTTCGCGATTCTCAACAAGGAGAGCAAGACCGAGAAGGTGACGTTCTTCATCGGCAGCACGAACGAAGGCACGCTCGCGATTCCGAAGAAGAAGGGTGAGATCATTTGTGTCACCAAGGGCTTCACGGGCACGCTCAAGGGCAAGCTTTCCGACCATAAGGCGCTGACCGTCAAGTTCTAGTCGTCTCCACCTAGAGACTGACTGACGTTTCGATAGGGCGCCCCGCGCGGGGCGCCCTATCTTTTGCCCGCTCTGGCGATATCCCGGACCGAGTACGGGGCCTGGCTCCTCGAAGCTCTGGGGTCTATATGGTCGGGTAGGACACGTACAAAGCCTCGTCGGGGCCGGGCGAACCGAAGGAGGTCTCTCGTGAGAAGGATCCACAAACTGTTCGCCGTCGGCGCCTCGGGCCTGCTCTTTGCGCTCACCCTCACCCCGGCCGCGCTCGCGGCAGGGACGCTGAAGGGGAGCTCCGCGACCTCCGCAAAATCGGCCGCGGGCGTCAAGTACAGCGGCAAGACCTCGCAGCACAAGACGTTCAAGATGGCGGTCACCAACCCCAAGAACGGCACGATCACCAGCGGGGTCATCTACTGGAAGCAGAGGTGCACAGGCAAGTTCAAGAGCCTGCGGGGCGGCACGGACTTCCACGGAGGCCGGATCAAGAGCGGCACGCTGGAGGGAACTGCGAGCTATGAGGGGACCGTCACCAGCAGTGGCAAGTCCTACACCGGCCAGTTCACCTTCACGATCGTCAGCCACACCGCCTCGACGAAGGCCAACGGCACCTGGAAGATCAGCGCCAAGGTCTACTCCGGCGCCAAGCAAGTCTCGGCCTGCCACTCCGGCAAGATCACCTGGCACGCGAACAAGTCGTGACTCCCAAATTCTGGGGTGCGACCCTGGGGCGAGCGCGACCGTCGGCTTATACGGTTTCCGGAGCCATTTCGAATCCCGGCGCGATGCCGGGGCGACGAGGAGGTCGGTTTCTTACATGCGGATGATCCACAAGCTTGGGGCGGTCGGGGCCGCCACCGTGTTGCTCCTCGTCGGCGGCGTTGGGGTCGCACTGGCGGCCGGGGGCGGCCGCACCTACCGGGGAAGGACGTCGCAGCGACAGGCGATCAAGCTCGCGGTCTCTGGCAAGAGCGTCAAGAAGATGGCGTTCAACTGGGTCGGGAAATGCCAGGTCACGGGCAAGAAGGTCACGGTCCCGTTCTCGGCCACGAGCCTTTCCATCAACCACGGAAGCTTCACGGACTCGTCGCCGTTCTACACGCTCACTGGAAAGAAGGGCCTATACGGCATCGTGCAGATCGAGAAGCTGAGCGGCAAGGTCAGCAAGCGCAAGAGCACGGGGTCTTTCGACTTCCAGGGCGCACTGCTTAGCAAGAGTCTCCCGATCGGGGTCTGCAGCGGCAGCGGGACCTGGCACGCCAAGCACAAGTAACAGCTACCGAGGATGGCCGGGGGCAGAGGGCGTCTCGCCGGGTGCGGGGCGCCCTCTTTCAATTCGACGCCCGTCCCAAAAGTAAGCACGAGGGTGGCCCACCGCACGGGACCGGGGGCTGCGGCGGGACCGACCCTCGTCCTCATAAATGTAGCCGTCCGTGGTATGGGAGTACCAGAGGGGACACGGTCGTGTCAGGATTCTGACGCGCGACCGGGTAGGCCCGCGAGCAGCAGCCCGCACCCAGCCACGACGACCAGCAGGATCGCTCCCAGTGTCTCGAGGTAGAAGCCCGTACCGGGCGAGGAGGTAGCGCCCTGGTAGCGACCGGCGTTCAGGACGGTTCCGGTCGTCTGGGCGTCCGGCAGATCGCCGATGAGCGCGATTCCCAGCGCCACTAGCGCCAGCGCGGCAAGTCCGAGAAGCGCGAGCCGGCTGCCCAGCAGCCCCGCCCCCACCGCGAATACCGCCACGAGCAGCGCGATCGGGATCAGCGCATAGAAGTCATGGGCGTGCGTCGAGATCGCGGCGAACGGGCCGCTGGAGGCCTGGGTGTGAACCGTGTAGAGGGTCATGAACTCGGCGATCACGAGCAAGGCCGCGCCCACCAGTCCTCCCGCGAGGATCCCGACACGCAGGGCGAAGCTCCAGCCTGGGACTTTCTTCGGGCCGCTCCCGAAGCTCCTCAGACCCGGCCGAAGGCGCCGGAACCCGGCGTTTCCTGCTATATTTGATCCTCGCGCGTGGAGGCGTGGCGGTCAATTGTGCCCGCCCTCCGCCGTGTAGTACGCCAGCGATGGAAACGCCGATCTGAACACCCGCCCGGAGCCGACATCCGCGTCGTGAACGGGCCCCCTGGGCCCTTTTTCATGTCCGCAGTCGGCACCGGCGGGAAGCAAGGAGGCGGCCTTTCCACCACCCACCGTCCTTCGGCACCACAGTAGACCACATGCCTCGCACGTTTTCGCTCGAAAAAATTCGCAACATCGGGATCATGGCCCACATCGACGCCGGCAAGACGACGACGACCGAGCGCATCCTCTATTACACCGGTCGGACCTACAAGATGGGGGAGGTTCACGAGGGGGCCGCCGTCATGGACTGGATGGCCCAGGAGCAGGAGCGCGGGAATCACGATCACCTCCGCCGCGACCACCACACAGTGGAAGGGTAACCGCATCAACATCATCGATACCCCTGGCCACGTCGACTTCACGGTCGAGGTGGAGCGGTCGCTACGCGTGCTTGACGGGGCGATCGCGCTCTTCGACTCGGTGGCCGGCGTCGAGCCTCAGTCCGAGACGGTTTGGCGACAGGCCGACAAGTACCGGGTCCCGCGAATCGCCTACATCAACAAGATGGACCGCATCGGCGCCGACTTCGCCCACGGCGTGCAGACGATGGTGGATCGGCTCGCCGCCCATCCCGTGCCGATCCAGCTTCCCATCGGAGTCGAGTCGTCGTTCAGCCGGCGTGATCGACTTGGTCGAGATGAAGGCGATCATGTATAAGACGAGCTGGGCAAGGAGCAGGAGGTCGTCGATATCCCCGACTGAGCTGCTCGAGCAGGCGTGGCAGCGCGCGAGTATCTCCTCGAGGAGGCCTCCCATCATGACGACGAGCTGCTGGAGATGATCCTCGAGGACCGCGAGATGCCCGCCGCGAAGCTGAAGGCCGCGATCCGCAAGGCGACGCTTGCGATCCGGATGACCCCGGTGCTCTGCGGGTCGAGCTTCAAGAACAAGGGCGTGCAGCCGCTGCTCGATGCGGTGATCGACTATCTCCCCAGCCCGCTTGACGTCCTGCCGGTGCAAGGTCTCGAGCCGGCCAAGGGCTCACGCAACGGCGACGAGCGCCAGGCCCAGCGGGACGCGTCGGACGACGAGCCGTTCGCCGCACTGGCTTTCAAGATCATGGCCGACCCATACGTCGGCAAGCTCACCTACTTCCGCGTCTATTCGGGGCGGTTGGAGGCGGGGTCGCGCGTGCTCAACGTCAACACCGGACGGACCGAGCGGATCGGGCGAATACTGATGATGCACGCCAATGACCGCGAGGAGGTCAAGGAGATCCACGCCGGCGACATCGCCGCCGCCGTGGGCATCAAGCAGGTCTCCACGGGCGACACGTTGGCTGCGCCCGACCGGCCGATCCGCCTGGAGACGATCGAGTTCCCGGAGCCGGTGATCAAGGTCGCGATCGAGCCCAAGACGAAGGCGGACCAGGACAGGATGGCCACAGCGCTTTCGCGCCTGGCGGAGGAGGACCCCACCTTTCAGGTCAGGACCAACGAGGAGACCGGGCAGACGGAGATCTCCGGCATGGGCGAGCTCCATCTGGAGGTGCTGGTCGACCGCATGCTGCGCGAGTTCAAGGTGCAGGCGAGCGTGGGGCGCCCGCAGGTCTCCTACCGCGAGACCGTGCGCGGCCGAGCCGACAAGGTCGAGGGGAGGTTCGTGCGACAGACCGGCGGCGCAGGACAGTACGGGATCGTCTACATCGACCTCGAGCCGGCCCCTGGCGAAGGGTTCGACTTCGTCAACAAGGTCAAGGGCGGCGCGATCCCCACGGAGTTCATTCCGGCGGTCGAGAAGGGAGTCGAGGAGGCGATGGAAAATGGGCCTCGGGCCGGCTACCCGATGGTCGACCTGCGCGTCACCCTGACCGACGGCAAGTATCACGAGACCGACTCGTCCGAGCTGGCATTCAAGGTCGCGGGATCACTGGCGCTGAAGGCGGCCGCGCAGCGGGCCAAGCCAGTGCTGCTCGAGCCGATCTTCGCGGTCGAGGTCGTCACTCCGGAGGAGTTCATGGGCGACGTCATCGGCGATCTGAACCGGCGCCGGGGCCACATCTCCGGCATGGAGCAGCGGGGCAATGCCCAGGTTGTCTCGGCTCGCGTGCCACTTGCGGAGATGTTCGGGTACGCAACCGACCTGCGATCGATGAGCCAGGGCCGTGCGACCTACACGATGCAGTTCGAGCGCTACGACGAGGTGCCCGCGGACGTCGCGGAGAAGGTTGTGGGCGAGCTTCAACCGGCCTAGCAGCGGCGGCGGCGCGGAAGTAGGTATTTTTTTGAGGTTCGTCTTAAACAAGACGGACGAAATCTAAGAAACACGAAGGAGCGAAAACAAAGTGGCGAAAGCCAAGTTCGAACGCGACAAGCCCCATGTGAACGTCGGGACCATCGGTCACATCGACCATGGCAAGACGACGTTGACTGCCGCAATCACAAAGGTCTTGAATGAGAGGTACGGCGGCACGGAGGTGCGGTCGTTCGAGTCGATCGACAACGCTCCTGAGGAGAAGGCGCGCGGAATCACGATCGCGACCTCCCACGTCGAGTACAGACCCCCAACCGCCATTACGCCCACGTCGACTGCCCGGGCCACGCCGACTACGTCAAGAACATGATCACCGGCGCCGCACAGATGGACGGCGCGATCCTGGTCGTCTCGGCGGCGGACGGCGCGATGCCCCAGACTCGGGAGCACATCCTCCTGGCCCGGCAGGTGGGAGTCCCCTACATCGTCGTGTTCCTGAACAAGGCCGACATGGTCGATGACCCCGAGCTACTGGAGCTCGTCGAGGTGGAGATCCGCGACCTGCTCTCCGAGTACGAGTTCCCCGGTGACGACATCCCGTTCGTCGTCGGCTCGGCGCTCAAGGCGCTCGAGGGCGATAAGGAGCAGGAGCAGAAGATCCTCGAGCTCGCGGAGACGCTCGACACCTACATCCCCGAGCCCGTGCGCGACCTCGACAAGCCGTTCCTGATGCCGGTCGAGGACGTCTTCTCGATCACGGGCCGCGGTACGGTCGCGACCGGGCGCATCGAGCAAGGGCATCATCAAGACCGGCGAGCAGGTCGAGATCGTTGGCATCCGGCCGACGGACAAGACCGTGGTGACCGGGGTGGAGATGTTCAAGAAGATCCTCGACGAGGGCCGCGCAGGCGACAACGTCGGGCTGCCTGTTGCGCGGCACCAAGCGCGAAGAGATCGAGCGCGGCCAGGTGCTGTGCAAGCCTGGCTCGATCACGCCCCACACGCAGTTCAAGTCCGAGGTCTACGTCCTCAAGAAGGAAGAGGGCGGCCGCCACACGCCGTTCTTCTCGGGCTACCGGCCCCAGTTCTACTTCCGTACCACCGACGTGACGGGGGTCGCCAGGCTGCCCGAGGGGACCGAGATGGTCATGCCCGGTGACAACGTCCAGATGGAGATCGAACTGATTCAGCCGATCGCGATGGATCAAGGGCTGCGGTTCGCGATTCGAGAAGGGGGCCGCACCGTCGGTTCGGGGGTTGTGACGGAAGTCGTCAAGTAATCGTTCGGCGGCGGGCCTGGCGGGTCCGCCGCCACATTTTTCGGAAAGACAGTAGATACGACCAATTGGGGCGAGCCCCGAGGCGGGGTTCGCCCTCACGCTGAAAATGGCAACGCTCGCGCAGAACAAGATCAGGATCCGCCTGAAGTCATATGACCACTCGGCGATCGAAACCGCGGCTCGTGAGATCGTCGAGACCGCGACGCGCACCGGCGCGACGGTGTCCGGTCCAGTTCCGCTGCCCACGGAGAAGAACGTCTACTGCGTGATCCGCTCGCCTTTCAAGGACAAGGACTCCCGCGAGCACTTCGAGATCCGCACGCACAAGCGGCTCATCGACATCCACCAGCCCACACCCAAGACCGTCGACTCGTTGCAGCGGCTCGATCATCTGCCCGCGGGCGTGGACATCGAGATCCGACTCGCCTCCTAGTGGTCGATGGCGGCGATCCTGGCCAAGAAGCTCGGCATGACCCAGCGGTTCGGCGAGGGTGGGCGCGTGGAGCGCGTCACGGTGCTGGAGGCGGGCCCCTGTCCGGTGATCAGCGATCCGCACGCACGGAGCGCGAGGGCTACGAGGCCGTGCAGCTCGCGTTCGGACGGTGCCGGGAGAAGGCGCTGTCAAAGCCGGAGCTGGGCCACCTGCGCAAGGCAAATGCCTCGCCTCATCGCCATCTGGCCGAGTTTCGTGACGAGGCGGGCGAGCTCAAGGTGGGCCAGACGGTGACCGTGGATGCGTTCTCCGAGCGGGGACCTGCGTGAAGGTCTCCGGGCTCTCGAAGGGCAAGGGCTTCCAAGGCACGATCAAGCGCCACAACTTCAAGAGCGGCCCCAAATCCCACGGCTCGCACAACATCCGTGCACCGGGGTCGATCGGCGCCTCGGCGACTCCGTCGCGCGTGTTCAAGGGGATTCGCGGCCCCGGCCGGATGGGTGGCGGCAGGGTTACGCAGCGTGGACTGACCGTGGTCGACGTGATTCCCGACCGCAATCTCATGCTCTTGCGTGGCGCCGTTCCGGGCCCCCGCGGTTCAACGGTCGAGGTGCGCAGCGATGGCTAGATCTGCCTCGGTCCTCGGCGGTGGTCGCTTCGAACTGGATCCGGTTGCGTTCGAGGCGCCCTTTCAACATGGCGCTGGTCCACGAAACTGTGCGCGCCGAACAGAACGCGCGGCGGAGGGGAACCGCCTCCACGCGGACGCGCGGCGAGGTTTCCGGCGGCGGCGCAAAGCCGTGGCGACAAAAGGGGACGGGACGCGCGCGCGCCGGATCGTCGCGGTCCCCGCTGTGGGTCGGCGGAGCCGTCACCTTCGGCCCGAGCCCGCGCCGGTACACCCTGAAGGTCAACCGCAAAGCCCGCCGTGGCGCGCTGCGGGGCGTCCTCTCGGTGCACGCCGAGCGCGAGTCCGTTGCGGTGTTTAACGGCGCAGACTTCGCCGAGCCCTCGACGAAGCGCGCAGCCTCGTTGCTGGCGGACTGGGGCGCCCCATCGCCGACCCTGGTGCTGCTGCACTCCGATGAGGCGGCCGCCGGAAAGTCGTTTCGAAATCTTCCGCGCGTCGAGGCCATGCCGGTCTCCGACGCGGGCGTGGCCGAGTTCGTGTGGGCAGCATCGGTGCTGGTCTCCGAAGCGGCCATGCCCGAGCTGGTGGGACGGGCACAGCCCCCCGCTCGCGACGGCGCCGCGAGCGGCGACGGGTCTGAGGGAGAGGCGTGATGGAGCCCGGTCAGGTGATCATCCGCCCCGTCGTCTCCGAGAAGACCTACGTCCTGGCCGAGGCCGGCAAGTACACCTTCCGCGTGCATGAGCGGGCGCACAAGACCCAGATTCGCCAGGCCATCGAGCAGCTCTTCGACGTGACCGTCGCGGAGGTTCGTACCTCATCGGTCGAAGAGCAAGCCCAAGCGCCGCGGGTATACCTCGGGCGAGACCCGGCGTTGGAAGAAGGCGGTCATCCAGCTCGCGCCCGGCGAGACCATCCCGATCTTCGGACCGGGTCTGGAGGCGGGAGAGTGATCGGTGCGCATCGCCTCGCCGCGCCGACGCAAACTCCCCACACCCCCGGAGGTTGTCCCGGGGTTTGGGGAATAAGCGTCGCTATCCGAGGCATATTCCCCACACCTCGCGGGAAGGCGTCGGGGTCTGGGGACTTTGCGTCGCTTCAGACAGATGAGTAGCGATGCCGCTGCGTAAGCCCAAGCCCACCTCCCCCGGCCGGCGGTTCGTCAACTATCCGGACTTCGCCGAGCTGACCCGCACAGAACCCGAGAAGTCGCTGACCACCGGTCTGAAGAAGTCCGGGGGACGGAACGTTCACGGCCGCAAGACCTCGCGCCACCGGGGCGGAGGGGCCAAGCGCCTATACCGAAAGATCGACTTCAAGCGGCGCAAGGACGGCGTGCCCGCGCGGGTGGCCCAGATCGAGTACGACCCCAACCGCTCGGCGTACATCGCTCTCCTCCACTACGCCGACGGCGAGAAGCGCTACATCCTCGCGCCGCAACGGCTGCGCGTGGGAGCCACGGTTCAGTCCGGGCCGGGCGCCGACGTCCGCGTCGGCAACTGCCTGCCCCTGCGGAGCATGCCGGCGGGCACCGTCGTCCACAACGTGGAGCTGATCCCGGGGCGCGGCGGGCAGATGGCGCGGGCTGCCGGGGGCCTCGGTCCAGGTCCTCGCAAAGGAAGGCGGTTACGTGACGCTGAGGCTCCCCTCCGGCGAGATGCGGATGGTGCGGGGAGAGTGTCGAGCGACCGTGGGCACGATCGGCAACGCCGACCATCAGAACGTCAACATCGGCAAGGCCGGCCGTAAGCGCCACATGGGCGTGCGCCCGCAGACGCGCGGGACCGCGATGAACCCCGTCGACCATCCACACGGCGGCGGCGAAGGATCGACCACCCCCGGCCGGCATCCGGTCACGCCCTGGGGCGTGCCGACGCTCGGGTACCGCACGCGTAAGAAGAACAAGCAATCGGATCGCTACATCGTCCGCGGGCGGAAGCGAGGTAAGAAGCGGTGAGCAGATCAAGCAAGAAGGGCCCGTTCGTGGAAGAGCGCCTGTTCGAGCGGATCGAGGCGATGAATCGCTCCGGCGAGAAGCGGATGCTCAGGACCTGGTCGCGCACCTCGACGATCTTCCCGGAGATGGTCGGGCACACGATCGCGGTTCACGACGGACGCAGGCACGTGCCCGTGTTCATTTCGGAGTCGATGGTCGGGCACAAGCTGGGCGAGTTCGCGCCGACGCGGCTGTATCGAGGGCCACGCCGGGACGGGGAAGAGGCGATGAGCGAAGAGACGCCCGAGATCGAGCCGGCGGAGGAGAAGCCGAAGCGGCGGCGTCGACGCAAGGCGGCGCCTGACTCTGAGGCGCCGGCGACCGAGGCCTCGTCCTCCTCCGAGCCACAGGCGGAGGGCCGAAAGCAAGGACCTCGTCGAAGGCGGCCCCGAGTGGCTCAGAAGAAGGACGAGGCCCCGGCCGTGCCCGAGGAGACCGCTGCCTCGTCTGAGCCCGCCGAAGCGAGCGTTGAGTCCTCAGCCGACGTCGCCCCCCAGGCTGAGGAGGAGCAGGAGCCCGCCACCGAGGCCGAGCCCGAAGAGGCCGAGCCCGAAGCCGAGGCCGAGCCCGAGACTGAAGAGGCCGAAAGGAGCCGAGGCCGAGCCCGAAGCCGAAGCAGAGCCCGAGGCCGAGGCGTGAACCGACTCCCCCCGCCGAACGGGGCCCCACGCCGGCGCCGCGACGTCGACGCGGCCGGCGCCCGCCGCTCGACGTGGAGGTTCGCGCCCAGGCCAAGTACGTCCGTTCCTCGGCCCGCAAAGCTCGACTGGTCTGCGACCACATCCGAGGGAAGAGCGTTGAGGAGGCGCGAGCTATCCTCGCTCATACCCCCCGCGCGATCGCGCGCGACTGGAGCAAACTGCTCGAGTCGGCGGTGGCGAACGCGGAGCACAATCACGAGCTCATCGGCGAGGACCTCTATATCAAAGCGGTCCGCGCGGACGAGGGGCCGACAATCAAGCGCTACCGGCCGCGCGCTCTAGGTCGAGCGACTCGAATCCGCAAGCGCACGAGCCATCTGACGATCTCACTCAAGCCAAAGAAGCAGTAATCCACCATGGGTCAAAAAGTTCATCCAGAGTCATTGCGAGTCGGCTACATCCACGACTGGAAGTCGAACTGGTTCAACGAGCGCGCGTTCGCGGACTACCTCCACGAGGATGCCGAGATTCGCAACCACATCATCGGCCGGCTGTCCCACGCCGGGCTGTCGGACATCACGATCCGCAAGAACGCCACCGAGGTCGAGGTCAACATCCACACCGCCCGGCCCGGCATCGTGATCGGCAAGTCCGGTTCCGAGGTCGACCAGCTGCGCCGCAACCTGCACCGGATCACGGGCAAGCAGGTCAAGGTCAACATCCTCGAGATCAAGCGCCCCGAGCTGGACGCGCGGCTCGTCGCGCAGTCCATCGCCGAGCAGCTCCAAAACCGCGTCGCGTTTCGCCGCGCGATGAAGCGTGCGCTCACCAGCGCGATCCGCTCGGGCGCCAAGGGCGTCAGGGTGCAGGTTTCGGGTCGACTTGGCGGGGCCGAGATGGCGCGTACCGAGGGTTACTCAGACGGCCGCGTGCCGCTGCACACCCTGCGGGCCGACATCGACTACGGCTTCCACGAGGCACGCACCACCTTTGGCCGCATCGGCGTCAAGTGCTGGATCAACAAGGGCGAGATCATGCCCGAGGGCTACACCGGCGCCGATCTCACGATCATGGACGAGCCCGTTCCCCAGGCCACCGAGCGCGGCGGGAGAGGCGGCCGCGACGGCCGCGGGCGGGGCCCAGCCGGAGGCCGCGGCCCAGCCGGAGGCCGCGGCCGCGGTGGGTCCGGCCCCGGAGGCCGTTCGGGCCCTGGTGGGTCCGGCCCCGGAGGCCGTTCGGGCCCCGGTGGTCCGGCCCCGGAGGCCGTTCGGGCCCCGGTGGCCGTCGCGGGCCGGGAGGCTCGGGATCCGGCGGCGGCAGGGGCGGCCCGCGCAGCCCGGGTCGCACGGACGGCGAGCGCGGACAGTCGAGCCAGCCAACCCCACCTAGCTCCGGCGGCGAAGCACAGAACGCCCCGCCCGAGGGAGGCGGGTGATGCTTTCTCCCAAGCGCGTCAAGCACCGCAAGCAGCACCGCGGACGGCGAGCCGGACTCTCCCGTGGTCAGGTGAAGGTCCAGTTCGGCGAGTACGGGCTGAAGGCGCTCGACGCCGGCTGGCTCACCAACCGGCAGATCGAGGCCGCCCGAATCGCGATGACGCGCAAGATCAAGCGCGGCGGCAAGGTGTGGATCAACGTCTATCCCGATAAGCCGTTCACAAAGAAGCCGGCCGAGACGCGCATGGGATCAGGCAAGGGCAATCCCGAGGGCTGGGTCGCCGTGGTCAAGCCCGGGCGGGTGATGTTCGAGCTGGCAGGCGTCCCCGAGCCGCTCGCCCGCGAGGCCATGCGACTTGCCGGGCACAAGCTGCCGGTGCGGACCAAGTTCGTGATGCGGGAGGAGCTTTGACACCGCAAGAGCTGCGTGACCTGGCCGACACGGAGCTGCAGGAGCACATCGTGACCGCGCGGCGTGAGCTCTTCGGCCTGCGCTTCCAGCACGCCACCGGCGAGCTCGACAACACGTCGTCGCTGGGCCGGGCGCGCCGGGAGGTGGCGAGGGCATTGACAATTGCAAAAGAGAGAGGTATCGAGGTCAATGGCTGAGGAACCGACGGAGCCCGAGGCCACCCCGGACGCCCCGGAGGCGCCCGAACCGCAAGGGTCCGCGGCGCCCACAGCTCTCTCCCAAGGAGCGCAAGCGGAGCGCCAGGGAGGCCAAGCCCGGAGCGCGGAGGCCGAGCACCCCCGAGGAGCGGCAGGCCGAGCGCGCGCGTAAGCGGCAGCTGCGCACCCAGGCGCGCGCGCGGCTGCGCGAGAAGCGGCGGCGCGAGCCGGCCGCCGGCGAGGGCGAGCTCGCGGCAGCGGCGCAGACCGCTCCCCGCCCGCACGGGCCGGGCCGCCAGAAGACCCGCCAGGGCGTCGTCGTCTCCGATCGGACCCCCAAGACCATCACGGTCAGAATCGACACGGCCCACCGCCATCGCCGGTACGAGAAGATCGTGCGTACCTCGCGCACGCTCCACGCCCACGACGAGCAAGGGGAAGCCCACGTCGGAGATACCGTGATCGTGCGCGAGTGCCGGCCGCTGTCACGCCACAAGCGCTGGCGCCTCGAGCGGATCGTGGAGCGCGCGGGATGATTCAGAACGAGTCGCGCCTGCGCGTCGCCGACAACAGCGGCGCGCGCGAGATTCTCGTGATCCGGGTCAAGGGCGGGTCGCGACGCCGTTACGCCGCCGTCGGCGACGTCGTGACGGCCACCGTCAAGCACGCGACCCCGCAGGGCTCCGTGCGCAAGGGCGACGTCGTCTCCGCCGTGGTGGTGCGTACGAAGAAGTCCTACGGCCGGGACGACGGGACCTATATCGGCTTCGACGAGAACGCCGCCGTGCTGATCGACAGCCAGAACAACCCCCGCGGGACCCGTATTTTCGGTCCGGTGGCACGCGAGCTGCGGGAGCGCAACTTCATGAAGATCGTCTCGCTCGCCCCCGAGGTCCTCTGACCCATGCCCGCACGCATAAAGAAGGGCGATGAGGTGGTCGTGATCTCCGGCAAGGACCGCGGGAAGCGCGGCACGGTGCTGCGCGTCGAGCCCCGCCAGGACCGCCTCTACGTCGAGGGGCTGAACATGATCAAGCGCCACCAGCGGCCGCGGCAGGTGACCGGAGCGCAGCGGGCCGAGCAGGTCGGCGGCGTGATCGAGAGGGAGGGGCCGATCCACATCTCTAACGTGATGGTCGCCGATCCCTCGGATGGTCGGCCGACCCGGATCCGTATGGAAGCGGAGGGTGACCAGCACTACCGCGTCGCCGCGCGCAGCGGGACTCGGCTTGACTGAAGACATGCAGGCACGATTGAAACAGCGATACCTCGACGAGATCCGCCCGGGACTGATGGAGCGGTTCGGCTACTCATCGCCGATGCAGGCTCCGCGCATCGAGAAGGTGACCGTAAACATGGGCGTCGGGGATGCCAAGCAGGACTCTGGTTTGCTCGACGCTGCCTCCGAGCAGCTCGCCACGATCACGGGCCAGCGCCCCAGCGTTCGCCGCGCGCGCAAGTCGATCGCCCAGTTCAAGGTCCGCGAGGGGATGCCCGTGGGGCTCGCGGTGACGCTTCGCGGCGAGCGCTCCTACGAGTTTCTCGACCGGCTGATGTCGGTCGCGATCCCCCGGATCAGGGACTTCCGGGGACTGAACCCACGCTCGTTCGACGGGCGCGGAAACTACTCGCTCGGCATCCGCGAGCAGATCATCTTCCCCGAGGTCGACTACGACCGTATCGACCAGGTGCGCGGCCTGGACGTCACGATCACCACTACCGCATCCACCGACGACGAGTCCTTCGCCCTGCTCCAAGCGCTGGGGATGCCCTTCGCCCGCGACCGCCGCGCCCAGGGCCCAGACACCGAGTAAAGGAACCGATGGCCAAGACTTCCCAACGCGTCCGCCAGCGGCGGACCCCCAAATACAAGACCCGGGCCTACACCCGCTGCCGACGGTGCGGCCGCGCGCGCGCCGTGTACCGCAAGTTCGGCGTGTGCCGCATCTGCCTGCGCGAGCTCGCGCACGACGGCTACATCCCCGGCATGACCAAGTCAAGCTGGTGATCGGCCCAAGGAGACTGAGGCTTCCATGAGCATGACCGACCCCGTCGCCGACTTCCTCACCCGGGTGCGCAACGGCCTGCACGCGCAGCGCCAGGACGTCCTCATCCCCTCCTCGCGGCTGAAGCGCGAGCTCGCCCGCATCCTCACCGAAGAGGGCTACATCAACTCATACGAGGAGATTCCGCCCAGCGCGGGCAAGCCAGGCGGAGAGATCAGGGTCACGCTGAAGTACACCGGCGACCGCGTGCCCGTGATCTCGGGCCTCGAGCGCGTCTCCAGGCCCGGGCGGCGCACCTACGTCGACCATTCGCACATCCCTCGCATACAGGGAGGCATGGGTACCGCAATCATCTCGACCTCGAGGGGGGTCATGACCGGCCACGAAGCGCGTCATCGACAGGTTGGCGGCGAGGTCGTGGCGCGAGTC
Organism: uncultured Solirubrobacterales bacterium; assembly: GCA_963756105.1. GTDB lineage: Bacteria > Actinomycetota > Thermoleophilia > Solirubrobacterales > Solirubrobacteraceae > Palsa-465. The sequence goes on from CAVWMM010000004.1 coordinate 169,363, forward strand.
TGGTAGGAGCTTTCAGCGATGTCCCGGATTGGCAGGCAACCGATTCCCATCCCGGCGAGCGTGACCGTCTCGATCGAGCCCGAGCGCGTCACCGTGCACGGCCCTAACGGCGAGCTCTCCGAACGCGTCGCCCGCAACATCAAGGTCGAGCAGGTCGGAGACGAAGTACGCGTCAGCCGGCCCACGGACCGTAGCGAGGACCGGGCGCTCCACGGACTGACGCGGACCCTGGTAGCCAACATGGTCGAGGGCGTAACCAAGGGCTTTGAGAAGCGCCTCGAGATCCAGGGCGTGGGGTTCCGCGCCCAGCAGCGGGGCCGTGACCTCGAGCTCGCCCTCGGCTACTCCCGTCCGGTTCCGGTGCGGGCGCCGGACGGAATCGAATTCGAGGTGCCGTCCCCCACCCGCATAGTCGTTCGCGGCGCCTCCAAGCAACGGGTCGGCGAGGTGGCAGCCTATATCCGCAAGCAGCGCAAGCCCGAGCCCTACAAGGGCAAGGGGATCCGTTATGAAGGCGAGTACGTCGCTCGAAAGGTGGGCAAGCGGGCATGACCGCGGTGACGAGGGAACAGGGCCGCCTCAAGCGTCGGCGCCGCGTCCGCGCGAAGGTTCACGGGACGGGCGAGCGACCCCGGGTCTCCGTCTTTCGCTCCAACCGCGGGGTGTTCGCCCAGCTGATCGACGACGACGCGGGCCGCACGATCGTGGCGGTGAGCTGGACGGAGCCCGAGCTCCGCGCGCTCGCTCCGCTCGAGCAGGCCCGCCGAGCCGGCGCGGTGCTGGCCGAGCGCGCGAGCGCGCTCGAGGTGCAGCGCGCCGTCTTCGATCGCGGGGGCTATCGCTACCACGGCCGCGTCAAAGCGCTCGCCGACGGCGCCCGCGAGGGCGGGCTGGAGTTCTAGAACGCTGGCGCCGCTACTCTCAGTGCACTGATGGCTTCCGAACGCACAGTTTCCGCGACCGGCCTGGAGCTCGCCGAGCGCGTGGTCGAGATCAACCGCGTCGCCAAGGTCGTGAAAGGGGGCCGCCGCTTCTCCTTCACCGCGCTCGTGGTCGTCGGAGACGAGCGCGACGTGGTCGGCATCGGCTACGGGAAAGCCAACGAGGTGCCGGTCGCGATCCAGAAGGGCGTCGAGCGCGCCAAGAAGAATCTCTACCGGGTTCCCAAGCACGGCTCCACGATCACGCACCAGGTCACGGGCACGTTCGGCTCGGGACGGGTCCTGCTGAAGCCCGCGTCTCCGGGGACCGGCGTGATCGCCGGCGGCGGCGTGCGCGCGGTGCTGGAGCTGGCGGGGATCAACGACATCCTCTCCAAGAGCCTCGGCTCGCAGAACCCGATCAACCTCGTGAAGGCCACCATGGCCGGGCTGGAGTCGCTGCGGACTCCCGACGAGGTCGCTGACCTGCGTGGGCTGTCGGTCAACCATGTGCTCGGGTTGGACGGTGAGGTATCGCCCGCGGAGGCGGCCCCAGCGTCGGCCGGTGAGCCCGAGGAGAACGAGGCGTGAGCGCGCTTAAGATCACCCAGCGGCGGTCGCGCAACGGCGCCAGCAAGCGGCAGCGGGATACGCTGCGCTCGCTCGGGCTGCGCCGGATCGGGCACCAGGTGGAGCACGACGACACGCCTCAGATCCGCGGCATGATCCGCAAGGTGGAGCACCTGGTCGAGGTATCCGAAGATGGCTGAGGAGCGTCTGGGCCTCCACAACCTCACGCCGGCTCCTGGATCGCGCCGGCCCCGCAAGCGCGTCGGCCGGGGCGAGGGCTCGGGTACCGGCAAGACGTCGGGCCGCGGCCAGAAGGGATGGGGCGCTCGCTCGGGCGCCAAGCGGCGAGCGCACTTCGAAGGCGGCCAGAACCCGATCCACATGCGGATGCGCAAGCTCCGCGGGCCCAACATGAGGAAGTCGATGCCGTTCGAGCCCTTCCGGACCCGCACGCAGGCGGTCAACCTGGGCGACCTCGAGGCCCGGTTCGAGGCGGGCGAGGCGGTCACCCTGCAGCAGCTGCGCGCACGGCGGCTGGCGACCAGGAAGGGAGTCCCCGTAAAGGTCCTGGCCAAGGGCGAGCTGACCAAGTCGCTGACGGTCCATGCCCACGCCTTCAGCGCCAGCGCTAAGGAGCGGATCGAGGCCGCCGGAGGCACCTGCGTGGTCGAG